>NZ_JAVIFX010000014.1 GCF_031157255.1 Bradyrhizobium sp. LHD-71 | reverse complement strand
CGTTTATGGATCAGAAATTCGCACGATGGACTCGCGGCGACGATGGTGCGAATTTCTGATCCACGACACTAGATCTCGGCGAACACCTCCAGCAGATTTCCATCCGGATCACGGAAGAACAGCGTGCGGTGTCCGAAAGGCCGGTCGGTGGGCGGCGAGAGCACACTCGCGCCCTGCTGCGCGAGCTCGTCGGCGCACTGATCGACCTCCGCTGCGGAAACCTTGAAGGCAAGCTGAAGCGCGGCGCTGCCGGCGGGCGTCGGCGCATCTGCAGCCGTCAGGCTTGGCCTCGCCAGCGCCAGGGTGTTCTCGCCGATCCGGTACTCGATCCACCCGGGCGAAAGCTCCCGCAACAGCGGAAAGCGGAGGATGTCTTCATAGAAGCGGCGCATCGCCGCCATATCGCGCACGAAGATGACGGTGTAGTCGATCGCCCGAATGGCCTGAAAAGCCGAACCGGACTTCCGCTCGCTCACGACTGCCCTCATGGATAGCGCTGACCTGCGCCACTGTCGCATGGCGGGCACCGCGTCGACAACCGCTGGAAACGCCAATCATCGCTCGCGCGAGCCGCGAGGACGCAGAGCGAACACGGATCAAGTAAAACAGATGGGTGGCCCCTCCATCGGAGGCCGCACGCCTGATCCCTGCGCCGGGCTCAGCGATTGGTCTGGGGCGGTCCCGGATTCTGCGGCGCCTGGCCAACGGAGCCGGACGGTGCCGGTGCAGTCTGACTGGCAGTGGGCGCCGACGCTGAGCCTCCGCTCTCCGCTCCGCCGAACCAGCCGCCGTACCACATGGTCAGTGCGACCACCCCGAAGATGGCCAGCACTGAAACGATGACCCCGGTCGTCATCGCATTCCGCCGGTCGTCCTGGTCCTCGCGCAAGTCCTGATCGTCCTGCATGGCATCACTCCTTTGGAGGTCCCCGGTTCACGGGCTGCGCGTTGCCGCGACCGTGCCCCGGTTGATGTGCGCCGACGCATGAAACGTCGCCAGCAGCAACGGCTGCTCCTCCTGTCGAACCGACTCAGGAACCGCCGGGACCGCAGGATTGTTCCAGCCCTGACGTGGCCGGGCGAGCTTGAGAGCGCGACTTCGTCCGGTTTGCGACACGCCTTGCGCTATCCGAATGCGCAATCCGTCGGCATGACGACGAGATCGCGAACGCAGATCCGTTGCGGCAGGTGCCAGCAGTAGAAGATGATGTCTGCCAGCTCCGCCGCTTCGATGAAGGTCGGATTGCCGAGCAGCTTGCTGTACTCCTCGAACGAGATGCCCATCTCCTCGTGGATGTCCGTCTTCACGAGGCCCGGCGCCACGTTGACGACGCGGACATTGTGCGGCGCCTGGCTCTTGTGCAGCGTGAGCGACAGCGAGCGGACCGCGGCCTTGCAGGCGTGATACACCTCCCCGTCAGGTCCGGGTGTGCGATCGCCGATCGAGCTGATGTTGATGATCGTGCCGCGTTTGCGTTCGATCATGCCCGGGAGCACCAGGCGCACGCCGTACAGCACGCCCTTGAGCAGAACGTCGACCTCGTAGGACATCTCGCCGGCATCGCGCGCCTGCAGCGGCGCGACCTTCAAGAACCCTGCATTGTTCACGAGGCACTCGACCGGTCCGTACGCCTCCTCCGCGCGCTGAATGGCGAGGCTCATTGCCTTGTAATCGGCGACATCGGCAACGGCGTGCAGACAGTCGGGAAAATCGCCATCGGGAGCGGCATGGCGCGACACGAGCAGCAGCGCGTGGCCGGCTTGTGAGAACTTCGATGCGAGCGCGTGACCGATGCCGCGGGTTGCCCCGGTGATGACGACGAGCGGGCCTGGCATCGGTATCCTCCCGGTACGCTGCGATCCGATTCACGCACATCGGCGCCGCGTCGCAATCCCCAAGGATGGAATCCGAGGTCGCTCAGAGCGGTTTGGCCGGGGCAAGAGCCGAAAAACCACGGACCGTAATGCGGCGAGCGAAGGATTTGTTCCCCGGCAAAAAAGCGCCCGCCGGGCGGGGAGCGAGGCGGGCCAGTATGCACTTATTTAAGAAAGTCCATCGCATCGATGGTCACGTCGATAAAACGCGTTACCGATCGAACGGTTTCATAACCAATCGAAGCGAACAGATCATATGCAACAACGCCTGCCGCCCGGAGCTGTCGCAATGATCTCCCCCATCCGCACATGGCTGTTCGCCAACTGGATGTATGCCGGCCTCATCGCCGGCCTGTTTCTGCTGGCTCTGGTGCCGCTGCTCGCGGCGAACTGGAGCCTCGCGCTGCTTCTCATCTATCTGCACGGACCCGTCTACATGCTGCACCAGGTGGAGGAGCACGCAGGCGATCGATTTCGCCGCTTCGTCAACCAGCAGATCGGCCACGGGCGTGAGGCGCTGACGACCACAGCGGTCGTCTGGGTCAACATTGCGGGCGTGTGGGGCGTCAACCTCGCTGCGCTATACCTGGCGCGTTTTGTCGAGCTCGGCCTCGGGCTCATCGCTGTCTACCTCATGCTCGTCAACGCGCTGACGCACGTCGCCGCCTCCGCTCTTTTACGCCGCTACAACCCCGGCCTCGGCAGCGCCGTTGTCCTGTTCTTTCCGCTCACGATTTGGACCTTGTGGGTGCTGTCGCACGACCCGACCGTGAACGCACGCGATCACGTCATCGGGCTTGCAGTCGCGGTGCTTTTCCACGCCGCCCTCCTTGTGTACGTCCGCCGTCGGGCCACATCCACCGAAACGCCGCTCCCCAGCACTTAGCTCGCATCGACGTCACATATCTCATTTCGTCGTGATGACTTTAAGCTGAGCCCCTACCGTCATGCCCGCGAAAGTACCCCGCAACGTTGGCGATCTAGACTCTGGCGCTCTGGGATACTGAATCACCCGCCTTCGGCCAGCCACGACGAAAGAAGATCGGCTGCGCAGAATTGGCGCCCCCGTGCTGATACGGAAGGCGGGAGCTGTCGCTGGTCATGATCGAAATCGGCGGGTGCGCGCGCTGTGCGGATTGCGGCGCTTCTTCCGCCGCTGATGTGAAGCGGACCGCCAGAGAAAGTCCGTACACGACGGCGGTCATGAGGCGCCTTCGTGGCGCGATTGCCCGGGCGATGAAGTTCCTGCTGATCATCATCTGTCTCCGTCAGTTGGCATGGAGATGATGATCGTGGTCTAGCTGGTCACGCCGGCCGCTGCGCGAGCGCGATTGCGGCGGCTATCGAGCGATTGCGGCTAACGCATGCGCCTCCGCCAGTCGCTCGGAGTTTCGCCGGTCAGCTTCCTGAAGGCCGCAGCGAAGGCGGTCTGGGAGGCGTAGCCAAACGCCGCGGCGATCGCGGCGACCGAGTGGTCGGTGTCGCGCAGCAGCTTCATGGCCTTCTCGAGCCGGTGCTGTCGCAGCCAGGCATGCGGCGAAAGCCCGGTGCTCTCCTTGAAGGCGCGGCAGAAGTGGAAGCGCGATAAGCCGGCATCTGAAGCCAATGCGGCGAGGGAGACGTCCGTATCGTCGTTCGAATGCAGACGCTCGATCGCGCGGCGCAGCGCATTTGGCGAAAGGCCTCCCAGGCTCGGCTGAAACGCGGCAGGCGCGCCGGCATGCGCGGCCAGGAGGCGGGTGGCAAGAAGATCATTGAGCTGGTGCCTGAACAGCGCATCCAGCGTCGCGCTGCCTTCAATCGCATCCGATGCGCTCATGAGGAGACCGGATGTGACGGGATCGGGATGCCCCGTCCGCTCCAGCAGCTCCGCTGCCGATCTGCCGGCTTCGTCGGCTACGCGCTCGAGCGTCCTGCGGGGAAGGTAAAGCTGAACGACATTGACGGGCCCGCGAATGTCCCAGCGCGCGCTTGAGCCGGCCGGAATAATCGTTACCACCCCGGCGCGTGCCGTTCCAATCGCGACTGATTTTCCGTTGCGCCGCTCCAGCCGCTGCGCGCCGGTTGGATACGTCATGATAACGTGGTCCACCATGGGCTCGACGACATCATGCAGGGCGCCATGTCTCCAGTGAGCGATGGCTCCGCTGTCCGGATCTGAGGCCATTCTGACCGGCGCGGTCTTCAGCACGCGCGCCATTTCGAGATCGGCGGAACGGGGCTCACCGTTCGGCAGAGGGTGCTGAGTCGCCTCGGAAGACTGAGGCGGCTGCGAGATGTCACGCAGGATTGGCCCGCAACTCATGGTCAATGACTTCGTCCGTTCAGGGACACTTCAATTGGATTTGTTCGGCGCATTTGCGGCGCGGCGGTATGTCATTCGTCGCGGACATGTCGAATTTATGAATATGCGCCCCAGGACCCTGAACTCGCAAATCAACGCTTGCGCCGCCAGTCGCCAGGCGTTTGTCCGGTCAGCTTCCTGAACGCCGCGGCGAACGCCGTTTGCGAGGAATAGCCGAGCGCTGCGGCGATCGAGACGATCGACTCGTCAGTGTCGCGCAGCATGTTCATGGCCTGCTCAAGGCGATGCTGGCGCAACCAGGCATGAGGTGAGAGTCCCGTGCTTTGCTTGAAGGCACGACAGAAGTGGAAGTGCGACAGGCCGGCATCCGAAGCCAGCGCCGAGAGAGAGACGTCGGCGACGCTGTCCGCGCGCAAGCGTTCGATGGCACGGAGTAGAACCTTCGGCGACAGCCCACCCATGGCGGGCTGGATGGCGGGCGGCGAGCCAGTGTGCGCAGCCAGGAGCCGGGTGGCCAGGAGATCCGTCAGCTGCTGCCTGAAGAGCGCATCCAGGGCCTCGTTGCCATCCAGAACGTCCGCCGCGCTCACGAGCAGCCGGGAGGTAATGGGGTCAGGATAGGCTGTTCGCTCCAGAAGTTCGGCCGATGTGCCCGTGTCTGTTTCCCGGGCAACCCGCTCGATCGTTGTGCGAGGGAGGTAGAGCTGAACGACGTCGACGGGTTTCGGAATATCCCATCGGGAGCTTGATCCTTCCGGAATGATGATCACCACTCCAGGACGAAACGTGCCAATCGAGACAGACTTTCCTGACCGCCGCTCCATGCGCTGCACCGAGCCGTTGTAGGCCATGATGACGTGATGGGCCATCGGCGCGACGACGTCGTGCAATGGCTCATGCTTCCAGTGCGCTATCCCCGCACCGGAGGAATCCAAAGCCATGTGAAAAGGTGTGGTCCCAAGCACGCGTGCCATCTCCACATCGGGACGCCCCTCGGCATCCGGCACGTTGCTTTGCCGCGTCTCGGACGCGGTGGACGGAGTCTCCTGCAGCGGATCGCGCGTGGTCGACTTACTCATAGTTTATGCGACCTTTAAGTAGTTTATACGACGCTTCGGCCGCCACGATGGCGCCCCGCAAGCAAGCCGCATCGCTCTGGAGCTGACGGAGATATATTGGACATGTGCGCACGTCCACTATCCTTAAAGATAGTGTGATCCACACCTGCGGCCGTGATCCGCGGAAGGCACATGAGCGGCCGGGCCATCCTGGCAATTTTCAGCGACTTGGCGGCGCGCCGGCGTTAGCAGCAATCGCTCTACAAGGACCGCAATCGCTCTGGCGCAGCGGCAGACCTGATCATTTAGACCATCACCATGTCGAACGGACGGAGACAAATGATGGTCGGAAAGAACTTCGTCGGCCGGCTGGCAATCCCGTCACCACGAAGGGGCCTCGTGACCGCCCTGGTGTACGGACTTTCGCTGGTCGTCCGCTTCACCTCTGCGGCGGGAGAAGAGATGAAAATTTCGACGCCTCCCGCACAACTTGCGCATCTGAAGTTGTCAATCATGACCAGGGATAGCTCGCGCGATCCCTCTCACGAATGGGACCGCAGGTCTGCGCAGCCGATCGTTTCTCGCCAGAGCTGGCAGCCGAGCTGGTCACCGCCCGGCTGCATCGCTCCCTGAGAACCGGCGAGTTCATTTTACCAACTTGCGCTGTTGCTGCCCGCAACAAGGCTTGCCGCAATCCGGCAGCGGCGGTCGCAACGCGTCTGTACCCGAGAAGACCCAACAAGAGGAGAATATCACATGCGACTAGTCATTATCGGCGCCGGCTTCGCCGGCATGTATGCCGCCCTTTCCGCTGCGCGCTTGCGCGAAATCCACGGCGTCGACGCCGGCAGACTCGAGATCGCGCTGGTCTCGCCTGAACCGACGCTGGTGGTTCGCCCCCGGCTGTATGAGCCGCATCCCGAAACCCTCACCGCGCCACTCCTCGATGTGCTCAAGGCCGTCGACGTGACCTATGTGCAAGGCAGCGCCGAGACGGTCGACACCAAATCCCGCACCGTGCAGATCACGACCGGCAAAGGCGCGCGGAAGACGCTGTCTTACGACCGCCTGGTCGTGGCCACCGGCAGCCGGCTGTTTCGTCCGAACATTCCCGGTCTTGCCGAGCACAGCTTCAGCGTCGACCAGCTCGACGATGCGATTGCCCTCGACAAGCACCTGCATGGCCTCGCCAAGCGGCCCGCCGCCAACGGGCGCGACACGATTGTCGTTGCCGGCGGCGGTTTCACCGGCATCGAGGCGGCCACCGAAATGCCGGCGCGGCTTCGCGAGATCTTCGGCAAGGACGCCAAGACCCGCGTCATCATCGTCGACCGCAACAGCGCGATAGCGCCCGACATGGGCGCAGGTCCCCGCCCGATCATCGAGGATGCCATGCACAAGCTTGGCGTGGAAACGCGTCTCGGCGCCGGTGTGGCCTCGCTCGACAAAACCGGCGTCACGCTCTCGAATGGCGAGCACATCGAAACCGAGACGGTGATCTGGGCGGCGGGCATTCGCGCCGCGCCATTGACCACGCAGATTCCAGCCGAGCGCGACAATTTCGGCCGGCTGCTGGTCGACCGCGATCTGCGCGTCCCGGGCGTCGACGGCGTCTTCGCGACCGGCGACGCCGCTCGCGCCGCCTGCGATGATATCGGCAACTACTCGCTGATGTCGTGTCAGCACGCCACACGGATGGGCGCCTTCGCCGGCAACAACGCGGCTGCGGAGCTGCTCGGAGTTGCGACAAGACCCTACCACCAGAAGGCCTACGTGACCTGTCTCGACCTCGGCGATGCCGGCGCACTGTTCACGCGCGGCTGGGAGCGCAAGGTGGAGATGGTCGGCGACGTCGCGAAGAAGACCAAGCAGGAGATCAACACCGTGTGGATCTATCCGCCGAAGGCCGAGCGTGCCGCTGCCCTGGCATCGGCCGATCCCGAGCGTGTCACCGATCTCTGATCACCACACCAGCAACAAACCGTCCTTCGTCCGCGACAAGCGCGGTCACTCAGAATCAACCAGCGAGGAGAACTGAAAGATGAATCACGTGGTCCGCAACACTCAACAGGAGACAAACATGAGCCTGGATATTGCACACGTCGCTCAGAAACCCGAAGAACTCGTTCCGTCGCGCTATGCGGTACGGGTCGGCGACATCGACGTGCTGATCGTCAGCGACGGCGTGCTGCCGCTGCCAACCAAGATGTTGGCCCACAACGCCGCGCCGGCCGAGCGGGCGGCCTGGCTGGACGACATGTTCCTGCCGTCCGACGCTTTCGACTGGGCGCTGAATGCGGTCATGGTCCAAAGCGGCGACAAGAAGATCCTCATCGACGCCGGACTGGGGTCCGACCCGAACCTGAACTTGCCGCGGGCCGGGCAGTTGATCAGGCGACTGGAAGCTGCCGGCATCGATCTCGCGTCCGTGACCGACCTGGTGCTGACCCACTTGCACATGGACCACATCGGCGGGCTGCTCGTCGACGGTGTGAAGGAGCGGCTGCGCAAGGACCTGCGGATCCACGTGGCGGCCGCCGAGGTGAAATTCTGGGAGGCGCCCGATTTCTCCCACACCGACATGCCGCAGGGATTTCCCGACGCGCTCCGGGCGACCGCCAAGCGGTTCGTGAAGGAGTTCGGCAGTCAGCTCCGGCAGTTCGATGAGCAGCACGAAGTTGCGCCGGGCGTCGTCGCCCGTCGCACCGGCGGTCACACGCCCGGGCACAGCGTGGTTCGCGTGGCGTCAGGCGGCGACGCGCTGACGTTCGCCGGCGACGCCGTGTTCGCGGTCGGGTTCGAGCAGCCCGAATGGTTCAACGGCTTCGAACACGACCCCGAGGAGGCGGCCCGCGTTCGCATCCGTCTTCTGCGGGAGCTGGCCGAGACCGGCGAGATGCTGGTGGCAACCCACCTGCCGTTCCCGTCCGTCGGCCGCGTGGCCGTCGAAGGCGACGCCTTTCGCTGGGTGCCGGTCTTCTGGGACTACTGATCGCTTGTTGGATTGAACCCGAACCAGGGCGCGCACTCATGGTGCACGTCCTGGTTCATTCTTCCCAGCCACTCAGCCGTCGAAGCCGCCACGCTGGTTTACGCTCGCTTGGACGACTTCGAACGGCGCAACACATTCGAATGAACATGCAGAACGAGAAAGTCGTGATCATAACGGGCGGAAGCTCCGGCATCGGCCGGGCCGCCGCGCTCCGTTTCGCCGACCAGGGCGACAAGGTGCTCATCACCGGCCGCCGCGCCGGCCCTCTCGAGCAAACCATGGCGGAGCATAAGAATATCGCGGGCTTGATTGCGGATACCGCCTCCGCCGAAGACGCCGAGCGGACCATTGCCGAGGCGGTCGGCAAATGGGGCCGGCTGGACACGCTCGTCAACAACGCCGGCGCAGGAGCCATCCTTCCGTTATCGGATGCAACGGCCGATCGGATCGCAGACATCTTTTCCGTCAACGTGGTCGGCCCAACCCTGCTGGCCCGAGCCGCCCTTCCGCACCTGAAAGCGACGCAGGGCACCATCGTCAACATCTCCTCGACTTTCGGTCACCGGCCGGCCGCGGGACTATCCCACTATGCCGCCAGCAAGGCGGCGCTCGAGCACCTGACCCGCTGCTGGGCGCTCGAGCTCGCGCAGCTCGGAATAAGGGTGAATGCGGTCGCAGCCGGCCCGACGGAATCCGGCGCCTTGACCGGAATGATGGGGCTGTCCGCGGACATGGCAGAAGCCGTCGAGGAAGAGGAGCGCGCACGGATCCCGCTCGGCCGGCGCGGCGTTCCCGACGACATCGCACAATGGATCGTCCAGCTCGCAGGCCCCGGCTCGCAATGGATCACGGGCCAGGTTGTCGCCGTCGATGGCGGCCTGGGGCTGGCTTGATCTCCGCGCATCCGATCGTTCGGGGACGCATGCCGCTCCGAGTGACGCAGAGTGTGATCGACACCGAACCTGATTTCATCACGCCAGCTAGGTCACCCTCGTAAACCCATCACTGCTCCAGCGCTCGCTGCCGACGCCGTGATGCACGATGAACAGGCCGTCGGGATCGTAAACGTCCTTCGTCACCAGCAGCCGCGGATAGTGCTCGCCCCAGAACGATCGCTGCCAGTCCTTCTCGAAGAAGTCGCTCTCGGACACATACGATCCGGCGTCCGGCGCCAGCCTGCGCAGCTCCCGCATTGCGTCCTCGACCGCCTGTGCGTGACGGCGCGCGAGTGCCGGATCGGGCTCGCGGCCGGTGATGCCGGGATACGCGGGTTGCTGTTGCGCAGCGCAGATCACCAGCGCAAAGGCATCGCGCATCGCGCCGTTCATCGGCGTGTCTTTCGCCGCATCGATCACGGCCTTCGGCGCACCGGCGAGGCCCTTGTTGATGTGCAGCGAGAGGCTCCAGTGTTTCGCGCCGGCAACCAGCGCATCGACAAGGTCGCCGCGGCGATCGTCGGCGAGCAGCGCGGCCGGCAGCCAGGCCGACTGATAGCTGTGCAGCACCCGCCCGGCCTCCCCCAGATTGCTGGCCCAGAACACGTTGGTCGCCGGCGCATGCGCACGATCGTCGGCAAGCACCAGTCCCGGCACCTGCTTCAGCGTGTCGACATCCCAGAGCCGGCCGGCGGGAAGCGCCATGACCTGCGGTGCCTCGATGATGGTGAAGTCCCGTGGCGATGCTTCGAGCCATGCGAACAACGGCTGCCAGGTCACCTGCGCCTGTTGCTGCGTGAGCCCTTGAAACACCATGGCGACCGACATGACATGGCCGGGTCGAAAGGTGATCTGCTCACCCCAGTGCGGATTGAAAAGCGCGCTCCGGTAGAATTCGATCGTCCTTTCGATCAGCCGCCGAAAAGCCGTCTCCGACTCCGCGCGAACCGACAGGAACACGGCACCGAAGACATCCGGCAGATCATGCGTTCGCAACGTCAGCCGCGTCACCACGCCAAAACTGCCACCGCCACCGCCCTTGATCGCCCAGAACAGATCCGGGTTCGTGCATGCATTGGCCATTCGCACTTCGCCGTTCGCCGTCACGATCTCGGCTTCAAGCAGGCTTGCAGCAGCCAATCCATACGCCTTGCTGAAGCTGCCGAACCCGCCGCTCTGGATCAGACCTGCCACGCCGACTGTCAGACAGCCGCCTCCCTGCACGTAGCGGCCGCCCTTCGTCGTGACCGCGTCGTAAACCTGTCCCCACATCGCGCCGGCACCGATCGTGACCGCGGGCAGCGGCGCGACGCGGCCGGCGCACCCCGCGCCGACGAACGCATCGTCCAACACGATCGCGTTCATCTTTCGCGTCCAGATCAGAAGCGAGTCGGCGGAGCAGGACGTGCCCTGATAGCTGTGCCCGCCGCCTTTGACGACGAGCCGAAGATTGTGCTCGCGCGCGAAGTTCACCGCCGCGACAACGTCGTCGGTGCGATGCGCATTCACCGCATACACGCTCGGCCTCGACGTCCAGGCGCCGACCCAGCCGAGGGTCTGCGTCAGCGCGGCATCGTCGCCAAGAAAGTACGGATTCTTCAGCCGCCTGAAGAGGTCCGCGCAGGCCTGCCCGGACGGATCGGTGGCGCACGCGTCGAACGGCGACTGCAGCCTGATCAATTGTCCTGCGGTCGCGCGATCGAGCTGCTGCCAATCCGCCGCCGACGGCCAGGATGGATCCGATGGTCGAACGCGCGAGGATCGCGACGACGCCTGCGCCGACGTCAACGGCCAGGAGGCCTGACTGAACACGGCTGCGATGAATTCAAGCAGATGTCTCCGGTTCATGCGTTGCCCCCGGCGCTCGAAAGTGATCTCCGGCCATCCTGCCATACAAAGAGGGAGAATGCGTGGGCGCGGTCGGGCCCGGCGCAGCCTGCGCGCCGGTTCTGCTTTCGCTCCGCCACATGGGCGGAGCGTGAACAAAGCCGCGAATAATCATCGAATGATCATAATGGAGAAATGTTTGGTCACCGCGCGCGCCGGTGACGAAATAACGTAGCATTCATTCCGCATCCGCTGCGCACAGCGGCCTTGACTTCGCGGTGACACAGGAGAAACCTCGGCTTATGCCGATGACACCTCGCCCCTCCGTCGCCGACAAGGTCCTGTCACCGAAACCGATCGAAACCGAGGCCTTCACAGATGCAGCGGCCGCGGTCGCAAGGCTCGAAGAGATCTACGAGCGTAACGTCGGCTTTCTCAGATCCCGTTTTGAAGCGTATGCCGGTGGCGAGCCGCTCGGTGGGCGCGTGCGCGCCACCTACCCTTTCGTGCGCATTGCGACGGATACGCACGCCCGCGTCGACTCACGCCTCGCATACGGCTTCGTTTTCGGTCCCGGCATTCATGAAACCGCGGTGACACGGCCCGATCTGTTTCGCGACTATCTGACCGAGCAGATCGACCTCCTGATCACCAATCACGGCCTGCCGGTGGAGATCGGGCAGTCCAACGAACCCATCCCGATCCACTTTGCCTATCGATCCAATATCAATATCGAGGCGGCGCTTGCCGGCGGCGGCGTCCCGCAGTTCGATCGCCCGCTGCGCGACGTTTTCGATACACCCGACCTGGCCACCATCGACGACGCGATCGTCGACGGCACATTGCGGCTGCCGGCCGGCGCGCCGCAGCCGCTGGCGATGTTCCGGGCATCCCGCGTCGATTATTCACTGCATCGGCTCTACCACTATACGGGCACTGACCCCGACCATTTCCAGAACTTCGTGATCTTCACGAATTACCAGTTCTATGTGGATGCGTTCGCCCGCATCTGTCGCGAGCGGCTGGCGGCGGGCGACACAGACTATGAAGCGTTCGTTGAACCGGGCAATCTGATCACGACGAAGATGCGCCCTGGCGGCGGCGCTCCTCTGGAGCGCATGCCGCAAATGCCGGCGTTTCATTTCGTTGCGCCCGATCATCGCGGGATCACGATGATCAATATCGGCACGGGTCCTTCGAACGCGCGCAACATCACCGACCACGTCGCGGTGCTGCGACCGCATGCCTGGCTGATGCTCGGCCACTGTGCAGGATTGCGCAACAGCCAGAAGCTCGGCGACTACGTGCTGGCGCACGGTTATGTGCGGGAAGATCATGTGCTCGACGAGGAGTTGCCGCTGTGGGTTCCCGTTCCGGCGCTGGCCGAGATGCAGGTGGCGCTCGAACAGTCCGTCGGCGAGGTCACGGGCCTGACCGGCTATGAGTTGAAGCGCGTCATGCGGACCGGAACGGTGGCGAGCGTCGACAATCGCAACTGGGAGCTTGGCGATCACGCCGCCGTGCTTCGCCGCCTGTCGCTGTCACGGGCCATTGCGCTCGATATGGAGTCGGCGGCGATTGCCGCCAATGGTTTCCGCTTCCGCGTCCCTTACGGGACACTGCTCTGCGTGTCCGACAAACCCCTGCACGGCGAGCTCAAGCTTGCCGGCATGGCCGGCGATTTCTATCGCCAGCGCGTCGGGCAGCATCTCGAAATCGGTCTCAAGGCGATTGAAAAGCTCAAGTCGCAGGAACGGGAGCGCCTGCACTCGCGCAAGCTCAGAACGCTCGCCGAGGTCGCCTTTCAGTAGACGACGATCGACAGCCAAGCGGCAAGCGCCCGGCCCTCTCAATCCAGGCCGGCTGTTCGCGGGATCAGGCCGAGGCTGCGATGCGCTTTGGGTCGTCGCGCAGGAGCTTCCGGATTTCGGTCACCGTCCGCGCCGGGCTGAACAGGTGGCCCTGCATCTGCGCGCAGCCGAGCTCGCGCAACAGCCGCCGCTGCGCCTCGGTCTCGACCCCTTCCGCCGTCGTGATCATGCGTTGCGAGGCGGCAATGCCGAGTGCAGCCTGCAGGATCGGCAGGCTCTTGTCCTCCGACAGGCTCGAGATGAAGCTGCGGTCGATCTTGATCTTGTCGAACCTGAACCGGTGCAGATAGCTCAACGATGAATAGCCGGTGCCGAAGTCGTCGAGCGCGATGCTCACGCCGAGCGAACGGAGCTTGTCGAGCATATCGAACGCGGTGTCATGGTCGTGGATCAGCACCGCTTCGGTGATCTCGAGTTCGAGCCGCTCCGCCGGCAGCCCCGATCGCGCCAGCACGCTTGCGACCTTCAACGGCAGCGTCCGGCTGCGAAACTGCATCGGCGAGACGTTGACCGCGATCTTCACATGAGCGGGCCAGCCCGTCGCCTCGATGCAGGCGGTGTTCAGCACCCATTCGCCGATTTCGTCGATCAGGCCGATGTCCTCGGCGATCGGAATGAACTCGGCAGGCGAGACGCAACCTCGTTCCGGATGAAACCACCGGACAAGCGCCTCGCATCCGACAATTCTTTCGGAGCGAAGGTCGACGACCGGCTGATAGTAGACGTCCAGGCTCCCTTCAGCCACCGCCTGCCGCAGGTCGCGCTCGAGCAGATGACGGGCCTTGGCGCGCGCCTCGAGCGCGGGATCGAAGAAGCGGAAGGTACGGCGGCCGCCGGCCTTCGCGTCGTACATCGCAAGATCCGCGTTCTTCACCAGCTGCTCGAGGTCGTTGTCGCTGGCGGAGCCGAGCGCGATGCCGATGCTCGCTCCGGTCATGAGCCGATGCCCCATGCATTCGAACGGTTCATGCAGCGCCTGATAGATCCGTTCGATCAGCCCGGTCAGCTCGGTCTCGCTCGTCACGCCGGTCCGGATGATGGCAAACTCGTCGCCGCCGAGGCGCGCGACCACGCCGTCGTCATCCAGGCATTCGCGAAGCCGCCCGGCAATGCCTTTCAGCAGTTCGTCGCCGACCGAATGACCGAGCGAGTCGTTGACGGTCTTGAAGCCGTCGATGTCGATGTAGAGCACGGCGATTTTCGAATCACGCCCGATCTGGCGCAGCGCCTCACCGAGGCGCTCGCGGAACAAGAGCCGATTGGGCAGCTCGGTCAATGGATCGTAGTGCGCGAGATGCGCGATGCGTTCCTCGGAGCGGCGACGATCGGTGATGTCCTCCAGCGTCGTCACCCAGCCGCCCTGCGGCAGCGGCTGGAAAGTCACTTCGACGATCCGACCGGCGACACCGGTGATGGTTGCGCGCTTCGTCTTTCCCTCGCGCGCGCCGTCGATGAACAAGGCGCAGTACTGGTCCACGTCGCCGTGAAAGCTGCCCCTGTCCTTGCGATGCTGAATCAGCTCGCGCAGCGTGCAGCCTGGCTTGACCACGTCGCGCGAGACATCGAACATCTCGATGTAGCGATCGTTGCTCAGCACCAGCCGCTGGTTGGAGTCGAACAGGAGCAACCCGTGCGTCATGTTGTTCACGGCCGTGTCGAGACGCTGCTTCTCGAGGGTAAGCCGTTGGCGGCTGGCGTCGTATTGACGCTTGAGCTGACGGATGATCATGAACAGCGTGAGCGAGATCACCAGCGATGACAGCAACGCGGCGACGACCAGCAGCCTGGTCTGCTTCCGCCATTCGCCGAGTGCGGAATCGGCGCTGGTCGAGACGACAACCCGCAGCGGAAAATTGCCGACCTGGGCCGGCGCGGCGAAACGCGCCTCTTCGTCGGCAGTGGAGCTCCACAGCGCGACGGCAGCGGTGTTGTCGGGGTTTTGCGACGGCTGGGGAAGAGGATCGGCGTGGGGAAAGCGCGTAATCAGCGTTCCGTCGGAATGAAACAGCGAGAATGCAGCATCGCTGTCGAGCGCGACCGAGGCAAAGAAATGCTCAAACGATTTTGGCGACAGTGCCCGGGTGGTCAGCCCGAGGAACACGCCGTTGGGCGAGACGATCCTTTGCGCGAAGATGATCGCGTGACCTTCGATGAACTGGCTTCGGATCAGCTCGATCAGCAGCGGCGTTCCAGCGCTGTTGGACTTCAATGCCCTGAAATAATTGCGCTGGGCGATCGAGCGCTCGCCGACCGGCCATGTCTGCGACGAGTTCAGCCACTCACCATCGGCGGTCCAGAGACTCACGCCGACGAGGTCGCGTGCACTCATGACCTTCGAAGCGAGCATGCGATGGATGAACTGGGTTCCCATGGCGCCCTTGAACGTCTCGGGCGACTCGATCTGCTCGAGTTCGAGCTCGGCTACGATCACCTTCTGCAGAAACACGAAATCGGTGAGAGTCTGCTCGATATGTCGCGACAGGAGTCGCGCATTGTTTTCCAGCTCGCGCTCGCTGGCCGAAATCGCGCGATCGCGCGATGCAAACACGGCGGCGGCGGTCGCGACCGCGATGGCCGCAACCAGAATCGCACCGCCCAGCGCAAGCGCCAGGATCGGTCCTCGCCGCAAGTGATCACTCGAAAGTCCGCGCGCCATGGACCCTGCTCCGCGCGGCATGATTATGCCCCACAGGTAGAGCCCGCGTTACCAAGTTCGGTTACTTTGTCTTTAATCGTCTTTAATGCCGGCGCGCGGGAACGCACCGGCTGCCGCGTTGAATGACGCGGAAGCCGCGATTCGCCTGCGATCCAATGAGCCTAGCGCGACCCTTGCGGCGCCAAACCGACCGTCTTTTCCGATGGCGCCTTGTCGGGCGCCATTGCCGTCGTACGGTCGACCTGCCGATTGGCAAGCGCAATCGCCACACTGAACACGATCGCGATGACGAGCGGCGCGATCCACTTGCGATTCGGCGGCGGCGAGTTGGAGTCGAAGTCTGTCGGCATTTCGTGCTCTTACTGTTCTGCGCCCTTCGATGGCGGTGCGGGAACCGAACCGGTCGTAGTTCCCGGTGCCGTGTTCAGGGTTGGATCGGATGCCGTCGTAGTGTCGTTCGTGCGTGTGGTGCCGAACAATGCCAGAGCCGCGATCGCACAAGCGATGATCAGGCCCGCCGTCCAAGCGATCGGGTTGCTTCCACGCTCCGTCACGTCCGCGTTGCGCTCACGCGGCGGCAATCCATTCTTATGGGTTTCGTCCTTTTCGCGCATGGGCGGAATCCTTCGCTGAAAAACGCGGGCGAAGAGAGATGGTTCCGGGACCAAAATGTGGCGATGTTTCAACAGGTCGCGACCTATTGTTGCAGCGACTTCCCGGCGTGATTTTACCGCCGCCAATTAAGTTCGGTTCCGCCGCATATGTGGCGGCCGCAATGTCCACGATCTCACGGTTGCCTGGCCGCGATCGCGTTCCGCAAGGCGCGCGAGAGCACCTCGATCGAGTAAGGCTTCTGAATCAGTTCGAACCCGTGATGCGCGTTTTCGGCGAGCACGTTGCTGTAACCTGACGTCAGCACGATCGGCAGGTTCGGGCGGCGCTCGCGGATGATCGCCGCGAGTTCGACGCCGTTCATTCCGGGCATGACGATGTCCGAGAACACGAGATCGAACTCGCTGCTCTCCAGCGCCGCGAGCGCAGCGCGCGCATCGGTGACCCAGGCGGTCGCGTAGCCGAGATCGTGCAGGACCTCGGTGGACACCCGGCCGATCTCAACGTTGTCCTCGACCACGAGCACGGAATAGCCGCGGCCGCTCACCGCAGGTTCCGCGGACTTCGCCGAGTTGCCCCGGACCCTTCGGGGCGCGACGGCTTGCGGCAGATAGATCACGAACGTGGCGCCCTTGCCGAGGGCGCTCTTCACCTCGACGTCACCGCCTGACTGTTTGGAAAAACCAAACGCCTGCGACAGGCCAAGGCCCGTGCCCTTGCCGACCTCCTTCGTGGTGAAAAACGGTTCGAAGATCATATCGAGCTTCTCGGCCGCAATGCCTGTGCCGGTGTCAGCGACCGAGACCGCCACAAACTCGCCCGCACGGCGCGACTGGCCGCGCAGCGGCGGAATCTCCAGAACCTTGGCGACGTGGATTTCGAGGCTGCCCTCGCCCGCCATCGCATCGCGCGCGTTGACGGCGAGGTTGATGATCGCGGTTTCAAACTGTCCGATATCCGCAACGGCGAAATACCCGCCGCCCTCGACGCCGACCTTGATCTCGATTCCCTTGCCGACCAGCGGCCGGATCAGCTGTGCGATACTCTCGACCTGTTCGCCCACGTTGAAGACCTGCGGCTTCAACGGTTGACGCCTTGCGAACGCGAGCAGCTGGCCGATCAGCTTCGCGGCGCGATCGACGGTTTCGGTGATGGCATTGATGTAGCGGCGATGGCGCTCCTCGGGCAGATCGCGCCGGCGCAGGAAATCGGTGGCCGAACGGATGATGGTCAAGAGATTGTTGAAGTCATGCGCGACGCCGCCGGTGAGCTGGCCCACCGCCTCCATCTTCTGCGACTGCCGCAGCACTTCCTCGGCCGCGCGGCGCTCGGTGATGTCCACCGCCTCCGACAGCGCCGCCGATACCTTGCCGTGGCGGTCGAACACCGGCCGCATCGCGAAATCGAAGAAGCGGTCGCCGATCGACAGATGCAGCATCACCTCCTCCCGCACGCTTTCGCCGCGCAGCACCATGCCGAACGCATCGCGCACGAAACTCGGCATCGCTTCCGTGCCGGTAAACCACGACATCTCCCAGAACGGCTTGCCCAGCACATCGGACGCGTCCGCGCCGATTCCTGCGAGCGCTGTCTTGTTCGCGTGGATGACGTTGCCGTTGAGATCGAGCAGGGTCTGGTAGAGGTGCGTCGTGTCGAGGATCGCCAGCATCTGCGCCTGCTGCGTTTCGAGCTGCGCGGTGCGCTCTCTGATGCGGCTTTCCAGGGTTTCGTTGAGTTGCCGCAGCCCGGTTTCCGCCTGCTTCGCCACGGTGATGTCGTGGGCGAGACCGATGAAGCCGATGTGGTTTCCGAAAGGATCGAAGCGCGGCTGCGATTCCGAACGAAGCCAGCGCCATTCGCCATCGGCGCGTCGATAGCGCGCTTCCAGCACGAAAGGCTTCAGCGACGACTCGCCGGCGATCTGCTCCTTGAGAATGCGCGCCAGGTCGTCCGGATGCAGCGCCTTGCGCCAGTCGAACACGACGGCCTCGTCGTAAGGCAGCCCGAGGAAATCGAGATAGGCCTGGTTGGCGAAAGCGCGGGTGCGGTCGAGCTTGGTGACCCACATCGGCACCGGGGCGCTGTTGGCGATCTGACGGAAGCGCTCCTCGCTTTCGCGCAAGCTTTCCTGCGCCTGCATGCGCTCGGTGATGTCGATATGCGCGCCGACCAGCCGCAGCGCCCGCCCCTCGTCGTCGCGCTCGATCCTGGCGGTGACACCGATCCAACGCACCTCGCCATCACTCGGGCGGATGATCCGGTATTCGGCGTGGTAGTGTTCGACCGTGCCTCCGATCGCGTCGAGGAACTGCCTTTCGGCGCGCGCCCTGTCCGCGGGATGGATCCGGTTGAGCCAGTCCTGATGGGTTTCATTCGCCGCACTCGGCGGCAACCCGTGGATGATGAGATATTCGGGTGAGCGCCGGCGATTGCGAAAACCCTCGCGCAGATCGACCTCGACGCCACCGACACGGCCGATGCGCTGGATCAGCGCAAGCTCGGCCTCGCGCTCCTGCAACACCCGATACGCTTCGTCGCGCTCGTGCGCCAGCTCAGCAAGATGCTGATGCAGCTCTTCGGCATCGAGGCTGCGCAGTGGGTCCGAAGCGGAACCGGAAGGACTGGTCATGCGGCGTCAGCTGAGGCTCGTTGACGATCAGGAGCACCCTCGCGGGGGACGGCCAATCGTCGCTCATCCTATAGGGATTTCGCGGCCGGATGAGAACAGGCGCGGACGGGCATTTCCCTTTGCCCAATCGTAACTTGGGAAGCAGCAAGAGTCCGGGGACAAATCGCACGCGCTCGCCGGGCCTCCGACACGGAACCGCGGTCCGTCGCCCTGCGGCATTGCGCGAGGCCAAATGAGACCGACCCCCTCAGGGGTCGCGCTCACTCTCCTCGGCTGCACCGACCTGGACACGGCTGTCGTCCGCCAGGCGGTGGGGAATGAGCACGCTGAGCGGGTGCGGCAAGGTCGTCAGCGCGCGCAGGTCCTCGATCGTCATCGCATCAAGGACGACCCCGGTCACGTCGACCGGCATTGTCTGCGGCAATCCGGCAACCGCAACGCGCAGGCCATCGACCGTTCGCACAATAAAACTGGAAAAATCGTTCGGCTCGATGTCCATCACTCACACGCCACTCACACGCCACTCCACCTCCGGTTCCCTATCCCAAGGGAGCCGGTATTCAGACGCCGGACAGTACCATGGTTTGCTGCTGGCCTGCCAGAATCAGCAATCCGGGATGCCGGCGGGGCGCACCGGGCCGCCGCTCGTCATGCGACCCTCGCTCGTCACGCCGCTGGTCACGCGGTTGGAGTCTTTCGCCCCTCCGCCAGCTCCCTGCACGTCGTCCCCCGCCGAACTGCCGGTGGTTCGGCCTTGCGGGTCACCGCTCGCGCCAAGCGTTCCTTTGCCCGGGAACTTCTCGCGTGCAATGTTCTGCAGCGTGTCCCAGCACAAGGTATCGGCGCTGCGGTCTTGCTGATCGAGTCCGGAGCTCTGCGCATTCGCGCCGCCAAACGTAATGACGATGGCGAGCACGGCGAGCGAGACAGTTACGGCCTTCATTTCGAATGCTCCTCCGCTCGAGCCTCCTCAGGAGGTCCGATGCGGGAATCATTCGCGCCGCAAGACGTTCCTCATGAGCCAGGATACCTCACCTTTTTGTTGAGCTTCGTGTTCAGGCTCTCCGGAACATTCCGGTGCAACGCCTTGTTGAGGTTGTGAAAATGCGACGGAGATTTCGAATGAAGACGATTGCCCTCGTGCTCGCGCTCGCCGTGCCGCCGATGCTCATCAGCAGCTCGGCAAGCGCAGCCTCCGACAGGACCGTGACTGCGCAGGCAACGTCGGAAGCCGGCGCCGCAACGGATGCAAGCGCGCGCAAGAAGGTGCGCCGTCAGCCGCAGGCCTATCGCGGTTACCGTTACTCCTACGGCTACGACCGGCCCTATCGCCGCGGCTATTATGGTCAAGGCTACTATCGCGGCATCCAGCCGGGCTGGGGTTATGGACCTGACCCCGGCGACCGCGCGTGGCCGCCCTTCCACTTCAAGCCATACTGGTAAGCGATAGCAGACGCAGCCCGCGTGACGCGCCTGCCGACCGTCGGGAAACGCGAGACCATCAGGTCACCTGACATTAACCGGGCTTGTCCAATATCGCGGCATGTCCGGTCACATCCGCCAGGTCAGAACGACCAAATGGGGCGAGCCCGAGAAGCTTCGGATGCTGCTCGACGAGCCGCCGAAGCCGCGCGGCGCGCCATGGTTCTGGGTGCTGGTCGCGATCCTCATGGCGCTCGCCTTTGCCGCGGTTTACCTGCGGCACGATCTGGCAGCCGCCCTTAAGCCGAAGGCCGGGGCGCCCGAGCAACTGTCCGCCCACCAGGTGCAGGTCGTCGATGGCGACACGATCCGGCTGCACGGCCGGCAGGACGAAATCCGCCTGATCGGTTTCAACACGCCCGAGACCGCGCGTGCGCGCTGCGACGCGGAGCGCGAGCGCGGCTACACAGCGATGCGCCGGCTGCGCGCCATTATCGCGAGCGCCGACCTGGAATTTCAGGCCGCGCCTTGCGCCTGCACGTCGAACACCGAGGACACCGAGGCGTGCAATCCCGGCCAACGCTGCGGCATCCTGCGCGCCAACGGCTGGGACGTCGGCGAACGGCTGATCGCCGAAGGGCTGGCCGAGCGCACATCATGCGTCGGCGGCAACTGCCGCCCGCCCCGCCCCTGGTGCGATGCACGCTAAGGCATGACCAATACATACTCGGCGTCGTCCCCGCGCAGGCGGGGACCCTAGTATTCCAGAACGTTAAAGCTTGAGCGCAGACGCTGCGGGTTACTGGATGCCCGCCGGAGCCTGTCCTCGGGTCGCGCTTTGCGCGGACCCGGGGGCGGGCATGACGGGTGGGCCCAAGGGGTACGGCTACTTGCTGGCGACGTCCGTTTGCCACGCATCGGCCTTGACGCGTACGACGAGCACCGGGCCCGATGCGGCCGGCCGGTAGACCAATGCCTCTCCTTCCTGGACATCCGCAAAATCCTTGCCGAACGCGTCGGCAACATTGGTCTTGTGGGTGACGACGACATTGTTCGCGCCCGCCTTGGGCGCGTTGTTCACGAGATCGCGGATCGCGCGTCCGATCTTCTCGTTGTCACCGTCCGGGTTCGCCATCTTCGACGCGCTGCCCGCGCCGCTATCGGTCAGTTCATCCCGGGGGATCACATCCTTGTCGGCAAGAAGCTTGCCGGTCTCGACGGCGCGGTTGAGCCTGCTTGTGTAGATCTCGCCGAGCGGAACTCCCAGCGTCTTGAGGGACGCACCGATCGCGCGCGCCGCGCTACGCCCCTTGTCGCTCAGCTGTCGCTGCGCCTTCATGTCATCGAAACGAAACGGATAAATGTCCTTCTGGCTGTCATCGGTCGCGACATGTCGGAAGATGATGACGTGCCCGCCCTGCTTCAGTGATGCAAAACTTGCAGGATCGATCGCCCATGCCGGGCCGATGGAGGCGATGAGCAGCAGCGGTGCGAAACGCAGTGCGATCTTGTTCATGAAGTGCCCCTTTGGTGTGCAGCCAGAGTACGATCGCGAAAGACGACAAATTGGCGGCAGCAGAATACTTCGCACCAACGATCATTGATTGAGCACCGACAATTTTGGGGCGAGATTTTTTTGCTTCGTTCCGGAAACGCTCTCGCGATGGCGGCGTTTGGAGCGAATGAGGATGTTCGATCTAACCTGCAACGAATGCGGCGCCACATACGACGTCGCTGAATCCACCACGCTCGAAGGCGACCCTTCCGAGTTCACGTGCGCGGTCTGCGGGCGACTGATGACTCGGCTCGGCGCGCCGAGATACCGGGTCTGCCGGATGACCCTTCCGGCGGGACGTTCAGATTTTCACGTTCCGAGCGAGGGCCTGGACCGGTATTGACGGTGCCGGGCTCGCGGAGCGCGACTTAAAGCGTGAGGCCGTCCGCCCGTGAGGAACGCTCGCCTCGCGCAAGTGTTCTTTTTCCGGGAAGGTCGCCATGGAAATCGAACAACAGCCGAAGGTCGCCCACGACGAATCCCGCCTGTCAATTCTGGGCTCGCATCCCGCAACGGATCCGCGACCCGAATTGGAGGCGGAGCAGCGATGATCGGGCGGAGCGGTTTCCACGGACTGCTGCGGAACGTGAAGATATCCCCCTGGACAAGGCGGTCGCTGACCGCGAGCTTCCTGATGCACCGGGCCGCCCGCCAGGCTTCGCAGGCCAGGTCCGGATCGGATGACGAAAACGCCCCGCCGCCCTCGATATCGCTGGCTTCCCATTCGTGGATGGCATCGATCGCCGCGGCGCTGCGCAAGGCGCGTGATCGGGCGCGCCGGCCCCGGTGAAAGAATAATTCTCCGATCGCTGAGGAACGCGTGCGGGGGCGGGGCATTGAAGGCTCGCACGAACTGCCTGCATTCGTGCGGCACCGCCGGAGGTCAAGATGACCTTGATACTGCCGCGGGATATCCAGAAACGGTTCGAAGAGCGCTGGTCCGCGCGCGCAGCGCAGGCGGCCGAAAGTTTCCATGCCAAGGCGCAGCGCTTGAAGCAGGCCCATCCGGTGGTGCCCGAAGGTGCGAGGCCGATCGAACCACCGCGGGAGAACGAGACCCCGGAAGGTCGACCCGGCGCCGAGGGAGCGCATCGTTGAAGGAACCAACCGACTCGATCCGATGTTGGAACCGACACGTATGGGGTTGATCATGAGAGACGACATCCATAATCCCCGGGACGAAGCCTTCTTCACGCCTGGCGTGATCGCAGCGATGCTGGCCGCCGTTTTCCTGGCCGCGGCACTCTTCCTTTGGGCGCCGTGGGGTAGCCTGCATCTCGCCGGCGACGGCAAATCCGGCATGACCACCGGCCAAAGCCCGAACACGACGCGCATGGCGCCGCCCGCGACAGCACCGGCTCCCGCGCCGGACAAGAAGTAAGCCACGTGGCGCAACGGGCGACCGGTTCGCGAGCGCAGAGAATTGTTCTGTCGAGGACCTGAGGTCGCGACCGATCGATGGCGAGAATTCTGATCGGCACCTCCGGTTGGCACTACGCGTCGTGGCGCGGACCGTTCTTCCCGCCGAAGCTGATGGTCAAGCATCAGCTGCAGTACTACGCGACCCAGTTCTCCACGGCCGAGCTGAACGGCGTGTTCTACCGGACGCCCAGCAAGGAAAGCGTCGCCGCCTGGCGCGATACCACCTGCGATGATTTCGTGTTCGCGTGGAAGGCTTCGAAATTCATCACCCACTGGAAGCGGCTGTCGGACGCGTCCCGCAACAGCTTGCAGCTGATGGAGGAACGGCTCGCGATTTTGCGCGGCAAGGCCGGACCTGTGCTGTTTCAGCTGCCGCCGCAGTTCGAGGCGGATGCCGAGCGGCTCGCGGGCTTCGTCAAGCTTTTGATGCGCAAGCGGCGCTACGCGTTCGAATTCCGCCATCCGAGCTGGTACGACACGAAGGTGCTGCGGATCCTGTCGGATGCGAATATCGCCCTGTGCCTGTCGGATCATCACGACGCGCCGGCACCGTGGGAGCGAACCGCCGATTTTGTTTACGTCCGGGGACACGGACCGGGCGGCCGCTACAAGGGACACTACACAACGAAGACCCTGGAGAGCTGGGCGCGAAAAATCGCTGCCTGGAAACGGCAGCGCCGGGACGTGTTCGTGTTTTTCGACAATGACCAGAAAAGCGCCGCGCCGAGGGACGCCATGCGCCTGAGAGCGCTGGTGTAGCGGCCAAGGCCGGTTGTATTCGCGGGGGCCAGGTGGGGTTTCCTTCGGGCCGGCGAATACCTATATGTTGTTGGCAGCTATGTTGTTTGCAAGGTTCAATGGCGTCAAAGGAATTAGCGTGAGCAAGGAATCGCAGGCTGAAAAACGCGAGCGGGCGGCCGCCGAAGGACGCATCGCCATGGCCGAACGCGCAGCGCGGGAGGCCTTCGTCGAAAAGAACACGCTACGCTTGCGCGAATTGCGGCTTGCGAAGGAAGCCGCAGAACGTGCTGCGGCCGAGGCCGAGCCTGTCGCACCGAAGGCGAAAAGGGCGAAGCGCTAGGATCGATCTGACTGCATGACCGGCTCGATGTAGGTCCAGTGCAGCAGCACCGGTCGCTTGCGGCCGTCCAGCAGGACTTGATACGTCGTCCCGGTTCGCGAGCCCGAAACAATCACCCCGGTTCGGACCATGAGCGGACTGCGGCTTTGGCCGAGTTCGGACAATCGCACGCGGTCTCCGGCCTTCAAAGTGGACGGCGTTGAGGCACGGGTAACCATACGCGAACAAATCGCCGAGCGGGAACCGAGTTCCTCGCCCGAGATCGTTCTAGTGTCCCGAATCCGAAGTTCGCCGTACTTTGCAGCGAGCTCAGAGCGAACTTCGGATTCGATCAGGACACTAGCAAGTTTATGATTCTAGTGTCGTTTATGGATCAGAAATTCGCACGATGGACTCGCGGCAACGATGGCGCGAACTTCTGATCCACGACACTAGCCGCATGAAAGCACTGCGCGATTGACACGTCTTGCGCGACGACGACCGTCGTCGCGCGGACGGAGATGATCGAAAGCCTGCTTATCCGTGCCCCTCATCGCCGTCGGCTTCCAAAAGCGTCGGACGAAATCTGGGAAGATCATCGGAGCGGTCTTTCGCTCTTTCCTCGAAGTCGGCAGCCATCTCGCTCAGGCGATCTGCGACCGTCCGATCCTGTGCGACCTTCACCATCTTGCGGAGCGTTTTCGCCTGCCGTCTGAAATAGTCTTTATCGATCATCCCCGGAACCATGCTTTCCCCTCGCGTGGGTCCACGTCCGGTTACGCATAGCGCGGTATTTCGTTCCGGGCTGCGTTCACTTTAGCACGCAAAAATCCGCACGAACGTTTCAGTGAGGCGTGCGGGCCACGCTCTAGCTATCGGGCTTTGTCGAGGCAGGAAGTTTCTCGGCGATGGTCGCGCCGCAGTTCGGACACGTAAGTTCGATGTCGGCCCCATGCGCATGCTCCCTGATGGTCTTGGCGATCATCGGCGCCTTATTGCAGGCTTTGCAGAAGACAATCGGTATATCGGGCGGGGGCGGTTGTTTCGCACTCATGTGTCGCCTTCTCCCAAGAACATCCGGTCGCGTAGCCTTGAATGTTCGCGGAACCGCGAAACGAGATGGGAACCGGCACCTCGTCCGTCAAGAGCAGCGGCCGCCTGTCCGCCAAGGAGGCGCGCCCGTCCGTCGCGGAGCGGACCGAAAAAACGAAGCCCGCCTCATGACTTTGAAGCGAAGGCATGCCGCACTGGTGTATGGTGTCACCTCTCCGGGCAGGGTGTAGGAGGCGTGCGATGAAGAAAATCCCAAGGACAACCTATCAGTCTTCCGACGAACTCGAGGTGCGCATCAAGGAGCGTGAGGCCGACGCCGCATTGCTGCCACCCGGCGCAACCAGGCAATCCGTGTTGAAGGAAGTTGCTCAGCTCCGCATGTATGCAAGCGTCAAACGCTGGGCCGACGCAGAGCCGATGCCGCTGCAGCACAAATAAGTCAGCCGATGTTCTAAGGCAGCATTCAAGCTGCGAGCTTATGCTCGAGCCCGGAGAGATGCTGCGCGATCGACGCTTCCCGCAATCTCAGATGGTCGTTCCATGATCCGCGCCGTCATTCTGTCCGCCATGCTGCTTGCCTCCACCGCGGTTGTTGCACAATCGCCCTACGCTGGAATGCAGTCGCGTGCCATCACGTCACTGTCAGGTCAGCAACTGGCGGACCTGAAGGCGGGTCGCGGCATGGGCCTCGCGCTGCCGGCCGAACTGAACGGCTATCCGGGACCGCTGCACGTTCTGGAGCTTTCGGAGAAACTGGAGCTGTCCGCGGAGCAGCGCACGACGATGCAGGCGATGTTCACCGCCATGAAGGCTGAGGCGATTGCGCTCGGCGACAGGCTCATCGAACAGGAGGCCGAGCTCGATCGCCTCTTCGCCAGCCGCGCGGTGACGCCGGCAAGCCTGAAGGCGGCGACCGCTGCAGTGGCCGCGACGCAAGGCGCGCTGCGGGAAGCGCACCTCAAATACCACCTTGCTGCGGCCGAGAAACTGAGCGCTGTGCAGAAGCAGAAATATGCCGAGTTGCGCGGCTACGGTGCCGGCCACCATCCGGCGCACCGGCATCGATAGATCGACATCGCGCGGGCGACCGCCCGGCGTGAAGGGTGGCTAACGCCCCTCCTCATCGATGTTCGCCAGGCAGGGATCCAGGAGCACGTGATTGTCATCGCGCCTCGAATAGGCGCCGCGTGCCTGCACACGATGATCGTTCTGGATTCCGTTGCCCTCATACGTCACGCACAGAACGCGGATGTCTGGCGACGCGCATAACACCACATACCAGAGCGCGCCATCGGTCTGCACGCCGACGGCATTTCCGACCACCCAGAGATCGATGCGCCGATCGAATTCCGGCAAGCGGTCGAGCGTCGGCCGCAGTTCGCGGCACTCCGCCGAGCGCTGCGGAGGCATCTCGGCCTCTGCGAGGCCGGCCCCGAACGTGGCAACATCCTGGGCAGACGCGGCCGGCAGGAATGTCGTAACCGACATCGATACCGCGACGGCGAGGACGCAGATTGATCTCACCGCGACGTGGTGACCACTGAACAGCCCTCGCCGAGCGCCTGCTTGTACGCGCTCTTGAGGTCTGGATTGGCAAGGATCTCTTCGGCGGCGTTGAAGTTCATCGCAAGCTTCCAGGTGCAATTCTCCGACGGCGGCGGCAGGCGCGTGGCGTCGAGCACGTAGGCGGTCCGTCCCGAACTGCGTCCGGCATCCGCTCTCAGCTCGATGAACTTCTGCAAGCGACTCATTGGTCCCCCTCAATGCGTACGGAAGCGATCTCTCGTGTCATCATATCGTGGCCGAACCATGAGTGACCGCGTCCGACCGCTGACGGCACTCATGCGACTTACAACACCTATGCTGGAAATGTCAGATGCCAAGATGATCGCCGTTCGGCCCGCTACAACAGAACCGCCCAGCAAAGGGTTCCGATCAAGATCACCATTCCTGCGAGCGCGACTGCGAGAAACGTCTGGGCCATCACTCGATTATTTCGGCGATTGTGTTGTCCTTGGGGTGGACGACGATAATTCTTTCGCCGCTGACGAAGAAGCGATGCGACTTGACGGCAGACACCTTGCTTCCGACCGATGCCGGAAACGCCCGCAGCTCAATACCTTCAGGGACTTTCTCGCCGATCTTGTAATCGCCGGAGGCCGCCTTCGGCGTTTTCATTTCGTTAAGGACGATCTCTTTGATCGTGTGATTGTCCTCGGCGGTCAACTTCACTGTCGCCATCTGAGCCTGTGCGCCGACCGTCAATGCGGCGAGAATGCCCGAAACCAGGAACAGTTTCGTCATGGCGTTTCCTCCAACAGGATGAAACAGCGGCGGGTGCAGTCTGTTCCAGAGCGGGGACGGACTATCCATTTGAAATATAAGAGGCGGCCACGAACTCGGCGCGCCCCTCTCCCCGGCGGGGAGAGGGTTGGGGTGAGGGGCCGTGGCACGCGCAGTGGTGATACCGCGAAGGCCGAGGCTTCGACATAATTAGCGAAGCATGCTCTGCGGACGGCTGTGCAACACCATCCGTGCTACTGCCCCTCACCCCAACCCTCTCCCGCAAGCGGGAGAGGGAGCGCGCCGAGTTCGCGTGCTCTCTCGGGACAAGTCCCGCGGCGGTCTACTTCAGGATGGCGATCTTCGCCTGGCCTTCGCGCGACAGCACGTTGGCCGTGACATCGTGACCGTAGCGGTGAACGCGGATGTCCACCCGCGAGTCCTTCAGGCGCAGATTGCGAATGATGAGTTCGTCCACGAACTCCGGCAGCACCGGGTTGCGGAAGCGGATCTCGCATTCGTCATGCACCAGTTCCAGGCCGAGGCAGGCGCCCAGCAATCCGAAGATCGAGGTCGCGGCCCAGGCCTGCGGCGCGCAGGCAACAGGGTAAGGTGTCGGCGCGCGGTGTGGCGACCGGTTGAAGCCGCAGAACAGCTCCGGCAGCCGGCTGAGATCCTGATGCCGCGCCGCGTCGAAGATGCCGGCGAACACGCGCGAGGCGTCCGCCTGCAACCCGTAACGCGAAAATCCCATGGCGATCAGCGCATTGTCGTGCGGCCACACCGACCCGTTGTGATACGACAGCGGATTGTAGCGCGGCTGGCCGACTGCCAGGGTACGGATTCCCCATCCGCTGAAGGCGTCGGCGGTCAAAAGATTGGCGGCAACGCTGCGCGCACGCTCGGGCGAGGCGATGCCTGAGAACAGCGCCTGGCCGGCGTTCGAGGCGACCACGCGGCAGGGGCGCTTCTCGCCGTCCAGCGCCAGCGCATAGGTGCCCAGTTCGTCACACCAGAAGGCCTGCTCGAAATCCGCGCGCAGCCGTTCGGCCTGCGACGACAAAGTCTCCGCCAGGTCGAGCAGTCCCAGCCTGACGGCAATGCGAGAGGCATGGTTTCGCGCGGCGAACACGTATCCCTGCACCTCGCACAGCGCGATCGGCCCGACAGCGTCAGATCCGTCCGCGTGGAAGATCGCGTCGTGCGAATCCTTCCAGCCCTGGTTGGCGAGACCGCTCTCCTCCGCGCGCGCGTATTCGACGAACCCGTCACCGTCGAGATCGCCGTAATTGTCGATCCAGCCGATCGCGGCGTAGATGTTGGGCCAGATCTCGCGGATCGTCTTCAGATCCCCGGTGCGCTCCAGATACATGCCGGCGAGCACGACGAACAGCGGCGTCGCGTCGATCGTGCCGTAGTAATGGGCGAACGGGACCTCGCGCAGTCTCGCCATTTCGCCATGCCGCATCTCGTGGATGATCTTTCCGGGCTGGGCGTCCGAGTAGGGATCGACCTCCTTGGCCTGCGTCGCCGCAAGTGTCCGCAGCACGCCGCGGGCAATCGACGGGTCGGTCCACAGCATGAGTATCGCGGTGATGATGCCGTCGCGGCCGAAGATCGTGTTGAACCACGGAATGCCGGCATAAGGGTACGGCCCATACTCGCCATACGAGATCAGCGTGTAGGCGTCGGCGGTGGCGCGGCAGACGATGTCGTTCAGCGAGACGGTCGAGCTTCGGACTGTGGCGATGTCTTCGGTCGCCCTGCGGCGCGCCTTGCGGATGCCGCGATAGGCGGACAGGAAGCTGCTCGCAACCAGCGGCTTCACCTCCGAGTCCAGGCAGGAGACCGTCACGAAGATCGACGTGTGCTCGTAAGGTGCAAGTTCGACCTCGATTGTCGCGCGGCCCTCATCGACGACCAGGGGAGCCGGACTGAACTCGATCACCGTGCGCCGCTCGACCCGGTCGAGGCCGCGATACACGAACTCCACCGTGCCCTTGTCGGTCACACTTGCCTTGATCTGCCCGTGCCGCAGCCGCCGCGTGCCGCGCACCTCGAACATGTCGGAGAAGTCGGCCTCGTAGAGAAAATCGATCAGCAGGCGTCGGCGCACCGGCGCGAAGCTCTTGATGCCGATGCGCTCGTGGCTGCACGGGCCATAGAGAAACTTCGTCCGCTGCACGAAAATCGTATCGCGCCCGAGCCGCTCCTCCGCGCCCCGTTCGACATCCGGATTCGTCAGCTCGACCGACAGGGCCGCCTTGTCCTCGTGCACCGCGGAGCTCAACAGCAGCGGCCGCTTGCCCTCCAGCCACAGCTCGAACTTGGAGAGATAGCGGGTGTCACGATAATAGAGACCCTCGGCGGTCTCCTTCAGCGTGCCGATGTCGCCATGGTCATCCATCACGGCGAAGGCATCGCCGTATTTGAGATTGCGCAGAGTGCGATCGGTCAGCGAGCTCTTGGCTTCGATCTCGTACTCTGACCAGAGATTGGGACCACGCGGCTGGGACTCATCCTTCCGCTTGATCGACCGGACTTGATCCACCATTGGTCCTCGCTCACTTCGCGGCCGCAGCCGGCTGCTGTGTGAGCAGGAGCCCCGCATCGGGCACCACCGGTGCGGGCGCGGCGATCGCACGCTGCCGCTCGCTCGCGGTTCTCGCTGTTTGTGACGGCTTGTCGGACATGGACAGAATCTCCTGATAGGCCGCGACATAGTTTCTCGCCATGCGCGCCACCGTGAAGCGACGCTCGAAGCTATGCCGGATGGTCCGCCGACTCAACCTGCGCACGCGGTCGATCGCGTCCACAGCCTGTTCGATCGAATCGACGATCGCACCATTGACACCGTCGTCGACGATCTCGGGCACCGAGCCGTTGTTCCAGGCGATGATCGGGGTCCCGCATGCCATCGCCTCGATCACGACGAGGCCGAACGGCTCGGGCCAGTCGATCGGAAACAGCAGCGCCAGCGCGTTCCCGAGCAGTTCGCGCTTGGCCGCATCATTCACCTCGCCGATGAACTCGACGAGCGGGTGCTTGAGCATCGGCTCGATGGTGTCACGGAAGTATTTCGCGTCGGCCGCATCGACCTTGGCGGCGATTTTCAGCGGCAGGCCCGCCTGCTTGGCGATCTCGATGGCGCGGTCCGGCCGCTTCTCCGGCGCGATGCGGCCGAGAAAGACCAGGTAGTCGCCTCCCTTCGGGTTGTATGGATGGAGATCCGGAGGCAGCCCGTGATGGACGGTCGCGTGCCAGTTGACGGCTTTCGGCATCGGCGCGCGTTGCGCGGCAGAAATCGACACCAGCGGCATATCGGGAAAGGCGCGATAGATCGGATGGAAATCCTTCAGGTCCAGCCGGCCATGCAGCGTTGTGATGCATTTGTGGAAGAGTTTCTGAAACATTGGGAAGTGCAGAAGGTCGACATGAAAGTGGATCATGTCGAACTCGCTCGCGCGCTTGTGAAGCTGATCCAGCATGACGAGGGTGCTTGCTACGTGATCGCGGATGCCCGCAAGGCGCAGCCCCTCCGGTATCACCGGCACCAGTTCGGCCGCGGTGACGGAGTCGCCGCTGGCAAACAGCGTAACCTCATGTCCCTGGCGTACCAGTTCCTCAGTCAGCCACGATACCACCCGTTCGGTACCGCCGTAGAGTTTTGGCGGCACGGCCTCGGCAATCGGGGCCACCTGGGCGATACGCATGTGTGTCGCACTCCTGTAAACAACACTGTCAGCCGGTCAGTGATGAGATGAAACGAAGTCCCCGCACCCCAACGTCCGGAATGCCGGGCGGTTCAGAAAAACTTGGCTTTTCGCCAAATATTTGGCGAATGAATCCCAATTGATTGCGTACGCGCATGCAATTGGCGCAGATGCCGATTTCGCAGGCAGCGTGCCGCGGCTAGGGCACATGGCTGTCGCCACTGAGCGCGAAGATCGCCCCTTCATTGCCGCGAAGGGCGACATCGCCGTCCAGCGGCTCGCCTGTGCGATCGCCGAACGTCGACAGGACCAGCCGGCCGGTCAGCGGATGTCCCGGAAAGCTCACCTGCGCGGGCTCGTCCCCGAGGTTGAGCGCGACCAGCATCCGCTCGTGTTCGTATTCGCGAATGAACAGCAAGAGATCGCCATCGGCCGCGACCGAACGGTAGGTCCCGGAGTTCAGCGCGCGGTGCGCGCGTCGTAGCGCGATCAGCCGTCGATAGAGGTTATAGATCGAGGCCTTGTCCTCACGCTGGACAGCGACGTTGCGCATCGGGTGCGCATCGTCCAGCGGCAGCCACGGATCGCTTATGGAGAAGCCTGCGTTCGGCGCCTCCTCCCATTGCATGGGCGTGCGGCATCCGTCACGGCCGACGCCGATGCCCGGCACATTGCGCTCGAGCGGATCACGCACCTGTTCCCTGGCGATCGGCACCTGCTCCATGCCGATCTCGTCGCCATAGTAGATCGTCGGCGTACCGCGCAGGGTGAGCAGCAGCATCGCCGCGACGCCGGCCTGGTCGGCGCCGGCGCGGCTCGTGATGCGCGGCCGGTCGTGATTGCCGAGCACCCAGTTCGGCCATCCGCCCGGCGGCAGCGCCTTCTCGTACTCGCCGATCAGCGTCGCAAGGCCGCGCGCATTCCACGGCGCCGAGATCAGCGCGAAGTTGAACGGCAGATGCAGACCGTCGAGGTCGCGGCCGTAATACGCCATCAGGCGTTCGATCGGCAGATAGATCTCGCCGATCAGCAGACGCTCCGGAAACTCGTCGGTGACCGCGCGCATCTCCTTGATGATGTCGTGAACCTCCGGCCGGTCGGTGGTGTAGAGCGGCAGCACCGCCTCGTGCGACGGGCGGTCGGGACGAAAATCGGGATTCGGCGGGTTGTCGCGAAACTCAGCGTCCTTGATCAGGTGCCAGATCACGTCGACGCGAAAGCCGTCGACGCCGCGCCGCATCCAGAAGCGCATGGCGTCATAGATCGCGGCGCGAACGTCCGCCTTGCGCCAGTTCAGATCCGGCTGTGCCGACAGGAACGCATGGTAGTAGTACTGGCCGGTCGCATCGTCGCGCTGCCAGGCGCTGCCGCCGAAGTCGGATTGCCAGTTGTTCGGCGGACCGCCGTCAGCGGCACCGTCGCGCCAGATGTACCAGTCCCGTTTCGGGTTGTCGCGGGACGCCCGGCTTTCGATGAACCAGGGATGCTGGTCCGACGTATGGTTCGGCACGAGGTCGAGGATGATCTTCAGTCCGAGCGCGTGCGCGGCGTGTGCGAGCGCGTCGAAATCATCGAGCGTGCCGAACAGCGGATCGATCGCGGTGTAGTCGGCGACGTCGTAGCCGAAATCCGCCATCGGCGAGCGAAAGATCGGCGACAGCCACAACGCGTCGACGCCGAGCTCGACGAGATGCGGCAGCCGTCGCATGATGCCGCGCAGGTCGCCGACGCCGTCGCCATCGCCATCCTGAAACGAGCGCGGATAGATCTGATAGATCACCGCGGTCTGCCACCAGTGTGCGTTCATCGATTCCCATCCCCTCGTTCCGACACGGGCGCCGGCGCGTTGCCGCTTGCGAAGCTTTGCGCCGGAGAGCACAACGCCGACTCCGGTGAGCGCCTCTCGCTATCGATGGAGGTTGACAGCAGCATGTCGGCCGTTCCGCTGCCGTGGCAGCTTGTGCGGCTCGCCCGCGAGATCGACGATCGTCGGGCTGGAAAGGCGGCGGCTCGGGACTACTCCATCCGCGCCTTCTCTTTCAGGTCGGCGACGATGCGCTGGTAGTCATCCTGCGTTACCGGCTCGGCGGACCTGTCCGGCACGCGTGCTTCCTGGCAGAGCCTGCGGATTTCCTGACGCTGCGCCGTCGTGATCTGTTCGGTCGTCTGGTTCTGAGGCATTGCGGGCTCCCTTCCGCGTTCCATCTGTCGCCGAACGCGGGAGCCCGAACGGCGTTCCTTATGCCGTTCGCGCTTCCACTTTCGAGTGGCGGAACGCAATGCCCGGGGATCGACCGTACCGTCAGCGCGCAGTCTCGCGCAGCATGTCGAGCGGCTGCCATGGCTTGCGCAGCCAGCAGGCGCCCGGCGGAATGACCAGGCCATCCTGCCCCGAAACGATCACGACCTTCAGATGCGGAAACCGCTCGAGTGCCGATTGGGCGAGCTCCAGGCCGTTCTTGGCGCCGGCCAGAGCCACGTCGGTCACCATCACTGACAGTTCCAGCCCGACCAGGGCGAGCACGAGCTCGCCCGCTTCGGCACTCTCGCACTGGATGACGTCCATGTTCTCGCTGGTTAGCAGGTCACTCAGGATCTCGCGCTGCAATTGATCGTCCTCGACGATGAGAGCGAGCTGAGGAACCTCAGACATGGACGGCCTCCCCCGTTGAGTCAATTCGGGGTTAAAGCGTTCGTCACATAAAGGTTCGATGAAAATTTCAATGCGAAGCGACGATGCGCATCGCCGGTGTGGAAAACCGGAAGGCTTCCGGCCCGGCCCGCATCGAAACGCGCTTCCGCACGGTTTCCGCGTGGCATCTTCCGTCGAACGGACTGCCCCTGCCCGGCGTGTCTGTTATGAAAGGCGCGGAATGCAGAATCGAACTGACGCACGCTGGGCCGGCTTCGTCCTGCTCGCCGTCACCGCCGTGGGCTGGGGGCTGAACTGGGCCTTCATCAAGCTGCTGCTGCGTGACTGGCCGCCGCTGTTTTCGCGCGGCGTGTCCGGGGTCGCCGCCGCGGTGATCCTGGCGGCCGTCGCCAGCGCGCGCGGCGAAAGCCTGAAGGTGCCGCGCAGCGTGGTGCCGGCCCTGCTCGTGGCCGCGTTCACCAACGTCTTTGCATGGATGGGCTTTGGCACCGCGGCGATGGTCGATCTTTCGATCAGCGAAGGCACCCTGCTCGTCTACACCATGCCGATCTGGGCGATGCTGTTCGCCTGGCCGCTGCTCGGCGCCCGTCCGCGGGCGCGCGACGTCGTGGCGCTGCTGCTGGGCCTGGCGGGCATCCTCGTGCTGTTCGCAGGCGGCCAGTTCGCGTTCAGCGCCGGCAAGCTCGGCGGTATTGCGCTGGCGCTGTCCTCCGCGATCCTGTTCGCGCTCGGCAGCGTGCGGACCCGGGCGCCGCTGCCGATCGACCCGATCGCGCTGGTGGCGTGGCAGGTCGGGCTCGGCTGCGCGCCGATGGTGCTGTTCGGCCTCGCCTTCGAGCAGCCGGACGTCGCTGCGTTGAGCCGGACCGGCCTCACGGTGCTGATCTACATGACGCTCGTGCCGATGGGGCTCTGCTACCTCACCTGGTTCGCGGCGCTGCAGCGCCTGCCCGCGTCCACCGCGGCAATGGGCACCCTGATCGTCCCCCTCATCGGCGTCGTCGCCGCCGCGCTCCTGCTCGGCGAGCCGCTCGGCACACGCGAGATCCTCGCCGCAGCGCTGACGCTCGGCGGCGTGGCGCTGGCGATCAAACGGTGAGTGACGCTACGATCTTGCAAATGTGACGAGCATTGAGAAATCATGATTGTCGGCCGCACGGAGCGCGTTGATGTAGTCCTTTCGGACGTTGCCAGACGCCTGAAGGTTGGCACCTCCCCAACTGAACCGGGGGACACCTCGCGCGACGACCAACAAATCCGCTGCCAGCCGCGACCATCGACCGTTGCCGTTTGGAAACGGATGCACCAAAACGAGCTTGTGATGAAAGCGAACTGCCAACTCATCACTCTCGTAGGATTTATATTCAATCCAGCTCCGCGCATCGTCGATCGCTTGTATCAGGCCGGGCTGAATCAGATGAGGTTGTACGCCGAGATTGCGTTCGGTCTTTCGATATTCGCCCGCCCAGCGCCACACCTTATTGAACATGCGGCCGTGCAGTCGACGCAGGAAGCGTTCGTCCAGCACGTTGCGCTTGCGCTCGAACGCCCAGCCACTCGCATCGGCGATATTGAACTGCTCAAGTTCGTTCAACTCACCACGCAGGGCAACATGCGTCGGAATAAGTCCTTCCCGTTCCGCCGGTCCGATCGGTGTCGCGAAATCGTCCGCACCGAACAGGTCTTTCATTCCTCATCCCAAAGCCTTGCGGGACGGTTGAGAAGCCGCTCGACCTCGCGGCGATGCAGTTGCTTCGCGGCATCCCCGCTTTTCACCTCCTGATCTTCAAGGCGCATGCTCTGCGCGACAGCTTTGGTCCGGCGCGCTGCGATCAGGTCAGCGCGCTCGTGAACGAAGTCCACAAGCGGACGCTCCGGCACAAGCGCATACACGAGCCGGCAACCGAGCGCCTCCGCCGCACGCTGCAGCGTATTCAGTGTAACGCTGCCGCTCATTTCCGATTGCTCGAGTTCGACAATCCTCGGCTGAGAAACCTGAAGCCGCCGCCCCATTTGTGCGGTGGTCATACCGAGGGCGTCGCGAATGGCCCTGAGCCATCCCCTTGGCGGAAGCGGGGTATTGGCCAAGGGTCGAAGAGTGACAAAGCGCTTGTCCAGATGGCGAATGGCATCATTCATGCCATAAGATATACCCTATTCAAATGCCCTTAGTCAATAGGATATATCCTATTGAGATCGTATAAAATAATAGGATTTACCCTATAGAAAATTGCGTTACGGTTTCGCGAAGTAAAGGCCCGCGAAAATCTTCGGATCGATTTCGGCCCCTCGCGCCGTGCATTCGGCGAGCCATCCGGACAGGCGCTCAAGCGGCACCCTGTGCACCTTGATGTCTTCACTTTCGTCCGGCTCCGACGGCCCGGCCACAAGATCCTGCGCGAGGAAGAACGTCAGCCGCTCGGTGGTCATGCCGGCGGAGATCGGCCCGCTCGCGACCTGTTCGATCCTGCGGGCGGTGTATCCGGTCTCTTCGCGCAACTCCCTGACCGCCGCCTCGATGGCGGTCTCCTGCGTCCTTCCCGCTTCCGCGCGATCGATCAGTCCGGCGGGCAGCGAGATCACCGGCGCCTGCACCGCGCGCCGAAACTCCTCGACGAGAATGACATGCCCGTCGTCGATGGCGACAATGCAGACCACGCCGTCGCCGACGACGCGATCGGCAAATTCCCAGCCGTCGTCATCCATGAGCCGGATGAACTTGCCTTCGTACAATGTCTTTCGCATGCAGCGCGGACCTTCACGTTCTTGCGCAGGTATCGCACCATATCGTTGCCGGTGATGAACGTCACGCCGGCCGCGGCTTCCACACACGCCGACTGCAACCGGTGCAACCGCGCGCGATCGTCACCCGACGCGCGCTTGAAATAGCAAGCGGCGCCATGTTGAACTCGCGCATGCTGAACGATCCCGACCTTGCCCGCCTGATCGAACGAATTGGTCCGCTCGACCCTGCACAGTTCGCGACGCTGTCGGAAGCCGAGCGGATGCAGCTCCATCGGCTGACACAGAGACTTGGACGTCATGGACTTCGATGTCATGTGGTCGCTTACGCGCGACCGCAGCCGCGCACCATCGCGCGTCACTTGTGCCGGAGCGTGAAAGCGGCCGTGCTGGGGAGCGACCAGCTTGAAGAGCTGCGGCGTGTGGAAGAAGCGATGCCGCACACGCTGATCGCCTACGTCGCGCCCTGGTCGCTTGCGCACGGACCGTAGCTCGCATCCGCAAGGTGCGTTGCGTTCTGCTGCGCAGGTCGCTTTCAAACGATTGTACGGATCGTCTTATGAAGACGCTCACCATGTTCGGACCGGCGCAGCGCCGAACATGCACCGCCGTTGCGGCATGGTTCGACCGCCATACTGCCGTTCAATCGTCACGGAACAGGAGGATAACCTGCCCGTCCGGCTCAAAACGCGGTGGCAATCTGCTAGGCTGCCGGCGTATCAGGCCGTGCTCAGGCATGGCTAAAGTTGTTCCGGATGCGGAGACAACTTTTCGTTGCTTGCAAATCCGGGAAAAGGCTTACAAGTAGGAAGTAAGTCATAAGCTGATCCGAAAAGATTGGTGCGCTCTTGCTGACCGGTCGACGAGTTGCAATCGCGGTGATCTGCGGCATCGCTGTCGTGTTTGGCCTCGCTGGATGGAGATATTTCACCGGCGAGAGCCCAAGACCGGCGATCGCGAAGACTGTCAGCTCCACTCCGGCCACTGCACCTCCCCCTGCCCCGGTCGTCGATTCCTCAGCAGCGCTCAACCAGCTCGAGGGCGCGCAACAGGTGCTGGTTGACGACCTTCAGCTTCTGCAGGACCGGGTCACGGCGCAGGACGCGGAAATCACGAAGCTCAGGGGAGAGCTGCAGGCGCTCGGCCAGAAGTTCGAAGCGCTGAGTTCATTTGCATCGACGGCCAAAGAGACCAGGCCGGCTGCGGCGGAGAAGCCGGACAACAAGAGCCGGCCCGCAAGTCGCGCAAAAACGACAAACACCAGGAAGCCCTGACACGATCCACTCGCGGGTGTCATACGCGCAACAGCCGCGAGGACGATGTCCTCGCGGTGAGATAGTCGTCGCGTCGGCCTAGCCTACGCGCGCGACGGCGCAGAGCTTGTTGCCGTCGGGATCGCGCAGGTAGGCGAGATACGACTTGCCGCCTTCGCGCACGCCGGGGGGATCTTCGCAGGAGGTGCCGCCATTGGCGACGCCGGCCGCATGCCATGCCGCGGCCTGTTCAGTCGAGGTGCAGGTGAAGCCGATGGTGCCGCCATTGGCTGCGACCGCCGGCTCACCATTGATCGGCTTGCTGACGGCAAAGACGCCGGTCGGGGTTCTGTAGAAAACACGATGGCGATCGACGCGTCCGGGCGGAACGCCGAGCGTCCCGAGCAGGGTATCGTAGAATGACTTGGCTTTCTCCAGGTCGTTGGTGCCGATCATCACGTGCGAAAACATCCCAGCATTTCCTTCCAGCAGGTTGACGTCCTTGAGTGCGTTTGGCCGCTTGCGGCGGCTCACGTTAGCACGTTCATCGTTCGGCGCCAGTGTCGGCTGCAATCAGCGCGGCGGCCAAGACCGGTTGGCCGCGCAGCATATTCGTTGCGCATCGGGCACGGCGTGCTAAACGGGGCGCATGTTCATCGAAGCCATCACGGAATACCTGAAGACAAGCCACGAGTTGACGCCTTTCTCCGTCGCGGTCGTGATGCTGGCGTTTCTGGTCTCCGGACTCCTCCCCGTTCCGCGCGCGGCGGTGTGCGTGCTGGCCGGCGCGGCCTACGGCGTGGCGGCGATCCCGATCGCCGTTCCGGCCGCGACCGTGGGCGCAGTGATCGCCTTTCTCGCCGCACGCTATATCGCCGCCCAGCATGTCCAAAGACTGATCGGACGCAAACGATTGCTGCGGCAGATTTCCAAGGCCGTGGATCAGGAAGGCTGGCGCATCGTCGCGCTGATGCGGTTTGCGGGACCGGTACCGGGCTTCGCCTCGAACTATCTGTTCGGCATGACCAACATCGGGCTTTGGCCCTACACCTGGGCGACCTTCATCTTCTGCGCGCCGCAGGTCATTCTCTTTGTGTGTCTCGGCGCCGCCGGCCGCGCCGCCCTGCTCCGCGATTCCTCCTCGATCCTCGGCGAGGCGATGATCGTCGCCGGCGTCGTGACCAGCGCGCTGATGGTCTACCTGATCGCCAAACGCGCGCGATCGTCCTTCGCCGACCTCGACGATCCCGATCGGAGCCCGACCACCTGATCGTGGCCGCGGCCCGCTCAGATCAGGATCAGTGTCGCGCGGCGCGGCTGATCACTTTGAACCGTGGGTGAAGTCCCGCTTGATCTTCCTTGCGAGCGACCATTTGTGAACTTCGGTCGGTCCGTCATAGATGCGGAACGCGCGGATCTCGCGAAACACCTGCTCGACGATCGTGTCCTGGGTCACGCCGGTGCCGCCCATCACCTGGACGCAGCGATCGGCGACGCGAAACAGCGCGTCGGAGACCGCGACCTTCGCCATCGAGCTTTCCGCCGTGCCGAGCGAGCCGGTATCGAGCACATCCGCGCACCAGTCGATCATCAGTTCAGCCTGCTTGAGGTCGATCAGGTTGTCGGCGAGCTGGAAGCCGACGCCTTCATGATCGATCAGCAGCTTGCCGAAGGCCTGCCGCTGGCAGACATAGTTGGTGGCGATCTCCTGCGCGCGTGTCGCAGCACCATGCCAGCGCATGCAGTGCGACAGCCGCGCCGGGCTCAAGCGCACCTGCGCATATTTGAAACCTTCGCCGCTTTCGCCGAGCATCTGATCGGCGGCGACGCGCAGGTTGTCGATCGTCACCACGGCATGACCACCCGGCATCGATGAATCGATGGTGTCGAGCACGCGCTCGATGCGGATGGCGGGATTGGGCAGATCGACGAGGAACAGGCAGGCGCCCTCCGCCGACTTCGCCATGACGATGCCGACCTTGGCCCCGTCGGCGCCGGTGATGAATGCCTTGCGGCCGTTGATGACCCAGTGGTTGCCGCTGCGCTCGGCAGTCGACTGCATCATCGAGGGATCGGAGCCCGCGCCGCCGGTCTCGGCGGGTTCGGTCATGAAGAACGCCGAGCGCGCCTCGCCTTTCACCAGCGGATCGAGAAAGCGTTTCTTCTGCTCCGGGCTGCCGACCTTGCCGAGAAGATACATGTTGCCTTCGTCCGGCGCCGCGGTGTTGCAGGCGAGCGGCCCGAGCGGCGACAGCCCGGTCTTCTTCAGCACATGCGCCGTCTCGCGCTGGGTGAGATGGCTGCCGTCCGGCAGGATGTGCGGCGTCAGCACACCCGCCGCCCGCGCCTTCGACCGCATCTCGGTGACGAGATCGTCGCTCGGCCCGTGGCTCGATCGGCGCGGATCGCGTTCATAGGGAATGATCGTGCCGCGAACGAATGCCTCGACCCTTGAGGCGATCTCGTCCGCCCGGGATGATGGATGGTTCATGTGCTCTTTCGCTCCTGCCTGCGCCACGTCGGACGACGCGTTTTCGCCTTTACGGCGCGGCGAGGCAAGGGCAAGCACGACCGTAGCCCGGATGAGCGCAGCGATATCCGGGGCTGACTCTGTGGTCACTGGGTCCCCGGATGTCGCTTCGCTCAACCGGGCTACAGGCTGAGCTTCAGACTGAGCCTACGTGCCCACGGCGTCGTTGACGCACTTCTTCATGTGCGAGTTCTTGGCGGCGCCCTTGAGGTTTTTCGCCTTGCTGTCGGCGTCGCAGACTTTCGAGGCGTCGGTCTGGCACTTCTTCATGAAGCTGTTCTTCGCGGCACCCGCGAGCCGCTTCTCCGCCGCCTGGGACGAGCACGTGCCGGTCGCAGCCGTCGGGCTTGTCGGAGCCGGCGCAGGCGCGGCGGCAGCGGGCGGAGCCTTCGGGGCCTGCGTGGTCGGCGCGGGCGTCTGCGCGACCACGGCCGTGCAGATCATCGCGATCGCGCCTGCAAGTATGACGCTTCTCATGTATCTCTCCTCTGGGCGGTTGGCGCCACAACCAGAACAAAGCGGCAAGGCGCGGGTTCCGCGCGGGCCTCAGCTTTTCCCCAGGAATCAGGCCCGTCGCGTGTCCTTTTCGCGCAACTCGGTCTTCAGGATCTTGCCGTAGTTGTTCTTCGGAAGCTGCTCGACGAACACGTAGTCCTTCGGCCGCTTGAAGCGGGCGATTTCGTCGAGACAGAGCCGGTCGAGGTCTTCGGCGCCGACGTCGCCGACCACATAGGCGACGACGATCTCGCCCCACTCCGTATCGGGCCGGCCGATCACCGACACCTCGCGCACCCGATCGTGCTTGAGCAGCACCTCCTCCACTTCGCGCGGATAGACGTTGGAGCCGCCGGAGATGATCACATCCTTGGAGCGATCCTTGAGCGTCAGGTAGCCCTGCGCGTCGAACGCGCCGACATCGCCGGTCAGGAGCCAGCCGTTCTGCAGCGCCTTGGCGGTGGCGTCCGGGTTCTGCCAGTAGCCCGGCATCACCACGTCGCCACGGGCGCAGATCTCGCCGGTTTCGCCGACAGGCAGCGGCCGGCCCTCGCCGTCCGCCACCATCACCTCGACGCAGGCATAGGGCCGTCCCGCGGAGCCGAGCCGCTCGGCCCAGCGCGGATCGTTGCGGTCGGCGATGTCTTCCTTGGTCAGCGTCGTGATGGTCATCGGCGCTTCGCCCTGCCCGTAGATCTGCGCGAAGCGCGGCCCGAACCGGTCGAGCGCCCTGACCGCGTCCTCCACATACATCGGCGCGCCGCCCCAGATGATGGTGCGGATGTTGGCCGGATCGCAGTCCGCAGCACTTTCGGTGAGCCGCTTGATCATGGTCGGCGCCGCGAACATCGAGGTGCGCGGCCAGCGGCGCACGAGCTCGAAGATCTCGTCGGGCTCGAACGCGCCGGATTCGGGAATCACGTTGATGCCGAGCCGCGCCACGTGCGGCATGATGTACATGCCCGAACCATGACTCATCGGCGCCGCATGCAGCACCGCGTCGCCGGCGACCGTCTGGTCGACCTCGCCGAGATAGGCGTGGCTCGCCCAGGCGAGCACCTTGTGCGTCAGCATCGCCCCCTTCGGCCGCCCGGTGGTGCCGGAGGTGTAGAACAGCCAGGCGAGATCATCGTCGCTGCGCGCAGCGACTGCGACGCGATCGGCCGCGAACAGCTGCTCGTGCTCGCGCGAACCGATGGTGATCAGCCGCTGCAGCGTCGCCGGCGCGTGCGCGGCGGCCGCGGTCTCGAGATCCTTGGAGACGAAACACACGCGGGCGCCGGACTGCTCCAGGATATAGGCGAGCTCGCGTCCGTGCAGCTTGGCGTTGACCGGCACGGCGGCAAGCCCCGCATGCCAGATCGCATAGAGCGCCTCCATGTAGTCGGGCGAGTTCTTGGCGAAGATCGCGACCCGTTCGCCCGGCGACAGCCCGCACTGCGCGCGCAGCGCACCGGCAAGCCTCCCCGCACGGCCGCTGAGCTCGCCATAGCTGCGCGCCACACGCGTCCCGTAGCCGATCGCCGGCCGGTCAGGATGGCTGAGGCCTGCGCGTTCGAGCCAGGTCGCAATGTTCATCAGGCACTCCACAGAAGCTTGAAAGACGGCGAGATTTTCCAGGATCATGCGGCGAGCGTAAAGGGCTGAAAGCACAGGCGGGCATGACGGCGGCGAGTTGTAATGGGCTTCCCCAACCGTCATTGCGAGCGAAGCGAAGCAATCCAGTCTGAATCTGCCGCAATCGCCGCGCTGGATTGCTTCGTCCCTGCGCTCCGCGCAATGACGTGTCGTCGCCTGTCCGCTACTTCTTCGGCGTCGTCCAGTCGTCGTCTTCGAGCGAGGGGGCGCGCTTCTGCTGTTCGAGGATCTTCTTGTACTCGTCGGGGATCGGCTGGTTGCGGGACGCTTCCTGCAGCCGCTCTGGAAACCAGGTGGCGATGGCGGGGAAAGCGAGCATCAGCCCGACACAGATCACCTGCAGGATCATGAACTGGAACATGCCGGAATAGATGGTGCCGAGGCTCCAGGCCTTGACCACCTGTTTGAGGTAGTAGGCCGACATCGCCACCGGCGGCGACAGGAACGCGGTCTGCAGCACCACTGCCACCAGCGCGCCGAACCACACGAGATCGATGCCGAGCCCCTTCACCACCGGATAGAAGATCGGCAGGAACACCAGGATGATGGCCGGCCACTCGAACGGCCATCCCAGAAGGAAGATCAGCGCCAGCACCAGCACCAGCATCAGGCCCGGCGGTATCTCGAGGCCGAGCATCGTCTGGGTGATCCAGTTCGCCGAGCCCAGACGGGCGAACACCGCGCCGAAAATGTTCGACGTGACCGCCAGCAACAGCACCATGCTCGACGTCGCCATGGTCGAGATCATCGCCCGCTGCAGTCCGGGAAGCGACAGCTTGCCATAGGCGATGGCGAGCACGAGTGCGCCGACGCTGCCGATGCCGGCGGCCTCGGTCGGCGTCGCCAGCCCGCCAATGATCGAGCCCAGCGTCGCGGTGATCAGCCCGAGCAGCGGCACCGTGCCGACGATCACCTCACGCACGATCTTGCCGGCTGAATGGACGCGCTGGTCGATCGGCACCGGCGGTCCGAGACGCGGGTCGAGGAAGGCGCGGCCCATCAGGTAGATGATGTAGATGCCGGCCAGCAGAAAGCCCGGCCCCAACGCTGCCGCATAGAGATCGGCCACCGACACGCCGAGCACCGGTCCCATCACCACCAGCATCACCGATGGTGGAATGAGGATGCCGAGCGTGCCGCCCGCGGTGATGGTCCCCGCCGAGAGCTTCGCGTCGTAGCCCGACTTCACCATGATCGGCGAGGCCATGATGCCGAGCACGGTGACTGCCGCGCCGACGATGCCGGTCGCCATCGCGAACACGGTCGAGGTCAGGATGACGACGAGGTAGAGCGCGCCGCGCACCGGCGCGAACAGCATCCGGAACGCCATGAACAGGCGCTCCATCAGCCCCGCCTGCTCGGTGATGAACCCCATGAAGATGAACAGCGGCACCGCGGCCAGCAGTTCCTCCTTCATCAGGCCGATGGTCTGGAAATAGGCCAGGTCGAACACCGTGGCTCCCATGCCGAGGTATCCGAATGCGAAGGCGAGAAACAGCAGCGTGAATGAGATCGGCACGCCGATGAAGATCGCACCCAGCAGCACCAGGAGCATGATCAGGCCGATGAGCGCTTCTGCGGTCATACCTCGACCTTCTCCTTGTGCTCGAGCTCGATGCCCGTGCGCGCCATGTAGATGCTCTTGATCAGTTCGGAGACACCCTGGATAAGCAACAGCAGGCAGGCGGCCGGAACGACGAACTTGAACGGCCACAGCACCGGCCGCCACGGCGTCTGGTCCGAGGTCTCGTTGATCTGAAAGGCGTAGTGAAACTCGTTCCAGCTGATCAGCAGCAGCATGATCAGGCTCGGAAAGAAGAAGACGACATAGGAGATGGAGTCGATCCAGCCCCGCCGGCGGATGGAGAACTTCTCCCAGAAGAAGTCGGTGCGGATGTGCGCGCCCTTGTGCAGGGCGTAGGCCGCGCCGAGCATGAACAGCGAGCCGTAGAGCATGTAGGTCATGTCGTAGACCCACACGGTCGGCGCATTGAAGAGGTAGCGCGCGGCGACCTCGTAAGCGACGCCGAGAACCAGCGGCAGCGACAGCCACGAGATGATCGTGCCTGTCCTGTCCGTGAAGCCGTCGATCAGCCGGATCGCGGTCAGCAGCGCCGGCGACGGCCTGTCGGTTATTTTGACCATCCGCTTCCCCTGCTGGAATCCGGGGGCGGCCGGGTTGGCCGCCCCAGGAGACCTATTTCTTGTCGGGGAAGTAGTAGTTCGCCATGAACGAGTACGGCGGGAAGTACGACCGCTTGTACGGCACCACCGCGCTGGCATAGGCCTTCTGCGACTCGTGCACCTTCTTGAAGAACGGATTCCTGGCGCTTTCGGCCTCGGCAATCTCGTCCCACTTCTTGATGAAGGCCATCAGGATCTCAGGCGGCGTGCGCAGGATCTGCACGCCGTGCTTCTCCTGCAACTCGATCAGCGCGTCGGCGTTCTGGCGCTGCCACTTGGTCCACCAGACGAGGAAGGTTTCGTTCGCCGCCGACTTGATGATCTCCTGCTGCTGCGGCGTCAGCTCCTTCCATACATCGCCGTTGATCAGCAACTCGCCGACCGTCACGTTCTCATGCAGGCCGGGCGAATAGTGGTACTTCCAGACATTGTGGAAGCCGAGCCGCAGGTCCTCGACGCCGCCGACCCACTCGGCGCAATCGATCACGCCGCGCTGGGCGGAGGGAATGATCTCGCCGCCCGGCATGTTGACGACGGTGAAGCCGAGCGCCTGCCACACCTCGCCGGCCATGCCGGTCTGGCGGCATTTCATGCCCTTCATGTCATCCACGGTCTGGATCGGCCGGTTGAACCAGCCGAACGCTTGCGGGCCTGACGGCAAGATCGGGAACACGACGACGTTGAGCTTGAGCTCCTTCTGGTAGAACTCGTTGTAATACTCCAGCCCGCCGCCGTGATAGAACCAGCCCATCACGTCCATGTAGTCCATGCCGAAGGTGCCGCCCGGTCCGCCGGTGAACAGGATCGCGGTCTTGTTCTTGCCGGTCCAGTAGCCGGCCCAGGCGTGCGCTCCGTCGAGCACTTTCTTATGGGTCGCATCCAGCACCTCGAATGCCGGCACGACCTGGCCGGCGGGCATCGCTTCGATCTTCAGCGTGCCGCCGGAGAGCTTGTTCACACGTTCGACGAAGTAGGTGAAGTTCTCGTAGAGCGTTTGCGATGCCGGCCAAGTGGCTTGCATCTTCAGCGTTTTCGTCTGTGCCGTAGCTGCTGTCGTCGATGCGACAAGTGCCGATGCCATGACGGCACCAGCCATCACTCTCAGAAACAAGCGTTTCATGAGCCATCTCCTCCCTTTGACGCGTGGCCCGGGCGGAAATGCTTTGTTCGATTTTTTTGTCGCGCCGAGGCGTGAGGGCAAGTCTGCCACCACGGCCTCGGCTTGTCATCTTGGTTGTTCGTTGCGCCCCGGCTTAACGCCGCAGGCAGCTCACGGCTCGTCCTGACCTGCGCCTTTGGACGGGGCCTTGCCGAAAGCACCCGCCTCGGCCAATGCCGCGAGACGGCGATCGTCGTAGCGCAGCGTTCGGCGCAAGACCTCGTTCGTATGCTGGCCGAGCAGCGGCGCGGCCACCGGGTCGACCACCGGGGTGGAGCGCATCTGCACCGGCGGCTCGATGTTCGGGACCGAGCCCGCGGTCGGATGCGGGATCTGGCTCAGGCGGCGGCGGTCGCGCGCTTCGGGAGCGTTGAAGCCCTGCTCCACCGTGCGAAGGTAACCGACGGGGACGTTGGCCTTTTTCATCTTCGCCATCCAGTTCTCCAGCTTGTCCTGCTTGAAGATGCCGGCGATGACGGAGCGCAGCTCATCCTTGTTGGCGGTGCGTGTCTTGCGCGAGTCGAACCTTGGATCGGTGACGAGATCCGGCCGCTCGAACACCTCCACCAGCAGGCGGCGGACCAGCCGGTCATTGGCGCAGGCCATGTAGAGCGGGCCGTCGGATGCCTCGAACAGGCCGACGGTCGGCGAGCCGTTCGGCGAGTTGCCGAACCGGCCCGGATTCTCGCCGCTGATGAGATAGGCCATGCCGTAGAAGGCGGTCATGGCCATGGCGATATCGAACAAGGCGACCTCGACATGCTGGCCGCGGCCGAGCTTCTCGCGCGCCATCAGCGCAAGCAGGATGGCGTTGCAGGCCGACATGCCGGTCGCGAGGTCGACGATCGGCGGCCCGGTGCGCACCGGCGGCCCGTCCGCAAAGCCGTTCAGCGACATGAAGCCGCTTTCGGCCTGGGTGATCGGGTCGAAGCCCGGGCGCAGGGCGTACGCCCCCTCTCGGCCATAGGCCGAGATCGAGCAGTAGACGAGGCGCGGATTGGTCGGCTGGACCGACGCATAGTCGAGACCGAACTTCTTCATCACGCCACCGGAGAAATTCTCCACCACGACGTCCGCCTTGGCGATCAGCTCCCGCACAACCTCGAGCGCCGCCGGATTGGTGAAGTCCAGCGCAATCCCCCGCTTGTTTCGGTTCAGGCTCAGGAAGGCCGCGCTCTCGCCGCCGATTTCCGCATGGTCGTACGCCCTCGTGTCGTCGCCGCCATCCGGATTTTCGATCTTGATGACCTCGGCGCCGAAATCGGCGAGCGTTTGCGTGCAGGCCGGCCCCGCGACCACCCGGGTGAAATCGACCACCAGCAGACCATCGAGCGCGGTCGGCTCGCCCTTGGCGCGTGGCGTACGCTCCGGCAGTTCCGGTCTGACAGGCATCGAGACATTCCTCTTGTTTTTGTTTCGATTTCTTTCTGTCGGCTGGGCCTCATAAAGTCCACTAGCCGACAAAGATTCCGCTATGCGTTGAAGTCATGAGACCGCGGGCCTATGCTTGACTCAAACAAACAAACTGATCGGGAGGCTCAATGAGCGTGTCTCAGCTTCGCAGTGGCATCTTCCTGGCGCCGTTCCACGCCAAGAGCGAAAACCCGACGCTCGCCCTCGAACGCGATTTCGAGCTGCTGCAGCATCTCGACAAGCTGAACTATCACGAGGCCTGGATCGGCGAGCATCACTCCGGCGGCGTCGAGATCATCGCCGCGCCGGAGATGTTCATTGCCGCTGCGGCCGAGCGCACGAGGCACATTCGTCTCGGCACCGGCGTCTCCTCGCTGCCCTACCACAACCCCTTCATGCTCGCGAGCCGCATCGTCCAGCTCGACCACATGACCCGCGGCCGCGCCATGTTCGGCGTCGGCCCCGGCGCCCTGGTCTACGACGCCTACAAGATCGGCGTCGCCGCGGCCGACCAGCGGCGCATGATGAACGAGTCGCTGGACGTCATCGTCGCGCTGTTCAAGGGCGAGACCGTCAACAAGGACACCGACTGGTTCAAGGTCCGCGACGCCAGGCTGCAGCTCAACTGCTACACCCGGCCGATGATCGAGATGGCGGTCGCGAGCTCGAAGTCGCCGGCAGGCGCGCTTGCCGCCGCCCGCCACGGCATCGGCATGTTGTCGATCGGCGGCGCAACGCCGACCTCGATCGCCCACCACACCGCCAACTGGGGCCTGTACGAGGAAGAGGCGCGGCGCGCCGGCCATGTGCCGGACCGCAACAAATGGCGCGTCGTGACGCTGATGCATGTGGCCGAGACGCGCGAGCAGGCGCGCAAGAACGTCAGGTTCGGGCTCAAGGCGTTCTGCGACTATTTCCGCGAGATCGCCACCTTCCCGATCGTTCCGCCGGATGTGTCCGACGATTGCGACTGGCTGATCGAGACCGGCGCCGCCTGTATCGGCACACCCGACGACGCGATCGAGTATATCGACAAGCTGCTGCAGGGCTCGGGCGGCTTCGGCGTCATCATGGAGCTCGCCCACAACTGGGCCGACTGGGACGCGACGCGCAGGCACTACGAGCTGATGGCCCGCTACGTGCACCCGCATTTCCAGAAGAGCTTCGCACCGCGCGTCGAAGCCTATACGCACGCCGCCGCGCACTTTCAGGAATTCACCAAGGAGTCCGCCGCCGCCGTCGCTTCCGAAATCGAAAAGCAGGCTGCGCGCAAGGCAAAGACAGGGACGTGATGAAACTCATCGCAACGAGCGGATCGGGAGTTCCGCTTCTTTGCGTGAGTCTTTTGCTGGCGATGCCGGCGCTGGCCGCGACGCCGGCCGACCGGCGCGCGTGCGCCAGTGCCGACAAGCCCGACGTCGGTGTCGCCGCCTGCAGTCGCATCATCGACGATGCGGGCGAGCCGGCAACGGAACGCGCCAAGGCCTTCAAGACCCGCGGTCGCGACGCCTTCAACCGCAAGGATTACGAGGCGGCGATTGCCGATTATGGCGAGGCCATCAAGCTCGGCCCGAACGACGCGGTGGCCTTTGCCCATCGCTGTCAGGCCTTTGCGGGCAAGGACGATCACCGTGCCGCCGTTGCGGATTGCACCGAGGCGATCAGGATCGATCCGAAATATGGCTGGGCCTACGTCAACCGTGGCGTCGCCCATCATGGCCTGCACGACTACGACGCCGCGCTGGCCGACCACAGCGAGGCCGTCCGGCTTAATTCCAGCGACGTGTGGGCCCTTGCCCGCCGCGGCATGGCGCGGATCGAAAAGGGTGAGTTCGACCAGGCCATTGGCGATCTCACCGAGGCGATCACCATCGATCCGACCTACGCCTTTGGTTTCGGCCAGAGGGGTCAGGCGCATTTCAGGAAGAGGCTGATCACCAAGAAAGGCGGATGGGAGCCGGCGATCGCAGACCTGAGCGAGGCGATCAGGCTCGATCCAAGTCTGCTCTGGCTCTACAGTTCGCGCGGCGTTGCCTACAGCAACAACCGCCAATATGACCTCGCCGTTGCGGATTGCAGCGAGGTGATCAGGCGCGAGCCCGGCAATCCCAGCGGCTACAATTGCCGCGGCGTCGCCTTCGAAGGCCAGCGGAACTATCGCCGCGCGATCGCCGACTATGACCGCTCGATCGACATCAATCCAAAGAACGGCGTGGCGTACTGGAATCGCGGCAACGCCCATATGGCGCTGCGCAAGACCGATGAGGCGATCGCCGACTATGACCAGGCGATCGCGATCAACCCCAAGGACTTCAACGCCTTCAACTCCCGCGGCAAAGCCTACGTGGCCAAGGGCGACAGCAACCGCGCGATCACGGATTTCACGCAGGCGCTCCAGCTCGATCCGTCGTATGTCGAGGCCTACAACAACCGCGGCCTCTCCCATGAAGTCCTGGGCCGCCGCACCGAGGCGATCGAAGACTTCCGCAAGGCCCAATCAATCGACGCCGCCGACCGCATCAGCAAGCAATATCTCCGCACGCTGGGATTCTGATCGCGGGCAAAGCGCCAAACTCGTCATTGCGAGCGCAGCGAAGCAATCCAGTCTGAGTCCGCCGCGGATGCCGCGCTGGATTGCTTCGCTGCGCTCGCAATGACGGCGTGGTGGCCGATTTCGCCACCAACGATCGTCAATGGTTCGAGCCCCTTCACTGCAGCATCGTGTCTGCGATCTTCTCCGCTGTCATCAGCACCGGGAAATTGGTGTTGGCGCACGGCACCACGGGGAAGATCGAGGCGTCGACGACGCGCAGGCCTTGTACGCCCCTGACGCGGCCCTGGCCGTCGACCACCGCCATCGGATCGTCGTCCCGGCCCATGCGGCATGAGCACGAGGCGTGCCAGACGCCGATCGCCGCCTTGCGCACGAACGCTTCCAGCGCCTCGTCGTCGGTCATGACCTGCTCGAACGTGAATCCTTCGACCACGAACGTGTCGATCATGTAGCGGCGCAGCGCCGCCGGTCCGTCGAGCAAGGTGGCGGCGATCGCGGTGAGCATCTTGTTCTTGGTGTTCACCACGCCGATCTTGCGCACGCGGTCGGAGTACGAGGCCGGGAACGGCTTGTCGGTCACGGCCTTCAGCGGCTCACTCATCTGCAGCGTCGCCATCTTGCGGAAGCCGGTCATCAGCCGGTCGAGGTCGCGCCGGTCGGACAACAGGTTGAACTCGACATTCGGCTCCGTCCGCGGATCGCGCGAGACGAGCTTGACCTGCCCGGTTTCGGAGTAGGTCTTGTTGACGAAGGTGAGCAGCGAGGCGATCTGTTCGCCGACCGCATGCCAGGCCGACTTCGACAGCACCGCGACGAACATGTCGCCGCGCGGTATGCCCGGCAGGCCCGAGGAGTAACGCAGGCCCATCTGGATGTGGCGGCGGGTGTGCGTGTTCATGCGCGCGCCGCGGCGGATGTAGGACGACAGCGCGATCGAGGGATGATCCATCAGCCGCTGACCGACGCCCGGAAGACCCATCAGCACCGGGATGCCCATGTCCTTCAGGTGACCGACCGGGCCGATGCCGGCGCGCATCAGATGCGCCGGCGAGTGGATCGCGCCGCATGACAGAATGATCTCGCGGCCGCGGAACTCCTGCTCCTGGCCGCGCACCAGCGCCTTCACGCCGACGCAGCGCGTGCCCTCGAACAGCAGCTCCTTCACCTGCGTCTCGGTCGAGATCGTCAGGTTGGGGCGCTTGCGGGTCTCGCGATCGAGATAGCCCATCGCCGCCGAGACGCGCTGCTCGGCCTGATTGGAATGCGTCACCGGGAAGTAGCCTTCGGTGAACTCGCCGTTCTGGTCCGGCAGATAGGGATAGCCGGCAAGCTTGCAGGCCTCGGCGACGGCCTGCGAGTGCCGCGTCCAGTGCGCTTCCGGAATGCGGCGCACGGGAATGCGGCCGTCCTTGCCGTGGAACGGTCCGTCGAAATCGAGATCGCGCTCGACCTTCTTGAAGTAAGGCAGCACGTCCTTCCAGCTCCAGCCGGCAGCGCCGCGCGCCTCCCACTCGTCGTAGTCGGTCGGTGCGCCGCGATTGGCCATCTGCCCGTTGATCGACGATCCGCCGCCCAGCACGCGCGCCTGCTCGTACTTGCGCAGCGGCGGCCGGTCCGCATCCGGATTGTTGTGGCTGACCACCTGGGTGGTGACGCGCAGCTCCGTCCAGTGGAAGCGCGGATCGAAATAGGCGAGACCGGAATAGCTGTCGCGGATTTCCGGCGGCTCATTGCCGGGCGGCGTATCCTGCCCCGCTTCGCAAAGCAGCACCTTGTCGGAGCTTTTGGCCGAAAGGCGGTGGGCCATGACCGAGCCAGCCGAGCCGCCACCAATGATAATAGTGTCGTACACTTGGCGTTTCCCCTTGTTTTTATCCAAGCAGGCTAGCGCAGCTTCGCCCCGAGGTCACGCGGCCGTTTCACTGGTCGCAAGTTTGTGGGGGTCGGTCATACGAGGAGCTCTCGCATATGATCTCCGAATTCATGATAAGCAGCATGTTAGATCTCAGAGATTGCAGCGAGCACAGCAAGTCCCCTCTCCCCGCCGGGGAGAGGGTTAGGGTGAGGGGGACTCGGCGCCAATGGCGGGAACGCAGCGCCCCACCAACATAGCCAGACGGCTCCGTCGCGATTTGACCGATGCCGAGCGAGCGTTGTGGCACCACATCCGCGATCGTCGACTCGATGGCTGGAAGTTCAAGCGTCAGGTTCCCGTCGCCGGATACGTCGTCGACTTCCTGTGCGCCGACGCGCGCCTGATCATCGAAGTGGATGGTGGACAGCACGCCGTTCGAGTCGCAGCCGACGCGAAGCGTACGGAGGTTCTCGAAGCGGCAGGATATCTCGTGCTTCGCTTCTGGAACAACGATGTGCTCAGCAACATCGATGGCGTGCTGGAAGAGATCATCGCAACGCTACCGCCGGAGCCCCCTCACCCTAACCCTCTCCCCGCTGGGGAGAGGGGACAAGGCTGAATGCGTGGCGGCCTCTGCTCAAATGCGCGATGGCCTTACCCTCCGACGACGATCGAGCAAGTGGCACTACCACCACAAGGAACCGCCCCCACCCTACGCCTTGCCGTCGTCGAGGCTGACGATGACGGCGGCGTTGGCGATGGTGATGGCGTCGGTGCCGGTTTCGGCGGGAATCTCGAGGCCGCCCTTCACGGCGGTGACGGTGACTGTGCCGTAGGGCAGTTCCTTGGCGACTGCGGCGGTGTCGACGGCGCCGGGGTCCGGCACGCCGATCGTCACATCGACGATCATGTCGTGCGGCGTCTTGCCCATCATCCGCACGAAGCTAAGGCTCGAGTGGCGGATCGCGTCGGAGACCGCGCGCCTCGCGGCCTTGGTGGCGTCGCGTCCGTGAACATCGACGCCCATGCCCATCTCGGTGATACAGCGCACACGTGCCATCTGGTCCTGCTCTTGTCGTTGTTGTGAGGATAGCGAAGGATGGCAGTTGCGCCGGCACCTGTCCACGGCGCCGGCGCCGCGCATTCAGGCCTTCGTTCAGCGCTTGGTGCCGAGCAGCTCGACGTCGAAGATCAACGTTGCGTTCGGCGGAATGACGCCGCCGGCGCCGCGTGCGCCGTATCCGAGCGAGGCCGGAATGATCAGCGTGCGCTTGCCGCCCACCTTCATGGTCGAAACGCCCTCGTCCCAGCCCTTGATCACGCGTCCGACGCCGATCGGGAATTCGAACGGCTGGCCGCGGTCGACCGAAGAATCGAATTTCTTTCCCTTCTGGCCGTTCTCGTAGATCCAGCCCGTGTAATGCATGATGCAGGTCTCGCCCGCCTTCGGCGACGCGCCGGTGCCGACCACCGTATCGATCACCTGCAGGCCCGACGGCAGGGTCTTGGTCTGGGCCTGGGTCTTGGCCTTGTCGGAGGCCTGAGCGACGACAGGATGGTTGCTCGACACGATCCCTGCGCAGGCAAGTGCTGCAGCGAGGACGAATTCCTTCCGGCGAATGGGCATCATCATTTCCGTCTGTTTGTTGAGCGGCGCGGACTATTAGCGGCTTTCCTTGTCAAATTATAGATCGTCTGTCCAACGCTCGCCTTAAATCGTCCCGACACTGCGCGCCTTAACGTGGACCTCTGCGACCAACCAAACAAAGTCCGGAGCTGGGGTCGGACCAGAAACGATACGTTGTCCAGGGAGGGACACATGACGCAGGACCGCCGTGCATTCATGACGACGTCAGGCGCAGCGCTGGCAAGCGCCGCGGTGGCGCCGAGCGCATTCGGCCAGTGGCGGCCGAGCGAGCGCTATCCGGATCCCGCGATCAGGCTGCTCGATCCGAGCTTTGCCAAATACCGTCTCGTGCTGGCAAGCGTGGAGCGCCTCGCCACCGGCATGCGCTGGTGCGAGGGGCCGGCCTGGTTCGGCGGCGGCCGTTACCTCGTGTGGAGCGACATTCCCAACAACCGCATGATGCGATGGCAGGAGGAAACCGGCCGCGTCAGCGTGTTTCGCGAGCCGTCGAACAATTCCAACGGCAACACCCGCGATCGCCAGGGGCGTCTGGTGACCTGCGAGCACGACGCGCGCCGCGTCACCCGCACCGAGCACGACGGGACCGTCACGGTGCTCATGGACAAGTTCGACGGCAAGCCGCTCAATTCGCCGAACGACGTCGTGGTCAAGTCCGACGACACGATCTGGTTCACCGATCCGCCGTTCGGCATCCTCGGCAATTATGAAGGACACACGGCGACGCCGGAGCTGCCGACCAACGTCTATCGGCTCGATCCGAAAACCGGCCGCGCGACGGTGGCCGCCGGCGACATCGACAGGCCGAACGGGCTCGCGTTCTCACCCGATGAATCGAAAATGTACATCGTCGAGGCGAACGTCACCCCGCGGGTGATCCGCGTCTATGACGTGGTGGACAACGGGACGAAGCTCGCCAACGGCCGCACATTCATCAGCGCGGAGCCCGGCGGCACGCCCGACGGCTTTCGCGTCGACGTCGACGGCAACCTGTGGTGCGGCTGGGGCATGGGCAACGAGGAGCAGGACGGCGTCAAGGTGTTCGACCCGACCGGCAAGCCGATCGGCTTCATCGCGCTGCCGGAGCGATGCGCCAACGTCTGCTTCGGCGGCGTCAAGCGCAACCGCCTGTTCATGGCCGCGAGCCACTCGCTCTATTCACTCTATGTGAACACGCAAGGCGCGCCCGGCGGCTGATGGCGCTGCCGGCGCAAAAGCAGCGCATTCCATTAACATTCGATCCGCGAATGTCCGCTTATGATCGCGCCGCCGGGGCAAGGCGGGCCGGCGATCATGCGTGCTGCATTCATGAACCGGGCGATGCATCAGCTTCGAAGAACCGTGCGCGGCCTCACCTCTCGCACGTTAACCGCAGCGGCGGTTAGTGCGGCCGTGACCCTCACCAGCGCGCAGGTCACAGCAGACGACAAGCCGCCGCCACAGGTTTCCGCCGTTCCGATTCCCGCAGGCCAGATCGATCAGGCGATCGGCCAGCTCGATGCGCTCGCCGATCGGCTGATGGCGAAGTCGGGAATTCCGGGAATGGCGGTCGCCGTCGTGCGCGACGGACGCACCGTCTATGCCAAGGGATTTGGCGTGCGCAAAGCCGGCGAACCGGGCCCGGTCGATGCCGATACGGTGTTTCAGATCGCGTCGCTGTCGAAAGCGCTCACAGGCACGATCGTCGCGCACGAGGTCGGCGCCGGCACGGTGTCGTGGGACACGCCGGTGGTAAAACATCTGCCGTGGTTCCGGCTGAAGGATCCTTGGGTGACGAGCCACGTCACCGTCGCCGACTTCCTCAGCCATCGCTCCGGCCTGCCCGATCACGGCGGCGATGCGCTGGAAGACCTCGGATACAATCAGCGGCAGGTGCTCGAACGCCTGCGCTTCCTGCCGCTGGCGCCGTTCCGCACGACCTACGCCTACAGCAACTTCGGCTTCACTGCCGGCGCTGCGGCGGTCGCCGCAGCTTCAGGCAAGCCCTGGGCGACGCTTGCCGACGACGTTCTCTACAAGCCGCTCGGCATGACCTCGACCAGTTCGCGCTTTGCCGATTTCGCGGCACGGACCAACCGCGCGTCTGGCCACGTCAAGGTCGACGGCGTGTATCAGCCGAAATACCAACGGCAGCCGGACGCGCAGTCGCCGGCCGGCGGCGTCAGCTCGTCGGTGAACGATCTCGCCCGCTGGATAGCGATGGTCCTGCAGAACGGCACGTTCGACGGCCGGCAGATCATCGCCGCGCCGGCGCTGCTGCCGGCGATCTCGCCGCAGATGATCTCGGCGCACGCGTCGACGAGCGACGCCCGTGCGAGCTTCTACGGATTCGGCTTCGATGTCGGCGTCAGCCCGGCAGGACGCGTGGTGATCAAACATTCCGGCGCGTTCGCCATGGGAGCCGGCACCAATTTTGCGATCATCCCCTCGGCAGGGGTCGGCATCGTCGTCGTGACCAACGCCTGGCCGATCGGCGTGGCGGAAACGCTGGCGACCGAGTTCACCGATCTCGTGCAGTTCGGCAGGATCGAGCGCGACTGGTTCACAGCCTATGCGCCGATGCTGGCGCCGTTCATCGCGCCGGTCGGCAGTCTCGTCGGCAAGCCGAAGCCGGCCAATCCGGCACCGGCCGCAAGGCTTGCGGATTACCTCGGAAGCTACGCGAACGATTACTTCGGCAAGGCCGAGATCATCCGCCGCGGCGATGGCCTTGTGCTGAAGATCGGTCCGGCGGGCATCGCGTATCCGCTGACCCATTGGGACGGAAATGCGTTCACCTTCCATCCGTCCAGCGAGAACGAACCCAACGGTTCGATCTCGCTTGCGACGTTCAAGTCGGAAGGCCGCGCGGGCTTCGGCAGCCTGACCATCGAATATCTGAATGAACACGGCATGGGCACGTTCGTCCACGAAACGAGATGCGCCGGCGTTCATTGCCGAAGGAACGATTCTCGCCAGCAATAGTTAGTGGCGCCGTCGGGAGCTGGAGCAGATGAAGCGGCCTGCATTCGATAAGATGACGGGCGGTGCCGGCAAATCGGCCGGCGATGCCGACGTCGTTGCGCCCGCCAGCCTCCTTCGAACAATCCTAAAGTTTTCTTTTGTTTCGGTCGGTGTGCTGGCGCTCGCATTCGCCGTCTCCGCCTACCTTTACAATCAGTTTGCGCATTATGAGTCCGAGCTGCGCGCCTGGCCGCCGCAGTCGCAGTTCGTCGCGCCGGTGCAATGGAAGCCCGACAACCCCAACAAGCTCAGAGTCCTTGCCATCGACGGCGGCGGCGTCGACGGCATCGTCACGCTCGAGATCCTGAAGTATCTTGAGGAGCAATCCGGCCAGCCGATCGCAAAGCAGTTCGATTTCATCAGCGGGACCTCCACCGGCGCGATCATCACGGTCGGCCTGCTGCTGACCGACGGCAAGGGACGTCCGCAATATTCCGCGGACAGATTGATCACCGAATACAGCGATCTCGCGCAGAAGATCCTTTATGCGCCGCTGTACCACAGGCTTCTGACCCTGAATGGCCTGCTGGGACCGCGGCTGCTCAATCATGCGCGGATCGTCATGGGCCAGGACATCTTCGCGAACAGGAGGCTTGCAGACCTCAGCCGTCCAGCGCTGCTGCCGGTGTTCTCGCGCAAAGCGTCCGGGCTCGAAACCTTCCGCAACTGGACCGAGCGCGGCGCCAACATGCTGATCGGTCCCGCGGTTGCTGCTGCGACCAGCGCTCCGACCTACTTTCCCGCCGTGCAGTTGCAGGGAAACGCGGCGGGGGACGGGCTTTATGCCGACGCGGCACTCATCGTCGACAATCCGGCCCAGCTCGCCTTTCTCCATGCTCTGCAACAATTTCCGGACGGCGATTTCGTCGTCGTTTCGCTCGGCACGCGGCACCGGCGCGATGTCAGCCTGCATGACGGTGTCAGCGGCGGTGCGCTGGAGTGGTTTGCGCCGATGCGCGCGATGGTGATCAACGGCCAGGAGGACATCAGCACATCGACGCTCGACGTGCTTCAGAACGCCAGGACGTCCTATCACCTCAAGGCATTTCGCATGGCCCCCGAAATCCCCTGGGATGACAGCCAGTTCAACGGATCGGCGGAAAACATTGCCCGCCTGAGGCAATTCGCCCGCGACTACATCGCCACTCACAAGGACGAGCTCGGCAAGATCATCGAGGCCCTGCAAGCACAACCCGGGCGCACCGCCGACGGCGGGTGACCGTCGTGCCGCGTGCGCGACGCTGAATCTCGGAGCCAAATTCAAACGCCACCGTCATGCCCGCGAAGCCGGCGTGAGCGGCAGCTCAGGTTTTCGGCGGCACGGGAACGAGTCCGTATCGCAGCATGACGTCCTTCATCTTCGCGGGATCCGGGGCGCCGCCGCGCAGCAGCGCGGCAATCTCCTTGAAATACTGCGGCCCCAGGGCGCCCGGGCTCAGCAGGCAAAGGCAGGTGGTCGGCGCCGGCGACCGGTTGGCGAAGCCGTGCACGATCCCGCGCTTGATGAAGACGCTGTCGCCAGGGTTCACGTCGGTCTCCAGAGCATCAATGGTCCACGTCGAGACGCCGCTGATACCGTAGATGGTCTCGTCCCATGAGTCGTGGTAGTGCGGCACCGGCATCCGCGCGTCGGGCTGCAGCGTCATCTCGAAGAGATCGACGGCGCCATCGGTGCTGTCCTTGCTTTGCAAGAACCGCAATTGGATTGAGCCCATATCAATCGCTTCGGCCATCTATCCCTCCCTGCGCATCTGAAAAGAAAGAGTACGGCAAACTCCCGAGAACGGATGAACTCTTTGCGACCGACAATGATGCGTCGGGTCGCATGCCGGCCTCAACATCCAACCACCGGGTACCGGCTTCGGAACGGCGGCGGCCCGCCTACGCGTGCGCGCCGTTCTCGAAGCCGTCGAACGCGTCGCGGACCACCTGCTCGATGCGTTCGACCTCGTCGTTGGTCAAAGCCTCGAACTCCTTCTCGCGGCGCTTCTTCGAGAGCGTGCCGTTGTTCTGGCGGATGAAGAGCAAAAGATCGTCGGCGAGACGGTCCGGCATCTCCACCGTCTCCATGATCTTGCGCCGCGCCTCGTCATGGCGGCGCAGATAATCGATCTCATGCGGCAGGTCGTGCTCGACCGTCCGCTTGACGCAGCCGTAAAGAAACTCGGCCTCCTCGGTGCAGTCGTAATACCGATAGAGGTCTGCCGTGTCGTTCAGCACCTCGACGTTCCGCTCAGGCGTCGGCCTCCAGTCGATGAACTCCATCAACGGTCCCGAATGCGATTGCAGCGTGGTGCGGTAGTCGTCGATCCGGTCGAGCATGACCGAGGAGACCGGGAACACCAGGCCGGGCGGCGTGAACTTGCGTTCCGCCAGCACATGATGGATCAGGCACCGGTGCAGACGGCCGTTGCCGTCCTGAAACGGATGCACATACACGAAGCCGAAGGCCGTGGCCGCCGCCTGCAGGACCGGATCGAGACCGTCCTCGCGCATGCGCGCGTTCGCGTCGATCAGGCCCGCCATGAGGCCGTCGAGGTCGCCGGGTCTGGCGCCGATGAATTCGGGAAGCGGATTGTTCTCGTGATCGCGCTCGCCGAGGAAGACACCGTCCGGCCTCAGCCCCGGATGAATCAGCCGGTTGTCCTCGATCAGCACGCCGTGCAGCCGCACGATCTCGTCGACCGTCAGCGGATGCCTGCCCGCCTGCACGACCGCACGTCCCCAGCGCTCGAGACGGTTTCTCGGCGGGCTCTCGCCTTCGATCGCGAAGCTGGCGCGGCTGTCTGCCAGGAGAAGAAAACTCGCGGCCCGCGAGATGACATGCGCGCCCGTCCGCCCGACCGTGTCGCTGGCCTTGGCCGCAAGATCGCTGCCGGTGAAGCCTGCAAGCGCGGGCGTCCTCCTGATCACCGGCGCGAAGTCTTTCGTTCCGAGCAGGTTGTCGCGAACGCGATGCCGTTTGGAGAGCCTTGGCTTGCCGGTGAAATACGCCTTGTCATCCAGAAGATCGACCGCGGCGACATTCGGCGTGTCGGCAATGTCGAGCGTGTCGCCTGTCAGCAGCTCGTAGAGAAACCACGCGCGGCGCGCCGGCACGCCCGTCGGCGCGGCTCTCACGAAGGCTTCGATCTCCGCTTTTGGCGCCGCACGGAAAATCCGCTTGAGCACCAGCAGGTCCAGGTTCTCATGGCGCAAGGCAAAGGTGAGATGGTCGGCGAACGTCTCGCCGGGCCAATATCGCTTGTCGTAGAGACGCCAGCCGCCTTCGTCGCGATGGCTGCCGCGGATGTGCTTGTCGGAGACGGCGCTCGGCTGGCGGACAGGCGCTTTCACCGACAGGGCATGGACCAGCGCCGCCAGCCCGGCCGGCCTGGTCTCGCCGGTCAGCAGCCTGTCCTGAAACATGCGGATCCCGGACAAATCCAGGCGCATCGGTCGAAAATCCTTCGTGACGGTCGAAAAGCGGCTTATGAAGCCGGATATTGTCGAAATACATATCACCACGTCCGTCGAAATTCAATCGAAACCGACGATTTTCATGTCAAAATCCGCATATGTGTCGAAAATTGCCCCAACATGCCGAATTCGGCCGAAAACCGCAAATCCGCATCGAAAAGCGATCGTCAGGGTCGATTTCTGCCTCGAATCCTCCGTCCCGGTCGAACGCGAGGCGTTCCGGCAAAACAAAAAGCGTCCTCATGGACCTTGATCAGGAGGCCCATGAGGATCGCCCGAACCAGGCCGCCCGGTCAGTTGGCGGGCCGAACGTTCTGGTTCATCCGGAATAGATTCGACGGGTCGTAGCGACGCTTCGTCTGCGACAGGCGGCTGTAGTTCTGCCCGTACGCCTTCTCCACGCGGTCGGTCTCGTCGGCCGGCATGAAGTTGACGTAGGCGGTGCCGGCCGCGTGCGGCGCCGCCGCTTCGAACAGCTTCCGCGCCCAGCCAATGCAGGCATTGTCCATCGACGGCTCGCGCCAGCGCGCGTGCGCGTTCATGACGAAGCGCGCATTCCGCTGCGGAAACGCGGTCGCGTCGGCGGCAACCCGGCCAGCGGCGCCGCCGACATTGCCGACGAAGATCTCGCATTCCGGCCCCGGCAGCTCGAGCACGGCTTTCAGCAACGTCGCCACCGCATCATCCGACAGGTCGATGAAGTCGTGGCTCTTCCAGTAGTTGCGCGCGCCCGGCGTCAGCAGCGGATCGAAAGCCTGCTGCCAGGCGGCGAACGGCACAGGCGCGACGACATCGGCGATCGGATTGCCGAGCTTGCGCAGCTCGGCCGTGGCCTTCTCGCCCTCGGCGACATCGCCGGCGTAGCACATGGCGAGCACCAGCACCTCGCGCCCGTGCCACGCGTCCGGCAGGAACGGCAGCGGCGGCGCCTTGCGCATCACCACCCAGCAGGTGAGTTCATCCGGTGCCGAGGCGACGATCCGCCGATAGTCCTGCAGCACGCGCTCGGCGTCGTCGAACGGATGCACGACCAGACCGGCCAGCACCTGCGGTCCGAGCTGATGGAGCTGGAATTCGAAGGCGGTCACCACGCCGAAATTGCCGCCGCCGCCGCGCAGCGCCCAGAACAGGTCCGGCTGCTCCGTCGCGCTGGCGCGACGCAGTTCGCCATCCGCGGTGACGACGTCGGCGGACAGAAGGTTGTCGATGGTCAGGCCGAACTTTCGGGTGAGCCAGCCGTAGCCGCCGCCCAGCGTCAAGCCGGCGATGCCGGTGGTCGAATTGATGCCGGTCGGCACCACGAGACCGAACGCCTGCGCTTCCTTGTCGAGATCCGCGAGCGTGGCGCCGGGCTCGACCCAGGCCCGTCGCGAGGCGCGATCGATGCGCACGGATTTCATCTGCGACAGGTCGATCACCAGGCCGTCGTCGCACATGGCGTTGCCGGCGATGTTGTGGCCGCCGCCGCGAACGGCGATCGGCAGCGCATTGGCGGTCGCAAAGCGCACCGCCTGGACCACGTCTGCAGCGCCCGCGCAGCGGACGATGAGCGCCGGCCGGCGATCGATCATCGCATTCCAGATCGACCGCGCGTCGTCATAACCTGACGTCGATTGATCGAGCACGCTGCCGCGCAGGACCGCCTGCAGCGCGCTGATCGCGCCGGCATCGACTGTTTGCGTTGGGGTTTCGTTGAGAACCGGGGTCGCCATCGTCGTTCCTCCCTTGATAGGTCGCTCGCGCATTTTCAAAGGCACAGACTTCGGCCGCCGTGTTTTTCGGCTTGTTCTGTCAACGGCCTTGGCGGAACCGATCAGGTGGCGTCTGGTCCATGTTGCTGCTCCGCCGCAACGACGCAAAGGCTCTGTCAGAACCCGTTGAGATCAAGCCCGCATCGATTGCGTCTCGACCGCGCGCGGGAAGGTTCGGCGAAAAACGAGTTCGCAGTTGGCCGGTCGTCCATGAGATTTAGCCGATCGTCCGCAGCCGCCATCACATCCGGCAATGCGGCATTCGACGCGATGCGTGGCAGCGCGCGGGCAATGTTGACGAGAGCGTGCAGCCTGAATGTGATGGATCGCGGTGAAGACATGTGCTCATGCCCCCTCGTCGGCCGCACCCGGATGCTAGGCGCGCGTCAGGTTGAGCGCAAGTTCGACAAGCCGACCCGCAGTTGAATGCGATGCGGCTTGAGATAGGGCGGCAGTGCTGACCTTGATTTCGCCTGCCTGATGCCCGCCTGCCCATCTGGGCTTTGACGAGCGACGATGCGACGCTTCGCCGAGTGTTCGCCTGAAATGAATCGTTACGCCCGCATATCGACATGGATGACATCGAGATCGTTGCCTACGACCCGAACTGGCCGGCATTGTTCGAACACGAGGCGACACGGCTGCGCGCGGCCCTGAACGGCGAGCCGATCACGGGACTGGAGCATTTCGGCAGCACGGCGATCGCAGGCCTCGCCGCGAAGCCGATCATCGACATCCTGATCGCCGTTCCTACGCTCGCGGCCGCACGCGCGAACTTTCCGGCAAAGCTGAAGGTCCTTGACTACGTATTCTGGTCCGACAACCCGAAGGCCGACCGGCTGTTCTTCGTCAAGGGCATGCCGCCCTATGGCGAAAGGCGCACGCACCATGTGCATGTCACCGAGCCAGCGCCTGACGTTTCGCGACTACCTGCGCGACCACCCCGATGAGGCCCTTCGCTACGAAGCTCTGAAGCTCAGGCTCGCCGCCGAGCACAGGATCGACCGCGAAGCCTACACCACAGCGAAGACCGATTACGTTGCGCAGGTGATGCGGAAAGCGACTGGACTCCCGCAATGATGAACGTGTCCCCGCCCGCAGCTTGAATGCGTGAGGCGCGATGACCTTGCAATTGCCTTGAAGGCCGACGAGCATCATCGCGAAGCAACGCAACTCCGTGCAGGTCCATGTTCCGTTATCTACTGGTCCTCCTCACTTTCGCATCCGTGACGCTCACCCAGCACGCGCGTGCAATGGATGATCTTCTGATCGACGGCGTGCCGCTTCCGGCGGATGCAAGCATTGCAGTGCCCGTCGCATCACCGACGGACATTCAGCAGCGATGGAGCGGCGTCTGGGTCGGCGCCTGGGGCGGCAGTCGCAAGCACATCCTGCTCGTGGAATCGGTTGGCGCGGATGGCGCCGCGCGGGTCGTCTATGCAATCGGGGCCGGTCCTCCCGGAGCTCAACGCGGATGGTCCCGCCCGCAAGCGCTAGCAGCCGGGCGCACGCTCAAGGTGACGGGTGCCGGCTTCTCGGCGACCTACGAGATGACGGAAGACGGCGCGCTGAAAGCTGAATTCAAGCGCGGCGGCAGCACCAGTCGCGCGCATATGGCGAAAGCCGACCTTGCGAGCCTGCGAAATCCGGACGCCGTTGTTGCCTGGACCCGCGGCAAGTCTGAATTCTTGCAGACGGACTTCGTCGAGCACGGCAAGCCGGTCCGCCTCGAGGTGGTGATCTTCAAGCCGTCCGGAGCCGGGCCCTTCCCGCTCGCGGTGATCAACCACGGGTCGACCGGCGGGGGTCGCAACCCGGCGCTGTTCACCGAAACACGGGTCGCGACCGACCTCGCCGACTTTTTGAATGAGCGCGGCTGGATGGTGGCTTTCCCGCAGCGCCGGGGCCGCGGCAAGTCCGATGGACTCTATGACGAAGGCTTCGCAGAAAACCGCAGCCTCGGTTACATCTGCGCCGACATTACGCTGCGGGGCGCAGATCGGGCCTTAAGCGATATCGAAAGCGCGATCACCGCGCTTCAGCGTCGGCAAGACGTCGCTCCAACTCCTCTCCTCATCGGCGGCATCTCGCGCGGCGGCATCCTGTCGGTCGCCTATGCGGGACGGCATCCAGCACAGGTTTTCGGAGTCATCAACTTTGTCGGCGGCTGGCTTGGCGACGGTTGCCCGGTTGCCGGCACTGTCAATCAGACACTGTTCGAACGAGGCGCCGCTTACCCACGGCCGACCATCTGGTTGTACGGCCGTAACGACAGGTTCTACTCGATACCTCACAGCCGCGATAACTTTGCCGCCTTCGAGAAGGCCGGCGGCCGCGGCGCGTTCTACGAGTTCGACATGCCGCCGGGGCAAGGACACTTCGTCGCCGGCCATCCGGACCGGTGGTCAGATCCGATCGACCGCTATCTGAAATCGCTGGGGCCCTGAAACCTTACAGCGTGATGACTTCTGAATTTCCATCGTCATGCCCGCCCCCGGGTCCGCGCGAAGCGCGGCCGGCCCGAGGACAGGCTCCGGCGGGCATCCAGCAACCCGCAGCGTCTGCGCTCAAGCTCCGACGCTCTCGAATACTCGGTCGCCGCCTGCGCTGGGACGACGCCGAATTGCGGGCAAGTCTGATCTGCGCGCGATCCTACGGATGCAACTTGCTGTCCGGCCCATCGAGGAATTGCAGGGCCGTCGAGGTGAATGGAACGGCGGGATCATAAATCGGCGCGTGCTCGCCGTCAGGAATGATCCACAGAGCGGCATCCGGAATCGAACGGGACATGCCCACAGCGATCTCAACGGGGAAAAAGCGGTCGCGATCGCCGTGCACAACGAGCGTCCGCGCTGAAATGGTCGACAGGCTTTGTGCCGTGAAATTCATGTCGTCGTGGTTGTCTTGCAACGCGTTGAACTGTGCAATGAGCTGGCGAACCTGTTCGTCACCGCGCCTTGCGCACTCCCGATACATGTCCCGGACCTGCTGCGGCATGGTGCCGAGCGAAGCGCCGCGCATGATGGCCCTTGCCTGATCGGGGAAATGGGTCGTTGCACTGATCAACACCATTGCGTCGATGCGTTTGGGTTGGCTCGTTGCCATGTGCAGCAGCGTCATCCCGCCGGAGCTGATGCCCATCGCCGAGAAGCGATCGACACCAAGCTTGTCAAGCAGAAGGAATACGTCACTGGCCGCCTGGCGATGTGTGAACGTGTTCCCGGGATTGGTGGAGTGACCATGACCACGCAGATCCACGACGATCGGTCGATGGCGCTCCGAGAGGCTCGCGGTGAAGGGATGCCAGTTCTGCGCACAACCGCCAAACCCATGCAGCAGCACCAGGGGTTTTCCGGCTCCGTGCTCCTCGTAGTACATCTCGATGTTGTCGATCTGAACGGTACGCCCGCGCGCGGCTGTCTGTTTCGGAGCGTACGGCGTTGTCATGGATGCGTCTCTCACCTGCGCGACGCGTAGCATGCTGAGATGACGCGCAAGCGGCGCGCTTGCAGCGACGGCCGCGGCATGCGGCTAGCGGCCGCCCGTTCCCGTCTGCCGGCGGGCGGCAGGCTGATAGGCCATGCGGGCGTGGTGCGGACAATAAGGAAGGCCGGCGGCGGGCGCGTTGCCGCAAAAACCGAAATCGTCTGCGCCCGGACTGCCGATCGGCCAGCGGCAGCTCTGCGGACTCAGTTCGAACAACGAGCAGCGCTGGCCGTCATCGACGTAGTCGTCCACCACCGGCGCTTTGCCGTCTGCCCCTGCCCGCACCACGCTGAGCATGCGAAAGGGGCTGCGCCGGATCGTCTGCTTCGGCCCCGGCCGGTTTTGCGGTCCGCGTTCGCCGGGCGGCCGGTTCAGCCCGAGGCGCGACAGCTTGCCGATCACCGCGTTGCGGCTGACGCTGATCTCGCGCGCGATCTGGCTGCAGCTATACCCCGCCTCGAACAGGCGCCTGAGTTCTGCGATGCGATCCGGTGTCCAGGGCGATGGGGTCAAAGACATCCTTGGCTCTTTGCCGGGCGTTACGAATGCCCGTTGTTGTTGTTGGGGCCTCTGGGGTTGTCGCGGATCGACAGCAGCCCGTCCTTGATCGCCAGCCGGATGCCCTCCTCGATGAGGGTTTTGGCCACGCCAGGAACGCTGGTGCCGTGGGTGCCCTGCCTGACCAGCTTTTCGAGATAGCCGATCGTCGACAGTGCCAGGGTGACCGGAATCCGGTCCGTTTCCGCTCGTTCAGTCGCCATGGTCCAAAACGCTACGCCAACTAGAGTGTACGGAAAAGTATCTCTTTAGAGTCTGTTAAGAGTCAAGGCAGGGTGACCCAATGATTCCCGGTGTAATAATACCGTCGTCCCGCCTGGAGTGGCCCGAGGGGTCAAAAATCCGGATGCTTTCGCGGTTTGCGATCGAGCCTCGGTCTGTGAATAAGAGTGCAAGGCCCATCGACTGATGCGGCCGACTGCTGGAGATGGTCATGCCTGGCTGGGTGGCGCCGCTTCTCGGATTTTCGGCGATCGTGGCGTTCCTGTACTTTGCCTTCGTGAAGTCAGGGCGAACCAATCCGAGCGACCGCGCCGACCACGACACATCCAGTCAAGGCGGCAGCCCGCACCAGGGCGAATGACGCGGAGTGACGACGCGCGGCCGCCAATCGGGCGGCCTTGCAAGAGGACGAACGATGCTAGCCGCTGACCTGGTGTTCTGGCCTGCCGTCGCCTTCGTTGCCGCGTGTAGTCTCCACTACGCGCCGCGCATCAGAAGCGAGCGCATAGCGATGCAGTGGGGACTCGACGGCAAGCCCACATGGTACGCGCCCAAGAGCATCGGGCTCTGGGGTACCGTGGTTCTCATGCTGGCCGTGCGGCTGGCGATCTGGGCCGCAACGATCTACGTGCCGGAGCGGGTGGATTCGCCGGAGATCGGCCTGCCCCTGTTCGCTATCATCATCGCGGCGGCCCATTTCTGGATCCTGCGCAGCGCCGCGCGGGCGAGATAGGAATTTAAGACTGACGAAACTTATGCTGCTTCGAGCGCGCGCTCTTCTTCCTCCGCGCGTTTCTTTAGGCGAAGAGCAAGCCGGGTCTCACCGCTTTCAATTGCGTCGTTTGCTTCTTTCACCACGCTGGCGAAGATCGCCTCCGAAGGATCGATCTTTTTCTCTTTGGCAAGCCAATGAGAAACATCGGACCAGTCGTACAGCGGCGTCTCGGAAGTGACGCGGGCGACGGGTGCTGGGAAGTTATCCTTGCGCGTGCCCTTGGCATAGTTGGAAATGGCTTGTCTCGTCAGCTTGGAACGAGCGGCGATGTCCGTCAGGTTCACAAGCGGATCAGGTTCGATTCGGTCGACGCGCGCTCCAGTTTTGAGAACGTTTTCCACTGCCGATGCTACCGCCTCATAAATCGTCGCCGCCTCCCGAGCAAAGTCCACAATGATGTGGCCCTTTTGGAAAGCTATCAACGCGTCGTCGCAGCCCGCTTCATAGAACCGCGCCTCAAAGTCCTCCGCACTCGGATCGAGGCCCGAAGCGATGACGCTGAACTCAAACGCTTTCACCGTTCTTCTCCTCTTCTTTATGCGGGCAGCGATCGACTGCACGGCGAATTTGGTGCGCGTCAGCGCTCCGCGGAGTGCTGTTCACGCCGAACTGGCAGCCGTCTTGATTTGCATGAGCGCAAAAGAGGCGGCCCCAATGCCCCATTTTGCGGAACCTCCAACCCAAGGATTCGGCGTACACGACGGCAGCCTCAATCTCTTTGTTTGGGTGCGTCGGCCGCTTGGCCATCACGAGCCCAAATGTATGTTTCTGTTGACATCTGTCAACAGAAACCTGACCGGCAGTTCCGCCGCAGGTTCAAAAAAATCATGCCTCACGCCAATAAACTTATGATTTTACTTTAAAAAATCAGTTTCATAATCCAACGAAAAGACCCCCGCAATCAAGCCGAAAGGGATGGGCAACATTGACCCACGGTTGTGGCCCGGCCTGCAGCCTCGCGTCCTCCGCAACGTAAGAACACACACCGCTGCACACCGCGCCGAGAAGGCCGACGGCTATGAAGCTTCGCATGCTGCTGCTGTGAAGCGCGACCACAGCACGACGAACCGTGCCTCAATACGTCACCGTCACCACGACCGTGTCCGAATAGGCGCCGGGTGACGGCGTCGCTTGCGGTGGGACCCGGCCGTAGACGACGAGGTTTTGCGCAAGGCCCGTGCCTGTCCCGGGAACGGTGCTGCCCGGCGTTGCGGCATCGCCCCAGATCTGGGCGCGTGCCGCATCCTTATAGAGACCATAGGTGACGGCTTCCGCTCCCTTCGTCATCTTCCGGCTTGCGGGTGGTGAGTTGGTGGTGCCGCCGTTGAGGCCGACGGTGTAGCTCGTGTTGGCTGTGCAGGTGACGGTGAGTTGCCCGGCCACATCGACGTTGCTCCTGAGGACGCCCGAGGTGCCGAAGTCGACGTTCTGCGCAGTCACGATGCAGTTGCTCGTCGCCGTCGCATTCACCGTAAAGCTTGCGTTGGTGACGCCGGCCAAGGTTGCGCTACACGCAGGACATCCACCAACGATGGCACACGGCGCATAACGCAGTTGCGCGTTTGTCGCCGAGAAGGTGGACAGATAGGCGCCGGGAGGCGCGGTGGACTGCGCGCCAGGGAGGCGCGCGTAGACCGTGCGTGTCAGCGACCCACTCCCCAACGCGCTCAAGGTCAGTGAGAGGCTGGGCGGGCGTGGGGTGAATGACCAGAGGTAGGAGCCCCATACGGTGGTTCGTGCCGCGTCCTGATAAAGCTGGTAGTTCAACAGGCTTCCGCCCATCGCCATCCGTCGCACCGTGGCTGTTGCGCCACCGCTTCCTTCCCCGAGGTTCGGGCAAAGCCGAACAGTGCCCAGCACCGCGCCACCGCTACAGTTGATGGTGATCGTTGCGGTGGTATCAATGGCAGCGCTCGACAGGACATTGACCGATCCGAAATTCACATTCGTGACGGAGTAACTGCAAGTCTGAGCCGTGGCCGCAACCGACGACGCGAGCAGCAACAGCAATGTGAGCGGCCATCGCAACATGCCCTTCCCTCTTCGTCTCATTGACAGACGACGTCTTTGATCGCGACCTGCTCGCCCGGCTGCCGGCTGTAGTCAAATTCCGCGCGACACGTGTTGCCGCCCGCGAGACCGATCCGCACGGCGTTGTGTGCGTTGAGGTCGCGAAGATAGGACTGCCCGTCATAGCCGACGACGAAGCCCTCGTCGGAACCTTCAAGGATGCCCTGCGACCCAACGTCGATGGGTTTCCGACTTGCATCCACGAATGTGATCAGCGCGGCCTCCGACGTCTGCTCGACTCCGAACTTCACGACCACGCCGTTGCGGTCAGCCGGAACGACGACCTTGTCGGTCGTCGGGATTTCCGCATCGACCGGCAGCTTCTCCGAGTCGATCGAGATCTTGTTCTTCTGGTAGGAGTTCAGATAGGGAACGAGAATGAGCCCGCGGCCGTTCGTCTTGCCGACCGGCCGGTTCTCGTACCGCACGAGGACGTCGGGTGCCCCCGCATCCACCACGGCAAATGCGTCGTCGATCCGATTGCCGAAGAAGACGCCGCCACCGGCGAACGCGATGGAGCCTCCGAACTGGGCCGTTGCCCGAACGCTGTTCTCGAACTGCTGAACGCCGGCTTCCACGCGGCCGAACGACCCGCGATAGCTCGCCGCCGCCGAACGGTCGGTCGTTCCGCCTTCCGCGTCACGGACGCGCCAGCCGTAGCTCCCCACCTCCGGCCGCTCGGACTTGATTGCATCCACCACCGCCGATGTGCCGTTCGGCCCATTCTGAACGCCACCTGAGAGCGTGATGTCATCGCCCAAGGGGAACGAGATCCCGGCGAACACGCCGAAGCCGTCGCGGTCATCGAGGCTCTTGAAGGCGGTGGCATAGAACGTGGCGTTGCGGCCGAAGCCCCGGCTGTAGGACAAGCCGACGATGCGGTCGCGGTCTCCCCACGCACTTTCGAGCTGAGTGTAGCTCAGGTTGAGGTTCGACCGATCAAAGGGCAGCGGCATGCCGACGCTGATCTGATCCAGCACCTTCGGCACTTTCGCGCTGAAGACGTTCAAGTCATGGTTGAGCCAGGGATCGAAAGCGGGCGCAGTCACCGAGGCAATGTCATCGTACTCGCCGAACGTCCGCTGCGTCCGCGCGTACAGCGACAATTGCCCAAGGCTGAGCTCGATCGCGGCGTTGACGAGACCGCCGGCCCGTCCGTTCAGGCGACTGCCGGCGACCGCGAGCGACGCGACGCCGCGTGAACCGAGCGCGAACGAGGCGCCGACACCGCCATTGAGAAGACCAGCTCCGCCTTCCGCATGTCCTTCGAGCGTGAGCCAGTCGGTCAAACCGTAGCGCATGCTCCCTGAGGCCACCGGGCGCCCATCGTAGCCATTGGATGCGATCCCGTAGAACCGGCGCGCAAAGCCGAGCTCGGCCGAGAAATCGGTGAGGCCTTCCTGGAGAAGCTGGCTCGAGACGTAGAACGGCAGCGTGGTGACTGTTTCGCGGCCAAGCGCGTCGCGCAGCACGACCCGCGCGGTCCCGCCGCCGGTGGCAACAGGCAAGTTGGTGACCTCATAGGGACCTGCCGGAACCGCGCCTGAAAAGGTTCGTACGTTCTGGGTATAGACATCGAGGGTCGAGGGCACCGCTGCGCTGCCGGACAGCACGGGAATCGGCATCGTCACGAGATCAGGTCGCAGACCGAAGTTGCGCTGGATCTGGATGCCTCCCATCCGCACCGACCGCGTCCATGACAGGCCACCGGAGATCATGTCGCCGGCGCGGTAGGTGATCAGGTCCTGAGGGCTTGAATAGCTCCATGTCGTGTCGAGGCGCGTGAACCCGCCCAGTTCGCCCGACGCGGTGCTGCCGATGAAGGATTGATTGAACGTGCCGTAGGGACTGAACAGACGACCTTCGAATGCGCCGGACACACCCTGGAAGGCTTTGATGTCGCGCCAGAAGTCCCCATCCGAGGCCGCGAACAGCGTGTAGTTGATGATGCCGCCGAAGCTACGCTGCGCTTCGGGCGCGTGATCATCGTGAGGACGCAGATTGATGACGCGAGGACGTCGCACCGCATCGGGCGCGTTGATCCAGATGACCTGCATGGCATCATCCACACGGTAGGTTACCCCCGGCAACGTATCCAGACGGATGAGTCCATCGGGGCCCGGCCTGCCTTTGGCAGGCAGCAAGCCAAGTTCGTTGAGCTCCTCCGGCGCGGCCGCGATCGAGCCATCCGGCAGCCGCCTGAATGAGCCGATGAGATTGATCGGCGTGTCGTTGACCGAGACGTTGAGCTGCAGGTCGCCGGCGGTTTTTGTGCTGACGACAGTCGAAGGCGCTGGCGGCGGGATGTCCATGAGTCCTTGAGCTTGCGCACGCTCCGACGCAGCAAGCCCGACCAGCAGCAGAACCACCTCACTGGCCGCTTTGCACTGCGGCCGTCGCATCAATTTGTCCGCCGTCGGTCTTCGCCGAAAGCGTTACAGTGCGTCCGGACAGGCTGGCGCCCCGTGCGGGAAACGACCATTGCACGGTCGCATTGCCCAGAACATAACCGACAAGCCCTTCGCGGAGCGCGACGTCCTGGCCGCTGTCCTTAAGGCGAAGGTCTGCAATCCTGAGCCGCTGCTGGCCCGCATTCTGTGCCGTTACGTCAAGCGTGTCGCCTTTGCGCCGTACCGACCACGACACGAGCGGTTGCTTGGCGTCGGGTTTTCGGAAGAACACGGGCACTGAATGGCGCAACACGAGGTTGACGAGGCCGGCTCTGCGCCGGGACGGATCAGGCAGTTCGTCCGCCACCACGCGGTAGGCTTCCTCGGCCGTCACCGGCTGCTTGTTCACACGGACGACGCGGATGACGTAATCGGCATTCGGAGCGAGCGATCGAGCCGGGGGACTCGCGACGACATCGGTCGTCGGTTCGAGCCGGTCGACGCCGCCATTCTGAGTCCAGCGGAACACACGGATCTGCACGTTGATGGGCTGGTCCCCATCGTTGCGCAGCGTCAGCGTGGCCGCGCTGTCAGGCGCCAGAAGCTCCAGCGTTGTCGGAGCGACGCGCAACGATGCCGCTTCGCCAGGGACCGCGTATGAGACGACGATGAGTGCAAGAGCACTCGGCTTTATCCACACCATGGCGCTGCGCCTCAATAGGTGACCGTGATCGTGAGCGTGTCGGTGTAGGCTCCGGCCGCGGGCGTCGCCTGTGCCGGAACACGGCCATAGACGGGAATCGCTTGCGCGTTGCCATTGCCTGTTCCCGCCAAGGTGTCGGTGCCAACCGTCACGCCCCAGACCTGCGTGCGGGCCGTGTCGCGGTAGACTGCGTAGCCGAGCGTCGCGCCACCTGGTCCCGACATGCGGCGATTGGCGATTGTCGCTCCCGACCCGGTGCCGGCGTTGATGCCGACGGTGTAGGGAGTCGTGTTGGTGCACTGGACGGTGACGGTGCTCTGGGCATCGACGTTTGCCGCAATGACACCGCTGGTTCCAAAGTCGAGATCAGTCGCCGAATTGACCCTGCACTCCGCGGCGATTGTGATTCGCACCGTGAACTGGCCTGTCGCGGTTGCAGCGTGAGCACGTTGCGGAACGACGATCGCTACCACCCCGAGTCCGGCCAGCGCGCAGAGCATCGTCGCCGGAGCCCGGCTGGTGGCCGTGTTGCAGCCACCCGGGGAAGGAATTCGTCGCCGCGCCGCACCTTGCACCTGAGCGCGCGCGGCCGGAACGAGAAGCAATGGCCGCGACGGCCGGCTATGAAAATGTGTACGTTTCATGTCGGGGTAAGCTCTCCGCTCTACCCCTGCCCGCGATGCAGACTGTGGTCGTATGGTTAATGTTCAGTTAATGGAAGAAACGTTTCCACACCCTCTGGCAAGCGATTTGTGAGTGCGCGAAGAATGACAGTCGTCATATCCGCGAAGCCGCCCGTTCATCCGGGCCGCGCCCCTCATCCCGTCCGCAGACATACGAGCACACGCCGCCGCACACCGCGCCGAGAAGGCCGACGGCGATGAAGCTTCTGGCGCTGCTTCCGTGAAGTGCGGCCATCTGCGCGAAGGCTGACGGCACGCTGCCGCTGATCATCAGTCCGCCGAGCGCGGCCATGGCGGCGCGCGGCCATGATCCGATGCGGGTCCTTGCCAGCGCGATATCGACGAGCGAGGTCAGGAACGCCGGGACGACGCCGAAGATGTAGGAGAGGACCACGCTCCAGTGGAGCACGAACAGCGCCTGATCCAGCGGCATGCCGAGAAAGAAACCCCAGTCGCCGAGGATGATGCCCGCGACCAGCGGCCCGAGCAGGACGAACACCAGCATGCGTTTCACCGCCTGCGCGGCTCGCGGCGTGGCAGCGACCGGTGGTGACGTCGCCGCCGCAAGGCGGCAGTGACACATCGTGTCAACGACCGGTCCCATCATGCCCTCCCCGCCAGGCCGTATTCGACCGCGAGCACGTCCAGCGCGTCGCGAAACAGGCGGCCGTAGTATTTCGCCGCCACCTCGCCCTCGCGGTTGAACAGGCGCTGGGCGAGCAGCTCCATGCTGAGACCGTCGACGAGCACGGCATGGATCACGCGGTGCATGGTGCGGCCGAGCACGCGCTCGCGTTCGATCAGACGCTTGCGGGCGCGGGCCTGCCGCTCGGACAGGGGTTCGGGTGTCTGGCCGCCGTCGACGCGCTCGCGGGTGAGATCGATCGCGTGGACGCCGCGTTCGGCCACCTCCCAGTCGCGCTGGAAGGCGCGGCCGGCGCGATACTGCGCCTCGTCGATCTGCCGATGGCTGTGCAGCCGCGCGAGCGGATCGCTGCGCAACTGCCGCAGCACCGTGATCTTCTCGCCGGCACGCGCCGCATGCGGATCATCGACCTCGATCTCGGCAGTGTCCGCCTGGAGCCTCATCCTGGCCGCGCGGCGGCCATGCACTGCAACTGATGCCGGCGCGAACGGCGCCGACGGCTTTCTGCGTTTTGCTTTCAACCTGCATTCTCCGGTTTTTTCGGGGTGATGTAGCCGTATCGTTCGAGGATCTCGCGTGGCACCTGACAGCCGCCCAGTCCGGGCTCCGGCCCCCAGATCCTCGTCGTCCATGGAAGGCCGCGCTTGAAGCGCTGCACCTGCTTGTCCCAGTCCTTCGGCGGCTCCGGGCCGACCTCGATGCGGCGCGGCGTCCGGCTTGCGTGCGCCTCGCGGATCGCGGGATCGAAGTAGTTCAACGAGCTGATCGACGGTTTGCGCTGCAGAAGCTCGGTGACGACGGCAAGGATGATCGAGGCCTCGTAGCCCTGGCTGATCCACATCGCCGCGCGCGAGGTGTCGGGCACGCCCGGCGCATTTGCCGCCGCGAAGGCCCTGGCGATTCCCGCCTGCAAATCTGCAATCAATCGAAGTTCGCGCGCGCCCGCGTCCGTTTCGCTTCCCTTCGTTTCGACTAGACTCCCCTCCTCTCCCTTCCCTTCCGCAAGCGAAGGCTCGGCGAGCGCTCGCTGAAGGTCCGTCGAAGGTTCGGTGGACGGCACGGGATATCGCGCCGAGGGTCGGTCGATCTTCTGATGCTTCTTCCAGCCGGTGACGGCGAGATAGGCCCGGCCCTCGGCGACGTACTCCACGAGCAAGGCGTTCTGAACGAGCTGCGCCAGCAGGCGCTCGATCTCGGCCGGCTCGATCGCATCGCCGGGAAACACCTGCGCCTTGATGGTGCGCAGCGACTTCGGGATGTGGCCGAGATCGTCGGCGAAATTCCACAGGCCGATGAACAGAAGGCGCGCCAGCGGCTCGCAGTTCATCACCTGCTCGCTGCTCCAGAATTCCGGCTTGATGGTTCGGATGCGCGCCATCTAGTCCTCCAGCATCTCGCGGATACGGGCGATATCCGCGGCGAGTTCGTCATCGTGCGCGAGCAGCCGTGAGACCGTGCGCGCGGCATGGATGACGGTGGCGTGGTCGCGGCGGAAGCTGCGCGCGATTTCGGGAAAGCTCTTCGCGGTGAGCTGCCTCGCGAGATACATCGCGACCTGGCGCGGCCGAACCACGTCGCGCGTCCTGCGTGTCGCGAGCAGGTCGTCGCGGCGAACGTCATAGTGGCGCGCGACGGCGCGCAGGATGTCGCTGACCGCCGGTTTGGCAGACCTCGCCTTGCCGGAAGCGCCGAGGATCTCCACCGCCCACGCGCGCTCGTACTGGCGATCGGCGCCGGGCGCGGGCGGACTCCACTTCACAGCCCCTGCAGTCGTCGTTGTAGCTGCAGACGGCGTCTGCGCGACCGCACGCGAGGCGATGCGTTGCAGCCGCGCCTTGCGCGCCTGTTGCAGGAGATCAAGCATCGTCATGCGAGGCCCTCATTGTCCCCGCCCGCAACCGTCATCATCTGGGCGTCTCCTCGTCTTTGTTGCTCGCCGGCAGGAATTCTTCCGCGTCGAGCGGAATGCCGTTGGCGCGGGCGTGGTCGATCAGCCTGCGGTGATGGCGCTGCGGAATGACGCCGCCGGTGCCGCCCTTCGCCCTCGCCGCCTGCCAGCGGTAGGGCGCGGTGTAGGCCGTGCCGGTGATGAAGGAGACCTGCGCCTCGCCGCCGAGACGCGCGATGATGTTTGCTGCCGGGTTCATGGGAATAGTTTCAAGGGCAGCGAAATTCCAGTCAAGCATATTTCTGATTTTCCGCATTGCTATTTTTTCTGAAACACAGAAAGATGGGCCGCCATGTGGGAATAAAGAGGACGTTCATGATCACCCCCAAGCAGATGATCGATGCGCTGAAGCGCACGGGTAAGAGCAAGGGCGGACTTGCCACGCATCTCGGGCTGCGCAATTCGGCGATCACCGAGATCCTCGCCGGCGATCGCAACATCCGCGCCAACGAGCTGCCGCTGATCGTCGAGTATCTCGAGCTCGACCGCGTGCCGATCATGGGACGGGTCGGCGCCGGCGGCGACATCGAGCCGGACTACGAGCAGGTGGTCGCCGACGACCTCGGCACCGTGCGCGTGCCGATCGCGCTGCCGGGCGAGCTGATCGCCTTTGAAGTCAAGGGCGAATCGATGATGCCGCGCTATGATTCCGGCGACATCGTCGTGGTCTGGGCCGAGCAGAAGCGCGCGACCGAAACGTTCTACGGTGAGGAGGCCACGGTGCGCACCAAGGACGGCCGGCGCTATCTGAAGACGATCACGCAGGGCAGGACCCGCGCGGTGGCGACGCTGACGAGCTGGAACGCCAAGCCGATCGAGAACGTCAAGCTCGAATGGATCGGCGAGATCTACCTCGTCATCCGCGCCGGGCAGATCGCCCGCATCGCCAACCGCAAACCGGCCAAGGTCGCGCGGCGGCGATAGGACCTCGCGAATCGGCGGCGGCGTTGTTCACAGGTTTGCACACAGCTTGTTTCTGATTTTGCAAAATTTCGACTGGAACTGTTTCGGCGATTCCGAAAAAGTTCCCGGCGAAAGCAATGTCGTATTACACGCGAAACCACCTGCAGGACGACTGGACGGCCCACGCGGCCGCAGATGCGCAGCGCCGCGTGCGGGCGGCCGAGCAGGACGCCGGCTGGTACTTCGACCAGGCGACGCGTCGGCAGAAGGCGGAGTTCGATGCGACGATGCACGCGCTGCTCGGCGTCACCGGGCCGCGCGCGAACCGCGCGCGCGATGCGGCGCGTACGCAATGGCAACGGACGACAGCCGAGGCGCAGACACTGTTCGAACGGACCGTCGACAGTCTGCTGGCGACCGGCGAAGTGACCGCCGAACTCGACGAAGCGTGGACCGCGCTCGCCGACCGCGACGCCACCCTGCCCGTGCTCGCGGCCGCGTCATAAAGCCAGCAAACCGGGCGTCACCTCCGGCATAGCAGACCCTCCTCCTGACTGGGGCTCAGGCAGCAAAAATCCTCTCCAAATCTGCGATTGCGTAGTACACGCTTCTCGATCGCGGGTGCGCGCGCCGAGAGGCGTCAACCCCGCGCATGGTTGTCGGAGCCGGGCCCAAGAAGAATGGATGCAATAAACCCAAAATCCGGGCTCAAGCCGGAGACCGATCGCGCGCCGCAATCCGTTGACGCACCGAAGCCCGAACAGCCGCAACGTCTCGACCGGCCTGCGTACCGCAACCTGATGCTGCTGACGTGCTGCCAGGCTGTCGGCCAGTCCTGCAACACCATGATGTTCGCGGCGACCGGACTGTCCGTCATCACCTTCTATCACCGGCCTGATCTCGCCAACCTGCCCGTCACCATGCAGCACATCGGCGTGATGCTCTGGGTGTTCCCGGCGGCGCTGCTGATGCAGCGCGTCGGACGCAGCATCGGCTTCCGCGTCGGCTCGTTGTTCGGCATGGCCGGCGCGATCGTCATGTGCTTCGGGCTGTTCACCGGCAACTTCCTCGCCATGTGCGGCGGCGGATTGATCCTCGGCTACGCCGTCGCCTGCCTGCAGATGTATCGCTTCGCCGCCGCCGAGCTGGTGCCGATGCACTACCGCGCCAAGGCGATCTCATGGGTGACGGCCGGCGGCGTCGCCGCAGCCGTCATCGGCCCGAGCCTCGTGCGCGTGACCCATGATCTCGTAATGCCGCTCTACCTTGCGACTTACGCGGCGATCCTCGGCCTGCACATCGTCGTGTTCACGATCATGTCGTTCATCAAGTTTCCGGCGGTCGCCACCTCGGCCTCACCCGCGGTCGAGGCCGAGGTGCTGGCGCCGCCGCGTCCGCTGTGGGAGATCGCGAGCCAGCCGCGCTTCATCGCCTCGGCCGTCGCCGGCATGCTGGCGTTCGGCACCATGTCCTTCATCATGAGCGCATCGCCGCTGGCGATCGTCGGCTGCGGATTTCCGCACGCGGAAGCGCATTGGGTGATCTTCGTGCACGTGCTCGGCATGTTCGTGCCGTCGTTCTTCACCGGCAACCTGATCAACCGCTTCGGCACCACCACCGTGATGGCCTGGGGCGCCGCGCTGATGCTGGCCGGCGTCGCGGTCGCGCTCAGCGGCATGACGGAATGGAATTTCCGCATCGCGCTGACCCTCAACGGCATCGGCTGGAACTTCCTGTTCGTCGGCGCCACCACGCTGGTGACGACCTGCTACCGGCCGAACGAACGCGGCAAGAGCCAGGCGCTCAATGATTTCCTTGTGTTCGGCACCACGGCGACGTCGAGCTTCATGGCCGGCTTCCTGCAGGATCGCTGGGGCTGGTACCCGCTCAACTGGTTCTCGGTGCTGCTGATCCTTGCCGCCGCGGCCGCAGTGATCTGGCTGCGCTTCCAGCGCCCGACGCCGAGCCCCGCCCACTGAAGCAAAAGCCCCGCGCACTGACGCAAAGCGCATCGCGGGGAATCGTCCCGCCTGGATCCGGGCTCGCCTTGCGGCCCGTGACAGCGCCTGGCCTTTTGCGTTGCATCCGCTGTTGCGGCAGGCGCTGAAATACGAGAAGCTTGCCGCAAATCAAAAAAATAAAAACTCGGTCTGGGAGGAACGGCATGGCCAGCATCGGGCGACGCGGGTTCATTGCGGGAGCGGCCGCGGGGCTCACCATGGCGGGCGCGATGGCCCCTTCACGCGCGATGGCGCAGGGCAACTGGCCGGGCCGGAACGTGCACTTCATCGTGCCGCTGGCGCCGGGCGGCGCCATCGATTTCATCGCGCGGCAGGTCGGTGACGTCCTGACGCGCACGCTCGGTCAGCAGGTCGTCGTCGAAAACCGCACCGGTGCCGGTGGAACGCTCGGCATGGATCTCGCCATGAAGAGCGAGCCGGACGGCTACACGGTGCTCATCACCAACGACAACGCGGCGAGCGCGCCGCACATCATGGGTCTGGCGCACGACTACACCAAGGAGCTGGTCCCGGTCTGCTATCTCGGACGGCAATCACAGATCCTCGCGGTGCACTCCACCCTCGGCGTGAAGAACGTCGCCGAGCTGATTGCGCATGTGAAGGCCAACCCGGGACTCGGCTTTGCGACCTCGGGCGTCGGCACCAACCAGCATGTGGTCGGCGAGTGGTTCAAGCGCGAGGCCGGCATCCGGCTCGATCACGTGCCCTATCGTGGCGCCGGTCAGGCGATCAACGACCTGATCGCCGCGCATGTGAAGATCGCCTTCCTCGGACCGACGGCGCTGAAGCCGCATTATGACGCCGGCACGCTGCGGCTGCTGGCGCAATCGGCCTCGGCGCGGTCACCGATCCTGAAAGACGTGCCGACACTGGAGGAAGCAGGCTTCAAGGGCATGGTGCTGGACGCCTGGTACGGCGCGTTCGTTCCGAAAGGCACGCCACCCGCGATCATCGCGCGGCTCAACAGCGAGATGAACAAGGCCCTCACCGATCCGAAGCTGCTGGAGAATTTCACCAAGGGCGTGGTCGAGCCGATCGGCGGCACCCCGGAAGACCTCGGCAAGGTCGCACGCGCCGATTCCGAAAAGTACGCCCGGCTCATCAAGGAGCTCGGGATCAAGGCGAGCTGACGGGCGGCTCCTGCGGTGTGGCGGCCTCCACCCGCTTCGCCTGAAACGTGCCGTTCGGCTGATGGAAGATGATTTCGTCGACGCGAGCATCCTCACCGAGAAATTCCACGACGTAGCCGTCCAGTTCGACGATGCGAAATTTCCGCCCTTGATGCGGCGCCAGCCGATAGGCCGGCTGGTCATCAGGCTTCAGCATGAGATTGCCATCGGCATCCCGCGTTACCTGATGCGTGGTGGCGCCAGTCGTGAACACGCCGATGCACGCCTGACGAAACGCCGGATCCGTGCAGTCACCGACGGCGCGACGCACAAACACGATGTCCTTGACCATCGGCTCAAGTGGCGCCGACAGGCTGACGAGATTGCCATCACGATCGGTCGAGAACGTGATGGGGAGCCGGTCGGGAAACAATCTATCCGGCACCTCCGGCAGTTCGAAGGTCTCATAGTGGCGGTGCTCAAGCACTCCCGACATACCACGCCAGGCCCAGCGCAACGCGCCTCCCTCCTCGGTGACCGACATCACCCGATAGGCGGGATGCTCGTAGTCTCCGGCGTAGTCTGCAAGCACGCGCGAGGGCCGGGTATTTTGATGGCGTGCTTTCTGCCTCGCGTCCTTGTCGGTCTGGATTTGCGCCAGCGCCTTGCGCCGCCGTTCACCGTATCTTTCGAGCCAATTGACAGTCTCCCGGCCCCGCAGCCGATCGATGATGTATCGCGTCAGGATATCGGTTACCGGGTTTGAACTGCGGTTGGTGAAGACGGCGACGCCGATCCCGTTCTCCGGCAGAACGGTCATCAGCGTACCCCAGCCGATCCAGCCACCGGAATGAGACGCCAGACGATCGCCGCGATAGGTCGTCGAGACAAAGCCCCGGCCGTAATGCCACGGTCCGAACTCGGCGAACTCCGGCGCAGCGACATACGCACGCGGAGCATGCAACTCCGCGATCGAGGTTGCCGGCAGCAATTGCTCGCCGTCGAACTTGCCCTTGTCGAGATGCAGTTGCAGCCAGCTCGCAATGTCTGTGATCGACGTGTTGATCGCTCCAGCCGCCGTGGAGGTGATGGGCCAATACTTCGTCCGCAACACCGTATTCTCGTTGATCGCGTAGGGCACCGCCGCATCCTCCGCCGCGGCAAGCGCATCGACGGTGAAACTGACGGACATGCCGAGCTTGTCTGTGAGCCGCTTCCGCATGAAGCTTTCGTAGCTCGTACCGGTGACGCGCTCGATGACCGCCCCGGCAATGTTGTAGCCGAGGTTGTTGTACTGCCAGGCCGCGCGGATGTCGCGGCTCGGTTCGAGGTGCCGCATGGCGGTGAGCATCTCATCCCGTGATATATCGCCGGGCATCCACACCCAATCATGACGCGGCAAGCCGGAATGGTGGCACAGCAAATCGCCCACGGTGATCCGCTCGGTCGCCACCGGATCGTGCAGGCGAAACTCAGGGATGTAGTCGCGCACCGGTTTGGTCCAATCGAGACGTCTCTCGTTGTGCAAGAGCGCCATGCCGGTGGCAGTGAATGATTTGGTGATCGAGCAGATCAGGAACTGTGTACCGGTGGTGACCGGCAGGTTCGCTTCGACATCACGCTGGCCATACGCTTTGAGCAGTATGACTTTGCCATTTTGCACCACCGCAACGGCAGCGCCCGGAACCTTCCAGTCGGCCATGGCGGCGGCGGCAATGGTGTCGAGCTCGGGAACGAACGAGGCGATCGGCGCGTCTGACGCCACGGATGGAGCGTTCATGGAGAGGCCTTGAGCAGGAAAAGCACACTCTGGAATTCAAAGCGCGTGCAGGCAACCTTCAGGGTCGAAAGCAGCCAACCAACATGTTCGTCATCCTCAACGCCTGCGTACATAGCACGCGCGGAAGCTATCGGTCCACGCTGGAGGAACGCGCGTCAATTCACCCGTTCGCCGCTCAGCTCCGTCGAGAAGCCATCGGTGTTTCTGAAACGGAGCTTCAGCTTGTCGTTATCGAAGTGGAACGTCCAGAATGCCAGCTGGCCGTTACCAAGGAAACGGCGCTGGATCTCGAACGTATGGCCATCCAGCCACGCCGCCTTGTTGGCGACGACGGCATAGTCGGCCCGCTTGCCGCGTGAGCGGCCATCAACCCCCAGCGGCTCCGAATAGACTGCGCCGGGGCCGCCATCTCGCGCGGCATAGGTCGTGAATCCAAACCGCGGTTCGACTTCATCGAAACTCAGCGTGACCGTCCGCACAAACAGCGCGTTGTCGTCAAAGCGCCACGTCTTGCCCGAGACCGTGCCGGCCAACTCCGATGCCGGCGAGACGTTCGTCTGCTTTTCCGTTGCGGCCGCAAGCAGCGCCGCCTTCAATAGCACCTCGCCTTCACGGTCAGCCTCCAGCGGCTTGTCGGATCGAGCCGCATTGTGCAGGTGATCTATCAGCTTGCGCAGCGGATAGCGCTGTTCGCCATCGGGCACGACGCCGGTCATGACGGCGACGACATCAAGTTTCGGCAGCACGACGATGAACTGTCCGTGCCGGCCAAGCGCCATGAACGTGTCCCGGGCCGGCAACGACCACCACAGGTTCGCATACTTTCCAAAATCGGTATCGACCTGCCCTTTCCGCGCCCGCTCGACCCAGGACGCGGAAACGACCTGCCTGCCGTCCCACATGCCGTTGCGCAGGTAAAGGTAACCGATCTTCGCCACATCATGCGGCGCCAGAAACAATCCGCTTTCGCCGTTGGTGATGCCCTGCTTGTCGGTCCAGGGCCATCGGACATCGGTAATTCCGAGCGGCGCGAACAGCTCCTTCTTCGCAAACTCCAGCGCGTTCTGACCGGTCGTCCTGTTGATCAACGCCGACAAAAGGTAGGTGTTGCCGCCGTTATAGTTGAACTTTGCTCCAGGCATCTGCGCCATCGGCTCGTTCAGAACGAACTCCATCGGGTTCGGACTCTTGTGCATCCGCCAGATCGCTTCATCCGGCGTATAGCGACGCTCCACCCATTCGATGCCTGACGCCATGTCGAGAAGGTGCTGCGGCGTGATCGCCCGCTTGCGCTCGTCGGCGTTCGCGATGGTGACATCGGAATAGAGATCGACCACCGGTCGGTCGAGCCCGACCTTGCCTTGCTGGACGAGGATGCCGATCAACGTGCCGACGACACTCTTGGTGACCGATCGCAGATCGTGCCTGATGCCGGCGACGTAAGGCGCGTAATAGGCGTCGGCCACGATCCTGCCGTTGCGGACGACCAGCAGGCTATCCTGCTTGTACATGCCGACGTCGTCGACCAGCCGTGCGATCGCCTCAGAGCTCATGCCCTGCTCTTCCGGCGTCGACGTCTGCCAGCCGTTCGTGGGCCAGACGGTTGCCTGACCTTCCTGCGCATCCGCGTTGAGGGCGAACACATGGGCGGCCGCGAAAATCATGAGCGCCGCAATCGTCGTGCGTCTCAAATTCACGATGCCCACCTGTGAAATTATTCGCCGACTATATACGAGCTTGCAGCGAATACTAATGGATCGACGGATATTTTACGCAAACTCGGTTGCGGGCATTGGCGCCTGCTTAAGCCTGGCGGGACCCTCGTAAGAACTGATTCCCATGAGCGGCGTTGTCACTTCGAGCGGGGCGATTTCTGAAGGAGGCGATCATGCCGCAAGCCAAACGCTACGCGCTGGTGGTGGAGGACGACGAGCTGCAGCGGCAATTGATCAATGTCATTCTCGTGGACAGCGGCTTCGACGTTCTGCAGAGCGACACCGCCGAGGCGGCGATGATCATTCTCGAGGAAGTGGGACATGACCTGTCACTGATGGTGACCGATGTGCGCCTGAACGGCGAGATGTCCGGATCGCAGCTCGCGAAACATGCCGACCAGAAATTTCCGAAGATCAAGGTGATCGTGACATCGGGCAAGGATCTGCTGCCGACCCTTCCCGAAGGCACGACCTTCCTGCGCAAGCCGTACAAGCCGCTCGACCTGATGCGGGAAGCCCAGGCCGTCACGGCGTGACCGCACTCACTCCTTCAAATCGTATCGATAGGACTTCGAGACGATCTTCCAGCCGTCGGCGAGCTTCATGGCGACGAGGTAGTCGGTGAAGTAGCGCGGCGGAAGCTGGCAGCGGACCTTGATGAAGGCGGTGGACTCGTCAGAGCGATCGATCGTGACGACGAAATCCTCGCGCGGCTTGCCTTCCGCCTTGCCCGAAGGCCGCTTGCGGATGCGGTCGAGCCAGTCCGGCACGTTCAAGACCTGCAACTCGCCCTTCTCCAGCCAGCGCAGGTCGGCAGAAGGATGAAAGACCTCTCCCATCGTTTCAGCATCGCCCTCGTAAAGGCTGTCGAAATAGAGCTGGATCACTTTCTCGACGGTGGAACGATCGTGCGACACTGGCGCCTCCCTTGACCGCATTTCAGCCGGGCCGGACCATATCACGTCATTTGTCGCGCTTGTTGACGAATTCGACGACGAATTGAGCCGTCATTGTCAAGCATTCAGCGTCGTCCCTGCGAAGCAGAGACCTGCACCGTGATCGCTTTAAGCTGAGTCTCCGCCGTCATACCCGCGGGGACGACGCAAACCTCGGGTTTATCGCCCGGTGTTCGTCGGAGCGTCGCGCGTAATCAGCTGGGCAAGAGGTTGCGGCGACGTGATGACGTTGAAGATCAGCACAGCCGCAATCAGGATCATCGCAACGGCGCCTGCCGCCGTGACGATCCATCGGACCTGAAGTTTTGGACGCCAGAAGCGCCCGGAGGCGGTGTCGCGATCGGTCATTCGCTTCACCAATTGGCAGAGAGGCCGCATGGACTGTCCATGCGGCCTCCAGCACGGGTTCAGAGCCTGACCATTACTGGCAAGGCACGGGCTCGCCGTCCATCATGACGAAGGTGCCCGGCGCACAGTACGGTCCGTTGTAGTCGACACCGTAGCCACCGTTCGTGACGACGCCCGGGCTGTAAGCGTAGCTGTCACGATAGCCGTAGCCCGCGTTGGTGAACGGCGATGCTGCGATTGCGGCCGCAGTGCCAACTGCTCCGCCGACTACGCCGGCGGCTGCATCGAGCGGCGCGACCCCGCTACCACCGTAGTACGCCTGGCCGCGTCCACCGTAATAGGCCTGACCGCTTCCAGCGGAGTAGGCCTGGCTGCCGCGCTGGCCAGTGTAGTAGGCCTGGCTATCGCGGTACTGTCCGCGCATGCTCCTCGCCTGGCGCTGCGCGCGCGGCGTCATCGTCTGGCCCTGATAGGCGTAGCTGTCGCCACGGAGCGGCGCCGTCGCGACCGCGCCCGCGGTGCCAACCGCAGCGCCTGCGACGCCGGCAGCAGCGTCGACAGGAGCGATCCCGCTTCGCCGCCCGCTGTTGTAATACGAGCCGGATTGAGAGCCATACTGAGACTGGCTCTGCATCCGCTGCCCGCCCGTCATACTCGGGCTCTGCTGTTGCGGGCCGGCGAACCTCTCCGTCTGCTGCGCAACAGCCGGTGTTCCAACCAGCACGGCAATAGCAGCCGCACTAGCAAGCATCTTGAGTTTCATGATTTGCTCCCACGTGGTTGAGCGAGGACAATGACCCGGCAGCGGCCACGTTCCCCATCGCATGAACGCGTCTCGTCACACGGCCGTGAGGTTCCGCTTGGCGACAATGCAGTTCAATTTTGCTTTGCTGAAAAAACCACGAGATGCTTGCTGAACAGCGTGACGCAGCGTTCGAATGAACACACGTCTCTCATCGTGACTGGCGCATAGGGATATGATCCGCAAGGGGCTACGCGGCGTCGGCAAGCGTTCTCGTCAGCAAGCATCTCAAGCCGTCCCTGCGAAAGCAGGGACCCATACGCCGTGTCATACGCGACGTGCGCGTTGCCTTTCGTGAGCCCACGCTTGCGCGAAGACTTTTGACGCCGTGGTCATGCGTCCCTGCTTTCGCAGGGACGGCTTCAAAAGCATTCGTCAAAAGAGCGAAGCACTGTCGCTGACGGAAATTTATCCGGCGCGCGAGCGGCGCGACTTCGGCCGGTACAACAGCCGGTGCAACTCCGGATCATAGAACGAGGTCAGATGCCGCGCGAAATGTGTGGGATCGACACCGAGCGCCTTCGCCCAATCCTCCATCTTCTCGGTCGGCACCCGGCTGAAGCCGGTCTCCACCTGCGAGATGAAAGAGTAGTATTTGAAGCGCAGCCGGCGCGCGAGTTCGACCTGCGACAACCCGGCCTTCTCCCTCAGTCCCTTCAACCAGATGCCCGCGTGTTTGCGGTTCCGCAGGCTTGACGCAAGTTTCATAATTACTAAACTATCACAGTTCTAATGTTCGAAGAACAGGTTTCGACTGGACGACCAAATGCCGTCAGGACGGAATAACGATCCGATCCGGTCTCTCAGACCACAGTGGGAAAAACTCCGCGGCGCCGTCTCCGGCCCTCAGGCGGGATTCCTGGGTGCGACAATAATTGCCCTTGCCACCTGGAGCGTGTCGCAGGCAATGCTGCCGCCCGACATGGTCATGCCTCTCGTCGCGACGCTGTTTCTCGTGCTTGCCGCCGGCATCGGCACGGTTGCCTGGCGCCGCCGCCGAGTGGAGGGCACGCAGGTCGCTTCCGCACAGGTTACGTATGCGGATGTCGCCGGCGCGCTGACGCTGATCGGATTCTTCGTCGCAGCGACGATCGATCCGGACCAACTGGTCCGACTGGTCGAAAGCCGCGGCGATCACTAACTCACTGGGATGTGCAGGTATTGATGCAACGATAAACTGAAATCATCTTTGCCAGGCCGGGCCCCTCTGGCAGCTTTAGCTGCGATGTCGGACTGGAATCCGTAAAATGGAGTGGCCCCTTGCCCTATCTGTCTTGCAGTACCACGTACTGCGGAACTACCCGTTGTCATCGTCTGAGTTCGCATCATCGTGGCGGCGCGCGCGCTTGCGCCACGTCGGCGTCGGCCGGCGTGTTTCGCCCGCCCGATAGCGATCGCCGTTCGGACTCCCTGCCCGAACAAATGCTGACGCACGCCCTGTGACGACCAGCGCAATGACAACCAACTCAATGACAACCAGCCGACTAAGAGTGGATCTGGACCGATGATGGCCGAACTGTTTTCCGCGCAGGCGCTGAGCGCGCTGGCGCAAGTTATTATGATCGACCTGGTGCTGGCCGGGGACAATGCAATCGTCATCGGCCTCGCAGCCGCCGGCCTTCCCGCCCAGCAACGCCAGAAGGCGATCCTGATCGGCATCATCGCCGCGACGCTGCTGCGTATCGGCTTCGCGGCCGTGACGACGCAATTGTTGCAGATCGTCGGCCTGCTGCTCGCCGGCGGCATTCTGCTGCTCTGGGTCTGCTGGAAGATGTGGCGCGAGCTGCGGGCCGATCACGGCAGGAATGAAGACGCGGTCGACGCGGTGGAAGGCGACGCAGACAACAGTCTCGCGGGACAGCCGGCGCGCAAGACACTGGCGCAGGCGACCTGGCAGATCATCGTCGCCGACGTGTCGATGTCGCTCGACAACGTTCTCGCAGTCGCAGGCGCCGCACGCGAGCACCCCTGGGTGCTGGTGTTCGGCCTCGCTCTGTCGATCGCGCTGATGGGTATCGCAGCTGCGTTCATCGCCCGCCTGCTGCAGAACCATCGCTGGATCGCCTATGTCGGTCTCGCGGTGATCCTCTATGTCTCGCTGGAGATGATCTATCGCGGCACACTCGAGGTCATCCCGCAGGTCGCACCGATGGTGCAGTAGCGGGTGAAAATGAGGGCGGTCGCGGTTCGATTGTGAGCACGCGTAGCCGCGCACTCGGAATGTCCCCTCTCCCCGCCGGGGAGAGGGTTAGGGTGAGGGGGACTCGGAGCCAATGGCGAGAGCACAGCGCCCCACCAACTTAGCCAGACGGCTCCGTCGCGATTTGACCGATGCCGAGCGGACGTTGTGGCACCACATCCGTGATCGCCGGCTTGGCGGTTGGAAATTCAAGCGTCAGGTACCCGTCGGCGGATACGTCGTCGACTTCCTGTGCGCCGACGCGCGCCTGATCATCGAAGTGGATGGTGGACAGCACGCCGTTCGAGTCGCAGCCGACGCTAAACGTACTGAGGTTCTCGAAGCGGCGGGATATCTCGTGCTTCGCTTCTGGAACAACGATGTGCTCGGCAACATCGATGGCGTGCTCGAAGAGATCGTCGCAACACTACCGCCGGACCCCCCTCACCCTAACCCTCTCCCCGCCGGGGAGAGGGGACATGGCTGAACGCGTGGCGGAGCTACCGCGAACACCACCTCACCGCGCGCGCCAGAGGCCGCGCTTGACGAGATAGGCAAAGGCTTTCTTGCCCGCCTGCATGACGGACATTTTCTTCTTCCGCTTCGCCATGTTGGCCCCCTTTGCGATTCGGATTGCCGATTCTGGGGCGAGGCGTGCTGGCTGTACAAGGTGCAACGGACGCTGTCCGCGCCTTAATCCGCGCTCTTCAGCCGCCGCATGGTGAACTCGATCCTGTCACCGGGCAGCACGCGCCAGCTTTCGATACTGGTCATGTAGGCGGCGCTGGGAAATTTGCGGAACTGCTCTTTTGCCTTCAGCCGCGCCTGCTCGCGCGGCAGCGTGAAGGTCTCGCGATGGAATCCATCATCGCCCGCAGCCGAGCCGCGGTGCTTCATCCGGTTCGCCAGGTCACGCGGCGTACGCATGCCACTGAATGTGGCGCACGCCATAGAGCCGATCAAGGGCGGGCGGCAGGACCGCCAGTGCGATCCTACCGTCCTGACGCCGGGGCCCACCCTGCTGACGACCGCCCTTGTCCTGAAGATCGCGCGTAACGGGAGTCGCGCTGGCCTCTTCCCCCGGAGACTTTTACTATCGGTCCTGCCGATAGCCCTGATTGCGCGTGTTCTGACGGATGTTGCCTTGCTGGCCCTTCTGCTCCGCGTTCTCCTTCTCGAAATCTCGCAGAACTTCGGACGGCTCCGTTTCCTTCACATCCTGATAGACCTCAGCCGGACCCTTGCGCTTGCGCTGCTCCGGTGGAACTGGCGGCATCTTCGTCATGGCGTTTCTCCCTTGAATAGGCAACGCCGCCGCAACTGAGGAGTTGCGGCGGCGCGTTCGCGGAACTTCGTGCGATGCGATCCATTGATGCCTAAAGGGAGCACGTAGCATGGCCGCAAAGACCGACGAGACGATCCCGGGCAACACGGTGCAATGGGGAACGAAGATGCCGCCTGAAGCGGCGCCAGCCGGAAGCGACGATCGCGGCGAGCTGCGACGCGAACTGAAGAGCGGACGGTTCGACCCGAACACCGCACACCAGCCGCAGGAAGTGCGTAAGCATCCGACCGACGGCGAGAGGATGCAGCTCGGTGATGCCGCGCCGGGTGTGGTGCCTGAAGACGACGCAATCCTCCCCGATCACGGCAAGCCGGTGCCTGAGAGTCTGTCGCGCAACGACGGCGATCATGGCGTGCTCGATCCGGCGGAAGCCGGACATCCGCTGCCCGACGGTTTGCAACGCAAGCGCACCGGTCCGCTGAACAAGGACACCGGCCGCAGGCCCAAGACTGGCGGCGGGGGCTGACTCATTGCCGCGTCTTCGCCCGGTAGAACTTCACAACCACTTGTGCGACTTTGGCCCGGATTAGAAAATAGCAATCGCCGGGCGGGATGGAAACATGAGCGAACTTCTTGCGCGCCGTGGCGCGCCACAGGTCTATAGTCTGCCCCGCCAACTGTTTCGCAAATTCGTTCACTGGGCGTCCTACAATTTCATCCTGACCAGCAAGCGGACGCGCACGGTTCGCGTCGGCGACCTTCAGCTCGTCGTTCTGCCTTCGGTGTTTCATCCCGGCATATTCCTCACCAGCCGGATCTTCTCCGCCTTCCTGCGCTCGCTTGACCTGGCCGGAAAGTCCGTCATCGAGGTCGGCACGGGCTCGGGCATCCTGGCGCTGTCGGCCGCACGGGCCGGTGCGCGATCGGTGCTCGCGCTCGACATCAACCCGGCCGCCGTCAGCGCTGCGCAAAAGAACGCGGCGATGAACGGCCTCTCGGCCGTCGTGTCGGCGCGCGTTTCCGATCTTCTCTCGGCTGCGAGAGCTGACGAGATCGTCGACGTGATCATCTCCAGCCCGCCGTCCTTTTCAGGCGAGCCACGCGACATGGCGGACCGGGCCTGGCATGCCGGCCCCTCCTATCGCGATATCACCAGCCTGTTCGATCAGGCGTACCGGCACCTGGCGAACGACGGCGTGATGTACGTGCTGCTGTCGTCCGACACCGACGTCGTGCTGATGGAGACGCTGGCGCGCGAGGCGAACTTCGGCTGGCAGGAAATCGAAAGACACTCGATCTGGGTCGAGGCCTTCATGATCTACCGTCTGGCCAAGCGCCCGCTCGCTGCCTGAAGCAGAACCAACGCGCGCTCAGCCGCGCGCGTCGGCGGTTACCAGAAGCTCGGCCCGATCCTGACGCTGCCGGTGGGCGCAAAGGCGCCGGGGCGCGGTGGCGCATAGTTGTAGCTGTCGAGCAGCGCATTGCGCGGACCGCGCTCCTTCCAGCAGCGGCCGAACTGGTCGCAATTCATGCGCACCTTTTCCCAGCCGTTGTCGACGATTTTGCTCGTAAGCGTCAGCGTCGTCGCGTTGGCGGCAACCGACGACAAACCAACGCAACCGGCTACAAGGGAAATGATGAGCTTCTTCATCATCGCCTCCATTTGGAGGCTTAACTGCCAGCCGGATCGGGTCGTTCCGGCCCGCTGGGAACAAGTGCGTGATGCACAGCAACAGGAAATTCAGCTTAAAATCGTCAGACACTTCGGCCGCGAATTCGAGGTTCTGCCGGCCGGGCCTAGTGTCCCGAATCCGAAGTTCGCTATACTTTGCAGCGAGCTCAGCGCGAACTTCGGATTCGATCAGGACACTAGCTGGCGAATTCCGCCTTGGCCTTTTCGAAGGCAATGATCGCCTTGTTGGCGAGCACCAGCTTGTGCGTGACGCCGCGCTCGATCTGCTCGTTGATGTAGCCGACGACTGCCACCTGATGCGGCACGCAGTCCTCATAGCCGCTGCCGATCAGATAGTCCCATGCAATCCTGAACGCCTGCTCCGCAACCACCTCTTCCTGGCTCGGGACGTACGCCGCGTAGATCATGGCATCCTCCAACGACTTGTTGCGTCCAACAGCAAAGCAAGATTCGTGCACAGTCCGCCGCACGGCGGGAGATAACAATGGACGGCCCGGCGCCGGGTTCCGGCAAGAAAGCTCAAGCCTGGTCGTGGCAACTGTCGGCATCTCGCCGCGGGCCACCGGGATGCGTTCGCCGCCCAAAAACGTTCGGCAACTGCGAACCAGCGCATCACCGTTTCTGCATTGCCAATGGCTCGTTGCAATTTTCTTCAGTGTTGTAACGACGCCTGCAACGCCGCGATAGTCATCCGGATAGAAGTGCAGGCGCCACTCCGCTGCGGCCCGTGGACAGGCAAACGAATCAGGCAGAGACTGATTCGCGCTTGGAGGGACCGCAATGACAGTCGCAACAGGCTTCAGTGTTCTCTTTGTGGTGGCTGTACCGATCGCCGTCGTGGCGGCAAGCCTCGCGCTGATCGGATGCTCACTGGCACGAGACAGTTACCGACGACGCAAGACCCCCGCCTGATCGGCGGGGTTTGTCGTTCAGACACACGCAGAGACCGTAACGGCTCGTTTTACTGGCCGAACGACGTCATCATGTCCTGAAGACCCGAAGTGTCTCCGGCCGTGATGCCCTTGATCATGCCCTGCATTCCGCCTGTGCGGGATCTCTGCTGGCGTTCCTCGCCTTGCTGCACACGCTGCTGGCCACGCCTGCCGACGTGGCTTCGCAGCATCTGCTGAACACCTTCCAGGCCGTCGATATTCGGAGCCTCGAAGGCAGGCGCGGACTCGATAAGGCAAACAAGAACCAGTGTCGCTGCGATAACGGTCTTCATGGGCGTGGTCCTTCTCCTGCGATGACGGGAGGATGCCAGAGCATGCGCCTGCAAAACCGTGACGGCGCTCACATCGAAGACCGCTTAAGACGCCGTTTACCGTGCGCGGCCTCGGGTGGAACGGCGCGTACCCGTCGTGGATTGGTTCCGACAATCCGTGGGGAAGCCGCCATGTTCGACCAGGCCATCGACGAGATCCTCATCCGCCTCGGCGAGATCGTGCTTGCCCTGTCTCATCCGGACGTCACCCGCAGCGATGAGGAAAAGGCGGCGCTGGTGAAATCCGTCAATCAGTTTGCGACTTGCGCAAGCAGTTCGAGCGATGAACGGGTGATCGCGCTGGCGCGCCAGCTCGAGGCCGCGGTGAATGCGCAGCTGCCGGCCCGTCTGCAATAGTGGTCGCACCGCAACGCGGCCGAATTAACCGTCAAGAATAGTGAACCCCTGGAGAGTTCCTGAATTAGCCCAACTAAGGGAGGTTCAGAGATGGGACAATTGATGCCTATTGCGCTTGTCGTCGAAGAGGACGAAGGCCAGAGAGACTTTGCGGCAATGCTGCTCGAAGAGTGCGAGATGGAGGTCATTCCGTGCACCAGCGCCGAAGCCGCGGCTTCCGTGCTGGAAGCGCGTGACCAGCCGCCAACGTTCATTTTCACCGACGCGGTCCTGCCCGGCGTGTTGACCGGTGCCGACCTCGCTCACCTCGTACATGTCAGGTATCCTGACGCAAAAGTGGTGGTGACCTCGGGCGATCAGTTTCCACCTTCGCTGCCCGACGGGGCGACGTTCCTGCCCAAGCCGTGGACACCGCTCGATCTCCTGCGGGAAGCGACCTCCGTCTCGTAGGTCCCCACCTGGACCCGGTTCCGTGACGCGAGGAAACCAAGCTCACGGGCCGGCGTTGGCTTTCAAAGCATTCCTGCGAGGCGGATTTGCCTGACGTGAAAGGAAGGCGTTCCGGGCCTGGATCGCAGGTGGCGCGTTCCAATCGCAAGGCGATGAAGCCCGCAGGCTCTCGCAGAACGCGCGCCTTGCTCCAACGGCAACGGGAGAACACGATGCCAACGGAACCGGACTATCGCGAAATGCTGCAGAAGGCTGAGCAGTGCACCGAGGAGGTGAAGGAGTTCCTTGTGGCGGTGTGCAATTCGCCGCAAGGCAAATCCAACGATGCGATCCTGAGCGCGGCTGCGCTGACAGTCGAAGAGTTGCGAATGGTCGAGGGCCAGATCAGCCACATCTGGCAACTGTTTCAGGAGAGCAGCAGCGCGACCCACGCACCGCCCCTGGAGCATGCACCACCCGTGCAACCGGAAGACACGAAGGACAAATCAATTCCGTCGAGCTGGCCGGATTAGAAAGCTACGTTTGCTCTTGTGAGCGGAAAACTTGCCGCTCGGTCTGTTTCGAGACCGAGTTAACTGCTGCGTCGTCGCGCGAATATTGTCATGCTTGACGCGACGAATTGGGCTTCAGGCTTCAACGTCAACTTCCAAAGATGAGGCCGCGTGGGATGCCCCCTGCGCGGCCTTCTGGCGTTTTTTATGGCGCGGCTTCGGAGGCGTTCCCGTCTCGGTACGCTTTCTTGCGTCTTTTGCGCTTCACTTCCGGAAAGTATTCCGATCCGTCTGCTTTCAGACCGACATCCCAAGTGCCCTTTGCAGGCGCCTGCACCATCGTCCGAAGTGCGATTTGGAAACAATTCGAATCGTCCCGTCAAGGTTCGCTCAAAAGTCGCTCGCGCCGAAGCGGGGGTTCGAGAAGCGCGAAGCGGGATGGGGAAACGCAAACTTTGGAGGTTCTGAAATGACGATGGTTAGGAGCCTACTCCTCGGCTCTGCGGCGGGACTCGTCGCACTGACGGGGGCGCAGGCAGCCGATCTTCCGATGAAGGCCAAGCCGGTCGAATATGTGAAGGTCTGCTCTCTGTACGGCGCCGGATTTTATTATATTCCGGGTACCGACACCTGTATCCGCATCGGCGGCCATATCCGCGCCGAGATCAATTTCAATGCACGTGCGACGCACCTGCAGTCGTGGAACACAGGAAACGGCAACAACACGCAGACCCGCGACCGGGACATCTTCTTTACACGTAGCCGCGTGTTCACCAACGTCGATACGCGCACGCAGACCGCGTTCGGCACATTGCGCACGTTCTCGGTGGTGCGCGCCGAGGTCAACACGCCGACCGGCCTCACGTCCTCCGGCGTCGGCTCGAGCGCCGGCGTCGTCGCGATCGACTCGGGCATCATCCAGTGGGGCGGCTTCACGATCGGCCGCGCCGGCACGTCGTACTTCGACAACCCGTGGGCCTACGCCTACAAGTGGAGCGGCACCGGCTGGCTCGGCAATCCAGATACGGCCGGCGGCCGCTTCGTTGCCGCCTATACGCACCAGTTCGGCAACGGCGTGTCCGGCACCCTGTCGCTGGAAGACGGCAAGGAGCGCAAGCGCGGCAACTACAACGGCGCCAACCCGCTGACGATCATTGGCCTCTCACCAGGCCTCGAGACGCGCGGCGGCAACACCTGGCCGGAGATCGTCGGTCAGCTCCGCATCGACCAGGCCTGGGGCGGCTTCCACCTGTCCGGCATGATCGTCAATAACCACGTCGCCTATAACTGCGGCGGCGTCTCCAGCACGACCACGGTTCAGCTCGGCGGCTGCTCCGAGCTCGCCGGCGCCCCGTCCGACAAGATCGGTGGCGGCGTGAACGCGGCCTTCAAGTTCAACATGCCGACCGGCGTCAGAGATGCACTGTACATCGGCGGCACGTATTCGAAGGGCGCCACCACCGACGTGTTCGCCAACATCGGCCAGGGCTCGGCGTTCGGCATCTACGGCGGTGCGAACGGCCTCGGCGCATATGGAAGCATTGTCGGCAGCTACGTCTTCGACTCGGTGTACACCTCGACGGCGCGCAACGGCGCGGGCGTCGCGGTTGGTCCCACCGGCCAGCAGCTGACGACCGCCTATGGCGGATCGATCGCCTTCGAGCACGGCTGGAACGCCGAGTGGCGGACATCGGTGTTCGGCGGAGCGCAGTTCCTCGACTACAGCGACACGGCCAATGCGATCCTGTGCTCGCGGTTCGGGGTCGGCAGCTCGTCCGGCACGTTGACCAATGCGGCCGGCGTCAATGTCTCCAACACCGGCGCCTGCAACTGGGACTACCGTGTCGTCGGCGTCGGCAGCCGCACGTACTGGAGTCCGGTTCGCGACCTGACGATCGGTGTCGAGTTCATGTGGACCAACCACAGCGTGAGCCACGGCGACAATGTGGTCTACAACCAGCCGATAATCGCCGGCTTCAAGCCGAATGCGTCTTACGAGATCAAGGATCAGGACGTGTTCTCGGGCATCTTCTCGGTTCGACGCTTCTTCTGATCGCCTGATCAGACCTCAGCAAACGACAATCCCCGGCAGGGCAACCTGCCGGGGATTTTTCTTTTCGTGCTTGTAAAGTCGACAACACACATTCGGCGTCGTCCCCGCGCAGGCGGGGACCTAACATTCCAGAGCCTCAGCGCTCTTATCGCCAACGCTGCGGGTTACTGGATGCCCGCCTGCGCGGGCATGACCGCGGAATCAGCTCAGAATCTCCGACTAATCCTCGCCGATCTCCAGCACGTGCTCGTGCTGGTTCATCTCGCGAAGCATCCCGAACCTGTCGTGGATGATCCTGTAGCACTCGCAGCTCTTGTGCCTGAGGCTCTCCACATCCAGGATCTGGAGCGACCCGCGCGATCGCTGAACGATCGCCTCGGATTCAAGTGCGGCGAGCGCTTCCGACACGCCAGGCCGCCTTACGCCCAGCATCGAAGCGAGCAGATCGTGCGTCACGGGAAGCTGATCGCTCTGCAGGCGTTCGCGCGCCAGCAGCATCCAGCGCGCCACCCGCTTGTCGATCTCGTGCTTTGCATTGCAGAGCGAAAGCTGCGCCTTCTGCATCAGCAGCAGCTGGACGTAGCGAAGCAGATGATCCCTGATCGACGGCGACTGCTGCATGACGCGTTGCAGGTCATTCGCATCGATCCTGAGCGCGAGCCCGGGGACCTGAACGACCGTGCGCTGGAGCGCCGCCATCGTCCCGAGGACGACCGAAACGCCGACGAATCCGAACCGCCCGACCATCGCTACCTCGACCGGACCGTCGAGCTGCGTTCGCGCAACCCGGGACAGCACACCGCTCTCGATGAAGTGCACGGCCTCGACCGGCTTGTTGGTGTCGTGGAGAATTGCGTTGCGCTTGAGCTCGACCGGCACAAGCAGGGGCCGGAGCAATTCGAAATCTGCCGCAGAGAGTGTCGAGAGAACCAGGTTCTGAATCACATAGGACGTCGGAGGGTCCGCCGTCACCGTCGCCGCGGTCGCCGTGGGCATCTTGTCTTCTTCCCAGTGTTTTTGTGATTGCTTTTGCGCGCCCCCGCGAGATGACAGGCGACATTATGATTTCACAAGTTAAGACTATCGTGTTGCGGCGAAGTAACGCAACGGCATCCGCCGGACGGTCCGATATCGGACCAAGCTCAGGTTGTGCGAGCGGTGCAGCTAACCAGGATATTGCAATCGTGCGCCGAACACGGGTAACTGCGCAAAGGCTTGCGCCTACACGAACGAATCACTGAGCAGTTCGTCCTGATTTTCGCGCGCGGCCGCGTTCACGCCGGACGACGGCTTTCAAGCCAATCTGCTGACAGGCGCCGCATTCGCGAGCGACGGCAGACACTGGGCCCAAACATCCGCGGTCAGATTTCCGGCGGCGTGTAGCGCTCCGAGCCTGTCGCCCTTCTTCGCAACTCGCGGATGGTCGGAAACTTCCAACCGCAAGCGCTCGCATGCGCGCGCACTGCCTGCCCGGTTCGCTTGAACATCACCGCCGCTCGCGCGGCCGATCCGCCCCGCTCGATGTGCAGGCGAAGTCGCTCGGTATCCTCGGTGGTCCACGACCGATGAGCGCCCATTGGGAGACCTGTCATGCTTCGGTTTAACGACAATTCGATAACGCCGTTGTCACGCATTTGTTTCTGATGTTGCGAAATTCGCGACATGCAAGTCACCCAGAGCGGCAGCGGCACAGGAACTTTCCCGACTCCTTGCGGTTAGCCTCGCATGCTGACCTTCGATGTCGAAAACCTTGCCGAAGAGTCGTTCATGATCGCTTGGGATTATCTCGAGCGCATGGGCATGATCGATGACCCGGACACCGCAATGGTCGAGCTCGGCAATATCATCATGGATCTGCTCCGCAGGGGTGAGAGCCACAAGATCCGCATCGCCAATATCGCCATCGATATCTATCTCGAGCGGCATGACGCCGTTGCGGCGTGAGCGCACTCCGCCGCTGCGCTGTGCAGTCGTGACCAGAGTGCAGTTCTGATCACAAGTCGGCTACGCCGCCATCGCCGCGCAGGATTGTGCACAGGCACGGCACTGGCGGACGCACTCGTCCATGCCGCCGATCCTGGCGCAGTCATCGGCGCATTCGTTGCAAATTTCCGCACATTCGGCGCAAGTATGCTTGTGATGCGGCGTGTTCACCAGCATGAAGTGCGCCGCCGTTCGGCAGATCTCCGCGCAAGCCATCATCAGACGGAAGTGCCGGGGCTCGGTATGCTTGCCGCCCGCTTCGAGGCAGTGGTTCATCGCGGTCTCCAGGCAGGTCGCGTAGCACTTCAGGCAGGTCTCGACGCAGCGGGTCATCTCGGCAGAGAGCATCTTCACCTCCGTGAGGTCGCATTCACTTCTTCTCGAGCATCAGCGTGCCGGATTTGCGGATCGCCGCCTGAATGCCGGTCGCAAGCCGCGCCAGCAGCCATGGCAGCGTCACCTCGACACGCACATTGTCTTCGCGCACGTCGACGGTGCCTGACGCGATCTGCTTCAACGCTTCGACGCGAAAGCTCATCCGGTCGCCCGACCAGATCTCCTCGTGCACCTGCAGAACGTTGCCGTACTGTGAGCTCGCGCGCGAGAGACCGCCCTTCAGGCGGCGGACCGCTTCTTCCCTGCCGAGACGGTGCGGGATCTCGACGACCAGCGGTGCACTCATGCGACGTCGCTCACGTGGGGTCTCAGGTCAGGTTGTTGGCGATGGTGGACAGTTTCGGCGTCTCTGCACGCTCGGCCTGCTCCGCGGCCTCGTCCCGCCGGGTTTGCTGTTCGGCTCGTTTCACCTGCCGCCTGCCCTCTTCGTCGAGCTTGCCGTCGCCCGTCACCTCGGCAACCGCCTGCTTGCTTTTGCCGGCCACCTTCTCTGCAGCCCTTCCAAGTTTGTTCAAATCCTTCACTCCTGCGCAAAGCGCATGCGCCGGGAACGGGTTAGATGCCACGCGTACCAATGCGTTGCTGCCGCAGTTAGAAACCGGCAAAATCAACTGCGTCCATCTTCTCCGTTATGGCCGGTTGACACCCGGCGCATGCTGAAGGGACAACGCACCGCCAACCGAAATGTTCTCAGGAACATCGGCCGGCCGGCAAAGGCCTCGGGGCGAGCCCCCGGTGTTTCGCGGTGGACAAGCCAAGGGCCCCGGCTGTGCCGGAGCCCTGTGTTTCGCTTCTCGTCAATGACGCGTCAGTCGAGCACGTGCACGACTTCGCGGCTCGATGGCTCGACTAGACCCGATCGTCGGAGTACACGTAGCGATACTTCGAGACCGAGGGCCCCCAGGCCGATGGCACTGTGCGGAGCTCAACGTCGGCAGGCAGCCTGGTGCCTACGCTGACGCGCTCGTGCATCGTGACAGGCGCGACGCGCTCCGTGATGACATACTCCTTGATGCGGGTGCGTTCTTCCGGCTCGAACGTCACACCGACACCGACCGTCTGCGCGAAAGCCGGCGCTGTTGCACTCAAGGCACCAAGCGTCGCCAGAACGACTGCAACCTTCTTCATGATACCTCCTCCCAGGTTGAACCGGGCTCGCGCCCGTCCGCACCGGCCAATCGACAGCAACATCGGTTTGTTCCGGAGGTTCGAAAGGGAGAGTACTTCCGCGAGCTGCGAATAATGCGCTGCGGAAATAGTCCCGGAACAACGGGCAGTGTTGCTTACCGGCCTGCCGCCACGATCATCATCATCGGCCGTTCGCGCTCGTCGGCAAGATCAGGAATCGCCGCGAGGTCTTCGCCCGTCGGACTCCACTCCTGCAAGTGACGTATGCTGAAGCCGGTTTTGATAAGGGCATTCAGCGTCGTGCCGAGCATCCGATGCTGCTTGACCACGCCCTTGGCCAGCCAGTCGGTGACGCGCGGGCCCTCGATCGCGTAGCCATCGACCGGCCACGTCCTGCGGCCTTCGCTGTCGACCGTCCATCCCGGCCTGCTCGGAGCCATGTAGATCGGATGTTCAATGGTGAACACAAACTGCGAGTCCGGTAGTAGCGCGCGATGCACTGCTCTTATCAGTCGTTCGAAATCGACGACGTAATGCAGGGCGAGCGAGCTGTAGGCGAAATCGAATGATGCCTCGGGCAGCTCCAGCCGATCCAGATCAGCGATCGTGTAGACGATGTTCGGATCGGAGGTATCCGCCTTCGCCCGCGCGATCATCTTTTCCGACAGATCGTAGCCGGACACGTGCTCCGCGCCGTTCTCCCGCGCCCAGCGCGCGAACCAGCCGAAGCCGCAACCAAGATCGATCACCCGCTTGCCGGCAAGGTTCGGAATCAGCGCGCGGATTGCCGGCCATTCCGGTGCGCCGGCGAGGCCGTGTACGGACCGCCTCAGGCCGCTGTAGCCGGCAAAGAATTCGGCGTTGTCGTAGATGTTCTGGGCCATTTGCACAAAGAATGTTGGTTGTCGGTCCGGCTCAATCGCGTTTGCGGCGCGCCGCCGCGTTGATCTTTGCGATCCTGATCCTGACGGCAGCCACCGTCCGGTGCATGTGCCGCGCGATCTCGCCTGGAGGCAGGCCATCCGCAACGTACCGGGCGAGCTGCAGATCGGCCTCTTTCGTCCAGTTGCGGCCGCTGTTTTCGAACCGCGACGGCGGCGTGTCGACCACTGGACCAGATGCGCGGTCCGCTTCGGGATCATACTGATAGCGCGACCAGCCAAGCGTCGTCGCGAACACGTAGCAGAAGGCGGTCCACAGCGCGGTCGCTCGCCCGGCGCTGATGGCGATTTCGCGCACGCGATCGAGCGTCACCGGCCAAGACATCTCGTGCAGCAGGAGGCCGCCCGGCCAGTGTGTGCGAAACCAACCGTTCAACTCATGCGTGATCGGGATCAGCAGCAGCGATGCGGCGCTGGCGCCGATGACCGTCAGCGCCCACAGCGGCAGGCGGAAGCGCCGCAATCCGACATGGGCGACGGCCGTCGCCAGCCCGGCCATCCACCAAGGCATGAACGACAGCCCCGCCACGTACAGGAGCCCGCCGAACGCGCCCAGCGTGTTCATATAGCCGCCGACGACCGACATGGTCACCGCGAGCGCGGCCGGAACGCCAAGAAAGAACGCGCCATCCAGCCCGCGCTGCCGCTCGTAACGAAGGGGTCCGAATGAAATCTCGTTGGCCATGCGTGTTTCCGCCTCTCGCGCGCCGATGTTTACCATCGATGCCGGGCCAGTTGCACCCCGCACGATGCGTTCGGACAGTCGTGGAAGTCCGCTCCAATCAGGCCGCGCGATTGTCGCGTTCGGCGTTCTTGGGCCGCTGCGCGTGCGGCTCGTCGGCGGCCTTCTCGATCTCGGCATTGAGCTCGGCGCCCATGATGATCACCGCAGCGGAGATCCACATCCAGGTCATGAAGCCGATCGCGGCGCCGAGCGAGCCGTAGGTCCTGTTGTAATTGCCGAAGTTCGCCGCGTACCACGAGAACAGCACGGAGGCGGCGAGCCAGACCACCGAGGCGGACGCGCTTCCCCAGCTGATCCACCGCCATTTCGGATGGAGGGAATCCGTCGGCCCGAAGCGGTAGAGCAAGGCAAGTCCGAGTGCGACGACCAGCCAGATCAGCGGCCAGCGGCCGTAAAGCAGGATCGCGCCGAGCGCGACGTCGAGCCCCAGATAGTGGAAGGAGACCGGCACGACGACCACGGCCGCGAGCGCAAGCACCGCGAACACGATCGCTGCCGCAGTAAAGGTGAGCGAGGTGAAATTCAGCTTGAAGAACCCTCGCTCTTCGTTGGCGCCATAGGCCACATTCATCGCGTCGAACACGGCCTTGACGCCGGCATTGGCGCCCCAGATCGCGATGGCCAGTCCCAGGAGAAAACTGGCGCTTAACGCGCGTCCGCTTGCCGCGGCCACGCGCCGAACTTCATCGCCGATGATTTGGAGGGCCCCGGTCGGCAAGACCGACGACAGGCGGGCGAGATTGCCTTCGATCGTCGCGGCGTCAGTGAACAGGCCGTAGAGCGAGACGACCGCGCCGACCGCCGGAAACACGGCGAGCAGTCCGTAGAACGTGACGCCGGCGGCAACCGCAAGGACCCGGTCTTCCGACATGCTGCGATAGGTGCCAAGCAGGATCTGCTTCCAGCCCCGGGCCACACGGGCTGGTTCGGCGCTTTCTCGCATGCCGGCCTGCGCTGACACCTGCATCCGCCTTTCTCGGGAAGAAATCCCGGCTCGCTTCAACTTGTTCCACCGGAACGGTCTGAGCAACCGGCCCGTTGATCACCGAAGAGGAGAAGGCTGATGGACAGCAATCAAGACCTAAAGGGCCTTCGCGACGGGATCGGTCGCGGTCTCTCGTCGCACATCTCGGTCGACGATGATGTGCCGGAGCCGCTGAAGATCCTGCTGCGGCGATTGAAGCTCGCCGAGGCGCAACGCCCGATGCCCGAAGCCCGTGACGGTCGCTAATACGGAGCACGCCTCTGTGAGCGTCCCGGGTGCTCGCGTCCGGCGCAGACGTCGCCTGAGCGCAAGCGACGCGGCGGTTCAGCGCGAACTGAACCTCTATCTCGATTCGATCGGGCGATATCTTCCCGCCCGGTTCTGCCGCTTTGTGATCTGGCTGCGTCGGCCCTCACGGCTGCTCATCCGCATTGCCGTTTCGCTGCTGCTGATGGTCGGCGGCGTGCTGTCGTTCCTGCCCGTGCTCGGCATCTGGATGCTACCGCTCGGGCTCATCATCCTGTCGCAGGACCTGCGTCTGCTGCAGCGGCCATTGCTCGGCGCCTTTCGGTGGGCCGATCGCAGATGGAAGGGTTGGGAGAGAGTAACGGCGGGCAACGAATAGCAGACCGCGATCGCTCGATCGTTCAGTCGCCGGCAGCGGAACGGTTAATGAACGGTATCGATCGGCTGAATGAAGCGCGCATGGCCTGACTGATCGAAGGCGACCACGCATAGTCCCTGATTGCGGATTTCCGGCTGCGCATCGAGCAGCTTTGCCGCATACTCCTTGCCGAATTCAATCGCCTCCGCATCGGTCAACTCAAAGCTGCCTGCCGAACTGTCGAAATTCGTCAGATCGGTGACGCTGAAACTGTACTGCTGCATTTCAACTCTCCACCTGGTGTCTCGAATCGGAGGTTAGCCAACCAAGCGACGAGAACGTTTGAACCACCACGCTAACCCGCTCATACCAAGCCGCAATTCATGAAAGGGTTCCGAAAAGAGACCCCGCACAGGTTCATTTTCCCCGCTGTTCACACGCAATCCACAGCGAAAAATCGCCGCCGGACCAATCGGATCGAGGAATTTCCAGCAAGATCAAGGGCGGGAAGCGTAAGACGCGAGCCCGCCGTCGCCGCGGCATTGCGGGTGGCCGAAACGACGAACCCCGCCATTCACTTTGCGTGAGTGGCGGGGTCTGTCGTGCTTTCACCTCTGCCGAGGTGTGGCACTTCTCCACGTACGGCTAATCGGATTGTTCGGTTAACGCCGACCCCGACGCCTCGTTCCGCGTCGAGCATCATCCTCGCGCATATCTGGCCAGGCGATCCGGCATGAATCCGTTTCTTCGTCGAGGCGGCAAAGTGGAACGTCTCATGGCTCCTTCTGTTCTCGCCTGGGGAAATGAAAAGGAAAGCCCATGAAAATTGTTCCTATCATTGCTCTTGCGGTGCTCGTCGCCACTCCGGCGCTCGCAGCAAGCACGAAGAAAAAGATGCCCCGGCAGGCGCAAGGCTATTACCAGCAGGAGCGCGACTGGCGTGGCAGCCGCAACATGTACCGAGGCGACGGTTATCTGCGCGGGCCCAACGTCTACTCGCCATCGGGCCGCTTCGTCGGCCGCGACCCGTCGCCCAATGTCCGTCAGCGGATGTATGACGACGACCTGCGCCTTCGCAATCAGTTCTGACGAACGCGCCCGCCCGCGGCTCGGATAGTCACCTCGCCATCACGACCAGGGCCGCGATACCGCCTTCGATCGGGCCTGCGCCAAAGCGCCCGATCAAGGCGTCGGCGGCGTGTTGCGTCGCCTTCTGCAGTCCTCCAGCCCCGCCGCGCGCCTCGATCTCGGCGCGCCAGGGCGTGCCCTGGCAAAAGGCGAACGCGGCATCATACGCCGAAGGCGCCCTGCTTCGGGCGTTCACCCTCTCGATGACGATATCGATGAATCCGGCATCGCCGAGATGCCGTCTGATCTCGTCGGCATCGTGATAGCCGTGCGGCGTGCGCGCCATGAACCGCGGCGGATCATCGGGAAAGAATGTCTCCAGCGCCTCCGAGACGACCGCAACCAGTTCGTTCCGCTCGATGTGATCCCACACGTTGAAGGCAAAAGGCCGGCCGCGCTTCAGCACCCGCCGTGCTTCCTTGTAACCGCGTATCTTGTCCGGAAAGAACATCACCCCGAACTGGCAGGCGACCGCGTCAAAGCTTTCGTCGGCAAAAGGCAGCGCGAGCGCATCGGCATGCTGCCAGGTCACACGAGCTGACCGGCCGAAGCGCGCGGCGGCGCGATCGAGCATCGGCTGGTTGAGATCTGAAGCGGCGATGGCCGCGTCCGGAAAAGACGCGGCGAGTGCGCGGGTCAGAACTCCTGTACCAGCCGCGGTCTCCAGCACGCTTTCGGGCTTGAACGCTGATAGCCGTCCGGCCAGGTCGGTCGCGTACGGTTCGAAAATCAGGGGCACCAGATATTCGTCGTAGATCTCCGGGATCGAGCCGGCAAAGACCTTGTCCGCATCATTCGTTGTCACGGTTGCGTCTTCCCTCCTGTCCACCCGGGGAAATCCTATTACGCCAGGAGAGAGACTGCCACTCTGACAGCGATGAGCCGGATGTTCGGCAATCGACACCGGCAGAGCTGCAGTGTCGCCAAAAGACGATCGGCAAAAAAGAAGGCCCCGAAGGGCCTTGCTTCCGCGTCTGCTAATTCCAGAACAGTGCCAACAGCAGAATGATTGGCAGCGGAATACCAAGAAGCCAGAGCAATGCACCCTTTCCGAGTCCCATAACATCCTCCCTTGGTCAGCGCGTTTTTCTTGTCGGCCACACGCGCTCCTGCAACGCGGTTGACGCGCTGCGTTGAAGAACGGCCTGTCTTGAAAACTTTCTTAAGCGGCCGATGTTCCGCCGTCAGTTTCCGCTGCATGCGTAAAGCAGCACTGCAGAAAGCAGCAACGAGATCAGAAGCGAGCCGATGATGCCGGTGCGGTTCGAGAAGAACAGAAACACCTCAACCTCCGATCGCGCGCTCCAGTCGCTGGATTTTGCGGAAGTCATCCAGGTATTGGACATTCGACGTGTAAGCCGCTTCCTTCGCGAGAAGATGATAGACGCGCGCGACCGTGCGCTGCCGATTGCGATGGCTCGTTCCGCGCTTCATCCCACGCGCCTTTCGGACCGCGGACCGGGCATGCGCCATGAAGTAGTGTGTAATATCGGACATGCTTGATAACGCGGAACACACCGGAGCGTTCGCTTCACGAACAGGCGACGATCGGTGCGATGGATCGCAGTCTCAAAACAGCACAATCTGCTGCATTCCCATGCCGTTGCAATGAAGCGGTGGAACTTCTTTCCTCGTCCGGCTGTTGCACCTCGCCTCCAGGAGGTGAGTCGATGACGAGTAAACAGTTCGCTGCCACCTCCTGTCGAGTTGTTCGGACCGGTTCGCCAATCCAGTTGATCACGGCGAGGAACAAGAACCGAGGTCGGATGATCAGTGCGTTCGCGCTTGCGCGTTCGCACTGATCGCGGCAGGCGAATGGAGTTCGCGACCTCATCCTTCGTGACGCTGCTGCTGGTGATCGATCCGGTCGGTCTGGTGCCGGCCTTTATTTCGCTCACCGACGGGCTTGATCCCCGCTTCAAGCGCGAGGTCGCATTTCGATCGTCGATCATCGCCGCGGGCATTCTCATTCTCACAGCGCTCGGCGGAAGCTGGCTGCTCGGCCAGCTCAAGATCAGCGTCCCCGCGTTTCAGATCGCCGGCGGACTGCTGCTGTTCGGCGTGGCGTTCCGCATGGTGTTCGGCACCGAGCCCGAACATCATGCACGCGAAGCCGGCGAGGCGCTGAAGGAGCACGTCACCAACATTGCCGCCTTCCCGCTGGCAATCCCGCTGATGGCCGGGCCGGGAGCGCTGACGGCGACGCTGTTGCTGTCCGGCCGCGCCGACGGCGAAGCCGAGGCGTTCGTCACGCTGATCGGCGTCATCGTCGCGGTGATCGCCGCCTGCACGATCTGCTTTCTCGCCGCCGGCCGGATCTCCAAGCTGCTCGGCATCACCGGCAACATCGTGCTGTCGCGGGTGCTCGGCGTCATTCTGGCGGCTTTTGCGATCCAATTCCTGATCGATGGCCTGAAAGCAACGTTCTAAGCTCTGTCGCGGGAGGAACGCCGCCGCGACCGGGGGCGTTCTTCAGAACGGCATCCGCAGCGAGGAGCCCATCATGCGTAATGTCCTGCTCATCGTCGTGCTCCTGGCCCTGCTGGCCGGCACCGGCGTCTTCGTCTATTTCGGATTGGTCGGCGGCCATCACGCCGAACTCGGCGTGCATGGCTGGACCGCCATGGCGCTCGGTATCGTGTTCTCGCTGGTCGTCGGCATCGGGCTGATGGCGCTGATGTTCTACAGCAGCCGGCACGGCTACGATCAGCTTCCGGGCAGCGACCGACGCGAGCGCGAGTGAACCTCGAACCGGCAACTCGACTGATCGTCATCCATGATGAGCACGCCAACCCAGCTCTCCCTGTTCGCCGACGACGCGGATCGGCCGGCGGGGCTCGAGTATTGGCCCGACGTCATCTCCACCGAGGACGAACGGCATCTGATCGGAATGATCCGGACCTTGCCGCTTCAGCCGTTTCAGTTCGGCGCCTATGAGGGCAAGCGAAGGGTCGCATCCTTCGGCTTTCACTACGATTACACGGCGCGGCGGCTCGAAGACGCCGAACCCGTGCCTGCCTGGCTGCGGCAGCAGGCGGAGAAGATCGAACGCTTTCGCGAGCTGGCCGCGGGCGCGATCGGTCACGTCCTGTGCACGGAATATGATATCGGCGTCGGCATCGGCTGGCATCGCGACAAGCCGCAGTTCGAGCAGGTGTTCGGCCTGTCGCTTGGATCAGCATGCCGCTTTCGCTTCCGCAGGAAATCCCGCGATCGATGGCAGCGCTTCACGCTGGATGCAGAGCCACGCTCGCTCTATCTGCTCACCGGCGATGCCCGGCATGTCTGGGAGCACGGCATCCCCGCCGTTGATGAACCGCGCTACTCGATCACGTTTCGTACGATGGCAAGCCGGCCTTCCCGGCCTTCGCCCTGACGTCGCGATCTAGTGTCGTGGATCAGAAATTCGCACCATCCTTGCCGCGAGTCCATCGTGCGAATTTCTGATCCATAAACGACACTAGAATCGTAAACTTGCTAGTGTCCTGATCGAATCCGAAGTTCGCTCTGAGCTCGCTGCAAAGCATAGCGAACTTCGGATTCGGGACACTAGCGCTTTTAGCTGCGACCAGCCAGCGCACCGACGGCACTGCCAAGCGCGATGCCGAGACCAATGCCGAGCCCGACATTGTCCATCGCGCCGCCCACGAGAGCGCCGATGCCGAGACCTACCGACATGCCAAACGCCATTCTGCTGTAGGAATCCTGCATCGTGTTTTCCCGGACAGACCAAGGTCCACGCCTCCTAGCGTGCTATCGCATCTGCACGAACAGTGACCACGCGCAGCCGGTGTTCCCTCTCCCCGTTGGGGAGAGGGTTAGGGTGCGGGGCCGGGGCACGTTCTGTCGTATGCGATATGCGAAGAGTGTCAGCTTCGACACGAGATGCCGGACGTAAAGTACGCGCGACGCCATCGGTGTCACGGCCCCTCACCCCAACCCTCTCCCCAGCGGGGGAGAGGGGGCGCGCCGAGGTCGCTGCAGGCCAGGAGTTCCACATGCACTAGCCGGTCGGCGCCTCGGTCTCCTTCGGATCAGAATCCGGCAGCACGCCGGATCCCGGCGTCCGCTCCTTGTCGGTCAGCTCCGGCTTCGCGTGCGGACCGGCCGGCGGAATCTTGTCCGTCGGCGGCGCTTTCGGTCGTTTGCTCTCCGGCTCGTCGCGCCGTTTTGTCTCAGCCATGGCGGCGCTCGCTGGCCTGCCGCAGCAAATCGTCGATGAAGTGCTGCGCACCTTCCTTCGTCAGCAACTCGCCCGACTTGTCAGGAACGTTGGCTTCGTCGCAGAGGTGTTTGATCTCCTCGCGCTGCGCTTGTGTCATCAGCGCTTCCTTCTCGGCCATGATGCTTCTCCGTTCAGTGCGTTCCGGTCTGTTTCCACCTCTCGAGATCGGGTTTGCCCGCCCCTTTCCAATCAGGATTTTGGCTAAGCTGGCCCGGGCGTTCCCACGGCTTGTCAGCGCCCTTGTCGGGCATCTCCGTCGCACGCAGGTCGCTCCTGTTCATCGTGGTCTGCGAGCTCTTTTGCGGGTCCTCGCGGCCCTGCTGCACGCGTGTCTGGTGGTCGAGTTCGGCGCGCTCGTGCGGCCGCAGCCACCCGGCACGCATCACACCGTAGATCAACGCGGCTCCGAGAATGGCGGCCCCGAGCGCCCATAAGCCCAGCGCCGGCGAGGCGCCTGCGAAAAAGTCAAACATGGCGCAGCCTCCTTGATATGCGGCGCGACTTCGTTCGAAGGGCGGGCGCCGTCCGCTTGTGCTGACGCCTCGCCCGGCGGGTCACGCCATCCGTTGGGCCAACGCCGCACCGATCATGACAGTTCCTGACAGCACGGCAGGCGAAAAGAATCAGCCTTGCCGGCCAAGTGGTTCCTGTGGAGAGGGAACCAAAGCTTCGAGGATCGATTGAAGTCCTATGCCCACGCTCGAGACCATCAAGACGTTTGCAGGGAAGATCACCGGCATCGGTCGTCCGAAGCGCGACGACGTGCAGACATTCATTCGCGCGCGCAAGGGCCGAACGTTTCGCCTGCAGGACGATGGCATCATTCCGAACCATCCGCGTTGGCCGCTGATCGTCTATCGCAGCGCGATCTGGTTGCGGGAGGGACTTGATCCGGCGGCGGTGGTCGAAGAGGTATTTCGCAGCAACGGCTGGGGCAATTCCTGGCGCAACGGCATCTATGACTATGTCCATTACCATTCGCGCATTCACGAGGTGCTCGGGGTTGCTCGCGGACAGGCCTCCGTCGAATTTGGCGGACTGCGCGGCAAGACGCTGAAGCTGCAGGCCGGCGATGTGGCGATTCTGCCCGCGGGGACCGGACATCGCTGTCTCAAAGCCAGCGAGGATTTTCTCGTGGTGGGCGCCTATCCGCCATCGGGCACCTACGACGAATGCACCACCAGCGAAGATCACAGGCTCGCGGTGAAGACCGTCCGCAGGGTGCCGCGCCCGCGCCGCGACCCGATCTATGGCGCGCAAGGACGTCTCGTGAGTGCGTGGAAGAGATAAGAGATAGCTGACGCCTGCAGACGAGGTGCCGTCATGAAGCAGCATCCCGACAGTATCGCTCGCGACCTCGAGGACGAGATCGCCGACGTGATCGAGCATCAGTACGCGCGCAAACTGGTGAAGTCCGTCACACGCGACGACACGACTGCTGCGACGAACGAGCCAGCCGATGACGCGGCAAAAGGCCTTGAATTGCGTGGCCGCCGACATAGGTCCTGAGCACCGCCGATCTCGCGTGGGCCAAGGAGCCGCTGATGTCGCCCCTGTCCTTTCTCCTCAACCTCGCATGGATCGTGTTTGGCGGACTCTGGATGGCGGCCGGCTGGGTGATCGCCGCGATCATCATGGCGATCACCATCATCGGCCTCCCCTGGGCGCGGGCCGCCTTCAACATTGCCGCCTACACCCTGCTGCCCTTCGGCCAGCGCGCCGTGTCGCGCGACCTCTACACCGGGCGCGAGGACGTCGGCACCGGCGCGCTTGGCGTCATCGGCAATATCATCTGGTTCGTTCTGGCGGGCTGGTGGCTCGCGCTGGCGCACCTCATCACCGCGATCGGTCTTGCCATCACCATCATCGGCATCCCGTTCGCGTGGGCGCACCTGAAGCTCGCCGGTATCGCGCTCTGGCCCATCGGCAAGACCATCGTACCGGCGTGAATGCTGGAAGCGCGGCTCGCGCTATTTCGCGAGGATGCGCGCGAGTTCGACCAGATCGGTATCGATAGGCTTGGTGCGCCCGGCTACCTCGGCAAGCGGCGTGGCGATGACGTCGCCGCTCTCATAGCCCACGAGCACGCCGGACTGGCCCTTGCTGAGAGCGGCAATGGCGCCGACGCCAAGGCGGGTCGCCAGAAAGCGATCGAACGCGGTCGGCGGAGCCCCGCGCACGACGTGACCAAGCACGGTCGCGCGCAATTCAAACCCGACCATGCGCTTGTCCTTCTCGAAAAAGCTGAGGATGCGCTCTGAATTGTCCTTCACGCCTTCGGCGATCACGACGATCGCGTGCGTCTTGCCGCGCTCATAGGCAGCGCGCAGCCGATCGGCAATCTCGCTCGCCGGAACCTCGAACTCGGGCGTCGAGATCACCTCCGCGCCGCCGGCAAGGCCGGCCATCATCGCAAGGTAACCGCAGTCCCGGCCCATGGTCTCGACCAGGAACGCCCGATTGTGCGACGAGCCCGTCGTCCGCAAGTGATCGATCGCTTCGAGCGTGACATTGACGGCGGTATCGCTTCCGATCGTGACGTTGGTTCCGAACAGATCGTTGTCGATCGTCGATGCGACGCCGACCACCGGGAAGCCGAGCTTGCTCAGCATATAGGCACCGGTCTGCGAGCCGTTGCCGCCGATGACCACCAGACCGTCGATGCCGTGCCGGGCAAGATTGCGCAATGCTTTGGAGCGGCCGGACTCCTCGCGGAACTCCTTGGATCGCGCGCTCCCCAGGAACGTGCCGCCCATATGGATGATGCCGCCGACGTCGCGCGCATTGAGCTGACGGATCTGATCCTCGATCAGCCCCTGATAGCCCTGCCGCACGCCGAAGACGGCCATCCCCTGGTCGAGGGCGCTGCGGGTGGCGGCGCGAATGGCTGCATTCATGCCCGGCGCGTCGCCGCCGCTCGTCAGAATCGCAATGCTTTTCATGCGGTAATGTTACGATCAGCAGCGGTTGCAGGTCCATGCCCTGCAGGCAATGGCTGTCCCGAAAAAACCGGGCAGCCATGGAAACGGCACGAATCGGGAAACGGCACGGATCGGGAAACAGCGCGAATCGCAAAGCCGGCGCTGTCGCACGCCGGACGCCATCGCCTGCCGCAGGCCAATAATGTCAGCGAATGTCAGAACGCGCGGCGCCTGACGTTTACGGTCACCGGCACGGGAAGGAGCCGACGTCGCCGATCCTCGATACGGGCACTCACGGCGCCGCCGATGAACGCGGCGCCCAGGAAGGCAAGCAGCGGAGCAACAAAGCCTCCAAGCACGATCGCAGTGCCCATCACTGCCAAACCGGGGGGCGAGACAAGTCCGTTCTTCATCGGGGGGCGCACCTTGCTGGTTTGTCGTAGGATAGAGCGGTCGATGAAATTCCGAAAGTGGATCTTCGCTTTCGGATCAGCTCATGCCCAACAAATCACGACTGTCCCAAAACTTCCCTGCCTCTGCGGCCGAATTTGGGCGGGCCGCTTCGCGTCCGTCGTGCACACGTTTCAGGCGCGCCGCCTGCCACATAAAACATAAAGGTGTCATCAAAGATAAATCTCTTGCCGGTCGACGCAGCGGCAACCGGCCACCGATTTCCGATCGAAGCGCTGTCGCCGATCCCCCCTCTCTGGCTGCCTGCTGCTGCCTGCTCCTCCCCTCTCCGTTTGCCCGCCCACCTTCGCCGCCGGCGCGTCCCGCATGGTTGTCTGGTCATCGTACAACTTGAGCGGCGTTAGTCTCGCATCAGACACCACACCAGAACCGGTCCCGCGATGCTGCAGTCGGCTCGCGTGAGCCCGGGCGGGATCAGGGTCGGCGCCGAGGAACCTTCGCCCGCGCCGCCGGGTTACCCACACGGCGACAACATCAAAGGTTTTCGGTACGCCGGGAGGTGAACGGACGTGGTCGTAGCTGGCGGACCAGCCTTCATCAACCTGCTCGCGGGCGCAATCATCGTCGCTGCGTTTTATCTTGCCCGCGAGATCCTCATCCCGGTGGTGCTCGCGGTCCTGCTCACCTTCGTGCTGACGCCGATCGTCACTTTGCTGCAGCGCTGGCGCGTGCCGCGTACCGTCGCGGTCATTGCCGCGGCGCTGGTCGCCATCATGATCATTCTGAGCCTTGGTTCAATGGTCGCGAGCCAAGTCAACCAGCTCGCGGGCGAGCTGCCGCGCTATCAGGCGACCCTGCGCGAGAAGGTGCAGCATCTTCGCGACAACTTCGTCGGGCCGGGCGTGTTCCGGAATCTGGCGGATCTTCTGAGCGACCTGGACAAGGAGCTTGACCGGCCCCGCTCGACGACCATCACGGTCGCACCGGGCGAAGCGAACCCGCAGAAGGAGCAGAGGCCGCTGCCGGTCGAGATCCATCAGCCGCCGCCGAGTGTGTCCGAGCGTCTGGTCAGCCTGTTCTCGCCACTGGTCTCACCGCTCACCACGACCGGCATCGTGCTGCTGTTCGCGACGTTCTTCCTGTTTCAGCGCGAAGATTTGCGAAACAGGATCATTCGCCTTGCCGGCTCGCACGACATCGAGCGGACGACGGCGGCGCTGAACGACGCCGGACACCGTTTGCAGCGATTGTTTGCCATGCAGCTTCTGCTGAACGCGGCGTTCGGATTCGTGATCGGCCTCGGTCTCACACTGATCGGCGTGCCGAACGCGCCGCTGTGGGGGCTCCTGGCGATGGTCCTGCGCTTCGTCCCCTACGTCGGAGCGATCCTCTGCGCGCTGCTGCCGATCACGCTTGCCGCGGCCGTCGGCCCCGACTGGTCGATGGTGCTGTGGACCGTCCTGCTGTTCGCCGTGGTTGAGCCCTTCACCGCACAGGTGGCCGAGCCGCTGGCCTACGGCCACCGGACCGGCCTTTCGCCGGTCGCGGTCGTGCTGTCGGCGGTGTTCTGGACCTGGCTATGGGGCCCGATCGGGCTTTTGGTTTCCACGCCGCTGACACTGTGCGTCGTCGTGCTGTCGCGCCACGTCGAGCGTCTGAAATTCATCGACATCATGTTCGGCGACCAGCCGCCTCTCACGCCGCAGCAGGTCCTCTATCAGCGCATGCTCGCCGGCGATCCGGTGGAGGCGGCCGATCATGCGGCTCGCGCGCTGAAGAAAATAAGCGTGTTCGATTATTGCAATGACGTCCTGCTCGGCGCACTGAAACTGGCGCAGGCCGATCTCGACCGCGGGCGGCTGGACTCGGATCGAGTTGCGGATATCAACCACTGCGTCGACGAGATCATCGACGACCTGACAGAGCTTGAGGAAACCGATACCGAGCGGGAACCGAAAGCTCCTCTCGCCTCAGACAAGGACGCGTCGACAAACATCGTGCGGCTGTCGGGGCGCGATCACCCGCGCAGCATCGCAGCATTGCCGGGGCGAGGCCGGCTTGATCGGGCTGCAGCGCTGATTGTCGCCTTTATCGCTGCCCGCGAAGGCTTCAAGGCCGAGGTTCCCAAACAAAGCGCGCCGTCGCTGGCGGATTTCGGCAACGCGGTAGCCGTCTGCGTCTGTCAGGTCTCGCCGCTGCGTGAATCGGTCCAGCGGTACACCGTTCGACGGCTGCGGCGGACGGGTGCGAAGCAGCCCCTGATCATCGTCGCGCTGGGCAGCCATGTCGCCCCTGACCACAGATCCCGACCGGAAACGACGGTCACCACGCTCGACGGCGTGATCGACGCGTTGCGTGCCATCAAACCGGACAGTGCCAAACCGCAGGCCAGGCCGGATTAGTGTGCCTGTTTGTCATCCCCATGTGGGAGGAACCAAGCCGCCTCATCGCACGTTCGAGACCGACAAGAATTGTCGAAAAGGGCGAATCCGATGGCGCACAACCACAACCGATCGGTTGCTGAGCTGCGGCGGGAGTCTGAGCGGACGCGCGCTGAGCTTTCGCAGACCGTGGAGATCCTGCGAACCAGGATCAACGACACCGCTACCGATCTCCGGCAAAAGGTGTCGCCCGACCACATCAAGGCGGGCGTCTCCGATTATGTCACCGCCAAGGGTCGAAACTGGTTCGACAGCCTGAAGCAGCAGGCGATGGACAATCCGATGCAGACCCTGGCGGCCGGCACCGCAATCGCCGTGCCCGCGTTGAAATTGATACGCAGCGTGCCAGCGCCGTTGCTGATGATCGGGGCCGGGCTGGTGCTGACCTCTCCCCGCGTCCGCGGCGCAGTCGCCGACAAGTTGTCGGAGGCTCTGGAAACCGCCGACGGCGGCAATGTGCTGACCGACGCGGCCGATGCTGCGCGTGAACGATGGCAGTCCGCAAGGAGCCAGGCGGAAGACGCAGCCGACGATGCACGCAACACGATGGGAGCCAAGGCCGCGGAAATGCGTGAAGCAGCATCGCAGTTGACGCATAGCGCCAAGCACCACGCTGCAGAGTTGAGCGCTCACGCCAAGGACAGTCTGGGTTCAGCCAAACAGACGCTGAGTTCAACGATGGACACGGCCTCCGAGACGACCAGGATTGCGCTCGATACGACCCGCACGAAGGCGGCTGAGTCGTTCAAGACCACCCGCGCATCGGCTGAGACGATCGTGCGCGACCGACCTGCACTCGTTGCCGGTCTTGGCCTTGCGCTCGGCGCGCTGATCGCAGCTTCGCTGCCGTCCACCAGGACGGAGCGGAGCACGATGGGTCAGGCAAGCAACAGGGGGCGCAAGACCGGTGCCGATGCCGCCTCGCAAAAATTGGATGACGTGAAGGACGCGGCAGAGACCGCGGCTCAGACGATCGCCGATGCTGCGGATCGCTCACGTCCGACGGAAAATGCCACCGCAAAGTTGAAGACCGTTACCGACGAAGCCATCACGACGGCGTTCGATCCGTCGCAAACCGATCACCGTTAGAGCGAGGACAGAACATGAGCGATACCCATTTCAAGGGCGGCAACCCAGCGTCGCAAAGCTTGACCGACAAGCTCCAGCAGGCGGGTCAAGGCGCGAAGCAGCAGGCATCCGACGCCCTCGGCGCGACCTCCGATGCCGCGCGCGAGAAACTGGAGCAGGTCGGCGCGGCCGCCAAGGAGACGGCCGGCGACGCGGTCGACGAGGTGAAGAGGCAGCTCGATAAGCAGCAGCATGTGGGCGCCGACTATGCCAACCGCCTCGCCGACAACATGCGTAGTGCGGCAAAGGCATTCCAGCAGGACACCCCGATGGCCGCCCGAACCATCGCAATAGCGGCGGGCTACGTGGATGGCGCGGCTGACAAGATGCGCGACGGCTCGATGAACGACGTGGTGGACAGCGTCACGTCATTTGCGCGGCGACAGCCCGCCGCCTTCCTCGGCCTGTCGGTGCTTGCCGGCTTCGCTGCTGTTCGGTTCTTGAAGGCCTCAGGGGGCGGATCTCAGGCGTCCGACGCAACGTCGGGCGACGCCTCCGAACAAGACGACGCACGGAGGTCGTAGCCATGACCGACAAGACCGATCTTCGTGCAATCAGCACGCTGATGGGCGACGCCCTGTCGCAGTTCTCGACGCTGATTCAGAATGAGATCGACCTCGCCAAGGCAGAGATCGGCGAAAAGGCGCAGCACGTCGGCGTTGCGAGCGGCTTCCTCTTCGGCGCCGCGGTCCTGGTGATCCCCGCGATCATGATGGCGCTGTTTGCACTTTCGGCGGCGCTGGTCGAAGGCGGGTGGTCGGAGCCGGTTGCCTACCTGATCTCCGCACTCGCGGCCGTGGTGCTGGCTGCAATCTTCGCATTGGTCGGGATGCAACGACTGAAACCCGAAAAGTTGAAGCCTTCGGAAACCCTCGGCCAGCTCGAGCGGGACAAGGCGACCGTGCAAGGATTTGTGCGATGAATCAGCAAACCGACACTTTCGTTTCAAGCCTGAGGCAGGCCGCGCGGGACAACCCGCTCGCCGCGGCGCTGATCGGCGGCGGCGCCTTATGGCTCATGTTCGGCAGGCGCAGCGCAGCCGATGGCGTCAGCTCGGCGGCCAGGTCGGTGGCAGATGCCGGGATGCGCGGCGCGTCGAACGCCGCGGAGACCATGAAAGACACCAGCACGCGCGCCAGCGAAGCCGCAATGGAAGCTGCACGGTCTGCGAGCCAGAAGGCGAGCGACGCCGCATCCCGCGGCATGTCAGCGGTCTCGGAGCAAGCTGCAGCGGTGAAGGATCACATGGGCGACGCGGTGAGCAGCGCCAACGATGCGTTCCAACGCGGAGCCGAGACGGTTCGCGCAGCACCAAATCCCCTGCCCAGCCTTCGCAAGGGATATGCCGGCGCGCAATCGACGCTGAACGAGCTGTTTGAAACACAGCCGCTCGTGCTCGGTGCGATCGGACTCGTGATTGGTGCTGGTGTCGCCAGCGCGCTCGCCAGCACCGATTTTGAGAACCAGTGGGCCGGTTCGGCCAGCGACAGCGTGAAAGATGCGGTCAAGGACCGGGCCGCACGCGTGGCGGAAGCCGCTCAGGGCGCAGCCGGCGACGCCGGTCAGGAATTCCGTGCTGCAGCCAGCGACGCTGTCGATCAGCTTCGCCAGACCGGCGCTGAGGCCGTTCAGAATGTCAGGGATACCGTCGACGCAGGGCGGACCTGACATCTCCCCGCGAGAGGAACCGCGACAGCCGGCGCGGCGTTCTGAACGCATGCAAGCAAGCCGCACCTCACAAGCGTTCGCTCATCTTGCGAACGCTGCATCACATGCCGCCGGCCGGGCCGTCACTTTTGCGCTCGCCGCGGGGGTCGTGATCGTCTGGGCCATCTCTGGTCCGCTGTTTGGATTCTCCGACACCTGGCAGCTCGTCATCAATACCGGGACAACCGTCGTCACTTTTCTGATGGTCTTCCTGATCCAGAGCTCTCAGAACCGCGACAGCGCAGCGATCCAGGTCAAGCTCGACGAGATCATCCGCAACGGCACGGTCGGCAATTCCTTCATCGGCATCGAACACCTGACGGAGGAAGAGCTCGAGGAGCTGCGCGAAAAATGCGAGCGCCGCGCCAAGGAAGCGCAGGAAAACGCGGCGCAGAGGCATCGAGACGCACGACACGCCAAGCGCAGGGCAAAGCACGCAGCGGCATGACGCGCGGCAGCGACGTGGCTCGCGCTATTGCGGCAGTTCCGGCTTCATCACCACCTCGATGCAGCCGTCCTTCTTGTCGAGGAAGATGTCGATGACCGAGTTTCCGAATGGACTGCTGATCGCACTCGCTTTGATGCTGGTCGTCGGCGCAATGACGGCGGCCTACTTCGTCATCTACACACGTGCGGACTGATCCATGGGACCGACCGAACCTCCCGGTGGAACGCCACCCGAAGTTCCGCGCCCTGCCGATCCGCAGCCGTCGCAACCGCCGCCGGGTGTGCCGCCGCATGGTCCGCCGGAGGTCCATCCCGTACCCGATCAGCCTGCCCGTCCCGCTCAACCCGCCGAGACGCCGCCCCACCCGCCCGCGCCGGAAATCCCTGATCAGAGGCCGAACGGATAGGTGTCGGGCACTCCTTGCTGGCCCCGCGAACGGCTCAACGGCTCGACCGCCTGCGTCTCATCGAACCAGACCATCGCATCGAACTGCTGCGAGAGCGACGCTTCCGCATAGTGACTCATCAGCTCGCTGTCGGGTCGGTAGATCACGCCGATGAAGCGCTCGAGCCTCGGTTCGCGCAACAGCTCGCGCAACGCCGCGTCACGGCTGAAATCGACAAGCGATCGCCGCGCATCCGAGTCGTGGAAGGCGCGCTCGAAGCTGTCGCGACGCGAGGGCTGGACCTGCATCGTCTCCATCGGACCGTCCCAGTCGGCCGCCGCAGCCACGGTGCCGGTGTGAGTGCTGAAGCCGATGAGGGCTGCATCGGCGCCGAACCGTTCGCGGCAGAGCTGTCCGATATTCAGTTCGGACCGCACCGAACCCATTTCGGTATGTCGCGCGTCGCCGATGTGCGAGTTGTGCGCCCAGACGACCGCCTTCGCCTCGTCTCCCTTTGCACGCAGCAGATGCTCGAGCGTTTCGAACATATGCGTGTCGCGCAAATTCCAGGATTCGGCGCCGCCGTAATACATGATGCGGTAGTAGCGCTCCGCGGACGCGATCAGCCGCGCATTCTGCGCGGCGTCGAGAAAACGATCGCCGTCGTCCCGCGTGTAGTCGAGCTGCTTCGCAAGAATATCCCTGCACTGGCGCACGACCGCGCCCTCGCATGTCTTGTAGCCCTCGGTCAGCACCGCGCGGCCGTAGATGGACGGCTCCTTCTGCCAGGGCGTCAGGCAGCCATAGCGTTCGCGTGCGATCGTGGCCGCGTCAGGATCGACCCGGTCGAGATAGGCGAGCACGGCCGCGATCGAGCTGCGCATGTTGTAGATATCCAGTCCAAAAAAGCCGGCGCGCCGGTCTTGCGGCACGGTCTCGTTGTGTCGCCGCAGCCAGACGACGAAGGCTGCGACGTCAGTGTTGCGCCACATCCAGGTCGGGAAGCGCTGAAACGGCGCGCCATCGCCGTGCCTGTCAGGCCGCAGGCGCACGTAGCGATCGATCGCGGCGGCGTCCGGCCAATCGGCCTCCACCGCGACGATCGAAAAGCCGTGCTGCGCAATCAACCGTCGCGTAATGGCGTCCCGGGCGCGATAGAACTCCGAGGTACCGTGGCTCGCCTCGCCAAGCAGCACGACACGCCTGGAGGCAAACCGGTCGAACAGCGCGCCGAAGGCGGGATCGTCGAAATCCGGTAGCGGCTCGGCGGCTCTTGCGATGGTCTGCGGCAAGGTCAGGCAGCTCATCTGGGCAGGCACATGGGGCGCGGCCGCGCGGCGCCCGTCTTCGGTCCAGCCCTGGGCACCGACCAGCGGCACGAACCTGACCGGTGCAAGCTCTTCAGTCTCGTAAAGGGCTTCCGTGACGTGCGTGACCTTCAAGAGAGATTGGCTCTCCCCGGACGCGCCGACCGGAATGATCAGACGGCCGCCAATCGCCAGCTGCTGCTTCAACGCGGCCGGCACTTCGGGAGCGCCGGCTGCGACAATGATGGCGTCGAACGGCGCAGCATCAGCCCAGCCGAGCGTGCCGTCACCGAACTGCACGAAGACGTTGCCGATGCCGGCGCGTGCGAGGCGCTGCTTCGCTGCGTCCGCAAGCGAGGGGTAACGCTCGACGGTGTAGACGGCCTTCGCCAGCCGGCTGAACACCGCGGCCGCGTAGCCCGATCCGGTGCCGACCTCCAGCACCCTGTCGCCCGGCGACAGCGCCGCGGCTTCCGCCATGAACGCGACGATATAGGGCTGCGAGATCGTCTGGCCCTCGCCGATCGGCAACGGCGAATCGTCGAACGCGAATTCTTCCATGCCGGGTTCGACGTAGTCCTCGCGTGGCACGTCGCGCATCGCCCGCAGAACGCCTTCGTCGCGAATGCCGCGCCGGCTGAGCTGTCGCTCGACCATCTTCGCGCGCGCAGCGGAAACCGGCATTCTCGCCTCGCTGTAAGGGTGAGCCCTCCAGCAATCCAATGCGGAACGAACATCCTCGTTCCGCCGCGTTCCGACCGAGCTCGCGGAACGGACCGGCGGCTTCCGCGCTTGTCCCGCAAAGGCAGCCGAGGCTGCGAGGCCGCATGAAACAGCTGCATCGACCGGACGCCAGAATCGGCACAGGCGTGCTGCTTGGATTGGCAGTCATCCTGCTGACGCTCGCGCTCGGCTTCCATTTCACCGGGCCGGTCAATCAAATCCCCCGGACGGCGAATGCACCGGCGGTCACCGACCGCTAGCAAGCGCCTCGGAAATTAAATCCGGCGGTGGCGCCAATCGCTGAGGAACTAAAGGACGAACTTGTTCGTCGCTTTCGTGCGCATCCCTGCTGTGCGTGGTTCCACAATTTCAGAGGAGTGTTACCGATGCGGGTGAGCGAAGTGATGACGCGGCATGTCGAGGTCATCGATCCCGGCCAGCCGATCCAGAAAGCCGCACAGTGCATGTGCGACATGGACGTCGGTGCATTGCCGGTCGGCGAGAACGACCGGCTGGTCGGAATGATCACGGACCGGGATATTGCCGTGCGCGCCGTGGCGCTCGGGAAGAGCGCGGACACGCCGGTGCGTGAGGTCATGTCGTCGCAGGTCTGCTACTGCTTCGAGGACGAAGAGGTCGCCGCCGTCGCCGACAACATGGCGAACAAGCAGATTCGGCGGCTGCCGGTACTTAGCCGTGCGAAGCGAATGGTCGGCATCCTGACGCTCGGCGATCTCGCCGTGTCGGAGGAAGGCTCGCCGATGATGCAAAAGGTCGGACAGGCGCTGGCTGGAATTTCGCATCCGGGCGGCGCCCATTCGCAGACCGACGACCGGATCAACAGTCATTGATGACGGTCAGGGCGATTGGGGCGATGGCGCAGTCCGCGCTTAGAGCACGGCCGGTGCGAACCCGGCCGTGTCAATCCTTGGTATAGCCGCTGCGCAGCTCCACAAAGAACACCGCGAGCTGAAACGCGGCAAAGGCGGCGACCGCCAGCAACGCCATCAGCAAGGGGCCAGCGGCGAACATGGCCACCGGCAGATACTTGCCGTGCGTCCACTGTGCGCACAGAAAGCCCAGGGCCACGTACGCCAGCAGTCCGCCGGCAATCCAGAGGCTCAGGTTGGCCCGCTCATCGGCGCGGAGCTTCGGTTGTGGCACGATCTGCGGCATGGCGCGTCCGTTTCGTCGCCCTACCTCCACCATAACGCTGCCGGACCTTGCAAGAGCGTCGCCGATTTTGGGTTAATTTGCTGCATCCGTTTTACTGATCGTAAAGCTCGGCGCCTGTAGGTCTTAAGTCGACGGAGAGGTGGCAGAGCGGCTGATTGCACCGCGTTTTCGGATGCGGCATAGGCTCCACGTCTATCGAGGGTTCGAATCCCTTCCCTCTCCGCCACCCGCTCTTTCCAACTTTGCCCAAACGCCCCGCGCGCCCTGACGCTGCGCCCTCACCCATGCTTTTCGTTCGAAAAGCCGTCCCGCGTCGGCATTTGCTCCTGGTGAATCCTGTCGAGGGAAGACGGGTGATGCGCCGCTTGGGAAGCTCATCCTTAGCACGATCTCCGATTGCCTCCGTCCACCTGCCGATTTCCCGTGCAGCGTCTGTGCAACCGGCCCGTGCTGTCGTTATCAGCACTCGCTGCAGACAGCTGACGATGGTGCAGAAAATATTCTTCAATGCACGTAGCCAATGTGCACTCCTACACACTTCGCGCGCGGTTTTCGGGTTACTTAAAGGGGACCGCCGCGCAAGCGGAGGAATTCAGGCGAGAAGGTCGCGTTCGCACCTGGCAGGACGTGCACCTCCCCGCCGGTTCGACTATCCTTCAGGACCACTGTCGTCACATGGGTGGGACAGTGGACAGCACGAACGGTCGAGGACCAGCATGACACCACTCACGGAGGCCGCGGGCGAGCCGCCGTTCAGCAAGCTGCTCGACGACCCGATCCTTGTCACGGCCAGCGACGCACTGAATGTCCTGCCGGTCGCCGGCTACGTTTGCGCAGGTGACGGAGCGATCATCCATTACAATCGCCATGCTGCTGAACTGTGGGGTCGCGCGCCGACCCCGCGCGATCCCACGCAGCGCTTCTGCGGATCACTACGGCTGTACCGTTCGGACGGTATCCTCTTGCCTCATTCGGAATACCCGGTGGCAGAGACATTGCGGAGCGGAAATTCCGTGCGCGGTCGGGAGCTGCTGATCGAGCGGCCGGACGGGTCCCGCATTCTCGCTTCTTTGGATATCGACGCCCTCAGGGACAGTGCTGGAGAGATCGTCGGCGCGATCACCTGCATGCGGACGATGGGTGTCGCAAGCAACGTCCAGGCCCGCGCGGATCACGATACCAACGCCGCTCTCGATCGCGAACGACAGTCGGAAGCGCGGTCGAGGCCCGCGGCACGCGCCAAGCCTATTCTTTTCACAAGCGTTGGAGCGCCTGCAACATCACACGCTGGCGAACCGTCAGCGGCGGATCTGCTCGAAGCGCTGCCGGCCGCCATCTACATGACCGATGCCGACGGACGCATCACCATGTTCAACAAGGCCGCGGTCGAGCTTTCAGGCCGTGTGCCCGAGATCGGCGTCGATACATGGTGTGTCACCTGGAAGCTGTACTGGCCGGACGGCACACCGCTGCCGCACGACCAGTGTCCGATGGCGCTGGCGCTGAAAGAGCGGCGGCCGATCAGAGGCATCGAGGCAGTGGCGGAGCGGCCGGACGGCACGCGAGTGCCCTTCATGCCCTTCCCGTCACCGATATTCGACGCTTCGGGTCGCTTGGTGGGCGCGATCAACATGCTGGTCGACCTCACCGAGATCAAGCACGACCAGGAGGCCGCGGCGCGGCTGGCTGCCATCGTCGAGAGCTCCAACGATGCCATCGTCAGCAAGAACCTCAAGGGTATCATTTCCAGCTGGAATCGCGGCGCCGAGCGGCTTTTCGGCTATAGCGCTGAAGAGGTGATCGGACGGCCGATCAACATCCTCATCCCCGAGGACCGGAGCGATGAAGAGCCCGCGATCATCGAGCGCATCTCGCGCGGCGAGCGCGTCGAGATCTATGAAACGATCCGTCGGCGCAAGGACGGCAGCCTCGTCCACGTATCGTTGAGCGTGTCGCCGGTCAGGGACGCCACCGGCCGGGTGACCGGTGCATCCAAGATCGCCAGGGATATGACCGAATACCGGCTCGCCGAGCAGCAGAAGGAGCTGCTGCTGCGAGAGATGAACCATCGCGTGAAAAACATGTTCACGCTCACCAGTGGCATGGTCTCCCTCAGCAAGCGATCAGCCCGAACGCCGGAGGACCTGGCCATCGCGGTCCAGGGGCGGCTGCAAGCGCTGGCGAGCGCCCACGATCTCACGCTGCCTGACCTTTCCGGGCAAAGTCCGGCGTCCCACCGGGCGACGACGCTTGGCGTTCTCCTGCGCGCTATTGTCGCGCCACACCTCGATGGCGCGGAGGACGCAGATCGCGTCACGGCCGCGGGGCCCGATGTGCAACTCGGCGGGCGCGCGGCGAGGAGCCTTGCACTTGTGCTGCACGAACTTGCAACCAACGCGGCCAAATACGGTGCCCTGTCCTCTTCAGCCGGCCGTATCCGTGTCGACTGGTCCGTTCAGCCCGAGGGACTGCGGCTGACCTGGACGGAGCAAGGCGGCCCGCCACTCGCCGGCGCGCCGGCAAGCGAGGGGTTCGGCAGCCTGCTCGCCCGGCAAACGGTCAAGGACCAGTTTGGCGGCAGCATCACCCACGTTTGGAATCCCGGCGGCTTGACCGTCGACGTCATCATGCTCCCGGACCGCCTGACCGAGTGAGGCTGGGCTTGCGCTGGTCGGAATTGGAGGCTTTCTGCTAAATTCCGACCGGCCGTCACGGCATCGTGGTTGGCCGCTCCAGGCACGCTCCGCAATGCAGCCGCAATGTACGGTCTCTAAGGATCGGCATTGATCATCATTGAGTGGGCTGCATGCGTATCCTGCTGGTGGAGGATGAACCGGAGATGGCCGGGGCCTTGTCCGGGGCCTTGAAGGGCTACGACATGGTCGTGGACCATGTGCTGACGCTCGCCCAGGCCGAAGAAGCGATTTCAGCGGATGTTCACCGGGCCGTGCTGCTCGACCGTCAGTTGCCGGATGGTGACGGCCTCGGCCTCATTCCAAAGCTTCGGGCGAGAGCCGACGGCATTCCGATCATCGTCCTGACGGCACGCGGCGAACTGGCCGATCGGATCGCCGGGCTCGACCACGGCGCGGACGATTATCTTGCGAAACCCTTCGCCGTCGAGGAATTGCTGGCGCGATTGCGCGCCGTCCTGCGTCGGCCCGCCGGCTTGCAGTGCGACCTGCTGCGGGTCGGCCGCCTCGCCTTCGATTGCGCCCACCGCGAGGCCAGCGTCGAAGGACGGACGCTGGAGCTGCCGCGTCGCGAGCTGCTCGTGCTGGAGACGCTACTGCGGCGCATGGGGCGCACGGTGCTGCGATCGTCGCTTGAAGAAGCAGTCTACAATTTCGACGACGAGATCCAGTCGAACGCGCTGGATACGCACGTGTCCCGGCTTCGGCGCAAGCTTGCCGAGGTGCAGGCCGGCGTTGAAATTCATGGCATCCGCGGCGTCGGATATCTGTTGAAACAGGCACAATGACATCACCACACGCGCCGTGTCTCGGGACCGGACTCGTCCGGCGGCTGGTGCCGCTGCAGGCAGCGATGTTCGCTGCGCTCGCGCTGCTGGTCGTCGGCACGCTGTGGGCCACCGGTTGCCTGCTCGCCGAGCGCGACGAAGACCAGGCGATCGACGTGCTGCAACAGGCCATCGAGCGCAGCCCCGCCGGCGGACTTGCGTTGCGTGCGACGCCGGAGCTTGCCGCGTTGCGAGCGGAGGCGCCGGACCTCTGGTTCGTGATCAGGGACGCGCAGGGACACACCCTGTCGGAAGGTACGGTCCCACAGGAGTTCGCGCGGATCGGCGACGCCCTCGATCAGGTCAGCCAGGCGCGGCTCGGCTGGCAGCTTCTGCACGACGACCCGCGCAAACCTGCTGCACGGCTCAAACGGGTCGAAAGCGCCGCGGGCGACGTCCAGATCATGACCGCAACACAAGGCAGCATGTCAGCCAGCAAAGCGGTGCGGGCGACATCAACGCTGTTCCTGAGCTTCGTTCTTCCAAGCGTTCTGCTGATGACCCTCGCCACCTTGATCGCCACACCGATCGTCGTCCATCGCGTGCTGGCCGGGCTCGACGATGCGGCCGATCAGGCGCGGCAGATCGACTTCGGCAAGCGCGGCACGCGCCTGCCGGTGGCGAGCGTCCCGACCGAGATCACGCCACTCGTCACCGCGGTCAACGACGCGCTGGCTCGGCTCGACGAGGGCTATTCCCGCCACCAGCGGTTCGTCGCCAATGCCGCGCATGAACTGCGCACGCCGATTGCGATCCTGAACACGCGGCTTGAAGCGCTGCCGCAGAGTGCAGAAAAGATCCGCCTGCTCGAAGATGTCGGCCGGCTGGCGATTCTGGCCGAACAGTTGCTCGACATTCAGCGCCTCGATCAGAGCAGTCCCCGCTTCGACCGCGTCGATCTCGTCGCGATCGGGCGCCGCGTCGCCGCCGATCTTGCGCCGATCGCGATTGCCGCCGGCTATGACATATCGTTCGAGCCTGAGACCGCGCGTGTCGACGTGTTTGGCGATCAGGCATCGCTCGAACGCGCCCTTACCAATCTGGTGCAGAACGCAATCCAGCATGGCGACCGCCACGGCACCATCAGCATCCGCGTCAGCGCGTCCGGCAGCATCGACGTCAGCGATCAGGGCGGCGGCATTCCACCGGACCAGCGCAAGCAGATCTTCGAGCCGTTCTATCGCTTGCGTCCGCGTGATCACGGCGCCGGGCTTGGCCTCAACCTGGTCCGCGAGATCGTCCGTCTGCATCGCGGCGAGGTGGCCGCGCTCGACGGACCACATGGCGGCGCCCGCCTGCGGATGAGCTTCCCGCCATTGTCGCCGGCACAGTAGCGATCACCGGCACAGTAGCCGCCGCGCACAGAGCTGTCGCGGGCGCGCGACCTCGCTTGCAACGTGATCGTGACTACGAATTTCCGCCAGACGCAGCCGCGCGCAATGTTGTCGTAATGCACGACAGCGACGTTTGCACGCCACGCGTCAGACGTGAGTCTGAATCGAGAGGCATCTCGCTCGCATCAGATGACGTCGGAGCCGACATGTCGCAGGACCTGCTCTCTTTCTTTCGCGCCTGGATGTCGGAGCCCGGCCGTGTTGGAGCGATTGCGCCGTCCGGCATCGCGCTGGCGGAATTGATCACCCGCGAGATCACCGCATCGACCGGACCCATCATCGAGCTCGGGCCCGGCACCGGCGCCTTCACCACCAAGCTTCTGCAGCGCGGCGTTCCGCAGGAAGATCTCACCTTGATCGAATACGGCTCCGATTTCACGCGGCTGCTGCAAATGCGTTTTCCTGGCGCCCGCGTGCTCTGGATGGATGCCGGACGGCTGGCCGGCAGCCGGCTGTTCGAGGGGGCGCCGGTCGGCGCGGTGATCAGCGGCCTGCCGCTTCTGAACATGTCGACGCGCAAGATCGTCGCCATTCTCAGCGGCGCCTTCAGCTACATGCGGCCCGGTGCAGCCTTCTATCAGTTCACCTACGGCATGCGATGCCCGGTGCCCCGGCCGGTTCTCGACAGGCTCGGGCTGAAGGCGACGCTGCTCGACCGCGCCCTGCTCAATGTGCCGCCGGCGGCTGTCTATCGCCTGACCAGGCGGGCGCCGGGCAGGTTCGCGCACCTTTGACGGCCGATCGCCGGTTCGTGTGTGATCTTTATCGTTCCGCCACTCACCATTTTAACCCTGGTGGCAAGTTGAATTGCGCTGCTAACACCCGGTTGTTCAATCTCAGTTCGGGAACGCCGCCAGACGTTGCACTTCAGCAATAAACGCGCCGACGATGTGAACGCGATCTTGTCCGCGCAGGACACGGAGCCGCTCTGAACGTTCGCATGAGGCCAGTCCGCGCGGCCGCCATGCCGGAGTTCTTTAAGCTATTGAAACTATGATCGACCGCCTATTTGGCTCGATGAAGGGCGTGTCGTTGTCAATTCCAGGCGGGAAGTTCAGGCAGACGTTCGGTCAACTGACACTATTTGGCCTGCGCGCCGGCATGACCGGCTCGAAGTTCCTGCTGGCGATCTACACCGCGCGCTATCTCTCCCTGTCCGACCTCGGCATTTACGGACTGCTGGTGGGCAGCACCATCATTGTCCCGGCCGTCGCCGGACTTGGCCTCACCGACTGGATCGTACGGCGGATCGTGGAGCTGCCGCTGGCCCAGGCGCTGCCACTGGTCGCGAGCCGTTCGGCACTTACCCTCCTGATCCACCTCATCGGCCAACCTTTGGTGCTGCTCGGCTTCATTCTCGCCGGGCGACCGATACCGCTGACGCTTGCGCTGCTATGCGGCGCGATCCTCCTGATGGAAACGCTGGCGACAGAGATCAGCGACGTGCTGATCGCACGCCGGCGCATTTTTCTGGCCAACTGGTTGAACTTTCTGCGCCAGGGGCTTTGGCCGCTGCCGGTGATCGCGCTGGGGCTGCTCGTCCCGGAAACGCGCAGCCTGAACATGCTGCTGGCCTTCTGGTGCGCCGCGCTCGTCCTGACGTGTCTCATCCTCGTCTGTCTGCTGCTGCGACAAGGCCGCTGGCGCTACGTGCAGTTGCAAGGACACATGCTGCTTGGCGCGCTGCGCGGCAGCTTCCTGCTCTACATCAGAGACATCAGCGGCACTGTCAGCGCCTTCGCCGATCGCTTCCTGATCTCGCTGTTCCTGGGACTCGAGCTCTCAGGCGTCTACTCGTTGTTCTGGTCCATCGCCAATGTCGTGCATTCGCTCGTCGTTTTCAGCGTGGTGCAGACGCGCATCGCATCGCTGATCACCGCCGCCAAGGAGCGCACCGGCGCGGAATTCCGCGCGCTGGAGCGGCAACTGCAGATCACGGCCTCCGGCTGGGCGGTGCTGTTCGCCGGCGGCGTCGCGGCGCTGACGCCGTTTCTCGTGAGCTTTCTCGATCGGCCGCTGATGAACGACTATCTGCCGGTGTTCTGGCTGATCCTGCTGGCGACGCTGGTGCGCATCGCCGCCGACAGCTACGGCTTCGCCATCTATGCGTTCCATCGCGACCGCGCCATCGCAGTGATTGCGGTCTGCGGCGCACTGACGTCGGCGGCGCTCAATCTCGTGCTGACGCCGCTCGCGGGATTATGGGGATCCGCGCTCGCCTACATCCTGACGTCGTCGGCTTTGCTGACGGCGAGATTCCTGGTGAGCCGGGCGGCGGCGAGAGACCTGACTTCACATTCATGATTTTCATGACGGAATGATTATGCGGATTCTGATTTGCTCCTACGACTTCTACCCGCGCATCGGCGGCACCGAGACCGCCGGCCTGACGCTCGCCACCGGGCTCGCCGAGCGCGGTTATGACATCACCGTTGTGACCGTGAGCCCGGCGACGGACGAGGACACTGCGACCTTTCCTTTTCGCATCGTCCGCAACCCAGGCCCACTCGAGCTGCTGAGGTTGTTCAAGGCTGCCAATCTTGTCTGGCACAATCAGGTCAGCCTCCGCCTGCTCTGGCCGATCCTCCTGGTGCGCAGGCCGCTTGTGCTCGTGCATCACTCTCCGCTTGCGACCGATACAGGGCCAGGTCCGCGCTTCAGCGCGCTCAAGCGTATGGCTTGCATGCTTGGACACAACGCCTTTGTCAGCGAGGCGTATCGCGAAGCCGCCGATCTTCCGGGCCGGGTCATCTACAACACCTATGACGAGGCGACCTTCCATGCGTGGCCCGATGTCGTGCGGGATCGCGACGTCGTGTTTCTCGGACGACTAGTGCGGGAGAAAGGCGCCGACATCCTGATCGACGCGTTGGCGTCGCTCGCGGCGGAGGGAACGCCGCTCAGTGCGACCATCATCGGCTCGGGACCGGAGGAGCAGGCGCTCAAGACGCAGGCTTCAGCACATGGCCTTGCTGAGCTAGTCGAATTCACAGGCGCGCTGCGCGGCGAAACCCTGGCGCGCACGCTCGCGCGCCATCGCCTGATGGCAATGCCCTCGCGCTGGTTCGAAGGCCTGCCGATTTCCGCCGTCGAGGCGCTCGCCTGCGGCTGCGTCGTGGTTGGAGCCGATAGCGGCGGCCTGCCAGAGGCCATCGGCCCCTGCGGAATGGTTGTTGCCAAGGACTCGGCGCCGGCGCTTGCGGCAGCTCTGACACGGCTGACCACGGATGCCACGCTCTATGAAAGCTGCAAGGCGCAAATTCCGCAGCACCTGAAGCTCTTCAGCAAGTCGGCACTGATGGACAATTGCGAGCGGTTGATCCGTGAGGCAACTCTGTCAAAAAGCGCAATCGGAGGTCAGGTGAACGAGTAGTTCAGGATCAACCTGACGTTGGCAAAGCCACTCCTCGTGCATTGCCAAGATCGGTCGTGCCCGGAAGCTTGCTGACTTCGCCCGCCGCTCGTTTAGCGACGCGGGCACGATCGCTGCAAATCTTGTGGAATTGTAGCCATGTTGCCGCCGATCGTCGATGCGAACGGCAATCCGCGCCGGACCTTAGCGATCCTTTAACCATATGTTTTCACTATTGCGAGGCGTCGGAGTTCGCCTTTCATCGGAGGGCAAACGTCGGTCATTCCTCGCCTGACGCGTGCAATCTCGAACGATCGACACGGCGCACGGGCTGCGCGTCGATAAGGCTGACGAATGACCTATCTTGCCGGCACTGACCGCACGGACCTGCAGTCTCCGCATGTGACGCAAGGAATTGCGGCCTTGCAGCGCAAGTTCTTCTGGCTGATCGGGGCGGCCGGCGCCATCGTCTTCATCGAACCGAGCCCGTTCGAGCTCGCGATGATCATGGCGTTCATCGTCATGATCGTCACCGGCCTGCGGCTGCCCCGCGCGGCATTTCCTCTGATCGTGCTGCTGGTCGGCCTCAATATCGGCTATTCGGTCAGTGCGATCCAGGTGATGGAGAAGCCGGAGGTGATCTACTGGATCCTCACCTCCTGGTACATGGCGCTCGCCTGTACGTTCTTTGCGCTCACGCTCGTCGACGACACCGCCGGGCGGCTCGACGCACTCAGCCGCGGCTACCTGTTCGGCGCGCTGATCGCCGCGGTCGCAGCCATTGTCGGCTACTTTCATCTGATCCCCGGCACGGAGGAGCTTCTCACCTACGCCGGACGCGCCAAGGGCACCTTCAAGGATCCCAACGTGCTCGGCGCGTTCCTGGTTTATCCCGCGGTCTATTGCGTCCAGCGCATCGTCGACAGCTCGTTCTGGCCCGCCTTTCGCAGCGCCTGCGCGCTATTGATCCTGTCGCTGGCGAACTTCCTCGCCTTCTCGCGCGGAGCCTGGGCCGTGTTCGTCGGATCGGCGATGCTGGCCGTCATCCTGATGTACATCACGGCTCCGACCAATCGCCAGCGCGTGCGCATCATTCTGCTTGCGTCGCTCAGCATTGCGCTCGGCGTCATAGCCATCATCGCGCTGTTGTCGTCCGATCAGGTCGCATCATTGTTCGAAGAGCGCGCGAGCCTCACTCAATCCTACGACGTGGGTCGGTTCGGCCGTTTCGGCCGTCACCTGCTGGGCGCAGAGATGGCGCTGGATTATCCCTTCGGCATTGGCCCGCTGCAGTTCGCGCGCTTCTTCACTGAACATACCCACAACTCGTTCCTGAACGCCTTCATGTCGGGCGGATGGCTGAGCGGCCTGATCTACCTGATCCTGATCGCCACGACACTCCTCCTGGGCACGCGAGCCGTCCTGCAGCCGACACCGTGGCGCAACCTCTACATCATTGTCTTCTCGACCTTCGTCGTGACAACGTTCGAGAGTTTCATCATCGACGTGGATCACTGGCGCCATTACTACATGCTGCTGGGGCTCGTCTGGGGCATCTCGATCGCCAGCGCACGCTATACGATGCGGCGCCGCGCAGGCCTCGCGCCGTGAAGGAATGCCCTACCGCGGTAACGGAAGCTCGTTCGCGCTTCCGCGCGCGGCCCGGGCCGCCTCGCCCGCCTGCATGATGCGCGGCGGCGCGATCATCGCCGCGAACGACCGGGCGATACCGGCCCAGGCACGCCACTGAGAGATCTCGAAGTATTTCAGCTGCACGAGCATCCGCTCGTAGACCTGGCGCCGGCGCAGCCGGTGCGACTGGCCGCGCGAGGAGATGCGGTAGTGCACCAGACACTCGGGAATGTTGGCGAGCTTGTAATGCGTGCCGATCCGGCGCATCAGTTCGTAGTCCTCCGCGGCCTTGTAATCCAGCGAGTACAATCCAACCTTGCGCAGCGCGTCCGTCCGGATCATCGCGCTCGCATGGTTGACGCCCATGTTGAAGAACATGATGTCACGAACGTCGTCCGGCGCGGCGGGCCGCTTGAAGATCCTGATCGTCTCGCCGGTCACTTCGTGAAACTCGCGCATATACGAGCCGCATGCGCCGACGTCGGGGTGGGCGTCAAGAAAGGCCGCCTGCTTCTCAAGCCGACCGGGCGCGGAGATATCGTCGGCATCGAGAATGGCGACGTATTTGAAGTCCGATTGCAGGATCAGCTCGAGCGCTGCGTTGCGGGCCGCAGCCGGCCCGCTGTTCTGCTCCATGCGGATGAAGACGATGCGGTCCGAGAGACCGTGAAGGACCTCGTTCGCCAGCACGCGGCTGCAATCGTCGACCACATAGACCACGCAGTCGACCTTCGCCGACAGCACGCTCTCCACGGCCTCGCGGATCGTCGCCTCGGCGTTATATGCGGCCACCACAACGGCGACGTCGGGCATTAACCTGCTCTTTCCACTTGCGGGTGGAACGTAAGTCGCAACGACGGCCGCCGTGGTCAAGCGCGCCTGCGCAGCCCGGTGCGAACAGCCTAAGCTTTGATGCGTATCGTTAGCTTTAACCTAATCCCTCATGGCTAATTCCACCCCAATCCGGAACAGATGCTTCATTCGCCGGATGACGATTTGGTGCATGATGAAATCAGGTTTGTAGGGTCGATGAGCACCGTTCGGCGTCGTCGCAAATGCTGCTGCGGAGTACTGGATGTCCGCCTTGCAGGCATGACGGCAAACTTGAACTCATCATGCTTTAGCCAAAGGTAGACCCATGGATGTGAGCCGCCGTCACCTCTTGAACACGTCAGCCACTGCGCTCGCCGCGGGTGCTGCCGGCGCTGTTGCAACGCCGGCCAGCGCCGCGCCGCTGATGTCGGCACTTGGACGCGATGCGACCCAGCTTGGTGTCCGGCCCGGCAGCCCTGACGATCAGACGCGCGCTCTGCAACGCGCAGTCGACGATACGGCAAGAACGGGCACACCGCTCGCGCTGCCGCCCGGCGTCTACCGCACACGGGCCCTGCGCTTGCCGGCGAATGCACATCTCGTCGGCGTGCGCGGTGCCACACGGCTGGAGTTTGCCGGCGGCGGGCCGTCGCTGCTCACAAGCGAAGGCGCATCGAACGTTTCGCTCACGGCCTTGACGCTGGACGGCAGCCTGATCGGTCTGCCGAGCCGTCGCGGCCTGTTCCACTGCGAGAACGGTCGTGAGGTGCGCGTCGTCGACTGCGAATTCATCGACAGCGGCGCCAATGCGATCTGGTTCGATCAGGTTTCCGGTGAGGTGCGCAACAACATCTTCCGCAACACCGCGACCACCGCCTTCACCTCGTTCGACGCGCAGGGTCTGCTGGTTGCGCAAAACACCATCCTCGGCACGCGCAGCAACGGCATCGAGATCATCCGCCACCAGATGGGCGACGATGGCACGCTTGTCATCGACAACCGCCTCGAGGACATCGTCGCGGGGCCCGGCGGCTCCGGTCAGTATGGCAACGCCATCAACGCGTATCGGGCGGCGAACGTGATCGTGCGCGGCAATCGCATCCGCAACTGCGACTTCTCGGCCATCCGCGGCAATTCCGCCTCCAATATCCAGATCGTCGGCAACAGCGTTACCGACGTGCGCGAGGTTGCGCTTTATTCGGAGTTCGGCTTCGAGGGCGCGATCATCGCCAACAACGTGGTTGATATGTGCGCGATCGGCGCGGTCGCCGCCAATTTCAACGAAGGCGGCCGCATCGCCGTCGTGCAGGGCAATATCCTGCGCAACGTCTTCAACCGGCGCAAGAACCCGGCGCCGGACGACCGCTCAGGCATCGCCATCTCCGTCGAGGCGGATGTCTCGGTCACCGGCAATGTGATCGAGAACGCCGAAAGCTTCGGCATCTATGCCGGCTGGGGTCGCTATCTGCGCGACGTCGCGATCACCGGCAATGTTATCCGCACGGCCGACGTCGGCATCGCTTTATCGGTCGCGCCCGGCGCCGGGCCGGCGCTGGTGCACAGCAACATCATCGATAACGTCAAGACCGGCGGCGTGATCGGCTTCGATCATTACACGCGGGTGACGGGCGAGCTGACACCTGATGTCGCCGCGAAGCACCCGCAGCTGTCGATCGGCTCGAACCTCATTCGCTAGACGCGCCTCAACCGGCGCCGCCCGGCGTCCCGCGCGCGATGATGCGCGCTGCGCGTTCGGCAAGCGACGGCTCGGCGTGCTGCAGCACCTGCAGCGTTGCCGCCTTGTCACTGAGATCCTTGCCGGTCAGTTCGCCGGCGCGCGCCAGGGCCTCCAGATTGCTGACGATGTCGGCGCATTTGATCAACTGCGCCTCGGCAGGCGCGCGCTGCAGGCGGGCTCGCGTTGTCTCGTCGGACTCGCCGGGCAGGTCGGTGACGGCCTCGACCAGCGCGCGGATGCGCGGACCGAACACCGCCTCGAGCTCATCCGCCGTCGTTGCCGTCTTTTCAAGCGTGTCATGCAACAGCGCCGCCGCCGCCACCACGGGCGGCTGTCCGGCTTCGCTCACGAGCAGCGCAACCTCCAGGCAATGATCGGCGACCGGACGCTTCTGGCGCGGCTTGCTCTGGCCGGCGTGACGTTCGCAGGCAAAGCGGGCGGCACGCAACACCAGGGTGGAGCCATCGGCTGTGCCCATGGTCAGGCCGCTTCAAGTTGGTTGAGGCCTTCCTCGATCAGGTCGCCGCATAGTGGCTCGCCGAGCAGATACCGTGCGGTGTGGGCGTTATGGCCACGCGCGGCTTCGCGACGCAGCTCCTGCCACTGCTCGACGCCGCCGTCGCCGCGACCGAGCCGCATCAAGGCGACGAGATCGACCTGCTCGTCGGTGCTCAGTGCGTTGACCAGGCCGACGAACTCGCGCACCACTGCGTCATGAGAACCACGGTCCTCCAGCACGTCGACGACACGGTCGTCGGTCGGGTTAGAGGCATCGTCCGGATCCACGGCGATGTCCTTGCCGGCGAACTCGCGCGCCTTGGTGACGAGAAAGTCGATTTTGTCCTTCGAGATCGAAAGTTCCGGCATCGCCACGCTCCGCGCCTGACAGCAAATGCAAGTACGTGAGAGATATGCGGGCGCGCCGCGGACGGTTCCGCGACGCTCAGCCCGCCTTGCCGTACAGTTCGCGCAGTTCGTCCTTCGCTTCGTTGAGCTTCCGCTTCTGCGCGGCGGAAAGATTCTTGCCTCCGCGGTTGACATAGAACGTCAGCATGGACATGGCGGAGCGGAATGGTGTCGATTTACGGCGGCGGCTGCGCTCCGCCGATCGCTTCAGCGACAGTGCAATGGCATGGGGGCTTTTCTTGAAGACGCCTTCGTCCAACGTCATGGCGTCGCTGGTCTCGGTCACTTTCTTCGACCAGCGCTTGGGCGCTTTTCGACCCGCTTTCTTCGTCGTCTTTCTTGGTTGCTTGGCTGGCATCTTCGGCCTGCTCCAATGCTCACCCGGGCGCACTAGCTTTCTGTCCGCGATTGACGCCGACCCGCGGCGCTCGCGGATTAATCTATTCACGCGTCGTCTCGACGGACGAAGGTAGTCTCGGATGGAGCTACCTTCGCGTTATCCCGTCACCTCATCGCGCCGCTATAGCGGCGTGACCTTGTCGAGCTCGGTGTGCTCATGCTCATGAGCGGCCGGCTCTTCGGTCGCGTCGTACGGCATTTGCACAATCACTGCGGTCTGCCCCGGAATCAGACTCGACAGCCTGACAATCTGTCCGTCGGAAAACTCGAGCGCATCATGATGCGCAAAGCGGTTGTCGAGGTCGATCTGCCGGAAGGTCGCGACCTTCTGGTTTGTGCGCATCGTTTCGACACAGCTTTTCTCGAATTCGACAGTATCGTCGAAAGCGAGTTCGGTGCCCGGGCGGAGGCAAACGGCAATGCCCGGCTCACCGACGCCGGCGAATCCCTTCGTCATCGCATTCGGGAATCGAGTCGATATGAGCTTCTCGCCGGCGATTGCTGCTCTTGATGCAACGTTCTCAAGGCTGTAGTCGCACATAGGTTATCTCCCGTGCTTGCACGGACCATTCCACGTCCGCGGTATATCAATCAGGCCTTGTGGCGGGCGGTTCCTCGATTTTCTGCAGAATTTTGCATCCGGCTGGGTCAAATTGTCGTGCCCCCGCGACGCCTCCCGCCGGCCGGGGAACCTCCCGGAGAGCGTCCTGTTCGGGCCGAAGAACACCGGTGTCCGGCCGCAGACCTCTCCGCCGCCCCATCGCGTCCAGACTGTCGGGCGGCAGGCTTGCGGCGGCGAACGCCGCACTGAATTTTTCCGAAGCTGCTCACGGTGCAGTCGCCGTAGATGGCGTTTGACGACCGCGATCAGATCCTTGCGAGGCGGCAACGCCGCAGCGTTCCTCAAGCGGCGCGGGAAATCTTGAAAGGATGTCGCGACAGTCGGCTGAGGAACGATAAGCAACGGCTAGCGTTCGCCGTTGAACCCGTACGAACCCCGGAGGACAAGATGAGCGCATCCGGACTCGACGTGTTCGACAAGACGCTGCAAACCACGAACATCTGGCTGAACGAAATCCAGGCCGAGGTCGGGCCTGATCGGCAGGTCGCCTGGAAGGTGCTTTCGGTCGTGCTCCACAAGCTGCGCGATCGGCTGCCAGTTACTCTTGCAGTACATCTCGGTGCGGAGCTGCCGCTGCTGGTCCGCGGCGTCTATTACGATCAGTTCCAACCCTCCAAGCAGCCGACCGATTGGGATCGCGATGCATTCGTCGCTGAAGTTCAGCGATGGCTTTCGGATATCCGGCCGGTGAATGCCGAGCAAGGCATACGCAGTGTGTTCGGCGTGCTCTCGCGGCACGTCTCTGCCGGCCAGGTCGCGAAGGTTCAGGATGCTCTTCCCGAAGATCTTCGGCAATCCTGGCTCACGACTGAGCAAAGCAAGACTGCTCCGGAGCGGAAAGCTGCGCGGGAAAAACAGCCAAGCTGAAAGGAACATGCCATGCGAGTTCGTGAAGCAATGACACGCGACGTCGCGATCATCAATGCGGAGGAGAACCTGCAACAGGCCGCCAGAATGATGGCGGTCATGGATACGGGAATTCTGCCGGTAGGTGACGAAGGCCGGCTGGTGGGCATGCTCAGCGACCGTGATATCGCGGTCCGCGCGGTCGCAGGCGGCAAGGGGCCGGACACCAAGGTGCGCGACGTCATGTCGTCGGAAGTGATGTATTGCTTCGACGACCAGGAGATCGAGGACGTCACCGACAACATGGGTGACATCCAGGTCAGGCGGCTGCCCGTGCTCAACCGCGACAAGGAGCTGGTCGGGATCATCTCGCTCGGCGACATCGCTCTGACCGACGGCTCAGGTGCCGCGACCGCGTTGCGCGGGATTGCGCGGCCGAGCGCTCAGCACAATCCAGGCGGCGCATAGGCACTGCGTCTATCCGTATCCGCGTGCGCGAGCTGCCGAGCCGCCTGCAGAAGCAGCTGGCGTAGCTGGATCGAAAGCGCGTGGCCTGCATTCAATTTAGCTCAAACGCGCGATCCTGCGATCACGATCTGTTCCGGACGACCGCCTATCCTGCCCGCTTCCAACATGAGAGGGGAGTTGAGGCATGACGACAGTTCACGATTGGTCGCACGACGTGAAGAAATACGTTGCGGCGGCCAATGAATCGGCGGTCAACGGCATCGTAAAGTACCTTGGTGCCGCGCTGCATAGCCGCGACAGTTCGTTCGTCGCCTGCGAGGACAAGGCCGAACACGATCGTGTTCGCGAAAGCTTCCTCAAGCAAAAGCTTGGGCTGACGGCTTCCGACGCCGAGCTCGACAAATCCGTTGTCGAGGTCTGCCAGAAGATGCACGGAGATCGCGACAAGTCCCGCGTCGCATTCTACTATCTGCTCGCCGAGCGACACGGCAAGCTTTCGCTCTTTTCCTGAGCGCAAACACACTGCGCGCCCGCGCAGTATCGGCGCGGGCATTTTTTTCCAGTCATTGGCCCGACACCCAGCTAATCGGCGTCGCCGCGCGGGCGCCATAGCGGAAATGTCAGGGCGAGCGCGAGCAGACCTCCGAGCGAGCTGATAATCACCGCGGCTCCGGCGCCGAGTGCCTCTGCGAACAGGCCGATCTGCAGAAACCCGATCGGCCCGATGCCGATGCTGACCGACAGCAGGCCCAGCATGCGCGAGCGCAACTCCGGCGTCACCGCGCGATAGATGAGGGTCGTCTGCATGACGGCAAAACAGGCGCCGCTGATGCCCGCCATCACCAGGAACGTTCCGGCCATGAACGGCTCGGACATCAGCGCGAAGCCGACCATCATCAGCTGGAAAACCGCGACGGCGCCGACATAGAGCGCGTGAAAATGCGCGGGCCTCGCCAGCATGGCGACCGACGCGGCGCCCAGCATCGCGCCCACGCCGTCCATGCTGGACAAAAGCCCAACGCCTCCAGGCCCAAGGTCGAGATTGTCCTTTCCGATCACCGGCACGAGGCTGTAGATCGGCCAGCCGAAGATATTGTAGATCGCGGTCACGAGGTAAATGCCAAGCAGGTGGGGCCTGCGCCGCGCCTCGCGCAATCCTTCGACGATGCGGCTCAGCGTCGAGCCCGCGCCGGCGAGATGCGTGAAGGGCTCGCGGTATTTGAGGCCGAACGCGGCGCCGATGCCGACAAGGTAAAGCCCGACGCTGACGATGTAGGCCTGCTCGATACCGGCGGTCGCGATCAGTACGCCGCCCACGGCAGGACCGACCATGCGGCTCGCATTGTTTGCGCCGATGTCGAACGCCATCGCGGTCGCCATCTTGTCGGCGCCGACCACCTCGCCGATCATGATGCGCCGCAGCGCATTGTCCGTCGCCCACGCGGTGCCATTGATGAAGCAGGATACGGCGAGATGCCACACCTCGAGCCGACCGGCCCAGGCAAGACCTGCAATGGCTGCGGACGATAGCAATAGGGCCACGAGCACGGCCAGAATACCCAGCCTGCGATCGAGGCGGTCGGCCCATGCGCCCATGAATGCGCCGAACAAGGCCATCGGCAGAAGGCGCAGCAGCGTCATCATCGTGACGATGAAGGCAGAGCCGGTGACCTGGTAAGTGAAAACCGCGACGACCAGCAGCTCGATCCAGCGCACGGTGAACATCATCAGTCCGACGAGCCAAAGTCGCCAGAAGTCTGCCTGCCGTGGCAACCGAGAATTTCGGCTACTCTCGCCCTGCCCTGTTTGTTTCCCGGTCACTTTCCAAGCGTGCTTTCAGTGGCACGTCATTTTGTCCGAGTCGTTGTTACCGGCATCGGCGCTCGAGGGCAATATTGTCTCGCATCTTCTGCGCGAGGTGAATGCTGGAGCATTTTCCGGAAAAGTGGACACCGGTTTTCCGCAGAAAATGCGACCAAACAAACGAATCTAAGGCGTCTCGACTGCCTCGCGCGCGCTGCAGCGCGCAATCACGGCAATGGCGATGGCCGCCATCGCAAGCACCTGAAAAGCCGCTCCGGCCAGGTGCGAATATTCCCACTGCGCGCGCAGCGTCTCGAAGTTGTCGGGCAGCACCGTCCAGTTGTCGGTCACCTGATTGGCAGGAAAGGTCCAGATCCAGAAGATTGCCTGCGCCGCGGCCACGCAGGCCAGCGCAGCAACCGTCGGCCAGAATACACGCGGCACGGCGCGATAACGAACAGCGAGCCACAGCATCGCGGCCACTTCGATGACGAGCAGAAAGGCGAGCAGCGACCATCCTCGATAGGCGGTCTGGACGATCAAATAGTTGTCGGGCGAAAGCTCGATCTTGTTGGGAAATTCGAGCGCATGCGCCAGCGCTGCGCCCATCGCCAGCGCTGTTGCAAGCAACGCGACAAAAGCGACCATGTCACTGGCGGTGAGACCTTGGCTGGAACTTGATTGGGAATCTCTCATCAAACCTCGCCGGCACGTTCGTCCGGGCGCAAGCGGGCCCGATCCGCGGGGCCCGATCGTTAGAAACGTTCAGGGAGGAAGAGACGGCGTCGGCGATTGTTCCCCGGTGCCGCATTAAGATTGCGTAATCAGGCGGCGCGAAGACCTGTCCGCTTTCGGACGATGGACAGCCGCGCTAGGCCATCACCTCAGCGGATACGCTCACCGTTGGCAGCTCGACGATCTGAAGCAGGCCACCGTCCGGCCGATTGGCGATGCTGATGTCGCCGCCTGCCCGGCGAACAATTTCAAGGGAAATGGTGAGACCGAGGCCGGCGCCGGGAATTTGCTGAATCCGCGCGCGGTCGGCGCGGAAGAACGGCTCGAACACCTGGTCCAGGAGATCGGGCGCAATGCCCGGTCCCTGATCGGCGATCGTGATCTGCGCCATTGCACCTCCGGTGACGCTCACAATGCCGCGCAAACCATGCGTTGCCGCGTTGATCAACAGATTCCGCAAGGCGCGGTTTAGCGCCAGACGGCTGGCCTTGACGTAAGCTTCGCCGGTATCGCCCACGTCGATTTCAAAGTTCTGATCACGAAGTTCGGCCGCGACGCTTCTCACCAGCTCATGGATTGGAACGATCTCAGTCAGTTCTTTCGCGCTTTCCTCACGCACGAGTTGAATTGCGCTGTCGGCGATACGTCCAAGCTCATCGATGTCTTTGAGCCACAACGAACGCTCCTCATCATCACGGACGAACTCGGCGCGCAGCCGCATGCGCGTCAGCGGCGTGCGCAGATCGTGCCCTGCGGCAGCAACAAGCCGCATGCGGCTTTCGATCACGCGCTTCAGCCGCGCGGAAAGCGAGTTCAATGCCGCGGCGGTCGCGCGCACCTCGGCCGGCCCGCGCTCGGGGAGTACCGGGAGAATGGCGTCCGGCGTCACCGCCTCGACCGCACTCTCGAGCATCGCCAAGGGCTTGGTCATCCGATAGGCCGAGAACACCGCGACCGTGCCGACACCGATCGCGATGAAGGCAAACCACATCCAGCGGCGGGAATCCCGGATCGGAACAACGATATCGTGCAGAAGCCAGCCGGACGTCCCAACGCGAACAGAGAGCGTTCGAAATCGTGGGCTTGCCGTTTCGTCCTTGTGCGTGATCACGAGGTCAAGTGGCGTGCCGAGCCTCGCGGTTGCGGCACGAAACAACTCGGTTTGCTCCTGATCCACCTCACCTGGTGCAGGCCGAGGCGACAAGTCGGCGGCGCCCGGTCCGTGGCTGGCGAGGCGCTCCATCGTGATCCACTGTCTGGCGAACATGTCGATCATGACGCTCCCCGGCACCACGGACGCGTAGATGATCGCGAGCGTGATGAGCGCCACCACCGAGACGATCGAGGCCACAAGCAGCAGCGCCATCTTGGCACGAAGCGTATTCACGTCGACCGATCCATGACACTCACCTTGGTGGCAAGCTGGTAGCCGCCATTGCGGACGGTCTTGAACATCTGCGCCGCGCCACCGTCCGAAAGCTTCCGGCGGAGACGGCTGATCAGCACGTCAATCGAACGGTCGAGGACGTCACCGTCGCGTCCGCGCGTCAGGTCGAGAAGCTGATCGCGCGAGAGCACGCGGCCGGGCCGATCCAGGAATGTCATGAGCAGATCGAACTCGGCCCCGGTGAGCTGTATGTCGCCGCCATCCGGATCGGTCAGTGTGCGGGTGAAAGGGTCCGCCACGAAACCTTCGAAGTGATAACGCGCCGCCTCGCCCGGCGCGGAGCGGGAGACCTGACCGCGCCGCAGCACCGCGCGAATGCGGGCCACGAGCTCGCGCGGATTGAACGGCTTGCCGAGATAGTCGTCAGCGCCGGTCTCGAGGCCAATGATCCGGTCGACGTCCTCTTTGAGGGCCGTCAACAGGATGATCGGGACCTTGGAGCGCTGCGAACGCAGGTTGCGGCACAGATCAAGCCCCGAACCATCCGGCAACATCACATCGAGAACGATGAGATCGATCTGATTGGTGACGAGCCGCTCATGGACCTCCTTGCAATTGGCCGCGAGCCGCACGCGAAATCCCTGCTCCTGCAAGTAGCGGGACAAAAGCTTTCGGATCTCGGAATCGTCATCGACAACGAGAATTTGAGGCGTGTGCTTGGTCATCGGCGGGTACGGAATGGTCGCGGTCTTTGTCATGGCCGGGCTTTGACCCGGCCATCCCGATCAGGAAGGCACTGCGCCCCTAAGCGGGATGCCGGGTCATAGGCGAGCGAAGCGACGCCGTTCTTCGAACGGCTATAGGCGAGCGAAGCGACGCCGTTCGTCGAGCGACTATGCCCGGCTACGACAGCTCAGAGGACAAATTTGTAACGAAATTCTGTCTGCAGACCGGCCAGACATGTTTCGACACAAAAAGCCGTCGCACAGAAATGTTCAGACATCTGAGGCCAGATTTTGGTCCAGGAGAGCGGTCTATTGAGATCCCGAGGTAACACTTGGGGGGCGAATGCGCGGTCTTGCCAGAGTTCACGAGAGATACACCTTGCCGACACGGCGCCACGCGGGACTGCGCCTCGGCCCGGCACGCGCCGTCCTCGCCCTGGCCATTGTCAGTCTGCTGCCGGCCTGCGCGTCCGCTCCGCTGGTGCAGGGGCGCACCTTGTCGTCCTATGGCGGTCTTGCCCCGTCCGACGGCATGCTCACAAAGTCGCATATTCACGTCAACAAGCCCTTCGTGCAGGAGGCGAAGACCGTCAGAATCGTCCCCGCGTCGTTCACGGCAACGGCGGCGCCGAAGCTGACCGACCGACAGCGCGCGCTGGTGGCGAATGCCATCAACCGCGCGCTATGTGTCAGCCTCAGCGACCGCTTCACGGTCGTCGCGCCTGAGCTGCCGGCCGACCTGACCGTCCGCGCCGTCGTCACGCAGGCAACGGAAACCGACGAGGTCGCGGCTGGCCTTTCCGCCGCCGTCTCGATCGGCACGAAATTCGTGGACATGGGCGCGCCGGTGCCGATACCGCGTATTCCGATCGGCCTGGGCAATCTTTCGCTTGAGGCCGAGGCGATCGATCAATTCGGTCAGCAGCAGGCGGCGATGCTCTGGGGACGGGGCGCGACCGCGCTGTTCAGCTCGCCCAAAGCATCGAAGGCCAGCGACGCGTACGACCTCGCTGCCGCATTCGGCGACGATTTCGGCTATCTGCTCGTCAAAGGCGAAAGCCCCTTCAAGAAGACCACGCCGAGCATCCCCTCCTTGCAAAAGATCAATTCCGCCGTGGGCCTCGCGCCCAAGTACGCCGCATGCGAGAGCTACGGCCGGGCGCCCGGACTTGTCGGAGTCGTCGGCGACAGGCTCGGACTGCCGCCTGAATGGACCGACAAAGGTGCCAAAAAGAATGAAGCCGCGGCCGGCAATTAGTGCATAACGAAAATTAGGTTGCCGTCATGCCCGCGGCCGTCCCGCCGCGACGTGATCCGAGCGCCAAGTCACTCGCCGAAATAGAAGCGGAATGCTGTCTCCCCGCCGATCTTCCGTCGTGCGGCAGGGTCGGGAATCCAGTCGAAGAAATCGCGGATCGTGTCCGCATAGGAGACCTTGTCCTCGAAGGCGGCGAACGGCCAGTCGCTGCCCCAGAACAACCGCTCCGGCCCGGCCGTCTTCAGCAGTTCGGCGGCAAGGGTCTTCGCCACCTCGCCCGATCCCTGGCGGTAGCCGGCCGAGAGCTTGACCCAGGTGTTGCCCTTCTCGACCGAGCGAAGAACCGCCTTGAAGCCTTCGCAATTGACGCCCCTTGCCGGATCGGGGCGGCCGAAATGATCGATCACCAGCTTGACGCCGGCCGTCTCGAGCGCGGCGATCGGCGCGATGATCCGTTCGCCGTCGTTCTCGAGAAGATGCACATGCCAATCGAGATCGGCGATGCGCCGAAGCAGCAGCTTGTACTCCGGCGAAGACAAGTCGGGTGGGTTCGCGACGTTGCGGCGCTGAAAGCGGACGCCGACCACGCCGTCGGCCTTCATCATCTCGAGGATGTAGCGATCGGTCGCCGGATTGTTCAGGATCACCGTGCCGCGCAGGCGCGGATACTTGCGCAATGCCGCGATCTGATAGTCGTTATAGTCTCCAAATATGCTCGCGCCGGCAAGCACCGCGTGAGTGACCCCATGTGCATCGAGCTCCTTGATATAAGCCTCGATCGGCGCGTCATGCGGCGGCCGGTGCCACGCCGTCGGGCTCAGCGGCATGTCGAGCGTGTAGGCATGTGCGTGGGTGTCGACCAGGGGACCCTCGCTCGAACGCCCCCTCACCTGCTCCGCATCAGTCTGTTGCATCGAACGTGATCCCGCCGTCACTCCGGCGTGATCTTCTCCGCCGCCGGCCGCCATTTTTCAAGCTCGGAGGCCATGAAGCTGCGCAGATTCTCTGCCGAACCGCCGACCGGAACCATGCCCTGTTTTTCGAGCGCCTCGATTCCCTCACGGGTGGCAATGAAATCGTTCGCCGCCTTGTTGATCTTGCCGACGGCCTCGACAGGGATTCCGGCGGGGCCGACGATGGCGATCCAGCCTGTCGCGTCGAAATCGGGCATCCCCAGTTCGGACAAGGTCGGCGCATCCGGCAGCAGCGACCACCGCTTGGGCGCAGTGATGGCGAGTGCCCGCAAAGTGCCGGCCTGCACATGCGGCGCATAGTTCGATGCAAAATCGACATTGATATTGACGACGCCGCCGAGCAGGTCGTTCATCGCCGGCGCCGAGCCGCGATACGGCACATGCGTCAGCCGGAAGCCCAGGTTCGTCTGCACGAGGTCGGCGGTGAGATGACCCATCGAACCGTTGCCTGGTGACGCGAAGGTCACCTTGCCCGGGTTGGCCTTGGCATAAGCGACCATCTCCTGGAAGCTTTTCGCGGGAAGCGTCAAATTCGAGGCGATGATCAGCGGTATTTTCGCCACCTCGACGATCGGCGTGAAGTCCTTCGCCGGATCAAAGGTCATGCTCGATTTGTAGATGACCTTGTTATAGACGAGCGGGCCGGTGCTGGTGAACAGCAGCGTGTAGCCGTCAGGCGGGGCGGCCGCCACCGCGGCAGCGCCGAGATTGCCATTGGCGCCCGCCCTGTTCTCGATGACGAACGGCTGGCCGAGCTTCTCGCCAAGCACCTTGGCAAAGATGCGGGCCACTACATCGTTCGATCCGCCGGCCGGGAACGGCACGATCACCTTCACCGGGCGGTCGGGCCACGCCTGCGCCAGCGTTGGCGCCGCGACAACCATTGCGCATGCGGCAAGAGCGATCGCGCCGACCGTACGAGCAACCGAACAGGCTGCGTCCAGCCCGCTGTTACGCGTGATACCGCCGGCCCTTCCGCAGAGCAGATCGACCTTCCCTCCCAGCGCCATCATTGGTGTGGCCCCTTATGACTTCTCGAAATTCGATCATGTCATGCAATCGCCGGCGGCCGCCAAAAGTTGTTCGCGCATTCCACACCGTGGCACGCTGGCTTCGAACTCTTGGCGCGGCAGGCCTGCAGCGATCGTTTCTGCGTCGTTGAACGGTGCAAGGGGCGAAGCCGGCAAGCTTCCAGGCGTGACCGTCGAGCGCAGATCGCCTAGCTTCGGGAAATATCGACGACGCCGACCGATATGTTGCGCCGTGCGCCGTCGCGCAGCACCGTCAAGGTGACGTTGTCGTCGATCTTGGTCTTTTCCAGAACATCGGTCAGATCGGCCAGACGACGCACCGGGTTGCCGTTCGCTTCGACGATCACGTCGCCGACCGTCCCCGTCCTCATGTCGACGCCGCGCAAGCCGGCACGGGCCGCCGGCGATCCCGGCGCGACATTGACGATGACGACGCCGTCGGCGCCGAGCCGGGTCGCAACGCTCTCGTTTGCGGCAACGATGCCGATGCCGGGCGTCGGCACGCGGCCGGTGCGGATCAGTTCCGGCACCACCCGGTTGACGATGTCGACCGGGATCGCGAAGCCGATGCCGGCGTTGGTGCCGGACGGTGAGAGGATCGCGGTGTTGACGCCGATCAGCCGTCCGCCGGAATCCAGCAGCGGTCCGCCGGAGTTTCCCGGGTTGATGGCAGCGTCGGTCTGGATCACATCGGCGACCTCGCGGCCGCCCGCGGTCGGCATCCGCCGTTTCAGCGCGCTGATGATGCCCGTGGTCAGCGATTGATCGAGTCCGAACGGATTGCCGATCGCAAACACCGACTGGCCCACCTTCAGATCGGAAGACGATCCGACCGATACCGGCGGGGGCAATGTGCCGCGCGCGGCAATCCGCACGACGGCGAGATCGTAGTTCGGCGCGCGTCCGACGACTTCTGCCGGCATCACGTCGCCCGTCGAGGTGCGGATCATCACCTGATCGCTGTCGCCGACCACATGCGCGTTTGTGACGATGTTGCCGGCGCCGTCCCAGAGGAAGCCCGTGCCGCTGCCTTGCTGCCCGCCCGCGTGATCCTCGCCCTGGATCGGCGATCCATGTCGCTGCACCACGACCTGCACCACCGACGGCGAGACGCGCTCGAACAGGCTGATCGCAGTTTGCTCGTAGTCCGCCAACGCTCCGCGTGGCGCGATCGCCCGCTGTTCGGTTGCCGCAGAAAACATTTGTCTCAGGTGCGGCTGCAACAGCCAGAGTCCACCGAGCACGACGGCGAGAAGCAGGATAGCGCGAAGCAGGTTTCTCATGCGCCTATGCAGGATTGTGGGCGGGCAAGGCTTAAACCTCAGACCGCCGTTAGGTTCCACCTTTGTGGCGCCGAGATATAGTTTTCATGAATCCGGCGCACTCCGCCGGCGCAAAATTTGAAAAGAGATCATTTCAAAAGTCGCGGACCGATATTCCTTTCTTGGCGCAGCGCACCAGACTGCTATGATGGCTCCATGACGAACCGCCTGCCGCTCACCACGCAATGCTGGTGGCCCGCGATCTAAGCGCGGCCAGTCAATAACCTTTGACCTCAGCCGCTGCTCTCGGCGGCCAGGTTTTTTCAGAAAATTTCGTCCGGCGACAGCAGCGGCAATTCTCGGAGAATTGCCAATGCCCTCTTCTTCCTCGCGTCCGGTGATCCTGACCGGCGACCGGACCACGGGACCACTGCATCTCGGACACTATGTCGGCTCGCTTCGCAACCGCGTGACGCTGCAGCATACCCACGAGCAATACGTGCTGCTCGCCGATGCTCAGGCCCTCACCGACAATGCCGACGATCCGGCCAAGGTGCGTCGCAACGTCATCGAAGTCGCATTGGATTATCTCGCGATCGGCATCGATCCGGAGCTGTCCACGATCTGCGTTCAATCCGCCTTGCTGGCTCTGGCGGAGCTGACGCTTCTCTACCTCAATTTCGTGTCCGTCGCCCGGCTCGAGCGCAACCCGACCATCAAGGACGAGATACGGATGCGAGGCTTCGGTCGCGATATTCCCGCGGGCTTCCTGTGCTATCCGGCAGCGCAGGCGGCTGACATAACCGCGTTCAAGGCCACCGTGGTTCCGGTCGGTGACGACCAGGTGCCAATCATCGAGCAGACCAATGAGCTGGTCCGCCGGCTGAACCGGCAGATCGGCCATCCGTTGCTGCCGGAGGCAAGAGCGCTGATTTCGCAGACGGGGCGCCTGCCCGGCGTCGATGGCGATGCGAAGATGAGCAAGTCCCAGGGCAACGCCGTGCCGCTGTCTGCGAGTGACTCGGAGATCGCCGCTGCCGTGCAGCGCATGTACACCGATCCCAATCACCTTCGTGCATCCGACCCGGGACAGGTCGAAGGCAATGTCGTCTTCATCTATCTCGACGCCTTCGACCCGGATGTCGAAGCGGTCGCCGATCTGAAGGCGCAGTATCGACGCGGCGGCCTCGGCGACATGGCGTTGAAGCGGCGGCTGACGAACATTCTTCAAGCGACGATCGCGCCGATCCGGGAACGCCGCGCGGCACTCGGCCGCGATCCGGACGCCATCATGGACATGCTGCGAACAGGCGCAAAGCGCGGCCGGGCTATCACCGAACAAACGAAGGAGGAGATCATCACCGGCCTGGGGCTTTTTCGCCTCTGAGCCGACGCCCCCTACCGCACGGAACGATACGTGTCTGCTGCCGTTGAAAACTCGTGCCTGATGGCCGGTTTCTCATGAAATCGGTGACCGATGAAAACGGAGCAGCGAGATGCCGCGCGCATACTGGAAGGGCTTTCTGAAGCTGTCGCTCGTCACCTGTCCGATCGCGCTTTATCCGGCATCCACCGCAGCCGAGAAAACGCACTTTCATCAGATCAACAAGCGGACCGGCAATCGGCTGCGGCAGCAGATGGTCGATTCCGAAACCGGCCGCGTGGTGAACAAGGAGAACAAGGGCCGCGGCTATGAGGTTTCCAAAGGACGCTACGTCGAGATCGAGGAAGAGGAGCTCGAAGCCGTCGAGGTCGAAAGCACCCACACGATCGAGATCGACGATTTCGTGCCGCAGGACGAGATCGACGAGCGCTATCTCGACCGCCCCTACTACATCGCGCCGAACGGCAAGTCCGGCGCCGACGCCTTCGCCGTCATTCGCGATGCCATGAAGCGCAAGGGCAAGGTGGCGCTCGGCCGCATCGTCCTCACGAACCGCGAGCACGTGATGGCGTTGAAGCCGCTCGGCAAGGGCCTGCTCGGCACCACGCTGAGATACCCGTACGAGCTTCGCGATGAAGCGGACTACTTCCGGGATATTCCGAGCCCACGCGTCTCCAAGGAGATGGTCAACCTCGCCGCCCATATCCTCGACACCAAGGCTGCGAAGTTCGATCCGCGCAAGTTCAAGGACAAGTACGAAATGGCACTGAAGAAGCTTGTCCGCCGCAAGGCCGCCGGCAAGACCATCGAGGTGCCCGATCGCGAGGAGGCGGAGGAGCAACCCGCCGACCTGATGCAGGCGCTCAAGCAAAGCCTCGGACGGCGGCCGACGGCCCGCCGGGCGCGCGGCACCTCGCGCCGATCCGCCGCGCAGGCCCCGAAGCGCCGCGCCCGCCGCCGGGCCGCCTGAGCAGCTTCGATTTGCATGCCGGTTGTCATCGCTGCTATGGAATCCAGGCTTCGAGCACTCGTTGCATCCAAGTCCATCGCAGATGAGGCGAGCCATGCATTCGGCGGCGTCCCCTCTCCCCGTCGGGGAGAGGGTTAGGGTGAGGGGGTTCGGGCCGCTGTGGTGCGAAGGCCCGGACTCGACACGCCGCAAAAGAAAGCACTCTCGACGATCAGCTGTGCGACACGACGGATTCACTGCCCCTCACCCCGCCCCTCTCCCCACCCGAACTCGGGTTTACCCGAGTTCGGCACTATCAAGTGGTCGAAGTCGGAAACATCCGACTTCGACCAGGGAGAGGGAGCGCTCAGAGTTCGTTGCGACCTCCTTGTTCGCATCGGCCGTGTCACCGTTCGCATGAGCACGAAGAAAGCCCAGTCCAGGCGCGCAGGCCCGGCCCGAAAGGCGAAACCTCGCGCTGCCGCCTCCGGGCCGCCCGTCAACAAGTCCTCGGTGCTGATCCTGAAAGCGCTCTACTCGTTCACCAGCGAGCAGCAGTCGTTCGGCGTCAGCGAGTTCGCGGCAAAGCTCGGCATCACCAAGAACATGGCGTTCCGGGCGCTCGGCACGTTGCTCGACGAAGGCTTCGTCGTTCGCGACGCCACCGGCAAGCGGTACGAGCTCGGCTACCGTGTCCTCATGTTCATGGACGCGGGCAGCGAGGAGACCGACATCCGGGCGCTGTGCGTGAAGTACATGCACATCCTGCAGGAGATCAGCGGCGAGAGCGTCGTGTTCTCGGTGCCGATGGGATCCAACCTCGTGACCATCGATGGCGTCGACCAAACGGGCAGACGCTTCCTTCGCGTCAACTGGGTGCCAGTCCCGCTGCATGCGAGCCCCGGCTCGCGCGCAATCCTGTCGTTCCTGCATGACGACGAGATCGAGGAATACATCCGCCTTGCGACGCCGCTCAGGCGGATCACGCCGACGACCATCACCGATCCGGACAAGCTGCGCGCAGAAGTGCGGCTGGTTCGCCGCAAGGGATATGCCATCGGCTATGAGGACCGCGTTGTCGGATCGAACTTCGTGTCATTCCCGGTGCTCGACGAGTTCGGCCGACCGCACGGCGCCATCACCATCGGCGGGCCGAAGGAACGCTTCACCAAAGACAAGATGTATGCGCTGATCCCGCAGCTTGCCGACGTGATGGCAGAACTCAATCGGGAGGCGTCGCTGCTCGACGCAAGCCCCATCTTCATCTCGCAACAGACGGTCTAGCGAGATGCTGGCCGCGGCAAGCGGCCTACTGGAGCTTCAGCTTGAGCTCCTTGATGTCGCGATCCCAGGCCCTGGTGTCTTCATCGATATAGGCTTGCAGGTTCTCGAGCGGCATCGGCCAGGGATCCATGCCGCCTGCTCGCAACGCCTCGCGATACGCAGGATCCTTGATCACTTCGGCGACAGCGCTCTTGATCTTCGACACGATCTCAGGCGGCGTCTCCGCCCTGACATACAGGGCCAGCCAGCCCGAGCCGGTCACCGTCGGAAATCCCTTCTCCTTGAACGTCGGCAGATCTGGCAGAAGGCTCGAACGATCGTCCGTACCGACCGCGACAGCCTTGATCTTGCCGCTCTCCAGGAACGGCCTCGCCGAATTGTAGGCGGAAAACATCATCTGGATGTCGCCCGTCACCATCGCTGCGGCCATGTCCGTGGATCCCCGATAGCGAATTTCCGTCAGTTCGACGCCGGCAACGGCGGCAAACCGCCTGGCGAGGAGCTGCACGGTCCCGCCCGCAGCCAGAACACCCATATTGATCTTGCCGGCATTCGCCTTCATGTACGAAATGAGCGAGGGAATATCGCCTGCGGGAACGTTGCCACCGACGAACAGCATGTACGACGCCATGCCCAGCGGCGCGACCGCCACGAAATCTGTCGTCGCATAGCCCGGCTTGTCCATCAGCAACGGGATGGACGTGAACGCCGAGGAGCCCAGCAAAAGGGTGTGTCCGTCCGCCTTGGCTTGAAGCGCGCTTTGCGTCGCAACGATCCCGTTCCCTCCTGGACGATTCTCGACGATGACCGGTGCGCCCAGTTTCGGACGTATGCGCTCGGCAAGTGCGCGCGCCAAGAGGTCAAACGGCACACCCGCCGGATACGGCACGACGATCGTGACCTGCCTGGACGGATATTGATCGGCCCACGCGGCGGAAGCCATGGAGACCACGGCCAAACCAAGCACCAAGAAGCCAAGCACCAAGACATGGGTCAGCTGGCGCCAACTCAGCATGCTCCACCTCGCGTCCGCGATCCCCGACCTACCGGAACCGGTCGGCCAACTTTCTATATTTTGGTTCTTGATTTCATTTAATCAAACACGCGAGCGCGTTGTCAATGCGGGCCATCGGCAAGCATTTCGGGATGTGCGCGCATCCAAACCGATCGCCATGGCGCCTGCCCCATCGTCGTCGCCGGGTTCGCACTTCCGACGCGAGCAACGCTTGATCGACCGTGACAAGTCAGGTAGGAGAATTAAAACAACTGTTTTAATCATACGTTTTAGGCGACAGAGTATGGCACCGTACGTTTCCATGATCGTTCTTTGCCTGAGCCTTCTGTGCCTTCCGGCTCACGCTCAGCCCGCCTCCTGGCCTTCGAGACCGATCAAGCTGGTTCTTTCGGGTGCTCCGGGGACACCGCCCGATCTGATCGGGCGCATGTTTGCATCGGCGCTCAGCACTTCGCTTTCCGTTCCGGTCGTCGTGGAAAACAAGACTGGCGTCGGTTCGATCATCGCCATGACTGCGGTCGTTCAGGCACCTGCGGATGGTTACACGCTCTTCTACGCCGTGAACAACGTGTTCACGGTCAATCCCCTGATCTACGGCAAGGAGGAAGCAAGCCCGTCTTTTGTGAGAAAGCCCCTCGACGCGTTCGAGCCGGTCGGCACCACCATTGAACAGGGACTCGTGGTCGTCGCCAACAACGCATTTCCCGCGACCAACATGAGTGAGCTCATTGCACAAGTGCGGTCGCGCCCGGGAGCGATAAGCTATGGATCCTATGGCGCCGGCAGCCTGCCGCATCTTGCCATTGAGCAGATCGCTCAGGGTCATGGCCTGGACCTGATCCACGTCCCATACAGGACCGGCGTGCTGCAGGACCTGATCGGAGGCCAGATCGCGATGCTCGCCGAGCCTGTCGGCACTGCGCTCCCTCTCATCCAGTCAAAGCATATCAAAGCAATCGCCTATACGGGATCGAAGCGCCACCGGTCGCTGCCGGACGTCCCTACATTGCCGGAGATCACAGGTGGCACTGCGATCTTTGGGTGGCATAGCATCTGGGCGCGCGCGGGCACGCCCGCGCCGGTGCTCAGGAGACTGCAGGCGGAGATGCAGAAGGCAGCCGAGCGACCGGAGGTGCGGGAAAAACTCCAGGATATGGGATACGATCCGCTAATCATCGCCCCCGATGCCATCATCAAGCGACTGAAAGATGAGGCCGAGATGTGGGCGACGTTGGTAAGGGTCAAGAATCTCAATCTTGGTAACTGAACGAAGGTCCGGCCATGCCGCTCATCGATTTCTGCAGTTGCGGTTGCGGGTCCAAACGCTCGTCTGCGCCGCCGACCGCAGCGCACGTCAAGACGTTCACCGTCGATCTTCACGCACACGTCCTAGACCTGACCGTCGAGCAACTGCTCGCAGACCATCCGGGCCGGGCCCGGGAAAGGAATGAAGCCGCCCAGACGCTCGGTGCAGAATCCGCTGCATATAACGCAAAAGTCCTGGCGCCTCGCGTTGCCGAACCGCTCACGCGCGTGGAGCGACGACTGGCCGATATGGATGAGATGGGCGTAGCCATGCAGGTCCTCAGTCCCGCCCCGACCCAATACTATTATTGGGCAGAACCTCCGCTTGCAGAAGACATCGTCGAGCGCCAGAACTGCAATCTTGGTCAGCTATGTCGGCAGCATCCGGGACGCTTTCTGGCTCTCGGAAACGTCGCACTGCAACACCCAAAACTGGCCGTGGCGCAGCTCCGGCGAGCCGTACGGGATCATGGCCTGCTGGGTGTCGAGGTCTCATCGGCGGTGCAGGGCCTGGAGCTCGCCGATCCCGCTTTTGAGGAATTCTGGGCCGCGGCGAGCGAGCTCGAATGCGTCGTGTTCATCCACCCTCTGGGAAGCTCTGTGTGGCCACGACTTGATTCACAATACCTCACCAACGTCGTTGGTCAGCCGCTGGAAACGACCATCGCGCTCTCAAGGCTTATCTTCGCCGGCGTGCTGGACCGTCACCAAGGCCTGCGAATACTGGCTGCTCATGGTGGCGGCTACCTGCCGAGCTATGTTGGTCGCTCTCAGCATGCGTGGTGCGTACGGCCGGACGCTCGAACGACGAGCGAACGACCCCTCGCCTATCTGAAGCGCATGTGGTTCGATTCTATCGTCTACGAGCCGCTCGGGTTACGTCATCTCATCGACGTCGTCGGCTTGAGCCAGATCGTTGTTGGATCGGACTATCCGTATGACATGGGCATGTACGACATCCACGGATTTCTCGCCGAGGTCCCGGGCTTGACGACTGCGGAGGTCCAACAGATCTGCCACAGCAACGCGGAGCGATTGACCGGGCGCCGTTTGGCTTAGGGTCAGGTTCCGGACGGGGCAGTCCGAACGCAGCGCTTCAATCAGCTTAAGCCTTCGGCGCGCTGAGCGCGCCCAGCAGAAATCGCGTCAGCGCTCCTTCCAGAGCGGTTGTGTCGGAGGGATCTGCTTTTCCGTCAGAAAGGCGAACCAGCCGATTTATTCTCGTCGTGTCGCTGACGGTCAGGACGACAGTGCTGACCATGAACGTATAGCGCCAGTAGAATTCCGTGCGCGGAACAGCTGGGCAAGCTTGGGCCATGGCGTCGATGAACGCGCGGGCCAACGGATCAAAATACTTCCCGATGAGGCGCGCCGTCATCGCGCTGGGTCGAAGGCGATGCTGCAGGATGAACTGCGCCAGGAGCGCGCCCTCCGTTCGCATCGACAGGTCGACATACGGCCTGATGAATGCCCGCACGATACTTTCCAGTTCGGGGCGGGATGCTCGCGCCTTGGCAGCGGCCAGCACACGCTCCAACTCGTCTGCCCGGCTCTTGCTGATGCGCGCCGTCAGTTGCTCGAACACGAGCTCTGCAAGCTGCTCCTTGCTGCCGAAGTGGTAGTTGATCGCCGCGACGTTCACTTGAGCGTGGCTTGTCAATTCCCGCACCGATACGTTGTCCACGCCTTTGTCCGAGAACAAGGCAACCGCCGAATCGATCATTCTCTGACGGACCGCAATCTCGGCGTCGTCGGTGGGCTTTGCCTTGGCTTGGACAACCCTCTGCTTCCGCGCCGCGCTCACGTGTTCACCGTTGCTATAATGACGATACGCAATATACCAGTGTTAGCGGCTATGGCGTCACCAGCTCAACATGCTCCACAGCCCGGGCGTTATCAAGATGGCTGCAGCAACCCGTAACGAGTCGTCACACTGGATCTTCGACATTCTCGAGCTCGTGGCGACGGCGCCCGAGCCGCCGAGCGCGATCGAGATCGCCAACCGGCTGAAACTGCCGATCACGACGACGCACCGCGGCATCCACACGCTCGAGCAAAGCGGATACATCGCGCAGCATCCGATGTGGTCACGCTATGTGCTTGCGAGCGCAACCAAGCAGCTGACCAAGGCGCTGCTGGCGCGGTTCGCGGTCCGTGGCGTATCGCTGCACTATCTGCGCTATGTCGCCGGGGCCAGTCAGGAAACGACCACCCTGTGCGTCCCGCTCGGCTGGTACGCGCTGACGGTCGCGACGGTGCTCGGCCTCAATGAGGTCGCCGATCGCGCACCCGTCGGCAGCAGCGTCGAGCTTCACAACAGCGCTTCGGGCCTGGCCCTGCTCGCGTTCCTGCCCAAGGCTAGGCTCGAGCGTTACCTCGCCTGGGTCCAGAAGCACAAGCTTGGCAAGCCGGCGGCGATCCGCAGGAGGCTCGCCGAAATCCGTGCCCAGGGTTACGCCCTGTCGCTGTCCGATGCCGAAGCGGGCGGCCAGCTTGCCGTGCCGATCCGCAGTATCGAAGGCGAGGCGCTGGCGTCGATCGCCGTCCAGGGCGGATCGCTCGCCGTGAAGTCGAACCGGCCGAAAGTCCTCGCCACCGTCGTCGCGGCGGCCAGGCGAATCGAGGGCGTCATCCAGCTTGAGCCGGAGCGCTTCCGCAATCCCTACGACCACCTGCCGCCGGACGAGATCCGGCTTCCCCGCGGGCCGGCGCGCAACTGATCGCAGCGAAGCGACACCCGGCGTCGACAGCGCTGCCTGCAGTAGCAATCGTCGAACACGTCAGTGGCAATATCCTCGTGCACCAACTGCGGACTTCACTGCGCGAGCTCCCGGCCCGCGAACCACAGCTTCGGGTCGGCGGCGCGCACATGCGCTTGCGGCAAGCCGAGCTCCCGGCGAACGATGTTCGTGCCCTCAACCAGCGCGACGCATTTGTAGAATGCGATCCGCCGCGACAGGCCCTCGCGGCCAAAGCCGCAATCGGTGCTGATGACGAGCTGTTCCTTGGGGATGTATTCGAGCGCCTTGCGGATCAGCGCCGCGACGTGCTCGGCCGGTTCGACCACCGTGTCGCAATGGTTGACCACACCGATGGCGATCTTCTTGTCGGTCTTGATGTGCTTGAAGAGATGCAGGTCCTGCCCGTCTGAACTCGCGCATTCGATCGTCAGCACATCGCAGTTGAGCTGCAACAGATGCGGCAGGGCGCGCTCGTAGCTCGGCACCTTCCAATGGACGCGCTGCTGGTTCGGATTGCCCCAGCAGGTATGCACCCAGATTTCGGCATTGACGCCGACGAGCTGGCGATTGAATGCCTCGGTGAGGAACTCCAGATCGGCGTCCGTGCACTCCGCTTGTTGAGCGCGCATATGATGCGGCGGTTCTTCCACCTGAATCAATGGACAGCCGGCGGCGGCCACATCGCGGAGCTCAGCGTTCATGATATCGCAGAGGTCGAGGATCATCGCCTTGTCGTCAGCATAGAACTCGTTCCACAGCATCCCGGCGATGGCGGGAGCGCAGATGGTGCCGAACTTCACCGGCCGGTCAGTCATGCGTTGCGCGACTTGCCAAAGCGCGGCGTATTCGAGCGGACCACGCGTGAGCTTTTCACACACGACACCGGGCTGGTAGGCCTCCTGCACCTCCCACAAAATTTTGCCTGGGCGCAGCCCGTGTCTCGACATCCACCCCCGCGAGGTGTCGCGGTGACCGCAGACGCCGCCGAGACGTTCGATTGGATAGAAAAACCAGGACTTGCCGCCCACGGTGAGATCAAAACGGCTGTCGCCGTCTGTTACGATATCGAGCCCTGCTGCTGTCTGCTCGGCGATGATGCTGGCGACCGCATCAAGGTACTGTTCGCGAAAGAGGGAATCGCCGAGCGCAGACTTGAACGCTCGGCCCTCCAGGCTGCGGTCGAACCAAAGCGGCCGCGGGTAGGATCCGGTGATGGTGGTGGGCAGAACCATATCGCGTGTGACGGTGAGCATGGGCGCCTCCTCGGTTGCGGGCAAATGATAGAGCAGCCGTCTTCCCGTTGATGCCGGCGATCGCGCACGGCAGCATTGCGACGGAGTCGATGAGGAGAGTCAGAGGCGCTACGACGCCGGCGTTATTGGCGGTAGTTGTAGGCCTTGTTCCAGTCGTCGGTCCAGGACTTGAATATCTTCTCGATCTCGGCGTCGTCGGGATACCAGGGCTTGATGGCCCTGGCGTCGACGCCGGGTGGCATCGGCGCATGCGCCATGGAGGAGAACGAGCCGAGTTCGACCATCAGTGCCTGACCTTCGCGCGACAGCGCCCAGTCGAGGAACAGCCTGGCGGCATTCGGATGGCTCGCGCCCTTGGCAATGCCGGCGCTGAACACCGTGACGGGAACGCCCTCAGGAGCAAAGAACCATTTGAGCGGCGCGCCTTGAGCGGCCAGTGGAATGGCAAGGTTGGTCACCAGCGGCGCAATCGCGATCTCGCCGCGGATCATGGCATCGACCATCGGGGCCTGGCTCGGAAACAGCAGCGGCTTGAGCGCCGCCTGCTTTGTCCAGTAGTCTTCGCCCAACATTTTGCGTTCGAACATCGCGCGGTTGAAAGGTGCGCCACCGGACGCGATCACGGTCTGCCCCAGGCGCAGCTTGCCGAATTCCGGCTTCACCAGGTCGGCCCACGACTTCGGCGGGTCTTTCACGAGTTCGGAGTTGTACGTGATCGTCCAGGCGTTGCCGGACCGTGGCCAGAGGCGGTCGGCCGTGCGCGCCACCTCGGGATAGTCGGCTGCGTTCGGCGGCGCATAAGGCGCGAACAACTCGATCATGGCCCGCGCCTGTACACGGTCGGAGATGTCGATGACGTCGGCAATCATGCGGTTGGCCGCCGCCTCGGTCTTGATGCGTGTGATCAACTGGCCGGTCGGCGCGCGCACGATCTCGATCGCGATGCCGGGAAAGCGCTCGGAAAAGCGCTTGGCGACGGCCTGCTCAGTGTCGAGAAAGTTGGCCGCGTAAAGGACGATCTTGCCTTCCTTCTTCGCCGCGGCCAGCAGATCGGCCGGCGCCTCGTAGACGGGCTCGGCCGCATGGGCGGCACATGCGAACACGGCTACGAACAAGATTGCGGCAGGGACGATGATCCGTCTCCTGCACCATTGCGGGACGAAAGTTCGCACGATTGCGGTCCTCCCGTGGGCGTCGGCCTGCCGATGCTTATGGCGCCGTTGATATTCTTGTCACGTCCTCGACCACTTCGCCGCGTTGCAACGCGCTATTGGTGGCCGCGCCCGGCTCGCCGGATCAGCATCTCCCATATTTGATCGGGTGCAAAGCCGCTTTTCGGGTACGGGACCGCACGTGCATGCGAGATCCATGCCGTTACCCGAACGCGCCATCAAGACCGTCGACGCAGCATCTTCGGCATCCCCGAAGGGGATCAGTGTTATCAGCTCGCGGCGCGCTCGCGGACACGTTCGTGCGCCTCGGATGCCGCGTCTTCCGGCTCCTTGAGGTCCTGCAGCGCTGGCGTCACTTCGCGCGCGAACAGGCCGAGATTGTCGAGCGTCTCCTTGTGGGTGAGGTCGCCGCCCTGCCCCATCATGATGAAGTTGCCGATGCCGCCGATATCGTTGTGGAAACGCTTGATCTGCTTGATCACCTGATCCGGCGTGCCGGCGAACGCCGCGCCCGCGTCGATCAGGGCCTCGTGCGGCGCCGTGCGCAGGTTCACCGGCTTGGAATCGCGATCGATGATGCCTAGCTCGCCCTTTTGCGGATTGGCGAGCAGATCCGCGTTGATGCCAGCCGCCGCATAGCCCGGCGGATTGGCGAGACCCTTGCCGACGATTGTCGTCGTCCGCAGATAGCCGCGGATCTTGTCGAGGCGCTTGAATGCTTCCGCCTGTGTGTCGGCGACGGAGACAAGGCTCATGTAAGCGAATTTGTCGAGGCCCGGCCGCGGACGGCCGAATTCGGCCAGGCGCTGACGGTACCGCGCGAACAGTCCCTTCGCGCGCAAGCCGCTGTTCATCGCGGTCACGGTGGCATTCTTCTCGGCGATCTTGTCGACGCTCGAAAGACTGCCCGTGCTCGACCACACCGGCGGGTGCGGCTGCTGAATGGGCCGCGGCCAGATGTTGACCTGACGGTGGTGATAATGCTCCCCCTCCCAGTTGAACGGGCCGTCATGGGTCGTCATCGCCTTGATGATCAGGTCATGCGCCTCCCACAGGCGTTCGCTCATGTTGACCGGGTTCGAGTTGACGGCGGAGATTTCGTACTGGATTCCGCGCACGAACCCCATTTCGAGCCGGCCACCGGAGATGCAGTCGATATAGGCGAGTTCCTCCGCGACCCGCACCGGATCAGTCCGGTTCGCGAGCGGCACGCCGAGACACAGGAGCCGCACCTTCTTGGTTTCGCGGGCAAGGATCGCAAGCTGCAGCGTGCATGACGAGCTCAGGCACGTCGCCGTGCTGTGGTGCTCGTTGACCATGATGTTGGTGCCGATCTCGTCGCAATACGCCCACTCGTCCAGATAGCGGTTCAGGAGCTTGCCGCCTTCGACGGGATCGAAATGCTTGTTCGGCAGCGTCACCCGCAGCGACACCGGATCCTTGGTCCATGCGTCGGGATAGGCCTGTTCGGAAAAATGCCAGATCTTCATCGAATCCTCCGTGACAGCCGAAAGCTCAGGCTGCGGCGCTTTTCTTGTTGCCGACAAAGTCCAGAACGAGATCGCGGAACTTCGCCGGCTGCTCGACATGAGCGAGATGCCCGGCGCCGGTGATGAGCTCGAACCGGCTGCCCGGAATGCGCGCCGCGTAGGCGCGCCCATAGTCCGGACTGACCATCCGATCCTTGTCGCCCCAGACGAACAGCGTCGGCAGCTTGATCCGGTGCAGCCATCGCCCGAGCACCGGATTGTGCATGTAGGGCTGCCAGCCGTAGAGCGTCATGGCCTCGCGGCTGCGCGCAATTCCCATCAACTCGTCCGCCGAACGTTTGGGATAGTCAGGCAGCAGCGATTTGTCGGCCAGGAAATACTCCGGCCATTCGGCGGGTCCGACGAGATAGAGGTCGAAGATGTCGCGCGTCTCGCGCCCGCCCGCCTTGAAGCCGAACGGCGCCGATAGCACGAGCTGCGAGAAACGCGCGGCCGACCGCACCGCCGTTTCCAGTGCAATCCAGCCGCCGAACGACGCCCCCGCAAGCACAGCGTCTTTGAGACCGTAGTGGTCGGCGAGGTCCAGGTAGAAGTAGGCGAGGTCGTCGACCTTCGTGAAGCTCTTCGGCCGCTCCGAATGGCCGAAACCCGGATGCCATGGCGCGATCACACGGAAGTTCTTCGCAAGCTCTTCGAGGTAGACCGACGAGTATGTGTCGGGACCTTCGGCGCCGTGCAGGAAGAGCAGATCCGGCCCCTGCCCGCCTTCCAGAACCTTGATCTTCGCGCCCGCGACAGCGATTTCTGTCGTGTTCAATTTATGCGTCATCCTCGGGTCCATTGTCGTTTTGCCGACGTTCTATATTCTGGTTCTTCCTACCATATCATGAGACGTCAGCCACCTTGCCGTCAAGGCGCCTTGCGGCTTTTTCCGGCTCGAAACAGCGCCTGACCGACCATCGCCTTGACACGCGGAAGACGTTCCATAAGCTGGTTGAAAAATAAATATTATAGAACGTGCGGGCCGCCGAGCCCCTGGGGAGGAGCGATGATCTCACGCCGCCAGATGCTGGCCTCGGGTGCGGCCTTGCTCGCGTCGGGCATCCCGGACCGCGCCACCGCACAATCCAATTATCCTGATCGGCCGATCCGGCTGATCATCGGCTTTGCGGCCGGCGGCCCGACCGACGTGATCGGCCGCATTGTCGCCCAGGACATGTCCGCCACGCTCGGTCAGTCGGTCGTCGTCGAGAACCGCACGGGCGCCAATGCGCAGGTAGCGACCGAAGCCGTGGCTCGCGCGGACGCGGACGGGTACACGCTGCTGTGCACCTCGCTGTCGCACGTCGTGAACTTCCTGATCGTGCCGAACGTGAAGTACCATCCGTTGAACGACTTCGTTCCGATCGGCAACGCTGCGGTGACGCCGCTGGTGATCGTGACCGCCGCCGGTTCGTCGTACAACACGCTGCAGGAGCTGATCGCGGCCGCCAAGCAGAAGCCCGGCGAGTTGCTGTATGGCTCCGCGGGCAACGGCGGCTCGGCGCATCTTGCGGCGGCGATGCTCGCGCGCGCGGCCGACGTGAAGATGGGCCATGTGCCGTTCCGCGGCAACGCGCCGGCGCTGACCGAAGTGCTCGCCGGCCGCATCTCGTTCATGTTCTATCCGATGATCGGCATCGCCGACTACGTCGCCGACAACAAGCTGAAGGTTCTCGCAAGCGGCACAAAGCAGCGGCAGGCGGATTTTCCGAATGTGCCAACGATGGCGGAAGCAGGGCTGAGCGGCTTCGAGGACACCGCGCCGTGGATCGGCATGTTTGCGCCGGCGAAGACGCCTGCGCCCATCGTGCAGAAGCTCACCGGGGCATTGCAGCAGTCGTTGCGGAAACCTGAGACGATGGAGCGCATCAAAAAGCTCGGCGGCAATGTCGTCGGCAGCAGTTCCTCCGAGTTTCGCGCGTTCCTGGAACAGGACATCGAGCGCTGGGACCGGGTGATCAAGGCTTCGGGCATCAAGGCGGAATGAGCGGCACGCGCAGCCGACACCACGAACGCGGGGGACGCTGATGACGGATCGTTCTTTCGATCGCGACCTGCGAAACCGGGACCTCCCTGTCAGGGCCGTGCGCCGCCGCGACGTTCTGCGCGCCGGCGCTGCGTTCGTCGCTGCGAGCACCGTTTCTCTCCCAGCACTGGCGCAGCACGCAACCGCTCCCGGGACGAACTATCCCAACAAGCCGATCAAGGTGCTGATTCCGTTCACTCCGGGCGGCAACACCGACATCATCGTCCGGCTGATCTCGAACATGCTGAGCGAACGCGTCGGACAGCCCGTGCTGGTGGAAAGCAAAACCGGCGGTGGCGGCATGGTGGCGATCCTTGCGACCACCCAGTCACCGGCCGACGGATACGCGCTGATCGCCGGCTCACCCGGCACCCACGTTTACAATCTGGCGCTGCATCAGAACCCGGCCGTCAATCCGATGACGGATCTCGAGCACATCACCATCACCGGTGGTGCGCCTCTCGTGCTCATCGTCAACAAGGATCTGCCTGCCGCCAACTTAAGCGAATTTCAGGCGCTGCTGAAACGGGAGCCGAACCGGCACGACTTCGGCTCGGCGGGCGTCGGCACCAGCGCCCACATCGCCGCACTCTATCTGATGAAGAAGCTCGGCACCTCCGCGCAACACGTGCCGTATCGGGGGTCAGCCAGCGTGGTGAGCGACCTGCTTGCCGGCCGTGTGTCTTTCACCATCGACACGGTTTCCACCTGGGTCGAGCGCGTGAAGGCCGGACAGGGACGCGCGCTGATGGTCTGGCAAGAGAAGCGCGTGCCGGCCATGCCCGACACGCCAAGCGCCACCGACGTCGGCTTTCCCGAACTGGTTGCGACAAGCTGGACGCCGTGGTCGGCGCCGAAGGGTACGCCGAAGCCTATCGTCCAGTTTCTCTATGAGCACATCGACGCGATCATGAAGACCGAGACCGTCTCGAACCGCATCAAGGAACTTGGCTCGGTCGAAACGCCCGGCATGTCGCCGGAACGCACGCACGCCTACATCATGGCCGAAGGCGAACGGTGGCTGCCAATCATCCGGGAATCCGGTGCCAAGCTTGAGTAAGCGGGCGCGGCGATACCATGACGGAAAACACCGCGCATGAAGCGCACAAGGGATAAGGGATATAGAGGGAATGACAATGCGCAGGCGAACGATGCTGATCTGGGCCGCATTCATCATCCCGCTGGCCGTGCTGGCCAGCGGCGACAGCCACGCCCAATCGGCCGCAAGCTACCCCGAACGCCAGATCACCATCATCGTGCCGTTCCCGCCGGGCGGCTCGGTCGACGTGCTCGGGCGGACCATCGCCCAGAAGCTGAACGATGCCTGGGGCAAGCCGGTCGTGGTCGAGAACCGCGCCGGCGCCAGCACCATCATCGGCACCACTGCGCTCGCAAAGGCGCCACCGGACGGCTACACGCTGATCATCGCGGTGAGCAGCCACACCACCAATCCGAGCCTCAGCACCAAGCTGCCGTTCGATACGGAGAAGGACTTCGCGCCGATCGCCCTGCTCGCCAAGGCGCCGGTGGTCCTCTACGCGAACCCGAAATTCCCGCCGAACAACCTCAAGGAGCTGGTCGCTCACGCGAAGACGGAGACGAAACTCAACTTCGCCTCCGCCGGCGTCGGCACGATGACGCATCTCACCGCGGAGCTGTTCAAGACCAACGCCAAAGTGGATATGACCCACATCCTCTATCGCGGCGGCACGCCGGCGATGAACGACCTGATCGCCGGGCATCTGCCGATGAGCTTCGGCACGGTCGCTCAGGCGCTGCCGCAGTACAAGGCGGGTGTGTTGAAGGCGCTCGCCGTCTCCTCCGACCAACGCTATCCGTCGATCCCCGAGGTGCCGACTTTCAAGGAGCAGGGCTTCGACGTGGTGACGACCGAATGGTACGGCCTGTTGGCGCCGGCCGGAACGCCGCAGCCGATCATCGACAAGCTCAACGCCGAGATGGCGCGCATTGTGAAGGCGCCCGATCTCGGCGAGCGATTGACGGCGATCGAGCTCGTTCACTCGACGCCGGCAGAGCTCGGCAGCTTCATCAAGTCAGAAACGGATCGGTGGGCGCCACTGATCAAGAGCCTGAAGCTGTCGATCGAATAGCACTTCGTCATTGCGAGGAGCGCAGCGACGCGGCAATCCAGTCTGAGTCAGACGCACATGCCGCGCTTTCTTTGCACGCTTCGCGCGGCTGGATTGCTTCGCTCCGCTCGCAATGACGAACACTTTGTCTCAAATGCTTTGCATCGGCAATTGTGCCACATACGGGTTTTCCCTGCCTTTGAAAGGGTAGCTTTTCCGATATCGCGAGCGGCCACGCCTCGGTTCTATGCATGCCACGCGCGCATGGTCGCGCCGATGGCAGGGCATCACATGACAATCACAGCGATAAGACCAACTGCGTTGGTGGTCGAAGACGACGACATCCAGCGTTCGATGGTGACGTTCTTGCTCGAAGAATGCGAGATGAAGGTAATCGCCTGCGACAGCGCGGAGGCTGCGACCGCCGTGCTGAAGGAGGCGGGCGGCGATCTGTCGTTGATCTATGCCGACGTCCACCTCGGCGGCGACATGAGCGGCCTCGAACTCGCTCGGCTTGCCCGGCAGCGCTACCCGGACGTGCATGTGGTCGTCGCGTCAGGCGATCTGTCGACTCAGCTTCCGCCCGGCGCCGCCTTCATGCTCAAGCCGTGGCGGCCGCTGGATCTGATGCGCGAGGCCGAACGGTCCCGCCAACCACAGCTCTGAGAGCGCTCTGACCGGCCCGCCGGTCAGATTCGCGATCTGCTTCGGTTGTTTTCTGAATCGCGCGCAACTCGGTCGAGCGGCCCCTCGACATGACAGTCAAGCCATGTCGACGAAGGAGCTCGTCGAAGTGGCTTGCGTTTGCGATTTCGGTTACGCTCATCTCCGCAAGAACAATAAATGTGGAGGTTGCGCAGATGACCGGGCGTTTCACGCGTCGTGATATCCTTGTTTCAGGTGTTGGTGCGGCAAGCGCGTCGCTCCTTGCGGCGCCGGCGATTGCACAAAGCTGGCGTCCATCAAAGCCGATCCGGATGATTATCGGCGATGCGGCAGGAGGCGGCACCGATCAGGTCTCCCGCATCTTCGTCGAGTATCTCTCGAAGAAGCTGGACCAACCCGTCATCGCCGACAACCGGCCCGGAGCCAACGGCGTCGTTGCGGCCACGGAATTGAAAAACGCTCCCGCCGATGGCTACACGCTGCTTTACATGGTGGGCTCTGCGTTGATGACGCAGAAGATTCTTCACAAGAATCTTCCTTACGATCCCGTCAAGGACTTCGAGCCTGTGGCCGCCCAGCCCGTTGCAGGCCTGCCGCTTATCGTCAACGTATCGACCGGCGTTAAAACCATGGACCAGTTCGTCGAATACGCCCGCAAGAATCCAGCCAACATCGGCACCTATGGCGCCGGATCACTGGCGCATGTTGGCGTTGCCGCGTTGGAGAGATTTTACAAGGCGCCGTTCACGGCGGTGCATTACCGCGGCAGCGGACTGATGTGGGCCGATGTCGCCGCTGGCTCGCTGCAAGGTGGCATCGCCAGCGGGGCGGTGGGAATGAATGTCATCCAGCTTGGCAAGGGGACGGCCCTCGCAATCCAGGGCCGCAACAGGCTCTCGAAATATCCTGGCGTTCCGACATTCCTCGAGCTGGGCGCGCCGGATCCGGGGCTTTCGCTGATGAGCGTCACCGGCATCCTGGCGCCGGCCGGCCTTCCGGATTCCATCATCGATACGATTTCAAAACTCGCGGTCGACGCCGGCCGCGACGAGGCGACGTGGGAAAAGTTCATGATCGCCGGCGCCGAGCAGCGGGCGATCGGCCGGGCCGATTTCAAGCGGTGGGTGACCGAGGAAGGACCCGTCTGGTCCGAACTGACCGGCAAGCTCGAACTGTCACCCAATTGACGCATCAATTGAGGGTGGACTTGAACCCGCCGGCGTGAACCGGCGGGCACTCGCAGCAACCGTAGCGGACGATCGGCCGGTCTACCTGCCCTTGAAATTCCCCTTCCGCTTGCCGAGGAAGGCCGCGACCGCTTCCTTGTGATCCTCGGTCATCATCGCGGTGGCCTGGTTCTCGGCCTCGACGTCGAGCGACTCGGCGAAGGTCGCGCCTTCCGCGTGCAGCAGGTTCTGCTTGATCAGCTTGAACGACATGCCGGGTCCTTCGGCATAGCGCGTGGCAATCCGTTTCGCCTCGTCCATCAGCGCGGCATCGTCCACCACGTTGTGAACGAGGCCGATCTGCAGCGCACGGGCCGCATCGATCAGTTCCGCCGAGAGCAGCATCTGCCGCGCCATCGACGGACCGATCGTCCGCGTCAGCAGCCATGAGACGCCCCAGTCGCCGGCGAGGCCGACATTGGCGAATGCTGCGCCGAAGCGCGCGCTGCGCGCCGCGATACGGATGTCGCCGACGGTGGCGATGCCGAGCCCCGCGCCGGTCGCGGGGCCGTTGATCGCGGAGATGAAGACTTTCGAGCTGTTGCGCATCGCCAGCGGCACGCGGTGCGAGCGCTTGAGATGCTCGAGGCGCTCTTCGCGGTTAGGGTTCTTGCGCTCGGCCATGTTCTTGACGTCGCCGCCCGCGCAGAAGCCGCGGCCGGCGCCGGTGACGATGACGACGCCGACATCCGGATCCTTGTCGGTGCGGATGACGGCCTCGTAGAGCATGTCGCTCATCTCCGCCGACAGCGCATTCAGCCGCTCCGGTCGGTTCAGCGTCAGCGTGACGATGCGCCCGTCGCGGCTTTCCAGCAGCGGCGTGGCAGTTGAAGTTGCACTTGAAGCTGCAGTCGCAGTCGAAGCGGTCATGGCGTCCTCCAGATCGCGATGTTGAAATCTTTATTATCTGTCCTTCAGCGTCCGAGCACCCTGCGGGCGATCGTCTGACGATGCACCTCGCTCGGTCCTTCGTACATCCGCATGATGCGCGCCTTCTGCCACAGCGCGTTGAGCGGCAGCTCCACCGTCATGCCGAGCGCGCCGAGCGTCTGCATCGCGTGATCGCACGCGTCATAGGCCATCTCGGTCGCGAACACCTTGATCATCGACGCTTCGTGACGGACGTCTTCGCCGCGGTCGGTCTTTTCCGCCGCGTCGTGCACCATCAGCCGGCAGGCATGGATGCGCGTTGCAGTGTCGGCGATCCACCACTGGATCGCCTGACGGTCCGCAAGGCGGACACCGAATGTCTCGCGCTGCTTGGCGTGCTCGCACATCATCTCGAGCGCGCGCCGGGCGATGCCGATCGATGTCGAGCCCATCTCGAGACGGCGCGTCAAAAGCCGTAGCTGCATCGGCGCGTAGCCCTGCCCGACGACGCCGAGCACTGAATCTTCGGGAATTCGGCAATCGTCGAAAACGATTTCGTAAGTCCGCGCGCCGCCCACCATCGGGATCTCGCGTTCGATGATGAAGCCGGGCGTGCCCTTGTCGACGATGAACGAGGTGATGCCGCCGCGGCGTTCGCCCTCGCCGACCCGCGCCATGACGATGACGAAATCCGCATTCTTCGCGTTGGAGATCCAGATCTTGCGTCCGTTGATGACCCATTGCCCGCCTTGCAGGACGGCGCGGGTCTTCATGCCGGCCGGATCGCCGCCGGCACCCGGCTCGGAGATCGCGATGGCCGAGGTCATCCGCCCCTCGATGTACGGCTTTAGGTAGCGCTGCTTCTGCGGCTCGGTGCCGACTGCAGCCAGCATGCGCAGGTTCGGCGAATCCGGCGGCAGCGTGAAGTTCACGCAGGAACGCCCCATCTCCTCCTTGACCGCCGCGATCGTCACCGCCGGCAGATCCTGGCCCCCGAGCTCGACCGGCGCGTCCAGACCCCACAGACCAAGCTCGCGCGAAACCTTCCGCAAGCGCTCGCTCTGCGTTTCGTTCGGACCAGGCCCCTCGCCGCCATGCGATCTGGCTTTCAGAACATCATTCTCGATCGGGATCAGCTCGCGGTCCACGAACTTCGCGACCGTCTCCTGGATCATCCTGGTGTCGTCGTCCAATTGCACTTGGCTTCCCCTTCGTCTTGGCCGCCGCGAGGTTCTGCGGCGGCATGTCGAGACAACGTTTATGGTCCTGAGATTCCGCGTCAAGCGCCAAGCGGACATGCGTCAATGCACGAGAGGGTTGACGCACCCCTCTGGAATAGCTTCCGGCAAGGTATCTTGGCCGCTATGATCCGGCCACGTTGGTGTGGTGTTTCTGGCCTTTCGATCAATCGGACGGGGCGGAAACAGGGCGCTCACCGCGACAGGAAGGATCAGGTCCATGAATTTCGACGACACCCCGCAGGAAGCCGAATTCCGCGCCACCGTCCGCGCCTGGATCGATCAGAATGCGCCCAAGGAACTTGCCGATCAGCTTTCGCAGTCGGGCGCGCGCAAGGCGGTGAGCGGCGCAGATTTCCTGAAAACGGCGAAGGCCTGGCAGAAGAAGAAGGCCGACGGCGGCTGGGCGTGCATGCAATGGCCGCGCGAGTATGGCGGCCGCGATGCGACGCCGATCCAGCGGGTGATCTGGCAGCAGGAGGAAGGCAACTACATCAAGCTGAGCCAGCCGTTCAACATCGGCCAGGGCATGTGCGGGCCAACGGTCATGGCCTTCGGCAGCGAAAAGGACAAGCGCGAGCGGCTGCCGAAGCTCGCCTCCGGTGAGGAGATCTGGTGCCAGCTCTTCTCCGAGCCCGCCGGCGGCTCCGATCTGGCAGGCCTGCGCACCCGCGCCGAACGCGATGGCGATGACTGGGTCATCAACGGCCAGAAGATCTGGACGTCGGGGGCGCACTACTCTGACTACGGGCTGCTGATCACCCGCACGGATCCCAACGTGCCGAAGCATCAGGGACTCACCATGTTCTTCCTCGACATGAAAAGCCCGGGCGTCGAGGTGAAGCCGATCAAGCAGGCGAGCGGCGAGTCGGAATTCAACGAAGTCTACTTCACCAATGTCCGCATTCCCGACAGCCAGCGGCTCGGCAACGTCAACGAGGGCTGGAGCGTCTCGCTGACGACGCTGATGAACGAACGGATGTCGATCGGCGCGCGCGTGGCGACCGGCTTTCCCGAGGTGTTCGAATTCTGCAACAACCTGATGCTCGAGGACGGACCTGCGATCGACGACCGCGCCGTCCGTTCAAAGCTCGCCACCTGGGCGGTGCGAACCAGCGGCCTGAAGTACACCAGCTACCGGACCATGTCGGCGCTCTCCAAGGGGGAACGGCCGGGACCGGAGAACTCCATCGGCAAGCTGGTCGCCGGCTCGACACTGCAGGAAATTGCCACCTATGCGCTCGAGTTGCAGGGCGCCGCGGGCGTGGTCTCCGATCCTGCCACAGCCGACGCGGCCGGCGAGTTCCAGGCGATGCTGCTGCGGTCGCCATCCGCCAGAATCGCCGGCGGCACCGACGAAATCCTCCGCAACATCATTGCCGAGCGCGTCCTCGGCCTGCCGGGAGACATCCGGGTCGACAAGGACGTCCCGTTCAACAAGATCGCCGTGAAGGGGCGCTGACCGCACGATTTCCGAGTGAACCGGCGCTGTCTTGACGGCGCCGGCCCGCTTCCGCCCCGCCATCATCGCCTTGGCCGTTGGCCTGAGCAGTGCATAATGGCGAAAGGGGTTTTGAGTCGGGAGCTAACGCGGAGCGCCGAGTGACGACGAACAAGAAACCAGCGCCTCATCTGAAGGAAGAGTTCTTCAACGAACATCTTCCCTACGAGATCAGCATGCTGCGTGCGACCTATGATCTCGCGCGTGCGTCCAAGCCTGCCGCCGAACATAATGCGCTGGTCGAAGCCTTCCTCCTGCACGCACGCAACCTGATCGAGTTCTACAAGGACCGGCCGGCATGCGACTTCGATCCGCGCATGTTCACGGTTGCAAGCTACCAGATCAACAAGGACTTCGTCCCGGATTCCCTTGTCGCACGTATTCACCGGCAGACATCGCACCTGACGGCCAAGCGGATTGCGCACGCAGCCGACGAGCTCGGCCCGCGCGACTGGGCACTCATTCTTCGCGCGCTGGAACAGGAGATGAGCCGGTTCGTCAAGGCGCTGACCAGCGACTACGCCGCGAAGTGGCTGGTGCATCAGCAACAGTCCCCCGCGCCCGAGGCGCGGCAGCCGCGTCCCGAGCCGAGCCCGCACACCTTCGTGCTGCGCCGCGCGAACCTCACCGCGACGACAAAGCCTGAGCGGCCGGAGCTCGAACCTAGTCCCGGCGCGTCAGCCTGAACTCGGACTGGGTGAGCCTGCACGCTGACGTGCTGCATTGATCCAGCGGCAGCACTCTTGCCTTGTCCAGTCCCCGCTCCTTCGCGCTTTCCGACAGGTTCGGCACCAGCTTCGCAAGGGCTGCGCGCAGTGCGCGCTCGACGTCGGCTTCACCCTCGGCCGTCGCATTGCCGGACAGGATCACGATGTCGATCAGGTCGTGCCGACGTGCGTCGATGTCGATGAACAGAAGCCCGATCGGTACCGGCCGGAGCGAAACCTGCTCGAAAGTGCAGCTGGTCGCGTTCTGGCATTGTGACAGCAATCGCCGCCCTTGCGGGCGCCAGAGGCATTGCGGCCTGCCCTCGGCCCGCACGAGGCAGATGGCGATGTCCGGCGCAGCGTTGATGTTTGCTCGGCTGGCGCCGAGTCCCGGCACGCCATCCCACGGGCTCTTCGAGGCCTTGGTCGCATCGACCTTGACCGCAATGTCATAGGTCGCGCCCTGCGCAAGCGCTGCCCCTGCCCACAGCAGGGCAATCAATGCAATGGCGATGCTTCGCATGCGGCGGTCCTTTTCTTCCGGGCCGGTGTAATGCCATTGCGCCACGAAGACACGCAAGTCCCGCCTTTCGCCCATTCGGGCTTCGGCGCGGCAAGCCCGTGCGTGCACTTCGTTGCATGCGTCGTTGTGGCCAAGCTGCAGTGCAGCGTTACACGAGGCCCGCTTTGCGTCTATGGTTCGCACCAGGCTGACATCACGAAAGAGAACACATGAGCCCGGCTTCACCACGCGCGGCCGACATCGCCGCTGTTCCGTTCGACTTTGGCCCCTTGTTTTCGCGCACTCTGCCGCCGCCGGCGGCCAAGTGGGGCGGCTTGCAGAAGTATCACTTCATCGGCGGCAACAACGATGCCGACCAGGTCCCGGTCGACCGTTTGCTAGCGGCAGCGACCAGCGTCTTGCAGCGCGAGGGCCGAAACCTCGCCACCTACAATCTCCTGACCGGCCCGCTCGGCTACCTGCCCTTGCGGCAGTTCCTGGTCGGAAAGTTGAAGCGCGATGCGGGCATTACCTGCAGCGCCGATGACATCCTGATCACGTCCGGGTCGTTGCAGGGCCTCGATCTCGTCAACAGCGTGCTCACGGAAGCCGGCGACACGGTGCTGATCGAGCAGGATTGCTACGAGGGTTCGATCAGCCGGCTGATGCGACGTGGCGTCACGCCGATCGGCATCCCGGTGGACCGCGACGGCATGCGCACCGATGCAGTGGCCAACGTGCTCGCCGAGCTGAAGCAGCGCGGCGTACGGCCGAAATACATCTACACGATCCCAACCGTGCAGAACCCCACCGCCACCATCATGAGCGAGACGCGCCGCCGCGAGTTGCTGCGGCTCTCAGAAGACTATGGCGTGCCGATCTTCGAAGACGATTGCTACGCCGACCTCGTCTGGGAGGACAGGCGCCCGCCGGCACTCTACGCGATGAGCCGGAGCGGCGGCGTGATCTATATCGGCTCGTTCTCGAAGTCGATCGCACCGGCCTTGCGCGTCGGCTACATCGTCGCGAACTGGAACGTGATGTCGCGCATCCTGGCGATCAAGACCGACGCGGGCACGGGCTCGCTGGAACAGATGGTGCTGGCCGAATTCTGCCCGGCGCACTTCCACGACCATGTCGGCAGCCTCAAGAAGGGCCTGCGCGTGAAGTGCGAGGCGCTGATGGAGGCGCTGGCGGAGCAATTCGGTACGGCCGCCGAGTTCGACGATCCGAAAGGCGGCATCTTCCTCTGGGTGAAGCTGCCGGACAACGTCGATACGATGAAACTGCGGCAAGCCGCTCTCGCCGACGGCGTCGCCATCAATCCCGGCCCTGAGTGGTCGGTCGATGCCGCGCATGCCAGGAGCCGGCTGCGGCTCTGCTTCGCGAGCCCTTCGCTCGAGGCCATCCGCGACGGCGTCGCCGTGCTTGCGGAAACCTGCCGGCGCGAGTTTGGCGTGCCGGAGCGCAGCGCCAACGTCACCCGCTGACGGCGCGATCGCGGCGATGGATCCTGCAAGCCACGTCATTCAGATCGGTCACGTCATTCAGCTCTCCGTGGCGCCGGTGTTCCTGCTGACCGGCGTCGGCGCCATGCTGAGCGTGCTGAGCGGCCGCCTCGGCCGCGCCGTCGACCGTGCCCGCCTGGTTGAAGGACGCGACGCCGCGACCGATCTGGAGCGGGACCGGCTGAATGCCGAGCTCAAGCTGCAGGAGCGTCGCTGCAAGCTGATCTATGCAGCGATGACGCTCTGCGTGCTGTGCGCGCTTCTGATTTGCAGCGTCATCATCGGGCTGTTCGCCAGCTCGTTTTTCGAGATCCGCCTGGGCGTGCCGATTGGCTTGCTGTTCGTCGCGGCCATGCTGGCCTTCATTGCAGCACTTGTTGTCTTTGTGCGGGAAGTCCATCTCGCGATCAGCAATCTCAAGTTCGGCCCGCGGTGACGGCCGGCCGCGAGAGGACCTGCGCGTTCGAGACAGCATAGCACCGGGAGCCAGACCCATGTCGTTCGACATCGTCGCCATCGGTGAACCGATGATCGAGTTCAATCAGACGGGTCAGGATGACGGGCTGCACTATCTGCAAGGTTTTGGCGGCGACAGCTCCAACTTCATCATTGCGGCTGCCCGCCAGGGCGCGCGCACCGGTTATCTGACAGCGCTCGGCGACGACGCCTATGGCCGGATGTTTCTCGATCTCTGGCGCGCGGAAGGTGTCGATTCCGCCGCCGTCAAGATCGATCCCACGGCGCCGACCGCTGTGTACTTCGTCACCCACGATGCCGGCGGACACGCCTTCCATTTCTACCGGACCGGCTCGGCGGCGAGCCGCCTTGCTCCGTCCGACATCGACCGCAACTACGTGTCCAGTGCGCGGGTCGTTCATTGCTCCGGCATCAGCCTCGCCATCTCCGCGAGCGCATGTGACGCCTGTTACACCGCCGTCGAAGCGGCCAAGGCAGCCGGGCGGATGGTGTCCTTCGATACCAACCTCAGGCTCAAGCTTTGGCCGAAGGATCGCGCGCGGGCGGTCACAACCGACATGATGAGCCTCTGCGATATATGCCTGCCGTCATATGACGACATGCTCGCGCTGACCGGAATTGACGATGCGGAGGCACTGGTGGATTTCGCGCTCGCGCGCGGCGCCAGGATCGTTGCGCTGAAGCTCGGCGACAGGGGCGCGATCGTCGCCAGCGCAACGGAACGGCATCACATTGCGCCCTTCCCCGTCAGAGCGCAGGATGCCACCGGAGCGGGCGATACATTCGGCGGCGCCTTCGTCGCCCGGCTGCTCCTGGGCGACGATCTTGCAACCGCGGGCCGGTATGCAGCCGTCGCCGCGGCGATCTCGACCACCGGCTTCGGCGCCGTCGCGCCGATCCCGCGCGCAGACCAGGTGAAGAAGGCACTGGAGTCAGGCGCATGATTGCGCGACGTTTCATCCGCAGCAGGACTGTCCGACGATGAACTTCTCAACGATCTTTGCCGGCGTAACCATCATCCCTGTGGCCACGCTTGATGATCCGCAACAGGCCGTCCGCGTCGCGCAGACGCTCGCCACCGCAGGCATACGCGCGATCGAGGTCACGCTGAGAACGCCCCGCGCGCTCGACTGCATTCGCGCCATCGTCGACGCCCTGCCCGACGTGATCGTCGGTGCCGGCACGGTGCTGACGCCGCAGCAGATGGATGCTGCCCGCAACGCTGGATCGAAGTTCCTGGTGTCGCCGGGAGCTAGTCAGCGACTGATCGATGCTGCGCGCTCCGGACAGCACGCGTGGTTGCCCGGCATTGCTACGCCATCGGAAGCGATGCTTCTCAGCGAGGCCGGTTTCGATCATCTGAAGTTCTTTCCCGCTGAACCGGCGGGTGGCACGAGTTTCCTCAAAGCCGTGGCCCCGGTCTTGCCGGACGTGAAGTTCTGCCCCACAGGCGGCATCGATCAGTCGAACGTGGCAAGCTATCTCGCCTTGCCGAACGTGTTCGCCGTCGGCGGCTCGTGGATCATCCCGCGCAACGTGTGACTCGTCATTGCGAGCGCAGAAGCGAAGCAATCCAGCGCTGAACCAAATACGGACTCAGCGCTGGATTGCTTCGTCGCCATAGGCGAGTGAAGCGACGCCGTTCTTACGAACGGCTGTGCCTCGCAATGACGGTTGGCGCCAGCGCTCCCGAAGCTCTCACCTTGTGCCTTGACGCAAAGCGTCTGCGCTTGCACACTGGTTATTGCGAATAAAAGTTCGCAATCCGAACTTACCCAGCGAGTGATCTTCGTGAGCGACACGGCGCCGTCAGAGAAGAATTCAGTGCAGTCCCTCGCCAAAGGCTTCCGCGTGCTGGAGGCCTTCACTGCCGAGCGGCTAGAAATGGGCCTCGCAGAGGTCGCGCGGGCTGCCGGCGTCGACAATGCGACAGCGTTTCGCTTCCTGAACACGCTCGTCCAGCTCGGCTACATCGAGAAGATTTCCGAGACCAAGCGCTTCCGCCTGACGCTGAAATGTCTGGATCTCGGCTTCAGCGCGATTGCGCGGACCGACCTGCGGGAGCTGGCGCGGCCGCTGCTGCGCGAACTCGTCAACGAGACCATCGAGGCCGCATCGATCGCGGTGCCGGACGGCTCGGAGGTGGTCTATATCGAACGGGTGCAGGCCGGCCTCGCCCGCCTCGGCGTCGATGTCCGCATCGGCAGCCGCGTGCCGGCCTATTCAACCGCGGTCGGACAGATCATTCTGGCCTATCTGCCGCGCGACGCGCAGGTCGCCGCGCTCGATGCGGCGCCGCGCCGCAAGCTGACGGCAACGACATTGACGGCGCTGGATGCGCTGCTCGCGCGTCTGCAGCAGGTCCGACAGAAAGGCTTCGCGCTCTCGGACCAGGAAAACGTCACGGGCTTACGGGTTCTCGCCGCGCCTGTGCTGGACGCCGACGGCGTTCCGCTCGCCGCACTGTCTGTTGCCGCACCCGCATTCGCCATGCCGCTCAAGACATTCGAGACGTCAAGTCGTGGCCCGGTGATTGCGGCCGCAAAGAAACTGTCGCGTGCCGTTCAGGCGGCAGGCGCCGGCACCATGCCGATAAAACGCCAATCTCCTCGCAGTTAAGGACCAGCCCATGCCCGTCATGACCAACTTTCACGGCCTGATACCAGCCATGGCCGTTCCGTTTCGCGCCGATCATTCGATCGACGAAAAAGAGCTGACGGCATTCAGCCGCTGGCTCGCGGTGCAGCCGGGTGTCGTCGGCATGATGACCAACGGCCATACCGGCGAAGTCTTTTCGCTGAAGCCGCGCGAGCGCGCCGAGGTGACGCGCATCGTCGCCAAAGCGGCAGACGGCATCTGCCCGGTGATATCGTCAGTCGTCTGCGAAGGCATCGACGACGCCGTCGAGCAGGCCGGCTGGGCCAAGGAGGCCGGCGCACAGGCGCTCGACATCATGCCGCCGCACCATTGGCTGCGCTTCGGCTTTCGCGCTGATCACGTGCTCGCCTATTTCAATGCCATCGGTGAAGCAACTCGCCTTCCACTGATCGTGCACGTCTATCCGGCGTGGACCAAAGCGTCATTCTCGTCGGAGCTGCTCGCCGAACTCGCGAATTTGCGATCGGTCCGCGCCTTCAAGATCGGCACGCGCGAGATGAACAAATACAAGCGCGACCTGCAGGCGATCCGCGCCGTGGCGCCTGACAAGGCCCTGCTGACCTGCCACGACGAGTATCTGCTCGCGTCGATGGTTCAGGGCGTCGACGGCGCGCTCGTCGGTTTCGCATCGCTCATTCCGGGTCTCATTCATGAGCTGCTTCAGGCGGTCAAGGCCGGCGACCTGCATCGCGCCGTGGCGCTTCAGGCCCGCATCGATCCTTTGAAGGACGCCGTCTATGGCGGCGGCGAGCCGACTGGCGAAGCCCATGCCAACATGAAGGCGGCGATGGTCGCGGCGGGCATCTTCAAGGACGGAACGATGCGTCCGCCGACAATAGCGCCGAACCGGGCCGAGCTCGCCCAGATCGAAGCGGCCGTTGCCGCCGCCGGACTGAAGCCCGCCGCCGCAGCCGAATAACCGAACAACAAAGATCATAGCCGAAGGGAGAAGCGCAATGAGGAGACGCGATCTGATCAAGGCGGCGGCAGGCGCCGCGGCCTTGGCTGCCCTGAAATCCCCCGCGGTGGCGCAGACGGCGTGGCCGCAGAAGGAACGAACGATCAAGGTGATCGTGCCCTGGCCGCCCGGCGCCGCCAATGACGCGCTGGGACGTCTGCTGGCGGAACGACTTCAGGACAAATATGGCGTGACGTCGATCGTCGAGAACCGGGTCGGCGGCGCCGGCCTTGTCGGAACGAAGGCGGTGATCCAGTCGGAGCCCGACGGCTACACATTCCTCGCCAGCGCGTTCAACACCGCCGTCATGCCGCTCGTTCTGAAGTCCGCCGACTTCAATCCGGAAACCGATCTCGAGGTGCTGGCACGAACTGCGGTTGCGCCGCTCGTCTGCGTCATGAGCGCAAGTCGACCCGAAAAGACGCTTGCCGAGATGCTGGCCTCGGCGAAAGCCGATCCGAAGAAATGGAATTTCGCCATCTCGTCGCTGGGTTCGGCCGGACATCTCGCCACGATCGAGTTCATCCGGCGCACCGGCGTTCCGATCGACATGGTGCCCTATCGGGGCACCCAGCCGGCATTGACGGACCTGATGGGTGGCTCCATCCAACTCTTGATCGACCCAAGCTTCGCCCTTCTGCCGGCGGCTCAAGACCCCACCAAGGTCCGCGCCCTGGGCATCGCAACGAAACAACGGTCTGTCCTCGCCCCCGACGTTCCGACCATGGCCGAGGCGGGCCTTCCCGGCTTCGAGTTCAATTCGTGGTACGGCGTGTGGGCGCCGAAAGGGATTCCGACCGACGTTGCAACAAAGGTGAACCGCCTGGTGCAGGACACCATGCGCGATCCGGCGATTGCCGACAAACTGCGTAAGACGCTCATCGAACCGGTGGCCGAGAGCATCGACGACAGCAAGGCGTTCATCCGCAGCGAAATCGTGCGCGCCGGCGAGCTGCTGAAGAGCGTCGACTTCAAGCCGAGCTGACGGCGATGCGAACCGCCGTGGTGACCGGGACCAGCTCCGGTATTGGCGCTGCAATCGCCACGCGCCTGCTTGCGGGCGGCTGGCGCGTCACCGGTCTCGATCGGGCGCCGCCGACGCTTGCGAACGCCGCGTTCACGCCGATCCAGCTCGACCTCGGCGATCGCGCCGCCCGACAGAACGCGATCGCAAAGATCGGGCACGTTGACGCGCTGGTGCACGCCGCGGGCGTCATGCGCGGCGGACGGCTGGGCGATCTCGATCATGAGGCAGGCGACCTGTTGTGGCGAATTCATGTGGACGCCGCGATCGGGCTCGCCGATCAGCTTGCGCCTCGGCTTCGCGACGGCGGCCGTATCGTCCTGATCGGCAGCCGGGCCGCCCAGGGCGTGGTCGCGAAGAGCCAGTATGGCGCGGCGAAGGCCGCGCTGACCGCACTCGCGCGGGCATGGGCGAAGGAAGTCGTGGGACGGGGCATCACCGTCAACGTCGTCGCGCCGGCGGCAACTGAAACGGCGATGATGACCGATCCGGATCGCGCTATCGTGCCACCGGAAACGCCGCCGATCGGACGCCGCATCAGACCCGATGAGGTTGCCGCACTTGTGTCGTTCTTGTTGTCCAAAGACGCTGCCGCAATCACCGGACAAGAGATATCCATCTGCGGCGGCGCATCGCTTTAGCGCCGCCGCCAGCAAGCAAAGAGACCATGACCGTTCGTATTCTCGACATCGTCGAAATCACCAAGCCGATCGCCTCGCCGATCCGCAACGCCTATATCGATTTCTCGAAGATGACGACCAGCCTTGTGGCGGTCGTCACCAACGTGGAGCGCGACGGCAAGCGCGTCGTCGGCTACGGCTTCAATTCCAACGGCCGCTACGGCCAAGGCGGGCTGATCCGCGAACGCTTCCGCTCCCGCCTGCTCGAGGCGGAGCCCGCGTCACTGGCGGATGCGACCGGTGACAATCTCGATCCCGCAAAATGCTGGGCAACGCTGATGTCGAACGAGAAGCCGGGCGGTCACGGCGAACGTTCCGTCGCCGTCGGCACGATCGACATGGCGATCTGGGATGCGGTGGCCAAGATCGCGGACCGGCCGCTGTTTCGCCTGCTGGCCGAGCGTGAGGGACGCGCGGCCGATCCGAAGGTCTTCGTCTATGCCGCCGGCGGCTACTACTACCCCGGCAAGGATCTCGACATGCTGCGGGCGGAGATGGCGAGCTATGTGCAACGCGGCTACACGGTCGTGAAGATGAAGATCGGCGGCGCCAGCCTCACCGAGGATTCCCGCCGCATCGAGGCGGTGCTGCAGGAGATCGGCTCGCGTGCCCAACTCGCCGTCGACGCCAACGGCCGTTTCGATCTCGAAACCGCGATCGCCTACGCCAAGATGCTCATGCAATATCCATTGTTCTGGTACGAGGAGGCCGGCGACCCGCTCGACTACGCCCTGCAGGCGGCGCTCGCGGAATTCTATCCCGCGCCGATGGCGACGGGCGAAAACCTGTTCAGCCACCAGGACGCACGCAACCTGCTGCGCTACGGCGGCATGCGGCCCGACCGGGACTTCCTGCAGTTCGACTGCGCACTCTCCTACGGTCTTGTCGAATTCCGCCGGACGCTGGATGTGCTTGCGACCCATGGCTGGTCATGGCGGCGCGTGATTCCCCATGGCGGCCATCAGATGTCGCTGATGATCGCGGCCGGGCTCGGCCTCGGCGGCAACGAGAGCTATCCGGACCTGTTTCAGCCCTACGGCGGCTTTCCCGACGGCACTGTGGTGATCGACGGCTACGTGACGCTGCCGGATCTTCCGGGCATCGGATTTGAAGGCAAGACCGATCTCAGAACCGAGATGGCGGCGCTCGCGTGAACGTGACTGGTTATCCTGTCTTTGCACGCAGCAGAGCGGAGCGGCCTCGGGGATCGACCGGATCTGTACCGGCTGGCCTCTGGCCATTATGTTAAGGCCATGACCCCGCCCCGCTCCGTTCTCCTTGACCTCGACGGCACGTTGATCGACTCGCAGCCCGGCATTCTCGCGAGCTGCCTGGCGGCGCTGCGTGCGCTTGGGCATGAGCCGGACGAAGCACTCGACATCCGAAGCATCATCGGCCCGCCGATCGACGACATCATGCGGGTGCTGCTGCAAGCGTATGGGGACGACAGGGTCGACGACGCGGTGGCCGCGTATCGTCAACACTACGGCGAGACCGGTTTCCTCGGCAGCGAGCCCTATCCGGGAATCGGCAGCTTCCTTGAGGAGATGCGGCAGGCCGGATTGCGGATCTACCTTGCAACGTCGAAGCGCGAAACGTTCGCCAGTCGCATTCTGCACCATTTGGGCTTTGCGACGTACTTCGATGGCATTCACGGATCAGTGCCGGGCGGAGCGCTGGATCACAAGCCCGAACTGCTCGCCCATGTCCTGTCGCAGCACAATCTCCTGCCCGACCAGAGTCTGATGGTCGGCGACCGACGTTATGACATCTCCGGCGCCCATGCGGTTGGAATACGCGGTCTTGGCGTGCTCTGGGGTTACGGGACCCGAGATGAACTCGAGACTGCGGGCGCGGATCAACTGGTGGAATCCACTACAGATCTCGCGCCGGCCGTTCTTGCGACGGTCGGCGGCCGGACTCGATGAGCCTGCTAGATCAGCGCGTGCAAGGCCTTGACGGCAGCCTCGCGGCTCTCCACCGGAACAAACAGGCTGACCGATTGCGGTGAGAACACATATTTGTCGGCGACGATCCCGTGACGTCGCAATATCTCGACCGCCCGGGCAGGCAGATCTGAAGAAACGCCGCCGAAGCAGGTGAGGCTCACAGAACTCAGCGTCTCGCGCTGCTTGCGCAACTCTCGGCTCTTTTCCAGCGTGCGCAACAACGCGTCGAGCGACTCCGGATCGGACGTCAGCATGATGCGCGCTTTGCCAGCGGTGAAGGCCGACGCGAGAAGTTGCGGCCAGGACAGGCCGTTCTGCTTAAGATGCTGCGCGAACTTCTCAAAGCCCTCATTGAGATCCGTCGAGTCGATTTCGATGTGCTCGATGCGGGCCATCGAGTTCACCGCCAAGACCTTTCCGCTTTCCATGCCTGCGACCTCCTTCACCACGCGCGTCGCGTGCTCGGCACCCCCCCATTGCCTCAAAACCAAGGGGACGTTCTGGCTCTGCGCCAACTCGACGCTGCGGAAATGTAAAACCTTGGCGCCCCAGAAGCACATTTCCGACAACGACGCCAAATCCAGCCGGCGCAGCGGCAACGCATTCGCAACGATGCGCGGATCGGCCGAACACACGCCGTCGACCTCTTTGATGATCTCGCAGAACTCGGCTTTCAGCGCCGCGGCCATGGCGACTGCTGTCGTGTCGCTGCCGCCGCGCCCGAGCGTGGTGATCTCCTTGGTGATGGGGTTCACGCCCTGAAAACCCGCGAGCACGACGATGCGCCCGCGGTCGAGTTCTTCGCGCACACGAACCGGGCGCACATCGACGATGCGCGCGGACGAATGGGATTCATCGGTCATCACGCCGGCTTGACTGCCGGTAAAGCTGATCGCCGGCACGCCGAGGTCCGACAGCGCCATGCTCATCAGTGACATGCTGATCCGTTCGCCGGTGGTCAGCAGCATATCGAGTTCACGGCGATTTGGATGCGGACTGACCTGATAGGCCATCCTGATAAGCTCGTCGGTGGTCTTGCCCATTGCCGAGACAATCACCACGACGCGATGACCACGGCCCTGCAGCTCGGCGAGACTGCTCGCGACTGCGCGCAGCTTCTCCGGCGTCTCAAGACAAGCGCCGCCGTACTTCTGCACGATGATGGGCTTGTTGTGCATTCTATCTATATGCGCATTCCATTTATAAAAATACCTTAAGAGCACCCACAGCATTATCCGCTGTTGCGCAACCCGGCGGAGATACCGTTGATGGTGAGATGGATGCCGCGCAACACCTGCTCGTCGCTGCCGCGCTCGCGGTGCGCCCGCAACAATTCGACCTGCACGTGGTTGAGCGGGTCCAGATAGGGAAAGCGGTTGCGGATCGACCGCTCGAGCTGCGGGTTGCCTTGCAGCAGACGCTCATGCCCCATGATCTCCAGAAGCGCGGTGATGGATGTCTGCCATTCGTGGCGGATGCGGGCAAAGATCGTCTGTCGCAGCGTCTCATCGTGCACGAGCGCGGCATAACGCGAGGCGATGGCGATGCTGCTTTTCGCCAGCACCATGTCCATGTTGGACAACAGCATGCGGAAGAACGGCCATTCGCGGTAAAGTTCGCGCAGGAATCCCATGCCCTTGTCCGGATGCTTGGCAATGAAAGCTTCGACGGCGCTGCCGAATCCGTACCATCCGGGCAGCATCAGACGGCACTGCGCCCAGCTGAACACCCACGGAATGGCCCGAAGGTCCTCGATCTTCCGGGTCGTCGAACGTGACGCGGGGCGGCTGCCGATGTTCAGCGTCGCGATCTCGGCGATAACCGTGGAGCCCCAGAAATAGTCGACGAAGCCTTCCGTCTCGTAGACGAGGCCGCGATAGGCCGCGTAAGCGAACGACGAGAACTCCTCCATCGCCGCGAGATATTCGGCGCGCGGCGCGCTGTGGCGCGGCTGCAGCAGGCTCGCGTCCAGTGTGGCCGCGGCAAGAACTTCCAGGTTGTTGCGCCCGAGATCCGGGTTCGCATACTTGCTGAAGATCGTCTCACCCTGTTCGGTGATGCGGATCTGTCCATCGACGGCGCCGCCGGGCTGCGCCAGGATTGCGTCGTAGCTCGGCCCGCCGCCACGGCCGACTGAACCGCCGCGACCGTGAAACAGGCGCAGCCGCACGCCGTGCCGCTCGAACACCTCGACCAGCTCGATCTCCGCCTTGTACAGCTCCCAGCCGGATGTGACGAACCCGCCGTCCTTGTTGCTGTCGGAATATCCGAGCATCACCTCCTGGATATTGCCTCGGCTCGCCACGAGCCGCCGGTAGTCCGGCAGCGCCAGCAGCCGGTCCATGATCTGCGCGCAATGCCTGAGATCGTCGATCGTCTCGAACAGCGGCACGATATTGAGCCGGCTCGTCCCTGCCGGATCGACCAGCCCGACCTCCTTCAGCAGCAACGCGACTTCCAGAAGATCCGAGACGCCACGCGTCATCGAGATGATGCATTGGCAAATGGCACGCTCGCCGAACACCGTGTGAGCCTCCGCCGCCGCGCGGAAGATTGCGAGCTCGCTCAGCGTCTCTTCGCTGTAGTTTATGAACGGCGAAATCAGCGGCCGCGCAGTCGTGATCTCCGTCGTCAGCAGCGCAATGCGCGCGTCTTCGGTGAGTTTGGCATAGTGCGTGCCGGGAGCTGCCTTCTCGAACAGCTCGTCAATCGTCCGCTCATGCACGGCGGAGTTTTGCCGCATGTCCAGGCTCGCCAGATGGAAGCCGAAGCAATCGGCCGCACGGCGCAGCCATCGCAGCCGCCCACGCGCGATGACCCCGGACTGGTTGGCGATCAGCGAACGATGCAGAATGTCCAGATCGCGCTGAAACTCGGTCACGTCCGCGTACGGCGCTGCCTCCGCAACCGGCGCCCGCCGCACTTCGACCTTGAGCTTGCGCGCGGTTGCTGCAAGACGGGCATAGATCCGGCTCACCGCCAGCCGGTAAGGCTCGCCCGCACGGTGCGGCGAGGGATCGGGAGAGCTCTCGGCGAGAGCCCGCAGCTCCACCGACACGTCCGCCAGATTGGCTGCGATCGACAATTCGGCGCCGAGCTCGTTCAGTTCCTCGAGGTAGAAATTCAGCGCGCGACGGCACTGCATGTGCAGCGTGCCGCGCATGACGTCTGCCGTCACGAACGGATTGCCGTCCCGGTCGCCGCCGATCCAGGAGCCCATCCGCAGAAATGATGCGAGCGGCGCGCTGTCGCCCGCGGGCGATGCAAGCTCATCCTCGAGCCTGGAATGAATCCGCGGCACTTCGCTCAAGAACGTGTAGTCGTAGAAGGACAGGCCGTTGGCGACCTCGTCCAGCACGCCGAGCTTGGTGCGGCGAAGCAGGTTGGTCTGCCACAGCGTCAGCACCGCGCGCCGCAATTGCTCCTCGCTGGCTGCAAACTCGTCCATCGTGAGCTGCATGCGTTCGCGCCTGTCGAGCAGGCGCGCGATCTCCATCTCGCGGTCGATGGTGCTCTTGCGCCGCACCTCGGTCGGATGTGCGGTCAGCACCGGGCTCACAAGCGCGCCGTTGAAGAAGCTGCGCAGATCGTCCGTCGAGATTTGCGCGTCACGCGCGCGTGAAATCGCGGCGGCCAGCATGCCATGCTGTGACGCCATGCCGGCGCCATCGTGAGGTCCGGTGCTCTGGGCGCGGAGCTGGCGGATGTTCTGCTGGTCCTCGGCGATATTGGCCAGATGCGAGAAATAACTGAACGCGCGGACCACACGAAGCGTGTCGTCCATCGACATGCTGTCGAGAATGTCTTCCAGCTCGCGCCGCGCCGGTTCGTCGTCATCGCGATGAAAGCGAACCGACGTCTGTCGAATGGTTTCGACCAGATCGAAGACCGGGACGCCCTCCTGGTCGCGGACAGTGTCGCCGAGCACCCGGCCCAGCAGGCGAATGTCGTCGCGCAGCCTGGTATCGTCCGCGTGCGCGCCGCCGGCGCTGCTCGTCGCCAGGCCCTTGCTGCGTCGGGTCTTGGAGTCTCGTGCGATCAATCGTGCGTCTCGCCAAATGAGCCGGCGTTGCCGGCGTGCAGAGCATCAGTCTAGCTTCGCTGGACTCGCCGTCCAGCTGAAGATATCAGCACTGCGGACGGCGCTCGCCGTGAAACCGGACTGCCACCGTGGCGTTACGTAATGTGCACGGTACTGATATGCGAGGTGCTGTCCCATGCGGGAGGGCCGATCGGGGGCTTGCGCGCGAGCGGCGAGTAGCCGCGCGCGCGTAGACATACCATGAAAGTCCTGGTTCTCGGCGGCACGGGTCTGATCGGTTCAGCAATCACAGCGAGGTTGTCGGCGCGGGGACATACCGTCATCATCGCAAGCCGCCATCCGCCCGCCACCGTGCCTGACCGCCTGGCTGTCGATCTTGCAAAAGCGGACGAAGCATTCTGGCTTGCGCACCTGAAGGGTGTTGATGCCGTGGTCAACTGCGCGGGCCTGCTGCAGGACGCACCCGGCGAGTCAACCGCGGCGGTACATCACACCGGCATCACAAGTCTCTTCAAGGCCTGCGAAACGCTGCGGGTTGGAAAGGTCATCCATTTTTCGGCGATGGGCGTAAACCGCGCGACGCCGAGCAATTTCTCGAAGAGCAAGCGCGCGGGTGACGAAGCCCTGGTGCGGCTCGATCTCGACTGGGTGATCTTGAGACCTTCGCTGGTGATGGGCCGGGCCGCCTATGGTGGGAGCGCGCTGATGCGCGGGCTGGCCGCGCTCCCCATTTGCCCGGTGATGCCAGCCAACGCGCCGCTGCAGGTGATATGGCTCGAGGACGTTGTGGCAGCAGTCGAGCATTTTCTGTCGCCCGACGCGGCGGGCAAACAGATCGTCGAACTTGCGGGACCGGACACGTTCTCCTTCGAGGATGTCGTGGCGACGCTGCGCAAGTGGATGCGCTGGCCGGCGGCATCGACCATTCGGCTGCCGGCAGGCCTTGCCAAGCTGACCTATTGGGCAGGCGACCTGATTTCGCTGCTCGGATGGCGCCCGCCAGTGCGCAGCACGGCGCAAAAGGAGATGACCCGCGGCGCGGTTGTCGACCCGACGGCCGTGCAAATGCCGCTGACGGCAACGCCCCTTCGTCAGGCGCTGGCGCGTGAGCCCGCATCCGTGCAGGAACGCTGGTTCGCCCGGATGTATTTCGTCAAGCCGCTGATCTTTGCGGTGCTGGCACTGTTCTGGATTTCCACGGCGCTGGTCTCGCTCGGCCCGGGCTGGGATCACGGCATCGGCCTCATGCGCGAGGGCGGCGTCGAAGGCACGGCGGCTACATTGACGGTGATTGCGGGTGCGCTCGCCGATCTCTGCATCGGGCTGGCGATCGCCTACCGGCCGACCAGCCGGCTCGGCCTCTATGCGGCAATCGTCATTTCCTTTGCCTATGCCATTATCGGCACCATTCTCGTCCCAAGGCTCTGGGCCGATCCGCTCGGGCCCATGCTCAAGATATGGCCGATCATCGTCCTGCATCTCGTGGCCCTTGCCATTCGCGAGGACCGCTGAATGCTCTATTTCGTGCTTAAATATCTGCACATCATCGGTGCCACCGTTCTGCTCGGCACCGGCTCCGGTATCGCGTTCTTTATGCTCGCAGCGCAACTGCAGGGAAAACCGGCGGTCATCGCCGGCGTCGCCCGCATCGTCGTGATCGCCGACTTCCTGTTCACCGCCACCGCGGTCGTCGCCCAACCGGTTACCGGCCTGCTTCTGGTCTGGCAGGTCGGCTATTCGATCACCGAAGGCTGGATCATGTGGTCGATCGTGCTCTATGTCTTCACCGGCCTGTTCTGGCTGCCGGTGGTCTGGATGCAGATGCGCCTGCGCGATCTTGCGACCGAGGCCGTCGAAAACAACCAGCCGCTGCCCGACGCCTACTACCGGATCTTCATGTGGTGGTGCGCCTTTGGCGTGCCGGCTTTCATCGCCGTTACAATCATCATCTGGCTGATGATTGCCCGGCCGCAGATCCAGTTCTTCTACTGACCCCGGTCTCAGGGAGCGGACCCGGAACACGCGACGGGCCCGGGCGTTACCGCGAGCCATGCCAGCTAAGAGAACCTTCCTCGATGAATTCCTCGACGGCCGCCGCCGCCAGCTCGATGACGGCCGGCCGCGACTGTCCGAGGACGATATCCAGCGTGCCGAACTTGGCCCACGTGGCGAGCCGGGCAAGCCCGATCCCGCACAAATGACGCCGCAGCGCAGGAAAAAGATGCCGCCGGACGTCGATCCAGGCCACACGGCCTAGTGTCGTGGATCAGAAATTCGCACCATCGTTGCCGCGAGTCCATCGTGCGAATTTCTGATCCATAAACGACACTAGAATCATAAACTTGCTAGTGTCCTGATCGAATCCGAAGTTCGCTCTGAGCTCGCTGCAAAGTA
>NZ_JAVIFX010000013.1 GCF_031157255.1 Bradyrhizobium sp. LHD-71 | reverse complement strand
ATCCATAAACGACACTAGAATCATAAACTTGCTAGTGTCCTGATCGAATCCGAAGTTCGCTCTGAGCTCGCTGCAAAGTATAGCGAACTTCGGATTCGGGACACTAGCGCAGATCCAGTCAAATTCGCGGAGAATGGTCACGGTTCCCCGGCGAGCTACGCCGCGAGCGCCCTGCCGCGGGGGCCCTGCAGGCGGACCATCGCATCGATCACCGACCGTTCGCTGTCGCAATACTCGGCCCATGCCGACATCTTCTTCAAGAGCCGGGGCACCGTGTGCATGTTGAATTTCAACGGATCGAGTCCTGCCCGCACCTGCCCCCACGTCAGCGGCATGGAGACCGGTGCGCCGTCGCGAGCGCGCGCAGAAAGCGGCGCCACCGCGGTCGACATCCGGTCATTGCGCAGGTAGTCGAGGAAAATCTTTCCCTTTCGCCGATGCTTCGACATGTTGATCAAATACTTTTCCGGGGAATCTCCGGCCATCTGCAGGCAGACTTCGCGCGCGAAAGCCTTCGCCGCGGACCAGGCCAGCGATTGGCCCTTGCGCGGCTTGGCGAGCGGCGTCACCACGTGCAGCCCCTTGCCGCCCGTGGTCTTGCAGAAGCAGACCAGGCCAAGATCCTGCAGCCTGTCCCGCAGCTCGTGCGCGGCATCGATGACCTGATCGAACCCGACATCAGGCGCCGGGTCGAGATCGAAGACCAGGCGTCCCGGCAGAGCCGGATTGCCCGGCTGATTATTCCATGGATGCAGTTCGAGACCCGCGCTCTGCGCGACGGCCGCCAGTGCCTCCACGCGATCGAACTGCAGATATGGCTGGCGGTCGCCGGACACGATCGTGAGCTCGAAAAGGTTCGACGCGCCCTTCATCGCGTGGCGCTGGAAGAAGCGCTCGCCCTCGATTCCATCGGGATAACGGATGATCGAACAAGGCCGTCCGCGGATATGTTCGATCATCCAGTCGCCCACTGCTTCAAAGTATTGTGCGAGCCCGATCTTCGTGATCGGCTCCTCGCCGTCCGCCGCGGGCCAGAGAACCTTGTCCGGCTTGCTGATGGGGACGCCCATGACGACCGCGTTCGCCCCGCTCGCGCCAGCACCTCGTGCGGCGCTGCTCTTTGCGGCCGCCGGCTTGGCGATCTCGGCGTGGGCGGAAGGCATCTCGGCCTCCACCTCCTTGGCAGGCTTGTCCTGACGCAATCCCTTGAAGGCCGCCTGTCGGATGTTGCCGCCACCGGTCCATCCGGCAAACTCGATCTCCGCCACAAGCTTCGGCTTGAGCCAGTGAATATCGGCTTTCTTCTTCGGAGCAGTCTCGCCGCCAAACGGATTGGTCGACGATGCGGCCGCCTTCAACCGCGGCATCAGGCGCCGGACGACGTCCTGACCGAAGCCCGTGCCGATGTTCCCGACATAGACCAAATGGTCGCCGCGATAGACGCCGGCCATCAACGAGCGAAGCTTGCCTGCATTCGCGCGCCAGCCGCCCAGCACCACCTCGTGCCCGGCGCGGCACTTTGCCTTTGTCCAGCTATCGGTGCGGCCTGACCGGTACGGCGCATCCGCCTGCTTGGAGATGATCCCTTCGAGCGACATCCGGCACGCGGACTTGAGAACGGCATCTCCACTGCTTTCGAAATGCTCCACGTAGCGGATCGCGCTATCCCTGGTTCGAAATTTCGTCCGCACGATCTCCTGCAACCGGGCCTTTCGTGCCGTGAGCGGGTCGTCGCGAAGATCGACGCCGTCGTCGAACAAGAGGTCGAAGGCGAAAAAAATCAGTCCCTTCGTCCGCTTGTCGGACAGCGCCGCCTGCAGGCCTGCGAAATCGGGCGAGCCGTTGCCGTCGAGCGCGACGATTTCACCGTCAATGATGCACGAGGGCAGACGCCGGGCTGCGTCAACGATCTCCGGAAACTTTTCGCTCCAGTCCAGCCCCTTGCGCGTCTTGATCGTCACATCGCCATCGTCGACGCGCAACTGCACGCGATATCCGTCGAACTTGATTTCATGAACCCAGTCCGAGCCGCCCGGCGGCCGGTCAACAAGCCGGCTGAGCTGCGGCGCAATGAAGGACGGAAGAGCGGCCGCAGCTTTCTTGCGTTTGCGCGCAGGCTTCTTGCGTGATTTCGCGGCACGCGTCGCGCCGCGCTTCACTGTCTGCCGCCGCGCGGCGCCGCGGGACTGCGCCACCAGACCTGAACTGGAATCCCAGGATGCGCTGGCGGAGACCTTGCCCTTGCCTTTCAGCACGAACGGGCGTGGCCGCCGGCCCTTTCCGGCCGCGATCTCGTCCATCGAGCGTCCCGACGCGACGGAGCGGTCCTCCTCGAGGATATCGTTCGCCTTTCCTTCGCGCGCAGCCTCGTCGCGGTGCTTGATCAGCAGCCAGTTGGTGCGCTTACCGCCGCTCCGATCGTGGCGCAGGCGCACGAGAACCCAGCCGCCCTGCAGCTTCTCTCCGTCGAGCGTGAACTTGAGCTCACCCTTCTTGAAACCGCGTTCCGGATCGTCGCCCTCCCAATAGCCGCGATCCCACAGCATCACCGTGCCGCCGCCATACTGGCCCTTCGGAATCGTCCCTTCAAAATCTCCGTAATCCAGCGGATGGTCTTCGACCTCGACAGCCAGACGCTTGTCGCGCGGGTCCAGCGACGGTCCCTTGGTGACGGCCCAGGATTTGAAGACCCCTTCCCATTCGAGCCGCAGATCGTAGTGCAGGCGCGTGGCCGCATGCTTCTGAATGACGAACCGGCGGCGCACTCCCTTTGAAACCCTCAGCCGGCCACTGGGCTCATCCGTCTTCGAAAAATCGCGCTTGGCGCGATACTTCGCCAGCCTGGTCTTGACGTTGGGCATGCAACGAAACGTTGCCGCGACGGTTAAGGTTCCACTTCGACGCAATGGAGCAGCCAGATGGCGCCCCGCGCGCGCCCGGGCAAGATGAAAGCGAAGCGTGTCCGCATGCCCACCATCGAGCCGATGGAAGCGCGCTCGGTCGATGCACTCCCGTCCGGCGAGCAATGGCGGTTCGAACCGAAATGGGACGGGTTTCGCTGCATCCTCGTCCGGCACGGCGACACCGCCGCGCTGCGGTCGAAGAGCGGCGAAGATCTCACGCGCTATTTTTCCGAGCTGGTCGAGGCTGCGCTGAAGATCAAGTCGCAGACTTTCGTACTTGACGGCGAAATCGTCGTGCCTGACGGCAACACATTCTCATTCGACGCCTTGCTTCAGCGCATTCACCCCGCTGCATCGCGGGTCGCAAGGCTTGCAGAGGAAACTCCTGCCCTGTTCATCGCCTTCGACCTGCTTGCGGCCGGACCAGCGGATCTCACCGGGCGGCGTCTCGCCGAGCGTCGCGTGGAGCTCGAACGCTTCGCAAGGCTCTTCAAGACAAATGACAGCTTTCGCCTGTCGTCGATCACCGCCGATCGCAGCAAGGCCATGCACTGGCTGAAGATGGCCGGCGGCGGCTTCGACGGCGTGATTGCCAAACGGTTCGATGTGCCCTACGGCCCCGGCACGCGCGATGCCATGCAGAAGATCAAGCGCTATCGCAGCGCCGACTGCGTCATCGGCGGCTTTCGCTACGCGGAGAACAAGCTGAACGGGCGCAGTGTCGTCGGATCGCTGCTGCTCGGCCTCTATGACGACGATGGCCTGCTGCATCATGTCGGCTTTACGTCCGCGATCAAAACGGCGGAAAAAGCCAGACTCACGGACAAGCTGACGGCGTACATCGCAGAGAAGAGCTTCACCGGACGGGCGCCAGGCGGCCCTAGCCGCTGGTCGACACGGCGGTCGGCCGAGTGGACGCCGCTGAAGCCACGGTTCGTCGTCGAGGTCTCGTACGATCACTTCACCGGCGGGCGTTTCCGCCATGGCACACGCATCCTGCGCTGGCGGCCGGACAAGAAGGCGCAGCAATGCACGCTCGACCAGCTGAGGCAGAAGATCGTCAGCCCGGCGTCACTTCTGAGCTGATTCTGGCGGCCGGGAACCCGCGCTGCAAATCGTCGTTATCGTCGAAGATCGCGGAAAACCGAACCGAGGGAGCGAGCAATGCGGGTGAAGCAGCCAGGCAGCGCGGATGGAGGTTTCGGCATGAACGATTCGGAAAGCAGCTTCGCCTTGCTGGCAGGACGCGCCGCCTTGCGGCTCTGGCCGGACCTGCCGCGGGACGTCCAGGAGCAGCTGTTCGAGACCGCGGTGCCGCACGACGATCAGGTGCGGCACGACCTCGCGGTCTTCCTGCACGACCGCCACCCGCGCACCGCTCACCCGCAGAAGCCGACCGCGTTGGCGTAGCGATCATCGGAACTGGGGGCGGTCGCCCGGATTTCACCTTCCGGAGGTTCTCATGTACGGCCGATCCGCCACTCAAGCCCTGCACGAACAGGCCGCCGAGGAAGCCTTCTCCATCGCGTGGCACTTCATCAGGAATACCCATGATGTCGCGGACGAGTTCGCCACGCAGACGTTCCTCGCCGTCGAAATCATGAATCTGCTTGAGCAAGGCGAGCGTCACAAGATCGCGCTCGCAAACCGCGCGATCACCGCCTATGAGCATGCGCATCCGGACAGCATCGATCACTTTCTCGCGCTCGGCTACATCGACCATCATCGGTAACGGAGCCCGCGATCAGGACTCTCTCGCGAGCGGGAACCCCACTCAGTTGAGCGGAACGATCGCAACGGCGGTCGATTGATCCCCTGTAAGCAACCAGCAAGGAGTTGCGCCATGCAGGGCAACAAGACTCACGAACAGCACAAGCGCATCCTGGAACGCAAGGCCGATGTTCCATCGCCCACGCGATCGGATGCGGAAAAGCAGGCCGATGCGGTCGCCAAGTCTGCCAGGGCGCTGCGCCGTAATGCTCGGCAGAGCGAATTTCCGATCAGTTCCGGCGGCATGAACCAGGAGAGCGATCATAACAAGCACAATCGGCGGACACAGGACGGCCATAAGCCGCAAACGCCGGAGCCCGCACAGCAGAAGCAGGATTAGCCTCGGCCGGAAGCCGCTCCGACGTCCGCTCACGACGGCAGCGGTTTTCGCGCCATCTCATTGCAAAACGGACAGGGAGTTCACGATGAAGAAGGAAGGCAAAAAGGGCGTAGGGCCGCCGGCTCGCAGCAAGGGATCCGGCGTCGGCGCGATGACGGAGATTCCGGAAGGCATGCTCGGCGAGAACGACGTACTCTCGAATCGTGACAAGGTCAGTCGCTCAGCAGCCCGCGGTCAGGACGGCAGGCGCATCCAGAGCGACCAGTATCAAAGCCACACACACGACAAGCAGCTTGACGAATGAGTGAGCGCGCCCGTGGGCTGTCATGGACCCAACGCCCTGACGGCCCTACGGGCAGCAGACGCGCTCCGTCGGCGGCGTCAGGACTTCCGCTTCTTCGATTTGCGCTTCTTCGGCACCTTCGCGCCGGCACGACGTGCTTCTGACAGACCGATCGCAATCGCCTGCTTGCGGCTCTTGACCTTCTTGCCGCTGCGGCCGGAGCGCAAGGTCCCCGCCTTGCGCTCCTTCATCGCACGCTTCACCTTCTTTGCGGCGCCTTTTGAGTATTTCCGCTTGCCGGCTTTCTTGGCCATAGCTCTTCTCCAGATAATCGGTTGATGCCGCTCCTTTTTGCGCGTTCCGGAACGCCTGCTTGGCGCCCGGCCGCTTTTCAAACTCGATCGCTCTTGATTGCTATGCTGCAGTCATCCCGAGACGTTCCTGGATATCGTCAAGCCGAGGATGAGCAGAATGAGAACGATGACGATGACGATGTAGAACAGGACGCGTGCGATATCGGCGCCTGCTTCTGAGATCCCGGAAAATCCGAACAGGCGGCCACAGAGAAACCACGACGAAGATGACAGCCCATTTCAACAGCGACATTGTTCAATAGCGACGTTGTGTTCGCGGTGCCCTGGAACTTTCCGCTTGCAGAGGCAGAACGAGAGAGAGGTTCCTAGGTTCCGCAACGACCATGCTTTTTTGCAGAAAAGCTTCCCTTTAACGCCGTGCGTTGTCGCCGCACCGGTGGCTGCTTGGAGCGTTAGCTCATTCGAGCGCGATATCGCATCGCGTCGATCCTCTGGCAGTTTTTGCGCAAACTTCGAAATGTCCCGCTCAGCTTCAATTCGGCGCACACCTACGTGGCTCTATCGGCTCCGCCGAATGATGCGCACGCGTCACGTGACGATCGACGGCTTACGCTTGATCGCCTATCGGCGGGATATTCCCAAGCATGTCTCGCAAATGCTTGTACGCGGCGACTATGAGATGCCGGAGCGTTGCGCGGTGGCCGGTCTCTTGCAAAGCGAAGATCGCGTGCTGGAAATCGGAAGCTGTGTCGGCCTCGTGGCCTTGACCGCGGCAAGGATCGTCGGCGCTGCGAATGTGAAAGCGTTCGAGCCCAACCCGGATGCCGCAAGGATCGCACGGGAGAACTTCGCGTTGAACGACCTTCCTGTGGAACTTGTCAACGCTGCGGTCGGTATCGACGACGGTACGCTCGACCTGCGTGTCGCGCCCGACAGTTGGCTCGGTGCAAGCGGCCGCCGATGTTTCGACGGCCGCACCATTGCCACTCCAATGCACGCCATCTCGAAAGTCGTCGGCGCCGTCAGACCTTCGGTTCTCGTGATCGACGTCGAAGGGATGGAGGACGAGCTTCTGCCCGCGTGCCCGCTTACGGGAATCCGCACGATTATTCTCGAGGTTCATCCGGACGTGATCGGCACGGAGGGCATCGAGCGATTGCAGGTGTACTTGCGCGAAAGCGGATTCGCACCGGTCGACAGCTTGTGCTCGGCCGACACCCAGGCCTGGCAGCGATCGTAAATGACGTGAAGACGGCGGGAAAACCCACCATCATCTCGCGCTACGCTTCATTCGGGTTTCGCCCGGCGCCGGCGGATCAGCAAGACGAACACGACCGCGAGCGCAGAGGTCGCCGTATACATCATGAAGGCATTGAGATAGCCAATCATCGCCGCCTGGCGCGCGATCTCCTTCGCGACCCGGGCGAGGCCCGGCACTGTGTCGAAAGCCCAGGCACCGATCACCGCCGGCATCGTCAGCGCATCGTTATAGGGCGTGATCATCTCGGTCATACGACTGTAGTTGGCGCCAGTCGCATACACAATCTCGGCGATCGACAGTGAGATGAAGAAACTGGAACCGATGTTGCGCAGCAAATGAAAGATCGATGAGGCCTCCGCGATGTGCCTTGGCTCAAGGGTCTCGAATGCGACCACTGTGATCGGCACCCACACCACGCCGACGGCGAAGCCTTGAATGGCGCTGTTGACGACCAGAATCTCCATCGTCACGTTGAGGTCAAACGTCAGCATCCAAGCCCCTGCGATGGTCTGCAGGCCGAAGCCGAACGCCATGCTGATCCGCGGATCGATCCGGGCCATCAGGCCCGCAGTCATGAAACCGATCGTCATGCCGATGCCGCGCGCACCGATCACCTGCCCGACCAGCGCATCCGAGAAGCCGACATGCTGCTGCAGCAGGGGCGGCAGCAGCACCATCGGCGTGAAGTTCAGCATGCCGTAGATCGTCACCAGCGCCAGGCCGATCGCGTAGTTGCGGTCGGCGAGCAGCCTCAGGTTCAGGAACGGTGTCCGGGCGCCGAGGCTGTGCACCAGAAAGACGTAAAAGGCGATCGCAGCGATCAGGCATTCGATCACGATCTCGGTCGATTCGAACCAGTCCAGCCGCACACCCCGCGCGAGCACCAGCTGGACTGATGCGAGCGCCGTCGCCAGCGCGAGGAAGCCAGTCCAGTCAAACCGAACTTTCGAGAGTCGCGTGTCGGACGGTAATGTCAGGCTCATGCCGATCGTGGCGCAGATGCCGACCGGCACCAGCATGTAGAAGGTCCAGCGCCAGCTGTAGATCTCGGCGAGCCAACCGCCGAAGACCGGCCCCACGACCGGCGCTACGGCGACCGCCATGCCGAAGATCGACATCACCATTGTGTGCTGATGGCGGGGGAAAGTATTGAACAAGATCGACTGCGACAGCGGCACCACCGGCGCGCCCGTTCCGCCCTGAACGATGCGCCACAGCACTAGCATCTCGAGTGATTGCGCCATCCCGCACATCAGCGTCGCCGCCGTGAAGCAGCCGATCGAGCAAATCACGACGCGCTTCGTACCGAAACGCGACACCAGCCAGCCTGTCATCGGCGTCACGACCGCGGTCGCGAGAATGTTGAACGTCATAGCCCAGGCGATTTCGTCCTGGGTCGCCGACATCGCCCCCTGCATCTGCGGCAGTACCGTTGAGGTCGTCAGCAGCGCGGTGCCATAGAGTGAAGACCCCAGTACCACAGTGGCAAGGGTCAAAAACCGCTGCGCCGCGGACGTTGTCGCGGCCGCGCTCCCGGCATCCGTGCTTGCAGAGCTTGAAGTCATGTCGCCTGCGACGCTAAGATCGTGATAGTAACCTATCTTACTAATTCTGCGGCGGCTACAATCGACCCCATGCCCAACACAGACGAATATATCGGGGTGGTGATCTCGGACGTCGCCCGGCTGCTGCGGACAGAGTTCGATCGCCGCGTGCGGAAGCTCGGCATCACCCGCTCGCAGTGGCTGGCGCTGACCCGCCTGCACCGCCACCCCGGCGCATCGCACTCCGAGCTTGCCGACATGATGGAGGTGGAAAAGGCGACCGCCGGGCGAATGATCGACCGGCTCGAAGCCAATGGATGGGTCGAACGCCGCGCCGCTCCAGACGACCGGCGCGTCAAGTGCGTCTACCTCACAGCGGATGCCGAGCGGGTGCACAAACGCATCTGGCGCGTGGCGGAAGCCACGGTAGACGATGCCCTCGCCGACCTCTCCGTCCGGGAAAGCAGGCAGCTCATGGCATTGCTGTCGCGCGTCAAGAGAACCCTGGTGTCGACGTCGAACGGCGCGCCAGCACGGAAAACAACGGCTACCGCCGGTTCAAGACCCGGCCTGCGTCGCAGCCGCGGCCACAACGGCAGGGCCTCCCCATGACAGGCGGCTTGCGGGCGGTCGCGCTGATCGGCGTTCCGGTCCTGGTGCTCGTCGCCGCGCTGATTATATGGCTGCAGGGCGGCCGCTACGCCTCGACCGAGAACGCGTTCGTCAAGGCAGACATCACTCAGATCGCGAGCGAAGTACCGGGTCGAATCATCGACGTACGCGTGCGCGACCACGCGACCGTCGCCGCGGGCGACGTGCTTGTGCGGCTCGATCCTGCGCCGTACCGGCTCGCGCTCGCGAAGGCGGAGGCGGAGATCGATTCCGCACGCGCCACCGTCGAACAGCTCAAGGTGTCATTGCGCGAAATCCGCGCCGAGGCCACGGAAGCGGAGAACCGACTGGCCTACTTGCAGGTACAGGCCAAACGTCAACGCGACCTTTCGCAACGTGGCGTCACGTCTGCGGCGAGCCTGGACCAGGCCAACAGTCAGGAGCAGGAGGCAAGCGATCGTCTGGCGGTCCTGCAACAACGGATTGCCGGCGTCGAAGCGGCGCTCGGCGGCAAGCCGAACCAGCCGACCGATCGCTATGCCGCGGTGCGCGAGAAGCAGGCGCTACGCGATCGCGCCGCGTTCGACCTCGCGCATACCGAGATTAAGGCGTCGCACGGTGGCACGATCGTCAATTTCAAGTTGCAGCCGGGCGAACAGGTGAAGGTGCAGACGCCGCTGTTCGCGCTCGTCACCGACCGAAGACCGTGGCTCGAAGCCAACTTCAAGGAGACCGACCTGACCCACGTGACAGTCGGTCAGAAGGCCACGGTTGTCCTTGACATGCATCCGGACGTGATCTGGGACGCCGAGGTGGAAAGCATCAGCCCGGCGACTGGCGCCGAGTTCGCGATCCTGCCTGCGCAGAATGCTTCCGGAAACTGGGTGAAAGTCGTGCAGCGCATTCCTGTACGACTGAGGCTGATCGAGCGGCCGGACGAGCCGCCGCTGCGCGCCGGCATGACGGCTTTTGTCAATATTGACACAGAACGGGTCCGCACGCTGGCCGGCATCTTCGGCAGCGGCACAGCGGTTGCAGCGCGACCGAAGCAGGAATCGGTCAACGCGGATTGAGCCGCGTGCCCCTACGCGCGAAGGCGCGGCGGCTGGCGGCAGCTCGTGCTTTCTGCGTCACCGAACTCAGTGCCGTTTGAAGAACTGCACCGCGCGCTCGTGTTTTTCTGCCGCGGTCCGCGACTTGAACGTGCCGAGATTGCGCCGCCGATTGGTCCGCGGATCCTTCTTGCGCGAATAGAGGCGGTATTCGCCGGATTTCAGTTTGCGTATCATCAGTGGCTTCTCAGGCTCGTTTACGCAAGACAGTGTGCTCCGAGTACTGTTTCCGGAGCACACCATCTCGATGGAGCGGTCGACTATGGCCCGCTCCGCCGGGGCTATCGGGCCGCGGTCCGATGAGGCGGTTGCTGATGCATCATCCACAGCTCAATCGCCGCGAGGATCGCAACCAGAATGCCGATGACCACATGCACGGTCATGGCCGTCGTTCCCTGGAATCCCAGCACCCAGGGCGATACAGCGACCCAAAGGCCGACGATCAGGTTCAACCACTCTTCCCAGACGGCAAATGCCGCAAGCGCTGCGATGGCCAGCGCGCCGATGACAAGACCGCTGATCCAGGCGTTCTGGGATTGCACGCCGGGGTCAAAGGCGAATAGCCACGGAGCGCAGAACAGGATCGCTCCCAGGATCAGGTTCGCCACGTCGCAAAGTTTGGCGTTCGTCCATTCGTTCATGATGGTCCTCCTTGCACTCAGTGAGAAAACCTTCCGGACCTTGCCGACGCGCGCCGGCGCGTTACGCCGCGAGTGCGTCGTAGTTCACCTCCGCCTTGGCGAGCTTCGTCAGCAGCGCGTCCGCCCGCCTTTCCTCTTCCAGGCTGTCGTGCAGCATCCGCTGGTCGTTGCGCAGATCGAGCTGCCCGGCCAGAGCCGCCGCGGTGCCGTAAGCCGCCATCTCGTAATGTTCGATTTTCTGGGCTGAGGCGATAAGTCCCGCGTCGCGCAGGTCGCCGCCCTGCAATATGGCGAACATCTTTTCGGTCTCGTTCAGGAGCGCCTGCATCGACTGGTCGATGTGGGCTCGAACGTCCGCGCCATACTGTTGCAGGATCGCTTCAAGCCGCTGCTGCTGGACCTGCGTTTCCTCGCGGTGATGCATCAAGGCGTCCTTCAGTGCCGGATGCGACGCCACGACGGCCATCCGGCCCAACGCCTCGGTGAGCTGCTCTTCGACGCTCACGAGCTCCTGGAGCTCGGCGATGTACATGTCCTTCAAGCTGGCGATCTGCATGGTCACCGTCCTTCGCTTGCGCGACATATCGGACAAGGACCTTCGGGTCGGCAGCGGCCCGAACCCTTTGTCCGGATGCGCTTAAACGCCCACTTGATATGAACGAATGGCTCGGTGCCCGGTTCCGCCCCGTTCGTGACATTTGCAATGTCGCGGGCGTGACCCGTCCGGCCCGCCTGAACACATCCCGGGAACCAGCGTTGGCCGACCGTCGTGACTGACAGGAGATGACCATGACCGCCCTGACCCGAGACGACATCGTGAGCGTGCTGAAGCCCGCCAAGGACACCGCCGTGATGGAAATCCTGGCCACGGGCGCGACCCGGGAGGAGTTCATCGAGGCCTATGCATGGATGCAGAATGATGAGGCGCTGTTGAACGCCGGCCGGACGTTGCCATCCGGCCGGATCGGCGAGGTCATCGCCATCCTGCAAGCGGTCGAAGACGACGAAGCGCCAGGCATGGCGCCGCCCGGAGAGTACTAGGCTTATGCCGCCCCGGTCTGGTGACCGACCTCGTGTGGCTTCGATGCCGTAGTCCGCCGCTCCATCGCACGGCAAACGACATAGAAGATCGGTGTGAACACCAGTCCAAACGCCGTCACGCCCAGCATGCCGAAGAAGACGGCGGTGCCCAGGGATTGACGCATCTCCGCTCCGGCGCCCGTGGCGATGACCAGCGGCACGACGCCGAGGATAAAGGCGAACGACGTCATGAGGATCGGACGCAAGCGCACCCGCGCCGCCTGGATCGCCGCGGCAGCACGGCTCATTCCATCGTGCTCCGCCTGCCGCGCAAACTCCACGATCAGAATGGCGTTCTTGGCCGCTAGGCCGATCAGCACGACCAGACCGATCTGCGCCAGGATGTTCATCTCCATCGCAAAGATCCGCAGCCCCGCGAGCGCCGCCAGCAGGCACATCGGCACGATCAGGATCACCGACAGCGGCAGCGTCCAGCTTTCGTACTGGGCGGCCAGGAGCAGGAAAACAAATACGACCGAGGCCGCGAAGACCAGAAGGCCTGTGTTGCCGGCGAGCCTTTCCTGCAGCGCGAGCTCTGTCCACTCGAAACTATAGCCCTCGGGCAAGGTCTCGGCCGCGATCTTCTCCATTCTGTCGAGCGCCTGTCCGGTCGAAAAGCCGGCCGCCGCCGCACCCTGCACTTCCGCCGCGGGATAGAGATTGTAACGCGGCACCCGATAGGGACCGGTGCGTTCTTCAAAGGTTGCCACCGAGCTCAGCGGCACCATGGCGCCGGAATCGCTGCGCGTCTTGAAGTTCTCGACCGCCGACAGTTCCTGCCTGAACTGACCATCTGCTTGCGCGCGAACCTGGAAGGTGCGCCCGAGGAAATTGAAATCGTTGACGTAGGCCGAGCCCAGATACACTTCGAGGGTCTCGAACACGCGGCTGGCCGGAACGCCCAGCATCTCGGCCTTCACACGGTCGATGTCCGCGTAGAGCTTGGGCGTGGCCGTGTTGAACGGCGAGAAGACACCCGCGAGTTCCGCCGCCTGGTTCGCCGCGGCACTGACGCGCTGCGACACCGCCTCGATCTCGGACGCCGTTCCGCCACGCCTGTCTTCGATCATCATCTTGAATCCGCCGGAGTTGCCGATGCCGCGAACAGACGGAGGCTTGATCGGAATGACGCGCGCTTCAGCCACGTCGCGCATACGCGCCGGCAACGAGGCAATGATCCGGTCAGCATCGAGGCCGCGCTTCGAGCGGGCTTCATAGGGCGTGAGAACCGCAAAGATCAGACCGGTGTTCGTCGAACTGGTGAAGGTTGCACCATCGAGGCCCGCGATAGCGACCACATGAGCAATGCCTTCGGTCGCCATCAGCCGGTCGGAGACTTTCTTCATGACCTCATCGGTCCTGGCGAGGGATGACCCCGGCGGCAATTGCACGGCATTGATGAAATAACCCTGGTCCATCACGGGGATGAAGCCTCGTGGCGCCAGGGCGAGCTGCCACCCGGTCAGGCCAAGAAGCCCGACATACGCGACGAGCATGAGCGCGCTGACCCGCAAGAAGCGCTTCGTCAGGTGTCCATAGCCCATCGATATCCGATCGAACGCCGCATTGAAGGCGCGGAAAAATCCATCGCGCCCGCGTGCGAGGATGTTCCGTCTATGCACGACCTCCTCATGGTCATGCGGCTTCAGCAGAATTGCGCACAGCGCCGGGCTCAGTGTCAGAGACACGAAGGCCGAGATGGCCGTCGCGGCAGCAATGGTTACGGCGAACTGGCGGAAAAACTGGCCAGAAATGCCTGAGATCATGGCGGCCGGAATGAACACGGCACAGAGGACGAGCGCAATGGCGATCAGTGCACCACCGATCTCGTCCATCGATCGATGAGCTGCTTCTTTCGCGGAGAGGCCGGCGCGAAGGTGGCGCTCCACGTTCTCGACGACAACGATCGCGTCGTCGACGACGATGCCGATGGCAAGCACGAGACCCAGAAGCGAAAGATTGTTGAGCGAATAGCCGAGCGCCGCCATCACGGCAAAAGTGCCGATCAGCGAGATCGGGATGGCCAGGATCGGGATGACCGCCGCGCGCCAGGTCTGCAGGAACAGGACGACCACCAGGACGACCAGGCCTACCGCTTCGAAGATGCTCTTGTAGACCTCGTGGACCGACTCGGCGATGAACTCCGTCGGGTTGAAGGGTATGCTGTATTCCACGCCTGCCGGCAGATTGCGCCCCATCGTCTGCATCGCCGCGATGACGCGATTGGCTGTTTCCAGCGCGTTGGAGCCGGGCTGCTGATAGATCTGGATCGGCTGCGCCGGCAGCCCGTCGAGGTAGGCGGACCCGCGGAAGCTCTGCGCCGTCAGTTCAACTCGGGCGACATCGCGCACGCGCGTCACGCGCCCACCTGCATCCGTCTTGACGATGATGTTCTCGAACTGCGAGGGATCGGAAAGGCGGCCCAGAGTCTCGACATTGAGCTGGAACGCGCCTGCGTTCGGAACCGGCGGCTCGTTGAGCACGCCGGCCGCGACCTGGACGTTCTGCGCGCGTAACGCCGCGATGACCTCGCTCGCGGTCAGGTTGCGTGCCGCCACCTTGTCGGGATCGAGCCATGCCACCATGGCGTAGTCGCGCGCAGTTGGGAGGCGCACGTCACCAACGCCGTTGATGCGGAGCAGCGCATCGCGGATCTGCAACGTGGCGTAATTGGAGATGTACAACGGGGAGCGCGATCCGTCCGGCGAGTAGAGCTGGATGACCATCAGCAGGTCCGGCGACGATTTCCGAACCGTTACGCCGAGCCGGCGGACATCTTCCGGCAGGCGCGGCTCCGCGACTGCGACGCGATTCTGCACCTGCACCTGCGCCTGATCGAGGTTCGTCCCCAGTGCGAATGAAACAGTGATCGCCAACTGCCCATCGCCGGTCGCTTGCGAGGACATATAGAGCATGTTCTCGACGCCGTTGATCTCCTGTTCGATCGGCGTCGCAACCGTGGCGCTCAACACATCGGCCGAGGCTCCCGGATACTGCGCGCGGACCACGACTGTCGGCGGCGCAATCTCAGGATACTGCGCGACGGGAAGCGTGAAATAGGCCGCAATCCCGATCAGAACGATGAGGATCGAGCTTACCGTCGCAAAGATCGGCCGCTCGATGCAGAAATGAGCGACGCGCATGATCGCACCCTGTCAGTCGGAGGTCCCGGAGGTCAGGACGCGGATTGAGACTGCTGGGCGATCGCGCCCGCCTGCGGTGTCACCTTGGCGCCGGCCCGCGCGCGCAGCAGGCCGTTGATGACGATGCGATCAGTCGGCCGCAGTCCCTCTCGAACGACGCGCAGTCCACCCGGCTGGCTCGGACCGAGTTGGACCGTCTTCGTCTTGACGACATTGTCATCCCCCACCGTGAGCACGATCCGCTCGCCTTGGTCCGTAAGAAGCGCCGTTTCAGGAATAAGGATTCCGTCATACTCGTCAGACGACGGCAGTCGGATGCGACCGAATTGGCCAGGCGTTATGAACGAGTCGCGATTGGGCAACACCGCGCGCACGCGGATCGTCCCGGACCCGAGTTCAAGCCGATTGTCCACAAAGTTCATCGTGCCCTGATAGGGCCACCCGTCGTCATCCGGCAGGCGCGCCCAAACAGGAGTGCCCTTGTCCCGAATGGAGCGAAGTTTCCCGGACTTCATCGCACGCTCATAGGCAACGAAATCGCGTTCGCTCATGTCGAAGACGAAATAGATCGGGTCGAGCCTGACGATCGTGGTCAGGAGGGTGTCGCCACCGGCGACGAGACTTCCTGGATCAACCCTGCGATTGGACACACGTCCGGTCACGGGGGCCTTGATCTCCGTGAACTCGAGATCGAGCCGGGCTCGTTGCAGGGCGGCTTCAGCAGTTTCAAAGGCGGCGTCGGCCGCCCGTTTTTGCTGGTTGCGCTGATCGTAGGTTGCTCGCGAAACCGCCGCGCTTCCAACGAGCTGTTCTGCGCGCTGAAGCTCCAGATTGGCGAGATCGACTTGCGCGCGGGCGCTGGACAGCCGCGCCTCCGCTTCGGCGACGGCCGCTCGATACGGCCTTGGATCGATGACGAACAACGGCTGCCCCATCTCGACGAGTTGACCGTCTTCGAAATTGATGGATTGCAGGTAGCCCGAGACGCGTGCGCGGATCTCGATGCTGGCGGACGGTTCGAAACGCCCGCTAAACTCGTTCCAATCCACGATCGACTTCGAGAGCGGCTGGGCGACCATCACGGTCGGGGGAGTCGATGGGGGCTGCCCGACCGCCGCGTTGCTCTCCGTGCCGCGCGAGCTATAGATCCACAAAGCGCCGAGGACAGCGAGTGCACCGCCTGCGCCAATCGCGCGCGTGACCAATCGCTTCATGCCGGCTTCCCCGAAATGTCAGATGCTGTCTCGTACTATGCATGCTGCAACGCACACTTCGCAAATGACGCTTTTTAACGACTTCGTGAGCTATGGCGGGAAGTATCTCTCACTGCTTACAAATTAAGCGCGCGGCTGACCCGAGCACGTTGACCCGCACGGTAAACTGTTCCTGCAAAATCGCTTCCGTTCAGGTTTGCATCGGCTTGAGTTCGTCGACCAGCACGCGCACGTTCTCGGCAATCAGGTGCACGCGACCGGCGGTGAACGTATCTTCAAGCGCCGGCACCAGATCTAAGACTCCAGAGCGTTTTCCGAAAAGTGCGAAGCGGTTTTCGGATAAGAGCGACGGCAAACAAAAAGCTGGGGCCCTCCTCCGGCAAACCGGAATGCGGAGTGCGCCAGGTCAGGCTTGTCCCTCAGCGCCGTTCTGCTTGAGCCATTCGTCGTAGCTCAGTCGCTTCATCTCGAACTGCTCGCGCGTGCGCGTGTAGAGATTGGCGAAGAGCCGACCGACAGGCTTATAGGCGCTGATGTCGATGCGCAGCGTCCCAGGGTCGATCAGGCCGTCGCGGACATGCATCATCACCACCTCGCCGATGGCGATCTTGCGTTGCGGTGCGATCTGGACGACCGCGATGCGGCGGCATTCCAGCGTCGCCGGCGCCTCCACGACGCGCGATGCCTTCACGAGATCGCAAGGCGCGAGCGTGAGGCCGGCCATGTCAGCTTCGTTGACGTCCTCCGGGAATTCGGTCGCGCAGATGTTCATTGCCTGGGCAATGCCCTCGTCGACCAGGTTGATCGCATATTCCCCGGTCTCGACGATGTTGACCGTCGTGTCCTTTACCGTCCGGTCGTGATGGTCCTGTAAGCCCAGGATCACCACGGGAGGGGCTTCGCCGAACATGTTGAAGAGGCTGTAAGGAGCGACATTGTCGATGCCGGCGGACGACCGGCTGGAGACCAGCGCGATCGGCCGCGGCACCACCAGCGATGACATCACCTTGTACTGATCGTTCGCGCCAAGCTCGCGGATGTTGATCTTCATGTCTAGATGTCGTCACCGGGGACGGTTCCCTTGGGCTGATTTTCCACGTGCCGGCAGATGTCCGCGGGCCGGGTCAGCCAGATCTTGTCGCGGCGGCTGGCGATATGCTCGAGCGCGCGGCGCAGCTCACGCAGACGATAAGGCCGGCCCACCACGAACGGGTGCAGCGACACCGGGAACACCAGCGGCCGGTCCTTGGACTGCTTCAGCATCTCGTCGAAAGTGTCGATCATCATGTCGGCGAACTCCGCGGAGCTGTAGCGATACCAGACCAGCGCGCGATTATCGTTGTTTTCGACGGGATAAGGCATCAGCAGGATGCGGCCCGAGCGCGTCTTGGCCCAGACCGGTTGGTCATCCATGGTCCAGTCCATGGTGTAGCGGTAGCCCGCCTCCTGCAGCAGGTCGAGCGTCCTTTCGGAGTTGGAGAGCCAAGGGCTCATCCATCCCAGGGGCTTCGATCCCTCGTGTTTCTCGATGGTAGCCGTGCAGTGCTCAATGAGCTTGCGCTCCTCCTCCTCGGGAAGCCCGCCCTGCTCGTCGGAATTGGTGATGCCGTGGCCGAGGATCTCATCCTTGCGCGCGCGAATCCGCTCCATGATGTCGGGGCAGTGATCATAGACGGCAGTGTTGAGCTGGTGCTCCACCGGGAGGTCCAGCTGATCGAAGAGATCCATCAACCGCCAGAAGCCCACGCGGTTGCCATAGTCGCGAAAGGAATAGACGCTGTGGCTGTTGGCCTGATCCGGCGGCGCTATGGCGGCGCCCTTGCCCTTGCCGTAGCGGAACACCTCGATGTTCATGGCGATGTAGACGGCGAGCCGCTTGCCGTCCGGCCAGTCGTAGACCGGCCGGGAGTCGATGCCGGAATAGGCGTAGCGTCCGTGTTCTTCGATCATTATTGAACTCCAACTGCTGCTGGCACCCTGCGCGGAGCCAGATCGTTCATCAGCGGCATAGGTTGCTCCTCGCGATATCGGGGTGGGCTGGGTTGGCTGGCCGGCTATTTCATCATGTTCGGTACGAAGAGCACGAGATCCGGAAAGATGATCAGGATGGCGAGCACGATCAATTCCATGACGATGAACGGCATGACGCCGGAGAACACATCCTCCAGCGTCATAGGGACGGGCGAGGCGCTGCGGACCACATAGACGTTGAGGCCTACGGGCGGGGTACACAGGGATATCTCCGCCATCTTCACGGCGATGATGCCCAGCCAGATCGGGTCGTAGCCCACCTTCAACATGACCGGGAACATCACGGGAAGCGTCATCACCATGATCGCGATCGGCTCGATCACCATGCCCAGGAGCAGGAACAGGATCGCGAAGGACATGAGATAGGCGAAGGGCGGCCAATCCAACGCGATCATGTAATCCGCGATTTCGGTCACCAAGTCGGTATAGGTCAGGAACCGAGAAAACAGCATGCCGCCGATGATGATGATGAAGATGGTGGTGCTGGTGATGCCCGTGTCCTTGATGGTTTCGAGCAGCCCTGCTGCACCCAGCCGGCGCCGGGCGAGGACGATAAGCATGGCGCCCGCGGCACCGACCGCTCCGGCATAGGTGGGGGTGAAGAAGCCGCCGTAGATGCCGCCGATCACCAGAAGGAACAGCAGGCTAATGCCCCAGACGCCGGATAGCGCGCGGACGCGTTCGCGCAGCGACAGCCGAAAGTCCGGCATAGGGGCGAGGCTCGGCTTGCGGCGCACCATGACATAGATGCCCAAGGCAAACACGAAGGCGGTGAAGACGCCGGGAACGATGCCCGCCAGCATGATCTTCGCGATCGACTGCTCCGTTATGACGGCATAGACCACCATGAGGATGCTCGGCGGGATCATGGCGGCCAGTGTGCCGGAGGCGGCGATGCAGCCCGCGCTCAGCCGCTTGTCGTAACCGAGCTTGGTCATCTCCGGCAGGGCCATCCGTGTGAATACGGCGGCGTTCACGATGGTCGAGCCGGATGCCGCGCCGAAGGCCGCGGACGCGAAGGTGGTGGCGATGGCAAGCCCGCCGGGAAGGCGTCCGAGCCAGCTGTAGGCGGCCTGATAGAGGTCCCGCGTCAGGTTGGCCTGGGTGGCGAAGGCACCCATTAGGATGAACAGTGGGATTACGGCGAGAGTGAAGGAATTGGTGGTGCTGAACGGCACCGTGGCCAGCTGCGCCAAAGCCGCATCTGGCCCGATGACGAGATACATCCCGAGCAGGCCGGCAAGACCCAGGGCAATCCCGATATGCGTCCCGATTATGAGGAGGAAGGTCAGGGCGGCGAAGACAATCACGCCGGCGGTCGAGGGATCAAGCACAGGTCTTTCCTTCGAGACTGTTAGCGACTCCAAAACTCACAGATTATCGGCGTCGACCGGCATGAGATCTTCTTCGCGCCCGCCCCGGTTTTGCGCCAGACGCTGTATGTCTTCGACGAGATCGAGAATGAGCTGGAGACAAAACAGGCTTGCACCGAAGACCAGAGCGAAGCGGGCCGGATAAAGCGGGAAGCGGATCAAACCCGACGTGGCTTCGTCGATTTCCAAACTGTACTGGGCTTCGTTGATCCCCTGCCACAGCAGAAGCAGGATGAATGTGATGGCCGCCAGGCCGGCAATGATGTCCATGGTAGACTGCAGCCGCGGCCGGACGTGGGTGTAGAGGAGCTCAACCCTGATGTGCTTGCGCTTGATCTGGGCGTAGGTCAGGCCACCGAAGACGACGAGCACCATGGTGCTTTCGGTAAACTCGTAAGCCCCGGCCACAGGATGATTGAAATAGCTGCCGATGACGTCGGCCACGCCGAGAATCATGGAGATCAGGAGGCCAATGCCACCAATGAGTACGGAAACCCAGGCCAAGCGTTCGACGACAATGGAAAGTGCCTTCACGTATCACCCCATTTTTCTTGTACGGTTGGCTGTGCTGGGCAAGCGGGCCGTTACTTGATCAGCTCACGCCACCGCTCGGCCACCTTCTTGGCTTCCTCGCCCTTCCCGCGGCGGCTGACGTCATCCACCCAGCCCTGCAGAAGATCGGGCGTGGCGGCCTTCCACTTGGCGAATTCGTCGGGTTTGAAGGGCTTTATGACCGCGCCGGCTCGCCCGATGGTCTCGATGGCACGTCTGCCGTTCTCGGCGATCCAGTCGAGGTAGCGCTGCTGCGCCGCGGCGGCCTCTTCGGTGAAGATCTTCTGGTATTCAGCCGGAAGCCGCTTCCAGGTGCGTTCGCCGATCACCACGAGGTGGCCGCTGAAGGTCATGACGGGACCACAGATGTTCTTGCCTACCTCATAGAGTCTAAGAGCCGCGACGTTGCCGATATCGGCATTAGCGTAGTCCAGCGTCCCACGCTGCAGAGCTTCATACATCTCGGTGGTGGTGAGGGTGATCGGCGTTGCGCCGGCGGCGCTGATGATCTTCGGAATATCGGCCCCGAAGGCACGGATCTTTTTACCCGAGATGCCCGCCAGCGTATCGCAGTTCTCGCCCGGGCCAACCAGATAGTAGGATCCGAGCGGCTGCTGGAGCAGGTAACGGACTCTCAGCCTGTCCATCTCCTCGTTGAAGACCGGAAATTCCTCGGCGAGCGTCTTGAATGTCGCGATCGCCTCATTGGGAGTGTCGAACTGGAACGGAATCTGTGAAGCCTTCCAGAAGAGCAGTTGATCGGGGTAATAGCCGGGGGCCGCTGAGGCCATGTCGACCGCACCGCGACCGGCGAGCGTGAACACCTCGGTCGCTCCTCCGAGAGCACCGGAATAGGCGATGGTGATCTTCACCTTGCCGCCGGTGCGCTCCTCTATCTTCTTGGCGAAACCTTCCTCGACCTCAAGAAACGGGCCGTTCGGAAGATAATGGGCCCAGCGCAGGTTGAACTGCTGCGCTGACGCGCTTTGAAGCATTGCTGCAAGACCCGCAGCCGCCGCGATTCCACCGATCAATAGATGCTTCATATGCGGCTCCTGTTCATGGTGAGTGCCTTGGCTCTTGCAGCGGGCGCGAACTTGCAACGCAGATCACTGCATGGCCGGCGGCCTCATCGCGGACCAAGGTGTGACACTTTCATAGGCCGCGGCCGCACGAAGGATGAGGTCCTCCCGCTCCAGCGGCCCGATGAGTTGCAGGGCGATCGGCATGCGCTGCTGGGACAGCCCGCACATGATCGAGATCGCCGGATGGCCGGTGATGTTGAACGGGGCGCGAGCATGTTCGAAGTAGCTCCTGGCGATCGCCTCCTCATCATCGATCCGGCAGGCCGGATTCATCGCGTTGGCGGTCAGGAGAACATCGACGCTATCAAAGGCCCTATTGACCTCCTCCTTCAGCCTCGCCGCCATTGCCGTCGCCCAGACGTAGCTTTCGGCCGTGATGAAAGCGCCGACCATCAGCCGCCTGCGGGCGAGCTTGCCGTATTTCTCGGGTGTCGCGCGCATCCTGTCGCCATGGATGGCCCAAGCCTCCGGTGTCAGGATCGCGCGGCTGACAACCGCGAAATCGTGCAGTGGAGGCAGTTCGATGTCCGTGACGACAGCTCCCATGCCAAGGAGAGTGTCGGCGGCGGCCTCCAGCGCAGCGCGGGTATCCGGCCCCGCAACCATGTCCCGTTCATGGAAGCTCCGGACAAAGCCGATGCGCAGTCCCTTGATGTCCCGGTTGGGCGGGGTTGGTTGAGGGGCACCGGTCAGCACGTCGAACAGGAGAGAGACATCCTCCACATGCCGGGCCATGGGGCCGACATGGTCCAGCGTCCCGGACAGCGGGTAGACTCCTGTCCGGGAGATCTTCTCATAGCTCGCCTTCAGCCCGACGACCCCGCAGGCTCCGGCCGGGTTGCGGACGGAACCGCCGGTGTCGGTACCAAGGGCGAGCGGGAAGAAGCCGGCAGCCAGGCCCGCTCCCGAACCCGATGACGAGCCGCCGGGATGGTGCTCGCGATTCCAGGGGTTGCGCGCCGGGGGAAACGGAAGGTCGAACGAAGGGCCGCCGATCGCAAACTCGTGGGTTGCGACCTTCCCAAGAATGATCGCGCCACCCGCGCGCAGCCGCGCAACCGCCTCGGCGTCTTTCTGCGCAATATTCCCGCGCAGCACCGCGGAATGGCAGGTGGTCGGCAGCCCGGCGACGTCGATGATGTCCTTGATGCCGATCGGGACACCGTGCAGCAGCCCACGGTCGTGGCCGTTAGCAATCTCGGTCTCCGCCTGGCGGGCCTGCTGAAGGGCGCCGTTAGCATCCAGATGAATGAAGACGTTGAGCTCCGGGTCGAGACGCGAGATCCGGTCCAGAAGATGCTGGACGACTATCACCGGCGACAGTTCCCCGTTCCTGTAGGCAGCTCCCAGTTCCTTTGCTGAAAGCCAGGCGATCTCCGTCATCGGCCCTGCTCTTCCGGAACCAGCGTTCCAAGATAGATCGGCGACGTCTTCTGCTCCGCGATCGCCTTGTTGTACGTCTCGGCCTGCTGGATCGCGACCGTCACGTCTTCGGGAAAAGCGGCGAATACCGCTTCCAGGCCGGCCAGCTTTACCCGCGCGCGCATCCGATCTTCGTCTTCCGAACCCATCGGGACCACCTAAAGTCGTTTCTGTTCGGAGGGGGAGCCGAGGCTCTACCTCTTTGTTTTGTTCACGCGAACCTGCGCCCCACTTCGCTCGAAATTGCGCCAACCCGCATCGGTGTGCCGGCCGATGCTGACGCACCGGCCGAAAATTCATGCCTACTTCGCCGTCATCTTCCTCCAGAGATCGGCAACCTTGGCTGCGTTCTCGCCCTCGCCGCGCTTGGTCATGTCGTCGACCCAGACCTGCAGCAGATCGGGGGTCGCCGCCTTCCATTTGGCCATGCCCTCCTCCGAGAATGGCTTCACCGTGCCGCCGGCCGCCTTGATCGCCTCGATGGTTTCCTGATCGTTCCTCTCTTGCCAGGCGATGTATTCCTTCTGGGCGATGACGGCCTCTTCGTTGATGATCGCCTGGATATCGGGCGGCATGCGATCCCAGGTGCGCTTGTTCATAACGAGCATATGGCCACCCAGCGACATGATCGGGCCGCAGGTTGTCTTGCCGACCTCGTAGAGACGATTGGCGGCGATATTCCCGACGTTGAGGAACGAATAATCCAACGTTCCACGCTGAAGCGCCTCATAGATTTCGATCACGGCAATCGTGAGCGGCACCGCGCCGGCGGCACTGACCACCTTGGGGATATCAGCACCGAAGGCGCGGATCTTCTTCCCGGCGATGCCTGCCAGGGTGTCGCAATTGGGCGAGGGACCCGTCAGGTAGAACGAACCGAGCGGCTGCTGGAAGAGGAAGTGGACTCTCATCTTGTCCATTTCTGCGGTGAAGGCTGGGATCTCCTTCATCGAAGCCTGCATGACCTCGATCGCCTGGCCAGGACTGTCGAAGACGAAGGGGATCTGCAACGCCTTCCAGTAAAGCAGCTGGTCGGGATAATAACCAGGAACCACCGCCGCCATGTCGATTCCGCCACGGCCGGTCAGCGCCAGCACCTCTGTGCCGGATCCCAGGCCACCGGAGTAGGTGATGTTGAACTTGACGCGCCCCTTGGTGCGCTCTCCCACCTTTCGAGCGAAGCTCTCTTCAATCTCGAGGAACGGCCCTGCCGCGAGGTAGTGCCCCCAACGCAGCGTAAAATTCGCCTGAGCGAGAGCCGATGTCGATGTCGATGCAGCCAGCAATCCAGCAAGCATGGCAGCGCCACACACGATGCTTAGCTTCTTTTTCATTGCCTGCTCCCTCCGATGTCTAAGAGACAGAACATTGTAGCTCTGCCTGCGGCTGGACGCTGGTCGGGAAGGCCCGATCGTTGATTGCTTCTGTGACTGACCTGAGAGACAACTGTCAACTGTATACGTGAGTCCAGCCGGCTATCGCCGGCTCCACCTGGTCAGGACGGCGATAGTCTGGTGCCGTCTTGTAGGGGCCTCGACAGCCCCTCTCCCGCGCGCGGTCCGCATGGGCGGTAGCGCCTGCACCGATGGAGCAAGAGATGATCGACGTCGTAATTCGCTCGGACCAGGTGGTGACGTCGCACGGAGTCGGCGCCTATGACGTCGCCGTATCCGGCGGCAAGATCGCGGGTGTCGCAGCCGCCGGGACCTTCGACGGGGGCTCGGATGTTCGCGTGATCGACGCGACGGGTAAGGTCGTCATTCCCGGCGGCATCGATCCGCACGTGCATTGCGCATGGCATGTGCCAAACCCTGACGGCACAGCAGGCCTGTCGGACCCGCCCCCAATCGTGAGCAAGGCCGCCATCCATGGCGGCACCACCACTGTGATCGATTTTGCGCGCTGGACCCACGGCAACACCATCCGCGACACCATCGAGACGCGCGACAAAACCTGGGTGGGGCAGTGCTACTGCGATTATTCCTACCACGTCATGGTGGAGGGGACCCTGCCTCCCGATCTGCCAGGCCAGATCGCCGAGACCGTCCAGGCCGGCTATCCTACCATCAAGATCTTCACCACCGACATCCGTCCCTCGACGATCGGCCGGATGGTGCGCTTCGGCGATATCTGGGAGATATTCAAGATCCTCACGGAGAACGGCGGCATGGGTGTGATCCATGCCGAGGACAATGACATCGTTATGCACATGTACGACAAACTCATCCGGGAGGGCCGCACCGGCTTCGAGAACATGGCGGAGGTGCACAACGTCTTGTCGGAGGATCTGTCGTTCCGGCGCGTGATCCGGCTCGCGGAGCAGGTCGGCACCGCGCTCTACATGATGCATGTCAGCGCCGCGAGCGGCGTGTCCGCAATCCGCGAGGCGCGGGCAAAGGACCTCCCGATCTATGGCGAGACCCTGCATCAATACATCATGTATACCAGCGAAGACTACAAGCGCGAGAACGGCCAGATCTATCACACCTACCCTTCGCTGAAATCCAGAGAAGACCAAGATGCGCTCTGGACCGGCACGCGCGACGGCTCGATCAATACGATCGCGACTGACGAGCTTTGCTGCTCGCTGCAGAGAAAGGTGCAAGGCAAGCGCATCGACGATACGACCGGCGGCAATGCGGCGGTCGAGCCGCGTGTCTCGCTGATGTACACCGAGATGGTCGAGCGGCGGAACTATTCGCTGGGACAGTTCGTCGATCTCGTGTCCACCAACGCGGCGAAGCTGATGGGCCTCTACCCTCGCAAGGGCGTGATCGCTGCCGGGAGCGACGCTGACATCGTGATTCTCGACCCCGGGCTTCGCCGCGTGCTGCGGGCGGATGAACTGCACGAGAGCGATTATTCGCCTTGGGAGGGTCGCGAGATGGCAGTCTGGCCGTCGCTCACCATGCTGCGCGGGAAGATCGTGATGGAGAACGGTGCGTTCCTCGGCGATGCGCGCGACGGGATCTACCTGCCCCGCAAGATCTCCGGCGAAATCCTGGCGCAGGCATGTCTCTAGCCGAAGCCCAGACCGTGACGACATTGCGCGCCCTGCTCGCGGAAAGCGTGGGATTATGGGGCGCGGGCCATCGGGTACTGTCGGGCAACGAGGGTCGCATCATTCTGCAGGGCGAGGCTGGCTTGCCCACCGTCACCGTGGAGCCCTGCGATCCGTCCTCCGGACTGACGCGCTGGATCGTGGCTGTCGACGGAGAGGATTCCGTCACCCGCCCGCAGCCGTGCAGTTCCGTTCTCGGTGTGCTCGATGCAGTGCGCGATGCGCTCGGCGTGCCCTCCGGCGCGTCCAGCGCGCTACGGCTCGGGCTCTCCCCGCGCGAGCCATGATTCCGGTCACGCTCCTCACCGGGTTCCTCGGCAGCGGCAAGACGACCTTGCTGTCGCGCCTCCTGCGCCGTCCGAGCTTCGCGCGCACCGCCGTCGTCATCAACGAGTTCGGCGAGATCGGGCTTGACCATGAGCTGGTAGAACGGGGCGATGAAACCGTGGTGACCCTCAGCAACGGGTGCCTGTGCTGTCGAGTATCCTCCGATCTCGCCCAGACGCTCGCGCATCTGGAACAACGGCGCGCCATAGGCGAGATCGCATTCGATCGGGTAATGATCGAAACCTCCGGGCTCGCCGATCCCGTGCCGATCCTTCAGGCGCTGGCGGGCGATCGGCTGATAGGATCGGCCTTCGCGGTCGGCGGCGTGGTCACTGCGGTCGATGCGCTTGCCGGTACCGCGACGCTTCAACGCTACGCCGAGTCCCGGCGGCAGGTCGCCATCGCAGATGTGCTGCTCGTCACCAAGGCGGATCTGTCCGAAAGCGACGCCGACGGCCTGCGGGACGTGCTGGCCGGGATCAATCCGACAGCCGAGATCATGGACGTACGTGACTGGGACGGACAGAGTGGCGGAAACAGTCACATGACCGGCGCGCACCCGCCGGGGCGGGCGCCGCTGACCCTGCGCGTCCGGCCCCAACGCCACAGCCATAACTTCTCCACCATATCGCTCACGCGCCAGCGACCGCTGTCGGCGCTGACCCTGCCGCTCTTCCTGGAGGGCCTCGCACGGCACCTCGGGCCAAGGTTGCTACGCGCCAAGGGCCTGGTCGCAGTGCGAGAACTGCCGGACCAGCCCATGGCGATTCATGCGGTCCAGCACATGATCCACAAACCGGTCTTTCTCGCCGGCTGGCCCTCGCCGGACCACAGCACGCGGATCGTGCTGATCGGCCACGATCTGCCGGAGCAATGGCCGGGCCTCTTGCTCGATGCCTTGGAAGCCGAGGTCACGAGCGTGACACGACCGGCAGAACCGATACCGCAGCCCCAAGCAGGATAGCTTCATGAGCAAGCCAAGGATCGCTATCATCGGTACCGGAGGAACCATCTCCTCCATAGGCGCCCATTCACTGGAGGTGCTGAACTACCCCGAGACGGGTCGCAAGATGGAGCCCGCGGAAGCCATTGAGCGGGTGCCCGAGGCGGCGCAGTTCGCTGACCTCGTTCCGCTGCCATTCCGCGCAGTGGGAAGCACCAAGATTTCGCCGACGGACTGGATCGAGCTTGCACAACTCGTCACCAGAATCGCGCGGGATGAGGCCGACGTTGCCGGTTTCGTTATCCTCCACGGCACGGCGACTCTTGAAGAGACGGCCTACTTCCTCACTCTGGTGTTGAAGACGGACAAGCCGGTCGTGCTGGTGGGCGCGCAGCGCCCGGCCAGCGCCCTCAGCTCCGATGTGGGGATGAACCTCGTCGGCGCGGTCCGGACGGCGATCGACTCCAACGCACGCGGCAAGGGAGTCCTGGTGGTTCTCAACGACGAGATCCATAGCGCCCGAGACGCCACTAAGACCTCGACCTATCGTTTGCAGACCTTCCAGAGCCGGGACTTTGGCCTGCTCGGCCACATCGACGGCGACGGGGTCTATTTCTATCGCGCGCCGCTCCGGCGGCACACGCTCCAATCTGCCTTCGATATCGCTGAAATCACCGAACTTCCGCGCGTGGATATCGTCTATTCCTATGCGGGATCCGACGGCGTCGCGGTGGATGCCTTCGTGGCCGCAGGGGCACGCGGCCTGGTTTCCGCCGGACTCGCGCCGGGCCTGACGGCTCCGCTGGAGCGCGAGGCGGCAGAGAAGGCCGCGCAGGCCGGCGTCCTGATCGTGCAGTCCAGCCGCGCGGGAAGCGGCCGGGTCGCCCGCCGCACCTACCTCAGCACCAACCGCATGATCGGCGCCGATAACCTCAACCCGCAGAAGGCGCGGGTGCTGCTGTCGCTCGCGCTCACCAAGACCAGCGACCCCGACGCGGTGCAGGAGCTGTTCGCGACCCACTGACGCGCCGAAGCCCGCGCGCACCGCGCTGGCAGCCGGTCTCGTCTTGGGATTTGCTTTGGTCAGTCCTGCATCGGCTTCAGCTCGTCGACCAGAACGCGCACGTTTTCGGAATAGTCGATCGGAACGGCGATCAGGTGCACGCCGCCGGCGGTGAACGCATCTTCGAGTGCCGGCACCAGATCGTCCGCCGCACCGACGCGCCGGCCCTTGGCACCATAGGCGGCCGCGTACGCGACGAAGTCGGGATTGTCGAACGTCAGGCCCCAGTCCGAGAAGCCGTCGATGGCCTGCTTCCAGCGGATCATGCCATAGGCGTGATCCTCAATGATCAACACCACGAGATTCAGTTTGAGCCGCTGCGCGGTCTCCAACTCCTGGCTGTTCATCATGAAGCCGCCGTCGCCCGCCACCACGAGCACCCGTCGCTTCGGATATAGCAGAGCGGCCATCATGCCCGACGGCAGGCCCGCTCCCATTGTCGCCAAGGCATTATCGAGCAGCAGCGTGTTGGCGACGTCGGTCCGATAGTTGCGTGCAAACCAGATCTTGTACATGCCGTTGTCGAGCGCGACGATGCCGTCGGCCGGCATCACGCGTCTCACGTCATGGACGATCCGCTGCGGCGTCAGCGGAAAGCGGTCCTCCTCAGCCCGTTCGGCAATGTGATCCAGGATATCGCGGCGCACGGCCACCCAATCCGGATTCACGTTGAGCCTGCCCGCGAGGCGGGCTGCGAGCTGGTCGAGCCCCTTTGCGAGATCGCCGATCACTTCCGCCTGCGGGAAATAGACCTGCTCGACCGTGGCCGAGGTGAAGCCGATATGGACGACCTGATGCCGGCCGCGGGTCATCAGGAACGGCGGCTTCTCGACCGTCTCGTGGCCGATGGTGACGATCAGGTCCGCGCGATCGATTGCCTTGTGAACGTAGTCCCGCTCACTCAAGGCGGCCGTGCCGACATAGAAATCCGAAGCGCCGCCGACAGAGCCCTTGCCCATCTGTGTATTGAAGAAGGGGATGCGGACACGGCGCACGAAATCGGCGAGCGCCGGTGCAAGCTGAGGCCGGCTCGCGCCTGCACCGAACATCAGCAACGGACATTTCGCGGCCAGGATGAGTTCGGCCGCCCGCTCGATCGCGTCCGCCGACGGTACCGGAGGCTCATTGGCATGCGCCGGCACGAGCTGCGCGTCGCCCGCCTCCTCGGCTGCGACATCCTCGGGCAGCTCAAGGTGCACGGGACCGGGGCGCTCCTCCATCGAGGTTCGGAACGCATCGCGGACCAATGTCGGAATGCTGGCAGCGCTGACGATCTGTTTCGCCTGTTTGGTCAAAGGACGCATCGTCGCCACCACGTCGACGATCTGGAACAGCGCCTGCCGGCTTTGGTGGATCGCCTTCTGCCCGGTGATAAGCACCATCGGCATGCCGCCGAGATATGCATAGGCCGCGGCGGTGGTGAAGTTGAGCGCACCGGGGCCAAGCGTGGAAAGCGCAACGCCCGGCTTGCCGGTCAGCCGTCCGTGCGTCGCGGCCATGAATGCAGCCGGCTGCTCGTGGCGGGTCACCACCAGATCGATCGACGAACGGCGCAGACTTTCGACGACATCGAGATTTTCTTCGCCCGGAACACCGAAGACCCTGTCCACTCCTTCGTTCTCGAGTGCAGCGACGAGAAGATCCGATCCCTTCATGGCGATCCCTTCCGATCCTTGTATCGGGCGCGACGGGCCCTCATCGACTCAGCAGGTGGTTCCGACGAACGCTCCGCTCCGCGAGCTTTGCCGCAACACTCGTCCGCGCCGCCGCCGATACCCTCGTCATGGAGGCCTCTCACCCTATGCGGTCTTTTCAAGTCGCGGAAAAAGACTGTCGACAACGTATCCGACGACACCTCCCAGCAGAACCTCGAGGCCTGCCAACGCCTGCTGAAGCGATTCAGGCTTCGAGAACTGCTCGGTCGGAAACACGTGAACCACGTAGAACACACCAGCCATCAGAAACGCCGGTATAATGAACGACACGAACGCGTAGTTCCAATTGACCAGCTTGCCCGGGCCTCGTTCCTCGCTTGAATCAACGAAGCTTTTGACGACGGCGACAAAGTACGCCGCGAACACCGGCGCGACCGTGAGTGCGGCAGACAACTGACGATTCACATCCCAGGTATCTGCCTTTCCAAAGAAGATGTAGAGAATGATACCAAAGTGTCCCGCTATGATCGACCAACCTACAACTGTCTTCACATAGTTCCGCCCGACCATGAGATTCCCCCTCATTCAATTCCCGACCATTGCACGCGCAGACGATCAACGATCGTCTGCTGCAGCCACTTCATCGAATCGAAGTTCTTGGATCGATCGCCGCCAGTAGGGCTGAGATGATCGTAGTGTCCCTCCGGGGGCGGCTTCGTCGGCGAGGGCCAACGAGCAAGCCAGGCGTCGGGAATTCCCACCAGCATCGTATCGTGCGCTTTCGTTTCATCCTCCTGGTTCAAGGTACGGCTGAACTCGAACAGCACTTTCGCCTTTATCCAGAAGCCTTTGAAACTCGAATTCCCCAAGACATCCATAGGTGCTTCAACCGCAAACGCATATCGAAGCCCCCTTCCTTCAATTGCCAGCATCGAGTCATCGATCGGGACTTTGACGAAAAGATCCTGCAACGCGTTGCGTAGCTTCACGCGCAGATTCTCCTGGTCCTCGCTGAGCGTCCGATAAACTGAGCGTGCCGGAAAATACAGCGGTTGCGGGGGGGTGCCGGCGCCTGCAGGCTGTCGCCATACGTCAACGACCCAGGACAGCCTCTTGAGCGTTGCCACTTCGTCGACCTCGGACCCCACCGGCACGCTCAGGGTATAGATGTTGATTGCCTCCTGAGCAGCATAGCGACGGGTCGTCCAGTCGAACTGTCTTTGCGTAAAATAGTCGCGCGCCTCCTGCTCGGCATCAGGATAGACTACGACGTTGAGGATTTCAGATTCAGGTCCGACCTCGCTGCAACGACTGAGTCTCAGCTCGAAGCCGGCCAACGCCCTTTTCAATGCCAGCCTGGTCTTCTTTCCATCCAGGTCGAAATCGGACGTCTCGATCCTTTCGACAGGAATACCCCGTTCGACAGAAAATTGTCTCTTGGAGCTCACCTCAACGGATCTGCCCGACTTTTCTCCGAGGACGAGCGTGTAGGTGCTTATGTCTTGCAGATGAAGGTAAAACGGCGTGCCTTCCGCATCATAGTCGCAGTTTGCCGGCGTCAAACGACCATAGCCGTTGTAGATGACTTGACTGTCCCCCAACTGGCCGACCCAGGCGCTGTTGTTTTCCGGCAGTTTATCGTGCGGACGCCTCACTCGCTGGACATCCAGGATGAAATCCTGTTTGAGCAGATCGTCTCCAACTTTTCCCTCGTCCCCTGCCGAAATGCCGCTGATCTCCATCAGATTGCTCGGCTCTCCTTCATACGATGAAAACGGTGTCCGATGACCGCTTGCAGGCGATCGCCAGGCGAAACCGGCTTCCTTGACCTTTCTTTCGAAAGAGGCCTGCATGCTCGGTCGGATCAATGCGTGGAGCAGACCAGGTGCATAATCCACCTGTGTTCCAGTAGACGAAGACTGCCCTTCGAATATGCAGTTGTTCAATCTCTGCTTGAATTTATTGTCGACGATACCCTTGATCGACAATGGCGTTTCCCGTCCTTTCTGAGTCAGCTTGCCTGTAAGCTGGAGGTAGGGAATTCCACCAACAGTCACACGTGACGGCTTCAAGACGACGTCGGCAGTCGAACCATTCGACAGGGCCAGTGTGAGACGCAGCGTGTCCGCGCGAGCAGGACGCACGATGCCTTCTGCGATCGGCGTCTGCTCATCGCAAAGAAATCGATCCTTCGACAATTTATAGATGACGACCTTCTGTCGACCATCCGTGTCCATCAGAAACGACACTTCAACGCGATCCGGACCGAAACTCCCATACCAATCGAAAGGCTGATCAATTGCAAAGCACTGGCTGCTGATGAATACGACAATGACCATCAGGCACAATGACAATTTGCCGAAGCGCACGATCACCTCCAACGTCAGTGGACAGCTTGGTTCGGGAGTCGCGGCTACATTTGTAGCCAGGAAGACACTCAAGCGCGCAAATCAATTGATCCAGTACTTCCGCAAACGCGCGCGCTTTCTGCATCATGCCGGTCTGGACGTGAAATGGATCAATCAAAGACCGGCATGCCCGACAGCAGGCGGGCAAGCGCAACCTGGGAGCGCGTGCCCGTCTTCTCGAACGAGCGAGCCAGATGCGTCTTCACGGTTGCTGCCGTGACACCCAGCACGTTTGCGGTCTGCGGGCCGCTTAGGCCGCTTGCGACCAGACTGGCGACGCGCGCTTCCGCTGCAGTCAGCCCGAACGCGCTGCGCAGTCCCTTGATCGCATTTTCCTGCCGCGCGTTGGGATCCAGAACGAGAACCAGTGCGCGAGCAGATTCGACGACCTTCCAAAGCTCGAAAACCGGCTTTGGAAGAGGCACCGGAACCACCAGCAAGGATCCTGCACCGGACAGACGTGTGATTTTCACCGGCTCGCCGATGCGACGATCCTCGCCGGAGGCGACATCGAGCGCTTCCGTCAGTGCGCGCGAGAACGCAGCGTTTTCTGCCGGAAACGGGTTGCCAACTTGCAGCTGCCTTTCCCGGTCGAGGGAAAGCCCGTCGCGAGCAACAAAAAGCTGCTCTGCCGCGGCGTTGGCAAACCTGACGCGCCGCTGCCCATCAATCAACAGTGCAGCGCTCGGCATCAGGCTCAGGACACGTTCAATCTGCCTGGTGCCGTCGATCAGCGGCGCAAGCTTGATGCAGGCTTCCAACGCCCGACAGAGATGGGGGGCAAGCCTTTCGAGCTGCCGTGCAGTCTCCGACGTCCATTTCTCACGCCTGCGCTGAATTGAGAAATGAAGACCGCCGTAACCACCGTCAATCGCTAACGAGGGCAACATGATGCTCATCCCATCCACGATTGCTCCTGGAGCCAACACATCCGCGTGGAAAGGCGTTTTGCTGACCGATGAAAAAGGGACCAGCGACGACATCATCACGACACGTCGGTTGGGGATCACTCTTTGCATCGCTTTGGTCCAAGGGTTGGCGAGATGGCGATCCTCGAACACCTTGGCAAAAACAGGCGATAGCCGGCCGATCTCCATCATGCTCTCGCCACGCCCAAGGTTGACGTAAGCGGCCATTCCGCCAAGGCTGCCGATCTGATCGGAAACTGATGTCAGCAGGCTTGGCCAGCGGGCCGGGTCAGCTACGACAGAATAGATTTGGTCAATAAGTCCTTCATCGCCCGCCATCGTCGGCTCCGTGGTCCGGACCAGGCATAAAGCAACTGTATCACAATCGCGGCCGGCTCCCTCCCCCGATCGGAGGATGCGCTGAACGAAGCCACGTGGTGCTCGAGACAACGGCCGACATCGAAAAGGTACTGATGAACATTTGCGATACGGGTTCGAGACGACCTGTGAGCAGGTTTGCCGCTACATGGAGCGGAAATGTCTCAGCATGCGACCGGTATCCGGCTCCAGGCCTGTGAACAAGCGAAACGCGTCGGCCGCCTGAAACACTGCCATGTCACCACCATCCATGGTGCGGCATCCCTGCAATCGCGCCTGGCGCAACAGCTCGGTCTCGAGCGGAAAGTAGACGATGTCGGCAACCCACATGTCCGTCCGCAACCAGCCTGTCTCAACCGCCATGCCTGGATACCGCGCCATGCCGACCGGCGTCGCATTCACAACTCCGTCGGCCTGTCGCATCGCCTGAGCGGCATCCGCCTCGGCGCGCACCCGAGGCCCGAACTCGCCGCGCATCGTGGCAGCCACAGTGGCTGCGCGGCTCTGCTCCGTGTCGACAATCAGCAACTCGTCCACGCCGAGTCGCAGCAGGGCGCAGGCCACCGCCGCACCGGCCCCGCCCGCGCCGAACAGAGCGACGCAGCGCCGGCGCACATCGGGCAGGTTGCGTGTGAAGCTCCGCTCGAATCCCGATCGATCGGTGTTGTGGCCCATGCGGCGGCCGTCCTTGAAGACAACGGTGTTCACCGCAGCCAGCATCGCTGCCTCCGCCGATAACTCATCGAGATGTGACAGCGCCGTCTGCTTGCAGGGATGCGTGATGTTCAGTCCGGCAAAGCCGAATCGATCCGCCGCGCTGAGGATATCCGCCAGACCGGCGCCCGAAAGGCCGGGCGTATCGAGATCGATCAGCCGATACATGTAATGCAATCCCTGCGCGGCCCCCTCGCGTTCATGCAGAGCCGGGGTGCGCGACGCCTGGATGCCGGCACCGACCAGGCCGACCAGCACCGAGCGCTGTACGGACGGATCGATCATGTCGTTCGTTCACGCATGTATCGGTGCCGCCTCCACGAGCGCGCGCACGGCCCTTACGGCGATCGGGTAGCCGTTTGTCCCAAGTCCAGCGACGACGGCAGTGACGACCGGCGACATGAATGACTTGTGGTAGATCGGCTCGCGCCGGTGGATGTTGGAGATGTGCAACTCGACGATCGGTCCCGGAAACATCTTCAAGGCGTCCATGATCGCCATCGAGGTGAAGGTGAACGCGGCCGGATTGATGACGACGGCACTCGCCTCGTCGATGGCTTCCTGGATCCAGTCGACCAGCTCGTACTCGCGGTTCGACTGCCTGAACACGACAGGCCAGTCACCGCTTGCCTCCCGACACATTGCCTCGACCTGGGCGAGTGTCGTCGAGCCATAGATGTGCGGCTCGCGCGTACCGAGGCGGTTCAGGTTCGGCCCGTTCAGAACGTAGATCGGTTTCGGCATGGTTGCATCTCCTCTTCGGAACGCGATTATCCCTGATAGCCCATCAACCGCGGCAGCCAGAGCACCGTCTCCGGAACAAATGTGATGATCGCCAGCGCAACGAGCATCGCCCAGAGGAACGGCAGACATTCGCGCACGATGTCGCGCAAGGGCTCGCCGGAAATATTCGTCATGATGAACAGCAACAGGCCATAGGGCGGCGTGATGAGGCCAATCATGATGTTGACGACGACCACCACGCCGAAATGCACAAGATCGATGCCGAGCGCCTTGGCCGTCGGGATGAACACCGGCACAATGACAAGGAGAATTGCCGTTCCCTCGAGCACGCAGCCAAGCAGCAGCAGCACAACGTTGACGAGGATCAGGAATGCGGTCGGCGACAGCTCCCAGCCGGCGAGGATGCCGCGCAAGGTGTCAGGGATGTTTTCGGCGGTGACGACATAATTGAAGACCAGCGCACCGGCGATCAACATTCCGATCGACGCGGTGGAACGCGCGCTGACCGCAAGCGACTCGTACAAGCCTCGCAAGCTGACGCTGCGATAGAGCCCCGCTGAGACAATGAGCGCATAGGCCGCCGCAAGCGCGGCCGCCTCGGTCGGAGTCGTCGCGCCGCCATAGATGCCTCCGAGCAGCACGACCGGCATCAACAGCGATGGAAAGGCTTGCCAGGTGATGCGCGGCAGAGCGCGCAGGCCAACCGGCGGCTCGATCGGAAAGTTGCGCCGCCGCGCGGTGGTCGCAACGATGACCATCTGCGCCAACGCCATCAGCAGCCCAGGGATTACGCCACCGAGAAACAGATAGCCGATCGATGCGTTGGAGATGAGCGCATAAAGCACCATTGGGATCGACGGCGGAATGATCGGACCGATCACCGAGGAGGCGGCGGTCACCGCCGCCGCATAGCTTGCTGTATAGCGGCCACCGCGGGTCATCATTGCCTGCATCATGCGTCCTGAGCCGGCAGCGTCGGCGACCGCCGAGCCCGACATGCCCGCGAACATGATGCTTTGCAGGATGTTTACGTGCGCCAGGCCGCCACGGAAGCGGCCGACCAGGGCGTTACAGAATGTCAGAAGCCGGTCCGTCATGCTGCCGATGTTCATGAACTCCGCCGCAAGAATGAACAGCGGCACCGCCAGGATCACGTAATTGGTGTACATGCCGTTCAGCAGCTGCTCGGCGGCCGTCCCCATGTCCTGACCTGCGAGCAGGAGATAGAGGATCGAGCCTGCGATCATCGAATGGCCGATAGGCAGGCCTAGAAATGCAAGCGCTGTAATGGTGCAGATCGCGAGCGAGAACGGGCTTGCAAAGCTCATACGCCTGAGCTCGCTTTCGTCGGGTCGAACTCCTCGGGGGCGACGCCTCGCAAGGCGAGCCAGCCGAGCCAGAGATAGCGTATGATCACCGCGACGACGAAGACCACGTAGATCGAATACAGCCAGTCGAACCTGATCTTCAGATACGCAGTCTTCTCCACCTTCATGAAGCTCACATAATCGATGACGGCCGGTAGTGACACGCCGTAGAGCATGACCAGCGCAACAGCGGTGATAACGCACATGACCCGGCGCGCCCCGGGGCCGACGGCGCCATAGATGACGTCGAAACGGATCTCCTCGCGCTCGCGCACGACGAAGGCCGCACCAAACAACACCAGCCAGAGCCACAGGACGACGCTCAGCTCCTGGGTCCAGCCGATCGGAAAGTTCGCCACGTAGCGGAAGAATATCTGGATGATAAAAGCAACGAACATCGTTGCCAGCATGACGGCGGCGACGTTCTCGGCGCGGCGCGCCAGAAATCCCATCGATCGGACGATAGCAGACATCGATTACGGGCCCTCAAGCCGAGAACCGCCAGGCGCCGCGACGGCTACAACGCGTTGATCTTCTCCAGCATGCCTGCGGGCCAGCTCTTGGCGAGATCGGAAGCGAGGTACTTCTTCTGCGCGAACTCGCGGAACGCCTTGACGTCGGGCGTATAGACATCGAGGCCCTGCCCTTTAAAGAAGTCGACGAGTTCAGCCTCTTTCTTCAGGTGCTGCTCGGTGCTCCAGGCGATCGCCTTGTCGGCGGCAGCCTGGAATGCCGCCTGCTTCTGCGGCGTCATCGCATTCCAGACCTTGCTCGACACCGTCAAGAGATCGAAGCCGACGAGGTGTGCGGTCAGCACGATTTGTGAGGAGACCTCGTAGAACTTCATGTTCTGCACGTTCGGCAGTGGATTGTCCTGACCGTCGATCGCACCGCTCTGCAGGCCGGTATAGACCTCGGCATAGGCCATCGGTGTCGGATTGGCGCCGAGCGCTTGTCCAAGAAACTGCCAGGCGTCGCCGCCGGGCATGCGCAGTTTGATCCCGGCCAGGTCGACCGGTCCGTTGATTTTCTTCTTCGGCTTCAGCCCTACGTGGCGCACGCCGAAATAGGTCGGTCCGAGGATGCGAATCTTGAGCTGGTCCTCGGCCATCTTCGTCAGCTGCTGACCGACCTCGCTCGCAAAAACTTTCTTCAGATGCTCAGCGTCGCGGAAAAGATATGCGGAGCTGACGATCGACCAGGCCGGCACCTGGTTGGAGATGTCCTGCGGCGCAATGTTGCCCATCTCCAGGTTGCCGCGCTGGAGCGCCACGAGTTCGGTGCCCTGCTTGAATAGCATCCCGCCGTAGTGAGGTTGCAAGGTGAAGTCGCCCGCGATCTCCTCGGCAAAGCGCTTCATCATCTCCGCGCGTGTGTCCTGATCCGAGAACACGGCTGAGAAGCGCAGGACTTGCGGCGTTTGAGCCCTGACGCCAGTGCCCGCGGAGGCGAGGCCCACCAGAGCGGCAGTCCCCGTGATCAGGCGCCGCCTGTCGATCCGAACTGTCATTTGCCCGATCCTTTTTCGCGTCCATCCCTGTTTTTTGACGAACTATCTCCTCGGATATTAGTGAAATCAATAGCTGATTCAAAAATTCTATGATATTTTTGATTTTCTCAGGTGATTTATGAGCTTCGAACTTGTTGCCGCCTCCATCGCCGACCGGGCGTATGTCGACATTCGCTCGGACATCATATTCGGCCGTCTGTCGCCGAGCCGAAGGCTTCGGCTTGATGCTCTGGCCGCAACTTACGGCGCCAGCGTCAGCACCTTGCGTGAGATCCTCAGCCGGCTGTCATCCGAGGGACTCGTAGTTGCGGAAGGGCAACGCGGCTTTCAGGTGGCGGGCGTCTCGGCCGAGGGCTTTCAGGATATCGCTGCGCTGCGGCTGCTGCTGGAGACCTACGCGCTTCCCCTCTCCTTCGCTGCCGGCGATCTCGAGTGGGAAAGTCGCGTAGTTGCGGCCTACCACAAGCTTTCGCACATGGAAGGGCGCATGCTCGCGGGTGCGCAGGACCAGACCGAGCTGTGGAAGAGATACGATCGCGAATTCCATCGCACGCTGATCGAGGCCTGCGGATCGCAGACGCTGCTCGATCTCTACGATAGCGTGTTCGACCGTTATCTCCGTTACCAGATCGTCGCGGTCGTATTTCGCGGCGCCGCGGCGGCCGAAGAGCATCGGTTGCTGCGCGACTGCGCACTGGCCCGGGATTCCTCGCAGGCGTGCGTGGTCGTCACTCGTCACGTCAACGACTGCGTGGCGCACACCATTGACGGCTCACTGTTGCCGCAGGCATCTGTGCTTACCGGCGACGTCGGCGACGAGCGCGTTCCGGACGACCTTCTGTCGGTCGGCGAAAAGGCCTATCGCAGAATCCGGACCGACATCGTGTTCGGCCGGTTGCTGCCCGGCAAGAAGCTCAAGCTCGACGCGCTGAAATCAGACTACGGTGCCGGCATCAGCACGCTGCGGGAGATCCTCAGCCGCCTGGCGTCTGAGCGCCTCGTTGTGGCCGAGGGGCAGAAGGGGTTCGAGGTCGCGCCAGTTTCGGCGTCCAACCTGCAAGAGATCGCCACGCTTCGACAGTTGCTGGAGAGCCGCGCACTTGAGCAATCATTCCGCAGCGGCGACATGGAATGGGAGAGCCGGCTCGTCGCCGCCCACCATCGGCTCGCGCGCATGGAAGAGCGGATGGCTCAGGGTGACAGATCATGCGTCGAGCAGTGGAAACAGTATGATTGGCAATTCCATCAGGCGCTGATCTCGGCCTGCGGATCACGGATGTTGATCGAGACGCACGCGGCGGTGTTCGACAAATACCTGCGCTACCAGATGCTGGCGCTCAGTTACCGCGGCGACATCGCCGCGCACGAGCACACCTTGCTGAAGGAGAGCGCGATGGCCCGCGACGCGAGGGGGGCTGCAGAGGTGCTGAGCCGGCACGTATCGGGCGGCCTCGAGCATGCGCTGGCAACGGGAACGTTGCGGTAGGAGACTGTCACCCACGACGAGCAAGAGCAGCTAAAGCATGCGCACTGCAATCGCCACCGTCTGCCTGAGCGGCACTCTGCCCGAAAAGATCGACGCCATCGCCGCGGCGCGTTTCAAGGGTGTCGAGATCTTCGAAAACGACCTGCTTTCCTTCAACGGCAGGCCGCGAGATGCACGCCGCATGATCGAAGATCGCGGGCTCCAGACAGTCACGTTCCAGCCCTTTCGCGACTTCGAGGGCATGCCCGAGCCCCAGCGTTCGAAGGTGTTTGCGCGAGCAGAGCGGAAGTTCGACATCATGCAGGAGCTCGGCTGCGATCTGCTGATGGTGTGCAGCAACGTCGCGCCGGACTCGCTCGGCGGGATCGACCGGGCGGCCGCTGATTTTCATGCGCTCGGCGAGCTCGCGGCGCAGCGCGGCATGCGGGTCGGCTTCGAAGCATTGTCGTGGGGCCGGCACGTTCATGACTATCGCGATGCATGGGAGATCGTGCGGCGCGCGGATCACCCCGCGGTTGGTCTGGTCCTCGATTCCTTTCATGTTCTTGCGCGAGGCACCGACCTCTCGGCCATTCGTACCATTCCGAAGGATCGCATATTTCTGGTGCAGATGGCTGACGCACCAAAGCTGGACATGGATTACCTGTCATGGAGCCGCCATTACCGCTGCTTTCCCGGCCAGGGCGATCTGCCGATCGACGACTTCATGCTGGCCCTGAACGAGACCGGCTTCGACGGCCTGCTGTCGCTGGAGATCTTCAACGACCGCTTTCGCGCCGGCTCGACGCGAAGCGTCGCCATCGACGGCCAGCGTGCGCTGCTGGTGATGCTGGACGAACTGCGCCAGAAGACCGGCGCCGCTGTTGCGGGCCTCCCCTCGCTGCCGCCGAAGGCGCGCTGCAGCGGTGTCGAGTTCATCGAATTTGCAACGGACGCGCGCGCCAAGAACGCGCTCGAACAGACCTTGCAAGGTCTCGGCTTTATGAAGGCCGGAACGCATCGTTCCAAGGCGGTGACACGCTGGCGCCAGGGGGATGCCAATGTCGTCGTCAACGCCGAGACCGACGGCTTTGCGCACTCGTTCAATATCATGCACGGACTTTCCGTGTGCGCGCTCGCGCTTCGCGTCGACGATGCACAACGGACTGTTGCACGCGCGACGGCTTTGCTCGACCCGCCTTTCCAGCAGCCGGTCGCACCCGGCGAATTGAACATTCCGGCCGTCCGATGTCTCGGCGGCAGCCTGCTCTATTTCGTGGATCACAAGAGCGGGCTCGACCGCCTCTGGGACGTGGACTTCGAACCGGTCGTGTTGGATCCCGATTCCGGAACCGGACTCGAACGCGTCGATCACATCTCACAATCGATGCATCATGAGGAAATGCTCACCTGGCTCTTGTTCTACACCTCGCTGTTCGAAGCGCGAAAGACGCCGCTGCAAACCGTGTTGGATCCCGGCGGCATCGTCCAGAGTCAGGTCGTGGATGCCGGTAACGGCGGCCTTCGTCTCGTGCTTAATGCCTCACAAAGCCAACTGACGCAGTCGTCGCGTTTCCTAAGCGATTTCTTCGGCTCGGGTGTCCAGCACATTGCTTTTGGCACGCGCGACATCTTTGCAACCGTCGAACGGATAAAAGCAAACGGCGTGGATCTGCTTGCCATCCCGCAAAACTACTACGAAGATCTTGAGGTGCGCGTCGACCTGCCGCTGGAGACCATCGCGCGCATGCAGGCGAACAACATCCTTTACGATCGCGACGATGCAGGCGAGTACTTCCAGGCCTACACGCAAACGATCGAAGGCGGAATGTTCTTCGAGATCGTCGAGCGGCGGCACTATGCCGGCTTCGGCGCCATCAATGCGCCGATCCGCTTGGCCGCACAATCACGCCTCGCGCAGATCGCGACGCAGTTAGGTGTATGAGGGCCTGGCTCAGCGTCGGGCTCGCCAACTTTGCGAACCTACACTCACTGCAGCACCGATTGCCCCGCCAGCGCGTGGTTCTTGAGCCGGTTACCGGGCAGAAGATCATACGCGGCAATCCAGTCGGGGGTCTTGGCCAGTCTGTCCAGCCAGGCCGCTGTTGCGGGGTAATCCGCCGGCAAGTCAAATCCGTGCTCGTCTTTTGGGTAGGACAGGTACGACTGCATTGAAAGGTCCGCGATCGTCAGGGATCTGCCGACGGCAAAATCGTTCTTTTCAAAGCGTCGTTCGAGGACACTCAGAAAATCCTCGATGCGCTTTTTCAGGAAATGCAGTTCCTGCGGCTCGGGATTGGGCGTGAAGGCCCGCTTGTACCGATAGGTCGCAACGTAACCACTCAGCTTGTGGTTATCCCAGAACAACCAGCGCAGGATGGCGAATTTCTCTTCGTCGCCCTGCCCGCCAAAGCGGCCGTACCGATCTGCGAGGCGAAGCAGGATCGGAGCGCTTTGGGTCAATTTCCGCCCATCCTCTTCGAGCACCGGGATCTCGCCCATCTGGTTGACCCGCTCGCGCCATTCATTCGTCCAGGTCACACCACTGCCAAAGTCGGTCCACACCGGCTCGAACGGCTGCCCGCAGAGCCGCAGCATCAAGCCCACCTTGTAGCTATTGCCGGATTCCGGGAAATAGTGGAGACGATAGCTCGGCATGCTTTCACTCCCATCAGAACATATGTTCTGAATTACAGAACATTTGTTCTTTGTCAAGGGCGCAGAAAAGTGCGTAAAAAAACTGCCAGGACGGAACGAGACTCGGGCGTTCAGGATACCGTGGTCCTCGCGACGCTGAAGGTCATCGGCAGAATGGGCCTCGCGGGAGTGACCCATCGCGCCGTCGCCGACGAAGCAGGACTCTCGCTCGGCGCCGTCACCTATTACTGCCGGACGCGCGACGATCTGGTAGATGCAGCCCTGCAATCCGCCGTCGACCGCGAAGCGCGCCGACTGGAGGCTCTGTCCGCAAGGCTCAAGCAGGACGACTTCACCACCGCCCCCCAATGGATTGAGCATCTGGGTCGGTGGTATGCGGACGAGCTCAAAGACAATGCGGACGTGCATCTTGCCTGCTACGAGGCGTTTCTGGCTGCGGCCCGGTCCGAAAAGCATCAGCAAAAGGTCGCCGCCCTGCAGCAGGCCTGGGAGAGAACCGCTGAGGTCGCGTTGACCGCGGCCGGAATATCAAGCGCCGCGGACCGCGCCGGCATCTTCGTCGCCGCGCTGATGGGCATTCTCCTCGAAGAACTCGCCCTGCCCCGGCGCGGAACGTTCGCGCGTGTCAGCAGCAAGCTGACGCGGCTGATCGAAGGATGGACTTGACCGTCCGGTGGCCATCCTTGCCGAGCATATCGGCTAAAGGCTTCCGGCCCGAATGGCGGCGTACGCGCGGGGATACATCCTCACCATTTCAGCAGCCAGAAATCGCGCAGGCACATCATGAAACCTGCCGTGCAGCTTGTCGTAACTCATGAACATTTGCCCAATGCCGTCGTAGGGCTGAAGATAAGCATCTGACCTGCCGTCGAATTCGAGCGGCAGGACATTCATCCGTTTGCAAAGCGGCGCATCAAAGGTCGGACTTACCTTCAACCAGAATCCGTCAACGAGGGCTTCCGCGTAGCCGTGCCAGGCGAAAACGGCCCCCTCCATCAACTCCAGAGTTCTGGCCGTCGCCAGATGATTGGTAACATCGGCAAACGCAAGACGCGCGGGTATGCCGGCTGCCCTTGCAAGCGCCGCAAAGGCTGACGCCTTGGCGACGCAATAACCTCTGCCTTCCGCAAGCACGGTGCTTGCCTTGAATGAATCGAGACGGTCGAAGTCCGGAGCGCCATAGGACAGATCCCGCACGTGGTAGAACAAGCGTCGAACGACCGTCGCAGGATCTCGCACCGCTCCAGCCAGTCGCGCTGCTGTCTGCAGCACCAGCGGATGATCGCTATCCACATACTCCGCCGGAGCGAGATAAACCTTGTGAGTGTCGGTTACGCGCACCACCATCAGGCTCTTCCGGCAAGACCGTTAGTATGGGGACGGTTTGTTCTCTGCAATCCAGCGTTTCTCGTGCTCGCTGTTCGGAGGCGGCGGCCTCAGTCCCTGGATGGACCAAAGGTCGAATGGCGTCTCGTCGATATGGTACTCCCAGTCCAGTCCGCGATCGCGCACAAAGGGCGCGAGAGCTTCCTCGACCATCCCTATCCACCTGGCCTTGATCTCGTCGTTGGCGAACGTTCGCGCGATGTGATCGACCCAGATACGAACAAAGCGATCGGCAGGCTCGCCACCGACGAAGAAGCTGTCCTTGTCGACCTCCTGGAAAACGATGCCGACATAGAACTTCGGCAGAACCGGATAGAGTCGCGTAATGCGCTCCGACAGTTCCTTCTTGTCCGGCGGAGAGAACGCATCCTTCGGGTGATAGATCTTCCACAGCGGCATCTGACTGCTCCATTGTCTAATGATGATGTATATCATCATTACGTGCAAGCGTAAACGGCTCGTCGCGAGGTGCCGAGAATTTACTTGCTGTCGACGTCCGACAAGCAGGCCTTCAGGTTCGTCCTGAGCAGCTCCGACGCCAGCGGATCGTCGTTCGGGACCGCGCGCGAAAGCATGAGCGCACCGACCATGCGCGCGACCAGGCCGACGGCTTTCGCCCGCGCCGTCTTCCTGTCGCCGTCGAGCCCCGCGGCGATTGCATCGATCATGCCGTCCAAACCGGCCGAAAAGGCTTCCTTGACCTGTGGCGGCTGGCGCGCCACATCGCCCGCGAGCGCGGCTGCAGGACAGGCCTTGCCCGGTGCATTGCGAGCAGCTTCGGAAAGATAGGCGCGCAGGAGCTGCGGCAGATCCCTCGCGCGCGATCGTTCACGCGCCATATCAGCCCAGGCACTATCAAGTGCCCGACGAACCAGATCTTCCTTGGACGAAAAGTGATTGTAGAAACCGCCATGGGTGAGGCCGGCGGCCTCCATCACCTCGCCGACGGCGACACCATCGAAGCCGCGTGAGCGGAATAGCTCCGACGCCGCGGTCAAGACTCGTTCCCTGTTCTGCAGGGCCTCTTCGCGGCTAATTCGCATTTCCACCTCCTTGGACGAGCGCTCCAATGATGAAGTATATCATCATTGGAGAATGTTTACGCTCGAACCAAGGACTGGTGTCGTGATCGAATCCGAAGTTCGCTCTGGGCTCGCTGCAAACTTCGGATTCGGGACACTGGCTGCCGACGGCGCTCAGGACGCCGACTGCGTAATGTATTTGATGTTGAGGTAACCCTCGAGCGCCTCGGTGCCACCTTCCGAACCGTAGCCGGAATCCTTGATGCCGCCGAACGGCACCTCGGGCAGGGCCAGCGGTGCGCCGTTGATCGCGAGCATGCCGCTCTCGATCACGGAGCCAAGGGCTGTTGCGGTCTTGGTCGAGCCGGTGAAAGCATAGGACGCCAGGCCATACGGCAGGCGATTGGCCTCAACCTCGACCTCCTCGAAGGAGGAGAACGGCGAGATCAGCGCCAGCGGACCAAACGGCTCCTCGTTCATGGCCCGCGCATCCTTCGGCACGTCGGTGATCACGGTCGGCTCGAAGAAGTAGCCCTTGTTGCCGATGCGGGCGCCACCCGCCTTCAGCTTTGCACCCTTGGCGACGGCGTCCTGAACCATGCCCTCGATCGCCTGCACGCGGCGCGGATTGGCGAGCGCGCCCATCTTGGAAGCCGCATCCAGGCCGTTGCCGACCTTCACGGCCTTGGTGCCTTCCACGAACTTGTCGACAAACTCGTTGTAGACCTTGTCCTGCACCAGCATGCGGGTGGGTGACACGCAGACCTGCCCGGCGTTGCGATACTTCGCACCCGAAAGGACCGCGGCCGCCTTGGTGACGTCGGCGTCGTTGAAGACGATTGCCGGTGCATGGCCGCCGAGCTCCATCGTCGCCCGCTTCATGTGCAGCCCGGCGAGTGCGGCGAGCTGCTTGCCGACACTGGTCGATCCGGTGAACGAAATCTTGCGGATGATCGGATGCGGAATGAGATACTCGGAAATCTCAGCCGGCACGCCGTAGACGAGATTGATGACGCCCGCAGGGATGCCGGCGTCAACAAACGCGCGGATCAGTTCGGCAGGCGAGGCCGGTGTCTCTTCCGGCGCCTTGACGATGATCGAACAGCCGGAGGCCAGCGCTGCGGACAGCTTGCGCACCACCTGATTGATCGGGAAATTCCACGGTGTGAACGCCGCCACCGGGCCAACCGGCTCGCGCAACGACAGCTGGTAGACGCCGGGTGCACGCGGCGGAATGACCCGGCCGTAAGTGCGCTTGCCCTCCTCCGCCATCCAGTCGATCACATCGGCACCGGCGAGCGTCTCCATTTTCGCCTCGGCCAGCGTCTTGCCCTGCTCCTGCACCATGAGCGGCGCAATGTGGTCGGCTCGCTCACGCAAGATGTCGGCGGCCTTGCGCATCAGCTTGGCCCGGTCGAACGGCGCCACCGCGCGCCAGGCCTTGAAGCCGGCGGCCGCCGCCTCCAGCGCCTCGTCGAGATCCGCCTTGTCCGCATGTGCGACAGTGCCGATCGTCTCTTCGGTCGCTGGATTGAGAATGGCAATGCTCTTGCCGGACTTGCTGCCGCGCCATGCGCCGTTGATGTGCAGCAATACGTCTGGATAGGTCACGCTCGTCTCCTTCAAAAACTTGGGGGGCGCATCCTTTTAGAACACTTGGGCCGTGCGCGCCATCCGCGCTTCAAATGATCCGCGTTATCCGGTCAGCGAGACACTTTAAGAGGACGCGGTTGTTGGAACCACATGTGTCCGTGTCGCGTCTGCCGCGCAATCACTTCGGTTGATCGGACGACCCACGATCCAGCGAGACGGATTTCAGCGCCGCCTTCCGTTGTTGCTTCCACATTCCGTAAGGTGCGAAAATATAGCCGAGCATCGCCCATCCGATCATCCAGGTGATTGCGAGCCATTTCGGCAATTCCACCAGTTCTCCCAGTCCCGCCGGGACGAACATTCCGGCAACCCACACCAGAACGAACGCGAGCGCCCTCACCCAGCCATGGGTCCGGACGTAAACCCAATAGGCTCGCAGATACTCACGAAAATCCCGCATTTTGATCACACTGGTTGTGGCTTGCGCGCCGTTTGATGAAGACGAACACTGCCTGCCCCCATCCAGGAAGCCGGACAGCCGGCGTTCAATACCCGGGAATCAGGGTGCGATCCAATATCGGGTGCTCGCTGGCCCGCTTTACGACGCCGTATCTCGCCTCACCAACGAGAAGACCACATCGCCTCATGCATCCATGCAATCTAGGCGCGCACGCGCTGCTCGTCGGGCTTACCGAAATCCAGCACCGGCGCAGCCGCCAGCAGCGCCTTCGTGTAGTCGTGTTGCGGGCGGTCGAAGATGTCGTCGCGCGATCCTTGCTCGACGATGCGGCCGCCTTGCATCACGACCACGCGGTCGGCGACCTGCTCGACGGCGGCGAGATCGTGGCTGATGAACAGACAGGCGAATCCGTACCGGACCTGCAGCCGCTCGAACAGCTTCAGCACCTGCGCCTGGATCGTCATGTCGAGCGCGGAAACCGGTTCGTCCGCCACCACGAACAGTGGATCACGCACGATGGCGCGCGCGATCGCGATGCGCTGGCGCTGGCCACCTGAGAGTTCATGCGGCCAGCGGCCGCCGAAACCGGCGAGCCCGACCTCGTCCAGCATCCTGTCGACGCGCTTCGCGCGATCGCCCGCCGAAAGCCCGGTCACGTGCCGCAGCGGTTCGGCTACGATATCGCCGACGCGCATGCGTGGATCGAGCGAGGAATAGGGATCCTGAAACACGAGCTGCGACGACAGCCGAAAATCCCTGTCGGCCACCGCCGGAACATCCTTGCCGCGAAAGCGGACTTGTCCTGCTGCCGACGGAATAAGCCTCAACATCGCGCGACCGAGCGTGGTCTTGCCCGAACCGCTGCCACCGACCACGGCGACCGTCTCGCCCGCATGAATGTCGAGGTCGACGCCATCGACCGCGCGCATCCCGGGTTTGCGTTGGAAGAAGCGCCGGCGTCCGCCGAATTCGACCTTGAGGCCGCTGACGCTCATCAGCAGTTCGCCGGCCGATCGCCGAACCGCGCCGGTCGTGCGCCGCGGCAGCGCCTCGACAAGCTGGCGGGTGTAGACCTGTTGCGGCGCTGAAAGGATCTGCCGTGCGGCGCCGGTTTCAACCAGCCTGCCTTGCTGCATAACGACGGCGCGCTGCGCATAACGAGCGACCAGACCAAGGTTGTGGGTGATCAGCACGACGGACGTGCCGTGGTCGCGCGCAAGATCCACCATCAGATCGAGCACCTCGCGTTGCGTCAGCGTATCGAGCGCCGTCGTCGGCTCATCTGCAATCAGGAGCTTCGGCTTCAGGAGCATGACCGAAGCGAGCATGATGCGCTGTCGCATGCCGCCGGAGAATTCGTGCGGATAGGCATCGAAGGTGTGAGCCGGATCGCGAATCTGCACGCGCGCCAGCATGTCGAGGCAACGCGCCCTGATCTCCTGCCGCGGAAGGCGCAGATGCAGGCTGAGACCTTCCGCCATCTGCCGGCCGACGCTGATCGCCGGATTGAGCGAAACCATCGGCTCCTGGAACACCATACCGACCGCCGGTCCGCGCAACGCCCGCAAGTGCTTGGGCGAGACCTTCGCGAGATCTTTGCCATCGAGCACGATGCGGCCGCTCACCCGGCGCAGACCCGGCGGCAACAGGCCGAGCACGGCGCGCGCCGCCACCGTCTTGCCGCTGCCGGATTCGCCGACGACAGCCAGGAATTCGCCGGAGCGAATCTGGAAGGAGACGTCATCAACGACCGCTGCCCCGGTCCGTTCGACCTCGATGCGCAGGCCTTCGATATCAAGCAGAGGTGCGGTCATCCGTGTGCCATCCGCGGATCGAGGCGATCGCGCAGCGAGTCACCGAGCAGGTTGATGCCGAGCAACGTCAGCGCAATACAAAGTCCCGGCGCGATGCTGAGCCAGGCGGCGCTCTCCATGTACGGCCGGCTTGACGCCAGCATGTTCCCCCAGGTCGGAGCTGGAGGCGGCACGCCAAGGCCGAGGAAGCTGAGTGCGCTCTCCGCCAGCAGAACCCAGCCGAACATGCTGGTCGCCAGCACGGCAACCGGTGCCAGGCTGTTCGGCAGGACATGACGCGCCATCGAGTAGAATTCGGAATTGCCGATCACGCGGGAGGCTTCGATGTATTCCTTCTCGCGGATCGACAACACCGTGCCGCGCACGACACGTACGACCGACGGAATGTAGGCAAGCCCCAGCGCCAGCACGATGCCAAACTTGTTTGCGCCGACCACGATCATCACGCCGAGCGCCAGGAGAATGCCCGGAAAGGCGAGCAGTGCGTCGTTCACGGCCATGATGACGCGGTCGGTCCAGCCGCGCACGTAGCCGGTGACGACGCCCAGTGCGGCGCCGATCACGACCGCAAAAGCGACCGTGAGAAACGCGACGGTGACGCTTGTGCCGGCACCGGCCATCGTCCGGCTCAGAACATCACGACCGAACTCGTCAGTACCGAGCCAATAGAGCGCCGAAGGCGGCTGCAACCGTGCGCGAAGATTGACACGCAGCGGGTCGAATGGGGTCCAGAATGCCGCAGTCACTGCGGTCGCGACCAGAACGCCGATCAGGAAGCCGCCGATCGCGGTGTTGGCGCGTATCTTCATTCCGCAGCCACCCGTGGATCGAACAACGGATAACAGAGATCGACGATCAGGTTGACGACGACGTAGATCGCCGCCGTGAACAGCAGACAGCCCTGCACCACCGGATAGTCGCGCGCGAAAATCGAGTCGACGAGCAGGCGGCCGAGGCCCGGAAGCGTGAAAACCGTCTCGATCACCGCGATGCCGCCCAGCAGATTGCCAAGCACGAGACCGATCAGCGTCCAGGTCGGCGCGAACGCATTGGGCAGGACGTGGCGCCCAAGCACCAGCCATTCAGGCACACCCTTGGCGCGTGCATGCGTGACGTATTCGAGCCGCAGCACCTCGATCGAAGCGGCGCGGGCCATGCGGGCGAGAACGCCGATCTCGATCATCGTCAGCGTCGCGATCGGCAGCAGCACGAAGGCCAGAGCCTGGCCAAAGTTTTCCGTGAACGGCACGTAGCCGATCACCGGCAGCCACTTGAGCTTCAGTCCGAACAGGAGCAGCAACAGCAAGCCGAGCCAGAAACTGGGAATCGACAGAAGCAGCGTCGCTCCGCCGACGACCGCAAGATCAGTGACGCTGTTTTGTCGCCACGCGGCGATCAGGCCGGCCGGCACGGCGATCAGGGTCGCGATGGCGACGGAAACCAGAACGATGGTGGCGCTCACCTGGAAGCGCTCCAGGATCAGCGGCAGCACCGCAAGGCCATTGGTGATCGAATGGCCGAGATCGCCGGCAACGACTTTGCCAAGCCAATAGACGAACTGCACCGCAATGGGTTGGTCGAGACCGAGCTGCTGCTTCAGCAGCTCCGCTTGTGCCGGATCAACGGTGTCGCCGAGCATCACCTGCACCGGATCGCCAGGGATCAGCCGGACCAGCGTAAACACTGCAATCGCCACCAGAAGCAGCGTCGGAACGGTCATCGCGAGGCGTTTGGCGAGGTACCCTAGCATCGGCGACGTCCCCACTGTCTAAATCATTGCAGGCTCACACCCCAGAAGCGCGGCTGCGGAAACAGCCAGCCGGCATAGCCCTTCACGTTGTTGCGAAGCGCTGCGAGCTCGGAGCCGTTGTACAGCACGATCATCGGCACATCGGCGATGAAGCGGCGATGCAGCTCGTCGAACAGCGACTGCCGCTTCGCGGCATCCAGCGTCAACATCGACTCGCGTAGCAGCTCATGCGCCTGCGGGTTGTCCCAGACCTTGCGCGGCTGGGTCGCCTTCGGTCCGGTCAGCATCTCGAAGCTGAGCGAAGGGTCGAGGCGTGCCGAATAGACAAACGCCATCGCCTGGTAGTCGCCCTTGTTGTAGCGGTCGAGCTGCGTGGCCCAGTCAAGCACCTCGATGTCGATCTTGAGGCCGACGGCCTCCGCCATCGCCTGCACAAGAACAGCGGAATCGAACACGTTGGTGTAGCGCTTGTTGGCGATCATCTTGATCGGCTGGCCCTTGTAGCCAGCCTCAGTGAGCAGCCGCTTGGCCTCCGCGATGTTCTGCTTGTAGCCCTCCGCCTGCACTGCACCATAGAAGGGACTGCCGAGCGGCAGCGCGGAATTGTTGGGGCGCGCGGTGCCGTGCGTGATCACGTCGACGATCTCCTTGGTGTCAAGGCAGAGCGCCAGTGCGCGGCGGATACGAACGTCCCGCAGCAGCGGATCGGTCGTTTGCATCAGGATGCCGGTGAGGCCGAGCGCCGGCGTGATGCTGAGCCGAACGTCATTGCGCCCCTTCAGGTCGTCAAGGTCAGGGACCGACAGGCTGGCAACGACGTCGAGCGAGCCGCTCAACAGGCCGGCCTTGGCGGCGGAACTGTCCGGGATGAAATTGAAACGAACCCTGTCGACCTCCCCCGTCTTGGCGCCGGTATAACCGTCGCGCGCCTCGGTGCGAGACGAATAATCGTTGAAGCGGACAAGCTCGATGTATTGGCCGCGTTTCCATTCACCGAACTTGAACGGGCCGGTCCCGACCGGCGCGACCCATTTGCCGTCAGGGCCGACCGAGTCGCGATGAATGATCGCGGTCTGTCCGCAGTCCGGTCGCGCCAGCGTGCCGAGGAACAGCGCCGTCGGCTGATCGAGCTTGATCACTACGGTTTGGGGATCGACCGCGTCGACAGCTTCGATCTTGGCAAAGCCCTTGCCGTTCAGCTCCGTCAGGCAGCGCCACTGCGTCGCCGGATCGAGCCAGCGCTTGAATGACCAGACCACGTCGTCCGCGGTCATCGTCGCCCCATTGTGAAACTTGACGCCGGAGCGCAGGCGAAACGTATAGGTCTTCCCGTCCTCGGAGATCGTCCAGCTTTCCGCCAGCATCGGTCCGATCGAGGTGTCCTCGCGAAACGCGACCAGCCCCTCGACCATATGGGCGACCACGCCGTCGGTATTGGCATCACGGTTGGTGCCCGGATCGGTGGAGCGGATGTCAGCGTTCATGCGCGTGCGCAGCGTACCGCCGCCGGCCTCAGCCGGCGCTGCGACGAAGCCCATCAGAGCCAACGTCAATCCGGCGGCAAGGTTCGCAGCGAGCCGGTCGATACGCCTCATGAGGCCCTCGCAACGGTTTGCTGATCGGCGGCCGACCGGGCTGCATCCGAGCCGTCCAGACGATAGGTGGTGAACTGCCGGTTCAATGCCGGTAAAGGCGCCACCTCCATGATCCCGCGCTGCGGCTCCATCAGGATCATCGCAACCGTGGCGCTGAGATTATTGCTGAGGTTGCGCCGCGGCGGACGGCAGACCGACCACGGGCTCGCGAAATCGTCGAACAACGCGGTCTTGACCGTGTCGAGCGTGATCGCGCCAAGGTGCGGCTGAAGCAGGTCCCGCACGCGGATGTCGCGGTAGAGGCTATCCGGCGTGTTGAGGATGCCGGTGTCCTTGAGCTTGCCGAGTGCAACCGGGCTGACGAAATGATTGGCGTGCACCAGCAGTCCGCGGTCGGGATGCACCTGGAATGTCTCGTCGGGCGCACATTCGAAGTCGATCGCCACTCCTTCGCAATGGCTGACGATCATGTTGTTGGCCGCCGATTTCTGCGTGCAGTAGACCGTGCGCATGGCGATGGCCAGATGCTCGCTCTCCAGCACCTTGCGACGGATCAGCGCGAGTGGCACGCCGACCTGGCGGTAGTCGCGATCGGATTCGAGGTAGTTCGCGGTGATGGCGATGCCGACCGCATTGAAGCCGCAGCGACCGAGTGCGCCGGCCTCGGTGAAGGTCATGAGATCCGGCCCGTCGTCACGACGGACCTTGAGCACCACGGCTGTTTCGGCGCATTCGCGCTTCCAGTCCCAGTTCTGGGCATGGATCAGCCGGCCGCCCTGCGTTGCCTGCGGCAGAACGACGACACCCGTGCATCCGTCCGGATCTTCCTTCGCGGCAAGGCGCGCGCGGACTTCAGGTTTCGCCAGCTTGATGATTTCGGTGCGCGCATTCAACAGCACGATGTCTTCGAACGGAATCGCCGCACCCTCGGCGATCCCGTGCATCTCTTCGATGTAGGTCGGCTCGAACGCCTCGATCACCGGAAGATACTCGCGCACCAGGACGGCAATGCCGTCACGGTCGAGCGATAGTTCCTTGAGCTGAGCCACGTAGTGCAGCGTGCCTTTTCGGATCCGGTCGGCGGCCTGGCGGCCGTACTGCCGGCCACGCTCGCGCGGAGCTCCGGAAATCTCGATCAGCGGAAACGGTTCAACCATCGGTAGCCCCCTTCGCTTGCACGCGCATCGACGCTAATGTATTTTGTAATGACATGAAACAAAAATTTTTGCGCCCGAGACAATTGCCCCCCAGCCCGCTTCAGCACGAGCTTTCGGCGCGCATTCTCGATTTCATCAGCAAGGAGAAACTCGAACCCGGCACGCGGCTCGGAGAGGTCGCTCTGGCCGAGCGACTGCATGTGTCGCGCACACCGGTGCGCGCCGCGCTCAGGCTGCTTGGCCACCGCGGACTGATCCGGCCGGGAGAGCGACGGGGGTATTTCGTCGCGAACGGCGCGCCTGCGGAACACAAGGTTGCGCGGCGTCCGACAGTGACAGATGTCGACCGCCTGTTCCTTGCGATCGCCCGTGACCGCCGCGCCGGCAAACTTCCTCTTGATGTCTCGGAACGCGATCTGATGCAGCGATATGCTGCCACGCGTCCGATCGTTCAACGCGTTCTGACGAGATTATCCGAGGTGGCGGCCGTCCAGCGAAAGCCGGGACACGGCTGGCGTTTTCTGCCGACGATCTCCGATCCGCAGGCGCGGGCGGAGAGCTATCGCTACCGGCTTCTCATCGAACCGGCGGCGCTGTTGGAGCCGGGCTTCCACTGCGATCCGGCGTGGATCGCCGAGATGCGCCGTCAGCACGAAGAGATGATGGCGATGCCATGGAGCGACACCGCCAGCATCGCCCTCTACGAAATGAATGCCACGTTCCACGAAGGACTGGCCGCCGCTTCCGGCAATCGCTACCTGCTGGTTGCGGTTCAGCAGCAGAACCGGCTGCGCCGCTTCGGCAACTACGACTGGACGTTCGGCCACGAACGCGTCGTCACCAACTGCCGCGAGCATCTTGAAATTCTCAAGCAGATCGAGGCGAAAAACCAGGCGACTGCAGCCCGTCTGATGCGCCGTCATCTCGAGAGCGCGGCAAAGCTGAAACGCCCGGCGGCAAACGTCGCCGCCGGGCAACAGGGTCATCGATCAGGGCGCAGGACATCTCGATAGCCGGGTCCCATCCGGGCTCCGAACAGTCATCAACGACGGCGAGCCGCCCCCTCGTCTCAATCGACCGTAATGTTGCGGGCCTTCACCACCGATGCCGCACGCGCGATTTCGGTCTGCACGAACTTGCTGAACTCCTCAGGTGTGCTGCCGACGGGCTCGAGTCCCAGCTTCTCCAGGTTCGTCTTGAGGGCCGGGTCGGCGACGGCCGCCGCGATATCCTTGGCGAGACGTTTAACAACATCCGCAGGCGTGCCCTTCGGAACGAACACCCCATTCCATTCCTGCGACACGAAGTTCGGAAGGCCGCTTTCGATCAGCGTCGGCACGTCGGGCAGCAGCGGCGAACGCTTGGCGGAGCCGATCGCAAGCGCGGGCAGCGAGCCGGACGCCACATGGCCGAGGGTCGATGCGGTGTTGCCGAAGTAGCTCGACACGCGTCCACCCATGACGTCATTGAGCGCGGGAGCGCCACCCCGATATGGCACGTGCAGCAGATCCAGCTTCGCCAGTTCATTGAGCGTTTCTCCGGCCAGATGTGAGGCCGTGCCCGGTCCTGCGGATGCGAAGCTGAGCTTGCCGGGATTTTTGCGTGCATAATCGAGGAACTCGGCCATCGTCTTGTAAGGCGATGACGGAGACACGACCAGAATGTTGGGAGCGATCACGACCAGCGAGACTGGAACGAAGTCCGCCTGCGCATCGAACGGCAGCTTGCGCATCGCCGGATTCACGGCAAAGGCCGATGCGTCCAGGAGCACGGTGTAGCCGTCCGGCACCGCCTTGGCGACAACATCCGCACCGATCGCACCGCCCGCGCCGCTGCGATTATCGACGATCACCTGCTGGCCGAGCGAAACGCTCAGGCGCTGCCCGATGATGCGCGCGACGTTGTCAGCGCCGCCGCCCGCCGCATAAGGCACGATCATCCGGATCGGCTTGTCGGGATAATCGGCCAGCACAGGCGAGACCATGCACGCTGCCGATATGGCGAGAGCCATGACAGAGAAAGTCTTCACAAGTCTCGCCTTCACGAGATGTCTCCTTCGGTTTTGGGAAAGTCATAGAGTCGGGCCGGGTTCTCGACCAGGATGCGACGGCGCGTTGCCTCGTCGTCAGCCCAGCGGCCAAGAAGATCCAGCAGCTCTGCGTCGTCCGGCTTTGTCTGCTCGGTGGAATGCGGCCAGTCGCTGCCCCAGACGAGGCGCTCCGGCGCCAATCGAACCCAGGCTCGCGCGACGTCGTCGAGGTCGCGGTATCCGCCTTCCGGACCCACCTGCGAATCCAGGTAGGCTCCGGACAGTTTGATCCACGCGCGGTCGCGTTCCAGCAGCCGGCGCACCACATCGAATACCGGATGGCGGATGCCGTCCGTCACAGGCAGGCGAGCGAGGTGATCGAACACGATGGTCGTCGGCAGCCGCTGGAGCAGCTCCGCATGATCGACGATCTGCGCTGCGGTCCAGTGAAGCTGGACGTGCCACCCGAGTTCGTGCACGCGCTGTGCCAGCGGCTCGACCATGGTAAAGTCCGTCACCTGGCGCTCGGGTGTAAAGAGCGTGAAACGGATGCCGCGGATTCCGCCGTCATTCATCGACTGCAGCTGCGCGTCGCTTACATCCGGACGCAGCACGGCTATGCCGCGTGTCCGGTCCGGGCCGAGCCGTTCGATGGCGTCGAGCGTCACGCGATTGTCCGTGCCGTAGATACGCGGCGTCACCACCACTGTGCGCGCGGTCCCCAGGCGATACTGGATCCGCAGGTAGTCGCCGGCGGTCCCGCGATCGACCATCGGCCCGTCGAATGCGAAACGCGCGTCATAGACATGCATGTGCGCGTCGCAGGCGACGCGGGGAACGGAAACGACAGGGCGCCGCGCGCCGGACGAATTGGCGTATGGGCCGGTCACCCCGCCTGTCCCGCTTTCGCAGCGGGGCCTCCGCGAACGACACCGGAAGCGACCAGCTCGGCATACGCCGCGTCGTCAATTCCGATCTCGGTCAGCAGCTCGCGGTTGTGCTCTCCCAAAGCGGGCGCGGGGGTCCGTATGCAGCCCGGCGTGCCATCGAGGCGCGGCACGACGTGATGCATCGGCAGCGAGCCCATATCCGGATCGGGGTAGTCGGCAATGACCTCGCGCGCGATGAAGTGCGGGTCGGCCAGAATCTGCTCGGTATCGTAGATCGGGCCGATGGTCACTTCCGCGGCTTCGAAAAAAGCGACGTTCTCTACCTGCGTTCGCTCGGCGATGAAGCGACCTATGATGGCGTCCAGCTCTTCGGCATTCTTGACGCGATCGGCATTTGTGCGAAAGCGCGCATCCTCGATCAACTCCGGACGGCCGATCGAATGCAAGAGACGCTCGGCCATCTTCTGGGTCGATCCGGAGAGGCTGACATACCGTCCGTCCTTGCACCGGTAGGCATTGCGAGGCGCAGAGTTGGTGGATCGACTGCCGGTGCGCGGCTTGACCTTGCCCGTCAGGCGATAGTTCGCGGCTTGCGGGCCCAGAATCCCAAACAGCGGATCAAGCAGCGGCAGGTCGATCACCTGCCCTCGCCCGCCCCGCACTTCGGCTTCCCGCAGCGCGATCATCGCTGCCGTCGCCCCGTAAAGGCCGGCGATCCCGTCGGCCAGATACATCGGCGGAAGGACCGGCTCCCGGTCAGGAAAACCGTTGATCGCCGCAAAGCCGGAGATGCCTTCAATGACGGTGCCGAAACCGGGCCGTTGGCTGTAAGGCCCGTCCTGGCCCCAACCGGACACGCGCATGATCACGAGCTTTGGATTGAGCTTGAGCAAGGTCTCGGGGCCGAGGCCCATCTTCTCGAGCACGCCCGGCCGGAAGCTTTCGACCAGAAGATGCACTGATGGAACGAGCGCCTTGAGGATATCCGTTGCACGCGGACTTCTCAGGTCGAGGCACAGGCTCTTCTTGTTGCGCGCATAGATCTTCCAGTGCGTGCTGACGCCCTCGGTCTTCCAGGCGCGTAGCGTGTCGCCCTCCGGCGGCTCGACCTTGATCACCTCGGCACCGAAGTCTCCAAGGACCTGAGTGCAGACGTTCCCGGCAAACAGGCGCGAGAGATCGAGGATGCGGACACCGTCCAGCGTTCCGCGATCTCCGGCGCGATAATCCCGCTTGTGAAGTGTGGTGTCAGTCATTTCGATTGACGTCCTTCTCCGATAAGACTTCGCTGATGCTGCTCGTGCAGCGCAACGACCGCTCGCGCACTGACGAGGAACGGCTCGTCGATCATCCGGCCGTCGACTACAAAGGCGCCGACACCTTGTTCCGCCGCTTCGCTTGCGGCAGCCAGGATACGTCGCGCCTGCTCGACTTCGGCAGGACGCGGCACGAAGCAGGCGTTGGCGATCGGCACCTGCGAGGGATGGATGCAGCTCTTGCCCGCAAATCCAAGCCGCTGCGCCGCCTCGCACTCCGCGCGAAACAGGTCCGGCTCGGCGACGCCCGCAAAGGCGCCGTCATAGGCAGGAACTTTGGCCTCCGCCGCAGCAAGACGAACTGTCACGCGAACATGGTTCAACGCATGAAGATCGCGCCGATCGATGGCGAACGGTTCGAACAGGTCGGCGTAGCCGATCTGAAGTCCGACGACGCGCTCGCTCGCAGTTGCTATCTCCGCCGCCATTCGCAGGCCCTTTGGCGTCTCGATGTTCGCAAGGAGGCCGATCGGCCTCGCAATGTCTGCCGCAGCCTCCCGCCGATCGAGAAGCCTGGCAGCCTCGCGAACCTCATCGGCGCTCTCGACCATCGGCAGATTGATGATATCGAGACCAGGCTGGACGACGGCCTGCAAGTCTTGCTCGAACAACCCGCTCGACCAGCCGTTGACCCGAACGACGATCACCTTCGACGCCGCACGGGATTGCAACCACGCCGCCACGGCTCTCCTGGCGTCGGCCTTGCGGTCGGATGCGACCGCATCTTCGAGATCGAATGACAGCGCGTCCGCCGCAGAAGCCGCTGCCTTTGCGAAGAGCCCCGGACGCGACCCCGGCACGAACAGCTTGCTGCGCATCAATGGCGGCACGGCGGTCCCTCGATCGCGGGCCGCAGTCATTGCTTCAGAAGTCCGACGTCCTGGAGCGCGCCTTTCATCATCGCCTGCTGCTCCTTCAGGAACGCAGCGAACCCCTCTGAGGACCGGTAGGCATCGAGCCAGCCATACTTCTCAAGCGTGCTCTTCCAGGTCGGTGTGGCGACCATCTTTTCGATCGCAGCGCTCAATTCCTTCTTTTCCGCATCCGTCGCGTGCTTCGACGCCATCAACCCGCGCCAGGTGCCTATGGCGACGTCGACGCCCTGCTCCTTGAGAGTTGGCACGTCGAGGCCCGCCAGACGCTCGGGCGAGGACACAGCCAGCGCCCGCAGCTTGCCGGACTTGATCTGCGATGCGAGCTCCGGCACTCCGCCGACGCCCACCGTCACGTGGCCGCCCAGGATCGACGCCAACTGTTCGCCGCCACCGGGATAATGAATGCCGTTGAGCTTACCGGGATCCGCGCCCACCGCCTTGGTGAACTGTCCCGCAATCACGTGGTCGATGCCGCCGGCGGAGCCGACGCCCCATCGCACCGTCGCGGGATTCGCTTTCACCTTCGCGGCGAGGTCGGCCACGCTCATCACGTCCGATTTCGCCGGCACGACCACCACGCTGTATTCGCGCAGCAGCAGCGCGAGAGGAAATGCATCATCGAGTGAGACCGGTGCCTTGTTGGTCAGGATTGCGCCGACGGTGGTGACGCCGATCATGAGCAAACTTGCGCCCGGCTTTTTCGACGAGACGAACTGGGCGAGACCTACGGTGCCTCCGGCTCCCGGAACGTTGACGACCTGGATGCCTTTGGCGAGGCCGTTTTGCAGCAGCGCTTCCTGCACGGCCCGAGAGGTCTGATCGAAGCCGCTGCCCGGATTGGCTGGCGCTATGATCTCGAGACCGTTGATCTCAGCCCTGGCCGACGTGGCTGCGATTGCGAGACCAGCAAATGCGCACAGAACGGCGCGACGACGCGTGAATGTCATGAAAGCCCTTAGCTCCCTTCCCTGTTGCCTGTTGTAGCCCCCGCGAGACGCGGTTGCTCCTCGTGAACGATCATGGCCCGCCCCCGGACAGCAAAAAAGCTGGCGTTTTCTGCCTTTAGAAGATAGTTTTTCTTTTGTTATGGACACCGACTTTCTGGAGAGTTTTGTCGCGGTGGTCGAAGGCGGCTCGATTGCCGAGGCTGCCCGCCGCCTCAACCTGACGCCGGCCGCCGTCGCGCTCCGCACGCGGACGCTCGAGAAGGAGTTCGGCGTTCGTCTTCTCATCCGCTCGGGACGCACGGTGACGCCGACCGAAGCGGGACGAGAGATGATCGAGCTCGGGCGCCGCCTGTTGCGCGATGTAAGAGATATGAAGGCGGCCCTCACGGTCGAGACATACAGCGGAGAGCTGCGCGTCGGTGCGGTCTCGACTGCCATTACCGGTTTGATGCCGAAGATCCTGACAACCGTGCAGGAGGTCCATCCTGGAATGGAGATCGATGTCGTTCCCGGATCATCCACCGACCTCTACGCCAAGGTGCTCAGCGGTGAACTGGACGGCGCGATTATCGTCGAGCCGCATTTTGCGATGTCGAAAGCGAGCGGATGGGCCGTGTTGCGCGAAGAGCCCCTGCTCGTCATTGCGCCCGCGTCGATGGCTGGATCGGACGCTCACAGCGTGCTCAGAAGCGAGCCGTTCATCCGATACGGCCGAAGCCTTTGGGGCGGTCGACTGGTCGACAACTATTTGAGCCGCGCGGGGATCCGCCCCAAAGAACGCTTCGAACTGGCGACCCTCGATGCAATCGCCGTGCTGGTCGACCAGGGACTGGGCGTATCCCTCGTTCCAGACTGGACCCCGCCATGGCCCGAAGGTCTGTCGCTGGCGAAATTGAAGCTGCCGTTGCGGGCCGAACCAAGACGGCTCGGGCTCCTCTGGATGAAAGGCTCTGCACGGGTCCGGCTGCTGCGAGCCTTCCTGGAGCAGGCGATGGCGTCGATGCCGGCCGCGGCGACGGAACGAGCGCGAAGTCTTAGGGTCAGTGACCAGAGACGCGAACGATAAAACCTGACTGATGCCTAGCCGGGCGGACGCCTCAGTTGTCCGGTGGCGTCTGCAAGGCCGGCAAGATAATGAGCGGCTTCGCTGATGTCGGCGACGATTTCGCGCTCGGCGCCATCCGCATCACCCGCTATGATCGCCTTGAGCGCCGCGGTGTGATGATCCCAGCCTTTCAGCAGGACGACGTATTCGGGGATCACGAAGGACAGCACCGGGCCGCAGCGCAGCCACATGTTCTCGATGGTTTCAACCAGCAGCGGAATGCCCGACATCGCGTAAATGCCGAAGTGAAACTTCCGGTGATGTTCAAGATAGCTCTCGAGCTTTCGCGCCTTGATCAGCGATTGCATGGTCGTCAGCCGCTCTGACAGCTTGCGCAACGCAACGTCGTCGTGCCGACGCGAGGCAGCTTCCCGCGCTGCGCGTCCTTCGAGCGCGCAGCGCACCACAGTCAGGTCCGCAAGGTCGCTGCGCGCGAGGTTCGGCACGATCGCCGAATTGCGCGGCCCCTGCTGCAATACGCCCTGCGCCACCAGGCGCGTGACGGCGTCCCGAACGGGCGTGATCGAGGTCCCGAAACTTTCCGCCAGCGCGCGCAGTGTCAGCACCGTGCCCGGCGCGAACCGGCCGGCCAGCAACGCATCGCGCAACTGGGCGTGCGCGAGATCCCACAGCGGTTCACGCTCGATTCGTTTCAGTGCCGTCATGCAATGCTTCGCTATCCTAGCGCGCGGCCCTTGCGCAAACTCCCTCTTAACCCGGCCTGTTGACCGACCATTGTTGTTTGTTATAACAAACAACAATACGGGAGGAAACAAGAATGCTCAAAACTCGCTTGGCCGTTCTCGCTGGTCTCATCGGCACGCTGGCAGCCACCGCCACCCACGGCCAGTCCGCCTATCCCCAGCGGGACATCACCTTCATCGTGCCGTGGAATGCCGGCGGCTCGAATGACGTGGCGATACGAGCGCTCGATCCGATCCTGCGCGAGCATGGCATCAAGATCGTCGTCGAAAACGTGGTCGGTGCCACAGGTACGATCGGCATGCGCCGGGTCGCGACCGCAGACCCGGACGGCTACACCATCGGCATGGGCACGAGCTCGACCCTGGCGCTGATCGCCCAGGGCAAGACTCCGCTGACCAACGCGCAATTCACCCACATCGCCCGTGTCTCGACCGATCCGCTGATGCTGCTGGTGCCGACCAAGTCCGAGCAGAAAACGCTCGACGACTTCATCAAGTACATGAAGGCCCATCCAGGCAAGGTGACGATCGGCACGCCCGGCAATTACAACCTCAATCACATCTTCGCGTCGATGACGGCGCGGGTTGCCGGCGTGAATTACGTCAACGTGCCCTACACCGGCGGCTCGAAGGTCGTCGCCGACCTGGTCGGCCAGCACGTCGCTTCCGGCGTGCTCAAACCTTCCGAGACGCTCGGTCAGATTCAGGAAGGCCTGCTCAAGCCGATCGGCATCTTCGCCAACGAGCGGCTCGAGATGTTTCCGGACGTGCCAACCTTCAAGGACAAGGGTTTCGACGTATTCCCCTACGGCCCTGTGGTGCAGATGGCTTACGTGGTCGCTCCGGCCAAACTGCCCGAGGACGTCAGGGCCAAGCTGGTTTCCGCCTTCCGTGCCGCCATCCAGGATCCGCGCTTCAAGGAATTCGCCAAGAAGAACGTGTTTCTCGTCGACGACCTGACCGGAGACGCGCTGACCAAGGAAGTCGACAAGGTCGCCGCCGCGCTCGGCACCGTGGCGGCGCAGGTCTTCCCGAAAGAATAACCGACAACGGCGGCGTCGCTGCCGAACCGACCATTCCAGACAAAAAGGCCACGCGCTTGCTCATCAAGAAGATCACCTGTCACGTCGTTGCAGCCCCGGTGCAGCGGCCATTCACCTCCTCGCGCGGCTGGCTCTACAAGACCCGCGGCACCTGTCTGGTCGAGATCGAAACCGATGACGGCATCGTCGGCTGGGGCGAATGCTACGGCCCCTCCGCGGTCGCCAAGGCCTTCATCGACAGCCAACTCGCCCCGCGCGTGATCGGACGCGACCCGTTCGATGTCGAGGTCGTCTGGGAAGATCTCTACAACCGCATCAAGGATTACGGGCCCAAAGGCATGTCGATCGCCGCCATCAGCGGCATCGACATCGCCCTGTGGGATATCGTCGGCAAGGCCTGCAACAAGCCTGTGCACAAGCTGATCGGCGGCGCATTCCGCACCGAAGTCGATGCCTACGCGACGGGACTCTACTTCACCGACATGGAGCGGCTCGTCGATGAAGCAGTCGAGGAGGCCGCAGGTTATGTGAAGGCAGGTTTCAAGGCCATCAAGATGAAGATCGGCCTCGGCTCGATCAAGCGAGACTTCGAGCGCGTCAAGGCGGTCCGCGATGCGATCGGCCCGGACATCAAGCTGATGGTCGACGCCAATCACTGCCTGACCGTCCCCGCCGCGATCCGTCTCGGCCGGAAGCTCGAAGAGCTCGACATCGAGTGGTTCGAGGAGCCGATCTCGCCGGAAGACATCGACGGCTACGTCGAGGTGTCCCGAGCATTGGACATGGCTGTTGCCGGAGGCGAGAACGAATTCACCCGCTGGGGTTTTCGCGATGCCATCGTGCGCAAGGCGATGGACATCGTCCAGCCCGACGTATGCGCGGCGGGCGGCATTACCGAATGCAAGAAGATCGCGACACTCGCCTCGGCTCACGGCGTGGAGTGCGTGCCGCACGCCTGGGGTTCTGCAGTCGGGCTCGCCGCCACCATTCACTTCCTGGCTTCGCTCCCGAACCAGCCGCCGAGCCTGTTTCCGATGCCGCCGATGCTGGAGTTCGAGCAGGAGGAGAATCCATTCCGCGATCATCTGGCCGTCGAGCCGATCCGCCAGGTCAAGGGCATCATCGCGGTGCCGACCGGTGCCGGCCTTGGCATCCAGGTCGATCGCAGCGTCATCGATCGTTATCGCGTCGCCTGAAGCAGATGGTCCGCTCATGAAATTTGTCACCTTCCGCGAGCAAGGCGTTGCGCGCGCCGGCGTGCTCTTGGGCAATGGCGCTTCCGAGACCGACGGAATCCTCGATCTTGCGCACCCTTCCATGCGTGAAAGCCTGCAAGGCGCTTCGCCGCAGATACAATCCCTGATCGATGCGGGTCTGCAGGCGGTCGCAGACAACATCCGACGACGCACTCGCGCAGAAGCTGCAGAGCTTCCACGCGCGGCGGTCACACTGATGGCGCCGCTTCCGGAGCCGCGACGCGTCTTCGGCATCGCGCATAATTATCGCGATGCGGTGGCCGAGCGCGGCATGGCGCCGCCGGACACGCCGGTGCTGTTCATGAAGGCCCCCCGAACGATCGTCGGACCTGGACAGGCCGTCGTTCTGCCGGCCGGCATCGGCGGTGTCACCTATGAGGCCGAACTGGCCGCCGTGATCGGTCGCCGCGCCGAGAACGTCAGCAAGGAGCACGCGCTCGATTACGTCGCAGCCTATGGCTGCTTCAACGACATCAGCGCCAGCGACATCATCAAGGCGGACGGTCATTTCGACCGCGGCAAGAACTTCGCGACCTTTGGACCATTCGGCCCTTACCTGGCGACGGCTGACGAACTGGCCGACCCGCAGGCGCTCCGGGTCTCGTTGAAGGTCGACGGCCGCACGCTGCAATCCGGCTCGACGCGCGACATGCTGTTCGGCGTCGCCGATCTCATTGCGTATCTGTCGGGACTTGGCGCGCTTGAGCCAGGCGACATCATCGCCACCGGCACGCCGGCCGGCGTCGCCGGACTGCACAAGCCGCCGGCGTGGCTGACGCCGGGCTCGATTGTCGAGGTCGAAGTCGAAGGCCTCGGTTGCCTGCAGAATCCGATCGCCGAAGGACCCGCGCCAGATGCCTGAGACACCCGTCGTCCTCCTGACAAATGCGATGCACCCCGACGGCGAGGCGATCCTCTCGCCGCATGTGCGGCTGATCGTTGCACCGGACACAAAACCCGAGACTTTGCGCAAGTGGGCGCGAGATGCCGACGGCATCATCGTGCGCGCAAAGCTGCCGTACGATATCGCCGATCATGCGCCGCGCCTGAAGGGCATCGTCCGCCACGGCGTCGGTCTCGACTTCATCCCCGTCGACGCCGCCACTGCCCGCGGCATCGCGGTGGCAAACCTGCCGGGAAGCAATACCGACGCTGTCGCCGAATACGCCATGTCGGCGCTGATGCACCTGCGCCGGCCCCTGCATCGGCTGGATACACGCCTGCGCAGCGAAGGCTGGAACGCTGCGCGGCCGATGGCGGATGCCATGACCGAACTGAGCGGATCGACCCTCGGCATTCTCGGCGTCGGCACCATCGGCCGTCGCGTCGCCGGCATCGCCCGCGATGGCTTCAAAATGACGATCCTTGGCACGTCGCGCCGCAAGGGATCGCTCGGTGCCGGCATCCAGGAGGTCTCACTGGACGACTTGTTCGCACGCAGCGATGCCATCGTCGTCTGTTGCGCACTGACGGACGAGACGCGAGGCATGGTCAATGGCAAGCTGATCGCACGAATGCGACCGAACGCCGTGCTGGTGAACGTCTCGCGCGGCGCAGTGATCGACACGCCTGCGCTGATGACTGCGCTTCGATCGGGAGCGATCGGTGGCGCTGCGCTCGATGTGTTCGACGTGCAGCCGCTGCCTCCGGACGACACCTTGTTCGAGATGCCCAACCTGCTGCTGACGCCACACACCGCCGGCATCACCGCCACGAGTGGTCGCGGAATGGCAATCGGCGCGGCAGAAGAGATGCTTCGAATCCTGCGCGGCGAGCAGCCGCTTAATCTCGTCAATCCCGCCTACAAGGCGGCGTGAGGTCCACCATGCGCATTACATCGATCAAGGCAGTCCCGATCTCCTACCGCGTGCCGGAAGGCCAGAATGTCAGGCTTGGCATCGGCCGCGCCGTCAAGCGCGACGCCGTGCTGGTCAAGGTGAGCACCGATGAGGGTCTCACCGGATGGGGCGAAGCCCATCACGGCCGCTGCCCTGGCGCGATCGCCAAGCTGATCGACACCACGATCTCCGAGCTTGTCGTCGGCATGGATGCAATGAACGTCGTCGGCGTCTGGCAGCGCGTGTACCAGATGCAGTTGGCCAGCCACGGCATGGGTTACGCCGCAGCGATGGCGCTCAGCGGCCTCGACCTGGCGCTCTGGGACATCCGCGCCAAGGCGGCCGGTTGGCCGCTGTACAAGCTGCTTGGCGGCGGCTCCAAGCCGATCAAGGCCTATGCGGGTGGCATCTCGCTCGGCTGGCAGGAGCCGGAATCGCTGGCCCAGGAAGCTCTCGGCTACGTCGCGCAGGGCTACCGCGCCATCAAGCTTCGCGTCGGCGACAATCCGCGTGATGATGTCGCCCGCGCCACTGCGGTCCGCGCCGCTGTCGGGGACGACATTGAAATCCTGGTCGATGCCAACACCGGCTACACCGTCGATGACGTGCGGCGCGTGATGCCGGCCTATCAGGAACTGCAGATCGGCTGGCTCGAAGAACCATTTCCGGCGCAGGATTATCGTTCCTACCAGACGGCCGCCTCACTGGGCACCACGCCGCTGGCGGCAGGCGAGAATCACTACACGCGCTTCGAGTTCACGCGCCTGATCGAGGACGGCGCGGTCAGCTACGTACAGCCGGATTTGTCCAAGACCGGCGGCGTGACCGAAGCTGTGCGGATCGCCGGCATGGCCTATGCGTGGAAGCTTTCGTTCAATCCGCACACGTCGGCAACCGGCATCAACATGGCGGCGTCCATCAACGTGCTCGCGGCCGTCGATCTTCCGGGATACTTCGAAGGCGATGTTGCCAAGCACAACCCCTTCCGTGACGAAGTCGGCGGCGTGCCCTACGTGCTCGACGCCAACGGTTGCGTCAAGCCGTCGGAAACGCCCGGACTTGGCGTGGAGATCAATGAAGCATTCATCAATGCGCATCCACTGATCGAGGGACCTTGCTATGTCTAGACCGCAGCGGGCTGAAGTTACGTCGAGCGCAATCCGTCTTCTTCACTTCGCCTGCAGCGTTCTGCTCGCTCTCCTGGCCGGCGCGACGGCGGCATCCGCCCAGACCGCCGCTGCGCCGGCTGAGTCCGAGCGCTACCCGAGCCGGACCATCCGCTACATCGTCCCCTACCCGCCCGGCGGATTCAACGACACGCTGGCACGGATCGTCTCGCAAAAGCTTCAGGAAGCCTGGGGCGTACCCGTCGTGGTCGAAAACCGTCCCGGCGGCGGCACGCTGATCGGTACGGATGCCGTCGCCAAGGCGCCAGCCGATGGCTACACCCTGCTCGGCGTGGCGTTTCCGTTCGGCGCCAACCCGAGCATCTACAAGAATTTGCCCTACGACACGGCGAAAGACTTCACGCCGCTGATCCTCGCGGGCCAGACACAGAATCTTCTGGTGGTCAGGCCTTCCATGCCGATTCACTCGGTCAAGGAGCTGATCGACTACGCCAAGACGAATCCCGGAAAGGTCAGCTACGGCTCCACGGGCACGGGCTCGTCCAACCATCTCTCGATGGAATTGTTCAAGAGCATGGCCGGAATCGATATCGTGCACGTGCCGTATAAGGGCAGCGCGCCGATGGTGAACGATCTGCTCGGCGAACATATCGATGCGGCCTTCGACAACACGCCGAACGTGCTGCCACAGATCAACGCCGGCAAATTGCGCGCGCTCGGCGTCAGCAGCAAGACGCGTACGACACTCGCTGAAAACGTTCCGACGGTGTCCGAAGCGGGCGCCCCCGGTTACGAGGTCAGCGTCTGGTTCGGCGTCGTCGGGCCGGCCGGAATGCCGACGGAGATCACCCGCAAGCTCAACGCCGAAATGAACGCGATCCTGAACATGGATGACGTCAAGCGTCGTTTCGCGGAACAGGGCGTCGAACCGATCGGTGGGACACCGTCAGAGTTTTTGGACCATATCCGCTCAGAAATTCAAAAGTGGGCCGCGGTGGTCAAGGACGCGAACATCCCGCCTCAGTGAACATCGTCGGCTTATCGTTGCAGACCCGCAGCGTAACAGATGAAGATCGAGCAGCACTATATACGTCGCGCCTTGTCCAGCGCGGCGGCGATGTCGGCTTCGTCGCCCGTCAGATCGACGGAAACACCGTAAAGCGACAACAGGCATTGCTCGAGGGCGTGCCTGTCTCTGTTCGTCATCCCGGCTACGAGCCGAGCGGCATCAGGCTCTCCAAACCAGACAAACTTCGCTATGTGATCGAACTCGTGGTTTGCGGCTTCCATGGCTCACACGCCCTCATAGAGCGGCCACCCTCGCCAGAAACCGGCAGAGAGTGTTGAAAGTTCCTTGCGTGCAGGCACCGTTCAGCAATCACAATATAAATGATCGGCAGCCGGCCGCTCCGAGACAACTTAGATAATGTCCCTAATAGGATTCCCGGGTTCGCCTTGCTTTTCAGGAAAATTCGCTTCAATTCCATCGGCCCGGCGCAGCGCGATCAGTAACGCATCTGGCAGCGCGTTATTCGCGTCGCGACCGACAGACAGTTGAACTGCGCACCGTGAGAAAAAGAGAGGCGCCATGGCTGAATATGAACCGACGCACTCTGCATATCGGCTGGCAGCGTTGGACGAGGATTTCATCCTCGGGGATTCGATGCGGGGTGTGCGGTTCTTGCTGGAATACGCCAAGGCCGAAGAGAACCTCAGAAATTGGGGAGTTGCCTCTACGGTCGTGGTCTTCGGCAGTGCGCGCATCATGCCGGGCGGCAGCGGCAGCGCCAGCGCTGCCACCGCCCCCTTCTTCCAGGCGCGGCCCCTCGCCCCGGCTCGCGCTCCGCTCACTGGTATGAGCAGGAACGACAGTTCGGCCGAATCGTCTCCGAGCGAGGCGGCGCGCTCGTGAACAGTGCGGGCGGACGTCAGATTGTTCAGGACACGGGAACGTTTGTTCGTCGCCGCAATTGAGCGTTCAATACTGATCGCAAGCCGAAGCGGCCTCACGATGCGCGTAGCGGTATTTTCGACGACACCCGATGACCAACTATACCTGACGGAAGCAGCCGAGCGCGCAAAGCAGCAGCTGGTCTTCTTCGACACCAAACTGGATGCGACCTCGGCGCCGCTCGCTGAGGGCGCGAAGGCGGTCTGCGTCTTCGTCAATGACCTGCTTGACGCCAAATGCATCGAAGAGCTGGCAAAAATCGGCATCAAGCTGATCGCGCTCAGATGCGCGGGCTTCAACAATGTCGATCTTTCGACGGCATCGTCGCATGGACTCACGGTAGCTCGCGTTCCGGCCTATTCGCCCTATGCAGTCGCAGAGCATACCGTCGCGATGATCCTGTGCCTGAACCGCAAGATCCATCGGGCCTACAATCGAACCCGCGAAGGCAATTTCTCGCTTACAGGCCTCCTCGGGTTCGACCTTCGCGGCAAGACCATCGGCATCGTCGGAACCGGAGAGATCGGGACGCGGGTCGCAACCATCGCCCGCGGCTTCGGCTGCCTTGTCGCCGCTTACGATCCCAGTCCGAACCCCGCGTGCGAAGCGCTCGGGGTGCATTACCTGCCCAAACAGGAGCTCGTGTCCCAGGCGGACATCCTGACATTGCATTGTCCGCTCACGCCGGACACGTTCCATTTCATAGATCGCAATGCCGTCGACACGATGAAGCATGGAGCGATGCTGATCAATACGAGCCGCGGCGCCGTGGCCGATACCCGGCAGATCGTCCGTGGGCTGAAGAATGGTCAGGTCGGCAGCTTCGGGATGGATGTCTATGAGGAAGAAGCAGACGTCTTCTTTCGTGACCTCTCTGACAAGGTCATTCAGGACGATGTACTCGCGCGGCTGATGACATTTCCCAATGTGCTGATTACCGGCCATCAGGCGTTCTTCACTCACGAGGCAATGACCGAGATTGCGCGCACGACGATGGCCAGTGTCGAAGCCTTTGAGAAAACCGGCACGGTGCCAACGGCGGTGATCCTGACGGCCTGAATCGGCGGTGCGCTGACGAAACGGCGGTTCAAATGTGAGGGGCATTGACCGCCAGCCGCTTAAATCCGATGCTCAAGGTCGCCAGATTCAAGGAGCCGACCATGCGCGCCTATGCCGTCAAGATGTTCTGTGAGCCGCTCGCACCAATCGAACAACCCGATCCGCAACCCGCCGGGACCGAAGTGGTGATCGATGTTACGCGCTGCGGCGTTTGTCACAGTGATCTGCACATCCAGGACGGCTACTACGACCTCGGCGGCGGCAAACGGCTCAGCCTCGCCGATCGCGGCGTTTCGACGCCAGTGATCATGGGGCATGAAGTTCTCGGCCGGCTTGTCGCCAAGGGCCCCGATGCGCCGATCGCCGACAGCGAGATCGGCAAGACATTCCTCGTTTATCCGTGGCTCGGCTGCGGCACCTGCGAGATCTGCCGGCGCGACGAGGAGAACTATTGCCCGAAGCCCGCCTCACTCGGCGTCTTCCGATCCGGCGGCTACGCCGAAAAGTGCGTTGTGCCGCATCCGAAGCATCTGGTCGATGTCACCGGTATCGATCCGACGCTGGCTGCGACCTACGCCTGTTCAGGCATCACCGCCTACAGCGCGCTGACGAAGATCGACATCGACAAGGACAATGAAACGCTGCTGATCATGGGGCTTGGCGGCGTGGGTATGAGCGGCCTGCAGATCGCCCACGCTCTTGGCTTCCGCAACATCGTCGTTGCCGACATCGATGCCGGCAAACGCGAACTGGCGATCGCCAACGGCGCAAGAGACGCGATCGATCCGCGCAGCGCCGATGCCGCCGCAAAGCTTGCCGAGGCAGGTGGCGCTGCCGGCGCGGTCGATTTCGTCGGCGCGAAGCCCACGGCGGAGTTCGCGATCGCTGCGCTGAGAAAAGGCGGCACCTACGTCGTCGTCGGCTTGTTCGGAGGCGATATCACGCTGTCGATCCCGCCGATCGTCCTGCGCGCAATCACGATCCGCGGTTCTTATGTCGGCAACCTGCGGGAGTTGAAGGAGCTTATCGCCCTGGTTCGCGCCGGCAAGGTCAAGCCGATGCCGGTCGAGACAGTCTCCTTCAATGGTGTCAACGACGCCCTCGACCGTCTGCGCGCTGGCAAGGTGCAAGGCCGCCTCGTGATCGCGCGGTGAGCACTGGCCGCGAGGCCAACCCGTCGTAGCGCCTCGCGGCATTATTCGATCCTTTTGACCGCTGTCCTGACGGGCCAGATCGCTTCGATATGGCGATTCGTGCGCGCCCTCGCGTGCATTCCGCAACCAACCCGGGACGGCGCTAAGGGTTTCTTCCGACGTGATTTAGGGTTTTGAGTGCTAGCGGAGACGATCCAGCCGCACCACTGTTCCTGTGGTGTGGCGGCCCCTTCGCGATCTTTCGTGCGGAACAGAGGCGGGGGCCGTATCAAGGCCACGGCTTCGCGCGCGTGTGACCTCGCGTGTGACTTGATCAGCTCGCTGACTTGACGTGGCGGCTCGTATATAAAAAGGAGATCATCATGTCGAACACAACGCGATTTGTGGCAGCGATCGGTCTAGCTGGCGCAGTGCTGATGCAGTCGCCTGCAGCCTCTGCGCAGCAGGCGTGGCGCGGTGCCTACGCAGCCGCACCTCTGGCCGACTGCTATTACAACATCGGCAACGCATGCCGTCCCGGCGGCGGCGGCGCCTATGCCGCGGTCCGGACGCCCTATGGGGCCTATGCTGCCATCGGCCCGGTCAGGGGTTCTTACGCAGCAGTTCCGGTGGTGCGAATCTGGCAAGGCCTGCGCGGAGCCGATTGGACCGCCGTCCACGGTGCAGGCCCGTAAGTCGCTGACAGTTGCGATTGGCTTCGTCGGGTGCCGCAACGGCCCGGGCGGGCGCTTGCGCCCGCTCCCGGTATTGCATCGCACCGATTCTGGCGCGGCATCATGAGCGATGAGGCCGGCGCTAAAATGAAACGGTGAACACGCCAGTCACCACCTTGCTTTCGAATCTGTGCTTGGCCTCGAACTCATTGACGTATTTCAGCTTGAACCTCACCGGTGTGGCGCCAAACTTGGTGCTGTAGGTCGCGATCGGCCCGATACTGAAGACGCGGGCTTCGAGGCTCGACACGCCGACGGCCGCCTTGAACCTTTCTGCGCCCAAGCCGCTGTCCTCACCGATCTGCTGATAGGCATACCCGACGACGCCGAATGCGAACCCGTTCGGCCAATGGCGAAGCGCAGCCAGTTCGAGGATCGCGGCCGGAGCCGTCTGCCAGTTTGTCGCATGATTCCTCAACGAAAACTCGAAGCTAAGCGCCGCCGACAGCTCCAGTCCAATCTTCGGATCAAGCCAAGTGAAGCTGAAAGTCGGCATGAACGACGCGCGGTTCTTGCCGAAATTCAAAAAATTGTCGATCGCGGGTGGTACCGGCGTGGCGCTCGCCAACTCGTATTTGCCCCACGGAAGAAAGATCGAGACTGCGGTGATCCAATGAAAATTGCCGGCGTGCCAACCGATGCCCGGGGTCAACACCGGATCGCCGAAGCCATAATTTCTGTCTTCCAACTCCCCGACCAAACGGCCGCCAATCCGGCCGTCGGCCGTGAGCGTTCCGCTCGCGTAGGGAATAGTGAGGTTGATACCCGGCGTGCCGCCAAAAATCTGCGTCTTGAAGACATGCGCGATGTCGAACTTGTTCAGGTAGATATCGGCCTTTGGGTTCGCGAGCCGAATGCCGGTGGAGCCAATCATTGGTCCCCTGGCGTCGAAGTGCCAAACGCCATTCGAAATGACGGTCGTCCCGGGCGGCGGAGCGATGCCCGAAAGGGTATCACGGCTACCGAGGATGTAGGCGCCGGTTCCGCCTTCGATAGCCCGCGCGGGCACGCCCCCCAGACACGTCACCGCTGCCACAGATAAAGCGGCCGTCCACGCCCTGCTTCGCCTGCTCATGTCACGTCCCACAACTCTTGCTGCGCCCAACCCAAGAGGCCAAAGCACTGGCCCCATCCACGCGTTCTGCACGACAGCCCTTCGAGCGTCGATATCTTCACGTTCGTGATCTGGCATTCGAGGGTCGAGAGACTTGGCTCCTACTCGACTCGACCCGCGAATCAGACCGGCGGTCGCAAGCAGCATCTTCATCCTTCTGTTGTCCCAAACCAACACCCTTTGGCGAAAAACCTCTTGAAAGTCGCACCCGTGCGCCTTGGGTTCCGCGGCGATCGACGCAAGCCAGCATTCATGCGGTGGCCGACCGGGTATCGTTCCTTCGATGCACCGATTGAACGCCCCCGGGGCGACGCCGACGTCGCGTCGCAGTCGGGAATCAGGCCGCCTCATAGGGCGTAGGGGTGACGGGTGGCGATGCAGGCGATCAGGCTGCATGACGAACGGCGCGCGGCGCCATCGGTAACCGCTGCGCCGCCTTCCGAAGACCTAAACAGGTCGCGAGCCCGAGATGCCTTCGATGCCGTTGGCGAACGCTTCGCCCAGCTCATTCTCGCCCGGGGGGAACATCCCTCACCCGATATAGGGAGAACCCCGATACAAATCGCGAGCCCATAACGCTTTAATTGGTTTTGAGTCAGGAGGTTCTCTGATGGGTCGATTTCCCACCGAGTGACGGAGCTTCTGGGATCGCCGCCTGTAAGTCGTGTAGCGGCGCTGGTCTGAGCGATGGAGACGATGTTCATGGCCACCGTCGAAGCTCTCGCCAGAGTCGGACGCGCCGATACTTCGGAGATGATCTGGATCCCCGGCGGCACATTCCGTATGGGCTCCAATGATCACTACGCGGAAGAGGCGCCGGCCCATCGTGTCACCGTTGATGGCTTCTGGATCGACCGCACGCCGGTGACCAATCGCGGCTTTCGCAAGTTCGTCAACGCGACCGGCTACGTCACGGTCGCTGAGACGAAGCCCGATGCGAAGGACTATCCTGGCGCGCTGCCACACATGTTGCGCGCCGGCTCACTCCTGTTCGTTCCTCCGCCGCACATGGTTCCGCTGCACGACTGGAGCCAGTGGTGGCGCTTCACGTTCGGCGCAAACTGGTCACACCCCTATGGCCGAAAGTCCTCGACTGTCGGCCTCGACGACCATCCGGTCGTGCACATCGCCTACCGGGATGCGTGTGCTTACGCGGAATGGATCGGCAAGGAGCTGCCAACCGAAGCCGATTGGGAGTTTGCGGCCCGCGGCGGGCTCGACGGCGCCGAGTTTGCGTGGGGCGACGAATTCACGCCGGGCGGTCGGCACATCGCCAACACCTGGCAAGGCGCCTTTCCGTGCGAAAACTCAAAAACCGACGGGTTTGAGCGCACCTCGCCCGTACACGCGTTTCCGCCGAACAGCTACGGCATCTACGACATGATCGGCAACGTCTGGGAGTGGACCTCCGACTGGTACACGGCCAAACACGAGGAGGACGCTGAAAGCAGCTGCTGCATTCCAAAGAATCCACGCGGCGGACGTGAGGACGCCAGCTACGATTCCTGCCAGCCTCAGATCAAGATACCGCGCAAGGTGGTCAAAGGCGGCTCGCATCTGTGCGCACCAAACTACTGCCGCAGATATCGCCCTGCGGCGCGGCACGCCCAGCCGGTGGACACGTCGGCGAGCCATATCGGATTCCGTTGCGTGGTGCGCAGGCAGGAGCCCGGATGATGGCAGAAGCCGCATCCAGATTTCAGATCCAAATCGCCCGTATCTCGGCGATACTGATTGTCGCGCTTCTGGTCCTCGGCCTCATCTGGTACGGCACGTCTCTCGATGTGCACCGTCGCATCTGGTCGGATATTATCGACCGGCCTCAGGGGCCGATGGCTTTCCGCTTCATCCTGCAGCCGGTCATGGCCGCGATCTGCGCGCTGCACGACGGCATCCACGACGCGCGGCTTGGCCGCAATCCATATCTGTGGACGATCCTGACAGATTCCCAGAAAAGCGCAGACCGCATTCGCGAAGGCCTGCTCGCGACCGGCCGCATCATCATGCTCGGGCTGGTGATGGACGGCGTCTACCAGGCGGTGGTCCTGAAGACGTTCTATCCGGGCGAGATGGTCATCGTATCTCTCCTGCTCGCTTTCGTTCCCTACCTCCTGCTGCGCGGTCCCGTTTGCCGCCTTTTCCAATGGTGGCTTGCACGCAACGCCACCGATCGAACGCCGTGAGGACATGTCATGCGCATAGCCCTCGCCGCACACGCCGCAGAAGACGGGGGTTACGCCGAAACCAACCGCGCCGGCGACGACCATCTCCGAGAGCGTACCTTTTCATTCGATGGCCGTAGACGCCTTGGCGCCGTCCGATCCGAGAGCTTCGACGTCAAGCGTCGCGCACTGTTGGTCGTCCTTGCAGGCTGGCTGGCTCTGCTTGGCCTCGCAGCTATCCAAAGTGTGCTGGCAGGACGGGATGTGCTCACGTCCATGCTCATGGAAATCGGCCTGCACGCCCGCTACCTGATCGCCGCTCCCCTGTTGGTGCTCGCTGTCGCGTGGTGTGTACCGCGGCTCAATGCGATCGAGCACTATTTCATCGACAGCGGCATCGTCAGCGAACGCGATCACGGCCACTTCGACCAGGCGATCGCCGCCACCCACAATCTATTGCAATCCCGCACAGCCAAGGCCATTGCGATCGCCCTTGCTTATGTCGTCGTACTGGCGACAACGCTGTCTCATGCGCCAGATCAGTTGCCGTACTGGGCTCGTCCTGTTGCCGGCGTTCCCCGCTATTCACTTGCCGGCTGGTGGCACATGCTTGTCAGCCTCCCGCTGCTATTGGTGCTGATCTTCGGCTGGTTCTGGCGTCTTGCCATGTGGGCGCGGCTTCTTTCGCAAATCTCGCGACTTGAGCTACGCCTCCTCGCCTCGCACCCCGATCGCTGTGCAGGATTGAGCTTCCTTGGCCAGTCGGTCCGCGCGTTCGCCATCGCCGCATTGGCTTTGGCGGTCATCATTGCAGGGCGCTTCGCGCAGCTCGTGCTCACGGGCGGTGGGCTTCCGACGCCGGATCTCGGGTTTAACGTCGCCGCGTTGCTTGCGATCGCCGTACTGTTCGTCGCGCCGCTGCTCGTCTTCACCCCGACGCTTATACGGGCACGGCAGCAAGGAGTGCTCGCATACGACGCGTTGGCGCAGCAAGTGGGCTACAACTTCGAACGCAGGCACCTCAACAGAGGTGCAGACCAGATCGCGCCCGAGGCGCCAGACGTCTCTGCCGTCGCCGACCTTTCCTCGGTGCTTGCGAACGTACACGCGATGCGGTTCATCCCGCTCGACCTGAAGGACCTCGCTTTGATGGCAGTCGCGTTGCTGCTGCCGTTCATTCCCGCGGTGCTGCTGGCGTTCCCGATCAACGTGATCTGGGCGCAGATCAAGAGCCTGCTGCTGTGAGGAGAAACAGAAGAGAGAGCCGACAATCAGATCTAATAACGGAGATAGCCATGTCCAAGAAGCCCTTCAAAGGCGTCATCAAGCTCGATGTTCGCGACTCCAAGCCGGATTGGCGACCCTACACCCTGCCCAAGGCTCCGGCGGGGTCACCGAACGTGCTTATTGTTCTTTACGATGACACCGGCATGGCCGCCTGGTCGCCGTTTGGCGGCGCCATCAACATGCCGACGCTGCAGAAACTCGCTGATCGCGGCTTGATGTATTCGCAATGGCACACGACCGCCCTCTGCTCACCCACACGCTCGACATTCCTCACGGGACGCAACCACCATCTGAACGGCAGTTCCTGCATTACCGAATGCGCGCAAGGATTCCCGGGCTGGAGCGGTCGCCTGCCGGCGGAATGCGCGACCATCGGCCAGGTATTGCAAGATGCCGGATGGAGCACCTTCTGGCTCGGCAAGAACCACAACGTTCCCGAGCAGGACATCGGCTCGGGCGCGAGCCGCTCGGAATGGCCACTGCAGAAGGGCTTCGATCGATTCTACGGCTTTCTCGGTGGTGAGACCAACCAGTGGTATCCGGACCTCGTCGAGGACAACAAGTTCATCGATCAGCCATATCCTCCGGAGGATGGCTATCATCTGTCGAAGGATCTGGTCGACCAGGCCCTGCAGATGATCCGCGACCAGAAGGCCACCAACCCCTCGAAGCCCTGGTTCATGTGGCTTTGTCCCGGCGCAAATCATGCTCCGCATCATGCGCCGAAGGAGTACATTGAGAAGTACAAGGGCAAGTTCGATTCGGGATATGAAGCCTATCGCGAATGGGCCCTCCCGCGCATGATTGCCAAAGGCCTCCTGCCAAAGGACACGAAGCTCACGCCGCTCAATCCGGTCCCGAAGAACGCCGCCAATCCGATTGATAACGTGCGCCCGTGGAACTCCCTTAACGCCGACGAGAAGCGGCTCTTCTCGCGCATGGCCGAGGTCTATGCCGGCTTCTCCGAGTACACCGATGCGCAAGTGGGCCGGCTGATCGATTATCTCGAAAAGAGCGGCCAGCTCGACAATACGATTGTGTTCTATTGCTCAGACAACGGCGCTTCCGGCGAAGGCAGTGAGAACGGCTCCGTCAACGAAAACAAGTTCTTCAACAATTTCCCTGACGAGCTCGCTGAGAACATGAAGTACCTCGACGTGCTGGGGAGCGTCGATACCTACAATCACTATCCGACCGGATGGGCAGTCGCGTTTTCGACTCCCTTCCAGATGTTCAAGCGCTATTCCGAGTATGCCGGCGGCACGTGCTGCCCGCTGGTCATATCCTGGCCCAAGGGCATCAAGGCGAAGGGCGAGGTACGCAATCAGTACCATCACTCGACGGATATCGTGCCGACCATCCTCGATGTCTGCAAACTCGAGATGCCCAAGGTCTATCGCGGCGTGGAGCAGTACCCGCTCTCCGGTGTTTCAATGCGCTACACGTTCGAAGCCAAACCTGACTCGGCCACGCGGAAGAAGCGGCAGTACTATGCGATGCTTGGCACGCGCGGCATCTGGGAGAACGGCTGGAAGGCCGCTGCCATCCACGCCCCGCTCACCGGCAAGGGACATTTCGACAAGGACGCGTGGGAACTCTATCACGTGGATGCTGATCGCTCCGAATCGACCAACCTCGCCAAGCAGTATCCCGACAAGCTGGAGAAGCTGATCAAGGTCTGGTTCGAGGAGGCGGAAAAAAACTTCGTCCTGCCGCTGGACGATCGTACCGCCGCCGAGCTGATCACAATCGAGCGGCCGACCGAGGAGGCTCCGCGCGAGAGGTACGTCTATTATCCCGGCACTTCACCGGTGCCGGAGGCATTTGCGGTCAATGTGCGCGGCCGCTCCTACAAGATCCTGGCCGACGTCGAGATCGACGATCCCGATTGTTCGGGCGTCATCTTCGCACACGGATCGCGCTTTGGTGGCCACGCGCTGTTCATCAAGGACCGCAAGCTGCACTACGTGTACAATTTCCTCGGCATCAAGCCGGAGCAGAAGCTGGTCTCGAAGGTCCTCAAGCCAGGCAAGTATACGCTGGGCATGGAGTTCATCCGGGAGAAGACCGGCAAGCACAACGAGTCGCTCGGCAAGGCCACGCTGTACGTGAACGAGGACATCGCCGCCCAAGGCGATATGCGGACGCAGTTCGGCAAGTTCACGCTGTCCGGGGACGGTCTCTGTATCGGGCGCGACAGCGGCGATGCCGTCAGCGAGGACTACACCACGCCGGGAACATTCACCGGCGGAAAGGTCCTCTTCGTCGCCGTGACGGTGGAGACGGCGCAGTATCTCGATCTTGAGAAGCTCGCAGCCGCAGCCATGGCCGTCGATTGATCCATCCAGCAAATTTCCGCCGGGTGGCTCAGGCGCCCCCCGGCGTTCATGCAAGGAGAAGCGAGATGACTCTCGTTACCGGAAAATCAACTCCCGACGAAATCTCGGTCGAACTTTCATCTCGCCGAACCGGGATGTCGTTCCAGCGCACGCGCATGAGCGCGGACCGTACGCTGATGTCGGTGATCCGCACCTCGCTGTCGCTGATCTCGTTCGGCTTCACCATTTTCCAGATCTTCGAGAAGATGCGCGAGCACAATGTCATCACGCATGCAGCCTCGGCGCGCAATTTTGGGCTCGCGCTGGTCGGACTTGGCATCCTGATGCTGATCGGCGGCATCGGCTATCATCTGCAGTTCATGTACGGCCTGCGTCACGAGCGCGCGGCCATGACCGAAGCCGGCCTCATCCACGGCAAGAGTCATTTTCCCGTTTCACTCACACTGATCACCGCTGCGATTCTGCTGGTCGTCGGTGTCGCTGCAATCGTCAGCATGATCTTCCAAGCCGGCCCGTTCAGGTAAGCGCGGGAGAACGATCGTAGTTCAACACAACAGGAGGCGTTGATGGCTCTCAAAGCAGTTCCGAAGGAAAGACCTAACATCCTCGTCATCTTTGGCGATGACATCGGCATCCCCCAGGTCAGCGCGTACACGCATGGCTTGATGGGCTACCATACGCCGAATATCGATCGTATCGCCAAGGAAGGCGCCTTGTTCACAGACGCCTACGGCCAGCAGAGCTGCACAGCCGGTCGCGCCGCTTTCATCCTCGGCCAGGAACCATTTCGGACAGGCCTCCTCACGATCGGCATGCCCGGCGATCCGCATGGCATCACTGATTGGATGCCGACAATCGCCGATGTGATGAAGACGCAAGGCTACACCACCGGCCAGTTCGGCAAAAACCATCTCGGCGATCGTGACGAGCATCTGCCGACCAATCACGGTTTTGATGAATTCTTCGGCAACCTCTACCACCTGAACGCTGAAGAGGAACCGGAAGGATACTTCTACCCCAAGGATCCTTCCTTCAAGAAAAAGTTCGGTCCGCGCGGCGTCATCCATTCGTGGGCCAATGGCAAGGGTAACGGCAAGATTGAGGATACTGGGCCGCTTAACGTCGCGCGCATGCCGACCATCGATGAGGAGTTCCTGCAGGGAGCACAGAACTTCATCAAGAAGGCCGTCGACAATGAACAGCCGTTCTTCTGCTGGTTCAACACCACGCGCATGCACGTGTTTACCCACCTGAAGAAAGAGTCGATCGGCAAGAGCGGCAAGGGTCTGCATGCGGACGGCATGGTCGAGCACGACGGCCACGTCGGCCAGCTGCTGGATCTGCTGGACGAGCTCGACATCGCCGAGAACACGATCGTCGTGTACACGACGGACAATGGCGCCGAGATTGCACTGTGGCCCGACGGTGCCATGACCATGTTTCGTGGCGAGAAAGGCTCCACATGGGAGGGCGGCTTCCGGATTCCCCTCCTGATGCGCTGGCCTGGCACAATCAAGCCGGGCACCGTCTACAATGACATCATCTCACTGGTCGATATGTTCCCGACGTTGTGCGCCGCGGCAGGTGTACCCGATATCAAGCAACAACTCGCCAAGGGCACCACGCTTGGCAAGAAGAAGTTCAAGGTGCATCTCGACGGCTATAACTTCATGCCGTACTTCCAGGGTCGCGAAGACGAAGGGCCTCGCAACGAGATCTTCTACTTCGATCAGGCCGGCAACCTGAATGCCATACGCTTTCAGGATTGGAAAGTCAGCTTCGCCTCGCAACACGGCAACATCGCAACCGGCACCCGTTCGACTACAAACTGGGCGATGATTGCCAATCTCCGCATGGATCCCTACGAGCGGGGCATGGACGAGGGTGGCGGAGCCGTTGAATTCCTCGCCCGGCAGATGTGGTGCCTCGTGCCCGTCACTGGACTGGTGAAGAAGTTCTTCGCTGACTTCGAGGAGTATCCATATCAGGCCGGAAGCTCACTCAACGCCAGCAGCCTTGGCTACGCGACGTTGAAGGCCCAGGACGCGATGAAGCGGCTGAAGGCAGTGGAGAGCCTGCATCCGGCGTCATAAGGCATGAGCGTGCGCAGGCCGTCCCTATTGAGGCGGCCTGCGCACGCGTTTGGCGATGCGACTGAAGCGCGTTGAACGTACAAGGGCCGCCAGATGAAAGAATGGCTGGTTTTCCTCACTGAGAACGTCGCGGTCGTCATCGACTTTCTGGCGCTCGTGCTTGTCATCATCGGTAGCATCGAAGCCTTCGTCGGCGGGCTAAAGGTAATGTTCATGTCGGACTCAGGGCACGAGCGGCGCGACACCTGGTTGCGCTACGCGCGCTGGCTTGTCGCCGCTCTTACCTTTCAGCTCGCAGCAGACATCATCGAAAGCTCGATTACGGCAAACTGGGAAGCGGTGGGACGTCTCGCGGCCATCGCCGTGATCCGTACGTTTCTTAATTATTTCCTCGAGCGCGATCTTGCCGAAACCCGGCAACGGCAGCGCGAAAACGAACCGCGCCAAAGTGAGGGAGCATGATCAACAGGCGCACAATCCTGGCGTTGCTGCTGACCGCTGTCACGGCGACCGCAGCATCGCCGCAAACGCAGCCGTCAGATCCTCTCCCCTCATGGAACGACGGTCCCGCAAAGACGGCCATCGTCGATTTCGTGACACGCGTGACGGCGAACGGCAGTCCCCAGTTCGTTCCGCCCGTCGAGCGCATCGCGACCTTCGACAACGATGGTACGCTTTGGACCGAACAGCCGGTCTATTTCCAGCTCGCGTTTGCGGTTGACCGGATCAAGACGCTGGCGCCGTCACACCCTGAATGGCGGAAAAAACCCGCATTCAAGGCGCTCCTTGCGGGCGACATCCATCGTCTTGCAGGCGCTAGCCAAAAGGAACTGCTCGAGCTCCTTGCGGCCGCCCATAGCGGCATCAGCACGGAGGAGTTCGCAAGAGCCGTGCGCGATTGGACGGCGCGCGCCCGACATCCGCGCTTCAACCGTCCCTACACCGAACTCGTCTACCAGCCGATGCTCGAGTTGTTGGATTATCTGCGCGCCAGCGGCTTCAAGACTTTCGTGGTCTCCGGCGGCGGCATCGAATTCATGCGCCCCTGGATGGACAAGGTCTACGGCATTCCGCCCGAGCAGGTGGTCGGATCATCCGGCGACGTCAAATTCCAGATGGGCCCAAACGGCAAGCCCGAGCTGATGAAGCTTCCCGCAGTCGAGTTCGTCGACGACGGACCGGGCAAACCGGTCGGGATCAACCGCTTTATCGGGCGGCGGCCGATCTTCGCGTTTGGCAACTCCGACGGCGATCTGCAGATGCTGCAGTGGACGACGGCAGGCGAAGGCGCGCGCTTCGCTGGAATTGTGCATCACACCGACGCAGAGCGCGAGTACGCCTACGATCGACAATCGCGGATCGGCAAGCTCGACAAGGCGCTCGACGAAGCAACGGCGAAGCACTGGACGGTCGTCGACATGAAGCGCGACTGGAAAACGATCTTTCCGCCCGCAAAGTGACAAGCGCTTCTACCCGGCGGAACCGAATCTACTTGCTGCCTGCACAGGATAGCGACCGAAACCGCGTTGGAGGAGCTTCGGCCGCACGGTCACGCACCTCTTAGTAGGTCAGCAAACGCGGACGGTTTGTTGGACATAAGCGTAGCCATTCCAGACCGACTGCGTCCGATAACATGACGAACCGTACGCGGCTGCTGCACCGAGCGCAGCGCCGGCGGCGACACCAGCGGCCGCCGGATATCCCCATCCTCTGTAGTATCCCCGCGCACCGCCACGCCAAGCTGGTCGCGCGGCCCATCTGGTTCCTGCACCGTGCCAACCCGGTCTGGCAACTGGGCGATGAACGCCACCCGCATGAAAGCCGCCACCACGGGGCCGAGCATCAGCTTCGTAAGGTACAAGAGTCGCAGAGGCGGCGAGAAGACCAACAACCAACGATGCCTTGGGGATTTTCATTGGGACACACTCCGTACTCGAGCCCCGCTTCTGCACAATGTCCAAAGCTGGCAAGCGTTCCTCCGTGCGCCTCGAGAGGAACGCCCATGATCATTCAGAATTTTCCACGGCAATTGCCTAATTTTGGAAGCATTAGCCCGGCGACGGCCGATCACGGGCGGGCTTAACGCAGAGCACGCTCCACCTCCGACTCCAAGAGCCACTGTCAGTTCGAGAGCGCGCGAAAGTGCCTCCCGGAATTCGGCGATGCGGCGGACCTGTGCCTACACGCTATGCGATGCTATGCAATTGCGCCGTCGCGATGAGTTCGGCCGTTGCCAGGTTCGGCTACTTCCTGATGACCGGCTTGGCCGCCACATGTTGAGCAGCCGACGGTGAAATCGCAAACGTCAGCCACACATTGAAACCCTCCGGGCGATGCCGCGCACCGAATTCGCCATAGCCCTTCAGGTTCAGATAGCCTTGCATGTTGCCGACCGGAAAGAGGTAGCCGATCTGCGGACCGACCGCGAACACGCGCGATTCGAAGTCGCCGAGCGTTGCGCCGGAACCGCTATCGGCCGTCAGTTGCTGATAGGCGTAGCCGACAAGCCCGACGTGAATCTGCTTTGACAGGAATTTCGAGGCGCCCCAGTCAAGGTGCCAATCGATGCCATTCTTGTACTGAAGGTCGGGATTCTTGAAATTGTAGGTCAGCCCCGTGACGAACGAAAACTCGTTGCCCGCCTTTTGATCGAAATAGGTGTAGCCGAATCCGCCGTCGACGCTCCAGTGCCCCAACCCGATATTGGTAAGCCGATTCGGCTCATAATCCCCGACCGGCAAATTCGCCATGCCGTACACCATCGTGTTGTGTACGCCGTGGTTCCACTTCAACGTGGCTTGCGGGTAGAGGTCTCCGTAGCTGAACAGCGAATCGCTGATGCTGCGGGATCTTGAGAAGCCAATCGGACCGAGCGCACCGGTAAGCAGCGCGTCGATGCGGTCCTGTGTGTTTGCCACAAATGCGAGCATGGAGAGTGCCAGCTGCCCGCCAAACACAGGTTCGGCAAATGTGTAGCTTGGGGCAACTCCGATGAGGTCTACTCGCGCCCGAAGCTTGGCGTTCAGATCGACCGTCAGGTTCGTGGTAGTGTTGCCAAGACGAATGGCGCGCGAGGCGGCAACGTCGCCGCCGGCATTTACGCTCGTATGCATGTACATCGTGGCGAGAGCCCAACCCGGTTGTCCGGGTGTCGCCGCGAGACTGCCGAACGTGCCGGGTAACCAGAAGCTGATGCCGGCCTGGTCTGCGCGCGAGGGCCGAGAGGTGGCGAACGTCATCAGCGCGACCATAAGGAGGAGGGCCGTGCACGCTGTCCGCCCAGGACTACGACGCCTGAGTTGCTGCGCAAGTTCCCTCATCGCCGTCTCCCCCAAGATGCCCGGCGCACCGGCGAAGAACGGCCAGTCAGGAAGATAGAGCGGCTATTCCACAGCTCAACATGTGACTGAGTCGCGACTCACCAAGCGGCCTATCTACTTTAGAGCGCAACCAACAAATGCGGCAACCTCGATGAGTTGCCTATCCTCAGGATTTCAAAAGTAACGCCATTCGCCGTCGCTTCGGTCTCGCACGTGCGCACCTGCGGCACGGCGACAGTCCTTTGCAGAATTGTATGGACCGAGCTGAAAGCGCATCTGCAGCCGGCAGATCGACAGCGAGAGCGCTGCAGTTTGTCAATGAGCCGCCAGCCGACCACGCTGAAAGCGCAAGCCGTCTGGCGGCCAGTTGCGAGTGCTACGGTCTGACGCCTTTGCGCGCGGCACAAGCGGTGTAGATCGCCGTCCGCTCGTTCATTTGGCCGCCGCCGATGGCCGCGCCGGGAACACGCGCTTGAGCCTCGAGGAAGCACTGATGACGCGCTTCGATCTGGGCGTTTTGCGACTTCGGCGCATTCTGGACCTTTTGGGTCTTCATCGACTGAGCCTCGCTGGCGGTCGCCATGAGAGCGAGCGAGATAGCGACAAGGCCTAGGCTGCCGAGCTGTTTCATGGATGCCTCCTGTGAAAGCATCTCTCATAATGAGGTGATCTGCTGACCGCCTACCATCAGGCAAAACCCTGAATTCGATCTGGCGGTAGCCCATTCACCGACAGGGACAGCTGGCCGCGCTATGCGTCGTTTGCGACGAGCGGGTATTTCCGAGCTCGTTTTCGGGAAAGCGCCTGATGGGATAAAAAACCAGAAGGGCTAGGCTGGCAACTGTTCGAGGAATCGAGGAGCGGCGAGCCGGCGCTGCGTTGCCCACGTCGCCGTTTCCAATCGAGCATAAGCCTTGGGAATCACAGATGATCAAGAGGCTAGACATGTTCAGCACTCACTGGAAGCTGGCGAATGCGTTTGTGCTCGCGTTCGCATTTGCCGTCGCCATGTCGGCAACCTCGGCGGACGCCCAAAGCGCGCGAAAGCAAGTCAGCCGCGGTGCCACAGCCGGCAATCAATATATCTACTCGCCGCGCGCATACCGGGCCCGCGCGTACTACCGCGGCCCTATGCGTCGAGGAGGAATCAACTACCGCGACGGCCGAGCTGGCGCAAACTGGAACCGAAACCAGTAGCGCGTGACGGTCAGCGCTACGACGAGCCTCAAGCGCAGGCGAACCTCCTCGCCGCTCCCGACGCTCGTAGTGCAGGCAGTAACATTCGTGCAGGCCGTTCCGATCGGCTGACTGAATGTCTTCGGACGGCAGTGACCGCGCAGGCAGGAATCGACGTAGACGTTAGAACCGGGAGTAGGCGCAATGGCTGCAAAAGACAAAAAACCGAACATTCTCGTGATCTGGGGCGATGACATCGGCATCTCGAATCTGAGTTGCTATTCACATGGAATGATGGGCTACAAGACGCCCAATATCGACCGCATCGCCAAAGAAGGGATGCTGTTCACGGATTCCTATGGCGAACAGTCGTGCACCGCCGGCCGCTCCTCCTTCATCACCGGGCAGAGCGTGTTACGGACGGGTCTTTCGAAGGTCGGCGTGCCGGGCGCGCCTGTCGGCATGACCGAGAAGGCCCTTACCATCGCGGGCGCACTGAAGAACCAGGGCTATGCGACCGGGCAGTTCGGCAAGAACCATCTCGGCGATCTCAATCACATGCTGCCCACCAACCACGGCTTTGATGAGTTCTTCGGCAATCTGTACCATCTGAATGCCGAGGAAGAGCCGGAAATGTATGATTACTTCCCGGAGAAGGACTTCCCGAACTACCGCAAGAAACACGGCCCGCGAGGGGTGATCCATTCCTGGGCCACGGACAAAGACGATCCGACGGAAGAGCCGCGCTGGGGCAAGGTCGGCAAGCAGAAGATTCAGGACACCGGTCCGTTGACCAGGCAGCGCATGGAAATCTGTGATGACGAATTTATCGCAGCGGCGAAGGATTTCATCAAGCGCGCTGAAGCGGAAGGCAAGCCGTGGTTCGTTTGGCTCAACACCACGCACATGCACCTTTACACCCACACCAAGGAGAAAAGCCTGGGTCAGGCCGGCCGCTGGCAGTCCCCGTATCACGACACCATGATCGATCACGACAGGAATGTTGGCGAGATCCTCGATCTGCTGGACGAATTGGGCATCGCCGACAACACGTTCGTGCAATACTCGACCGACAATGGGCCGCATCGAAATACGTGGCCGGATGGAGGCATGACGCCGTTCCGGTCGGAGAAGAACACGAACTGGGAAGGCGCGTTCCGTATTCCGATGCTGGTACGCTGGCCGGGCAAGATCAAACCAGGTCAGATTTCGACGGAGATCGTCCAGCACCACGACTGGTTGCCGACGCTCCTGGCGATGGCGGGCGAACCCGACATCGTCGAAAAGGCAAAGAAGGGCTATCAGGCCTGCGGACGGACTTACAAGAACCACATCGACGGCTACAACTTGCTTCCCTACCTGACAGGACAGGACAGCCAATCGCCGCGCAAGCTGTTTGTCTATATCAGCGACGACGGGGACATCATTGCGTTGCGCTACGACAATTGGAAGTGCGTCTTTATGGAGCAGCGCTGCAAGGGCACCTTGCAAGTCTGGGCCGAGCCATTCACCCGGCTGAGGCTTCCAAAGCTCTACAATCTGCGAACCGACCCATACGAGTTCGCCGACGTTACGTCGAACACCTACTACGAATGGTTCCTGCGCCGTGACTACATCATCTTCGCCATCAATCTCATCGCATCAAAATGGGCTGAGACGTTTAAGGAGTTTCCGCCGATCCAGAAGCCGAACAGCTTCACGATTGACGACGCGATTGAAAAGATGAAGGACGGCGCTTCGGCCGACTGATTATCTGGGGCGGCAGGCACGTCGGCCGCCCCTTCTCCTCACGGTAGGGAGAAACCGGTCAGCCGAGTTTCGACCGTTTGCAACAGCTCAATGAGCTGGACAACACTCTCCTCGCCGATTCTCGCCTTGACCGCCTTGCCGGCCCGTTCGATGTCGGCCGATGTTCGTGCGACGGCAGTCGCCCCCTTGGCCGACAGAACGACGCGGAACAGCCGCGGATTGCGTTCGGACGAAACCAGCCGAATGAGCTCGATTTCCTCCAGATCCTTCAGGATACGAAGCAGACTGGGCATCAGCAGGGTGGCACGGAAGGACAACGTGGTCTTGTCGATCGGCACGGCCGGATCGAGCTTCCGCAGCACGCGCCATTGTTGCTCAGTAAATCCGTGCTCGCGCAGGATCGGCCGCATGTGAAACATGACAGCTTCGCGTGCGCGGAGAAGCGCGACAGGTAGAGCGGTCTCCGGTATGGCCTCCTGCATCAGACCGTGCTGCGAGCGCTCTGTGGATGCCGGCAGCCGTCGGATCCTCTTCTTCTGCGCTGCGCCTTTCCGCGGCGAGCGATCCTCCGCCTTGCGCGTCTTCAACCGGGTTCGCATCCGCCACCGCTCCTTTCCAGCAGAATCGATCGTTAGCACCGCCAGCCTACCCGATCGCTGTGGTTGACGCACTCACATAACATGTTAAGTTCATGATAACAAAGATGGATGGATCGACATGCGGCTCATCCTGGGAGGATCAATGGTCGAGCTTCAGTTGCAGGAGCCGCACTTGCGATGACGGACCGCGCGATGGAAGGCTTTGCGGCTCGCGCCTCCCATGGCCGCGTCGCTGCAGTCGGCGACGTCGGTGCGATGACGATCGTCGTGATCATCATTCTTGCGACGATGCATGTCGTCAGCGGTTTCGTTCCCGACTACATCATGCCGTCGCCGGTCGCCGTTGCGAAAGCGGGCTGGAAGATCCTGACGAACGATATGTTGCACGTCATGGCGACAGTGGGCCGACTGCTGCTCGCCCTGTTGTTCTCGATGATTGCCGGTGTGCTGATCGGGCTCGTTATGGGCGTATCCACAACGGTACGCCCGTTCCTGCGTGCGCTCGTCGTGATCGACACCGGCATTCCGGCGCTGTCGTGGATCCTGCTGGCCGTCTTCTGGTTCAAGGACCCCGAAGTGCGGATCTTCTTCATCCTCACCCTGATCCTTCTGCCGTTCTACGCGCTCAACACATACGACGGAATTCGCGCGCTGCCGAAGGACCTTGTCGACATGATCGAGAGCTTCCGGCCTTCACGCTGGCAAGTCGTGCGCTATCTGATCGCGCCACACATCGTCCCCTACATTCTGCTTACAACCAAGTCCGTCGTCGGCTATGCGACCCGGATGGTGATTTTCGCCGAGCTCGTGGCGGCCGCCGTCGGCGTCGGCTCGCGGATGGGCTTGGCCCAGTCCTCGTTCCACATCGACGAGGTGATGGCCTGGACCTTCCTTCTCGTCCTTCTCAACATGGCCCTGCAGCTGGTTGTCAGCGGGTGCGAGAAGGTCGCACTCAAGTGGCGGCCGGAGGCGTCGGTGCGATGAATGAACCGCCCATCCCTTCCGGCCGCACGGCCATCGCGGCCGAGCCGGTCATTTCGCTCAATCGCGTGGTCAAGAGCTTTGCAGACTTCAAGGTCGTCGACGACCTGAGCTTCAATGTGCGACGGGGCGAGATCGTCACGCTGCTCGGTCGCACGGGGGCCGGAAAAACGACTGTGCTCAACCTGGTCATGGGAACCATGCGCCCAGACGCTGGATCGGTACGCGTTGCGGATCACGATCCGTTTCGCGCATTCAAAGCCCTGCGCGGTCGCATGGCGGTCAGTTTCCAGACCGATCGGTTGCTGCCCTGGCGCACCGCAGTCGAGAATGCGGAGCTTGGCCTCCTCATTCTCGGCCGACCCCGGCGCGAAGCAAGGGAGATCGCCGTATCATGGCTTGACCGCGTGGGGCTGTCCGGCGCCGCGAACAAATACGTTCACGAACTATCTGGCGGTATGCGCCAGCGTGTTTCGCTCGCACGCGCTCTCGCGGTCGATCCCGAACTCGTGCTGCTCGACGAGTCGTTCAGCCAGCTGGATCACGTCACATCGACGGTACTGCGGCGCGATTTCTGCGCCCTCGCGCGACGCTTTGAGAAGACCTGCTTGCTGGTAACGCATCGCATCGATGATGCGATCGAGATGGCAGATCGCGTCATCGTTCTCGGCGCCAATGCTCGCATCCGCCTCGAAACGACGGTGCCGCCGGCAAGCGAGCTCGGACGGTTGCGCCACGACATCGAGACGGCGCTTGGTCCGGAAGCGGAGCAGGAACGCAGCCAGACCTTCGGATGAGATAAGATGGCACGCATTTCGAGACGCAGTTTCATCGCGCGAACGGGCCGGTTCACCGCGGCAGCGCTCTTGCCGGCGCCAGCCGTTCTTCAAGCGCAAGAGCAGTTTACGGCGAAATGGGCTACGGCCACGCCGGGATTGACGGTGGCATTCTACGACTACATCCGCGACAACAAGCTCGACCAGAAGCACGGATTGCGCTTTCCAGAGCCGATTCTAAACACGTCGATCGGCACGCTTTTCAACGACTTCGTGGCCGGCTCCTACGAACTGATGATCGCAAGCTGGGATCCTTTCCTGACCCGCTATCAGGGCGGCGTACCATGTCAGCTGCTTTGCACGCTGATGACCGCCGACATGATCGGCCTCGTCGCCACCGAAAAGGGACCGAGGTCGCTGGCAGATCTCAAGGGAAAGACGGTCGCCGCGCCGCTGCAATCGGGCGTGTATCGGATGACACGCGCGCTGATCAAAGAGTTCGACAAGATCGACATCGAAAGCGTCGCGCAGGTGCAGAATGCCGACAATCCTGCGCAAGGCGTTACGCTGACGATCGCCGACCGGGCCGACGCCGCCATGGCCTGGGAGCCGATGATCAGTTCAGGCATCGCCCGCCGGGCGGACCTCGGCGTCATCTACAACGTGGGCGCCGCCTTCCGCGACAAGACCTCGCTGGATCTGCCGTACTTCTGCGTCAACGCTCGCAAGGAGCTGCTCGACCGAACGCCCGGCCTCTCGTCCAAGCTCAACGCAATGTTCGGCGAATGCGTTGCGGGACTGGAAGCCAATTTCGATCAGGTCGCCGACAAGTATGCGCCGCGCACGCGCGTCGAGACGGAACCTTTAAAGGCGGCCAAGAAGGCCGGACGCCTTCGCTTCAAATTCGCTGCCGCCTCTGATCCGGCGACGCAGAAGACGATCACCATGGCTTCCGAGATTCTGGCGCGGCAAGGCGTGCTGGCACGCCCGGCGGATCCAGGCTTTTTTGCAACATGAGCGAAGAGTGGACTGAACGGTGACGACCGCAAACGAACAGACGACTGGGCCGGCACACCCTGCTATTGCAGTGAAACGCGACGTTCCCATTGCCTATGGAGCCGACGTGGTGGTGGTCGGAGCAGGCCCGGGCGGCTTCGCCGCGGCGCTTCAGGCAGCGCGCATGGGTGCCAGCGTCGTGCTTGTCGAGCGGTTCGACATGCCAGGCGGCGTTCACACCTCCGGGTTGCAGGGATCCGCCGACGTCGGCGTTGGCGGCATCCACACCGAGCTGATGCAGCGCTTCGCAGCCGAGGGCTACATCTACACAGCCACCGAAAGCACCCACCCCGGTTGGGCCGGCAATCCGCTTTCGCACTATGAGCGCAACAAGGAGCCGGGAAGCGCCTTCACTCGAATGACCTTCAACCCCGAGGGGGCTGGCTGTGTGATGGCGAATATGCTGCGGGAGGCAGGCGTCACCGCACTCTATGGAACGAGCTTCGTCGATGCGATCGTCACGCAGGGCATAGGCAACGACACCATCTCTGCCATCCTCGTCGAGAATGCGAGCGGCCTTCAGGGAATCGCCGGCAAGATCTTCATTGAAGGCTCCGGCACAAGCGAGCTCGTGGCGCGCGCCGGCGCGCCTTTCGTGCGCGGCGGCGGAGGGCAGCCTGAAGGAACGGGTTGGGACGGCAACGAGCGACCCATTCCCGGCGGGTTGCTCTGGACAATGAGTGGGATCGATTTTCAGAAGCTCGTTGCGCATCAACAGTCGGCGAAGGATCCCCTGCTGCACAAGCTGATGGCCGAGGCAACCGCCGACGGCAACCTGCCTGAAGGAGTGTACCGGCCGCGCATGGCCGGAGCGAGCGTCTATGGCGAGGCCTATATCGGACACCCGACGATCGACATGAGCCCCATCTCTGCCGATGGCACCTACGTCCTCTGGCAGAATGTGCCCTACGAATGGGGCCTGCACATGGATGACGATGCAGCAGATCACGCGAAGGCCAAGCAGGCCTTGCGGTCGTTCATCAACGCTGAGGCCAAATTCCTGCGCAAGTATGTTCCCGGCTTCGACAAGGCGACCGTCTCCAGCATCGGCCGCTTTGTCGGCGTGCGCGACGGCCGTCACCCGATCGGCGAATACATCGTCAATCTCGACGACGTGAAAGCCGGCCGCAGCTTTCGCGACGCCGTGACGAAGCCGATGACCAAGACATTCTTCTGGGGCGGCCATCGCAAATACACGTTCGAGGTGCCGTTTCGCTGCTTCCTGCCGAAACGCGTCGACAACCTGATCCTGACCGGCGCGTCGCTGTCGTTCGAGTACAAGACCCTGTTCATGGTCATGCGGAATTTTCCGTGGTGCACGCAGACCGGCGAGATCGCGGGCTTTGCCGCGGGCCGCTGTATCGAGCGCAAGATCAAGCCCAAGGAATTCGAGTTCAACACGCCCTACTTCTGAGCGATTGCAGGAGGCTTCATGACACTGCTGACCCGCCGCCGCTTCTCTCGGCTTGCTGCGGCCCTGCCGTTTGCGTTGTCTGCCCCGCATATCGCGCGCGCCGAGCAACCATTGCGAATGATTGTGGTTGTGCCGCCCGGTGCGACAATGGATACCATTGTGCGCGTCGTGGCCGACAAGCTCCCTCCGCTCCTCGGTCGCAGCGTGCTGGTGGAGTATCGCCCGGGCGGAACCGGCCTCGTCGCCGGCTCGTTCATGAAGAGCACTTCACCCGACGGCTCGCACATTCTGTTCTCGCCGATTTCAGTGGCCGCGTTCTTCCCGTTTCTCTACTCCAGCCTTCCCTATGATCCGGAGCGTGACCTTGCGCCGGTATGCGAGGGAGCATTCGCCGCCAACGCTCTCGTGGCCAGCAACGGTACCGGTGCCTCAACGCTGAAGGATTACGTTGAAGCGGTGCGGCGCGATCCGCATCTCGGCAGTGTCGGCACATCAAGTCTCGGCAGCGTCGGCGCTTTCCTCGTCACGCTGCTGCGCAAGACCACCGGCGCCGACATCCGGCTTGTCGCCTATCGTGGCGGTCAGCCCCTTCTCACCGACCTTATCGGCAATCATGTGTCCGCAGGACAGTCGGTTCTGTCCGACTACCTCGATTCACATCGCTCGGGCCTCGTCAGAATTCTTGGTGTCACCACCGAGCAGCGCAGCAAGCTGGCGCCCGATATTCCGACATTCAAGGAGCAGAGCTTCGCCGAGCTGCACGGGCAAACCTACATGGGTTTCTTCGTCCGTGGCGGTACGGCCCAGGGCTTGGTGACACAGTATGCCGCCGCATTGACCAAGGTGCTCGCCATGCCTGACGTGGCAAGCAGGCTTGCCACTCTCGGAGTGGAGGCAACCGGCGGCACGCCCGAGCAGTTTGCGCAAACATTGAAGCGCGAACGCGAGCGTTGGGAGCCCGTGGCGCGCGAAGCCGGCATCAAGCTGAGCTGATGCCTCCGCTCGGCCTCGGCACAAGGAGGCGACTGCCAAGACAAAAATGTGAGGATTAGCGCAGCGATCCCGCTGGAGAATGCGCGCAGCGCGACGCTTTCAGGATTCAGGATAAAGGCCGTGCACCCGGCCGAACAGACGGGTCAGGCCGAGAAGCGTGTCGATGTTCTGCGTCGGCAGGCCAAGCCCCTGCCCGATCTCACGCACGGCGCTGACGAGAGCGTCGAGCTCGATGGCGCGGCCCGCCTCGACGTCCTGCAGCATCGAGGTCTTGAAGGCGCCGAGAGCAGCGGTCATCGCATGCCGATCATCCGGACTTTGGTCGATGCGGCATCCGATCCGTCCACCAATGACCGCCGCCTCGCGCATCGCCGCCGAGCAGAACTCGCGAACCAGCGGATCATCGAGGATCCGGTCGCCGGTCGCGCCGGTGATCGCGCTCACCGGATTCATGGTCATGTTGCCCCAGAGCTTGAACCAGATGTCGTAACGGATGTTGCTCGCGTGGGTGACGTCGAAGCCGGCATGCGCGAGCAGATCCGCGACCCGCTGGGCGCGTTCGCTACGACCTCCCGTCGGCTCGCCGACGATCATGCCATAGCCCATCCTGTGCTGGACCAGCCCTGGCTCCGGTGTGCTGGCGCTTCCAAGCACGACGCAGCCCAGCACCTGATTGAACGGAATGGCCGCAGCGATCCTGCCGCCCGGGTCGACACTCTCGAGGCGCCGGCCGGAGAATTCGGGCACGTCCGCGCAAAACCACCACGGGACACCATTCATCGCCGGCAGGACCAGCGTATGTGACGCAAGCAGCGGGGCGATCGAGGTCACCACCTGTTCCAGGGCTGGCGCCTTGACGGCGATGATCACCAGATCCTGCGGCCCGAGTTCGGCCGCGTCCGCGGTCACGCGCACCGGAGCCTGAACGAGACCTTCGGCCGTGCGCAACCGCCAACCATGAGAGCACAGGGCGGCGAGCGTCTTGCCACGCGCCAGGGCGCTGACATCTGCCCGTCCGGCAGCCGCGAGTCGTGCGCCAATGAACCCACCAATCGCGCCAGCGCCGATGATGGTGACCTTCTTCATATGAATTTCTTAACTCTGCGCGACCGCTCCTTCAAGCCGACGTCAGAACCAGGCCCACAGGTCTTCCTTTCGCGCGAGATCGCCACCGGCGCCGTCAAAAACGATACGTCCCGCCTTGAGCACAATGGCGCGGCTGACCAGCTTCAACGTCGCGGGAATGTTCTGCTCGACGATGACAACGGTGGTGCCGCGGAGATTGATCTGCCTCAGGCTGTCCATGACATCGTTGACAATCACCGGAGCAAGACCTGTCGATGGCTCGTCGAGAAGCAGGATCGACGGCTTCGTCATGAGCGACATGCCGAGTGCCAGGATCTGCTGCTGTCCGCCCGACAGGGAGCCCGCGATCTGGTTGCCGCGCTGCTCGAGCACAGGGAACAGTCTGTAGACCTCCTCGAGCGTACCGCCGGGGGAGTTGAGGCCGGCAACGCTGAGGTTCTTTCGAACGGTCAGCTGCCGAAACACGTTGTGGCCTTGAGGCACGAGGCCAATGCCACGCCGCGAATTCATGAACACCGCGCCGCGCACGATCGGCTCACCGCGGTAGCTGATCGTGCCAGTCGCCCCCTCGACGTCACCGACACTGCATCTCAGCAGGCTCGTCTTGCCGGCGCCGTTGTGTCCGAAAATCGCGACGCACTCCCCTTCCTTGATGGTGAGAGAAATGTCCTTCAACACCGGCAGGCCGCCATAGCTTACATTGACGTTGCTGTAGGTAAGCATCCGCCTAGACCCCAAAATACAGATCTGTCAGCGCCTTGCTTGCAAGGAGCTCGTCCACGGTGCCCGCTTGAAGGATGCGGCCATTGGACATGAACACTGCGCGCGTGCACAGATCCTTGATGAACGATACGTTGTGCTCCACCACGCATACCGCGCGCCCGGCGTCCGCTTCCTGCCGCACGACGCGTTGCATGGTTTCGTAGGCTGCGCCTTCGACGCCGGCCATAGGCTCGTCCAGCAGCAGCAACTCGCCGTCATTCATCAGCGCGCGTGACAGGCCGATAAGTTTCTGATGACCGAATGGCAGATCTGTCACCATGGCATCTGCGGCATGCGCCAGGCCGACGCGATCGAGAATCTGCGTCGCACGGAGTCTGGCCTCGCGCTCGGCCCGCCGGACGCGATCGCGCGCAAGCGTCACCTTGAAGATCGATTCGCCAGGATAGGATCTGGGCGCGATCAGCAGGTTCTCCATCACCGTCATGGTGGTGAACAGCATCATGTTCTGCCACGTGCGCGCGATGCCGCTGCGCGCGCGGCGATACAACGGCAGGCCGTCGATGCGCACGCCGTTCAAGTAAATATGCCCTGTGTCGGGCTTCAGAACGCCAGAGACCAGATTGAACAGCGACGTCTTGCCGGCGCCGTTCGGCCCGATGAGCCCGAGAATCTCACCCTTCGCGATCTCAATGTTCACGTCATCGGCAACGACGATACCGCCAAACGCTTTTCTCAGCTTGTGGACACGCAGGACGACAGTCATTCCGCCACCCCTCCGCTCGATTTTTCAAGCGCTGTCCGACCTGCCATCCGGTCCCTGCTCAAGGGACCGACGAGGCCTGCGGGCCGCAGGAACAAGAACAACATCACCAGGGTGGTGAAAATGATGCCTTGCATCGGCGCCATGACCGCCGGCGGCAGGTTCAGAAATGTTATTGCCTGCGGGATGGCAATCAGCACGACCGCGCCGACCACGGGGCCCATTGTCGTACCCATGCCGCCCAGGACGACCATGGTCAGCATCGCGGCGGAATGCAGCACTTCGAACTGATCAGGGCTCACATACTGGAAATAGAAGGCATAAAGCCCGCCGGCGATGCCCGCGATCCCGCAGCCGATCGCAAACACGACCACCTTGATGGTCATGGCGTTGCGGCCGAGGGCGGAGAATGCCAGCTCTTCATCGCGCATGGCGGTGATCGCGCGGCCGTAAGGTCCGTGCACGATGCGTGCGATCAGCCAAACGGTCAGCGCGGCGATACCGCCGCAAATCAGAAGATAGGCAGGCGTGCGCCATGGGCCGGTGATCGTATTGGGAATTGCCGAAATGCCACCTGGCCCGCCGGTGAACTCGAAATTCTTGATCACCTGAAGCAGGCCCAGCTGAAATCCGAGGCTCGCAATCAGAAGGTAGTCGCCCGCAACGCGCAGCGCGGACAACGCCAACAAGATCGAAGCGACGACCGCAACCAGGGCGCCTGCAAGAACGCAGATGGCGGCAGGCAATCCAAAGTGAATGCCGAGCAAGGCGCTGGTGTAGGCGCCGAGCGCATAGAAGATCGGGTGCGCAACAGTCGCGAGCCCGCCATAACCGATTACCAGGTTGTAGCTCGAGCTGAGGATCACGAAGATCGCTATCAGCACGACGATCGTCAGGATGTATTCCATGGGGGATCGCCGTTCCTAGCTGGCCTGGGTGACATCTGCGGGTTTGCCCACCGAAACCGGTGGAGAAGCTGCCGCCTTGAACTTGAGACGGGCAAGCGTAATCCCACGCGGGAACAGCGTGATGGTGACAAACAGGAACCCATACAGCAGCAAATTCTGCCAGCGCGAGGAAATCACCAGAACACTGAAGCTCTGGATGAGCGCCAGGACCACAGCGGCCAGCGCACCGGCGAAGACGCGACCCATGCCGCCAAGGAGCGTGGCGATCGTCGCCGCAAGCACGAGTTCGAAAGGTGAGTTAGGCGTGACGCCGCCGCGCGTGCCGGACAGGTACATGGCGGCGCAGATGAAAAGCCCGGCAATCGCCGCCGTGACGCGGTAGGTCCGCTTGGCGCTGATGCCATAGAGCTCGGCCAGCTTGGCATTATCCGAGACAGCAACGAGAAACTGCCCTTCCTTGGTCGCCTTCAGAAAAAGGAAGAGCAGCGTCACCATGACGACAGCGGTCGTGACCGCCTGGAGGTCCCAGTTGCTGATCGCGATGCCGCCGATGATGCGGACCGGCGACATGATGCTCTTGTAGAGTGTCTGCGGTTCAGTGCCGAACAGCAGTGTCAGCACGTAAATTATGAACTGCGCCAGGATCAGCGTGAAGATGAAGAACATCAGACTGCCGGACTTGCGCGCACGGAGCACATCGAGTCCGAAGACCTCGGTCAGAACCGACGCCGACGCCGCACACACGGCGCCGGCCGCAAGTGCAACCAGCAGCGGCATCTGCAGATCGTTCAGGACATAGAACATCGCGTAGAAGGCGATGCCCATGAAGCCGGCCTGGGCGAAATTCCACAGACCCGTGACTTTCTGGGTCAAGGAAAACGCGACGGTGAGCAGCACGAGGATCGAGGACGTGGCCGCGCCTGTCCAGAAGATCTGCAGTAGCACGATTGGGTCAGTCATCTTGGCACTCCGGCTTGACGTTCGCTCCGATGCCCGGATTGCTAGTCAAGCTTGGCGAGAGGCTTGAACTGTCCCTTCTCCACGCTCAGCAGGAACACCGGCTTTCGCACGCGATGGCCGTCGACGACGGTTTTTCCTGTCAGCGGAGAGTCGAACTCCTTGATTGCGAGCAAAGCCGCGCGCATGGTCTCGCCGGTCGGCTCCTGCTTCTTCTCGAGCACGTGCTTGAACAGCTGAGCCGTCGTCTGCACGGAATCGTACTGATACTGGATGTAAGGCAGGCCGTTGGGATGCCTGTTCTGCTCCTTCTTCCAGCGCTCCAGGAACTGCGGCACGTTCGGATTATCATCCGCACCCGGAGCCAGCGACGTTACGATGAAGTCTTCGGCAGCCGGGCCGAGCTGGTCGATCAGCTTCTGGTTGTAGCCCGCCGAGTAGCTCGAGACGCGCTGCTGCAATCCGAGCTGCCGCATTTGCGCGATGACCATCGGCACATCGGTGAGCAAGCCGTGCACATGCACCATGTCGGGGCTCGCTGCTCTGACCTTCAGGAGCATGCCGGAAAACTCGGTAGCCCTCGGGTCGTAGGCTTCATAGGCCACCACCTGACCACCAGTCTTTTCGAAGACGTCCTTGTAGACCTTGGCGGCGTCGATGCCTGTATCGTTATTGATGTAGAGCACGGCGGCTTTGCGCTTGCCGAGCTTGTCGTAGGTATATTTGGCGAGAGCGCTGATATCGACATCGGCCAGCGGGAAAAGCGTGTAGACGAACTCGCCGAGATGGGCGATTTCGGGCGCATTGGCGCCGGTGTTGAGCAGCAGCACCTTCTCGCGGTTGGCAGTGGGCGCTTGCGCCTTAACGACGGCGCTCCATGCCGTCAGAATGACGGGCGCCTTATCCACGTTGATGAGCCGGTTCATGGCATTGATGCCGAGCGACGGTTCGGCCTGTGTGTCCAGGACGATCAACTCGAGCGGGCGTCCGGCGATACCGCCGGCATCGTTCAGGTCCTTCAACGCCTGCCGCATGCCGATGACAAAGTCGTTGCCATAGCCGGCTTGCGATCCCGTCAATGGCATGGTGACGCCAATCTTGAGCGGGTCCTTGCTCTGCGCCCAGGCGCGGCTGCCGACGAGCGGTACCGCCAGTCCCGCAGCAGCAGCGGATTGAAGAAAGCGGCGACGATTCAATGTCGGCATGCGTTTGGTGTGCATGGCCTTATCCCTCGCGTGTTATCGAACGCTGCCCTGCTGCAGCCTTCGCGTTTCTTCCCGATACGATTTTGTGTGTCGCGCTACGGTATGCCGCGATCTGTTTATCCGCGTGCTTCGATGAAGGAGCCGCGCAACTTCCGGGCGAAAATAGACATGAACGATATCATCACGATCGCAACCCGACGGCTTGCATACGATAACCCGGCGCGCCCGGAAGGTTGTTGGCAGACGCCTGGCCGGCGTTACAAACCTAAAGTGGAAGCAAAGAAGTGGCCGTGCGAAACCGATCTTCGTGAGGTCGGTCCCGATGCCGGCATTATCCAAACGCATGCGCGGCGGTTCAGACGCCGTCGTCTGGCCCACGTTTCCTCCTCGCCGTGTTTTCTTGTTCTCGTTTGATGATGAAGCCTTGTTCAGGGGCGGTCAAGACGCCTTGCCAGCGCGCCTTGCAGCGCCTCCGATCGCCCGCGCACCCGCACGTCGTTCGAGCGGGCCGAGCTTGCCGAGCTCTGTCGCCTTGATTTGCAGGGCGAGATACTTGGAGTTGATGCGGCACTGGGACAGGCCGCCGGCAATGAACCAAAGGCCTGGCTGCGGTGTCCGCTTGTACATGTTGTTGAGCTCGCCATCCTCGCCGATGCCCCACACAGGACCGATGCGCTCGACCATCTCCTCGCCAAGCGCGCGACGGACAAGCTCTGCTTGCGGAAAGTAGCCCGTCGCCAGCACCAGGATATCGGCCGGGACGGTCGATCCGTCCTTCAAGCGGGCGCCGTCGGCGGTAAATCGCTCAATCCGGTCATATTGCAGCAGGCCGATCTCGCCTTTGATCATCAGCGCCGAGCTGCCGGCGTCGAGATTGTAGCCGCCGCCGCGCCGGAAGTATTTCATCTGGTGCCCGGCGCCATCCTCGCCCATGTCGTGCTTGAAGCCGATCTTCTGCAAGCCCTCGATCATCTCCTTGTCGAGCTCGAGCATGCGTTTTGCGACCAGTTTGTAGGTTTTAACAATCAGCGATGGCGTCGACGACGATACGATGAGGTCGCAATCTTCGAGGGGCGGGCCCTCATCCCAGATCGCCTCATTCAGCCTAGCGCTCGGGTCGATCGAAACAACCGTCGTGGAACCTCGCTGAATCAGCGTCGTATTCACGCCATGGCTGTGAAGGTCGAGGGCGATATCGTTGGCGCTGCTGCCGGTGCCAAGAATGAATGCGTTCTTTCCTTTCCACGTCGCGCCACTCGTGAAGCCTTCGGAGTGAATGACCTCGCCTTTGAAATCATCGATGCCGGGAAGGTCAGGGATGAACGGATAGCTGCTGACGCCGTTGGCGAACACGAGGTGGCGCGGCCGCATGGTGCGTTCGGTCCCGTCGGACCGCCTCAGCCGGGCCGTCCAGCACTTCGTCTCGTCGTCCCAGGAGCCGCCAACGAACTCCGTATCTGTCCAGCAGTTGATCTCCATGGCGTCGGCATAGAACTCGAACCAGTTCCCGAGCATGTCCTTCGGGATGTATTTCGGGAAGGTTGGCGGAAACTCCATATATGGCAGGTGATTGAGATGGACCGAGTTATGCAGAGCCAGGGAGTGATAGCGCTGCCTCCAGCTGTCGCCGACACGTGGCCACTTCTCTACGACGAGCGTGTCCACGCCAAGCTGGTTCAGCCGCGCGGCGATTGAAAGACCTGCTTGCGCCGCGCCGACGACGATCACTGCGGGTTCGCGATCGTCAAAGGCTCTTGCCTTCCGCCGGACGTCCGCCCAGTTGTCGCCGCCAAAGTTCCTGGAATACGCGGAGCCGGACGGCCGGTTGCTGCCGATCTTCTCTTCATGCCCCCTCAACTCCTGGAGCGTCGTCGAGATCAGCCATGCCTTCATGTCGTCGCTGTCGTCAGACGCCGGCGACAGGCGAATGATACCGGCGCCACGCCCGTCGATGGTCGCGAACTCGAAGATCGCCTCAATGCACTCGGTGCCGGCGCGGCGAACCTGGCGAGGCGGCTTGCGGTTCGGCGGCAAATTGAACCCGTGCGCAGCAGTGCGCTCCTGTTCTGCTGCGAACCGCGCTGCAACGTTGTTGCGACCCTCGACGGGGGTCATGTGCCAGGTGAAAGCCAGCACGTCTCGCCAATGGCAATCCTCGTGAAACAACGCGCCGATTTTGTTCGGGTCTCTGGATGAAAGGGCCATCTCGAAGGCGCCGAGCCAGTGCGCGGCTGAACGTCGGGCACGTTCCGCCGTCTGCAGCTGCTGTAGCGATCGATCGAAATCATTCATTTCAAATCTCCCCACCCGGCGTCAGACGCCATCTTATTGTTTGTTATCAGGGTACCCGGAAACAGCGTTCGAGCAACACATACGGCCCCGGCAGCATTGCACGGCAGGGACGCCCAATGCGGATGACGATTCTCTTTGAAAATCGCCAACCGCGGCTTCCTGCTTCAAATGCGTACAGATGGTGTCTGTGCGCGGATTATCGTTACGCCATTACGGAGCCTAAGGGCTGCATCCGGCTACTCCAGTTTCAGTTTGAACGCCTCGGCATCGCGCTTGAACCTCTCCGTGTCTTGATCAATGGCCGCTTGCAGCTTGTCGAATGACACGGTCCAAGGCTCCATGCCGGTCGGCTTCATTGCCGTCAGATATTGGGGATCTGAAACGATCTCCTGCGAGACCGCGCGCAGTTTCGCCAAAACTCCAGCCGGCACGTCCGCTTTGGCGAACAATCCTTCCCAAACGCTGATAACGAGAGACGGATGGCCTTTCTCTTTGAACGTCGGCAAATCCGGCATCGCGCCGGTTCGTTCATCCGCGACTGTACCGATGGCCTTGATCTTTCCGGACGCCAGATGCGGGCCGGCGACGCTATAGGTCGTGGCCATCAGTTGAATGTCGTTCGCAAGCAACGCCTTCGTCATGTCGGCCGAGCCACGATACCCGATCTCCGTTAGATCGCCCCCGGCAATCGAACCGAATTTCCGCGAAAGCAGCATGCTGAGATGCGAGGTCATCAGGATGCCGCTGTTCATGTTCTTGACGTTGGATTTCATGTACGAAATCAGCGACGGAACGTCAGTCGCCTGCACCGAGCTGCTCACGAAAAGAATGTACGGCACCTGACCCAACGGTGCGACGGCGACAAAATCCTCCGCCTTGTATCCGGCATTCTTCACAACAAGCGGCGAGGTCGTCAGCCCGCCGGAAGCAATCAGCAAGGTATATCCGTCCGAGCTCGCGTTCAGCGCGCGTTGCGTGGCGATAAGGCCCTGGCCTCCCGTGACGTTCTCCAGGACGACCGGCACTCCAAGTTTCTGACGGAGCCGTTCGGCGAATATTCGTCCCAACAGGTCGAATGGTGAGCCTGGAGCGACAGATGTCAGGATTGAAATGGGCTTGGACGGATATTGCGCCTTTGCAACAGTGGGACATGCCGCCCAGCATGCAACGACGAACGCCAGGAGATACGTTCGAAGCGAGCTGCATGGTACGCGCATGTTGCGCCTCCCCTTGTAAGCGTCCCAATCGTTGGCGACGGTAACGGCGCAAAAGTCACGAACCGGCTCTGCGGTTCAGCCCCGTTACCTATCACCCTCCCTATCAAGCGGACGCGATCTGCGCCCGTTCTATCTTACTGTTCCAGATACCATATTATGGAACGCGCACGAGTCAACGTCACAGCGCGCAACGGGTCGCGCGCTGGGCACAACCCCCGCGCGCGACCTTGACCGCATTTCTGACGTCTGAAGTTTTTTCAGTGAGCTGAGGCTCACCGGCCGTCGAAATCAAACGGATTTGCGACCCCAGGCTCCGGGATCATGGCAAAAGCCTTCATCGCCATCGCAATCATGCTGTAATAGCCAAGCACGGCGACGACATCGAGCACGCCGCGCTCACCCAGGGCAGCCCGCGCCCTGGCATAGCAGGCGTCGGACACCTCGTGCGTCCGCAACAGCTCCTGTGCGAAGTCGTACATTGCCTGCTCGTCCTCTTGCTTGAACACGGCCGGCAAGCCTCGCCGCAGCTTCTCAAGCGCTGCGCCATCGACGCCGTGCTCGCGCGCGATCGGCTCATGATCGATCCATTCGCCAGCACAGTGCCAGTGAGCCGACATGATCAGGATGCAGAGCTCAGAGAGACGCGGCGGCAGACTTGAATGAAACCGCGCATACAGACCGAGATTCTGGCCGCGGCTCAGCAGCTCCGGACTGTGCAGCCAGATGAAGAAGGGCCCGTGCATCTTCTTGCGAGGCCCGGCGACAACCTCGTCCCAGACCTTCTTCTGGTCTGGCGAAAGGTCGTCATACGACAGCTTTTTCAAGCGCATGATGAATCTCAAATCTTGTTTGACGGCGACTGGGTGACGGGTCGATTGCCCTTGGCTCCGATCCCACGCATGAACTGGTCGCGGATGCGGGCCGGTTCGCGCTCTGTTTGACCGACCGCAGCCTGGTCGTCGATCCGAAGCGCGATCAGGGACGGCGCCGCCCTCTCCTGGGCGGCATCGAAGAGCGCATCGAAGTCGGCCTCGTCGGCTGCCCAATGGCTCGCTGCAAGACCGCATGCGCGCGCAACTGCAACGAGGTCGACCGACGCAGCCGTTGCCGTCTGCTGCGCGCCGGTGATCTGATAGATGCCGTTGTCCATCACGATAATTATGAGGTTTCGAGGCGCCCTGATGGCCACCGTACTGAGGCAGCCAAGCTGCATCAGCAACGAGCCGTCGCCTTCCAGAGCGATCACCTTGCGCGAGGGTTGCGCAAGCGCGACGCCCAGCGCAATCGGAATAGCGAGCCCCATGCTTCCCAGCATGTAAAAGTTCTCGGGCCGTTGTCCGCTGCACCAAAGATCGAAATTGGTGTTGCCGATGCCGCCGATGACGGCCTCCCCCTGTGTCAGTTTCGCGACCATTCGCTTCGTGATCTCGAACCGGTTGAGCGGGCGTGTGTTGCTTTCGCGTGTGGCGCGCCCAGCGCTGTTCGCCGAGTTGGTCATGGCTTCAAAACCTTTCCGCCGGTGAGAAGCGGCGAAAGAATCAATGCAGCGGGAGCCTGGGTCGCGACGGCCTGCTTGATCGTCCGGTCCGCGATGAATTCGAGCTCATCAAGACGCGTGCAGGTGTGGTGCTCCAGCGCAAGCGAATCCAGGACAGGCCGCATCGTCTTCAAGACCAATGCCTGGCCGTAATTGAACTCGCCCAGCGTGCCGCGCTCGGAGACGATCATCAGCGCGGGGATCTGAAACGCGGTGCATAGCGACGCCAGAACGTTGGGAAGCGTCGCAAAGCCGCTCGTCTGCATGAGGAGCACACCGCGCTTGCCACCCATCCAGGCGCCACTGATGATGCCGAGCCCCTCTTCCTCTCGCGTCACGCAGAAAGCATCGAAGAAGGGATCGCCATGGATGTCGGCGAGCAGCGGCTTCAGCACATTGTCGGGAACGTAGGTGACAAGACGGATGTCGTTCGCCACCAGCACCTTGTGCAGCACGCCGTGCCAAGTCCGAACCCTCGCCTCGGCATTGACGGCAGTGTCCATGAATCACCTCCGCTGTTGTTGCGAGACCTCGACGGCTCGACGCGATGATCCGCGTCACACCGTCATCGCTATCCGGAAATGAGTTGCTCAGAGTAAGCAACGGTGTTTTCGGCCATTCTCGGTCTCGTTTTCCAGATGCCGCAGATAACCAGGTCTGCGGCGCGAGCTACCTTAGCACGAATAGCTCAGTCCAGTCCTGCGATGGTCTCGAGACCATGCAATGCCTGGCCCCTGCCTCCGTGCCGCGACGAGGAACTACGACCATCCGTGGCTCCGTCGATGATCATCGACGTGCGCGCTCCGAGCTCTTCTCGCTGTGCCCCGCATGCAATCCATCAAGCGCTTTCCGACGCCAAAGCATCCAACAGAAGCCACGGCGGTGGAAACGAAAGGCTGTTCCAGTTTACCGAACATACTGTTTGAACGGAATGACCTACCGGTCGACTGACATCCCACTGCATCTTCAATGACGGAGCTTCGCCTTCGAGCGACGCGCTGTTGCAGCGCGTCGCGGTTGGCGGCCAGCAGCGTTCATAACAACGATTCCTTTGAACACGTTGCCGGCTAACGAAACTCCCGCGGTCGCTTCGACGGCTGAATGCAAAGGTGCGGATCACAGTGCGAGACAGGCGTCCGCAGAAACAGGGAGAGCGCGAATGAGCGATCGCATTGTCATGTTGGGGGCGGGAGCGGTCGGCGGCTATGTGGGCGGCCATCTGTCGGCACATGGTCATGACGTCACCCTTGTCGACAGTTGGCACGATAACATCGAGGCTATCCGCAGCCGCGGCCTCGAGCTTTCAGGCATGACGGAGGAGGAACGGCGGCTTGCGCGGCCGAATACGCTGCATCTGCACGAGGTAGCCAGCCTGGCGCGACAGAAGCCTGTCGATATCGCCTTCCTGTGCGTCAAGTCCTACGACACGGAGTGGATGTCGCAGCTCATCAAGCCGTATCTGGCGCCCGGCGGTTTCGTCGTCTCGCTGCAGAACTGCCTGAATGAGGAACGCATTGCCGAGATCGTCGGCTGGGGCCGGACGCTGGGGTGCATCGCCGCACGCATCTCGGTCGAGCTGTTCGAGCCCGGACGCATCCGCCGCCAGGCGCCCAAGGGTGCGGCGGAGCATATTGTATTTCGGGTCGGCGAAGTGCACGGCCGCGTCACGGACCGTGCCAAGCGCATCACCGAGATGCTGAGCGTCGTCGACGGAGCCAAGGTGACGACGAACCTGTGGGGGGAGCGGTGGTCCAAGCTCTGCCACAACGCCATGCGGAACGGCATATCGGCGGCGACCGGTCTGTCGGGGCGCGAGATTGATCAGCACGATGACATCCGCCGCCTGACGATCAACATCGGCGGGGAAGCGGTGCGCATCGGCATGGCCCTTGGATACGAGCTGGAGAAGATCGGAAAGCTCGAACCCAAGAAACTGGTGCGTGCCGCCGATGGCGACGCCGATGCGTTGGCCGAGGTGGACGCCACTCTTGTCGGTGAGTCGAGCGGCGGCGGACGCGGCAAGCAGCAACGGCCCTCCATGGGGCAGGACATGCTCAAGGGGCGCCGGACCGAGATCGATTTCATCAACGGTTACATCGTCGAAAAAGGCGCGCAAATCGGCATCGCGGCCCCTCACAACGCCAGAATCGCTTCGATCGTAAAGCGCGTCGAACGCCAGGAATTGCCGATCGCGATCAGCAATCTGCGGGAGGAATAGACATGGCTGCATACAGCCTGAGCGACGGCGGCTTGAAAAGGCGCGAGGAGCAACGAGCTGTTGCGAGCAGATTGCGCCTCGGCCTCTCTCGGTGGTCGAGGGCAGCGCTTCTCGGAATGATCCTGGCGATGCCGTACGCGGCGCATGTGACCGCCGCCGACGCTTACCCCGATCGTCCGGTACGCGTTATCGTGCCGTACCCCGCGGGCGGCGCGGCCGACGTCGTGGCCCGCATCACTGCCGAGTATTTGACCGAAGAACTTGGCAAGCAGGTGTTCATCGACAATCGTGGCGGGGCCGGCGGAACGATCGGCACAGGGATTGCCGCCGAGGCGCCGGCCGACGGCTACTCGCTCGTCATGCACACGATTTCGTCCGCCGTGCTGAACAAGTTTCTCTACAAGAACATCGACATGGACGTGGGCAACCGCTTTGCGCCCATTTCGCAGATCGGCACTGCGACGCAGCTTCTTGTGGTCAATTCCAACGTCCCGGCGAAGAACCTGCAGGAGTTCGTCGCTCTCCTGAAGTCAAATCCCCGCAAGTACCGGTACGGTTCGTCCGGTCTCGGGGCCATCATGCATCTTGGCGGCGAGCTCTTCGGCTTCATGTCGCAGACCGAAGCCGTGCATATCGCCTACAAGGGCGAGGCGCAGGCCATGAAAGACACACTGTCCGGCCAGACGCATTTCATGATCGGTAGCGCACCCGCTCTTCTGCCGCACATTCGCTCCGGCAAGCTGCGGGCGCTGTCGGTGAACGCCGATCACCGCCTCGCGCTCCTCCCGGACGTGCCCACGTCATCGGAAGCGGGGCTGCCCGGCTACATCACATTCAACTGGTACGCCATGTTTGCGCCCTTGGGGACGCCCGAGCCCATCGTCAAGCGTTTGAACGAAGCTGTGAAGAAGGCGATGGCGCGACCCGACGCGCAGAAAAGGTTTGCCGATGTCGGCATCGAACCGGTGACATCCGATCCTGCGGCCCTCACCGCGGAATTGAAGCAGCAGGATGCATTCTGGGGTCCCTTGATCGAGCGAACCGGCGTCAAGCTCGATTGAGCAGAAGCAAGCTCCTCCATTCGCCGCGGGCGACAACGAAAAGAGGCGGCCATGATGATCGTCGATTCCCAGGTGCACATTTGGGCAGCTGACAGTCCGGACCGCCCGTGGCCGCCGGGCCAGGCCGCGCGCGCTCATCGTCCGGTGCCGTTGACGGCCGAGGGGCTTCTGCACGAGATGGACGCCGCGGGCGTCTCTCGCGCCGTGCTCGTCCCGCCTTCCTGGGAGGGAGACCGCAACGACGTCGTGCTGGCGGCCGCACAACGTTATCCCGACCGCTTCGCCGCCATGGGACGCCTGTCGCTCAAGGCGCCGGAAAGCCGGGACACCCTGCTACCGCTCGCCCGCACTCCCGGCATGCTGGGCTTTCGCTTCACGTTCCACACCGAAGCCCAGCAGAAATTGCTGACAGAGGGGACGGCTGAATGGCTCTGGCCCGCCGCCGAGGCGGCAGGCGTGGCGCTGATGATCCATGCACCGCATTCGCTGTCGCTGGTCGATGCCATCGCGACGCGCCATCCTGCTTTGCGGCTGATCATCGATCACCTGGGCATCGCGCGATCGGCGAGGGATCATGCGGCCTTCGCGCATCTTCGCGAGCTTGTGGCACTGGCAAGGCGGCCAAACGTTGCCGTCAAGGCGAGCGCCTTGCCCGACTATTCCAGCGAACCTTATCCGTTTCCCATCCTCCACGATTACATTCGGCAGGTTCATGACGCATTCGGACCACGGCGCATGTTCTGGGGATCCGACATGTCTCGGGGTTCGCACTCCTACCGCCAGATCGTCACGCTCTTCACGGAAGAGCTCACCTGGCTCAGCGAGGACGACAAGACTTGGATCATGGGCCGCGCCCTATGCGAATGGTTGAACTGGTCGAGCCCGTCAGCTTCGCCGCGACGCGCCAAGGAAGGATCGGGTCATGGACTGGCGTGAGCGCAGAGAACGCTTCCGGGCGGTGCTCGCCGGCAGTCACTGCATCGGTCCGGCTTCCGTGTTCGATCCCCTGTCGGCGCGCATCGCCGAGGAGATCGGTTTCGAGGCGGGGATGTTCGCGGGGTCGGTCGCTTCGCTGACGGTGCTTGGCGCGCCGGACATCGTTCTGCTCTCGGCAACCGAATTCGCGCATCAGGCCTATCGCATCTGTCGAGCCTCGACACTGCCGCTGATCGTCGACGCGGACCATGGCTATGGCAACGCGCTCAACGTGAGGGCGACCGTCTCGGAGCTGGAGACTGCAGGAGTCTCCGCACTCACGATTGAAGACACCTCTTTGCCGCGCGCATTCGGCGCCACGAAGTCCGGCCTGATCTCGATTGACGAGGCGGTTGGAAAGTTGCGCGCCGCGGTCGATGGACGCGAGGACCGGCGGCTTGTGCTCGTCGGCCGGACCAACGTGGCCGCCGCGGGCCTCGACAACGCGCTGTCGCGTGTAAAGGCCTATGCGAGGACAGGCGTCGATGCAATCTTCCTCGCACGGCTCAAGACGCGCGAGGAGCTGGATGCCCTCGCCTCCGCCGTCGAACTTCCGCTCATGCTCGGCAGCGTGCCCGCGGAGATGAAGGATTACGACTATCTGGCCAGCCGGAAGGTGCGTGTTTGCCTGCAGGGACACAAGCCGATCATGGCGGCAGTCCAGGCCGTCCACGACACCTTGTTGGCGCAGAGAAGCACCGGCCCCACATCGATACCGGTCCCGACCCAGGTATCGGCCGAGCTCCTGGCCCACCTCACACGCGCGGACCACTACGAGCGATCCATCAAGGACTTTCTCGCGTGAGACTGAGAAGCATAGACCGCCAATGACCATCAGCACCGAACGAGAAGAAGCAGCGAGAGACTCATGAGATTGACGAAGGACCTGCTGGCTGGCGCCTTCTTCTTGTTCCTGGGCGCCGGTGCGCTCATTGTCTCGCGCGCGTATCCCAGCGGAACCGCCAGCGAGATGGGCCCCGGATACTTTCCTCATCTGGTCGGTACGGCGATCGCCATCATCGGCGCGGTGATCGTCGTCAAGGCTCTCGCTCAGAGCGGCGATTCCATCACTGTGGCCCAATGGGGCTTCCGACCCATGCTCCTGATCCTTGGCAGCGTCACAGCCTTCGCGCTGCTGGCCAACAGACTTGGCCTCATCATCGCTATCGTGGCGCTCGTGGCGGTCAGCCGTTTCGCAGCGAGGGATCGCGGTTTGGTCGAATTCGTGATCCTGACAGCGGTACTGATCGCCATTGTCATGTGCATCTTCGTACTCGGCCTCAAAGTGCCGTTCCGCCTGACGCCGTGGTGAACCCCAATGCTGGATAACCTCGCGCTCGGCTTCGAGACCGCCTTCACCATCAGCAATCTGCTCTATTGCCTCATCGGGGTGACACTCGGCACGGCCATCGGCGTCCTGCCAGGCGTCGGACCGATCGTCACGATCTCGGTCCTGCTACCGCTCACCTTCGGATTGCCGCCGGAAGGCGCGCTCATCATGCTCTCCGGAATCTACTACGGCGCCCAATACGGCGGCTCGACGACGGCTATCCTTGTGAACCTGCCGGGTGAATCCTCCTCGGTGGTTACCTGTATCGACGGCTACCAGATGGCTCGTCAGGGGCGCGCGGGCGCCGCGCTCGCCGTCGCGGCCATCGGCTCGCTCGTTGCCGGCTGCATAGGAACGCTGCTGCTCGCGTTCTTTGCGCCTCTGCTGACTTCGGTGGCGCTCGACCTCTCCGCCCCGGAGTACTGTTCGTTGATGTTCCTTTCGCTGTGTTGCACGGCATCGCTCGTGCCGAGCGCCTTGCTCAAGGGACTGGTCATGGCGCTGACCGGTGTGCTGTTCGGCATGGTCGGCACCGACGTTTATTCCGGCCTCTCGCGCTTCACGTTCGGCGTCCCGGGCCTCGGCGACGGCATCGATTTCGTCATCGTCGCCATGGGCATGTTCGCGTTCAGCGAGATCATTTCGAACCTCGTCGACCCGGAGGAGCGCAAGCTGCTTACCACCCGCGTCGAAGGCTTGATGATCCGCCTCGAGGACCTGAAAGAGTCCTGGAAGTCCATGCTAAGGGGCGCCGGGGTTGGGTCGCTGCTCGGCATCATTCCGGGCGCGGGCGTAAGCGTCGCCTCTTTCGTCGCCTACGTCGTCGAGAAGAAGATCGCCCGCGATCCCTCGCGCTTCGGCAACGGCGCGATCGAAGGCGTCGCCGGCCCCGAAGCCGCCAACAATGGTGCGGCGCAAGCGTCGTTCATTCCGACGCTGTCGCTCGGCATTCCCGGCAGCCCGACGATGGCCCTCATCCTCGGCGCATTGATGATCCAGGGCATCACGCCCGGACCGGACGTCGTGACCTCGCATCCGAAATTGTTCTGGGGTCTCGTCGTCAGCATGCTGATTGGGAACGTCCTGTTGGTTCTGCTCAACCTGCCGCTGATCGGCGTGTGGATCAGGATGCTCAAGGTCCCCTATCGCTGGCTGTATCCGGGGATCCTCGTGTTCTCGTGCGTAGGCATTCTCACCATCAACATGAATCCGCTGGATGTCGCGCTCGCGGCGCTCTTCGGTCTGGTCGGCTATATTTTCGTCAAGCTCGATTATCCGCCCGCACCTTTCATTCTTGGCTTCGTGCTCGGTCCGATGATCGAGGAAAACCTCCGCCGCGCGCTGCTGTTCTCCGAGGGCAGCTACTCCATCTTCGTGACGAGGCCGATCAGTGCATTCTTCCTCGTCCTGACGGCCCTGCTGTTCGTCTCGATCCTGGTACAGATCCTCAAAGGCGGCGAGCGGGCGGTCGCGATCGGCGGCCGGAGCGAACCGTAAAGATCCGCGCTTGGCCGATCCGCGGTTTTTCGGTCAATTCCGCAGGGCTACGTTGCGACCCGCGATGCGGCCGCAGATCACACACTTGCCAAGCGACGTTCCTGTCATGAATGCCTTGCCGTGGAAACCGCCGGTCATTTCGCCGGCCGCGAACAGGCCGGGTATCGGCTCGCCAAATACGTCGAGCACCTGCATGCGAGGATCGACGGTGACCCCACAATAGGTCGCGATCAGCGCGCTGGTCGAGGGATAGGCGTAGAACGGCGCGGTTTCGATCGTGCGAAGCTCGCCGTATCCTTGCACCAGCCCGGATCTGGCGAACTGCTCATCCCTCCCCGCCAAGACCCCGGCATTGTAGGTTGCGACCGTCTCCGCCAAAGCCGTTGCCGGCACGCCGATCTTGACGGCAAGCTCCTCGATCGAGCCCGCCTTCAGCAGTGATCCTTCACGCAGCCGCGCGCGAAAATCGTACATCTTCACGCCGTCCACTCCGAGCGCGAAGATCGGCTCGTCCAGGATCTGATAGCCGACGTGATCGGGCTGCTGCAGCACGGCGTCGCCGATGAGCTTGTAGGAGATGGACTCGTCAACGAAGCGGCGGCCCAGCTTGTTGACCGCAATCGCTCCCTTGTAGATCGCCATCATGGCCGTGTGCTCTTCCGGCCTGGCGTCGGGACGGTTGCCGAAGGTTCCTTTGATATAGGCCATGTCGCGCAGGCCGGCGCCCATGTGCCAGGCCATCTTGATCCCGTCGCCGACATTGCCCGGTCCGCCAACCGATTTCGCTGCCGACTGCAGCGGTGCAAACTGTTCGACCATCTCGGGATTGCGAGAGAAGCCGCCGGCAGTCAGGACCACGCCACGTTGCGCCGATACCTTCGTCCCGTCCTTGAGCTGGACGCCGATGATGCGCATCGAGACCGGATCGCGCAGCAGCCTGGCCACGGGCCGCCCGGTCTCGATACGAATGCGCGGCTCGGCGGCGGCCTCGCGATGCAGGATGCGGATCATCTCAGCCGGATCGGTCGGATGCTGGCGGGGCACGGACTGGCCCGCCGCCGCCTGCACCGGGGCATACTTGACGCCGCGCTCCACCAGCCAACGATAGGCATCGAGCTGATTGTCGGCATATACCTTGACCAGTGCAGGATCGTTTGCGTAGTCGCCGACGGTCAGGAGGTCTCTCGCCAGAAGCTCGCTCGAATCCTTGATGCCGCGCGAGGTCTGGTCGTCCGTGCCGGCAAAGGCCATCGATCCGCCACTGAGAACAGTGCTTCCACCGACCGTGCCCATCTTCTCCAGAAGCAGCGTATTCGCACCTTGGGCCGCAGCTTCGATCGCTGTGCAAAAGCCCGCAAGGCCTGCTCCGACGACGACGACATCAGCTTCCGAATTCATCAACCTGTTTCCGTCACGTGACACGCAATGCTCGGTCAGTCCGCCGGACGTTTATCCTGCGCCGAGGTTGCAACGGCGTGTTGTCCGCCGATGCGCCCGAACGTGGCGCCCTTCAGCACCGAGGTCGCGCCCGTGTAGTTTCCGTAATAGGTGCCGATGATTTCCCCCGCCGCATAGAGGCCGGCGATCGGATAGCCATCGAGGTTGAGGACGCGCGCATAGCGATCGACCTTCAAACCGCCGAAAGTGAACACGTTTGCCGAGATGATCGGATAGGCGTGATACGGCGCCCGGTCGAGTGGAAGGGCCCAGTGCGATTTCTTCGGATCGAGACCTTCCGTCGCGCGACCATCCAGCTTGAGCGGGTCGTAGGAACCAGGGCGGCAAGCCGAATTGTAGGCCTCGACAGTCAGACGAAGGCCTGCGGGTGGCACGTCGATCCTGCCGGCGAGTTCCTCGATCGTGTCGGCGACAATTGGCGGCTTGTCGGTGCGAATACCGAGCCGGTAATTCGGAATGTCCATATGCTTGGCGTCCAAAACCGCAAAGGCAATACCGCCGTCCTGCGCATAGATCTGCCGCGTCACGCGCTCGTAATAGGCGTCGACCGTGCCGGGCGCTTCGTCGGTAAACCGATGCCCGGACCTGTTGACCAAAATGCCATATGGGAAAATGAACACGGAAGGTTCTGACACGCCGGAACGCGGATCGATCGGCTCCGCATGGTAACTGCCGAAATCGCCGTTTGGCGCGGCACCGATTTCCAGCGCCATGCGAACGCCTTCGCCTTTGTTGAAGTATCCTCCACGGCAGATTGGACGCAGATAGACGGAACGTGGGCCGACATAACGCGTCATCATTTCGGCGTTGCCTTCAAACCCGCCGCAAGCGAGAACAACAGCGTCCGCAGAAATGATCCGCGCAGGCCCACCCTGCGTCGATGCCACGACGCCGGCAACCCGCCCGCTATCGTCCAGAACGAGCGAGGTAGCCGTGGTCTCATACAAGAATTTGGCACCCTGACGCTCCGCTTCCGCAGCCAATCCTTCGACCAGGGCAAGACCTCCGCCGACAGGCAAGAGGCGCGGCTGGGACTTGGTCAGAAACTGGGTCGGAAGAAAATCGAAGCGGATACGAAACCGCTTCAACCATGTCACGGTCGGTCCCGCTTCAGTCGCTAAGGTGGAGATGAAGTCGGGATCCGTCAGGCTGAGTCCGCGCGCCACGCGCGGCCAGGTATCGGGATCAGCCGCAGTCTCGTTCACGAGCAGCGGATCGATATAGCCCGACGAGTTCGCGGCCAGATGCATTTCGAAGTCGTCACTGACCTCGGTCTCGCTCTTCATGCGAAAGTAGGCTTCCGTATAGCGCGTCTGGCCACCGCGCTCATCGAACGGAGCACGTTCCAGAATAGTGACGTCGGCCCCACTCTCGAGCGCGGAGACCGCCGAGGCGAGTCCGCCGATACCGCAGCCGACGACGAGGATGTGGCATTTCCTTGCGGCCATGACGTGCGAGCCTCCGAGCTAATCACAGTTCTCAAATCGGCGATCGTGCGAAACGGTTGCTGCCGACCGCCCCTTGGTGATCAACGATGCGCATCTTCGCCGATCGGATGCTGATGCGCGTCGCAGCAACGGCGACCGCATCCTTGGCCCCGACCAGGGGGCTATTTCCCTTTCACGGTCGGGTAGATGTTGGCGCCATAGTATTCGCGGATCTCGTCGATCTGGTCGGGACCTGGAGGCGCATACTGCAGCCGCTTGCTGGTGAAGGTGCCTCCCATGATCTTGTCGAGTTTAACGGCCATCTCCCCCATTTTGACCAGCGTGGTGATCCCGTTCAGGATCGGAGCGCCCGAGGGGGTCGTGTAGACGCCAGCATGAGCCAGCAGCGCCATCACCACGCCGCCCGCGGCGATGACAACCTCGGCGCCTTCATCAGTATTGGCCTTCGCAGCGCCCTGAAACTGATCAATCAACGCCCGACAGATGTCCGGGTTATCGAACCCTTCGTCGAGGTTGAGGATGCGGTCCACCTTCATGCGATGCACGGCGGCCAGCCGGTCCCTCAGGCCTGCGCGAACGACGTTTTCGACAATGCGCGGGGTGAACTTCTCGTTGATGGTCACCAGCGAAAAATTCGCGCCCATGAGGCAGGCGGTATGAAGGCTCGTCTCGCACAGACCGAGCACTGGAATATTGGCGATCTCCCGGCATTCGCGCAGGCCCGGGTCGGCAATGTTGCCGATCAGAAAGGCATCAAACCCGCGGGCCATGGCCGTATGGATGTTCTCCATCACCTCGCCGGTCTCAAGATACTCGAGATAACGGTACTGGTCCGCAAAGCCACCAACCTTGGTGATGCCGTGGATCTCGACCTCCGTTCCGGGATCCTTGACCTGGTCGATAATCTTTTTCAGAGCCTCCGGATAGCGGGACCACTTCGTCTTGAACCGGCTCATGCTCTGATACCAAAGCTTCATCTCGGGCGACCTCCGCGCGTTTGTCCTTCCAGTAGGAGACAAGCGACGACATTGCTGTCAACCTGGGAGCCACGCGCATAATTCTCGCGGCATCTCTGCCTGGCAGCAGAAAGCTGAATGAAACCAGGTTCTTCCCTGTCGACTCGCTGATTGTTTGCCAGAACCGAACAAACTTTCCGGCATTTCTGAGCTAGTCCGCCGCGTTGCGTCCCGTGATGGTCCTCCCACTTGAGGGCATGCCCTACCGATGGATGCAGATCGGCCCAGTATCGCTCTTGGCGTCTGCAGGCAGCTCTGCCCAGGGCTGCATACAGCCATAACCAACGCGGAGCTCCGAATATGCCGATGCGCATTTGGCACCAAAGCTTCACTGTTCTCGAGAAGCTTCCGGCTTACGCGGAGGCGCTGGCGGCGCACTTCGAGCGTATCGCCCGGCCGGACACCGAGGTCGTGCTACATGGGATGCACAAGGACAGCTATCAGACCAACTATCCCGGCAATGACATCCAGTATGCGTACTTTCAGACGCTTCACAGCCAGCAGTTCATCGTTCGCGCCCTCGAAGCTGAAGAAAGTGGATTTGACGCCTTCGCGATCATGACGCTTCCTGAGCCGTCCATCGAGGATGTACGCGCCATCGTCGAGATCCCGGTGGTCGGCTATTGCGAGAGCGCAATGCTCGCAAGCGCCCTCATCAGCCGGAGATGCGGCGTACTGCTTTTCATTCGGGAGATGGCGCCGGTCATTGAGCGAAACGTGCAGCGCATCGGCCTGGCCGATCGGTTCATCGGCGCGCATGACGTGGGGTTCACGTTCAACGACGTGCTCGCGGCCTATGATGCGCCGGGCCGCCTCGTCGACCTTTTCAAGGATACGGCGCGAAAGCTGATTGCGCGCGGTGCCGACGCGATCATTCCTGGTGAGGCTCCTCTCTGTGTATTGCTCGCCAGGCTCGGCATTACTGACGTGGACGGCGTTCCGATCATCGACGCCCTCGGCGCGACCATCAAGATGGCAGAGATGTCGGTCGATCTGCGGCGCGCCGGAGGCTTCAAGCCGGCGAAAACCGGCTACTTTTCGGCGAAACCGCCGCGAGAACGCGTCCTGGAATTGCTCGACTTCTACGGCGTTCGCAAAACAGTTCTGGATGATCTTTCGCCCCAGCGTTTGCGGAGGAATGCCTGATGCTGGAAGGCCGCGTCGCAGTCATAACGGGGGCATCGGGCCAGATCGGCGCACAAGTTGCTCGGTCCTTTGCGCATTCCGGCGCCTCCCTCGTGCTTGCCGACGTTCACCCTCGCATCGACCAGATGCCCGCGAACGCCATCTATCGGCAGACGGACGTGACGAACGCGAGAGCCGTTGCGGACTTGATGCAAACCGCCGAGCGCGAACTTGGACGGCTCGACATCCTGGTCAACGTCGCCGGCGTGCTTTCTCTCGGCTCGGCGGCGGCACTTGCCGAGGACGAATGGGATCGCGTGCTCGATATCAATCTCAAGGGAACTTTTCTTTGCTGTCAGTCTGCGATCCGTGTCATGCAGAAGAACAGGTACGGCCGTATCATCAATCTCGGTTCGATTGTCGGCAAGAACGGCGGAAATGCCCGGCCATGGCTCGATCGGGCGGAGCAGACGAAGGCCGCCAACGTCGCCTACGGCGTGTCGAAGGCAGGCGTTCATATCATGACCGTGTTTCTCGCCCGGGAAGTTGCCGCGGACAACATCACGGTCAACGCAGTGGCGCCGGGACCCATCGCGTCTTCGATGACAACGGATTTTCCGGAGGCGTTGCGCACCTTGATTCCGGTCGGCCGCATGGGCCAGGCAACCGATGTCGCAAACGCCTGCCTGTTTCTCGCCTCCGAGCAATCCTCGTTCATCACAGGTGAAATACTCGACGTGAATGGCGGGATGTGGGGTGATTAAAATCAACGGAGGAACAGTGATCAGAGCATTGGTTCTCGCGGCAGCCGTATGCTGTGTGGCTTCAGCGGCTTCGGCACAAACGGACTATCCGACGCGTCCGATCCGCCTGGTTGTGCCCTTCGCCGCTGGCGGCGGCACAGATGCATTGTCACGCGTTCTGGCGGACGCCGTGTCGCGGGACCTGGGAAAAGGAATCGTGGTTGAGAACGTCGGTGGAGCCGGCGGTACGATTGGCGTGAACCAGGTGGCGAGAGCCGATCCCGACGGCTACACCCTGCTCTGCGCAACCCCGTCCATCACTATCAATCCGTACCTGCAGAAGCACGCCACCTACAATCCCATCCGGGATTTTGCGCCGGTCATTCAAGCGACCGTCAGTCCGGCGGTGCTTGTGGTCAACAAGGACTCGCCGGTGAAATCCGTTCAGGACGTCATCGATCTCGCGAAGGCGCGTGAACTCCAGTACGGGACTGCTGGCATGGGATCATTCTCGCACATCAGTACGCAGCTGTTTGCGACGATGACCAACACGAAGATGACGCACATCCCTTACCGCGGGACCAACCCGGCCCTTATTGATCTGGTCGCCGGACGGCTGCAGTTGCAGATCGAGAATGCGCCCGGCATCCTTGCTCAGGTCAAGGATGGTGAACTCAAGGCAATCGCGGTCGGCACATCGAAGAAATCCGCCATTCTTCCCGATCTTCCGACGATCGCCGAGACAGTGCCAGGCTACGAAGCAAGCTCGTGGTTCGGCATCCTCGTTCCCGCCAATACGCCAAAGCCGATCATCGACAAGCTCAATGCGTCCTTCAACAAGGCACTGAATGATCCCGATATCCAGAAGAAGCTGACCGAGCTTGGCGTCGAGCGTGTCGGCGGAACGCCCGAGCAGTTTGGCGACTATTTGAAAGCGAAGGTCAAGGAGATGCAGGAGCTTGCCAAGGCAGCCAATCTCCAGCCGCAATAACCTGAATTCGAGTTTCTCTGAGCGAAGGAGTACGAATGAGCAGCAACGCGATTTATCTCGTGCTGGACATGGAAAATGATCTCGTGCATGCCGATGGACCGAACGGCAAGGGCCCATTGGGTGAACAGGTCAGGGCCCGCAACATCATCGCGAACACGCAACGCGCCCTGGACAAGGCGCGCGCTGCCGGGCTGCTGGTCGGGTATGTTCGGGTCGGCTTTTCACCGGATTATCGCGAGTGTCCTCGCACGTCGCAGATCTTCTCCCATGCGAGGCAGGCGGGCCTTTTCAAGCTGGGAACGTGGGGCACCGAAATCCATCCGGACTTGAAACCCGGTTCAGGGGATTTCGACATCGTCAAGCACCGCGTGAGCCCGTTCTACGGCACCTCGCTCGAGCCCATTCTTCGCGCCCACGCGATCGAGAAGATCTACGTATCCGGAGTATCGACTGTGGCGGTCGTCCAGGCAGCCGTGCGTGAGGCTCACGACCGCGATTATCTGGTCACGATCATCGAAGATGGTTGCTGCTGCCCGACGGCGGAGCAGCACGCCGCAGCGATGCTCGTGCTCGGTCGCTTCGCGGACGTCACGACGTCAGGCGACGTCAAGTTCTGAACTGATATCTGCCGGCGACAGGCTCTGGGACGGATGTTCCGGAGCCTCTTCGCCTGCGGCCATCCGCCGGAAGATCGCATCGATGAAATCTGCGAAGGCGCGGACTTTCGTCGGCATGTAACGCTTGTCCGGATAGACAAGATAGATCGGACGCTCGCGCGTCGACCATTCCGGCAGCAGCGACACCAGCCGTCCGTCACGAAGAGCGTCGCGCACCAGCAGATCCGGCATGTAGATGACCCCGCCTCCCTGCAACGCCAGCTCGATTGCCGCTTCACTGCTGTTGAAATGCAAGGAGCCGTTCGGTGCGTGAGCAATGATCTCGTTATCGCGTTCGAACAGCCAGTCGCTGACGCGATGGTGCTCGGGCGACCAGAATCCGATGCATTGGTGGTTGCGCAGATCAAAAGGCGTCTTCGGGCGCCCGGCCAGCTCGAGATAGCCGGGCGAGGCGCAAGCGATGTGGCGCATGCGATAGACGCGGCGGGCGATCAGCGACGACGACGGCAAGGTTCCCAGTTGAACCGCAATATCGATGCCGCCTTCGATCAGCCGACCTGAACTCGGATTGAGAAGCACCGTCGTTTCGATATTGGGATACGCCTTGGCGAACTCCTGCAGGTGCGGAAGAATGTAGGACTTGCCGAGCGCGTAAGGAATCTCCACGCACAGCCTGCCTTCAGCCTCCGCCTTGCGCTTCATCAGGTTCAGCTGAATCTGCTCGATCTCCGCGAGCATGGTGCGACAGCGCTCGTTGTACTCGATCCCCTCCTCGGTCAACTTGACGTGCCGGGTGTTGCGATTGAAAAGCCGCACCCCGAGATGATCTTCCAGATTCTTGACCGACTGGCTGATTGTCGCCTTGCTGATGCGCAAGCGGATAGCGGCTTGAGAAAAGCCGCCGGCATCGACCACCGTCGTGAAGTTGCGCATGGCGTTCAAGAGATCCACGCTCGCCTGCCTCCCGCTGCAAATGTATCGACCCGTCTTGCCGTGGCCGGCGCAATTCCGCTTTGGCCAGGATGTGGTCTTGAGAGCAGTTATACTGCACCGCGCGCGCCTGCCAATGCAATGCCAGGCCGGCCGCAGGGCATGGAGCGGCGTCTAAACCGATGGCAGGACAGTCGCAACGATGGACGAGTCGAGCGCTTCGTATTCAGCCAGCCGGATCGTCTGGTACAGTTCCGCCCGCGTCTGCATCTCATCGATCAGCGACGCCGGCGTGCCTTTCTCCCGGATCGTCGCAAACAGCCGCGCTTGCGCCTTATTGGCCACGCGGAGGGACGAAACCGGCCAGATCACCATCCGAAATCCCATTGCCTCGAATTCGGCGGCCGTCATCGAGGGCGTGCGTCCGAACTCGGTCATGTTGGCGAGCAGCGGCGTATCGGTAAAATTCTTCGCGAATTCCAGAAACATCTCCTTCGATGTCAGGGCTTCGGGAAAGATCGCGTCCGCGCCAGCCTTGATATACATCTTGGCGCGCGCCACCGCGCCGTCCAGGCCTTCGCTGGCCGCGGCGTCGGTCCGCGCGATCAGATAGAGATGGCGGCGGGCCTTCGCAGCCGCAGCAATCTTTGCCGCCGCGTCTTCCGCGGTCGCAAGCTTCTTGTCGTTCAGGTGTCCGCATTTCTTGGGAAGCAGTTGGTCCTCGAGATGAACGGCGGCCGCTCCCGCCTCTTCAAAGGCGCGGACCATGTTCATCATATTCAGCGCCTCGCCATAGCCGGTATCGCCATCGACAAGGACCGGAAGCCCGCTCGCGCGCGCAACCTGTCGGATGAAGAACGAGACGTCGTCGATGGTGATGATGCCAAGGTCTGGCAAACCCATGGAGGCGGACATCGCTGCACCCGACAGGTAGAGCGCACTGAAGCCGGCATCGCGGGCCTGCAGCGCAGCATGACCATTATGGGTTCCGGGCATCTGCAAGATCCCGGGCGCCTTCAACAGCTCTCGAAACCGCGCGCCAGCCGGCCTTTCGTCCTGAACGTCACCCGTCAGATAGATCATTCACTTGCTCCGAAGTTGTGCTGCAGCACCCGCCATGCCGATCACTGGCACAGGTGGCGGCGGCGTGGAAAGCCGAGATAAGGCAATAGCGTTGGTATCGCCTGGCCATTGTTTGCTTCTGCCGAACAAACTTTCCAGCTTTTAGGGCTGGCCTGCAGGTTCGCAGTCAGCGACGTTTGCCGCCGCGAGCGCCTCATGCCCGTCCTCCGGGGGATGACGGAAATGCTCCGCAGAACCGCACGCGAGGGCCCAGCTTCGGGAGGAGTCCATCCGATGGGATTGCCGAAATTCGTGAACATCAAGGAAGTCGGCCCACGTGAAGGCATGCAGTTCGAGAAGGGTCCGATCTCCACGGCCGACAAGATCCGCCTGGTCGACATGCTTTCGGACTGCAACTTCAAGCAGATCGAAGTCACCTCGTTTGTCAGCCCGAAATGGGTCCCGCAGATGGCCGATGCCGACGAGGTCACCCGTGCCTACAAGCGGCGGCCCGGCACCGAGTACAACTGCATCTTCCTCAACGCCAAGGGCCTGGAACGTGCGGTCGCGCACGGCAAGTTCGACATGCGCGGCACGCTCTGGGCAACGGCGAGCGATACGTTTTCAAAGAAGAATACCAACAGAAGCATCGAAGAAACCTATGTGGACCTGGCGGAACGCATCGGCCTGTTCAAATCCTTCAACATTCCGGTCGAACGCATCGGCGTAATGGCGGCATTCGGCTGCAACTTTGAAGGCGATATCGATCAGCAGCACGTGGTGGAGATGGTGGCGCGGCTGATCGACATCGCACAGCGCCAGGACGTGAACATCACGAGCATCGCGCTCGCCGACACGATGGGCTGGGCGACGCCGCTGACCATGCGCCGCATGCTTGGTTCGCTGCGCGATCGCTGGCCCGAGAAGAGGATCAACCTGCATCTGCACGACACGCGTGGGCTCGGCCTGAGCAACGCCTTCGCAGCCATGGAGATGGGCGTCGACGATTTCGACGCCGCGGTCGGCGGGCTTGGGGGCTGTCCCTATGGTGGCTTCAAGGGCGCAGCCGGCAACATCTCGTCTGAGGACCTGGTGCACATGTGCCACGAGCTCGGCATCGAGACCGGCGTCGACCTCGACAGGCTGATCGAGACCGCACGCGAAGCCGAGACGATTGTCGGTCACCCGTTGCCGGGAAAGCTGATCCAGGGCACGCCGCTCAAGGCGTACCGGCGAACGCTGGCGGCGTGAGAGGACACGACGTGGACAGCCAAGAGGATTACGGCAAATATCAAGGGCTGCAGGGTGATCCTCAGATTGCCGCCATGCCGCTGGAGCGCGACGCATTGCGACGCTTCGTGCAGGCGATCATGGATCATGATCCGCTCTACTTTGACGAGACGGCCGCGGATGCGAGCAAGTTTGGCGGGCTGGCCGCGCCGCCGCTCTATCCGGTCCACGCCTTTCGCCTGCCGGCAGACACACCCGATCCGCTCGATGTCATCTCGAAAGATCCGAACGCCGACGGCACGGCTGGCATCATGGGCGTCGCCTTCGGTCTTCCGCCGATCGAGATGCCCTACCGCCGTCTCCTCAACGGCGGCAACGAGATCGAGTTTTACCGCTCGCTGCGCGTGGGCGAGCGCACCGTCGCTCATCCGAAGTATGTCGACGTCACGCTCAAGGAGGGCAAGAGCGGACGCATGCTGCTGGTCACGATCGAAACCCGTTTCAGCACGGAGGCGGGCGAACCGCTTCTCCTCAACCGGCAAACGTTGATTTGGAGGTGAGGCAGTGACGATCTACTACGACAACGTGGAGCCAGGCCAGCAACTTGCGAGCCTGTCAAAGGGCCCGATCACACCGGCACACATCATGCGCTGGTCCGCCGCGGTCGAAAACTGGCACCGCATCCATTACGACCAGACCTTCGCCAAAGAGCACGACAAGCTGCCTGACATCCTGATCAACGGATCATGGAAGCAGCATGTGCTCGTTCAGCTGATGAAGGATGGCCTCGGACCGGCCGGCTGGCTGTGGAAAATCCAGTTTCGCTACAAGCGCATGGATGTCGCCTGGGACACGCTGATAGGCCGCGCCGAGGTTATCGAGAAACGCGAGGCGGACGGTCTCGGCTTCGTGGCATGCCGCGTCGCGCTCATGAACCAGCGCGACGAGGTGTCAACCGCCGGCATTGCGATCGGCGTTCTCCCGCTCAGGGGCGGGCGCAAAGTCCCCTACCCGTTCGTGCCGAAGGCCGACTATCCCGCCTTTGCCGTCGCGGCCGACTGATGCCGACGATACTCGACGACTACCTGCGCCACAACGTCGTGCATTTCGGCGGGCGGACGGCGGTTACGATCGATGATGATGCCCTCACCTACACGCAGCTTGCCGTCTTCGTGGAGGACGCACGGCTTCTCCTCGGCAAACTCATCGAGCCGGGCGATCGCGTCGCGATCTGGCTACCAAATTCATTCTCCTGGATCGCAAGCTTTCTCGCCGTAGCTTCGCTCGGCGGCGTGCTCGTGCCGATAAATACGCGCCTGACCGGCTCGGAAGTCGTCACGATCCTCGCCGATGCCGGCGTGCGCGTGCTTATCACCGCACCGAGCTATCGCGGCCGCGACTATCTCGAGGAAGCGCGCGACATCGCGGGCTCGCTCGTCGCCAGCATCGTTTCGGCCCCACCCAGCACGCCGCCATCGGCGTGGCAGACATTCGAGAGCGCGTCGCAAACGCGCGGCGAGCCGCTCGCGGGCGGCGTGTTCTGCATCCAGTACACCTCCGGTACGACCGCCACACCGAAGGGCGTGATGCTGACACAACCGCTCTACATCCACGGCGCGAGCTATGTAGCGAATTGCCAACGGCTTACGCCGGCGAGCAATTTCATGAGTGCGGCGCCGTTCTTCCACTGCAGCGGCAGCATGCATGCGGTGACGACCTGTCTGGTCAGCGGCGCGACGCTGCACTCGATGTCGGTCTGGGATCCGGACTATTTTCTGCGGCTGGTCGAGCGACACCGCGGCGACACGGGGCACGGCATCTTCTTTCGCGATATCGTGGCGCTGGGCGCCGCCAAGGCGTGCAAACCGCTGACGACCCTGAAGGTCGCGAACGATATCGAGCCGCCAGAATTCCTTCGCCGGCTCGCTGAGGAGTTCGGCATCACCGGCATCGCAAACATCTACGGCATGACCGAAACCGGCGGAAACCTGACGATGTGGTATCCGCACGATCCATTCGAGAAGCGGATCACCGGCAATGGGCGCCCGCAGGCTCCGAACGCCATCCGCATCGTCGATCCCGAGACCGGAGAGACGCGGGGCTTCAATGAGCCGGGCGAGATCCAGATGAAGGGCCCGACGATCACGCCGGGCTACTACAGGCGGCCCGACGCGAATGCGGCTGCATTCACGGCCGATGGCTGGTTCCGCTCGGGCGACGCCGGGATGCTCAGTCCCGAGGGCGAGCTGCGTTATTTGGCACGCCAGCGCGACGTCATTCGCGTCGGTGGCGAGAATGTCGCCCCGGCCGAGGTCGAGCAGGCTCTTTGCGAGGAAACCGGCCTCAAGTTGATTTCCGTCGTCGGTGTCCCGGACGAACGGCTTGGCGAGGTTGCCGCCGCAGTCGCGCCGGCGTCCGAAAACGTCGACTGGCTGCAGGTGCTCGACAAGCTCCGCGCACGGCTGGCCGGATTCAAGATGCCGCGGCAGGTCTACGTCACCGACGCAATGCCGATGACGGCAACCAACAAGGTGCAACGTGCCGTACTTCGCCAATGGATCGGGCAGGACAAGCTGAGACGCGTTGTCTGACCCACGGACGAAAGACAACCGTCGATGGGGAGTGAAATGAGCATTGCCGCTAAAGTTCTGTCGAACAATCACGCGTCCTCCCCTCGTCGCGATGGCGGGAAGCGATCGCTGACCTCACCCGCGTGCAGTCCTGCGGTGGCATGATCATCCAAACAGGGAGAAACGCCGTGAAACATCTTTGCAAGAGAAGCTTGCAGATTGGCCTCATGCTCGGCGCAATGCTCGCCATAGCGTCGGCCGCTTCCGCGCAAACCGGCGCCGAGAACTATCCCGACCGTCCCGTGCGCGTCATCGTCCCGTTCGCTGCCGGCGGCGGCACCGACGTCCTTACCCGCTTGATCACAGACGAACTCACGCGTGCGCTCGGCAAGTCGTTCTATGTGGAGAACGCACCTGGAGCAGGCGGGACAGTCGCGACCGCGCAGGCAACACGTGCAGCCCCGGACGGTTACACGCTTTTCGCGACCTCGCCTGGACCGATCACGATCTATCCGGCCCTGTCCTCGAAACTCACCTACGACGCCGACAAGAATGTCCAGAACATCTCGGTTGTCAGCGAGGGTCCCGGGGTTGCTGTCGTCGCGAAGGACTCGCGCTTCAAGTCTCTCCAGGATGTCATAGCTGAGGCGAAAGCGAAGCCCGGCACCGTGAAGATCGCGTCCTCAGGCATCGGCGCGTTCAGTCACATCAACTGCGAGCTGTTCAAGGCGCTCGCCGGCATCGACGTGATCCACGTGCCTTACCGCGGCGCCGGACCGGCTGCGATCGATATCATCGGCGGACAGGTCGATATGACGATCGAATATTTCCCCGCCGTGGGCGCGCAGATCGAAGGCGGTGAACTGCGTCCGCTCGCCGTGACGAGCGCGGCGCGGTATCCGCTGCGGCCCGATATCCCGACCTTCGAAGATCAAGGTGTGAAAGGCTACACTACGACCTCATGGGTCGGCCTGGCGGCACCGGCCGGGACGCCGAAAGCGATTGTCGACAAGCTGTATGGCGTGATCGCCAAGGTCGCGAAGGAGCCGGCCTTCATCGAGAAGATCGCAAAACTCGGCGTCATACCGATGGCGAATTCGCCCGACGATGCGCGCGTCTATCTCGCCAACGAGCGCGATACGCTGCGCAAGCTCGGTACGTCGAATGGAATCTCCCTGAACTAACGCGCGTTTGATGACGACCTCTTGCACCCGGATAACAAAGTGAAAATCTGGCATCAAAGCTTTACCGTCCTCGAAGACCTGCCCGCCTACCGGCACGCGATGGAAGCGCATATCCGCAAGGTGGTGCGCCCGGATACCCAGGTCGAAATGCATGGACAACTTCCCGGGACCTACCCGTCGAACTATCCCGGCACCGACCTCGGTTACCTCGCACTCACCTCGCTGCACAGCCTGCAATGGGTGCTGCGCGCCGTGGAGGCGGAGCGAAAGGGCTTCGATGCCTACGCGATGGCAACGATCCCGAACCCGCTGATCCGCGAGATCCGCACTCTCGTCGACATACCCGTCGTCGGCTACGGCGAGGCGAGCTATCACGTCGCATCGATGCTGGGGCGACGTTTCGGACTTCTAGTCTTCATCGATCGCATGGCGCCGCTGCTGGAGGATCAGATCGCCGGACACGGCCTCGCATCCCGCTGCGTCGGCGTGCGACCGTCCGGCCTCACATTTCAGCAAGTCCTTGCCGGCTACGCGACGCCCGGCCCCGTCATCGAGCATTTTCAGGACAGCGCGCGCGGTCTGATCCGGGCCGGCGCGGACGTCATTATTCCGGCTGAAATGCCTTTGAACGTGCTGCTCGCGATCAATGGGGTGAAGAGCGTCGACGGCGTTCCGATCCTGGATGGTTTGGCGGTCACCATGAAGCTCGCCGAGGCCTTTGCCGATCTGCACAAGACGATCGGCTTCAGCCAGTCGCGACGTGGATTCTATGGCGAAAGGCCTGCCGACGAACGGCTCGACCAGGTTCTTGCATTTTATGGCCTCGACCAGCTCATGAAATAGCGCAGGTGCGCATCCGCGCTCAATGCAATCTGGGGAGGCCGCGCTGACGTCGACTGCAACGGCTTGCGATTTGAGGATCAGTTGCTGCTGGTGTCGCTGTTGAACGTGTTGCAAGCCTGGATCGTGCCGTTCTTCAACCCGGTCATGAACCAGTATTCGCGCTGCGCCGACGTGCCGTGGGTAAAGCTGTCCGGCACGACGTACCCCTGCGACTGCTTCTGCAGCATGTCATCGCCGATCGCCTGGGCCGTCTGCAGCGCCGCTCTGACGTCGCCTGGCTGAATAAAATCGAACTTCTGTTGCGTCCTGTTCGCCCATACGCCGGCAAAGCAATCGGCCTGCAGCTCGGTCTTCACCGAAATCGCATTGCGCTGGACACTGCCGACTTCCTGCTCCCGCTCCTGAACCCTTGGAAGAATTCCAAGGAGGTTCTGAACATGGTGGCCGATCTCGTGCGCAATGACATAGGCGAAGGCGAAGTCGCAGGCGCTCTTCGGCCCCGCCGGGCAGGCGTTGAACTGCGTACGCATCTGATCGAAGAATTGCGTATCAAGATAGACGGTCTGATCGACAGGGCAGTAGAACGGGCCCATCGCGGTCTGGGCCATACCGCATCCTGACGTTGTCGACCCACTGAAGAGCACGAGTTTCGGTGCACGATAAGGCGGCCCACCGGCTGCCGCGAAGTATGCGCTCCACGTGTCCTCGGTCGACCCGAGGATCTGCCGGACGAATTTCTCCGAAGCCTGGGCCTGCGGATCCGACGGACTCGTTTGCGAACTCGTACCGCCGCCGTTTCCCTCGATGGCTTCATAACCGCCGATCAGCGTCAACGGATTGATGCCGGTGAAATAGGAGATGCCGCAGAGGACGACGATCGTACCGAGGCTCATTCCGCCGACCCGGAAGCCTCCACTGCTCCCACGGCGATCCACGACATTGTCTGATTCTCGGAAATCATCGGTTTCCATGAATTCCCGCTCGGTTCTGCTGAGGAGGTTGGCCCATGCCCATCACAGAGCAATCCCCGCAACGGGCTCGAAAAGCTTTGATTGCCGGGGCTTTACATCGGATGAAGGAATTACCGATGCTTTGAAGCTTTATCGGCCGGTGCCGCTGCAACCGGCCAATTGCCTATCGCAGCCCGCGGTTCGATCATGCGATCCGCCGAACTCGATATGGGCAGATCTCACGCTCAGCTGGCGCTGTTGACGATGAAGGTGACGATTTCCGGAAACGCCGTCAGCATCGCGATCGTGATGATATCGGCGATGATGAATGGGCCGATACCGCGAAAGATGTCACGCACAGGAATATCCGGTCGCACGCCGTTGACGACGAACACGACCAGACCGATGGGCGGCGAAAGAGTCGCAATGCCGTTCAACTTCACGAGGATGATGCCGAACCAGATCGGATCGAACCCGAGCGCCTGCACCACCGGGAAGATCACCGGCAGGGTGAGCAGAAACATGCCAATGCCTTCCAGGATGGTGCCGAGCAGCAGATACAACAGATAGATGGCGATCATGATCACCATCGGCGGCATGTTCAGCTCGGTCACCCACTCCGCGAGCGCCTTTGGCAACCCGACGAAACCGAGAAAGCGGGTGAAGATCAACACACCCCAGATGACGGTGAAAATCATCGCCGTCAGCTTGGCGGTCTCAAGCAACGCCTGCGTGAGTTCCTTTCGCTTCAGGCCGTGGAACAGGGCGATGACGAAAATGCAGAAAGCGCCGAGCGCGCCCGCCTCGGTTGGCGTCGCCCATCCAAACAGCATGCTGTAGAAGATGATCGCGATCACCAGCACGATCGGCAGAGTGCCCGGCAGCGAAGCGAAGCGCTGGCCCCAGGTGAAGCCGCGGATCGGCCGGCCGAGCGACGGGTTGCGACGGCACATGAAGGTGATGATTGCGGTATATACAAGCGCCGAGAAGATACCCGGCGCGAATCCCGCCACCAGCAGCTTGCCGACCGATTCCTCGACGATGATGCCATAGACGACAAGGAGTGCGCTGGGCGGTATCAGGCTGTCGAGCGTGGCGCCGGCGGCGACCACGCCTGCGGCAAGACGCCTATTGTAACCGGCCTTCAGCATCTCGGGGATGGCAACCTTGGCGAACACGGCCGCCGCGGCCGTATTCGCACCGGAGACCGCCGAGAAGCCGGCCACGGCATAGACGGTGGCGACCGCAAGCCCGCCCGGCATCCAGCCAAACCATCGGCGCGCCGCCTCGAAAGCAGCCTCGGTGATGCGCGCGTAGTAGGCGAGATAGCCGATGAGAATGAACATCGGCAGCACGCTGAGCGTATAGTTCGAAGTGGTCCCGTGCGGAATGGTCCCGATCGCGCTGATGCCCCTGCTCCAGCCCAACACGCTGATGAGGCCCAGCGTTCCGACGATCGCTGCTGCGAACGCGATCCGCACGCCCAGCACGCACAATCCAATCAACAGGCCGCAGCCCACCACGCCGAGTTGCAGAGGCTCCAGATCGATCATGTGCCGGTCCTGCCTTCGCGCCCAAGCGCTTCCTCGATTTCCGTTCGCGCCTGCTCTTCGGGTGTTTCCAGCATCGGCACAGCGATCGGCACCGCGTCCGGATAGACGACGAGGCGCGCATAATCGACAGTCTGCAGCAGCAAGCGAACCCAGAGCACCGAAAGAGCGAACGGCACCATCAGCTTGGACGGCCAAACCGGCAGGCGGATATCCATGCTTGAATCGCCGCGATACCAGGCGCGCAGAAAATTATCGAAAGTACTGTCGACGAGAAGCGTAATGATCGCTATCGCCACCAATACGGCCAGTCCTTCCATCGCCCACAGCAGGCGCTTCGGTAAGCCGCGCAAAATCAGGTCCATGCGCACATGGGCGCCGAGCCGCTGGCAGTAGGAGACGCCAAGGAGAGCGAAGATCGGACTGGCCTGCTCGATGTAGTCGATATAGCCGTAGATCGCCGTGCCGAACAGCGTTCGGCTCAGGATCTGGAAAACGGCGACGAGCATCAAGAAGAAGATGGCGGCGGCTGCGCACAAAGTCAGCGTATTTTCCAGCCAACTGAGCCATCGATTCACACGGAACAATACCGGTGCTGGCGGCACCGTTGCCGAGTGCAGGCTCATGCTTCTCTCCCGAAGACCGTTCGTCGCTTCGTGACGAGCGGCCGACGCTGGCGCCGCCGACGCAAGCGCGAGCTGTGGTTGCTGATGCTGTTGTTTAAGACTTCGGCGCTGCCTTTGCGGCGTCGAGAATCAGTTTCAGGAGCTCCTCGGCCGGAACGCCCTGCTTTGATTTTTCAGCGACCCACTCGTCCCACACCGGCTTAGCCGCGACGTTCTGGAATTCAGCGAGCTGCTCCTTCGAATAGGTAATGAACTCCAGGTTCTTCCGTTTGAATTCGGCGAGATACTTGTCGTCCGCCTCCACATAGGCCTTCTTCTGCTCGGCATAGGCGATCGCCTTACCCTTCTCGAGCAGCTCCTGATACTGCTTTGGCAGCTTGTTCCAGGCCTCGATGCCGATCACGACCGGGCATGCCTGGGTGCCTGGTGCAAGGTTGGATGTGAACCATTTGCCGACCTCGTAGGTCCGGTACGACCCGTGGGCGTAAGTCGAGGGAAACGACGCCGCGTCCACCGTGCCGCGCTCCAGGAGGTTGTAGACTTCCGTCGCGTCGACAGAGGTCGGCACCGCGCCGATCTTGGCCATCGCCGAGCCGATGCCACCAATCGCACGGACCCTGAGCCCCTTCCAATCCGACATCGTTTTCGGGGGCGGACTACTGCGGCCGATGAACTCATATTGTGGCAGCAGCGTCGACATGAACGGAAAGGCTTTCCACTTCGCCAACTCCTGCCGGATATAGGGGTGCTGATGGAATTTCTCGTGCACCTTCTCCTGCACGTCAGCATTTGGGAAAGGCAGGAAGGGAAGATCGAGGGCAGTATAGGCCGGGTGCTTTTCCGGATGGTACGAGGAGCACATGTTCGTCGCTTCGAGAGCACCGACCGAAACCAGATCGAGCAGCTCCTTCGGCTCGCCATACGAGCCGTATCCGACATTGATGGTGAACTTGCCTCCGGTCTGCTCTTTCACGTAGCTGGCGAGCGTATCGAGGCCTTTGCTCGCCGCCCTCGGCTTGCCCCACGCCCCCACCTTCCAGGTGACCTTCGGGCCATCGACCGTCTGGGCAGAGGCACTTCCGATCACAGCAAGTGCAGAACCAGCAGTCAGCGCAGCGATCAATGCGAGTGCACGCATATTAATCCCCTCCCGGGTAAAGCCGACCAATTTTTTGTTGTTTATTTTGCGGCACCTTAGCAGCGCCGAATCCAGGCCGCAAGCTGCGCCATTTCGCGGCAAGCGTCGAGCGTGAGTGCACGCGGGACCTATGCGGGCGTGACGCGGATTGGCGGACAAAGACAGTGCGTTGCCCGCGCACTCACATCGGACCGCGCCCGCCTTGATCTGCCATCATCACACGAGCTCTCGGCATATGGCACGCCAAGCGTGCGGAAAATCCTCTGGCCTATTTCCTTTGGGCGACGCCTTGTTCGGCGTTGCTTGCAGGATCGGCACGCTCATGCGCCAGCAGCTTGCTGGCTTCGATTTCAAGTATGTCGCTGACGGCAACCTGTTTGACGAAATCGCCAGTGTTCGGCGCGACGCCGAGCGCCGAGTTGACTCCGATCTTCTCACCGACGGAATGGGCCGTCGCAGGCGTCACCAGGATAGCGTGATGACCAAAAGAAGTTCCTCATCGAATTCTCCTTGATAAGATTCTTTTTAATCAGATGCTCAATGAACGGAATTCGAGTCCTGGAGTTCCTCGATAGGTAAGGGTGGCGACGGCCACGAGGACAAGCGCTCGGCAACGTCCTTGCCGATCTCGCCCGTTGACCAGTTCTGACCATCAGGCACAAATTGGCGCCCACTGAACTGGTGGCGAAGCCGATGACGATGAGATTGCTCCGTGTGATGAGTGGGGCCTTGCTGTTCGGCCTGCTGTTCGCTTCGGCTGGCGCGGCTTCTGCCACGTCCGGTCTTTCGCCGGCGCAGTCATCGGCAATAGCGCGGCAGATCGCCAAGCTGAAGTTTCGCGAGGAGCGCGCGCTTGCTGGCGAATGGAGCGACGCAAAGAAGGTCGCTGAATTCATCTGCCGGCCGCTCGCGCTCGCGACCCTCAAGCGCCATCTCAGCCAGGCCGACCGCGTCTTTCTGGGAAACAACGATCCCGCAACGCTTCGCCTCATCAGCAACCGTCGCCTGGAGGGCACCGGCCAGGTCCGGACGGGCAGCAGCTGGCACGCCTTTACCTTTGTCTGCGCGCTTGATCCGCTGACAGGCAAGGGAGTGTCATTCGACGCGAAGCTGTAACCCGGGACGCTATAGTTCTGAATTGATAGGGTGGAGCCGCTCCCGGCGAGCACCACGCGTCGTTCGCTTCAACTGAAATGGTTCCCCGCCGCAGAGCCATGCGCACCCGGAACAAATTGCTCCGGTCGCGGCTTTGCGTTCCTGAGGAGCAACACCATGTCGATCATTGTACCCGAGTCCTCGGTCGGTTCAAACAGTGGATTGGTACGATCGCGCGCGCGCTCGCTGGCGAAGCTCACCAAGACGCACGGTTTGAAGATTTGCCGTCGCGACGAGCTGACTATCCGGCGCTTGCGGCGCGGCGATCGCTTCTCGTTCGTCGGCGCCAACGGGCGCGCAATCAAGAGCGCCACGACCGTCTCGCGGCTGAGGTCGCTGGCCGTTCCGCCAGCCTATGAAGACGTCCGCTATGCAGCGGACCCGAACGCTCATCTTCAAGCGGTCGGCCGGGATGCGGCAGGGCGGCTTCAATATCGCTATCATCCGGATTGGGAGAAGGTCAGAGAGCTGCGGAAGGCGCGCCGGCTAGTCCGACTGATCTCAGTGCTACCGCGCATCCGCCGCAGCGTTGCCCAACGGCTGGCCCGCGCCGAACCGACCCGCGAATTCGCTCTGGCTGCGGTGATCGAACTGGTGGCAAGCACCGCCATCCGGCCCGGCGGCGAGACATATGCGACACTTCACCGTTCGCGCGGTGCGGCGACGCTCTTGAAGTCCAACGTGAGGACAGAACCTGACCGTCTCGTCCTGTCTTTCCGTGGCAAGGGCGGCAAAAGCGTTCAAAAGGAATGCCGCGCAGCGAATCTGCTGCGCGCCGTCAAAGTGCTCGTGACCTTGCCGGGCCGGCGCCTTTTTCAGTACCGCGACGACGGGGGCGAAGTGCGCGGCGTGACCTCTGCGCAGGTCAATGTCTTCCTGCGTGAGATCGCCGGGGTTCGCATCTCACTGAAGGACTTCCGCACGTTGATGGCTTCAGCCGCCGTCCTGGAATCGCTGGCGCACTGCGTCCCCGCCGCCAGCGCGCGGGCGCGCAATAGACAGGTCATGGAAGCCGTTCGCGACTGTGCGGAGGAGCTGGCAAACACGCCAGCGATCTGCCGCAAGAGCTACGTGCATGAAACAATTGTAACGGCGTTTGAGGATGGCCTGCTCGAGCGCTTTTCCGCACGTCTGAAGGCAAGCCGTTCGCAGGCCAAACGCGAACAGGTGCTCGCGCAGGTGATTGGCCTTGCGGCAAGTGGCTCTTAGCGAACGCTCTGGCGGGAGCTCTCTCGACCACGGACGGCTGCCTCCCCGCCGGCCCCATGACTGATCGTTGCGACGTTAACATTTGATAATGCGGCTTTCCGCCGTCGGCCTAAGCTTGGAGCATGCACCCTGTTTTCGTCGCCTTCATTTGTGCCGCGTCGGGAGCAGCGGTGTCCGGGTTCGGAGCCGCTCTTTTCTTTCAATTGTTCATGTGAATGAGATGAAAAAAATCCCCAAGGCAAACTATCCGACCCGCGAAGACATCGCCGAGCGCATCAAGGCTCGCGAGTGCGAAGCCTCGCGGCTGCCACCTGGACCCGCGCGGCAGTCCATCCTGATAGAGGTCGCCAAGTTGCGGGCCTATGCGGAAGTCAAGCGCTGGCTGCGATCGAACTGAACGCCGGTCGTGCTCCGGGGCGCGCTACATGACGTTGTCGGTCGCGCTCAAGCGACGTGACCGGAGCTGGCAATCCTCGCCGCCGGTTACATCGACGGATGTAAGTGCAGATAGGTCGGATCGAACTGTCCCAGCTCCTTAAGCTTCGGGCGATCCAACAGCTTGAATTCCCGCCGCACGATCTCCAGCAATTTCTCGTTGCGCAGCTGCCTGAGCACGCGGTTGATGTGAACTGGCGTCAGGCCCAAGCAGTCCGCAAGATCTGATTGGGTGACAGGCAATTCGAACGAGTCCTCGTGTGTGCGGCCGATAGGCTCGAGCCGTTCCCAGAGCTCCATGAGCAGGTGCGCCATCCGCTCCGTCGCTGTTCGCCGGCCGATGTTGATCATCCATTCCCGAAATATCGCCGCGTCCACCAGCGTTTCGCGCCAGAGGGCCGCTGCAGTGCCGGGGTGTCGTGCGCACAGGTCGAGGATATATTCATGCGGGATAAATCCCAGCGTGCATCCGGTGAGCGCCGTAAGGTCGTGATCCATGACATGGAGGTGCAGACTCTGCAGGTCCGGGATCTCGCCGGCAACATGGATGCTCAAAACCTGGCGGAGGCCGGCGCCCGTTGTCTTTGAGCGATAGGCGTACCCATCGATGATCAGGCAGCACTCGGTCGGCCTATCTCCCTCGACCACGATCCGCTGCTGCGGCGCATAAGATTTTCCTGCAATCGGCAGGCTTTCGAGCGCTCTGATATCCTCGTCATTCAGATCATTGGAAACGCGCAGCTTCTTGATGAGTGCTTCGGGAAGTGGCCCGCTTGGCATTGTGTGCACTTTCAGAAATGACAAACATCCGCTTTTCCAAATCGCATTTCCATTCCCGGCAGGACAACGACGGCGGCAAATCGAAGTTCCATCGCGTTTCTGAAGGCGTTCGCTCCAACGGTTCACATAGGTGCATGACGAAAACTGCGGCTCTCCGGCAAACATCTCTTCATCGCAGGAACGAAAGAGGCTCTCGTGTGTGACGTGCAGTACGAGGCGCTTGGCCCGAAAGATCCAGATGATGACATCGGCGCTCGACATTGCGCGTGCGGTTATAAGCCATTCGGAATGGTGGCCCGTCGGTGAGGAGCTGGCGCTCACGTTCATCGCTCGGTCGTTTACCGTGGCCTCCCCCGCAGTGATGCGAACGCGGTGATCTCGGTGACCACCTCTACTGATCCAACCTCAGTCGGGCCGTGTCAGTTTGGCCAGATAGTGCCTGCCCCCTACTATAGGGCACTGCCCGAGACGCCATACCGCGGGTTTGCCCTCGAGCGTGTAGATCACGCGATCGAGTCGCATGACTGTCGTCGCCGGCTCGACCTCCAGCGCATCGGCCACATCGGGCGCCACGCCACTGGCGGTGACCCGCTCCTCGCCACCCCCGAGCGACACTCCATATTGTTGCGCCAGGACGGACAGTCGCTGAGACGCGTCAAAGTGTGTCGCCAGGCGGGGAAACAGCTTTGTGGGCATCACGATGTCCTCGAGCATGTAGGGCTTGCCTCCGGTCAATCGCAGGCGGCGGACGCGGTGCACGCGTTCGCGCAGACGTAGACGTAGCCGCCGAACCTCGCGTTCGTTGACGGTCGTCTCGAGCAGGCTCAGCACCTTCACCTCCCCACCTAAGCGCTTGCCGTCACGCCCTCTGATGCAGCTGTAGCGCTCCGCGTGCTTGTCGGACAATGGATCGCTGACGAACCTTCCGCCGCCCTGATGACGAGTGAGGAGGCGCTCCGCTTCCGCCAGATCCAGGGCCTTGCGCATTGTGCTCGGGCTAACGCCGAGTTCGCGGGCCAATTCGCCCTCGTCCGGAATGGTCGTATGTTGCTTCCATTCGCCGGAGGAGATGCGCTCCGCGATCGCATCGCGTGTCTGGAGGTACAGCGGACGACTTGAGAAGCGACGGGACGACATTCGATTGTTGACGATAGACGTTTCTGGCAACTCTCTCATGGAGATGTTTTCCTTGTATTGGCGTGTCGCTTCGATCCGTGAAGAAGCACACAACGGCGCTTCGACTTGCACATCGGCAAGGAGCATGTGGATCGATGATGCCATCGCCTCCAGGAGAGCGCCAACACATTGTGTGAAGAATGCTATCGTCTCGCTAGCGTGTCGACGAACAGCAAACGACAGATAACCGATAACGAACCTGGCGAGATGTTCAGTGTCCCGTTTCCTGACCGGCTTGTCTGTTGTCAATCATGCAACGACGGACTCGTCGGGTAGTAACGATCTTGACATCGAGTGCTGGCGCATGTGCGCGTGCGATGTCAGCATCCGCATGCGTCGAGAGTTTTGTTCGGGGCGTTCACTGCGAGCCCCTCCTCCCGGGACGGCCCCCGCCAGCGTCAGGCGAGGCTCTCGACGCGAACTACCCGCGGATCGGTGTGCCCCGGAACCCTCACACCGGTCCGCGGACTTTTCAGCACCGATCTGATCATCCCGGCAGCTTTCGAAACCTGGGCACCTTTCAAGTGAGATAACGGCTACGCGTCGGTTTCACCTGGCACAGCCTTCCTCGCTGCATTCCGCACCAGCAATCTTCAGCAACACTTCAGTACCAAAGGAGCGCAAACGAGCTGCGCGACGCAGAATGCCTCCTTGCCTGGAAGAGAAAGACCCTCGCCGCGCGCTGGATCCGCAACGTGAGCCGAGCGCACGGAAGTTCCGCTGCAACTATGTCATCAGCTGCGGGCGATGCGCGTTCAACGCTGCACCAAGCGCGATCAAGGCTGCACCAAGCGCGATCAAGGCTGCACCAAGAATGTCCACTGGACAGCAAGCGGCGTCCTGATTGCACCCTTCGCCTGATAGTATCGTGAAAACCCGGGGGCCCGTTTGGACCGCAAATATATGGTCACTGCATAATTATGGTCGCTGCATTAATACTGGCTGGTTCGGCGGATTAGCGCATTCAAGGTCTCTATCTGAAATTCGCTCGATAGTACCTGCCGTCCTCCATCAGGCATTGTGCGAGGCGCCATTCCGCGGGTCTTCCGTCGTGGGTATAGATCACCCGATCTAGCCGCAGAAGCATAGGTTCCGCGGCCACGTGCAGCGCCGCAGCCACGTCGGGGGCGGCCGGACCGATGGTAAGCCACTCCTCGCCGCGGCCGAGCAACACGCAGAACCGCTGAGCAAGGACGGTGAGTTGCTGAGACGCATCGTCATGGCTCGCCACACCCGGGAACAGCTTGGTGGGCATCGCAACGTCCTCCAGCATGTAGGGCTTGCCGCCGGTGATCCGCACGCGACGGATACGATGGACCCGTTCATGCGGTCGTAAGCGTAGACGGCGGCTTTCTTTTTCGCTGACTGTGGTCTCCAGGACGCTCAAGACCTCCACGTCTCCGCTGAGGCGCTCGCCCTCCCGGTTTCTGATATTGGTGTAGCGCGCCGCGTGCTCGGCAGCTGATTGGTCGTTTACGAACGTGCCCCGGCCCTGACGGCGCGTGAGCAGCCGCTCCGCCTCCGCCAGATCCAAGGCTTTCCGGATGGTGCCCGCACTGACGCCAAATTCGCGCGCCAGCTCGCTCTCGTTGGGAATGGCAGCATGCGGTTTCCATGTGCCGGTGGCGATACGGTGCGCGATTGCGTCACGTGCCTGAAGGTATAGCGGACGGGTCAAGAAGCGGCTGGTGTGTAAGCCGTCCCCGTTATTCTGCATGTGCATTTTTGACGCCTCAAGCATAGGAGCTTCCCTTGGATTGTTGCTTCTTTTCAGTGTCTCGCGAACCAATTCGGCTACCGACGGCTCGGCCGCATGACAGTGAGCGGTTGCCTTTCGGTGGAGAAACATTTGCAGTGATGATGTCATCGTCTTAGAGATGACGCGAATCGATTGTGCGAAGAGAGTTATCTTCGTGCTAGTGTGGCAGTGGATGCTGGATGGACGACAACTGACATCAGATAGCGAATGAAGGACTGAGAACGAAAGTGCCGGTTCGCCGCGCATTTCGAAAGTGCGGGATGCCGCGTTGTGTGCCGGCGATCGCTCTGCTCTCTCACACAAGCCACGGATCAGCGTCCCGCGAAGCGCGTCAGCTTTGCTTCGCGCACAGACTTCGCGACGCGTCTGTCGCGCAAAGAGCGCCGCTGTAAAAAATCCAAGATCATGAATGATGATACCGGTCAGGATGCGCCCGATCGCACGCACGCAATAAAGCGCACGAACGAAAGCAATCGGATCCTTATGTTCATCTGCGCGCGCTTCAGCGTCCGCATGACGACGAGCCGATTGCTTCGCGCAAATTTTGCGGGCAACCAACTGATCGGCCGCGCGATTCTTCCTCCTCCAGTACAGATCGAAGTCGCGCTTCATGAGAAGATGAAATTTATGCGCACCACATGCGCCTTCTGTCATCGTTGAGCGCAGCGCGCGATGGTCCTAAAGCAGTCATGACGTGACGACGCGCACCGGCGCGGGCAATTGCAGCGTGTTCGAAATAGAAATTTCGTCGGCCCCTACGTCCGAGACAATCAGCGAGCCGGCAATAACCTGGCCGCTGTTGCCTTTAGGAGGAGCAGATATAGATCGCTTCGGCGAAGCTGCTCGGCGATTTCTTGGCGCCCGCAGTCGACTTGGATCGAACTGAAATCAAAGAGAGAACCAACGCGAGATTAGCCATTTCGCGCTCCAAATTGCACAGACGCATTGCCCCTCGTTGCGCTTGAGTTTTTGCAACGAAAGGTATTAAGAATCTCCTTCTAGGTGTAATATTCAACGTGTGCGCGCGCTTTGATACATGCATCGAATGTCGCGATCATCACGCGGTTTCAGCCACATCGCGTCTTTCTAAAAAGAATCAGAACCGCGACACGTTACCTCACCTCGGTCAAACGCATCGTTCGCAGCCTTCAAACGCGTCACCTCTTGTGATCGCGAAGCAGTCGTCCTCTCGTGACTGCTCGTCGCGCTTCTTGGTATCAATCGGCTTAAACTGTATGAAGCGTCAGAATTTCTTAGAGGTTATGGCCTCACAACATGCCACGTCTCGAGAGTCCAGCCTCTTCGCGTCGCACGCTGGGTTCCATGAAGGCCGCGAGGCGTCGTCAAGTCGAAGACAGCGAGCGGTGTTCCGTACGTGCTATTCGCTCGCCGAGCTTTGTCGCGCTCGATCTCTTTAGAACCGCTGTGAATTGCTGGTCAGTCGCAGATCCCTGTAGCTCAAATCATGCGCGACGTGTGACCTCGCCAGTCGGCGTGGCGAAACCTTCCATCGTCCTGATACGCTTCTCCAGCCACCAGCCATATTCCGGAGTCCAGTCTTCGAAACGCTGATTGATGCCGAGATCGTGCGCCCAATGGTGCGCAATATTGGGATTGAACTGGGACTGCCGACCGATCGCGATGAGATCGGCTTGGCCCTTTTGAAGAATGGTCTCGGCCTGCTGCGCCTCGAGGATCAGGCCGACCGCCATTGTCGGGATATCTGCTTCCTTGCGTACCCGTCCGGCGAAGGGAACCTGAAAGCCCAGGCTGCGCGGCACCTGCATCGCTGTCGCCGCGCCGGAGATACCGCCCGAGGAGCAGTCGATCACGTCTACGCCGCGGGCCTTCAACTCGCGTGCAAAAATAATCGTATCGTCCATGTTCCAGCCCTCCTGCGTGCCATCGACCGCCGAGAGGCGCAAGAATAATGGCATCGAGGCTGGCATTTCACGGCGTACCGCCTCGGCGATCTCAAGCGGCAGGCGCATGCGTCCCGCCCGGTCGCCGCCGTATGCGTCATCGCGCGTATTCGAGACGGGCGACAGAAACGAAGCGAGTAGATAGCCGTGCGCAGCGTGGATCTCGATGGTGTCGAATCCGGCGCCCACCGCACGCCTCGCCGCGGCGGCCCACGTCCCCACCATTGCCTTGCACTCGGCTGTCGTCAGCTGCCGCGGCACCAGCCAGCCCTTAGCGACAGGCTCGGCTGTCGGTCCGACCGGCTGCCACACCTTGGCGCCGGACTTCAGATTCTCCTCGGTCAGCGGTCCCATGCCCTGCATGGCGGTCTGGGAGGACGCCTTGCGGCCGCCATGGGCGAGTTGAATGCCGATCGCCGCACCCTGGCGCTTCATGAAAGCGATCAAAGGCTTGAAGCTTTCCATCTGGGCATCGTTCCAGATGCCGAGATCATGCTCGTTGATGAGGCCGACCTCCTCGACGCCGGTGGCCTCCACGAAGACGAGACCGAAGCCCCCGAGCGCGTAGCGGCCGAGATGCACGGTATGAAACGTACCGCAGGTATTTCCCGGGTCGCAGCGATAGTGGACCATCGGCGGCACGACGAGGCGGTTCTTCAACGTCAGGCCGCGAATAGCGAGCGGCAGGAACAACATCGGCCGCGCGATCTGACCATTGGTCGATCCGTCATTCATTCGAGCGCCTCCCGGAACCATCGCCCCGGCCCTATTGATCAGACCGGTTGATCGAACGCTTTCGAGGATCCATGGCACGGTTCATCGCCTTGAACCTTCTCGTCTCGTTCACTGGCAATCAAAGCACGAGCGATAGACGCGAGTCGAGTGACGGCGATGTCCGCGACCGAAGTCCTGATGGGCACCAGAGGGGAGCGCTGATTGCGCGATTGCGCGGGCCTGACGCTCAGTTGGTGACCCGGACCACGCAAAGACATTTTGCCGGCCCGGACTGCCGCGTGCCGCATCGATGGACGGACAGATCGCACGCAAGATGCAGGCATCAAAGGAAGTCTGGGGCAAGATCTTCGGCACGATCTCGATCGCGTCAAAATTCCAGGATATGCGGCTCGAACTCGCGAAACATGAGTGGGCGCGCCTCAAGTTCAACGACTCACTGGAGTGTCCAAACTGCCACTCGTCGATAGCGATGGATTTCGCCAAGCAGACACGCAGGGCGGCCGAGATTCACGAGAAGTTCCTGGTAACGGGTGAGAGAACTTGCATCGATTGCCACAGGGGAATTGCGCACGAACTTCCAGACATGACCGGCATCGATCCCGGCTGGAGCCGCCGCCTGAACAGCGAGGCCGGCGGAGCTTCCACGATCCCGTCTTGAACGAGCTTCGTCGTTATCTGACGTCGGTGACGCCAGGTTCACCGACATCAGACTGAGAGTCACGCGCTTAGACGGTGCGATCCTTACGTCGCCGGCTCCACTTCGGTTCCCGCATCGGCAAGTTCTTTGAAACCACCGATGTTGAAGACCTTCGTATACCCCATCTCCTGAAGGGCTTTTCCAGCCAGCGCAGAGCGACCACCAGACGCACAATGCAGAAGGATCGTCTTGTCCTTGCTGAACGCTTGATTGTGATAGGGGCTGTCGGGATCGGCGCGAAACTCCAGCATGCCCCGCGACACGTTCAGAGCACCTTTGATCCTGCCCGTCTGCTGAACTTCATTCGGATCACGGACATCGACAATCAACACGTCCGGAGACTGCATTTTCTCGGCCGCTTCAGCAGGCGACAACTTCGGAACCGCAGCATTCGCTTCTGCCAACATCTGCTTCACATTTTGGGGCATCGCTTTCCTCCAGCGGGCTGTTTTGGCCGCAACGCAATCGTATACGTAGTCGCGTCCTCACGACAATATGCTGAGCCGTCGTCGCGGACTTGCGCAAGCGCAGAAACTCGTTTGCATTCAATGGAGTCCGCCAACTCACGAAGCCGGCATCAACGCTGCGCAAACGCTACGGCGGCCTCGCCTGCAGAGCGTCCGCTCAACGCTGCCGCATCGGACAGCAGGCCAGCCGATCCGACCCAGTCGCCACAGATGAAGAGGCCCTCACCATTCTGGACCACAACGCCCGGGCGGCCGTTCGTGTCGCCCGTCGCCGCAAGCGGGATGGACGAGATCGCCGGCATGGCTGGCAGAAATTGGCGCGCTCGCTCTTGCTCTCGCCAACCAGGCTGCGTCAAATCCATAAACTCTTCGAGTTCGGCAATGAGCCGATGGCGGTCGGGCTTCTCGCCGGGTTCGAGATAGCGCATGGTGTGCACGAGAGCCGCACCTTCCGGCGCGAGACGCACAGCCGCACTGTGGACCGAGAAGAGTGGTCGGTCGACGCCGAGCGCGAACAGAACGTCGGGACGCGGCAGGCTCGCGAGACCCAGATCAGGCATGCCACCCTCACTGGCACCGCATCAGCTGCCCCATGAAACGTCTTGAGCGCAGGAAAGAGCTCTGTCGCTTGCGCCGGGTTAGCTTCTTCGAAAGGCGTCCGTAATCGTGATCAGTTGAAAAGCTGTATGAGCCCAATGCTCAGCGCGAGCAGAAGCAGCAACGACAGCGTAACGGCTGCCGTCACACGTCCTCCGACCTTGACCAGAACCCGAACGTCGACCCCAAGACCGAGCGCCGCCATCGAAATGACGGTCAGGAAGACGGTGACTTTCCTTATGGGGTCGGCCAGGTCGCCAGGCAGGGCACCCAATGAGCGCAGAGCCGCCAGCGCCAGAAATCCGAGAATGAACCACGGCACAAACTTGAACAGGCTGAACCGCTTTCCGCCTGTCTTGCTGGTTGGATCAGTGTGCCAGCGCGACGCAACCAGCGACAGTCCAACGACAAGCGGTCCAAGCATCAACACGCGCACAAGCTTGACAAGCGTGCCGACCTGCGCACTGACAAACCCGGCCGGCACAGTTGCCGCGAGAACCTGCGGGACCGCGTAGACAGTGAGGCCGGCAAGAATCCCATACTGTGTTGCGGATAGCTGCAGCAGAGGAATGAGAAGCGGCAGACCCAGCACCATCATGACGCCGAGGATGGCGGTGAAGGAGATCGACGATGCGATGTCGTCACCATCTGCTCCGATCACAGGCGCAACGGCGGCAATCGCCGAGTTGCCGCAGATCGAATTGCCGCACGCAATGAGAATCGAAAGCTTTGTTGGCAGCCCGAGCAAACGGCTCAGCCCGTAGGTCGCGCCCAGCGTGACGAATACGGTCAGGACAACGATGGCCAAAAGCAACGGGCCGGAGGCAGCGATCATCGCAAAGCTGATCGAGGCGCCGAGCAGCATGACCGCGACTTCGAGCAACTGCTTGGCGCTGAATGCGATGCCGTATTGCCACCGCTGCGGTGGCGTCCAGAAGGCACGCAGGACCATCCCCAGGAGGATCGCCATGACGAGCGCCTCAACATAGGGATGCTCAAAGAAGCGCAGTTCAATGAATTCGAAACCAAAGGCGACCGACGCAATCAGGATGCAAAGCAGCACCCCGGGAAGCAGTCTCGTAGGGTAGTCGACAAGAGCAGCAAATCGCCCCTTTGGCGCGTCGTTATCGCGAGGCACAGAACTCTCCGGATAGGAACGCTTTTATGCGCTCTGGCGGGCTTTGGTGGTAGTATATTTTCGTTCTGGGCCAATAGGGAGAAGTTATTCCCCTAAATTTGCGTTTGCCACGGTTGTTCGCAGCGTTGCTCGGACCCGCGGTTTGTCGCGAGATGGATCAGCCAGCCAGGCCAAATTCGAGATCGCGTTGGAACACTCGATCGAGGGCAAGCCGGGTTAGGGCCGCGGGGCCTACCGGACAAGAATAAAGAGAAGAGCCTCGAGCGACACGCGAGGCCAGCAGCAGCGCGGGGAAGGATTGATATAGCGGCTACGAGCGCATTCGATCGTAGCCAACCGTCACTGATCGAAACGCGCCTAGCTCAGAACGCTCCGCAGAATCGCGGCGAGCCGATCGAAGTCAAAAACACCAGGGTCGAAATAGGTCGCGCGCGCTGCGACGATGAGGACAACAGCCGACCAGAAGACGACGGCCCCCGTCCGCAGCAACCAGCTGGACATGCGGCCGCCCTGCCGGCGTTCCGGTTGCCCCAATCGCTCTCCAAAAGGCTCGAACGTCATTCGTTCCGTCGCTGCAGATCCAGGAAGATACTGCAGACATAATCGGCACTCCTTCTCAATCCGGCAATGGAACCGATTGGCTTTTTCGGCCCGAAGCCGAGAACCGGATTCTCCTAATCGTCAGCGGCGCGCATGGTTCATGCTAGGCGTCCCTTGGCGGTGCCGATTTCAGGTTTTTCTGCCCTGCCGCGGGAGCTGCCAGACCCCTCATTTTGCGTCCTTCACGGCGATCACCTCGATCTCGACGAGATAGCCCGGGTTGGCAAGCGCGGCCACGCCGAACACCGAGCGCACCGGCAATTTCGGCTGATCACCACCGTAGAACTGTGTGTAGCCTTCCATGAAGGCTTTGAAGTCCATCGGAGCGCGCGAGTCGTGGACCAGAAAAACCTGCATCTTGATGACGTTAGCCATCGTCAGACCGAGGCCTTCGAGAATGGCCTTGGTCTTGTTGAGGACACCGACGGTCTGCGTCTTCACGTCGCCATAGGCCTGTGTAGTGTTCGGCGCGGTGTTCTTGTCGACAAGCGGTGGCACTTGACCGCTGATATAGTAGGTCGTCGTGTTACCGGAGACCTGCACCGCCTGAGCGATCGGAAACGTCGAATTAGGAATCGGGTGCCGGACGACTTCAGCTTGCGCGTTACCCATGGCTGCAAGAAGAGCCAGCCCAAGCGACACTGCCAATCGGAACTTCATAGTCTGCATCCTTGTTTTTGAGAGAGAGGCAAACGCCGCGTCAGGGACGAACGCCCTTGGCGTCTTCCGCCGTAACCGCATCGTTGTAGGCGTTGCCGAAATTGGTGCGCACGTAGTTCACGACTTCGGCGACCTGTTCGTCGCTCATCATCACACCCAGCGGCGGCATTCCCCTGAGCCCGTTGACCACCACCGTGACCGGGTAGCCGCCGGCTTCGAGGTTCTTGTTATCGGCCAGCGAGGGGTACGAGCCCGCGCCGACAGCTCCCTTGCCGTCCTGCATATGGCAACCTTGACAAACGCTTGCGTACAAGTCGGCCCCGCTCTTTGCCGCAAATCGAACAGTGGTGCTGAGCATCGGAACCGGCACGGTTTGCGCGACGGCCTCGACCGGCAGGGCCAACACAAACGCAAACGCGCAGACAATGACAGCGATACGCGAGAAGGAAAATGCTGTCGTCATTGAAGCAGGTCTCGGCCGCGAAGAAAAGTTCGGATGATGGATCGATCTCATGCTTTCACGACACGCTCATGGAGGCGGGAGATGGCGTCGAGCGAAGACAGGATGGCGCCTTCCATCCAGGCCGGCAGATAGGAGGCGTGCTCGCCTGCAAGCACGATCCGTCCATCCATCTGACAGAGGTTGTCATAGTGTTCCTGTCGCATCTTGTCGTTCCAGCTCGCAGCGCAGCCGAGCGTGAAGGGAACGCGATGCCAGGCGACCGAGATGCCATTTTCGAACTCCGCCTTGTACTGCGGGTGCAGCCTGGAGCCGTACTCCACCGCATGCTCGACGCGCTGGCGCGGTGTCATGGCGGTGAACTCGTAGGAGTTCGGGCCGCCATAGAGATAGGCACCGAGCAACACGCCTCTGCCGGAGTGGTTATAGGCCGTGCTCGGATAGGAGATCTGCCGGATCGGCAGGTTCGTGTAGCTGATGCCGCCATAGATGGCCTCATCTTCCTCCCAGAAGCGGCGCTTGAACTGCAGGCCTACCTTGATCGAAGCCGCGTAAGGCACGGCATCGATCGCCGCCTTCAGCCTGGCGCCGACGTCCGTCTCGATCTGACTGAGCACTGGCAACGGAATCGTACAGATGCACCAGTCCGCTTTCGCCTGCTGGGGCGCGGCAGGACCATTCCCGTCCTGGTAAGTGACGGTTACACCACGTTCGTTCTGCTGAATGCGGATCACCTTCGCATTGTACTTGATGAGGCTTCCAACCTCTTTAGCGAAGGCCTTGCCGATCATATCCATGCCGCCGACCGGTTGGAACATCGTCGTCTGGAATTCATACAGCGCGAAATTCTGCAGATTGCGCCACAGCTGCGATTTCAGGATGTCAGACAGCGCGAGCGGGATGCCCGGCGTCGGTGCCGCTCCGAGTCCGCCGCCCGGATCCCTCGCAAAGCCACGAAAATCGCCGGAGATCAGGTTGGCCTTGTAGGCATAGTTCGCGTCGAGCGCTCCCCAGGCTTTCAGTGCCTGCAGGAGAATCTCCTTGTCCTCTTTGGACACTGCGTCGTCGAGTTTGCCCTGCTGGGTGGCTTTCGCCAGCAGCTCAGAAACCTGCCCTTGGAAGTCGGTCTTGACCTCTCGAATGCGTTGCGGCTGGCCATCGAAACCGTTGGTCGAGTGCAGCAGCGCATTGTGATTGAGCTGAATGAACGGTTCGAGTGCGACGCCAAAGCGCTTGCAGTAATCGAGCACAGCGTGGTGATGGTAGGGAATGCGCCACGGCCCCGGATTGATGTAAAGGCCGTTCTCGAATTCGCAGGTCTGTTTCGCCCCGCCAAGTTCGGTGAAAGTATCGCCGCCGCGCAAGGTCCAGTTGCGGCCGCCGGGCCGGTCATTGAACTCGAGAACCTCGACCTTGTAGCCGGCCTTGCGCAACTCGAAGGCCGCGGTCATGCCCGCAAGCCCTGCACCCAGGATGAGGACGGAAGCCCCTTTGGGATCACCGTTCAGCTTGATCGGGCCTTTATAGGCCGACTCGGTCGCGAACCCGAGACTCGTCATCGCGTGATACATCGCCGCGCTGCCGGCAACTGTTCCGATCAGAGACAACAGGTCACGGCGGCTCACGCTCGATGCTGGCTGCTGCTGCATCGCCGGTCCTCATTTCATCGCTGCTTTTGAGAACAATCAATCACGCAACAGAACGCGTTTGATCTTGCCGCGCTCAGAACCAGATCGTCAATCCGTCTTTGCGCCTGCCGCAAATACATGCCGCTGAAGTGATCACGTCATGTCCCCGGCGCGATTCCAACGAGACCGATTTTCACGCGCCGATTATGCCGGCCCTTGTTCTCGATCTTCAGCACACGCACCGGCCGCGATCCGCCGGTCGAAGCCAGATGTGTGCCGCCGCAGGCCTGACGATCGAGATCAGCGATGTCGACGATGCGGACCTTGCCATCGGGCGTGGGCGGAGGCGCGGCCGAGCGCGTACGGATGAGTCCCGGTGTGCCGATCACCTCGTCCAGTGGAATATAGCTGTCGCCGACCGCGAGGTTTGTCCGGATTGCATCGTTGATTGGTCCGTCAAGCGCACGCAGCCGTTCATTGTCCGCGTCGGGAAGATCGAAATCCATGCGCGCGGTGCCGTCATGGTTCATCTGCACGCCGGTCACCAGCGCGCCATCGAACTGCTGGTACACGAACGCGTTGAGCAGGTGCGTGTCCGTGTGCAGCTCGCGCATTATCTGGCGAAAGGCGGGATCGACTACGGCCTCTGCACTACCGGAAAGCTCGACCGGCGCGCCGAGCAGCAACCACATCCGCCCGCCATCGGGCTCGAACCCGACGACCGGGACCTCGCCGCTGTTCCACCGTACGAGCCCCTTGTCGGCAAGCTGCCCACCACCGCCGGGAAAGAACGGCGACTCTGCCAGCATGACCCGCCCCGGCGCGGCGTTGATCACCTTGGTCTCAAGCGTCAGCGTGTCGGAATGCTCGTGATAGTAAAGACGCGACATGACAAGCTTTCCTTTCCGACCACTTTCGACGCCGTCAGGCATTTGCCTTGTACAAGCCGGCTCCGCTTCGTGCTGCCCGTCCATCCTCAAGGCACGGCAGGCAGTGCGCGCCCTGACTCCCGGGCCTACGAATCCGGCAGCGCGACCCACAGCTGCTTGGCGAAGCCCCGCTTGTCGAGCGTCCAGGTCGCGTTGACGACCTGCGCACGGCCATTGCGGCATCTGTACGAGTAAGCGGCATCGTGGCCCGTCGCGAAGGCCGGAACGCTATCCTGGCTCGGATGGTCTCGGCAAAATGCGGTCGCGCCGCGGTTCTCGCGCGCCGTGCTGATCTTGCTGCATGGCAAGTTGGCGCCGATAAAACAGACCATGACCTTTCCCTGCATGCAGCGGTAATGGGCCTGCCTCTGCAGGTCCGATGCATCGGGTTCGCCCTTCGCATCCGGAAACAGCTGCTTGAACGCGCGCGCTGTCTGTTGGCGAAGCGCCGGCGAATAGTCGCGGATCGTGTCGTCGTTGCCGACCCGCGCGCAGAATTGCACAAGGCTCTCACCGGAGGACTTCTCCTGTGCCGCCGACGGCCGCGTTGAGACAGCGACAAGTGTAACGACCAGCACCGCAGCGGCGATGCATGCGAGCGGCCTCATGTCATCCTCCCACATTGTCCGACCCGTCCACCGATACGCCAGACCGAACCGCTGCCGTCAGCCGGAACGGCAGCGGCGAAACACCTCGGGCTTTTCGGAAATCCAGGGAAAGCCCAGGAGCGCCACGTCAATCCTGTCCGGCGCCAGTCGACGCATGACGACCGTGCCGGTGCTCGTTGGACTCCCGCCCTTGTAGCATTGGCCGACAAAGCGGGTGCCCCCCGGCGCGCGAACGGCGCGATCAAGATCGCAGCCGACCTCATAGACATCGAAGCCGGTCGTCGTGACGGTCATCACGTCGACCTCACCATTGGCCTGTTCGCAACGAACCGGATCGTTCGACCATTTGCCAATATACTCGCTCGGAACCTGCCCGGCGGCCGCCCCTACGGTCGCAAGAAAGATCGTCGCGGCGATCGACAGGCGCGGCCGCAACGCCGCGACGCGAAACAAGACATGCTGCCCGGATATTTGCCGTCTCACCGTTCGTGCCCGTTTGGTCCTGTTGTTCGGTCGATTAGACTTGATACGCGAACGCGGCTTCGACTGATTCAACGGATGATCGCATGTAAGAAGTGATTGAGAATATGATGATGACGATCTCCTGCGAGTCAAGATCGCCATCACATCTCGAAGGCGAGCGGAGTTCTCAAGATACGATGCGATCACCCGTCGCCGGATCGAACAGGTTGATCTTGCGGGTATCGATCGCAAAGCGGGCCATTTCGTTGACACGGGGGCGAAGGTCGGCCGACACCCGGCCGAGTGCACGCTCGCTGCCAAGACGGAGCACGACAATCGTCTCCGCCCCGGTTGGCTCGGTCATTTCCACAGAAGCTGCTATGGTCAGCACAGCGTCCGGTGCATGGCCGAAATGTCGGGTTGGCTCTGTGATGCATTCAGGCCGAATCCCCAGCACGACCTCGCGGCCAATCCAGCCTTTCACCTCTACCGGTACGGGCAACCGTATCTCCCCCTCACCGTGTCCGATGACGGCCACACTCCCGCTTGGCGACGCCTCCAATCGGGCGGGAAGCGTATTCATTGGCGGCGCTCCCATGAAGCGGGCGACGAAGAGATTGGCCGGGCGGTTATAGACGGTCTCCGGGTCGGCGAACTGCTGGACTACGCCCTCCCGCATCACGGCGATGCGCGTGGCCAGCGTCATCGCCTCGATCTGGTCGTGAGTGACATACACGATCGTTGAGCCAAGACGCTGGTGCAGCTGTTTGATCTCCATGCGCATCTCGGCACGGAGCTGGGCATCGAGGTTCGAAAGTGGCTCATCGAAAAGAAAGAGCAGCGGGTTGCGCACCAGGGCCCGACCCATGGCGACACGTTGGCGCTGGCCACCGGAAAGCTGGGCGGGCTTGCGATCCAGCAAGGCCTCGATCTGAAGAAGTCTTACGACCTCGGAGACCGCGGCTTCGCGCTGCGCACGCGGAACATTACGGCATTCCATGCCGAACGTTATGTTCTGGCGCACGGTCATCGACGGGTAAAGTGCGTAGGACTGAAACACCATCGCAATGTCGCGATCTTTTGGCGCAATGTCATCAACAGTGCGCCCGCCGATTTCGACGCTGCCCGAGCTTTGCCGCTCCAGACCGGCAATGATATTGAGCAATGTCGACTTTCCGCAACCGGATGGACCGACCAGGACGGTGAAATCGCCCGAGCCCATCTCGAGGCTTACTCCCTTCAGCACTTCGCTGGGGCCGAACCGCTTGTGCACGTCGCGGATGCTGAGAGCTGACATGCGCCTTCCCTACTTTACCGCACCGGCCGTCAGGCCGCGTACGAAGTACCGCCCACCCAGGACGTAGATCAGCAGCGTCGGCAGCGCCGCGATCATCACTGCTGCGCTTTGTACGCCGTGCTGAGGAATGTCCGCGATTGCGGCGGAGAGCGCGATCAGCGCCGCTGTGACCGGTTGCTGCTGACCGGTCGTGAATGTCACGCCATAAAGGAACTCGTTCCAGATGTGCGTAAACTGCCAGATCACGGTGACGATCAGGATGGGAGGCGAGAGCGGCAGCACAATGCGCCAGAAAATACGGAAGAAGCCCGCGCCGTCGATGCGCGCGGCCCTCATCAGTTCCGGCGGAATGGCGACGTAGTAGTTTCGGCAGAACAACGTGGTGAAGGAAAGCCCCTGGATGGTATGGATCACGACCAGGCCGGTGAGCGTGTTGATAAGACCAACGTCACGCAGCACGATGGTCCATGGCAGCAGGCGCATCTGCTGTGGGAGGAAGATGCCCAGGGTAACGATGCCGTAGATCCACTGATCGCCGCGAAAACGCCAGAGCGAAACGGCGTAGCCGGCAACTGCACCAAGCATGGTGGAAATGATCGTCGCAGGAATGGTGACGATCGCAGAGTTCAGCATATAGGGCCGGATGCCGGCGCAGGTCTGAGCGACACAGAATTCGGCCCATGCGGTGACGTAGTTGCTCCAGGCCCACTGCTTCGGCCAGCCGATCATCGAGGTCTGCGCGATCTCCTCCGCGGTGCGGAGCGAGTTCAGCACGACGACGACAAACGGCACCAGCCAGGCGGTCGCTATCAGCCAAACGACCAGATAGATCAGCATGCGGCTCGGCGCAAAGATTCGGTCACGCATGGGCGGCCTGCCGTCGCTGGAGATATCGCCACCCTGCATAGGGCAGCAGCACCGCGAGAAGGATCAGCAGCATGAGAACCGCCGCCGCCGCTCCGCGCGCGAGCAGCCCGCGCTGGAACATGAGGTCGTACACAACAAGCGCCGGCAGTTGGGTCGCAAGTCCGGGCCCCCCGCCGGTAAGAGCACGGACGAGGTCGAAGGTCGTGATGGCGAACTGCAACTGGATCACGACAACCGTTACGGTGATCGGCCAAAGCGTGGGAAGGATAACGCGCCTGTACATCCGGATCGGCCCGGCACCATCGATCTGCGCAGCCTTGATGAGATCGGCGTCGACCGAGCGAAGACCGGCGAGAAAAAGAGCCATGGCGAAGCCCGAGGATTGCCAGACGGCAGCAATCACAATGGTCCAGATTGCCATGTCACGATCGATCAGCCAGTCGAACCGGAAGGATGTCCAGCCAATGTCGTTGACAAGCTTCTGGATACCGAGGCCTGGATTGAGCAGCCAGCTCCAGACCGTGCCGGTTACGACGAAGGAGAGAGCAATGGGATAGAGGAAGATCGACCGCAGCACATTCTCGCCACGGATGCGCTGGTCGAGCAGCACCGCGAGCAGCAGACCGGTCAGCAAACTGAGCAGGACGAAGCCGCAACCAAAGAGCAGGAGATTATCGAAGGCAATCTGCCAGTTCCGCGTCGCCATCACCGCGGTGTAGTTGCGCAGGCCCACCCAACCTGAGACCGGAACGAGAGTGGAAGGCGTGAACGAAATCCAGACCGTCCACAGCGCAAACGAAACGAGGTGCCCGGCTGACAGCAGCAACGGCACCCAGATCGCCAGATGTTCCGGCAGGCGGCGCAGTATCCCGAACGTCACCGGCCGTCCCGTTCGCGTTTCTGCAGCAACGGTGTGGGTCAACGCGCTCCCTCGACGGCGTCGCTGAGGCGCACCACCGCTTGATCCGGCGTGATGGCCTTGTTCTTCACATACTCGGTGATCACGTCAATCATCGCCGCGGTCATCCCGTTTTCCTGCGCCATGTTGTGCGCGACGCTGAGGACGGCTTGATTGTTGGCAACAGCCTCTTTGAGCGCGGCGGCGGTCTGCCGTTGGCCGTCGGACCAGCCCGCGCCGGAGAGGTCTACGTCGCTACGCACGGGTATCGACCCGGTGATCTGCGAATACATGGTCTGGATCGCCGGATCCATGACGAGTTGTGCCATCAGCGTCTGACCGGCCTGCAGATCCGGCTCTTTACGTTGCCAGAAGATGAATGCGTCAGCGTTCAACAGAAAGACCGGCTTGGTGTTGTCGGTGGGCCCCGGCGCGATGATGAAGTCGTCGAGCTTGAAGCCGGCGTTGAGCAGGACGCCCTGCGCCCAGCCACCCTGGATCATCATGCCCATGTCACCGGCGACGAAGCGCTGCAGGTTTGTCGAATAGTGCTGGGCGGCCGTGTTGGGATCCATCCAGTCGGCGATCTTGCGCACCTGCGCGAAGGCAGCCTTTACCTCGGGGCCCTTCAGGGCGCTCTCGTCAAGAGTCATGATGGCGGCCCGGTATGCGACCGGACTGATGCCGGCGAGAGCAGCTTCGAATTTCTGCCCGTCATCCGGCCGGGTGCCGCCATTGGCGATCGGATGTGCGACCCCACCCTCCTTCATCTTTTGGGCTAAGGTGTTGAAGTCGGCCCATGTGACAGGGATCTTGTCGGCCTTCGCCTTGTCCATCGCGCGCTTCGAGAGAAACAGCATGTTGGTGCTGTAGATCTGCAATGGCAGAGAAATCCACTTGCCGGCGGGCTTGTGCAGTCGCGCAAGATCCGGGGCAACGACCTGTTCGTAACCAGCCGCGGCGACCAGGGCGTCGAGGTCGACGGTCGGAGCAATCTTCGACCACGCCGCAATCTCCGGACCTTTGAGTTGCGAACAGGCCGGCGGATCGCCAGCCATGATCTGCGCGCGCAGCTTGTTCATCATCTCAGTCGTGAATCCGGGAACCGGCGAGTGTTGCCAGGTGCCTCCCTTCTCTTCGAATTTCTTGCCGAGCGCCGTTATCGCAGCTCCATCGCTGCCCGCCGACCATTGCGAGATCACGGTCAGGCGCGGCTTGGCGGCTTGCGCGCGTGTGAGATGGGGAGCAACGAACAGGCCGGCGGCGCCGGCGAGCATGGAACGACGGCTGATATTGTTCATTGGTGCGTTTCCTTCGGTCCAGCGGTGTATGCAATTGACGAAGCCGATACGCCTCCCCATTCTCAGGCACTCGCGGCCGTATGACAAGCTTCCACGCGGCGCGGCGGCTTCTGGTCGGCAATCTGACGGCTGGCGCGGTGAAAGGATGACCGATGAACCTTCCGAGCGGCGCGTCACGTTTCGTTTTTATCCTCGCTCATCCGGCCGCCCACGTCGTCGCGCCACGCTTCTACACGCCGTTCTTCCAGGAAGCGGGGCTCGATTGGCACATGGTGCCGCTGGACGTCGCGCCGGAGAATCTGGCCGACACCATCCGCGCGCTTGCGAAGTCAAACAGCGTCGCGGGTTTCAACCTGACCATGCCGCACAAGCCGGCGGCTTTCGCACTTTGCGATGCTGTCGGCCGGGGGGCCGAATTCGAAGGCGTGGTCAACACGATCCGGATTGAATCGAGCAGGCGCCTGGTCGGCGACTCCTTCGACGGCGGCGGCTTTCTCAATGCTGCGCGGGCGGAAGGTATCTTTGATCCAAAACGCCGCTGTGTGGTCATCGGCGCAGGCGCGGCCGGGCGAGCGATCTGCCACGCGCTTGCCGCCGCCGGCACGCGTCGCATCGGCATCTTCGACATCAAGCCGATCGACGAGTTGACGTCGAGACTGAAAACCCATTTTCCGGAGTTGGAGATCGACAACGACCAGCGGTTCGACGATGTTGGTTTGCTCGTCAACGCAACCTCGCTCGGGCTTCACCCGACCGATGCACTGCCGATGGATCCAGCGATGCTCGCGGGCGACTGCGCCGTGTTCGACATCATCGCCGCGCGCCGAACCGAACTAATGCAGGCCGCCACAGCGCGTGGGCTGAAGGTGGTCGACGGCACCGCCATGATCAAACACCAGCTTCCACTGCAGACAGCCTTCTGGCGAGGCGAGCCATGACCCGCGGCCGCCGCAGGCTATTTCGACGACAGCCTGCGCAATTTGAGACGCGCTGACGCAAACTTTTCCTTTGACGCATCAAATGGCTTGAACACGGCCTCGCCGGCGGCCCGCCACGTCCGGCCTGTCATCTTCTCTCAATTTGCTGGATGCACCACCGTCTGAGGAAAAATTGCAGACTTGTCAAGGGACCAAGTCTGTCGATAGTCGCGGCTCCTTCAATACGATGACCCGGAGCAGATCGCATGACACTTGCGTGCGGGATCGATTTTGGCACGTCGAACTCCTCCATTGCCGCCTGTAACGCGGAGGGCCCTCGCCTGTTGCCTATCCAAGGCGGCGCAACGTCTGTGCCGACGGCCTTGTTCGTCAGCTTCGACGACAATTCGATGACGTTCGGCCACGAAGCGCTCGAACGCTATTTCGCGCGCGATCCAGGTCGCTATCTGCGCGCCATCAAGAGCGTGCTCGGCACTCATCTTTTTGAGCAGACAACGCAGGTTAGGCTGAAGCGCTATGCGTTCGGCGATATCATCGCTGCGTTCCTCCGCTTCCTGCGTACAGCGGCCAGCGAAGATCTTGGCACGCCACCGACGAGCGTGGTGCTTGGCCGTCCGGCATTCTTTGTGGATGACGACCCCGACGCCGATGCTGCCGCGCAGCGGCAGCTCGAGACGGCTGCGCGGACCGCCGGCTTCGAACGGATCGCCTTCCAGTTCGAGCCGATTGCAGCCGCCCTCGACTATGAGCAGAGCGTCAATGGCGAGGAGATCGCGCTTGTCGCGGACATCGGTGGTGGCACCTCGGACTTCTCCGTGGTGCGGGTTTCTCCCGAGCGTGCCCGGTCAAGCGACAGACGTCAGGATATCCTTGGATTCACCGGCGTGCACATCGGCGGCACGGATTTCGACAAGCAACTGGGACTGGCGACTGTGATGCCCGCCCTGGGCCTTCGCAGTCGTCTTCGTCGCAAGGGACTGGATGCGCCATCGTGGTATTTTGTCGACCTCGCGACCTGGCACAAGATCGGCTTTCTCTACGATCCGAAAATACTGGCCGAAGTGCGAGGCGTCGTGCGGGATTCCGCGGAGCCCGAAAAGGTCGGACGGCTGCTGCGCGTGCTCGAACAGTGCAAAGGCCACGAGTTGCTGGCGGCCATCGAAGCTGCGAAGATTGAATTGTCCAGCGCTGAGCGGGCCACGCTCGATCTTGACGACGTCGCCGATATCAATCTGGAGATCAACCGGGCAAAACTCGAGGCAGCCGTCGCCGACAACCTCCAGCGCATCCGGTCCCGGATCGATAACGTGTTGCAGATGGCTGGTCTAATGCCGGACAAGGTGGCGGCCGTGTTCCTCACCGGCGGGGCCACCCGCATGCCTTCCGTGCGGAAAGCCATCGCCGCCGCCGTGCCCAATGCCCGCCTCGTCGCAGGCGATGCGTTTGGAAGCGTTGCCACGGGCCTCGCGCTCGATGCAACCAGACGATTTGGAGAGCGATAACGAAGCAGCGAGCTCGCCACTTGATCCTGTTGGTGCTCGTGTCGACGCACAATTTCGCTCGCTTCAGGTTTCAAACTCAAGACGCAACTGAGCTTTGAACTGAACGCTTGCTCTCCCGACGAGAGCGGTGCCTTGCACGTTGGCGGAGCCGTCGTCTGCGTACACGCCGGTAAATCCGCAACCGACGTCGCGGCCGCCGAACAAAAGGCTCAAGCCCGCTGCTTCGGTATGTTGATGCGTGACCAACTCTCCACGCCAACTGCGCTTCTGTGGAACGACGACGTAGGTGCCAGTGTAGTAGAAATAGTTGTCTCCGCCGATCAGCGATCCTTGGCGCAGCACGATTATGCCGGAGGCCGTGCCCTTACCGCCGTCGTACATCTGAATACGTATGGAATAGAGACCGTCCCTCATTGGTGTTGTTCTTCAAATGTACTAGCCGGCGCTGCGCGGCAAAATTGTATTTGGTGGACTGCATCGGCCTGCTGAACCTGCGTGATATTGATCACAGCAAGCGAGGCCCTCGAAGCTTAGGAGCTTCTCGGCGAGGTCTCAATGTCCAGATTGTCGGCCGGGCCGCGATTGTCTGCTCGCCCGTCTCTGTTTCAATAAGACGTCGAACAGCTCAGCTCGCAGAAGGCGTGGTCCCGCAGGATCGGCCAGCCATTTCACTCAGCAGAACGATTGCCAGCACCGGTAAAATTACTGCGGCACGACTCCCGCGGCCTTTACGGCATTCGACCAGAAGGCTTGCTCCTTTTTCAAGAAAGCGGTCAGCTCTTCTCCGGTCATCTTCTCGGGAAAAATGCTCAGCCCAAGCATGCGGCTCGAAACCTCTGGCGCGTCCAGCGCCTCGTTGACCGCCGCGCGAACCTTCTCGAGAATTTCGGGTGAGGTGCCTTTCGGCGCGAAGATCGCAAACCAGCCGGTCGCTTCGAGGCCTTTGATGGTCTCGTTGACGGTCGGGAGGGTCTTGTTGTTTGCCATTCGCTCCGTCGAGAAGCTGGCCAGCAGACGGACGTCGCCGCTGCGCAGCATGCCTTCGAAAGAAGGATAGCCGTCGACCATGCCGACCACGTCGCCGCCAAGGATCGCAGCAATGCCCGCGGGCGCCGTGGAGAACGGCACGAGATTGAGTTTTGCCTCTGTGCGGGCGTTGGCGAGCTCCGCCAACAGGTGGGCGAGGGAGTTGACCGGCGGCGTGGCAACTGCGGTTTTCCCGCCACTTTGTCGCGACAGGCTCAAAAGGTCTTCCAGACTCCGAAACGCGCTTTCCTTCTTGACCGCCACCACGATCGGCGTCGTGCCGACGAACGCAGTGGGAACGAAGTCGCGGTCGACGTCGAAGGACAGATCCTTGAACAGGTGCGGCGTCAAGGAGTACGCGGACGCCGCGATCAAGCCGAACGTGTATCCGTCGGGAGCGCTGCGCTTCAGGTCCGTCCAGCCGGTGATACCGCCCGCGCCGACCTTGTTCTCGACGACGAACCGCAGGTTGCCAATTTTGCCTAGCCGGTCCGAGATGACGCGTGCTGCGACGTCCGGAGAGCCTCCGGCCGCTCCCATGACAATCAGCTTCACTGGCTTGTCTGGCCAGTTCTGGGCCTCAGCGGCGGCGCCCGATAGCGCGATCGCCAGCAATCCGATCGCTGCACCAACCTTGAACATGTTTCCCTCCCCTCCGAAAGACCGAAACAGTCGCGACACGCTCTCTCACGCGATCGCCTGGAGCTGGCGCGCTGCCGCCGCACTTCCGATTTTACCGTGTTCAGGGAACGTCAGGCCGGGACCGCAAAGATCAGCGCCGGCTGCGCTTCCTTTCGACTGATCCGCCATGCGTCGCCGACCCGCCTCAGCCAATCTATGCCGCACAGGATCTGCGCGTGCCGCGGTGGGCTCGTTCCGCTCTGCGTATAGACCGAGACGTCGTAATGAACGTGCGCTGTGTCCTGTGTCAGGATGTCGACCCAGACATTCGACATCAGATGCCGGGTGGCGAGATCCGCCGGGCGTTGCGCCAGCGCCGCGACAATTGCGGCGCCGCCGCGGAACTCCACTCCCTGCCTGATCCACGCTCCGTCGGATGCAAACAGAGCCGCGATCTCATCGTATTGCCGGCGGTCGAGGCAGCGAAAAAAACGGTTCGCCACGTCAGTACACGCCTGGCGGATATCGGTGTCGGATGAGGACATCTTCCCGCTCCGCGCTACTGGCCTGCCACGCGCGGCCCCACATATCCCACCTGGCCGGCGTCGGAGCCGAGCGTCAGGATCGGACCGTCCATCCGTTCCTGCCAGATCAGCGACTCCATCCCGATCTGCAACGGATGGTCCTGGACCGTGAAAGCACCCGCTCCCTCAGGACCGAAATAGTGCGCGTGCTCCATCCATCCGGGCGCCGAGAGCAGCAGATCGCCGGCCTGCCACTCGATGATGTGATCGCCGACAATGCTCTTGCCGCTGCCTTTGTAGTGATAGTTGATCGCGACCGAGGAATGCCGATGGCCGGGTCCGATCGGTCGCGGCTGCATGCCCGGCGGCGTGGACGAAATGGTAGTGAAAAAGCTGTGCGTCGTTCCGTTCCGGCGCTCGGTCGCGGGATTGTAGAAGAGCATGATGCCGCGCTTGTTGTCGCCGGGCCGGGTTGCGAGATAGGGCGATACCAGCTCGAACGGCCAGACGTACGCCTTGTTCTCCACCACCTCGATGTCGGTCAGGAATTCGTATCCGCGCAACCGCGCACCTGATTCCAAAATGGGAACGTCAGGCGCCGTGTCCCGGACATAGCGTTGCGACTGTTCGACGTTCGCGCCCGCTCCCTTCTTCCGGTCGTGCTCGACCGGGTTCTCTTCGCTATAGTGAATGCCGAGCTTCGCCAGCAACGGCGCATTGGAATAGGTCAGTCGAACCCAGACATCGTCGCCGTCGTTGGTGTGGAAGTATGCTCGCATGGAAGGGATATTGCAGACGTCCCATTGCTCGAGTCGGAGCTTCTGCTCGCCGACGGTCACGCGACCCGCTCCGCGAATGCAGATTTCGACCTGGTTTGAATTTCTGCGGATCGGGCGCGTGCTTTCCCCCGGGTTGAGGACGTTGATGGTCACGTCGATGCCCGGCGCAAGTCCAAGCCCCGGCGCCTTCGAGCAGGGATGTACGATGAGGCTCGACCGACGGCCATCCTCGGGCCGCGGCGCGTCGGACAGACGCTGAATCTCGCGCTCGATGACTTCTTTCGCGACCTTCAAAGGGTGCCAGAAAGCTGGTCCTTCCGGCTTGTGTCCGCTTACGTCCAGAAGTTCAGCGTCGCGTTCAGACATGTTGTGCTCCTCCCGTCGCGTCTTGTGCAGTCTCGAGCACGCGCCAGCGAACGCTCGATCTCTTGTGATCCGGCATCGGCATACCGATCCCGCGCTGGTGCGCGCGCTCGATGGCGAGCTGCGCCACCGCGAGGTCGGAAATGCCCATGCCCATGGCCTTGAAAAGCGTGACGCCTCCGCGCCGTGACGATCCTGACGCGAGCACTTCGCTCAGCGGCACAATGCCGTCAGCCCTCTGCGGATCCGCGTCCAGCCAGCCTCTGAACTCGCTGGAATTCTCCTGGACGCCCGCGATGCTGTCGACGCAAATCAGCTCGGCTGCGTCGAAGACGTCCTGCGAGAACTCGGCATTCTTCGGCAGGATGGCGCCGACGGCATTGAGGTGAGCGCCGGGCGCGAGCATCTCGCCTGCGAGAAACGGCTCGCGCGCCCGTGTGACGAGCGTGACGATGTCCGCTCCGTCGACCGCAGCGCAAGCGCTGCCGCTTTCTTCGACGGCAAAGGGAAACGCCTCGCGGGCTTGATCGACGAAAGCGCGCCGCTTTTCCGGCGTCGGACTGAACACGCGCACGCGTTGCAGAGGGCGGACTGCGGCAACCGCAGCAAGCTGCATCATCGCCTGACGGCCAGTTCCGATCAGCGCCATCTCGGAAGCCATCGAAACTGCCAGTGCGCGTGTCGCCGCGCCCGATATGGCGGCGGTGCGCAGCTGCCCGAGCACTCCTGCTTCCAGGATCGCGACGACTCTGGCGCTCGCGAGATCAAAGACGACCATCATCGCAACCCCGGCCGTGCCGGTGTTCGCCCAGGTCTTGAAGCCGCCCAGACCGCGCCCCGGAAATGCCGAGCCCAGCGAATGCAGCGAGCCGCCTGCGCCGAACAGACCCAGCGATTTCGGGATATTGAGCGTCTCGCTGCGAGCCTCGAGCACGAGCGCCGCGTGCAAGGCGTCGATCGCCTCATTGAGATCGACCAACGCGGCGACGTCGGCCTCCGTGAGATAGATTGTCTTCTCCGTCATGCCGCCTCCGCGACTTCGTCCACGACGCGATTGCGCAACACGCCGATGCCGGAGACCTCCACTTCCAGGACGTCGCCCGGTTTCATCCACAGTTGAGGCCGTCGCGCGGAGCCCACACCTTTGGGAGTGCCCGTCGCGATGACATCACCCGCAAGAAGACGGGTAAACGAGCTGATGTAAGAGATCAGGAACGGCACCGGGAAGATAAGATCTGCCGTGCTCGCATGCTGGACCTCCATGCCGTTGAGGCGCGTCGCAAGGATCAGCTTCGACGGATCAGGGATCTCATCGGCCGTGACAAGGCACGGCCCGAACGCTCCGCTCTTCTCGAAATTCTTGCCGGCCGTGGCCTGCCGAGAGTGTCCCTGGAAATCTCTCAGCGAATTCTCTGCAAAGCAGCTGTAGCCAGCCACATATTCGAGCGCGCGTTCTGCAGCGACATGACGCGCCTCGCGCCCGATGATCACCGCGAGCTCCCCTTCGAAGTCGAATTGGCGAGAGGCCGCCGGTCGAACGATATCCTCTTCATGTGCGACTTGCGCATCGTTGAACCGCACGAACAGCGACGGCTTCGCCGGCAGCTCCGCGGCAGCCTCGGCCGCGTGATCCTTGTAGTTCAGGCCGACGCAAACGATCTTGGCAGGATCTGCGATCGGCTTTCGCCACGCCAGTCGCGTGGCTGATATGAGCATGCCGCTTGTCGCCCGGTCCCGGAGCTCGTCGAGCGCGTTCGCGGCGAGCGCGTCCCGCAAGCTTGGAAAGCGGTCGCTGCTGAGCTCAACGACCCCCTCCCCCACGAGCGCACCGAAACGCTCACTCCCATCGCGCCAGTATGTTGCCAGTTTCATCGCCAGCTAGTTCTTTTTTCAGGCGCCGATCGCGCCCCTCACTTCTGACCTTAGGTCCGCGTCCACTCTTGCACAATGGATGGCCAATGAATGATACTCTTTCCGGTTTGGAAAGAACTCAGCGAATACGGACATGAGAGAAAAGATCGGCTATCTGCTGGAAGACTTCCGGTCCGTTGAAATGTTTGCGTCTGTCGTCGAGACAAGCAGTCTGGCACGGACCGCGCATCGGCTGGGCGTGACGTCGTCAACCGTCAGCAAGAAGCTGACCGAGCTCGAGTCGAGGGCGAAGGCCCGCTTGCTGAACCGCACCACGCGGCGCGTGACGGTGACCGAAGCCGGCAAGGTACTGTACCAGCACTGCCTGACTTTGCTCGAGCAGATTGAGCGAGCCGAGCAGTCGGTCCGCGATCAGACGACACGGGAAACCGGCCGCATCCGCATTGCTGCGCCTGTTGTATTCGGCGAGCGCCACATCTCGCCGCTGCTGCCCGAGTTCGTGCGGACCCACCCGCGCGTCGAGTTGGAGCTCCTGCTATCAGCGCGAACAGTGAATTTCATCGAGGAAGGTTTCGATCTCTCGATCCGCATCATCCGAGGCAAGCATGCTGGCCGAAATGGACAGATCCTCGCTCCCAACCGGCGCACCTTCTGCGCGTCGCCGGGATATTTGAAGACGCATGGCGCGCCTGACCATCCGCGAGAGCTTGCGAACCATAGCTGCCTGATCGCGACCGTGATGCAGAAAACGGACCTTTGGCGCTATCAGGAGAAAGGGCGGATCGACGAGGTTCGCGTCTCCGGCCCACTGATTTCCGATAACATTTCGGTCCTGGTTGACTCCGCCGTCAAAGGACTCGGCATCGTCATGCTCGGCACGTTCGCGGCGGAGCGGGAGTTGAAGCGGGGTCGACTTGTCGAGATCCTGACGGGCTTCTCGGTGCAGGATTCCTACTTCGCGATGTACATCCCCAACCCGACACTGACGCCCCAGCGCGTGAAAACCTTCATGGAGTACCTGAAAGCAAAAGTCGGACAGCCACCTTTCTGGGATCGATAAACCGGGATACGTATTCCGGCCCGGTTTTTCGATCCGTCTTTACAGCGCTTGGGAAAGAGGCCGCGTGTTGAAGCCCTACGATGAGTATTTCACCACACAACCATAGGCGCGCGTCGCGGGATTGGTGACTGGTTTGCCGGCCTTCAATTCGGCAAGTGCTTCATCGACGTAGTTCTTCGCACCCGTGATGTCCGAAGGGCGCGACGTCGGCTTGTCGTCGATGGCGCCGGCATAGGCGAGCGTGCCGTCCGGCTTGATGACGTACATGTGTGGCGTGGAGGTCGCGCCAAAAGCCTTCGCAACCTGCTGCTTCGGATCGAGCAACACCGCGGTCGGCATCGCCTTGCGTTCAGTGGTCAGAGAATTGGCCCGCGCCCCGTCCGCAAAGCCCTGTTCGCCGGGCGGCGACGAGATGACGGACAGCCAGACGATGCCCTGATCGGTCCACTTCTTCTGCAGCGCCTGCATGTTGCCGCTGCCATAATGCTTGCGGACATACGGACAGCCATCGTTGGTCCACTCGAGCACGACCGTCTTGCCGCGGTAGTCGTTGAGATTGACCGTCTTGCCCTCGCTGTTCACCGCCGAGAATGCGGGAGCCGGCGTGCCGACCTTCACTTCCGCATGCGACAGGCCCGTGGCCAGAAGCAGAACGGCCGCGGAGGAAGCAAACATCGTTGCAAACGCGCGTCTATTCATTGCTGTCTCCATTTTCCAGTGTAACGCAATTCAGATTTGCTCGAGCGCATCCAGCACGAGGGACGGTGTCAGGATCTGCGGCAACACTACGGGCTCGCGACCGTCGCGATATAGCACATACAGCGGCACACCGCTCCGGCCGAACTTTTCAAGAAGACGTGTGATCTCCGGATTCCGGTTGGTCCAGTCTCCCTTCAGATATGTAACTTGCTTGCCGGCAAATGCCTCGCGCACGGCGCCTGTCGACAGGGCGGTGCGCTCGTTGACGAGGCAGGTGATGCACCATGCCGCCGTCAGGTTGACGAACACGGGCTGCCTGGAGGCAAGAAGCGCATCGAGCTTCTGCTGACTGAAGGCCTCGGAACTGACCTGCGGCGAGGCCCCCTGCGCGGTCGTCTCAGTCGGTCGATTGAGATCGATCACGATTGCCAGCGCCACGACGCCGACAACCGAGACAGCGGCCATGCCTCGCAGGGCGCGAGCTGACACATTGCTCTGCCCCTGCGACAGACCATAGGCCCATGCGCCGAAGGCGATCAGCACCAGGGATGCCAGTGCGGCAAGTAAGCCGGACGCGCCGACCTGAAAACTGAGCACCCAGACCAGCCAGGCGACCGTTGCGTAGAGCGGAAAGGCGAGGAACTGCTTCAACGTTTCCATCCACGGTCCCGGCCGCGGCAGCAGCCGCTGCAGGCCCGGCATGAAAGCGAGCACCAGAAACGGCAGCGCAAGTCCAAGCCCTAGCGCCAGAAAGACGGCAAGTCCGACTTGAAACGGCTGAGTAAGCGCAAAGCCGATCGACGCGCCCATGAACGGCGCCGTGCAGGGCGTCGCCACCACCGTTGCCAACACGCCGGCAAAAAACGATCCCGACAAGCCACCCTGCTGCAGCAGGCGGCTGCCGCCGACGCGCGTCAGCGACGTGCCGATGGTCAGGATTCCGGAGAGACTCAGTCCGAGCGCGAACAGGATGAACGCCAGGGACGCAACCACGAGCGGCGATTGCAGCTGGAAGCCCCAGCCGATTTCGGCGCCGCCGGAGCGCAGCGCATGGAGCACACCGGCCAGTATGGTGAAGCAGGCGAGTATTCCGAACGCATAGGCTACCCCGTGCAGTCGTACGCGGCGCGGCGTCTCCGCTTCATGTTGCGTCAGATGCAAAATCTTTATCGACAGCACCGGAAATACGCAGGGCATGAGGTTCAGGATGACGCCCGCGATCAGTGCGGATATCACGGCATAAAGGATGGTCAGACCGCCCTCGCCGGCCGCAAGCGCGGCAGATGGCGCAGCTTGAATCGCAAAAGCATGCCGGGCGAGTTTGCCGCCGACATCCTCCTCCAGCACCAGCACGCCATCGATGCGCTGCGGGATCGACTTCGCAATCTGGCTGCGTTCGATCGACAGACGCGTGGTCTCGCCGTCCGCCTGCAAGACCTGGGGGGCGGCATTGTCGATCAGCGTGTTGTCATACGGAAAGAACGTCGCCGAGCGGATGGCATCGCCGCGCAAATCCTGCGCGCGCAGGAACAGCGTGATCGCCTTGGTATCAGAGCCGAAGGCCGCGCTCCATGGCGATGGCTGCGGAAGCTGGCTGCGCGCCGCGTCGAACAGCGCATTGGTGTGTTGTGGCCTGCCCTGCTCCGATACGGGAAGCGAAAGGGAGACAGATGCTTCGCCGGGAATGCAAATTTTCTCGCAGACGAGATAGGCGACATCGGCGGCGAGATCGACGGTCGTGCCCGGCCTCACATCGCGCGGAGGCGTGACGCGTGCAAGGAGGATCGTATGGCCTTCGTAGCCGAAGTTCGCAGCCGGCCCGACGCGGATGAGCGACGGTGCCGGCCATTCAAGATCGCCGGCCGTAAAGCCCGGCGGCAGTTTCCACGTCGCCTGCGTCGGCTCTCCGGAGTCGCCCGGATTTTGCCAGTACGTATGCCAATGCTCCTTCATCGACAGCTTGATGCCAACGGTGAATGGCTCGCCCGGCACGATCGCGTCCGGCTCGGCCAGCAGTTCGACCTTGACGAGATCAGCCGGGTTTTGCGCCCGCGCGGATGAGCACGCGAAGCCGACAACGCACAGAACCAGGGCCAGGATTCGGTTGAGGTTGTTTAAGAGCATGAGCCTGAAAGCGCGGAACGACGACGGCGGAAGGTAGCATCTGTTTCATGCGAAGCCGGCGACGGGACAAACCCCTCGGCATCACAAGCACGTGAGAGAAACGTCGCATCTCCGCTTCATTTGGCCGCGGGTGCGGCCGTCTGCCGAAACGGATAAGCGCGTTTTCGCCAGAGCCGCGGCGATGCTCTAACCCACAGCGTCACCGCGAGTATCCGAGGCTCACCTGGGCTACCAGGGCTGATTGCGGATCGGTCCGTAGATTAAGGGCGTGCGCTTTCGTCCGCGGTGCGGCGAGGCCGCAACCTCAGCAGACTATGCGAAGGGTTTGCGTATGAGCAGTTCCACATTCAGATCTTCCGGCAGGCCGAGCCTGTAGGGCCGGTCGAGCGCCGGATCGTTCACCGCCGCTTCCAGGCTGAGCGCCGCCAGAGAGGCACGATTCTGAAGACCGGTGCGTTTGATGGCTTCGGGATCGGAATGATCGATCATCACGGCAAATATCGATAAGGTCTCGTCACCATTATCGACGATCTCGATCGTACGGGCTTGTTGGGGATAGTCGATATGCGACGCTGTGTTTATTTCCCAGAGGCCGTGGCCTCGCCCATCCTTGGCCGGATGCGACCAGACGCGGTTGCAATGTGTGTGCCCGTTCACCCAAAGCACGACGTTTGGGAAGCGTGCGAGCAATGCGAGAAAATCGTCCGAGCCGATGCGGTCGCTCTTCGTCTCCCCATGAGCCTTGGTCAGGTTATCAAAGGTCCTCGAATTATGATGACAAAACAGGACCACGAGTTGGTCGCGCCGCCCAGTCTCGGCAGATGACCCTTTCTCGGTAAGATAGCGCGAATGAACGCTTTCGAGCTGCTTGGTTAGCCAGGCAGCCTGAGCAGGATCGAGCGAGCCGTCGGCGCCGCCATTTGGATTGGTGCTGTCCAGCATGATGCCAACCACCCCGTCAGCCATCTGGAAGCGGTAATACGCGGTCTGTTGGGCGAGGTTCGCTTGCGAGAAACCATGTCCAGCCGGTCCTTTCGGACCCTCTTGCTCGAGATGAAGGCGGACGAAATCCGCGCGAGTGAACGGCTTTCTTTTCGAGGACGGGGTGATGGTCCGCATCGGCATGGTGTCAATCAGGGCCATCAATGCCCTGTCGTCTGCCGTCATGAGTTCGCCGAGGAAGCTTTGCACGTCCATGCCCTTGGGCAGGCCGGTGGGAAGCCGATTGCCGGTGGCAAGCGCCTCCAACAGCCGCGCGGCACCCACGCCTGCTGGAATGACGCCCTCGTCCAAGATATCGTGATTACCGAAGCCGCTATACCAACGCAAAGCAAGCCCTTGCGTCTGAATCGGAGCGCTGACGGCCTCGATGAACCCTTCCAGCGACGGATAGCCGTACGCCCGCTTCCAAAGGTCCTCTTTCTGGCCGCCCTTCACTGGCTCGGGGTGCCAAAAGGCATCGTAGGCGTCGCCTTCTCCCGGCGTCATATCCTGCAACCCCATGTAGAGGCCGCCGGCAGCGTTGAAGGTCGTTTTCTTTCCATTCAGAACGTCGATGACCGCCTCAAGTTCGTGGGTACTGCGACTGTCCGCGTTATCTCCAGTGGAGATAGCGAAGTCGAATGGACGCCCGGAGACGGGGCCTTTCCCGATGGCGTTGATGCGCCGGACCATTGCGTCAAGGACATGGACGGTGAGCGTGTCCTGTGGACGCGACGCGTTCGACAGCGGAGCGCCGGCAATGGATCCTCTGTACTGCCGAAGGAATGAGGCGTGTGATGGCGACGCAGCATCGATCACATGGAGGTCGGTCAAATGGGCGAAGGAGACCAAGGCGCGACGCCGGCCTTCTCGATCAGCCCCGGCCGCCATCAGATCCTCGCGCACGACAATCGGCCAACCAGCCTCTCGTGCCAGCACGCGGTAGGGCTTGCCTTTGGTGTGGTATTCGCCAGGACTGATGGACCGGTCGAGTGTCGTCACCCCGTTTGTGACGGACTCCGCCGCGAACGCGCCGGACACACAGCAGTTGCATACGGAAATGAAGGGCGCCGAGCTTCCTACCAGTAGTCCCGCTTTCAGGAGGCTACGGCGTGAGATGCGCGCGGCCGTGCTCAGTCTGCTTGAACCGACGGCGTCAGATTTGAACTTCGGCATTCTCGCCACACACCTCAACCTTGAGGGTCGTAGCATCATGCTCGAAGATTGCAGAATATCTGAGGGCCGCAAAAAGAATAAGCTCAAGATTTATCTTTTCGAGGCCCTGACGATGAGAGACATCCGCTCCATAGAGGCCGTCGTTCACGACAACCTCATCTCCGCCTTCTCAAGTGCGGCATGGACGATGTCCTGACCGTGACTACGTCCGGTTTCGATCAGATGACCGCGCCGGGTGGCGGGTGCCACTTGCGCCAATGCGCCGCCAGGTCGACGCGCCGCACGATCCACACCTTGGGATGACTTGCGAGCCAATCGAGAGCCTTTGCCAGTCCATACGCGCGCCCTGGATGAGCAATGATGCGGTTGTGAAGTCCGAAGCTGAGCATCCGCGGCGGATCTTCGTCGATCACGCATTGCACGGCGTTCTTTACGTAATCGAAGTAATCGGCACCGGTGGTGATGCCTTGCCGGCTGAAGCGTACGTCGTTGTGCACAAGCGAATAGGGAATCACAAGCTGATCGCGCGATCCGACCTTCACCCAGTAAGGAAGTTCGTCGTCGTAAGCGTCACTGTCGTAGGAATATCCTGCGTCCAGCAAAAGCGCTCGCGTGAAAAGAGACGGAGCATACCGCGTGTACCAGCCTTCCGGGCGGCTCCCCATACATTTGGTGATGATCTCTGTCGCAAGACGAATGTGATCGCGTTCCGCTTCAGGGGTGAGATTTGTGTGCATCTCCCACCGCAGCCCGTGACACGCGACATCCCATCCCGCTTCGCGGATCGCTGCCGCCGCTTCAGGGTTGCGCTCCAGAGCACGGGCGACGCCAAACACGGTGCAAGGAGCGTTTCGCTTGGTGAACATCCGATGCAGTCGCCAAAACCCGCCCGGCTCCCGTACATGAACATGCTCTCGGCCGCCAGATCACGGCCCGCAACGGCGGCGGTCGCGCCCTCTGTAAGCCCGGCCTCGGAAGCGGGATCACCGTCCGGTACGGAATACTCGCCGCCTTCCTCGTAGTTGATCACGAAATTGACGGCGACATGCGCACCATTCGGCCAGTGCGGATCCGGCGGCTGGCGACCGTAGCCCAGGAAATCACGTGAACGTCCAGCTTCTGCGTCGGTCATGTGTGGCCTTCCATCATCTGCCGCAGCTTCCTGTATCGCACCGATCGGTCAGCGAAGAGCCGTGATCGAACTGCCGACGGTGTGGCGTGAGTGCACGAATTATTGCCCAGATCGGTCGAGAAGAACACAGCGGATGATTGCGCACCGCAATGTCTGAGCGCAGCGCAGCAGTCACCCAGGCGCTGGCACACAGACGCCTGCTGCACTAACATCGACCTCACTTGGGAAGCGATGGGTGTCGCACTGAACGGCTCACACTCCAGTCGCAGAGCGGGCAAACTGCAATGACCATCATTTCAGCTCCCCAACAGCCTGTGCCACCTCGAGGCTATTTGGCGGTCATCCACGCTATCGACAAGTTCACGGAACTGACCGGCTACCTCTTTGTCCTCTCCATCATCCCGCTGATCTGCGCCAACGTCATCGAGGTCTTCGCCCGCTACGTCCTGGCCGATCCGACGATCTGGGCTCTCGATGTGACGACGATGTCCTACGCGACCTTGTTCATGCTGGGCTCGGCATTGGCGCTCCTGAAAGGCGCCCACATCCGTACTGACATACTGTGGGAAAACTTCTCCGATCGCACGAAGGGCATGATCGACAGCCTGGCATTCCTGCTGTTCTTCCTGCCGACAATGGTCATTCTGTTCTTCCTCTCGATCGATGACTTCCTTTACTCGCTGTCGATCGACGAGCGCGGAAGCTCCGGTGCCTGGACGCCGGTCTTGTGGCCGCTGCGCGGGGTTATTCCACTGACGGCCTTCATGCTCTTCGTGCAGGGAATCTCGGAGTTGATGAAGAGCCTATGGGCCTGGCGCACCGGGGCGTTTCTGACGAGGCACGAGAAGGTCGAGGTGTAAACAACCATGACCTCCGCCGCAGCGCTTGGACTTGCCATGCTCGCCGGCATGGTCTTCGTCATTTTCATCGGTTTCCCGATTTCCTTTACCCTGCTGTTTCTCGCGCTCGTTTTTGGCGTCATCGGCCTCGGGTGGGATCAGACGTTCAATCTCGCCTATCTGCAAATCTGGGGCACGATGAAAGACGAGATCTTTCCCGCCGTGCCGTTGTTCATCTTCATGGGCTACATGACCGAACAAGCCGGGCTCATGGAGCGGTTGTTCGGCGCGTTGCGCAGCCTTCTCGCGCCGGTGCGCGGCGCGCTCTATATCGCCGTAATCCTGACCGCGACTATCTTTGCGATGGCGACGGGCATCGTAGGCGCCGCGGTCACCGTGCTCGGCATCATGGCCGGATCGATGATGATCAAAACCGGCTATGACGCGCGGCTGTCGGCGGGTGCAATTGCCGCCGGCGGCACGCTCGGCATTCTGATCCCGCCGAGCGTCATGCTGGTGGTCATGGGGCCGGTGATGGGCGTGCCCGTCAATCTTCTCTATTCGGCGACGTTCGGCCCGGGTTTGCTGCTCGCCGGCTGCTACATCGCCTATTCGCTCGTCCGCAGCTTCATCGATCCGAAGCTTGGCCCAGCCATGACCATGGAGGAGCGCAAAGTCAGCTATGAGGCGATGACCACCGAAAAGGCGGATGCTCCCGTCATCAGTTTGGGTCTCCTGTGCCTGGTGGCAATTGCGTATCTCTTGTTCGACTGGTTGTTGGGTCAGGCACGTGCACCACGTCCGTCGTTTACAATCGGCCCGTTCGAACTGTCGGCGGTCGCTTCGGTGTTGGCGTTTCTGACTGCCTACCTCTACTTTCGGAACGCTTACTTCCGGGCTGTCGTCATCAGCATTGCGCCGCTGAGCGCGCTGATCGGATTTACCCTCGGAACGATCGTCGGCGGACTTGCCACGCCGACCGAGGCGGCCTCGTGCGGAGCGTTCGGCGCTGCCGTCCTTGCGCTCGTTTATGGCCGGCTCAGCATGAAATCGGCCACCAATGCGGCGATCGGCACGATGGTGACTTCGGCCATGGTGCTGTTTCTGGCGGTGGCCTCGACGGTCTTCGGCGCGGTCTTCACCAAGCTCGGTACGGCGAGCTTTATAACCAACTATCTGCTCGCCCTTCCGCTGAGCGACTGGTGGAAGCTGACGTTGATCATGGCGATCTTCTTCGTTCTCGGGTGGCCGTTCGAATGGCCCGTGATCATCCTGGTTTTCCTTCCGATCGTTTTTCCGGTGATCGAAAAGCTTCAGTTCGGCCTGAGCAAGCTCGAACTCCTGATCTGGTTTGGTGCACTGACCGCGGTCAATATGCAGACGTCGTATTTGAGCCCGCCCGTTGCCATGTCGGCGTACTACCTGCGGAACGTCGTTCCGCAATGGAGCTTGAGCACGATCTACAAGGGCATGTCAGACTACATGCTCATTCAGATCATTGTCCTCGGACTGCTGCTGCTGTTCCCCCAGATCGCACTCTGGTTGCCGAAACTTGTCAGGTGAGCACGATCGATCATCGTCGATACGAGAAGGGCGGCCGAGGCCACCCTTCTTTTCGTCGGCCCCGTCTTACTGTTTGACGGGCCAATAATGGTCGGCTTGCAACGCGTAGGGCGGAAACATGAAACGCTTGGCAGGCACGACCTTCGCGGCATAGGCCTTCTGAGACTCGTAGACCTTCTTGAAGAACGGATTCTTCGCAGCTTCCGCGGCGGCGAATTCGTCCCAGGTCTTGAGGAAGGCCTGATTGACCTCGGGCGGCGTCGTCAGGAGCTTGACACCGTGCTTCTCGGTGAACTCCGCGATCGCATCCGCATTCTGTCTCTGCAAGCTGGCCCACCAGCGCAGGAACGTCTCTGATGTGGCCGACTTGATCGCTTCCTGGTTCTGAGGAGGCAGGCTGTCCCACACGTCCTTGTTGATCGCGAGCTCGGCGACCGAGGCGCTTTCATGCATGCCGGGCGTGTAATGATACTTCCAGACCGTGTGCAGGCCGAGCCGCAGATCCTCTACTCCGCCGACCCACTCGGCACAATCGATCGTGCCACGCTCAGCGGCTGGCAGAATTTCACCGCCTGGCATGTTGACAACCGCCATTCCCATTTTGGCGTAGAGCTGGGAGACGATGCCGGTCTGCCGGCACTTCATCCCCCTGAAGTCGGGCAGATCCTTGATTGGACGCTTGAACCAGCCGAGCGCCTGCGGGCTCGGCGGAATGCTCGGAAACGCGACCAGGTTGAGCTTGAGCTCCTTCTGGTAGAACTCGTTCCACAGTTCGAGGCCGCCTCCCTCGTAGACCCAGCCGATGAAGTCGACAGCATCCATGCCGAAAATGCCGGCCGGCGTATTTGAAAACAGCGTCGCGGTGGCGCTCTTGCCGTACCACCAGTAGGAGATGCCGTAGGCACCGTCGATCACCTTCTTATGCGTGGCATCCAGGATCTCGAACGGCGGAACGACCGCACCGCCCGGCAAGGCTTCGATCTTGAGATTGCCGCCGGTCAGCTTGTCGACGCGCTCGGCAAAAAACTTGAGAGCGTCCTGTGTGGTTGACGATGGCGGAACGGCCGATTGTATCTTGAGGACTTTAGGCTGCTGAGCAAACGCGGTGCCGGCGAACGCCAACGCGGCGGAGGTTGCCGAGACCAGAGCTACTCTCCTAAGTGAACTCATTGTCATTGGGTGTCTCCTCCCTAGAGTGCAGGCGAGAGAGGTCCGCCGGCACCCCGACAGCCTACTGCGGCAAGGTGCTGTCAGCCAGTGCGGCTCTTTTTCCGGTTCTCACCCATTTCGAAACAAGCTGGGCATGCCGGTCTGCCTCAAGCCGATCAGTGGACCACGATGCGTCCATGCAGCGCAGAGGGAGCACACCCGGCGCTTTGCCATGTCCGTGCCAACACAACGACGCGCCGCAACCCTTCATCGCGTCTGGGACTAAGAACTCAAGACTGGTGGCCTGAATCCGAAGTTCGCTCTGAACTCGCTGCAAAGTATAGCGAACTTCGGATTCAGGACACTAGCGCGTTGATCGAAAATTACGGCGGCGGGACGGCGTGCCTCGGTTCGACAATACGGCCTGAGCCAGGTGTCCGGCGAGGAACGCAGGCCTCGACCGCCGCATTCCAGCAGAACGATTACTTCCTCAACCTGATGCTCGATCCGTTCGTCCCCAGCCGCGACGACACGATCGGCCCCGATGGCGCACCCCTGGTGAACCAGTATGCGAGTGAACGGACTGATGCCGCGACGCGCAGGCGCTCGCGCAGCGAGCAGGATGCCTATGCGGCGATGGCCCGCAAGGCGCCGCTGCGCAGCGGTGTGTTCGATCCCCGCTGGAGCATATGGGGCGCGGTCTATGGCGGCGAACTGAAGACCGATGGAGACGCTGCGGTGATCGGCTCGCACCGCTGAATTACGCGTCGAAGGACATCTCCACTTCGCGCACCGCGCTTGGTGCGCGCGCCGACGAGCAGGTCGCGCTGGGCGATGCATTGCTGACGCTGCGCGGCCGCGCAGCGTGGGTGCGAGCCGCCTGCAGTGGCGAACCCGCCGCGGTCGAGAAGCTGCTGGCCGTGTGCCAGCCGGACCTTCGCCGCTTTGCACGGCGAAACGCCGTCACTGGCGAGCATGCCGCGCTTTGGCAGCCTCTACCGCAAGGTCGGCGTTTTGGACGTTAGATGAAGTACCCGCTCTCACGGACCTGATTGGTTCCGATTCCAGTTTGCGCCTTTCCGGCTGTCGCGGGCGTTGGCTGCCCGAGGACGCGCCGGACCGCGGTACTGCGCCCGCGCTGAGCGCGCTGCAGGCGCAGAAGATAAACGGGGATTGCGCACGCAACTGCCGCCTCGTCCCCTCGCCGACTGCATGCACTGCGCCCTTGTATTGTAGCTGCACTGTTCACCACCTGACTTCGGTGCGCCACGCAGACAGTAGGCAAATGCGCGTGCTTGCGAGGACATCTCGGTCGCCTCTGCTGTGCGCGGAGCGATGTTCAGGATGGCCAAAGGCAAGGACACAGACAGCGCGAGGACTATTGAGACCTTGTTCATGAGGAGGCTCCTATCGACCTTGCGGATGCTCGAACGCAAGCCAGAGTGTTTGCTGTTCGCATCGGCTAGATGCAATCAAGGCCTTCGCGCGAAAAGGCTACAATGCGGGCTAACCCTGAAATGAACCGCGTAATAGCCCACCGCCAACTTGGTTCGATTAGTTTTAGCGGCTATTTGCGCAGTTTTTGGTATGAGTCGCGTGCGCTCCTTAAAATGTCATGAGCACTGCACTGCTAGCTACTTGTGTCATCCCTTCCGACACACCTGAAAGGCTGAGCAATGACGACATCGAATAGCTTTTCAATGAGACGTCGCGCATTTCTGGCAGGTAGCGCAGCCACGGTCATCGGTGTCCCGTCACAATCTGTTGCCCAATATGCCCCTGCGAGATCTTCTTCAACCACAGGCGTTGGCGTCTCTCTTGCGCCCGGCGATCTCGACACTGCCGTATCGCGGCTCCGGAGCCGCTTTTCCGGAGAGTTTAGTCCGGAATATGTCGAGAACGTCATTCTTCCGCATTTCCTGGTCTCGGTTTACCAGGGTGAGCGTCCGACGCTTCCTATGATCGGATTAGATCTGACCAAGGAGAATGCGCTTCCGAAAGACCTTTGGGGCATGATTAGCGAAACCTGGGGTCCGAATCCGCAAGCAGGTGTCACCGTTTTTCTTCAGGGGCTGGAGAAGCGCGGGCCGGAAAATCAACGCAAGCGCATCTACATGTCTGCGGTCACGCCGGACCTGTACCGTCCGATGTATAGCGACAAGGTCGTCGCCTTCTTCGACAAGTTGCTTGAGAACAGCAATGCGGGGCGCCCGTTGATGCGGCCCTATCTCGAAAATTACTTCGACATGTATTGGGACCTGCATCTCGGTGTCAAAGGCGATGCAATCCCGCAGCGAGTCCGCCAAATCGGCGAGGATTTCAACACTGTGCTCGCGTACCGCGATCCAACGCTAAAGATTGTTTATGAGAACTACATGTCGGTCCGCTCTAATCTCGACTATCTCAAAACATGGATCAACGAACGGCTCGGCGATCTGAAAAACGGCAAGACGCCGAACCCGGAAAAGACGTTCGCCTATTATTGGATCAGGAATGGCGGCGAGGGCGAAAACTTCGCACACAAGGACGTCGTGTTCGAATGTTTCCACAATTTCGTCGCCCTCAGCCAGTGGGGAAACACGATCTATAACATCATGGCCAGGCTGGAGAAAAGTTCGGGTGATCCCGATGCGAAGGCCTGGTTCAAAAGGACGATGGAAAACAACCCAGATCGATCGAGACCGAATGAGAACTTCACCCCGCTCGACCGTTACGTCATGGAGCTCTTCCGCGTCATCACGCCAAATGGTGGCAGCATCTCAGCGGTGGATGAAACGCGTACGCCCGCATTCGAACGCCACGGCTACATCGTCAGCCCTCACCTTTCAACGAGTATGGACCCCGTACAGTGGAAAGACCCGACGAAGTTCGATCCGAACCGCTACAATCTTGTGCCCACCAGCCACGAGAACGACGAGGATCATTGCAAGGAGATTGGCTTCGCCAAATGCCCATTCGAGCGGACGAAGTTCGATGTCAAGGACGGTCGCAAGGCAGCGATGCACAACAGCGCGTTCGGCACCGTTTACGGCATCGTTGGGGGCAAACCGCTTCCGGTCTGCGATCATGCCGGCTTCGCGCCGTTCGGCTTTGGTTATCGACGCTGTCCAGGCGAACAGCTTACCATTCAGGTGTTCGAGGACTTCCTGAAGAAGGTCTGGAAAGAAAGGATCCAATTCGAGAAGTTGAACGTTGCAAATCCGGAACGTCTGCCGGTTGGGCCGACGACCGTCATCGAAGACAATCTCGGGTTCACTCGCGCAGCGTAATCCCGGGACGGACAGACGGAATTGGTCAAGCGGGTCGCCGGCTATTCAACGCATTGATGCGCTGACGTCAGGGGGCGCACGTCGTCTCGATCACGACGCCAACGCGGGTAAGGACAGGTTGGGATGCCGATGGCAACGTCCGGTTCACTAGGTAGACCTACGGGCTAGGCTCGCGGTCGAGCAGACTAACCGCATGTGCTGCTTGCGGCGCCATCCATCACTTTTGAGCAGCGACGACCCGTGCCCAACCGCAAGCGGTCCGTCCACCGAGACGTGAGCGATCAATAAACAGATCAATCAAGAGAATAAGCCCGGAGACTCACGCGCCGCATCAACGTACGCCGACGTTCATCGCCTGCAAAAATCCAAATCTGTCACCGAGCACACCTTCGCGAACAGTTTCACTTGAACGCCGCGCCGACCTCGGTTCCGAGCAATGCGGCCAGTTCGGTCACATCTCGCATTTTCTCAAGATTCATAACACGATCCTCGATCGCCGCCTGTCTCTTCGGATCGATGATGCCATCGGTCAGCATCCGATACTTTCTCGCGACTTCCGAATTGGTCAGCGGCTGACCGATGGTACGCGCCATCTCGACGAAGTGCTCGATCTTCTCTCCGTTCTTTAATCGCACAACCATTCGGGTGTTGCGGACCGACGGCCCACCCTTGTCGAATTCTGGATCGTGATGGGCAGTGATCCGTGGGATCAGAGCCCACACATCATCACCGTCAATCCGCTGCGGAGCGAACTGCCGAACCATCGCCGCCCCGTCGAGGATCGCCACCGCGACCGCGTAGCCGACATTCATCTGCGCGCCGATCGGCGTTAGCGGCCGCTCCAGCACCCACCACCCGTGGTGATAGGCCGAGTGCGACATATAGATATCGATGTGCTCGATTTCCTCGCTTTTGAACGGACGCTTGTCCATGATGTCGAAAATTGCATCGAGCGGCGCGTGAAGCGCTCCCATCGCCGCATAAGGCTTGATCGCAATGCGATTGGTTTCCCACCGATCGCCCAAGCCTCGCGTGATCTGGCTGGCATCCGGATCGTGGCCTTCACCGAACACGGACAGGAACCCGCCGTATTCGCGCTCGAACACGCGCTTGATGCCAGTGTACCCGGAGGCTGCGAGCAGCGCGGAATACAAGCCATTGCGCGCTGAGAAGCCGTGATGCATGCGCTTGCACATCGCTTCGAACTGCGCCGCCATCAGCCCTGCGGATTGCGTGCCGGCGAGACCGACCGCGTCCTCGAAACGCGCGGCGTCAAGGCCCAGCAGTTTTCCAGCGGCGACGGCGCTCGCGTGCGTTCCGAAAACCGATCCGGAGTGCCATCCGCGTGACAGCATCTGAGCGCCGTGCAACGCCATGCCCACGCGCGGCCCGACCTCGAATCCTGCGATCGCGGCGAGCAGAAAATCCTTACCGGTCACCTGACCGAGTTCCTCGGCGCAGGCGAGCAGTGATGGGATCACGACCGCTGCACTGTGCAGCGGTCCGCCTGGATGAAAATCGTCGAGTTCGAAGCCCTGAATGAATGTGCCGTTCAAAAGCGCCGCCACCGGTCCACTCGCAGTCCGATTCCAGCCGATGATCGTCTTGTTGCCTGTCCCCTCGATGCGCAGGATCGCCTCAACCGCGGTGCGCGACCACGGCAACTGCGCACCAACCAGCGCGCAGGCGACGCCATCGAGAACCAGTGCCTTGGCGCGCGCCTGCGCGTCGCCCGGAACATCCTTCAACGCAAGTTTTTCCAGCCAGTTGCAGAGCTGCCCGGTCGGCCCTTTGCTATCGGTCGGCCCTTCGAAAGTCCCATTGAACGCAAGGCTGGCAGGCATGAGCGATTCCCCGTCTTGATTTTGACCTCTGTAGTTTTGAAAGTCGTGCCGTCAGCGCGCCGGCCTTCCGCCCGTATCCCACACCCACGGTCGCGCCAAACGGTCGGCCGACTGCCACACACCGATGGCACTGGAGCGCGCAAGCGTAAGGCCTATGTCGTCGAGCCCTGCCAGCAACGCCTCGCGCCGCATGGGGTCAATGGTGAAGTCGACGGTCCTGCCGCTCGGCGTCGTTACCTTCGATCGTTCGAGATCGACAGTGAACGCACCGGACAGTTCGGCTGCTTCCCGCGCTAGCATCTGAATCTGAGAATCGGGAAGCCGGATCGGTAGCATCCCGTTTTGAAAGCAGTTGCCATAGAAGATATCGCCAAAGCTCTCGGCAATGACGCAACGCAGGCCCATACCCATCAGTGCCCACACCGCCCCCTCGCGCGAAGAACCGCAGCCAAAATTCCGGCCGGCGATCAGAATCGGCGCGTCGCGATATTTCGATTGATTGAACGGAAAATCCGGATTCTCGCTGCCGTCGGCGCGATAGCGCAACGCTTCGAGCGCAAATCGGCCGAGCTTGCTGCGATCTGCATTGGTCAGCCGCTCGATGCGAATAACGACATCGGTGTTAATGTTGGTTTGCATCAGCGCCGCGGCGCCGCCTTTGACGACCCTGAACGGTTCCATCACAGACACCTCACATCGCTGATCGCTCCGGTTACGGCGGCTGCAACGGCCATCGCGGGGCTTGCCAGGTGTGTCCGTGCATGCGGCCCCTGACGTCCTACGAAGTTGCGGTTGGTCGTCGACACGCAACGCGCGCCGGGCGGTATGCGCTCGCCGTTTGCTGCGACACACATGCTACAGCCCGGCTCGCGCCACTGGAATCCCGCGTTCCGGAAGATGCGATCGAGACCTTCTGCCTCGGCCTGACGCTTGACCGCAAGCGAACCCGGCACCACCCAGGCCGTCACGCGCGCGTCTACTCGGCGGTCTTTCGCAAAACGCGCCGCATCGCGCAGATCGCTCAGGCGCGAGTTGGTGCATGAGCCGATGAACACCCAATCGACCTTCGTGCCGGCGATGGAGCGACCCGCCTCGAGCCCCATATAATCCAGCGCCGCGCGCATCGTAGCGCGTGCATCAAGATCGGACTCCGTCGATGGATCGGGAATCATGTCGTCGATCGCAATCGCGTGTTGTGGACTGGTGCCCCAGGTGATGGTCGGGGAGACCTCCGCGACATTGACGGTCTCGTCGCGATCGAAGGCCGCATCATCGTCACTTGCAAGCGAACGCCAATGCAGCAACGCCTGCTCGAGCACCTTTCCGCCAGGTGCGAATGGACGGCCCGCGAGATACGCAAAGGTCTTATCGTCGGGCGCGACGATACCGGATTTCGCACCCATCTCGACCGACAGGTTGCAGATGGTCAGGCGGCCGTCGATGTCCATTTGGCGAATGGCAGACCCTGCATACTCAATGCTGTGCTCAACGCCAGCGGCGGCGCCGAATTTTCCAATCACGTGCAGGATGACGTCTTTCGGTGTAACGCCCTGCCCCAAGGCACCGTCGAGGCGTATGCGCATGCGCCGCGGCTTGCGCTGCCGGATCGTTTGCGTGGCGAGTGCATGCACGCATTCGGTCGATCCGACACCGAATGCGAGCGCACCCATGCCTCCATTCGTGCATGTATGACTGTCGCCACAGATCAGCGTAGCGCCTGGCAGCACAAGCCCGAGTTCCGGACCCATGACATGCACGATGCCCTGCCCGTCCTCGCCGAGATCGAACAGGCGGATGCCCGCCTCTCTTGTCATCTTGCGCAAGCCGGACCACAGCTGCGCGCCTTCGGGGAAGGTCTCGCCGGTACGACCCGGGGCGCTCGACACTGCATGATCGGGCGTCGCGAACACCAGTTCGGGATTGCGCACCTTCAGTCCGCGCCGCTTCAACTCGTTCAGCGCGGGCGCACCGCCAAGATCGTGGATCAGCAGCCTATCGATGTGCAGCAGCGCCCAGCCATCGCCGAAATCCTCTATGACATGACTCTCCCAGATCTTGTCGAACAAAGTTTGCGGCATGGAATCGTCCTCGCTCGGTTACGGGAGTTTCATGAGCCTGTCGTTGTCGGGCGGCGCCGCAGGCTGCTCCAGTCATCGGCGCCAAACCTGCGGAAGGCGTCCATCGGGGCTGACTCCGGCTTCGCGGGCGCAGACATCTGCGTCTCGCTCAGCCTGCCGGCGTTCTCCGCCATCTCGGTCAGCGTCAGCAAGCCGAAGTTAGGACAACCCCTCGAGGCGGAAGTTCCGGCACCGGTCGTGTAGGCCGCTGCAAAACCCGCCTGCTCGACCAACCGCGCCGTAAGGCCATCGAACACGTCGGGCGCGGTGACGATGCCGGGCCCCTGCATCAACGTGCGGAGTTGCCTGGTGCCAGTCATCGAACACCTCCCTTAGGGACTTATGCCGCCCGGTAAGCCCAAGGACGCTTGATCCGGTCGCGCGAACGAAATGCGTCAGTCTCGGCCGCGCGGCGCAGGGTCACGTCGATTTCGTCCGCACCAAGCAGCAGCATCTCTCGCAACACGCCCGGCGCCTTGAAGGATTTTCGTGTTCCATCAGGCGCGGTCACGGTTTGATTCGAGAGATCTACGATGACCTTCGCATTCCCTTGCGCCGCCTCCATCTGCATTGCGATGGACCGGATGTCTTCGATCGGCATTTCGATCGGCAGCAAGCCGTTACGAAAACAGTTGTTGTAGAAGATCCCGCCGAAACTCGGCGCGATCACTGCACGGAATCCCCACGCCCGCAGCGCTTGTGGAGCCGACTCTCGTGACGAACCGCAGCCGAAATTGCGATCGGCCAGCAAAATCTGCGCCTTGTTCCATGGCTCGCGATTGAGAATGAATTCGGGATTCGGCTCGCGATCGCCGATATAGCGCCAGTAGGCGAACAGGCTTGCCGCCGCGCCCTCCGTTCGCATGCGCACCAACTCCTTGCCGGGCGTGATTTGATCGGTGTCGATATTGATGCGAAGGATTGGAACGGCAACACCTTCGACGGTGGTAAGCTTTTCCATCGTTGTTCTCCGTCAGGCAATGACGGTGCGGGCGTCGGCAATTCTTCCGGCAATCGCGGAGGCCGCCACCGTCACCGGACTGGCGAGATGCGTTCGAGTCTGTGGGCCCTGGCGGCCCTCGAAATTGCGATTGGTCGTGCTGATCACCCGCAGGTTTGCAAAATAGTCGCCGCCTTGACTGGCGCACATCGCGCAGCCGGATTCGTGCCATTCGAAACCTGCGTCGCGAAATGTCCTGTCGAGACCTTCTGCTTCGGCGGCCCGTTTGACGGTCGATGATCCCGGCACGCAGATCGCCCGCACCCCCGGCGCGACCTTTCTGCCCTTCAACACTGCCGCGGCGTCGCGAAGGTCCGAGATGCGCGCGTTGGTGCACGAGCCGATATACGCCGCGTCGATTTTAACGCCGTCGAGTGGCGTGCCCGGCCTGAGTTGAATGTACTCGATCGCCCGCTCCAGGAGTGTGCGCACGCCGGGATCCGACATATCGGCGGGATCGGGAACGCGGTCGCCGATGCCTGCAACCTGTTGCGGACTCGTGCCCCACGTCACCTGCGGCTGAATCCTGGCGCAGTCGATGGTTACCTCCTGGTCGAACACGGCGTGCTCATCGGTGGCAAGCGATCGCCAGTAGGCTACTGCCTCATCCCACGCGTGGCCCTTTGGCGCAAAATCGCGTCCCTTGATGTAATCGAACGTGACATCGTCAGCTGGCACGAAGCCATATTTCGCCTGAAACTCGATCGCCATGTTGCAGATGGTCATCCGGCCTTCGACCGACATCTTGCGGATTGCCGAGCCGGCGAATTCGGCGGCGTAGCCAATGCCGCCATTGGCGCCAATCTCTCCGATCAAATAAAGGATGAGGTCTTTCGGATAGACACCAGGCCCGACCTCGCCCTCAAAGTTGATGCGCATGGTCTTCGGCCGGACCTGCGCCAGCGTCTGCGTCGCCAACACGTGCTCGCACTCGGTCGAGCCGATGCCCCAGGCCAGTGCGCCGACGCCGCCGACCGTGCATGTGTGGCTATCGCCGCAAACAAGCGTGGTGCCCGGCAACGCAATACCGAGTTCGGGTGACACCACGTGCACGATGCCTTGGCGCGCGTCGGTCGAATCGAAAAAGGTGATGCCGTACTTGTGCGACAGCTGACGCATCGACTGGATCAGTTCAACACCGCCGCGCGAGGCTGTATCATCCGGGCCGCGGCCCGGCCTGCTGGAAATGAGATGGTCAACAACGCCGAACACCTGATCCCGGCTATTGATGGGGCGGCCCGACTCTTCGAGCCTGGCGATCGCCGCGCTGCCGCTGAGGTCGTGAAGGAAGAGACGGTCGATCTGCAGAAGCGACGCGCCGTCGCCAAGATCGGCGATCACATGGTCGTTCCACATCTTTTCGAAGAACGTCTGCGGTTTCGCCATCATTCCTCCCTTGAATTTTCTTGTTTTGAACCGCGGTGACCTCGTTAGCCTATTCTGCGGCCTGTTGAGCCTCTAACATCTTCAGATTGTCGATACTCGCTTCGCGCAGACGTGAGATATGACGGCGCATGAGAATTTCCGCGCACTCCGCATCACGATGTTCAATCGCCTCGAGAATACGTTGATGCTCGCGCCAGGAATCCTCCGTGCCGTGGCATAGCCAACTCGCCCGCGAATACCAGAGCCGCAGAAGCTGGTAATAATCGCGATTGATGATGCGTCGCAGTCGGCTGTTGTGGCTGCCGTGGACGATGTGCATGTGGAAATCGCGATCATAGCCTGCGGACCTGCCGCGCTCGCGTTCCTCCTCGAACACCTTTCGCAATTGAATCCGCTCGTCGGCAGTCATGTTGATCGCGGCAAGCCGCGCGGCCATGCCTTCGAGAGATTCGCGAATGATGAAGGTCTCGATGATTTCTTCCGTCGAATGAATGACGACGCGTGCGCCGGCATTCGGCGTGCAACTCACAAGCTGCCGTTCCTCAAGCCGCCTGATCGCCTCGCGCAGCGGACCGCGGCTGATCCCGAAACGCTTCGCCAGATCCGGCTCGCTCAGCTTGGCGCCCGGAGGAAGCTCCCCAGAGACGATTTCCTCAAAGATCGCAGCGTAAATGCGTTTGACTTCCACGCCGCCGCGACGAAGCGGCCGCGTATCGTTTCCTCGCAGATCGGCGCGTGCGGACATCGATGATCCCTTTGCAAGGAGGAGAATGAAGATCGAAAATCGAAAATGTCAACACCTTGAGAGTCTCAGCTCAACGACTCCACGGTTTTCTATCGTTTTCCGTTTATGTGTTGACACTTCCGTCATTGAAGGATCAGTGTAGGGCCAGAAAAAAAGTGGGAGTGAAGCGGCCGTGCCGCAGAGCGCTGACGAAACCCGGCATCTCGCGCGGGCATGCCGGCATGCGATTGGGAGGTTGTTCAGGTGAGCATGCCCGCACCACAGACGACGACCGCCGTCATCGACGTGCGGGATCTCCGAAAGTGGTATCCGCTGCGTCAGGGCTTCCTCGCATCTTTGCTGAATCTCAACCGCCGCTACCTGAAAGCTGTCGATGGCGTCAGCTTCGCCTTGCGCGAAGGCGAAGTGCTTGGTCTTGCCGGTGAGAGCGGCTGCGGAAAGTCCACGACCGGTATGACCGTGCTGCAGCTTCATCCGGCCAGTGGCGGTGTCGTCAGTTTCGACGGACGCGATCTGGTCTCGGTGAGCGGCGGCGCCGAGATGCGCACATTCCGGCGCAAGGCGCAGATCGTCTTTCAGAACCCCTATGAATCTTTGAATCCGCGCTTCACGATCGAGCAGAGCGTCGCCGAACCGATTGTGATCCATTTTCCATCCAACGCCGTGGAGCGACGGCGTCGCGTTGTCCGCGCGCTCGAGATGGCGGGATTGGTTCCGGCCGAGAATTTCCTGCAACGCTATCCGCACCAGCTTTCGGGCGGGCAATTGCAGCGGGTCGCCATCGCCCGCGCGATTTCCGTCGAGCCGAAATTTCTCGTCGCGGACGAGCCGGTCTCGATGCTGGACGTCTCGATTCGTGCAGGCATTCTTAACCTGCTCCGCCATTTTGCGACCGAGCTACGCATGGCCATTCTGTACATCTCACACGACCTCTCGACCATGCGCCACATCTGCAGCGATGTGGCGATCATGTACCTCGGTCGAATCGTCGAGAAAGGCCCGGCAGCCGATGTCCTCGACAACCCGCAGCACCCCTACGCGCAGGCGCTGATGGCAGCGGCGCCTGTCATGGGCGCCCGCAAGCGCGACCGCGTCGAGTTGAAAGGGGCGCTGCCGAACGCCATGAACGTCCCGCAGGGTTGCCGGTTTCATCCGCGCTGTCCACAGCGCATGGCCGTTTGCGAAACCGACGACCCCGCATTGAGACCGACAACCGCAGGCCGCATCGTAGCCTGTCATCTCTATCAATGATCTGAGCAGGGCAAGGAGAACGGCATGCGTCTTCGCGACAGTCAGATTAAAGACAAGCCGAGCACCCATTTGAAACGCCTTCTTCGCGAAGGGCCGCTACCGGTTGTCAGCGTCTGGGGCGGAACAGCGCATCACGCGCAATTGGCGGAAGCGACCGGTTTCGCCTATTTCGGCATTTCCGGCTCGAACACCTCAGCGCACCTGCTCGGCCTGCCGGACTCCGGCTTCATCACCATGAGCGAATTGGTCGAGAACACCCGCCGCATATGCCAGGCGGTCTCCATTCCTGTGGTCGTCGATTGCGACACCGGGTTTGGCAACGCCATCAACACGCTCCGCACGGTCGACGAGATCATCCGTGCAGGCGCTGCCTCGCTGTTCATCGAGGACCAGGTTGCGCCGAAACGCTGCGGCTTCGTTAAGGGCAAGGAACTGATCACGATCGAGGAAGCCGCTGGCAAGTATCGTGCAGCATGCGATGTGCGGGATGATCTCGACCCCGACTTCATCATCCAGGCACGAACCGATGCGCGGGGCGCAGTCGGCGGAGGCATGGACGAGGTGATGCGGCGCTGCGAAGCGTATCTGAAGGCCGGCGTCGATCTGATCTACGTCGAGGCGCTGCAATCACGCGAGGAAATCAGAGCCGTACGCGAAGCTTTTCCGGATGCGCTGCTCAAGGTCACCCCTTACGCGATCAATCCAGCTGTGACCACCGAGGAGATGAAGGAATTCGGCGTCTGCACGGTCGGCGTGCACATCACGAAGATCGGCGCGGTGCTGATGTATGATTTCCTCAAGGACTACGCCACGCGCGGTTCCGACGCCTTTAATGAGTTCGCGGACAGGTACAAAAACCATCCGCTCGGCGGCTTCGGCGTCTTCGATCTCACAGGATTCCCGAAGGTTACGGAACTCGAACAGAAATATCTGTCGCCGGAAAAATTGGCTCGCTACGATAAGTCGCTTGGCGTCTACGATCCACGGGTCGGGCACTCCGGCGCGGTCGAGCAGCGAGCCGCCGAGTAAGCTCCAATAATAAACAAACAAAGCCTAGGGAGGATCTGATGGCGAGAGATCGCGAGAAGTGTCCAATGGACCGCCGTTCCCTGCTTCAATTGATGTCGGTCCTTGGGGGCAGCATGGCGCTGCCCTCGTGGCCGTCGACAGCCACAGCGCAGGAGGAGGCGTTTAGTCTAGCGAATCCCAGCTATGCAAGAATGTACGACAACATCTCGGGCTTCTACTTCAAGGACGACGTTTGGGCGAAGGAGGCCCGCGCGCGTCTGAAATGGCCTACACCTGGTCAGCCGGTCCATGACATTCGGGTCGTCGTTCCAGCAGACGCGCCGGACACGGTCGATGCATTTCGGAAATGGTCGACCGACGCCAAGGAGATCGGCATTCGCTATCAAGTCGAACAGGCCTCGCAGGCCCGCTGGCTGGAACTGATCAACAAGCACCAGCACGGAGACATTGAGGTCCATCCCTCGATCCTGCGGCCCGAGCGCATCGATCCCGCTGAATGGTTGGTCTCGCGCGCCTACGGATTCGACCGGCGCAACTATGGCGAATGGGTGAACGAACAGTATGACAAGCTGATAGACCTGCAGACGTCGGAGAGCGACAAGGACATGCGCCTCAAATACGTCAAGGACGCCCAAAAAATTCTTTGCGACGATCTGTATACCTGCCAGTTCGGCTGGGGCCCGGCCATTATCGAGGCCTATAACGCCGCGGACTGGGACAATGTGGTGCGCGTGCGCGGGTTTGGCATCTCCAACTTCAACGCCATCCAGAGCTTTATCGGCATGAAGCCGAAAGGCGCCAAGAAAAGCGTACGCGTCGGCATGACGGCGCTGCTCGAGACGACCAACATTATCGCTGCCGGCAACAACATGCGCTCGATCGGTCGTATGATCTACGACCGCCTTGCTTACTTCGACGAAAATCTCAACACGATTCCCTGGGCGCTCGAGTCGTGGAAGCAGATCGATGATCGCACCTGGGACATCAAGTTGCGCGATGGCATGCAGTTCCATGACGGCAAACTGGTGACCATTCGCGATCTGCAGTTCACCTTCGATTTCATGCGCAAGCACGAGCGCGGTATTTTCTGGACCGCCAACCGCTTCCTGGCCAGCACCGAAATCACCGATGAGGGTGCGCGTATCATCCGTGTCAAGTTCAAGGAGCCTTACGCGCAATTCGAAAGCTATTTCCTGCAGCTCAATGTGATTCTGCCGCAGCACATCTGGGGCAACATCATGCAAGAGCAGAAGATCGCCGACGACCCGCGCCAGCTCCGCATCGACAAGCCGATCGGCAGCGGCCCCTTCATGTTTGGCCGCCATCGCAAGGACACTGAGCTTCAGCTGACGACCAACAAGAAGCACTTCTCCAAGCCCAGCATCAATGAGATCTGGATCGTCGCGACGCCGACACTCGACGGCCTGCTCGGCCGTCTCGAAAGCCAGGAGATCGATTTCATTGAGTCGAGCGTCATCAGCCTGAAGCCAAGCCAGGTGAAGCAGGCGGAGGCCATGCCGCATGTGAAGATCGTCAAGACCGACGACATCAACTGGTATCATGGCGTCGTTCGCATGCCGTGGCTGCCGTGGCGCGATTACGAGTTCCGCCGGGCGTGGCAGCACTCGATCGATCGTGCGTTCCTGGTCAATGTCCCGTGGGAAGGCGCAGGACGCTTGCCGAAATCCAACAGCTTTCTCGTCGAAGGCAGCCCATGGAACAATCCTGACGTGCCCGCGATACCCGAATTCGATCTCAAGAAGGCGAAGGATATCCTGCAGGCGGCCGGCTACACCTGGGGAAGCGATGGCCGCCTGCTCTATCCACCAGCCGACAACAAGGGCTTTCGCGATCGCGTGAACCGGGTCGTCAAGGAAGGATACACCTGGGGCGGCCTCAAGATGTTCAGCTAGTCGCAACACGCGAGCAGGAACGGCTGCATGAACGGCTTTCGGAATTACGTGCTGCGGCGGCTGATGCTGCTTGCATTCGTGATCTGGTGCATTCTCACCATCATGTTCGCGCTGTTTCAGTTGCTGCCCGGCGATCCGACCATGATGTTCATCGACAGCAATTTCTCACAGGACATGATCGACCGGCAGAAAGCGCTCTGGGGGCTCAGCGACCCGCTCTGGCTGCGATATGTCCGGTACCTCTGGAACATGCTGACGTTCGATTTCGGGCGCTCGTTCTTCCAGAGCGAGCCGGTGAGCGAAATCATCGGCTCCAAGATCAGCAATACCTGCCTGATGATCGTACCGGCTCTGATCGTATCGATCGTATTCGGGACGTGGATCGGCGCGGTCGCCGGATGGAAGCGCGGGAGCGCATTCGAACATGCGACCGTCGGCATTTCGCTGTTCCTGCATTCGGTGCCGTCGTTCTTCGTCGGCATTCTCGCGCTGATGGTGTTCTCTTATCAGCTCCGCTGGCTACCTCCCGGTGGCATGGTTTCACCGGGCGGGGTCGAAGGATTCTGGCCGACACTGACATCGCAAGACTACTGGATGCATCTTCTGCTGCCCGGGCTCGTTCTTGTCAGCCGCGAGATTACCGGGCCAATCCTGTTACTGCGTTCGTCGATGCTGGAGGTGAAGGGCAGCGACTTCCTTGATATTCTTCGTGCAAAGGGCCTGCCGGAGAGCGGTATCGTTATGCACGCAACGCGCAACGCCCTACTCCCGCTGGTCACATACATCGCTGTCATGACCGGCGCGCTGTTTCAGGGGCAGGTACTGCTCGAAACCATTTTCGCCTGGCCCGGCATTGGCCGTGAACTGGTGCATTCGCTCGGCGATCTCGATTATCCGGTCGCGCAGGCGGCACTCTATGTCATGGCGCTGGCAACGCTGGCGTTCAATTTCGTCGCCGACCTGCTTTACGGCCTAATCGATCCCCGAGTGACATATGCGTAGGGCCCCTCAATGACCGACTTTCCGAGAGTTGAGTCCCGCATCAATCAGGCTTGGCCTAAAGGGGCCGCTGGCGCCGTCGCAGCATCGATCGGGCGCGGACTGCAGAGCATGAGGGTCTTTCGACGATATCCGTCTGCTCTGATCGGTCTGGCGCTCGTTGCCGTCATCGTGCTGGCAGCGTGCTTCGCGCCGCTGATCGCGCCCTACGGTGCGTTTGAGGTTGTGCGCGGCGCGAACGGCGGCGTGGTGCGGCTATCGCCACCAACACCCGTGAACTGGATGGGGACGACCAACCAGGGCATGGACGTCTTCAGTCAATTGATCTGGGGCGCACGTGTGGCCCTGATGGTCGGACTGATATCGGCGCTTGGAAGCGTGCTTCTCGGAACGATCGTCGGCCTTGTATCCGGATATTTCGGTGGCTGGACGGACGAGGTGATGATGCGCGCGACGGACGTCGCGTTCGGAATCCCCTTCCTGCCCTTCGCGATGGTTGTCATCTCGATCGCCTCGCCAAGTCTGGCGCTGATCATCGCGTTGGTGATTTTCTTTCTATGGCGCACCACGGCGCGAGTGATACGTGCGCAAGTCCTGACGCTGAAGACCCGGCCGTTCGTCTGGGCGGCCAAGGCAGCAGGCGCTGGACACTTCAATATCCTGTTTCGACACATCGCGCCAAATGTGCTGCCGCTCAGCTTTCTCTACATCGCCATCGGAGTTCAGGCCGGCGTCATGCTTGAGGCCGCGTTGTCGTTCCTCGGCTTCGGCGATGTACACGCGCTCAGCTGGGGTCGCATGCTCAACGATGCATTCAAGGCCGGCGCCATGCGTACTGCCTGGTGGTGGGTGCTTCCACCCGGTCTCGCGCTCTCGATCTTCGTCATGTCGATTTTCGTCATCTCGCGGGCGTACGAGGAAATCCTGAACCCGAGACTGCGGAACCTTTGAAGATGACCGCTCTTCTCGACGTCAGAAATCTGTCGATCGGTTACCGGACCTCTCGCGGCGAGGCGAAGGCTGTCGATGGCATCTCGTTCACGATCGAGCCCGGCGAGTATCTTGGCCTTGTCGGCGAATCGGGTTGCGGCAAATCGACGATCGCGAAGGCGTTACTTGGCATCCTCCCGGAGGGGGCGCGCGTGTCGGGAACTGTCAAGTTCAAGAACACGTCGCTGGTTAATCTCAGTCAGGCCGATTTCCGAAAGATCCGCTGGACCGGTATCTCACTGGTGCCGCAGAGCGCGATGAACGGCTTCGATCCCGTTTATACGATCGGCCAGCAGATCCGCGAAGCTATCGAAAGCCATCGGCAGCTGCCGGCAGCTGAGCGCGACCGACGCGTCGAGGAGCTGTTCGCACTTGTTGGTTTGTCGAAGGTACGTCTGAAGGACTACCCACATCAGTTCTCCGGAGGCATGCGGCAGCGGGCAATGATCGCAATGTCGATGGTGCTCGACCCCGCGCTGATCGTTGCCGATGAGCCAACCACGGGGCTCGACGTCATCGTCCAGGACCAGATCATGCGCCGTATGAAGGAGATTCACGAGCGGCTCCGCAAATCCATGCTGCTGATTACCCACGACATGGCGGTCGTCGCGGAGAATTGCGACAAGATCGCCGTCATGTATGCTGGCCGTATCATGGAATACGGCGACGAACGCGTGTTCCGCGAGCCGCATCATCCGTACACGATGGGTCTGTGCGCGGCGTTTCCCGAGTTCGACGACCGCCGCCGTGAACTGATCTCGATTCCAGGCGCGCCACCGGATCTGTTGAACCCACCTACCGGATGCCGGTTTCATCAACGCTGCCCGTTTGCGACCGCGCAATGCGCGGTGGAGACTCCGCCAGAAGTCGAGATATCGCCAGGACATGTGGCGGCCTGTCATTTTGTCGACCGCGCTGGAGAGTTTCGCAAGCGATCGATCAACCCCGAAACGTGGCGCCCACCTCAATTGGCATAATCCAACCACAGAGACTGGAGATACGAGATGAGCAAGTCTGGAGATCTGCGCGAGTTGCTACGGCAGAACAAGATGCTGGTCGTGCCCGGCGCATTCGAATGCATCAGCGCACGAACGATCGAACAAGCCGGCTTTCAAGCCGCCTATATGACAGGCGCGGGAACCGCCGCAACTCTCGGCTTTCCCGATTACGGGCTGATCACGATGACAGAAATGGTCGCGAATGCGGGCCGCATGGCGAGCGTCCTGAGCATTCCGCTGATCGCCGACGCCGACACCGGCTATGGCAACGAACTGAACGTCATTCGCACGATCCGGGAGTATCAGAAGCACGGCGTGTCTGGCGTCCACATCGAGGACCAAGGCTTTCCAAAGCGGTGCGGACATCTCGACAACAAAGAAATCATCTCGCTTGACGATTACATCGCCAAAATTCGAGCTGCCGTCTCTGCGAGGACCGACCCCGACTTCCTCATTATCGCGCGCACCGACTCCCGTGCCGTGCTCGGTTTGGAGGAGGCCGTCAAGCGAGCCAATGCATCGCTCGACGCCGGCGCTGACATGGCCTTCGTCGAGGCGCCGCAGACTGTGGAGGAAATAGCCGCAGTGCCGAAGCTGGTGAAGGGGCCCTGCCTGCTCAATGTGGTCTGGAAAGGCAAGACCCCGGATGTGCCGCTCAAGGACGCCGAGAAATTCGGATACAAGCTCACGATCTTGCCTGGGATGCTGTTCAAGGCGGTGATCGGCATCTGCGATCACATGCTCGAAGGCCTGAAGCGCGAGAACGCCCACCCTGCACTTCCCAAGGACATGTCTATCCGCGAGGGCTTTGCGCGCGTTGGTGCCGCCGAGTGGGATCCTTTTCGGGACCAGTTCCGCAGACCGAATTGAACACGGTTTTCCGCAACACCCGTGCTCGACGCGTGCCCCCACAAGAAGGTTCGAGACGGAATCCGGTACCAGAGTTCTGAAGGACGACACTGATGACTGGCCCCTTCCCGCACTTGTTCGAGCCAATCTCGCTTGGGCGACGCGAAGTCAAGAATCGCATCATGAGGGTGGCGACGACAGCCAACCTTGCCGATCGCAATCGTGTCGGCGAGCGGCTCGTGGAATTCTATCGGACGTTGGCGAAAGGCGGTGTCGGCACCATCGTCACGGAAGCGCTGCGAATCTCACCGCAGGAAGCATACGGTCCGGGAGCTCTCGTGGTTCACGACCGGCCGGCTATTGAGGGGCTACGCAAGCTCGCCGACGTATGCCATGCGGAAGGTGCGCTCTTGATCGGTCAGCTCAACCACGGTGGCCGCCAGCATCTTGCATCACGTGTGGTTCCGCACCTGGTCGGCCCGTCAGCCGTCGCCTGCCCGCGCAGCGGTGGTGTTCCGCACGCACTCTCAAAGCGTGAAGTCCGGGAGCTGATTGAGCAGTACGTGTCGTGCGCCGTACACTGCATGGAAGCAGGCCTGGACGGCGTGGAAATTCACGGTGCACAGGGGCACCTCATTCAACAATTCGTTTCACCGTTCTCCAACCGTCGCACGGACGAATACGGCGGCAGCGCAGAGAACCGGCTGCGCTTCCCACTTGAGATCATCGAAGGAGTGAGGCAGCGGCTCGGCCAGCGCACGATCGTTGGATATCGATTAGGGGTTGAGGAGTTCACAGAAGGCGGGCTCACGATCGATCAGACACTTGAGATCGCACAATCGCTCACCGCTGACGGCCATCTAGATTATCTCTCGCTCAGCCAGGGGAATTTCAACACGATCGAAACCCATCTGCCGGACCGTCACTGGCCCATCCTCGCATTTCGGGACATCCAGGCCCGGTTCAAGCCGGCCGTCCGTAACGTCAAGGTTATCGCGAGCACCCGTATCCAGGGACCGGAAGAAGCAGAACGCGTACTCGCTGGCGGCGAAGCAGACATGATTGGCATGTGCCGCGCTTTGCTTGTCGACCCGGAATGGCCAAACAAGGCCCGTCGAAATGAAGCCGACAGCATCCGGCGTTGTATCGCCTGCAACCAATGCTGGGGCTGGATCTCTGGCGGCGAACCGATTGCCTGCGCGACAAATCCCGTTGCCGGCAGGGAATACCAGTTCAAGAAGCTTGTGCGCGCCGAAAGTGCCCGCCACGTGGTGGTGGTCGGCGGCGGGCCAGCCGGGCTGGAGGCCGCGCGCGTCGCGGCCCTACGTGGCCACAAGGTTACGTTGCTTGAGGCGGAATCCGAACTCGGCGGCCGACTAAAGCATGTCCACAACGTCTCTCATTATGAAGAGATGAAACACCTGTTCGATTTTCTCATTCCGCAAGCCAGGAAGGCCGGCGTCAGCATTAAGCTTGACGCGCGGGGCACGGTGGAGAGCATCCTGGCCGAGCAGCCCGACGAGATCATCATTGCGACCGGAGCAACGCCAACCGTACCGGACATACCCGGAGACGGATCGGTTCCCGTGTTGACGGGGAATGAAAGTGTCGACCTCAGGGGACGCGATGGACGCAACGTCATCATGATGGATGACGATGGTTATTACTGGAGCGCTGCCATGGCGGAGAGTCTGGCCGCATCAGGCAAACAGCTGACGATTACGACCCGCTTCTTCGAAGTATTCCGCGAGATACCGATCGTCTCTCGCATCGCCATGTTGCGGGAGATGGACAAGCACGGCGCCGCCCTGAAGTCGAGCACGTATGTAGCCAGGACTTCCAATGGCGGGGCAATTCTGTCTCACTACCTGACCCAGCGCGAAGAGGTGGTGGAAAACGTCGCAGCCATTGTGTGGGTGGGATCAGCAGATCCGAACGGATCGCTGGCAGACGAACTGCAGGATGCGGGGGTGGAAAAAATCAGAATTCGGACGATCGGGGATGCGTTTTCTCCGCGACGTCTGCCGCAGGCGCTCGTCGAGGCACATGCCGCCGGACGCGCGATCGGATCGCCCGCGCTGATCTAGAGGTATTGCCGTGGCAGAACGGGCGCTCAACGTTATCTGGATCGTGGTGGGAATCGCGATTGTCGCAGTCGCTCCACGTTACACCATCATGACAGCTATGGGTCCCGGAGGCGGCCTTGTCCCGATGGTGGCAGGTCTCGTGGTGGCGTGTTGCGGTCTGCTCCTTCTTCTCCGCCCCACTGCACCGTCGCCGGTTGATTGGCCTTCGCGAGGCGGATGGATGCGTATGGCAACCATCGCCGGTGGACTTGCTGCAATCACGCTGCTCATGCCGCGCTTGGGCTTCATCCTGACCGTCTTTCCCATCGTCATCCTGTTGATACAGGCTGTCGAACGCAAGAGCTGGTGGTCGGCCCTACTGACCTCGGCCATAGCAACGATCGGTGTGTACTTCCTGTTTACGCGCCTGCTGGCAAGTACACTGCCGCGCGGGCCGCTAGGTTTCTGAGACCGACCATGGACATACTCCAGGGCCTCATGCATGGCTTCGCCATCATTCTCGAGCCCAGCAACCTCTTCTATTGCTTTATCGGCTGCCTCGTCGGCACTTTGATCGGCGTTCTCCCAGGGGTTGGTCCACTTGCTGCGCTGTCAGTGCTGCTGCCGATCACATTCGTTCTGCCGCCGGTTGGCGCCATCGCCATGCTGGCCGGCATCTTCTACGGCGCGATGTACGGCGGATCCACCACCTCGATTCTTGTGAATATTCCGGGTGAAGCGGCATCGGTCGTGACATGCCTCGACGGCCACGCGCTCGCACGACAGGGACGTGCGGGAGCGGCATTGGGCATGGCAGCGATCGGCTCGTTCGTGGCTGGAACGCTGAGCGTCGTGGGACTCACGCTGTTCTCGCCATCCTTGACCTCCGTCGCCTTGCACTTCGGCCCGCCGGAGAACTTCGCGGTCATCCTGCTCGGATTTATCGCCACGATTTTCATGGTGCAGGGTTCAGCGGCTAAGGGCTTCATCGTCATGGCCCTCGGCGTCTTCTGCGCCTGCATTGGCATCGATCAAGTCAGTGGGGAGGACCGATTTACGTTCGGATTTACGAACCTCACCAACGGGTTTGATCTCGTTCCCGTCGTCATAGGCCTTTTTGGTGTTTCCGAGATCCTGCTGAACCTGGAGCATCCGTCGGCGCGCAAGACTATTACCGACAAGATCATCGGCCTGCTGCCGACGCTCGAGGACTGGGCTCAGTCGTGGAAGGCCATTCTGAGAGGCAGCTTTCTCGGATTCGGAATCGGCATCCTCCCGGGCGGCAGTCCGGTCACAGCGTCATTTGTCTCTTATGCCTTGGAACGCCGGGCCGCCAAAGAACCCAAGCGCTTCGGCAAAGGCGCTATCGAAGGCGTCGCCGGGCCGGAGTCGGCGAACAATTCGGCGGTTGCCGGCGGAATGATCCCGCTGCTGTCGCTTGGCCTTCCCAGCAATTCGGTCACGGCTCTTCTGCTTGGCGCGCTGATTATTCAGAACGTAACACCAGGCCCCCTCCTGGCCTCGCAGCATCCGGATATCTTCTGGGGTGTGATCGCGAGCATGTATCTCGGCAACGTCATGCTCCTGATACTCAACCTGCCGCTTATCGGTTTATGGGTGCAGCTGTTACGCGTGCCCTATCGCATCCTATTTCCGCTTATTCTTCTGCTCGCTGTCGTCGGGTCCTACTCGGCAAACAAGAACATCTTCGACCTGTGGATCATGCTTGGCTTCGGTGTAGTCGGCTACGTGTTGCGCAAGCTCGCCTACGAACTCGCGCCATTTGCTTTCGCACTCGTCCTGACACCGCAATTGGAGCAAGCTTTTCGCCAGTCGCTGATCATGTCCGGCGGAAATCCAATGATCCTCGTACAGCGGCCAAT
>NZ_JAVIFX010000012.1 GCF_031157255.1 Bradyrhizobium sp. LHD-71 | reverse complement strand
ATAAACGACACTAGAATCATAAACTTGCTAGTGTCCTGATCGAATCCGAAGTTCGCTCTGAGCTCGCTGCAAAGTACGGCGAACTTCGGATTCGGGACACTAGTCCGATAGAGACACATATTCTGTCCGGACCGACAACCATCCCGCTCTCATTGCTGGATTGACGTCCGGCGCCATCGCATCTGAGCGCGTACAGCAATGACCGGCTGCCATCAGAACGGCAGTCGCGCATTCTCCTTGACCTCCTTCATAACGAAGAAGGTTCGAGTTTGTCTGACGCCCGGCAGGGCGATCAGCTTCTGGCCGTGCAGCTTGTTGAAGTCGGCCATGTCGCGGACACGGATCTTCAGCAGATAGTCGAAATCGCCCGCCACGAGGTTGCAGTCGAGGACCTCCTTCAGCTTGAGAACAGCCTCCTCGAACGCGCCGAAGCTCTCCGGCGTGGACCGATCGAGCACCACGCCCACCATGACGAGCGCACCGAGACCGACGGCCGCCGGCGCGATCTCCGCCCGGACGCCGGTGATGCAGCCTTCGTCGAGCAGGCGCTGCGTTCGCCGGTGGCACGTGGCGGGGCTGACGTTCACCCGGACGGCAAGTTCAGCATTCGTCAGCCGTCCTTCGGCCTGCAGCACCCGCAAGATCCTGATGTCGGTCCGATCCAGAGCGATGATGAAAGAATCTTCCATATTTTCCCGCCATCATGACGCAGATGATTGCCAAACATACGTCATGGCGAAGCAATCCGGAAGGAAGCAGCCTGAGTTGGAGAGCACCTTTCGCCGGCAATGTCTTATTCTCCGCCCATCAAACGTTGACGGAGGCAGCCATTGTCACTCTTGCAGAAGTTCAAACGATACCCGCTGACATTCGGCCCGACGCCAATCGAGCATCTGCCGCGGCTGTCCGAAGCACTCGGCGGCAAGGTCCAGATCTACGCCAAGCGCGACGACTGCAATTCGGGGCTCGCCATGGGCGGGAACAAGCTCCGGAAGCTGGAATACATCGTGCCGGATGTGATCGCTTCGGGTGCCGATACGCTGGTTTCAATCGGCGGCGTCCAGTCGAACCACACGCGCATGGTCGCCGCGACCGCCGCGAAGCTTGGGCTGAAATGCGTGGTGGTCCAGGAAAAATGGGTTCCGCACCATGACGCGGTCTATGATCGCGTCGGCAACATCCTGATGACACGACTCATGGGGGCCGACAGCCGTCTGGTCGATGCGGGCTTCGACATCGGCATCCGCGAGAGCTGGGAAAACGCCATCCAGTCGGTCAAGGACGCTGGCGGAAAGCCCTACCCGATCCCGGCCGGCGCCTCGATGCACAAGTATGGCGCGCTCGGCTATGTCGGCTTCGCTGAGGAAGTTGCCGAACAGGAAGACAAGCTTGGCTTCGCCTTCGACTACGTCATCGTCTGCGTCGTCACGGGCTCGACGCAGGCCGGCATGATCGTCGGCTTCGCCGCCCAGAAGCGGGCCGAGCGCGTCATCGGCATCGATGCATCCGGAACGATCGCGCAGACCCGCGCGCAGGTGCGCCGGATCGTCGACGACACCGCCGCGCTTGTCGAACTGGGCCGCGCTGTTCGTGAGGACGAGATCGTCATCAATCCGGACTACGCTTATCCAGCCTATGGCGTGCCCTCCGACGCCACCAACGAGGCGATCCGCCTCGCCGCCCGAACCGAGGCGATGATCACCGATCCGGTGTACGAAGGCAAATCGATGCAAGGCATGATCGATCTGGCGCGCAAGGGGTTCTTCCCCGAGAGCTCGCGGATCCTCTATGCCCACCTTGGCGGCGCGCCCGCCCTCAACGGGTACAGCTATTACTACAAGGACGGTTGAGCTGATGGCGTGCGACATCGTCTTCGGAGAGGCTGGGGTCAACGAAGCCCACACGGAGATGGACGTCTTCAAACGAATCCTTCTTCGCGCCCGCGCGTACCGGTCGCGCTAGAAGTCTGATGAGACCAGTTCGTACGAGCCTTTGCGACCTCGCGCGTACACCACAGCAGCGATCGCGCAGATCCGATCGCGATTGGTGTCGAAGGCATCGAGGAAACCGGCTTCATCGGGCGCCATATCTGGCTGAACTTTCTTGAGGGCGCCTGTTGTCACAAAGAATGAGAACTCCATTGAGCTCTGGTAACCCCAGAATCGGACTGCTCCCCGAGCGGAATCGTAGCTTCGGCTCTCGTTTGGAAATATCAAGGGCATCGGTCCTCCCTGCGCTTGTTCGAAAGGCCATCAAGTGTCGATACGGGGAGGATGCACATCCTCGGTGTTGCAGAAATTTCCTCGCAAGCGCCCTTCGGCTGTGTTGCAAGGCGATGGTCGGTTATTCGAATGCAGCGGGCAATCGGCCAATCCTGAGAATGACCGTCGGCTCATCGTCATAATCACCCATTTCCGGATCTCCCGACGAGGAGAACGCGACAACACCGACTTTGCTCGACGCAAGTCTCTTCGCTGTCCGCTGTGCACCTTCAGCAGATTTGCAGGAAATCGGCGGATCGCCCTTCAGACTTTCTCCCTTGCCCGCGGTAAAGGCCTGCACGAGGTAAATCGTTTCTCGTGTCATGGGGTCTTTCGTTCGGCGGCGAATAGTGCTCAGTCTGACCCGTCATTGCCGACCGCCGATCAGGCCTTCGCTGCGATTGTGCGCCCAATGCTGGCCAATAGCTATCGATTTCCCCTAACGGGCCCTGGAAAATTCGGCATGGCTTCTCGGCGCTGAACACACGCCCAAATGTTCGCGCAGCTAATCAGGCAGGTTTACAGGACTACGTGCGGTTGTGATGACGTCGCGCACTTGGTCTTCAGGCTTATCGCGGCTTTCTGCGCGTCTTCCAACGTGGCGAAGTGCTGCTTGAACTTACCATCCACCACCATCGAAAATCCTTCCTTCGGGAAGGCATTCGCGCGCAAGTTCGCCGACACGATCACGCCCTTCTGTGGTTCTGTCATCTCGCTGACCTGGCGCGGCATGGAAACCTGCCGAGATTACTCCCCCGGAAAAGATATCGATGGCATTTGAGGCACGTAGACACACGCTGAATGTGACGGACGCATTCTGTGGTCAAGACATGCCTTCCTGCGCATTGCAGTCTCTCGGAGTTGCCGGTTTGGCTGAACGTTCGCTGAACCGGCCGATGCAGGACGGCGTGCCGCGTGGCGTCAAGCCTTCACCTGAGATTCGGAACTCTCAACCGCGTGATCTGCACGCGCTTCTTTCAGCTTTCGTTTCGACGGCGGCGGATTGAGCTCGGCAATCTTCAAGGAACACTCTTGCCGCGTCGCATGCGGACCGGTCACGAACGTTCCGCTAACTTTGGTGCTGTACCACCCCGACTCCACGCCGAGGCGAAGGGCCTCTTCGAGCTGGACGTGGCGCGGCGAGAGATTGGTCATGTCGATCTTTCTGTTGTGCCGCATGTGCGGAGTGCGCATGAAATCAAGCAACACACGAAAACCGAGCGCTGCGGACGGAATGAGCTCAGGCGTCTCCCAGCAATCGATTAAGATCTGCCAGCACAGCCTCAACCAGGCGGTGATGCAGGGTGTCCTCACGGCCGAGTGCCTGCTGGTAGTGCGTCAGAAGATAGCGCACCTTGACCGCGGCTTCGGGCCAACATGCCGCCGGTAGTGCCAGCAACTGAGCCTCCAGCTCGCTCTGCCGCTTGCGTAGCATCTGACTGTTGGCCTCGACATCAAGAAGCAATCGGCGAACATCGGTCGCCTTCTGCGCGGCCATGCCGCGATGCTTGTCGAGATCGACCGGATCGTCAGTTACGGGGGCGATCTTGTCATTGCAGTCGAACACATTAGACGTGTGCGCTTGTTCGCGGCCAATAGCCAGATGTTTCTTTGTAAGAACTAAAGTATTTCGCACCGCCTTGCCTTGTGCGGTGAGCATTAAGTTCATAACGAGCTGACTGCCGTCTCCGGATGTGAGCCGGCAGTTGCCGGAAGGCAGGTTGCGCAATGTATGTCGTCAAGGTGCGTTGCGGGTTCGAAGAGCCGAGTATCGCTCCGCCGTTTGCCGATATCGCACAGGCCCTGCGCTGGATTGCCGCCAACGCCTGGCGCGAATTCGACGGCGATGCCGAACGGGCCGAGATCTTCGAACTTGACGCGCTGGATCGCCGGTTGGTCCTGCGCGAGGCCAGGGCTGGTCGAGGTCGGCTGGTCAGGACGGAGCAAAGACCTCCGACGCCGGAACAGTGCCGACGGGCCGCGCAGACGGGTGGCGAAAATTAGGACACGCCGGACGACCGGGGCTGTGGTTAAGTCCCGGGGCGTTGCGTTCTGCGGCCACTCCAGGGACGGACATCTTGATGCGTATCCATATCGGTTGCGAGCTGAGCTTCGACTTTCCGCGAACCACGCCGATGATCGCAGCGTTGAACGTGCACTTCACGCGCGTCTCCGAGCTTGAGCGTCCGGACTACCTGACCACGACGCCGTCCGTGCCTGTCGAGGGCTATCGCGATAGCTTTGGCAATTGGTGCAGCCGCCTTGTCGCCCCTGCCGGCCGGTTCACTCTCGGGACCGATGCTGTCATTCGTGATACGGGAAACCCGGACTCGATCGAGCCGGACGCCCGGCAGCACCAGATTCAACACCTTCCGGCGGACACACTCTTGTTTCTGCTGGGCAGCCGCTATTGCGAGACCGATCTACTATCCGACGAGGCTTGGCGTCTGTTCGGACCGACACCGCTCGGCAGGCCGCGGGTTCAGGCAATCTGCGACTTCGTGCACAATCACATCACCTTCGGATACGAGCATTCCCGTCCCACCCGCACCGCGTTCGAGACGTTCCAGCAACGCCACGGAGTTTGCCGCGACTTCGCGCATCTTGCGGTAACCTTTTGCCGCTGCCTGAACATCCCGGCGCGTTATTGCACCGGCTACATCACCGACATCGGCCTTCCGCCGCCGTACCCACCGATGGATTTTGCCGCATGGATCGAAGTTTATCTCGGCGACCGATGGCATGCATTCGACCCGCGCAATAATGCCCCACGGATCGGTCGCATCCTGATCGCGTACGGCCGCGACGCTGCTGATGTGCCGCTGACTCACATTTTCGGTCCTGGCACCCTGTCGACTTTCCGCGTCTGGGCAGAAGAAGCCCGGGCTTAGACCGCTCCGCCCTGCGCTCGGGGGGCGCGGGATACTTGCCATCCTTTCTGCAAGCCAGTCACCCCAACTGGGCTTTCCTGATGAACGGGGTTGTACTTGCACCAGCTTTGCTCTGCGCTTGCTTGTAGGCCGAACCGGAGCCTTTAGGCTTATCGGCTTTCGGCTTCTTGGCTTCCTTGTTTCCCTTCATCTTGCCTTTGGCCATATCGTCCTCCTGTTTGGCGATTGCAGTTCAGCAACGCATCATCTCCGGCGTGCCGCAGCTCCAGTTCCGAGCGACCAGTCGACCGACCGTCCGCAGTCCGGCCCGCCGGACCGTCTTGCGAAGCGACAGCTCTTCGTACTTGGTTCTCCGCGGCGACTGTCAAGCAGCAGCATCGCCGCCCTTGGCGACGCGGCGCTTCATCTCGGCCATCGCCTCGTCTTGGCGAGCTGCCTTCAGGATGCGATCCCGAGTCTTGCCGGGCGGAAGTAGTTTCGCGAGCGCATGACTCTCGCTCGAGCGGTTGTCCAACTCGGCAGGGGAAAGAAAGAAGTGGGGCGTATCGTTTTTCACACGCAGCTCCCTTCGTTTGGCGGGAGCGCAACCGGTCTCTCAGTCGCCGGAAGATACCTCATGTGGAACGGCGATGATTCACAATGTGCCGCAAACGGAAAAGTAGCGAGTCAAAATTTTCGACCGAAGCGCGATTTCGCGAATATTTGTGCAAGTATTTTTTGGTATTTACTTGTATCTCGCAAGAGAATTACCACATTCCCCAGTACCTGGAAAATATTTTCTGGGTATTTCCGGAAGGGAAATACTATGACCGATAATAAAGATCTTTCCAAAGAAGCCCCCCAGACCTCGCCGGCGGTTGAGAATAAGCCGGCCCCTCAGCAGAACCAGGGGGACAGCAAGCCCGCCTCCGAGAAGCCAGCACAACAGAAGTAATTTTGCCCCCTTGGGTAGATGAGGAAGAAGCCCGGCACTCGCCGGGCTTTTTTCTTGGAGAAGGCCCAGGTCGCGCAAGTCGACGCCAGGGCGTGTATCCTCACGCATTGGCACCGGCGGTGTCGGCATGCTCGCTAAATCGCCAAGGCGGCTCGCGATCAGCTTCCACGGGGCGAAGCGAATGGTGTGGTGGAGAACTCGCGAAAACCTGATTGCGCCCATGTCCGTCGCGGGCCAGCAGACGTAAGGCGACTGGATCAGCAGCACGAACGAAGTATGTCACGCTGATGAGACGCTCGTTATCGGCGGAAAGAAGGAGCAATTCGCCAAGGCTTCGCGCGCCCGGCGCGGAGCGCGCCTGCTCAGAGGTTTACTTGTTTCGCTATTGCCAGCACGCGGAGAGTGATAGGTGCGCGATGTCGGGTACAGCACTGTCGTCATCAGATCCAGCTAACGGTCTGTGACCTGAGGGGCCGCTCGATAAAGAGTTTCGTGGCAGGAGCGCTCGTGCGTCCCGTCAGCGTGAGAATGCAAACGTGGCAACGACTCCGATGGTCTCATTCGACAAGGCTTTTCGTCGGCAACTTCATGAGCTGTTCGTGCGGCGCCGCGATGTCCGGCGATTTCGTCGCGATCCACTCCCGGATGGCGCAATGGAACAGCTGATCGAGATCGCCTGTCTTTCCCCGTCGGTCGGCCTGAGCCAGCCTTGGCGGTTCGTGGTCGTTGAGGACCTAGCGAGACGTCGCGCCGTGATCGTCGACTTCAAGTCCTGCAACGCCGATGCGTTGCATTCTTATTCCGGCGAACGCGCGGCGCGGTACGCGGCCCTCAAGCTCGCCGGCCTCGAGGAGGCACCGGGTCACCTGGCCGTGTTCGCAGACGCCGACATTGTGTGCCCGAACGCCGCGTGCTTGTTGCGCATCAGGTAACAATCAGGGAAAATATCAATGACCCTGATCCCGCCCCCTGCGTCGCCGCTGAACACGCTGGTCGGCAGGCGCGGTGCCGCGCAATTGACACGCTTCATTGCTTCCTTCTGCCACATCTGGAGACAGCAATGCCTTTCGACCTGATTCTCCGCGGCGGCCGCGTCATCGACCCGTCCCAGAAGCTCGACGCGGTGACAAATGTCGCCTTCGCCGCCGGCAAGGTGGCGATGATCGGAGACGCGCTCAAGGCTGATCCGACAACCGACGTGCGCGACGTGTCGGGCTATATCGTCACGCCGGGTTTGATCGATCTGCACACCCATGTCTATTGGGGCGGCACCTCGCTTGGCATCGACGCGGAGGAGTTCTGCCGCACCTCCGGCGTCACGACCGCGGTCGACACCGGCAGCGCCGGTCCGGGCAATTTCGCGGGCTTTCGCAAACACGTGATCGAGCGGAGCCAGATCCGCATTCTCGCCTATCTGCATGTCTCGCACGCCGGCATCTACGGCTTCTCGCACCGGGTGATGGTCGGCGAGAGCGAGGAAGTCCGGCTGATGAATCCGATCGACGCCGTCGCCGTGGCGGAGCAGAACCGCGATCTCATCGTCGGCATCAAGGTGCGGGTCGGCCGCGGCTCGTCAGGTACCTCCGGCATCGTGCCGCTGCAAATCGCGCTCGAGGTCGCCGAGCAGGTCGGAATGCCGCTGATGGCGCACATCGACCATCCACCGCCCACCTACGAGGAGGTCGTCAGCCTTCTGCGGCCAGGCGACGTTCTCACCCATGCGTTCCGGCCGTTCCCCAATACACCCGCCACCGGCCAGGGCACAGTGAAAAAGGTGGTGCTGGAGGCGCGCGAACGCGGCGTATTGTTCGACATCGGCCACGGCAAGGGCTCGTTCGCCTTCAAGACTGCGCGGGCGATGCTCGCCAACGGCTTCTATCCCGACACCATCTCGTCGGACGTTCACACGCTGTGCATCGACGGCCCTGCCTTCGATCAAGTGACCACCATGTCGAAATTCTTGTGCATGGGCATGTCGCTTCCCGACGTGGTGGCAGCGTCGACCGTCAATGCGGCGATGGCGCTGCGGCGTCCTGAACTCGGCAGCCTCAAGGTGGGAAGCGTCGGCGACGCCACGCTGATCTCGATCAAGCAAGGCCAGTTCGACTATGTCGACGTCACAGAGGAGCACCTGATCGGCGACCGCAAGATCGTGTCCGAAGGAGTCGTCATTGGCGGCCGCTGGTGGCACCCGAAACAGGTGGCGAATATCGGGCGAGCCGCCGGCTGAGTGTTCCGACCCCGAAGTGGACCGAAAAAAGTGATCGCGCAACGATGCGCCTGGTGTCGTGGATCAGAAATTTGCACCATGGTTGCCGCGAGTCCGTCGTGCGAATCTCTGATCCATAAACGACACTAGAATCATAAACTTACTAGTGTCCTGATCGAATCTGAAGTTCGCTCCGAGCTCGCTGCAGAGTATGGCGAACTTCGGATTGAGCGATCCGATCTTTCGGTGGAGCCGGCCGTCGCGCTGGCATATCATTTGCACGAAAAAGACGCCGGTCGTTTGAACCGGCCGCTTCATTTGCCAATGAAATGGGTGGAACCGCTGTAGCAACTAAGACCGGGAGAGCTTCATGCATCGCAGGACTTTGTTGAAAGGATTGACCGGCCTTGGCGGCCTGGCGGCGACGGGTGGGCTTTCGATGCCGGCGCTTTCGCAGGGCGCCGCGGCGCGGACCTTGCGCTTCGTGCCGCAGGCGAACCTCGCCAACTTCGATCCGATCTGGGGGACCCAGTATGTCGTGCGTAACGCAGCCGCGCTGGTGTGGGATACGCTCTATGGCATTGACGACAAGCTGCAGCCGCAGCGCCAGATGGTCGAAGCCGAGGAGGTGTCCGACGACGGGTTGACGTGGACTTTTCGGCTGCGGCCGGGGCTGAGATTCCACGACGGCGAGCCGGTGTTGGCCAGGGACGCGGTGGCGAGCCTTAATCGCTGGTCAGCCCGCGATCCCATGGGGCTGATGCTCAAGGCGATCCAGAACGAGCTCACTTCGGTCGACGACAAAACCTTCAAATGGTCGCTGAAGCAGGCTTATCCGAAGATGCTCTTCGCGCTCGGCAAGAACAGCACGCCCTGCGCCTTCATCATGCCGGAGCGTCTCGCCCAGACCGACCCGTTCAAGCAGATTGCTGAATACACCGGCTCGGGCCCGATGAAGTTCGTGAAGGACGAGTGGGTGCCCGGCGCCAAGTCGGTGTTCGAGAAGTTTACCGACTACGTGCCGCGGCAGGAGAAAGCGTCGTGGCTCGCAGGCGGCAAGCAGATGCTGGTCGAACGCGTGGAATGGGTGGTGATGCCGGATCCCGCCACGGCGGCGGGTGCGCTGCAGAACGGCGAGGTCGATTGGTGGGAGAATCCGATCACCGATCTCGTGCCGGTGCTCAAGAAGAACCGCAACATCAGCGTCGACATCGCCGACCCGCTCGGCAACATCGGTTCGTTCCGGATGAACCACCTGCATCCGCCGTTCAATCATGTGAAGGCGCGACGCGCCGTGCTCGCGGCGCTGAGTCAGGAAGACTACATGCGCGCGCTGGTTGGCGACGACGCTTCACTCTGGAAACCGCTGCCGGGCTTCTTCACGCCGGATACGCCGCTCTACTCCGAGGAAGGCGGCGCTATCCTGAAAGGCAAGCGCGATTTCGCGGCGGCCAAGAAGCTGCTTGCCGAGAGTGGCTATTCGGGCCAGCCGGTCACGTGCCTGGTGGCGCAGGACCAGCCGATCACCAAGGCCTTTGGCGATGTCACTGCCGATCTGTTGAAGCAGATGGGCATGAATGTCGACTTCATCGCCACGGATTGGGGCACGGTCGGCTCGCGCCGCGCGCAGAAGACGCCTCCTGGTCAGGGAGGCTGGCAGGTGTTCCACACCTGGCACTCCGGCGCCGACTGCATCAATCCCGCCGCCTACAACGCCATTCGCGGCACCGGCGACAACGCGTGGTTCGGCTGGCCAACGAGCGCGGCAGTGGAAAAGGAAGTCGCGGCCTGGTTCGACGCCAAGACTCCCGATGAGGAGAAGGCCACGGTCGATCGCCTCAACAACGCTGCACTCGAGGACGTCATCTATGCACCGACCGGGTTCTTCCTGAGCTACACGGCTTGGCGCAAAAACATCTCTGGCATCGCGAAAGGACCCCTGCCCTTCTTCTGGGGCGTATCGAAGACCGCATGACGGTGTGGTGAGCCATGCTCTCATATATCGTCAGGCGCATTCTCGCGACCTTGCCGGTGATGGCGATCGTTGCGCTGTTCGTCTTCAGTCTCCTTTATATCGCGCCGGGCGATCCGGCAGCGGTGATCGCGGGCGACAATGCGAGCCCCGCCGATGTCGAGCGTATTCGCCAAAGCCTTGGTCTCGATCGGCCGTTTCTGGTCCAGTTCGGAACCTGGCTCTGGCGCATCCTGCACTTCGATCTCGGCACCTCGATCTTCACCAACCTGCCGGTCGGCGCGATGATCGCGCAGCGCATCGAGCCAACGCTCTCGCTGATGGCGATCACCCTCGTCCTGACCATTCTGGTCGCGGTGCCGCTCGGCGTGGTGGCGGCGTGGAAGGCAGGCAGCTTGCTGGACCGCACCATCATGGCGTTTGCCGTGTTCGGCTTCTCGCTTCCCGTCTTTGTCGTCGGATACGTTCTCGCCTACGTCTTCGCGCTTGAGCTCGAATGGCTTCCCGTGCAGGGTTACACGCCGCTCGCGAATGGCTTCTGGCCATGGCTGGAGAACCTGATCCTCCCGGCCGTTGCGCTCGGCTTTGTCTACATCGCGCTGATCGCGCGCATCACGCGTGCCGCGATGCTCGAGGTGCTGCAGCAGGACTATATCCGCACCGCCCGCGCGAAGGGCCTCGGACAGCGCACCATCCTGTTCATTCATGCACTGAAAAACGCAGCCGTTCCGATCGTGACAGTGATCGGTCTCGGCATTGCCCTGCTCATCGGCGGCGCGGTGGTGACCGAAAGCGTGTTCGCGATCCCTGGCCTCGGCCGACTGACGATCGACGCCATCCTGCGCCGCGACTATCCCGTCATCCAGGGCATCGTCCTCCTGTTCAGCTTTGTCTACGTGCTGGTCAATCTGCTGGTTGACCTCACCTACACCCTGGTCGACCCGAGGATCCGCTATTGACTGTCTCTGCCACCAGCACTGCGTCGCTGCCGCCCGGCCTTGTCGTCGCGCCGCAACTTCCCGACCTGCTGCTGCCGGTGAAGGTCCGGCGCGGTGTCTTGGGTTTCCTGCGCAGCCATCCGACCGTCGCGTTCGGCGGAGCCTTGCTGCTTTGCCTCGTCCTGGTCGGAATCTTCGCGCCCTTTCTCGGCACCGTCGACCCGACCGCACTCGCACCCGCCAAGCGCACGCGCGCGCCGTCTGCGGATTTCTGGTTCGGCAGCGACCTTTTGGGCCGCGACATCTATTCTCGCGTGCTCTATGGAGCGCGGATCTCGCTCAGTGTTGGCCTTTCAGTGGCGCTGCTCGCCTCGCTTGCCGGACTCGCGATCGGCCTCATCGCGGGTTTCGTCCGCTGGGCGGACAGCATCCTGATGCGGGTCATGGACGGGCTGATGTCGATACCGCCGATCCTGCTCGCCATTGCGCTCATGGCGTTGACGCGCGGCAGTGTCGGCAACGTCATCCTGGCCATCACGATCGCCGAAATCCCACGTGTGTCGCGCCTCGTGCGTGGCGTCGTGCTGTCGCTGCGCGAGCAGCCCTATGTGGACGCCGCCATCGCCTCCGGCACGCGAACGCCGATGATCATCCTGCGCCACATCCTGCCCAACACGCTGGCGCCGATGCTGGTGCAGGCGACCTATATCTGCGCAAGCGCGATGATCGTGGAATCGATCCTCTCCTTTATCGGCGCCGGCACGCCACCGACGATTCCGTCCTGGGGCAACATCATGGCCGAGGGTCGAGCCCTGTGGCAGGTGAAGCCCTACATCGTGTTTTTTCCCGCTGCGTTTCTGTCTGTCACCGTGCTCGCGGTCAACCTGCTCGGGGACGGCCTGCGTGATGCGCTCGATCCGCGCATGGCCAAAAATCTGTAGGCACTCTCAGGCGAACTGGACCGGTTCGAACGAGGTTCTGATCCGATGGCATTGCTCGAAGTTAAAGATCTGCAGACCCATTTCCGTACACCTGAGGGTATCAACCGCGCCGTCGACGGCGTCTCCTTCCATGTCGACGAAGGCGAGACGCTGGCCATCGTCGGCGAATCCGGCTGCGGCAAGTCGGTCACCGCCATGTCGATGATGCGGCTGATCCCCGAGCCGCCGGGCAAGATAGCGGGCTCGGTCCGCTTGCAGGGAAAAGAATTGCTGCAACTCTCCGATCGCGAGATGCGCGCCTTCCGCGGCAACGACATCTCGATGATCTTCCAGGAGCCGATGACAAGTCTCAATCCCGTGCTGACCGTCGGCCGTCAGATCGGCGAGACACTACGGATGCATCAGCAACTCGATCGCAAAGCCGCAGAGGCGCGCGCCATCGAGATGCTGACGTTGGTTGGTATCCCGGAGCCGGAGCGGCGCGTGAGCGAATATCCGCATCAGCTCTCCGGCGGCATGCGCCAGCGCGTGATGATCGCCATGGCGCTCGCCTGCAACCCGAAACTCTTGATCGCCGACGAGCCGACCACGGCGCTCGACGTCACGATTCAGGCCCAGATCCTGCACTTGATGCTGGACCTCAAGCGCCGCGTCGGCGCGGCGATCGTTCTGATCACCCATGATCTCGGCGTTGTCGCCGAAATCGCCGAGCGCGTCATGGTCATGTATGCCGGGCGCAAGGTTGAGGAGGCACCGGTGCGCGAACTGTTCCGCTCGCCCCGGCATCCCTATACGCAGGGGCTGCTCGGCGCGGTGCCCAAGCTCGGAGCCTCGTTCACCGGAACCACGGGACGCCTCGCCGAGATTCCGGGACAGGTGCCCGGCCTCAAGCAGCGGATCGAGGGCTGCGTCTTTGCCGGGCGATGTTCGCTCGCGACCGATCTCTGTCGCGACGTCGCGCCCGGCCTCGAAGCGAAGGCGCCGCGCCACATCGCCGCCTGCCACTATGCGCCCAAGGCGGCGGCCGCCGCATGAGCACCCCGCTGCTCCAGGTCAACGACCTCAAGAAGCATTTTCCGGTCCGCGACGGACTGTTCAAGCGCAAACCGAGTTGGGTCTACGCCGTGGACGGCGTGTCGTTCGAGGTCGCGCGCGGCGAGACGCTGTCGCTCGTCGGCGAGTCCGGCTGTGGCAAGTCGACGGTCGGCCGAGCAATCCTGCGGCTGTTTGACATCACCGCCGGCCAGGTGGTGCTGGACGGCAAGCGGATCGACCGTCTTTCACCCGCTGGGCTGCGCAGCATGCGCCGCCGCGTGCAGGTCGTGTTCCAGGACCCTTACTCCAGTCTCAATCCGCGCATGCGGGTGCGCGATATCCTGGCCGAGCCGATCCGCAATTTCGGTCTCGCCAGGTCACCCGCCGAACTCGAGGCGAAGCTTGCGGCGCTGATAGACACGGTCCGCTTGCCTCACGACGCGCTGAACCGAAGGCCGCATGAATTCTCGGGCGGCCAGCGCCAGCGCATCGGCATCGCGAGGGCGCTCGCAGCCGAACCCGAATTGATCGTCTGCGACGAGGCGGTGTCGGCGCTGGACGTCTCGGTCAAGGCGCAGATCGTCAACCTGTTGCAGGAGTTGCAAGAGGAGTTCGGCCTCGCGTTGCTGTTCATCAGCCATGACCTGGCGATCGTCGAGCACATGACGCACCGTGTCGCGGTCATGTATCTTGGCAAGATCGTCGAGCTGGCCCCCAAGCGGCAAATCTTTACCGCGCCGAAGCATCCCTACACGAAGGCCCTGCTCTCGGCCGTGCCCGTGCCGGACCCTGGCGCCGCCCGCAACCCCATGATTCTGAAAGGCGACGTGCCGAGCCCGATCAATCCACCAAGAGGATGCCGCTTTCATACCCGCTGTCCGTTCGCCTTCGATCGTTGCCGGAGCGAGGAGCCGGAGCTTCGTTCGACCGGAGCAGATCAGTGGGTGGCGTGTCATCTCGAAGCCCTGCCGGATACCGCGAGGTGATCGGGATGACGCGGATCGCCTCGACCTGTGGAGCGTATCATCATCGGCACCGACGAGGTCACACCTCTGCGGATCGCGGTCGGGCGTCGCGCGAATTTGCTCCCCGGAGCGCCGCCCTGTGGCGGTGGCAGGTCAGGGATGACGGCTCACATTGATACTAAGGTCTTTGCAAGAGCCATGGGCCTTGCCGGCCTGCGATCTCACGGCAGCAATCAATGGCCGCTCAAGCAGGCGATAGCTGAAGATGGCCGCAATGTTCGCGGCAATCATGCAGGTCAGAAGGAAGAACAGCCCTACAATGCTGCTTCGCCCCGGGTAAAGACTATAAAGCCGCCCCAGCGCCGAAAGCGTGAGGATGTGTCCGAGGTAGAGCGAATAGGACGCATCCCCGAGATCTTCGATAAGTGATTTGTCGGCTTTCGATGACCCCGGACTGGAGCATCCATAGACAATGAGGGCGAACGGCAGGCCCATCCAGATCCAGGCCGTTTCTATCCCGACCTGATACGATCGCAGCCAGAATATCGTCCCCGCAACAAGCGCGACGCAGCCGATGGCCAGGGCGGCGGCGCGCCCTCGCTTGAAGCCGGAGTTCACAAGCAGGCCAACCGCGGCGCCTGCAATGAACAGAAATCCCAGCGGGCTGAATACGACGGCGGTTTCCGGCGTGGTCGCGGACGGCGCGAAGATCAGAGCGATCGTCCAGACGCACAGCACGATCGCCAGATCCAATCGGAGGACGATTGCACCGAACAGGACGAGATAAAACCACATCTCGTAGATCAGCGACCAGCCCACGTTGAGCAGCGGCAGTGCTGCGTCCGGCCACAGAAGAAACGATTTCCAAAGGGTTGGCTCGATCGTAGCGCTCGAGTTCACGATCGCGGGCGTTGTCCAGAAGATCGCAAGAACGATCACCGTGTAGAACCAATAGGTTGGATAAATTCGACTGATGCGGGCGAGCAGAAAACGACGGGCCGATGGCTCGCGCTGCACGATGTTGGCCATGATGAAGCCGGAGACGACAAAGAAGCAATTGACGCCGATGTGACCTGCGCTGATCAATTCGCGCGGAAGCAACGTTGTCGCCGAATATTTTTGTTCGATAATAGCGAGATGCGATAGCGCGACAGCGTTCGCCGCCAAGGCGCGCAATACTTGGATCCGCGGAAAATAGATCATCCCCCAGCGTCCCCCGCCCGGGAGAATTAATACCATAACCCTCCGGCAGGAGCATTAAGGACGGCGCGACCGCGGGCTCGAGAGCGCGGACTGAGATACCACCACGTTTTCTGACAGACATCCCGCGGCGCCAGGCATTGTCGGGGTATGCGGTTCAATGAACCTGACTTTTGAAATGCGTGCACTGCAAAGGCACACAGGCAAAAGCAGCTCGTAGGCACAAAGGCGCTATGGTGAAGGCCTCTCGCATGCGCAGATGTCATTTTCCAGATCAGAGATCCGTCACGTGAGCGAGCTTGTCGCAGACGCGTGTCAAAAATCGGCCACGCATGCAGAACTTCGGTACTCGAATAAACCAACCTATGAGCCTGCGGGGGAAAAACTCGACAGACTTGACGGTCGTCAAGTCTGAGCCAGCTTGTTCTCAGTATAATATTGGAGATGTCGCCAAAAGTTTCAGTAGTCATTCCATCATACAACTACGGCAAATATTTGCGGCAGTGTGTCCGAAGTGCTGTCGAGCAACCTGGCGTCGACCATGAAGTCGTCATAGTCGAGAACGGCTCAACGGATGGATCGCTGGATATAGCGCGCTCTTTGGCGAACGAATATCCGAATGTTCGCCTCGTCAGCTTCACCAATAATGAGGGAATCGTCGCCTCCATAAATCGCTGCTGGTCCGAAGTGAGAGGAGAGTATGCGGTTCTTTTGTGCGCCGACGATTTGCTGACTTCAGGATCTCTTGCTCGTTCACTCGCTTTCATGGAGCGTCATCCGAATGTTGGTCTGGTTTTTGGGCCCGCGGATGAGTTCTCGGGAGACGAAGCGCCCACCGAGCTCCCCTATGCGATGAGCGGGTCGCCTCCTGTTATTCACTCGGGTGACGTTTGGATAACGGAGCGCTGTCGCAGCGGCATTAATCCGATTTTCGCACCGGAGGCCATGTTCAGGACTGAGATGCTCCGAAAGGTCGGCGCATCGAGCCCTGAACTGCCTCACACATTCGACCTGTACTTGTGGCTGCGGATCGCGTCTGAAAGGGACGTGGCGTATCTACCTGGCCACCTTCAGGCGCTGTCTCGTCGGCATCGTTCGAACCATTCGGCCGCGTATCGGCGCAATGTTTTGATGGAGATGCAGCAGCGCTGGTCAGCGTTCGAGCAGTTCCTGCTGACCGTCAATTCAAATTCCAAGAAGGCGACTTGGGAACTGTTGGTACGGAAGGCCTTGGCCAAAGAAACCAGGTATCGCGCGGCGCGCGAATTCTCGCTCGCCGGCAGAAGTTCGGCCAGCTCCGACTACAAGCCGCTACTAGTATTTGCAGATACGCTTGACCCTTCGACCACTTCGAGCGCGGGAAGAGAGTTCGCCTGGGCGCTCAGGGCTCGGATGGGGCCAAGGGCAGCTGGTCTGATGCCTGATCTGTGGGTGGGCATATTTCAAAGACTCTTTCAAAGGTACTTCTGGAAACGGCGCGCGAGACGTATGGGCATCTGAGTCGCGCGAGGGGGCACGGGGACATAAAGCTGAGATCATAGGTCGGCTATCGTACGCCCTCTCGTGGGGCGCTAAATTTTGTCGTGTCAGTAGCGGAGTTGAGTATCATGACGGAGTACATACCGTATGCGGGACCCTCGGTCAGCGAACTCGAGGTGGCATATGTTGCAGAGGCGGCGCGGGATGCTTGGTATCGGGGAGCCTACACGTTCACCCGTCGATTTGAGCAATCTTTCGCCGACTACGTCGGGGTGCGTCACGCAATTGCCGTTCCGCATTGCACCTCGGCTCTTCATCTGGCGCTGCTTGCACTAGGGATCAAAGAAGGCGACGAAGTCATCGTCCCTGAATGTTCCTGGATTGCGAGCGCAGCGATCATTACCTACGTCGGCGCGCAGCCCGTCTTCGCGGACATTGACCCGACGACATGGTGCATTTCGCCTGAGTCGATCGAGCGACTCGTTACGCCGAAAACGCGAGCGGTAATTCCGGTCGGACTCTACGGTCTGCCGGCAGACATGCCGGCGATCCGCAAGATTGCGGAAAAGTTCAAAATTCACGTGATTGAGGATGCGGCTCAGTCATTGGGCGGAAAGCATTCAGGCAAGATGTCAGGAAGCGCCGCAGACGTCGCGGCCTTCAGTTTTGGAGGAACGAAGACCCTGACAACCGGGGAAGGAGGGATGTTTGTTACGGATGACGAAGCAATCTTCGAAAGAGCCCAGTTTCTTCGCGATCACGGACGCAGTCGGGCCAACTACAAGAATTTTCTCAATACAGAGGTCGCATACAAATACCGAATGAGCGATCTGCAAGCAGCCTTCGGTCTGGCGCAGTTGGAGAGAATAGACGAGCTTCTCGCGAAGAAGCGCAGAATTTTTGAGTGGTACAGGATGCGGCTGGGGGACGTCCCGGGATTGGCCCTGAACGCAGAGCCGCCGGAATTTGTGAACAGCTACTGGATGACGACTGTCGTTCTCGATCCTTCGATTGGACTGACGACCGCAGACGTACGAAGCAGGTTTGAGGAATATGGATTGGACGTCAGGCCGTTTTTCCATCCCATGAGCTCGCTGCCGGCCTTCGCGGGATACCCGAAGGTGGAGGAAGCGCAAAAGGGCAACAGTGTCGCTTATTCCATAAGCCCGAGAGCATTCAATCTCCCGTCAGCGCTTGAGCTTAGCGAGGCTCAGGTGGACAGGGTGTGTGACTTGCTGAAGACCTTCTTGAAAACAGCAGGCCGGTCGAGCAAGCTGCCGAGTCCCTCCGCCATACCGGATTGGCCGATGACAGCGCGAGCAAAAGTGAGGAGCGTGGGCTAAAGCCGAAGGGGCAGAAGCGGAGGCAGCACACATGATGATGGCTGCCCCCGCAACCACCGGATCGACGCCGATGGCGTCGCCCGGACACTGAAGCGCGTCCAAGGCACGCAAGCGCGATCACGGACAGAAGGCCGCTGTGGATCATGTGGTGCTTTCGGTTCACCGCAGCGCAACTTGCCGAGAACGACGCAACACCACCTGACGTTCGTGCCAGGCCCGAAGCGAGTCGCGGTCTGGAACTATGAGCCGGCGCCGGCTGCACTTCGCCAGAATTTTCCGGAGCGCTGGCATTCGACCGGAACTGCCAAGGGCTCAGGCTCAGCTCCCCTGTCTGTGATTTTGTACCGACCGCCGGTCCAGCTCCACCTCCACGCATTTCTTGTGGCGTCGTCCTGCCCAGTCGACAGTGCGCAAATCGCTATGATCGATGATCGCGATTTGACACCGCGTCGTAAATCGCTGCAGTCTGAAACAAAATAATATCAGTCGACTCAGAGCGTCCGAATCGCGGTCAGCGTACCACGAGCATAAGGGCCTCAGCCGCTGACATAATGTACTAAGGGAGGCCCGGTCATGCGCTTTCGTGCGCTTGCTCCTGCGTTCATCGCGACCGCGATCATGCTCGCTCCGCTGGCCACGGCTCTCGCCCAGAGCAGCACGGACATTCCGAACCTGCCCCCGTCGAGCTGGAAGCCCGAGCGCCCGATCGAGTTCGTCGTACAGGCTGGTGCCGGCGGCGGCAGCGATCTTTTCGCCCGCATCATGGCCGACCTCATGACCAAGGAGGGCCTGGTCAACGTCCCCATCAAGGTGGTGAACAAGCCCGGCGGCAGCGGCGCCGTGGCGTACGCCTACGTCAACGCCAGGCGTGGCGATCCGCATGTCATCGCGACCGCCACCAGCAGCTACCTGACCACGCCCATCCAAGGTCATTCGCCGTCGAGCTACAAGGATTTCACCAACGTCGCCGTGCTCTGCGTCGAGGACTACGTGGCGGTGGTGCGCTCGGAATCGCCTTACAAGACGCTCAAGGACCTGGTGGAGGCGGCGCGGCAGAAGCCGAACAGCATCCGCATTGGCGGCACCAGCGTCGGCTCCTCCGACAGCATTCTCGAGAACCGACTGGAGAAAGCGGCCGGCATCAAGCTCAACTACATCGTGGTCCAGAGCGGGGGCGAAGCGAACGCGGCGCTGCTCGGTGGCAGTGTTGACCTCGCCGGGCCGAATCCCAGCGAGGCGGCGCCGCTCATCGCGGCGGGCCGCCTGCGGCCGATCGCGATGTTCTCGCCGGAGCGCCTGGAGAACTGGCCAAACGTGCCAACCGCCCGCGAGCAGGGATTCGATGTCACCCTCGAGCAGCATCGCGGTGTCATCGTGACCGGCGGCATTACCGAGCAGCAGTCGCTGTACTGGCAGAACGTGATGGCGAAACTCTTCCAGTCCGACGGCTTCAAGAAATACATGAGCGACAATGGCCTGCGTCCGCTGCTCAGAATAGGCAAGGATGCCGAGAAGTACGTGGCCGAACAGCACCAGTACTACGCCGAGATCCTGACGGAGCTCGGCATCGCCAAGAAGCAGTAGCAGTCGTGCTGCGATCCGCGATGCCCGGCGAAGATTTACGCCCATGAGCCGCCCCGACATGTTTGCCGGGCTGCTGCTGGCAGCGATCTTCGGTGGCTTGTTGTGGGAGGCCTCGTCCTTTCAGTACAGCTCCGAGTTCGCGCCAGGTCCGGGCTTCGCGCCGGTCTGGATCAGCGCCATCGGCCTCATCCTTTCGCTATTGATCGCCGGCAACGCATGGCGCACGGCGTCGGGGCAAGATCATCCGATCGGGGACGGCACAGAACCGCTCGACAGAGCGGGCCTGTTCCGTGTCGGTGCGACACTCATCGGGCTCGTCGTGATGCTGATCATCGCGCCGCGGCTCGGACTCATGCCGTCGATGCTGGTCTTCCTGCTGTTCCTGACACTGGCCGTACAGCGGTTGCCGTTCCTGCTTGGCGTCGGTGCGAGCGTGGCGACGGTCTGCTTCATCGACCTGGTATTCGTTCGCCTCCTCGGTGTGCCAATTCCGAGTGGACCGCTGGGATTCTGAGCCATGGAATTCAACGACCTGCTGCTCGGATTCTCGATCGCGCTCACCCCGACCAATCTGCTGCTCGCCTTCATCGGCGTCTTTCTCGGCACCGTCATCGGCGCCTTGCCCGGTATCGGGCCGTCTGCCGGGGTCGCCCTGTTGTTGCCCGTGACTGTCGGCATATCGCCGGTCACCGCAATGATCATGCTGGCGGGGATCTATTACGGCGCAATGTACGGGGGCACCATCACCTCTGTGTTGATCAACACGCCCGGCGAGTCGGCGTCGGTGATGACGACGCTCGACGGCTACCAGATGGCGCTCAAGGGGCGCGCGGGTGCGGCGCTGGGCATGGCCGCCATCGGCTCGTTCATTGCCGGCACCGTAAGCGTCGTGTTGCTCATGGTCGCCGCTCCGCCGCTCGCCGATGTGGCGGTGACGTTCGGCCCGCCCGAATATTTCGCGCTCATGGTGCTCGGGTTGACGGCACTCGCGGGCCTCACCAGCGGATCCATCCTCAAGGCGCTGGTCATGGCGCTCGTGGGGCTCATGCTTGGCACCGTCGGCATCGACCTCATGCTCGGTGCGCCACGATTCACGTTCGACAACGTGAACCTGCTGGACGGGCTCGACTTCTTGCCGGTTGCGGTCGGTCTTTTCGCCGTGGGTGAGCTGCTGTTCAATTTGTACAAGCCGGTGCGCGCCGAGCCCATCAAGGCGAAACTGAGCGGATTGTTGCCCACGCGGCAGGACTGGCGCGACTCGCGCGGCGGCGTGGCCCGCGGCACGCTCGTTGGTTTCTTCGTCGGCGTGCTGCCGGGCGCCGGCGCGACCATCGCTTCCTTCCTCGCGTATGCAATTGAGAAACGCATCTCCAAGCACCCGGAGAAGTTCGGCACCGGAGCGATCGAGGGCGTTGCCGCCCCCGAATCGGCCAACAACTCCGCATCCACCGGAGCCCTGATCCCGCTGATGGCGCTCGGCATTCCAGGATCGGGCACGACCGCAGTGATGCTTGGCGCGCTGACGCTGCACGGCATGCAACCGGGGCCGTTGCTGATGAGCACCCATCCGGACGTGTTCTGGGGGCTGGTCGCGAGCATGTATATCGGCAACGTGATGTTGCTCATCTTGAATCTGCCGCTCGCGCCGATGTTCGCAAGCATCTTGCGTGTTCCCTACAGTGTCCTCATTCCGTTCATCATCGGCATCGCGCTGATCGGCGTGTACAGCGCGGAGAACAGTCTCTTTAACGTGGGCGTGGCTATCGTCTTCGGCGCAATAGGCTTTGTGATGCGCCTCTACGGCTATCCGGCCGCGCCGCTGGTGCTGGCGCTGGTCCTCGGCCCGATGCTCGAGAAGGCCCTGCGCCAGTCGTTGCAGATGTCGCTGGGGAGCACGGAGATTTTCGTGACGCGACCGGTGAGCGCATTCATCCTCGCGCTCGCGCTGCTCGCCCTGTTGTTTCCCCTGATGGCCGCAATGCGCGCGCGGCGCGGCAAGCGGGTGCTCGCATCCTGAATTATTGCGGCTTTGATTTTGATCTTCGACCAGAGCCGACACAGCCGCAAGGGTCTCTTCCACGCCAGGCAGGTTACGCCGTGGTTAAGGGCGCGATGTGCGGCTGGAGGCCCCGACGCCGCCTCGCACGGGCGGCGCTGCCGGCAGGCACGAACCCGCCTCCGTCACGCCTTGCGGATCAGTTGCAGCGCTGCGGCCAAGCGCAGGCTGCGTTTACCAGTGAAAGCCGTTGCCTGAAGTTCTGCTTCATGATCGTCGCACGTCCCGGAGAAGCCGATGCCCACCTCGTAGCCGCCGAACACCGGGATCTCACCCTTTGACGGCGTGTGCTCCTGGTTCAGCATCTCGCCTTTCCAGCGGCCGTTCGCTGAGGTGTAGGTGCCGACATAATAGAAGAACGCGTCGCCGCCGAGGATGCGCCCGTCATGCAGCAGCATCACTCCGGTCAGCCCGCCGTCGATACCGTCGAGGGTGCGGATGTGGATCGAGAAGAGGCCGTTGGCGATGCCGCCCTCACCGACCGCACCGGGCGCGTGTGCCGCCTCGCTGTCGATCGCCCACATCTGCGAGCGGAAGACGGCGCCAGGTATCTGCGGCGTCGTGCCTTCGAAGCAATATCGCCCGTCAATGAACTTGCCTTTGACGTTGATCAAGCCGACGTCCCGACCGAGCATCGCAGGGTAATTGGGGTCCTCATTGTGACGCCGGGTCTCGATCTCGACGATGATTTCGCCCTCGCGGATGATATAGGTGCCGAAATGCGCGAAGGCCGAGTTGCCGCCAAGCATCTGTCCACCGTGCACGTACAACACGCTACGACCGACCGCGCCGCCCACTGTGTACACACACTTGTAGAGGCCTTCTTTCAAGGCGACCGTCCCGCTGCGCCAACCCGGCAGCACAATAGGCACAACGCGGCTCGAAGCAAACAGGCTGCGTCAGCTACAACAGCTTAGGCCTTGCGGATCAGCTTTAACGCCGCGGTCAGCCGAAGGCTGCGCTTCCCGGCGAAGGCGGCGGCTTCCAGCTCTGCGCTCTGGCCGTCGCAGGTTCCGGAGAACCGACACCGACCTCGTAGCCGCCGAACACCGGGATCTCACCCTTTTGCGGCGTGTGCTCCTGGTTCAACATCTCGCCTTTCCAGCGGCTGTTCGCCGAGACGTATCGCGTCACATCGCGTGCGGGCATGCAAACATTCGCCAACAGCATTGGAAGCATGAAAGCCACGCGCAATGAGCGAGCACGATGCGCCACCCCTTGATCGATGGTCGCTCGAATTTTTCCGGGACGACCCTCTCAGTGCCTCTCAAGGTCCCCCGCAGTCCCACCTTCAGCCGCCTTGATCGCCACCTTCGCCAGCTCTCGCAGGTCGAGGCCGTGCAGGGTCAGCAGCTCCCAGAGGCCTTGCCGTCGCAGCTCTTCAGCCACAGCCTCGATTACGTGGAACAGTTGAGCAGTCTCCGCCATGCGATCAGACATGAGGACCTCCTAGCTGAACCTCTTGAACACCCCTTAGACGCTTAGGAACCCCTAAGCGCCTCCTCCACTCGTAGGAGCACTCTCAGTAAAAAGAGGCGAAGCAATCGGTATGCCCATTGGCCACCTGAGAGGGTCGTCTCAGAGGCAGTGCGCGCATCGCAAAGCTACGTCCCAGTGCTGAACGCAGCCAAAGCCATGATTTGACGTAGGTTTCTGATCTATCAGCGCTTCTAGAGCCGCTGGCGCTCCCTAGGGGAATCGAACCCCTGTTTCAGCCTTGAGAGGGCCGCGTCCTAACCGCTAGACGAAGGGAGCACGGTTCAAGGAATTAGCCGCTTGGGCGGCTCGCTGCAAGCGAGGAATATGCGGATTGCTGCCTGCGTGTCCGTCAAGCCCAGCACAGTGACGCCTAGCCCCGTCTTTGTCGCGGAAAGGCCGTAAACGTGGATACCCGCGGCGGCGCTGCGCGCGGGCATCACGGGATTCCTTAATAAAGCGCGGGCGCTGGAACTCAGCCGTGGTCCGGGAAAACCGCCTCGATCTTGGTCTTCAGCGTCGCGGCGTTGAAGGGCTTGACGATGTAATTGTTCACGCCGGCCTTCTTCGCGGCGATGACGTTCTCCGTCTTCGATTCCGCGGTCACCATGATGAACGGCGTCATCGCCAGATTCGGGTCGCCACGCACTTCCTTCAGCAGGTCAAAGCCGGTCATCGGCTCCATATTCCAGTCGGAGATCACCAGGCCGTACTTCTTCGTCCGCATCTTGTTCAGCGCCGCCGAGCCGTCGCTGGCGTCGTCGATGTTCTCGAAGCCAAGTTGCTTGAGAAGGTTGCGGATGATGCGGATCATGGTGTTGTAGTCGTCCACCACCAGAACCGACATCGAAAGGTCAACGGCCATAGCTTCTGCTCCTGCATGCCTTGCGCGCCCGCCTGTTTCATGGCGGGTTGGAGGGACCGCGAACAAATCGTTAAAAGCCCGATGAAGGAAGATCCGGCAGGCCCCCAGCCGGGGCAAGACCTAGCATTCGTCCTTAAACGGCCCGTTAATCGGCCATTCCCAGGGCGGGCGCAGCGTGCAAATACGGTATCCGGCAAGCCGCGCAGAGGAGGAATGGTTAGCATCGGCTTGACTTACCCGCCATTGCAGCCTCACGGTCGCCGCCCATTCAGTCGAGACGCCACCGCCGCAAACGATGACCTCCCGCTTTCTTGTGATCCGCGACACCACACCGCCCAACGCGATACCGAAAGGTGCGGTGATCGCGCTCGGAAATTTCGACGGCGTGCACCTCGGCCACCGCGCGGTGATCGGCGCCGCCCAAAGAATGGCGCGCTCGCGCGGCAGCCTCGCCTACGCCATGACGTTCGAGCCGCACCCCAGAGACTTCTTCAACCGCGGCGCGCCGCAGTTCCGCCTGACCGACGAAGTCGACAAGCTGCGGCTTCTGGCCGGCACCGGGCTCGACGGCGCGGTGGTGATGACCTTCGATGCCGCCCGCGCCGCGACCTCGGCCCAGGATTTCATTAACCACGACCTGGTCGAGCGGCTCGGCATCTCGGGCCTCGCCGTCGGCTATGATTTCCACTTCGGCAAGGGGCGCGCCGGCTCGCCGGCGCTGCTGCAGGCCGAAGCGCCGCGCCTGAAGATCGATGTGCATGTGGAGTCGCATTTCGACATCGCAGGCCAAGCGGTCTCCTCCACGGCGATTCGCGAGGCGCTGTCGAACGGCGATCTCGACAAGGCGACCGCGATGCTCGGCTATCCGTGGTTCGTCACGTCGAAAGTCATCCACGGCGAGAAGCGCGGCCGCGACCTCGGTTATCCGACCGCCAACATGCGGCTCGATCCGGCCGTTTCGCTCCGCCACGGCATCTACGCGGTGCGCGCGGCCCTCAACGGCGAGCGCTACGACGGCGTGGCGAGCTTCGGCCGCAGGCCCACCTTCGACAACGGCGCACCGCTCTTGGAAACCTTCCTGTTCGACTTCAAGGGCGACCTTTACGGCAAGACGCTGGACATTGCCTTCATCGCCTTCATCCGGCCCGAACTGAAGTTCGACTCGATCGATGCGCTGATCCGCCAGATGGACGACGATTCGGCCCGGGCAAAGGCCGTGCTATCGGCCAATCCGGGCGCGTTTCCGGCCCTGGGCGAGATCGGATAGGGGCTTTTCACCCTTCCTCATGCGCCGTCCCCCTGCTAAAAGCCGCGCATGTCAGTCCGGCTCATTATTATAGGCATTAGCGGCCCGGCTTCCGCCTGAGCGTCCTCGCTCGCGCGCAAGACCGGGATTTAGTTTCTCCGCGCCAGGCTCGCCCCGGAATACGGGAACGGTTTCTTAAAGACCGCCTGACAGAGCCTTTGCAAAAGCCCTTAAGCCGACCTTCAAGAGCCGCCATGACCGATAAGCCGCAAAAGCCTTCGACCGGACAGCCGGACGCCCACGACTATTCGAAGACGCTGTTCCTGCCGAAGACCGACTTCCCGATGCGGGCGGGGCTGCCGCAGCGCGAGCCGGACATCCTCAAGCGCTGGAATGAGATCAACCTCTACGAGAAGCTGCGCCTCGCCGCCCAGGGCCGCACGAAGTTCGTGCTGCATGACGGCCCGCCTTACGCCAACGGCAACATCCATATCGGCCACGCGCTCAACAAGATCCTGAAGGACCTCGTCACCCGCAGCCAGCAGATGCTGGGTTACGATTCCAACTACGTTCCGGGCTGGGACTGCCACGGCCTGCCGATCGAGTGGAAGATCGAGGAAGAGAATTACCGCTCGAAGGGCAAGCAGAAGCCGGACCTGAAAAGTCCCGACGCGATGATCGCATTCCGCCAGGAATGCCGCGCCTATGCCGCCCACTGGCTCGGCGTGCAGCGCGAGGAGTTCAAGCGGCTCGGCGTGGTCGGCGACTGGGAGCATCCGTACCTGACCATGGCCTACCCGGCCGAAGCCCAGATCGCGCGCGAGCTGATGAAATTTGCCGCCAACGGCACGCTCTATCGCGGTTCGAAACCGGTGATGTGGAGCGTGGTGGAGAAGACGGCGCTCGCCGAAGCCGAGGTCGAGTACGAGGAGTACACGAGCGATCAGGTCTGGGTGAAGTTTCCGGTGTCGTCGGGCGCCGACAGCCTCGCCAATGCGAGCGTCGTGATCTGGACGACGACGCCCTGGACGCTGCCCGGCAACCGCGCGGTCAGCTTTTCGTCGAAGATCGCCTACGGGCTCTACCGGATCACCGACGCGCCTGCGGACAACTGGGCCAGGACCGGTGACCTTCTGATCCTCGCCGACAAGCTCGCCGCGGACGTCTTCAAGCAGGCGCGCGTGACGGCGTTCGAGCGCGTTGGCGACGTGACGGCAGAGATGCTGGCGTCGACTGTGTGCAGCCATCCGCTTGCCGGCACTGCCGGCAGCTATCAATTCAAGGTACCGCTGCTCGACGGCGATCATGTCACCGACGACACCGGCACCGGCTTCGTCCACACCGCTCCCGGCCACGGCCGCGAGGACTTCGACATCTGGACGGCCGGTGCGCGCGCGATCGAGGCGCGCGGCATCAACACGGCGATCCCCTACACGGTCGACGAGAACGGCGCTTTCACCGACCAGGCGCCGGGCTTTACCGGCAAGCGTGTGATCAACGACAAGGGCGAGAAGGGCGACGCCAACGAAGCGGTCATCAAGGCGCTGGTGGCGGCGAACATGCTGCTCGCGCGCGGCCGGCTGAAGCATCAATACCCGCATTCGTGGCGGTCGAAGAAGCCGGTGATCTTCCGCAACACACCGCAGTGGTTCATCGCGATGGACAAGCCGATCGCCGACGATGCTACGGCGAAGGATGGCGACACGCTGCGCGCCCGCGCCCTGCATGCGATCTCGGTGACGCGCTGGGTGCCGCCGCAGGGACAGAACCGCATCAACGGCATGATCGAGAGCCGTCCCGACTGGGTGATCTCGCGTCAGCGCGCCTGGGGCGTGCCGATCGCCGTGTTCATCAAGGAAAAGGGCGACGGCTCGGTCGAGATCCTGAAGGACGACGTCGTCAACCAGCGCATCGCGGAAGCGTTCGCGAGCGAAGGCGCGGATGCCTGGTACGCCGCTGGCGCGCGCGAGCGCTTCCTTGGCGATCGCGCGAGCGAGGGCTGGCAGAAGGTCGACGACATCCTCGACGTCTGGTTCGACTCCGGCTCCACGCATGCGTTCGTGCTGGAAGACCGGCAGAACTTCCCCACGCTCGGCGACATCGTGCGCAAGATCGACGGCGGCAACGACACCGTGATGTATCTGGAAGGCAGTGACCAGCATCGCGGCTGGTTTCATTCCTCCCTGCTGGAAAGTTGCGGCACCCGCGGCCGCGCACCCTACGATGTGGTCCTGACGCACGGCTTCACGCTGGACGAGCACGGGCGCAAGATGTCGAAGTCGCTCGGCAATACGGTTGAGCCGCAGAAGGTGATCAAGGATTCCGGCGCCGACATCCTGCGGCTGTGGGTGGCGGCCTCCGACTATGCCGACGATCAGCGCATCGGACCGGAGATCCTGAAGAACACCATCGAAACCTATCGCAAGCTGCGCAACACGATCCGCTGGATGCTCGGCACGCTGACGCATTTCAAGCCCGGGGACGACATCGCGCATGCCGACATGCCGGAGCTCGAGCGGCTGATGCTGCATCGCCTGGCCGAAGTCGATGCGGTCGTTCGCGAGGCCTACGCGAACTTCGACTACAAGACCGTGGTGGCGACGCTTGCGAACTTCATGAACACCGAGCTGTCGGCGTTCTACTTCGATATCCGGAAAGACACGCTTTATTGTGAGCCGCCGTCCTCACTCACGCGCAAAGCGGCGCTGACGACAGTCGACATCCTGTGCGACGCGATCCTGAAATGGCTCGCGCCGATCCTGTGCTTCACCACGGAGGAGGCATGGCAGAACTATCGCCCTGATAGCTCGCCATCGGTGCACCTTACGCTTTTCCCTGAGCGCCTCGGCGACTATCGCGACGACGCGCTGGCGGCGAGATGGGAGACGATCCGCGACGTGCGGCGAGTCGTCACCGGCGCGCTGGAGCTCGAACGTGCGGCCAAGCGGATCGGTTCGTCGCTCGAAGCCTCGCCGATGGTCTATGTGAACGACATGCGCGTGTTTGGCATTCTGGCCGACGTCGATCTCGCGGAAGTCTGCATCACGTCCAACGCGATGGTGACCAATTCCGATGCCCCGGCGAACGCGTTCCGTCTGGCAGACGTGCCGAACGTCGCCGTGGTGGTCGAGCTGGCGCAAGGCAAAAAATGCGCGCGCTCCTGGAAGATTCTCCCGACCGTCGGCGACGATCCCGAATATCCCGACGTTTCGCCGCGCGACGCCAAGGCGCTGCGCGAGTGGAAGGCGCTCGGCGTGGTGGCATAATCGACCGTCGTTGCAAGCGACGGACGGTAGCCCGGGTGAGCGAAGCGACACCCGGGGTCTGAGTTTGCGGCAAGTCTCCCCCGGATCTCGCTTCGCTCATCCGGGCTACGTCTCCGACTACTCCACCCCGATCCGTTTCCAGTACGCGTCCTTGAGCGCGATGCGGCCGTCACGAAACAGATAGCGTTCCATGCCAAGCGCATCGACGGCGTCGCCGTCCTTGCGGCGCGCTGTGACGCGAAACGTCATGAACGTCGCCTCCGGCGCATGGTGATAGACCACGTCATGGAAACGCACCCCGTCATAGGTCCGCTCGCGCGCGTCGAAATAGTCGGCGAGCTGCTCGGGACTGCCGATCTCGCGCGCCACCGGCGCATCAGGCCCGATCGGCAGCCGCCAGACGAAGTCCGGCGTCACAGTACGATAGATCGCGTCGACATCTCGCTTGAACAGCGCCTTGGAGAAGGCGGTCAGCAGCGCGTCACGTTCGGCGGGTGGGGGCGTGGTCATTGAATTTCTCCGTGTCGTCCCCATAGCCGTTCGAAGAACGACGTCGCTTCGCTCGCCTATGGAAAGCAGGGACCCATAGCCGTCGAGAGTCAACGATGGCACGGAGTCCGTGCGCCCCATAAGCGCTGTAGTCATGGGTCCCGGCTCGCGCTTCGCTTGGCCGGGACGACAAAAACCTACTGCTGCCAGATTTCGAAGGCGTCGGTGAAGGCGCGTTCGCCGGGTGCGCCCTTTTCGAGAGCGACGATGGCGCGACGCTGGTTGCCGTAGACGAGAGGAATATCGAACCAGGAACGCTCCTTCAGGAGCTGCAGGTTGCGGCTGCGGTCCGCGTCGACGTTCGAAAGCCCGATCAGGAAGAAGTTGTCGGTGACCTTCACCGCGAGGCCCGCAAGCGGAGTGCCGCGCGTCTGCTCATTGGATTTCATCAGCACGCCCGGCACGTTCGACACGCCGCCACCGGCGAAATCGGGCGGCAACTGGAACGTCATCTCCACCGTGTGCGAGGCCGGCAGCGAGGTGTCGTTGTTGCGACGGATCGTCAGCGCGGCCTTGAACTTGCGCTCGGGAATGTCGATGTCGGCGCGGATGGCGGTGTCGGTCGTGCCGTTCGGGCCTGCAACATTCTCAGTGCGCCACACCACCTGCCCGACATACTGCTTGCCCTGCGGCTCGGCCGGATCTTCATCATAGAGCACGACGCGCTGGGCGACGGGCGCGACTGGCGCAGTCGACGGCTGGCCGACCCGGTCGGTAATCTTCGGCCGGTCCGCAGGCGTATCCTTCTTCGGCACCTCGGCCTGCTTGGCGCGGCCGGTGAGATCGGAATAAAGATCGCGCAGCTGCGGCCAGTAGGCCACCACGGCGCCGATCAGGATCAGCACAATGCCGACGGCGGCCGCGCGCTTGACCGGGAAGATGCCGGCCCGCAGCACGGCGCGCCGGCGCGCGTTCGCCTCAGGACGCGGCGGCTGGCGATTCTGGAAGCGGTCGGCATCCGTCGGCTGCTCGTCGAATGAATAGGCTTCGGAAGCGCGCGGCTGCGCCATCTGCGCGGCGTGATCGCTCTCGGCCGAACGATCTTCCATGCTCGGCTCGAGGCGATCGAACTCCGGCGTCGGCGACGGCACGTTGGCGTAGGTGCGGCGCGCGGAGCGATTGGCCTGCGCAGCGGCGCCGCCGAGATCGTCGGCATCCGCCACCACATCGCGGAAACCGCGCATGCCGTTGCTGCCATTCAGTCCCGGCTGCGGGCGATCGTTGCCGCGCTCACGCCGGGGCGGAACGCCCGGCCGACCAGGCTCACGCTCCTTGTCGCGGTTTTCACGCGCGGGCGAACGCGCGTCCTGCGGCGCACGCGGGCGCGGAGCCAGCAGACCGTCGCGCTCGGGGCGTCCTTCCGGATTGCGGGCAGGGTCACGCGGCACGGGCGGGCGATCGGGACGCCGCTCGCGGGCGGCCGGTGCAGCAGCGGCAGCAGCCTCACCATTGATCGAGGGCTGGCTGGCACGCAGCTGATCGCCACGACCGCGCAGCGCGTCGCCACGGCTCGCAACGCGGCTGCGCTGCGCCGCTTCCTGCTCCACCTTGCGGATCGCTTCTTCCAGCGTCAGCCGCTCGCGGGTGATTTCACTTTCGCTCAAGGGCGGCTGCACCCCGCGCAACTGCGCAATCAGCGCGGCGCGCGCACGCTCATATAGCGCACGGCGCTGTTCGCCGGTGGCGCTTGCGTCGAGCCCTGCAATCGCGCGGGCAATTAGCGGGTAGTAGTCAGCCATTTCGCTCCACTGTAGCGAATTTTTTCGCCTTATGCCTCAAACGGATTCTGCACGAGAATAGTATCTTCGCGTTCCGGGCTTGTGGAAAGCAAGGCAATCGGGCAGCCGACCAGCTCTTCCACCCTCCGGACGTATTTGATCGCCTGCGCAGGCAAGTCCGCCCAGGAGCGGGCGTTGGCTGTCGGCTCCTTCCAGCCTTCGATCGTTTCGTAGATCGGTTCCACGCGGGCCTGAGCGCCCTCACCCGCCGGTAGATGGTCGATCTCCTTGCCGTCGAGCTTGTAGCCGACGCAGACATTGATCGAATCGAAGCCGTCGAGAATATCGAGCTTGGTCAGCGCCAGGCCATTGATGCCGGAGGTGCGGGCCGTCTGCCGCACCAGTACGCTGTCGAACCAGCCGCACCGGCGCTTGCGCCCGGTGTTGGTGCCGAACTCACGGCCGCGCTCGCCGATTCGGTAGCCGATCTCGTTGTCCTGCTCGGTTGGAAACGGACCGAGACCGACCCGCGTGGTGTAGGCCTTGCAGATGCCGAGCACGTAGCCGACCGAAACCGGCCCCATGCCTGAACCGGTCGCCGCCTGCGCCGCCACCGTGTTGGACGAGGTCACGTAGGGATAGGTACCATGATCCACATCGAGCAGCGCGCCCTGTGCGCCTTCGAACAGGATGCGTTTGCCCTCGCGCCGCCGGGCATCGAGCAGACTCCAAACCGTCTCGGCATAGGGCAGCACTTTCGGCGCCAACTCGGCCAGATCCTTGTACAGCCCTGCGCCGTCGACCTCGGGCAAATTCATGCCACGGCGGAGCGCATTGTGGTGGGCGAGCAGCCGGTCGATCTTGCGCGGCAGACTGTCGAGATCGGCAAGATCCATCAGCCGGATCGCACGGCGGCCGACTTTATCCTCATAGGCCGGGCCGATGCCGCGCCGGGTGGTGCCGATCGCCGTGCCCGCATTGGAGGACTCGCGCAATGCATCGAGCTCGCGATGCAGTTCGAGGATCAGCGTCACGTTTTCGGCGACCCGCAAGTTGGCCGGCGAGACCGCGACGCCTTGAGACGTCAGCCGGTTGACCTCGTCGAGGAAGGCCTGCGCATCGAACACGACGCCGTTACCGATCACCGACAGTTTCGAGGGGCGCAGCACGCCGGACGGCAGGAGGGCCAGCTTGTAGACGTTGCCGTCAATGACAAGGGTGTGACCCGCATTGTGGCCGCCCTGGAAACGGACAACGATATCCGCCTGCTCCGACAGCCAATCGACAATCTTGCCTTTTCCCTCGTCGCCCCATTGGGCGCCGACGACAACCACGTTCGCCATGTCTTAAGACAGTCCCTTGAAGGCCTGTAACACGCAGGAGTGACACCGCCCGGCGGCGGGAACTTCTCCCAGCAAGGCTTTGCCTTCCGGATAAAGGATGATGCCTTCGTGCGCAAGTTAAACGGGGGCCATTTTGAACGCTTTTGGTGCATTCAAGCCGTTGATTCGCCCTGAAATTTTCTGCTCCGGGCCGGCCGGCCCGAGGCCGGAACCATCCGTGGCCCGAGCCTCAGGGGAGCGCAACGAATTCTGCCTCCGCAAACACATAGCTTGCGTAGCGAAAATCCCTGATTTTCAGGATCCGGTCGCCCGACCAGTCCAGCAGAACGAAATAACCGGGCCGGTCCGCTCCGGCCGCGTCGTCGTAGACCAGAGCGCCCGGGCGGCCCTCGACCAGCCCCGGTGCGAACCGCCAGCCGGCAATGCCGTCGTAATTGGTGAAATAGTTCGCCACCTGCCGCTTGCCCGCGCGCTGCATGCGGTTGACGAGATCAAGCCGGACGTCGTCGGCGAGCATGTCACGCACTGCGTCGAAGTCGCGCGCGTTGAAGCGGTTCACGTAAAGCTGCAGCCGCGCGCGTTCAGCCTCGGCAAGGACAGGCAGGGGCAGCTCGTCCGCCTGTCCCGCAAGCTCGCGCAGGCGCGTACGCCCGCGATGCAGTGCCGCTTTGATCGCCGGAATGCTCAGCGAGGTGACATCGCCGATCTCCTCGAGCGAGTAACCGAGAACATCCATCAAAATCACGCTCGATCGCTGGGACGGCGGCAGCCACATGAAGGTACTGAGGCTCGCCGCGGCGAGCTGGCGGCGATCCGTCTCTTCTGCTCCTGCAACCATGTCGGGATCCTCGTCGACGGCGAGGCGCTGCGACCGCGCCTGGCGCCGCAGAAAATCGAGCGCGGCGTTGTGGGCGATGCGGAACAGCCAGCCTTCCGGATTGTGGATCGGCGCCGATTGCGTGAAGGCCTCAAGCGCTCGCAGCGCCGCGTCCTGCAGCACATCCTCGCCGTGGATCGCCGATCCCGTCATGCGCGCGCAATAGCGGTGCAGCTTCGGCCGCAAGTCCGTCAGCAGGCGCGCAAATGCCTCACGGTCGTCGGAGGGGGTTGAGGCTGCCGCGCTCATCGCCAGAGCCTAATCCACCTGCGGATCATTCACCAAGCATCCGGTAGTTGCCGACCACGGCGGCATCACAGACAAGCGGACGCTGCGCGCAACGATCACGCAGCTCGCTCTGAAACGCCTTGAATGCCGGCAAAGTGGTCAACTTTTCCGAATCTGCAGTTTCCACCACGTGGATGAACGTGCCGTCATCGAGGCGGATGGAGAGGTAGCGCAAACCGTCCGGCGACGCTGCGCGTAGTTCTTCGAACACCGCTTCGACAAGCTGTTGATTGGCATCGGCCCGATCCGGTTTGGCCTGATAGCGAACAACGCGCATGGGAACTCCTGTTTCGGTTGCGGAAAAACCAGCCTTCCGCTTCCCAGACGTCGCACCGCGCCCAAAGGATTCGGTCCGGTGCGAAATTTTTTCATGCGGAATCTTTCGGCCCGCCTCGTTCGTCTCGGTCTCACCGTTACGCACGAATGAGGATTCTCATGACCAACCCCGTTGTCGCTACCGAAGGCCGTCGCGTCCTCACGCTTACCTCGCTCGCGTCATTCATGGTCGCGCTCGATTCGCTGGTCGTCGCCACCTCGCTCAGCACCATCCGCTCGACGTTCGGCACCTCGTTCGAGCAGCTTGAATGGGTGGTGAATGCGTATGGCCTGACGCTCGCAGTTCTTCTGATCACCGGCGCTGCACTCGGCGACCGCTTCGGCCGCCGCAGGATGTTTGCCACAGGCCTCGGACTGTTCGTGCTGGCGTCGGTCGCCTGTGCGCTATCCGGCAGCGTCACCGCGTTGATTACTGCACGCGCCATCCAGGGCGCGGCCGCAGCGCTGGTGATGCCGCTGGCGATGGCGCTGCTGAGCGCCGCCTTTTCGCCAGAGGAGCGCGCCCGCGCTCTCGGATTTTTCGGCGCCGTCACCGGTCTTGCGGTGTTGGGCGGACCCATCATCGGCGGATTGGTGGTAGAAGGCCTCGCCTGGCAGTGGATCTTCTGGCTCAACGTTCCTCTCGGCGTCGTCATGATCCCGCTGGTGCTGCGCCATATTCCGGAGAGCTTCGGCGCCGACGCGCGCTTCGACGTTTGCGGCGTCGCCCTGATCACCGCCGGCGCACTGGGACTCGTCTGGGGTCTGATGCGCGGCAACAACACCGGCTGGATGAGCGGCGAAGTTCTCACCATGCTGGCCGCAGGCATCGCGCTGACATTGGCGTTCGTGCTGTGGAGCGCGCGCGCGGTGGCGCCAATGGTGCCGATGCGGCTTTTCCGCACCCGCGCCTTTGCCGCCAGCAATCTCGCAAATTTCCTGCTCTACGCAACGCTATATGGCGCGCTGTTCTTCACCGCCCAGTTCCTGCAGATTGCGCAGGGTCATGGACCGCTCGGTGCGGGCCTGCGCATGCTGCCCTGGACCGCAACGCTGTTCGTTATCGCCCCGATCGCCGGCAATCTTGTCAGCAGGATCGGCGAACGGCCGCTGATCGTCGCCGGTCTGGCGCTGCAGTCGCTCGGCTTCGGCTGGCTCGCACTCGTTACCAGCGCAGACTTGCCTTTCGTCCAGATGATCGCGCCACTGGTGGCTGCCGGCTGCGGCGTGTCCATGGCGATGCCGGCAGCGCAAAGCGCAATCCTCGGCGCGGTCACGAGAACGGAGCTCGGCAAGGCGTCCGGCGTGCTCAACATGCTGCGTTTTCTCGGCGGCGTGTTCGGCGTCGCCACGCTCGGTGCCGTGTTCGCGAGCACCGGCACGCTCGCTTCGCCGCAGAGCTTTTCGGCCGGCTTCACGGCGGCGATGGGCGCCTGCGCCGCCCTGTCGCTGTTCGGCGCAATGGCGGGGCTCGCACTGCCGCATGCGCGGATGATCGCGGCACGCACCGGCGAAGCCGCACCATGACGTGTTCACCGGGCCGCCACCCGTTTTTTTCCCCGAAATGCAGAAGCGAAAGGCAGCCCGGCGTTCCGATGAAGTGTCGCGACAATAGGGCATTCCGATGCTAGAAGCGGCGCCTCGCGGAACAGAACACTTGCAATCAATGACAACGCCTGATCGGACACAGCAGAGCCGCCCACTTCTCGGCTGGCTCGCGAACCAACCTTATCTGCTGCTCAGCCTGACGTCGCTGTTCTGGGCGGGCAACGTCGTGCTCGGGCGTTATGTCGCCGGCCATGTGCCGCCGATTACACTGGCGACGCTGCGCTGGGGTGGCGCGTTTCTGTTGATTCTTCCATTCGCGTTGTCCCACCTCAAGCGCGATTGGCCGGTTATACGCGCCAACCTCCCGATGCTGATGCTGCTGGCTGTGACCGGAATCGGCGCCTATAACACCATCGCCTATATCGGCCTGCAGTACACCTCGGCGCTGAACGGGTTGCTGATTCAGTCGTCCGGGCCTCTGTTCGTCGCCTTCTGGTCGTTCGTGCTGTTTCGCACCCGGCTGACATGGGCTCAAGCACTCGGCATCGCGACCTCACTTGCGGGCGTGCTGACGATTCTCGCGCGCGGCGACATCGAGGCGCTGAGCAGCATCGACTTCAACAAGGGCGACCTGATCTTCGCCGGCGCGCTGATGATCTTCTGCATCTATTCGGCGTTGATGCCGTACCGGCCGCGCCGCCTGCATGCCCTCGCGTTCCTGGCCTTCACCACCGGGGTTGGCGCGCTGGTCAACGTACCGTTCGCGATCTGGGAAGGCTTGAGCGGCTACACGATGTCGTTCGACACCGAAACGCTGGCGACACTCGCCTACGTCATCGTGTTCCCGTCGACGCTCGCCTACCTGTGCTACAACCGCGGCGTCGAGTTGATTGGCGCCAATCGTTCGGCACCGTTTTACCATCTGATTCCGGTGTTCGGTTCCGTGCTTGCCATCGGCCTTCTTGGCGAAGAACCCAGGCTGTTTCACCTCATTGGCTACGGACTGGTGCTGCTGGGCGTTTTTGTCGCAGCGCGGAAATAGACGCCGACGCATTCTGTTTTAAGGTTGATCGGCGGTCGATCCGGCAGAACCGCCGTTTTCAGGTGCCTTGGCCTGTTGGCTTTTGCCGCGCGCGGCGCGATGCTTGCGGTCGCACCTTTCGTTCTTAGATTCGCTAGACTCGAGGTGATCTCGATGACGATCGCACCCGCCGTCCGAACCGTAGGATTCACTGTGGCGCTTGCCGCACCGCTCGTGCTCGGCGTCGTCCAGACGTCTGCTCAGCAATCCTCGACACCGTCACCACCTCCAGCTTCATCGCCGCCGCCGGCTTCGCCCGATTTGGACAACGCCCGCGCTGCCTTCCCGGCGCCGGTCGGGCATCGCCAGCCACGAGCTGCCGATATTCCTCAGATGGATAAGACGGCAGCGGACCTGCTCGATGAGAAGCAGCAGGACGAGCTCAACCGCAGGCTGCGGATCTGCCGCGGCTGCTGACAATCATCTTGATCGTCGCTTCCACTTTCGGCCGACTGGCAACCTTAACGCCAAGCAGCTAACGTCCCTCCGCGCCATATTGCGCTGCAACAACTGATGCAAAGTGGGAGGACGTTCCAAAATGAAGTTGCTGGCCGACATCCGTCTGTCATTCTCGTCGCTTGCCGGAGCAGCGCTTGCGAGTGTCCTGTTGGTGAGCGCGGCGCAGGCGCAAGGATACCCGACCCGCAACATCACTCTCGTGCTGCCGTTCGCGGCCGGCAGCGGTACCGACACGACGACACGGTTGATCGCGGCCCAGGTGGGCACGGCGCTCGGTCAAGGCCTGATCGTCGAGAACAAGCCGGGCGCAAACGGCATGCTGGCTGCTACCCACGTCGCACGTTCGGCGCCAGACGGCTACACGCTCTTCGTCACCACCAACACCACGCACTCGGCCAATCCGAGCCTGATGAAGCAGCTCACCTACGACCCGGTGAAGGATTTCACGCCGATCGCGCGCACCGGCAACCTCCCCTTCATGCTGGTGATCAATCCGGACATTCCGGCCAAGAGCGTTCAGGAACTCACAGCCTACGCCAAGGCAAACCCCGGCAAGCTCACCTACGCATCCGGCTCGTCGGCCGCGATCGTCATGGGCGCAACCTACGCGCGGCGCGCCGGCCTCGACCTGCTGCATGTCCCCTACAAGAGCTCGCCGCCGGCACTGACCGACGTGGTTGGCGGCCGCGTCAGCATGATGTTCATCGACATTCCGACCGGTCTGCCGCTCGTGAACGCGGGCAAGCTGCGCGGGCTTGCGGTGACGACCAAGGACCGTTCGGTGCTGCTGCCCGACATGCCCTCGATGCAGGAGGCGGGCGTACCCGACTTCGACATCACCTCGTGGCAGGGCTGGTTCGGCCCGGCGAACATGCCGAAGGATGTCGTGACGAAGCTGAACGCCGAAATCCGCAAGGCGATCGAAAATCCCGAAATCAAGAAGCAACTCGCCGAGCGTGGCATGGACGCGTTCTCCGGCACGCCCGAGCAGCTCACGACATTCGTCAACGAGCAGCTCGTGCTGTGGACGCGGCTGATCAAAGACGCCGGCATCGAACCGGAGTGACGATGCTGCCCGCCTTCGCCTGCGAGGGCCTGTCGGAACCAAGGCGCGGCAGCGAGTCGCAACATCGATTCGCCGCGCTTTTGGTATGATCGGAGCGATCAAACCAAGCGGGAGCACCCTGCATGGCAAATATCGAAAGCACTCCGAGCAGACTTATCCTCAAGGACGGCTCGACCACCATCACGTTCGACAAGACCGTCGGCAGCGCCACGCTGCAGCAGAAGATCCTGTTGTGGAAGAAGAAGCCGGTCGAGTTCCCGCTCGACGACATCGACGACATTGCCGTCAAGTCGGAACATGACGGGCTTTCCGGCGCACCGATCTTTCACAGCGTGCTGCATCGGCGATCCGGCGAGATCACGGTCCTGACGACCGAAGAGGCTGAGGACGCGGAAGAGACGGTAAGGACGCTGCGCGAGTTCGTCGGGCTGCACTAGCTAACGAAGAATCGGCGCAGCTCTTCCGCGGTGCGCTCGGGCATTTCCTCAGGGAAAAAGTGCCCGCCGTCGACGGGCGCGCCGCTGACGTCTTGCGCCCATGCGCGCCACAGTGCGAGCGGACCGCCGGCGTCGGCGTACCAACCTTCCAGCGGCCCACGACCGCTCCACAGCACCAGCAGCGGACATGCGATGCGCCGGCCCGCTTTGCGATCGGCGATGTCATGCGCATGGTCGGTCGTCGCCGCCGCGCGATATTCCTCGCAGATCGCATGTACGTGTGATGGATCACGCAGTGCATCGATATAGGCCGCGCGCACATCGTCACTGAAAACATGCGATGGCGAACCCCAGCCGCCGAGCGCGCTGTCGACGATGGCATCTGGCGCCGCCGAAACCAGCCTCTCAGGCAGCGGCTCGGCCTGCGCGAGCAGTGACCACGGCCAGTAGCCGGTCGCGAGCCGCTTGTCAGCCCGCTCCCACGCGTCGGCGATGGTCAGCACGTCGAGAACGGCGAGACGCTGCACTCGCTGCGGATGGTCGAACGCCAGGCGATAAGCCACGCGACCGCCGCGATCGTGGCCGGCAACCGAGAAATGCGGAAAGCCGAGCTTCTCCATCACCGCGACCATGTCGCGGGCCATCGCCCGCTTCGTATACGGCGCATGATCGGCGCGCGAAGGTGGGCAGCCGCTGCGGCCGTAGCCTCGAATATCCGCGCAGACAGCCGTGAAGTGGCGCGCCAGCAGCGGCGCAATGTCCCGCCACATCAGATGGGTTTGCGGAAACCCATGCAGCAGCAGAAGCGGAGGCCCCGAACCACCGCGCCGCAGGAAGATCGAGGTTTCCTCCGTTTGCAGCTCGACGGCCTCAAATGCGGAAAATGCCGAAGCGCTCATCCATAAACAAGCGCGAAACCATCGATTTGTTTCCGTCCCCTAGTGTCGTGGATCAGAAATTCGCACCATCGTTGCCGCGAGTCCATCGTGCGAATTTCTGATCCATAACGACACTGGAATCATAAACTTGCTATGTCCTGATCGAATCCGAAGTTCGCTCTGAGCTCGCTGCAAAGTATAGCGAACTTCGGATTCGGGACACTAGCTCCAGGTCGTCTTCAAGACGCGCAGCCAGTTGCGGAAGCAGACCTTTTCGATCAGCGCCTCGCCATACTGGCGCGCGCGCATCTCTTCCACCAGATTTGGCAAACCGGCGGCAGTGCCGATCCCTTTCGGTATCGCCGCGCCGTCGAAGTCCGATCCCAGGCCCACGCCGTCCTCGCCGAGATGGCGGATCAGATAGTCGATGTGATCGACCACCTGCGACAGCGGCGTATCGCTGTCGCGTTTGCCGTCGGGCCTGAGGAAGGTCACTGCATAGTTCACGCCCACCATGCCGCCGGTCTCCCTGATCGCTGCAAGCTGCTTGTCGGTGAGATTGCGCGAGTGCGGACAGATCGCGTGGGCGTTGGAGTGGCTCGCCACCAGCGGCGCGTCCGAAATGGCGGCAACGTCCCAGAAGCCTTTTTCGTTGAGATGCGACAGGTCGATCATGATCTTCAGCCGATTGCAGCCACGGATCAGCTCCTTGCCGAGATCGGTGAGGCCGGGCCCGGTGTCCGGCGACGAAGGAAAGCTGAACGGCACACCATGCCCGAAGGCATTGGAGCGGCTCCACACCGGCCCGAGCGATCGCAGGCCTGCCTGATGCAGCACCTCGAGCGCGTGAAAATCACCATCGATCGCCTCGGCGCCTTCGATGTGAAGCACCGGCGCGAGGATGCCCTGGTCGACGCATTGTTCGATGTCCGCGACGCTGCGGCACACGCGCACCCTGCCGCCAGATTGGCGTTCGATGCCGAAGAGAAGCGACGCCATCGCCAGCGTCGCCTCTAGCGCCGTCGCAATGTCCAGCGGCGGCGTATCCGCAGTCTCGCCGCGAGCCGCGCCTACAGCGTCCGGAGGCGGCGGCACTTCGCCGTCCACGCGCTTTCGCTGCGGCGCCGGCACGAAGATCGCAAACAAGCCGCCGGCGAATCCGCCCTGCTTCGCCCGTGGAAGGTCAAGCTGGCCTTTGCCGTCGCCGTCCAGAAACGCCGCCGCTGCATCCTTCCTGCGATAAAGGCGCAGCAGCACGTCGTTGTGGCCGTCGAAAACCGGAACGGGACGCGCGGTCATGATGATACCTGTTATGTTTTTGCTGCCGCTTGCGCGGCGAGCAGTTGCGCGGTCGCCTCGGCATCGACCAGCGGATAGGTGTCGAAATGCGCCGGGATGATATCGGCCCACTCGTTCAGAATGCGATGCAGGTCATTGTTGCTTTCGACATCGAACACGGCGACCGCACCCCGCCCGGTACGTGCGTAGATGTGGCGACAGATGTTCTTGTCGCGATAGCTGGCGATCCATGGCCAGAAGGATTGCCGCGCAGCGGCAACTTCGGACGGTCGCTCCGGACGCGGCGTGGAGACAACGAGAAAGAGCATGGGCGGGGCCTTTGTTCCTTATTCTATTTCTTCGTCCGGTAATCGCCAAACGTCGCGTCCCGTTTGTCGAGTTGATCGCGGACGCTGGACCCGTCGCGCTTGAAGTTGTTGCGGTAAGCAAGCGACGATTCTGTCGTGAAAGCCAGGGCCTGAATCTCGGTGCCGGCCCGCATCGCCGCCCGCGCGCCCATGATCTCCATCGCGCGGTGCACGGAGCGCTTGTTGAGCTGCTGCAGATCGGTCGGGATTTTCGCGGCACGCTCGGCGAAGGCGAGCGTGGCCTGCTCAAGCTCGGCGAGCGGAAACGCGCGCGTCGCATAGCCCCATTCGGCCGCCTCGCGGCCTGACATCGCATCACCCGTCAGCATCAGCTCCATCGCTCGGCGCATGCCGACCAGCCAGGGATGAAACTGCATGTCCGGCGGGCTCATCAGCCGCACCGGTGGATAGCCGATCTGCGCATCTTCGGCGACGAACACCACGTCGCACGCCGTTGCAAGCTCCGAGCCGCCGGCAAGGCAATAGCCATGCACCTGGGCGATCACCGGCTTGGCGAGGTCCCAGATCGTGAACCAGCCGTCCACCACATGGCGCGACCATTGCCCGGCGCCGCCTGCGGTGTGATAGGGTTGGCCCTGTTTGTTATCTGCGGAGAGGTCATAGCCCGCCGAAAAACAGGGGCCGGCGCCACGCAGGATCATGATCGAAATTTCCGGATCGCGATCGGCAGCCTGCAACGCCTCGAGGATTTCCTTGCGCAAAAGATTGTTCAGCGCGTTGCGCTTCTCGGGGCGATTGAGCGTAATCCGCCGCACGTGCGGCAACGGATCGTCGGTCAGAATGTGAGCAAAGGAAGTCATTGAACCCGTCCCTGGATGATCCCGTCCCTGAATGCGGACCTTATGCGCCGCGGCAAGTGGGCCCTTGCCCGAATGGCGGTTGACCCGGTCTGCCGGATTTGCGCTAGATTGATATTCGGCAGCGAGCAAATCCTACCGCTACGCGACGAAAACACAAACGCAAGGGAAGTACGCCGATGAAGGCCGCCGTTCTGTATGAAGTCAACAAGCCGCTCGTCATCGAAGAGGTCAGCGTCAACAAGCCGGGGCCGCGCGAAGTCCTGATCCGCACCAAGGTCGCCGGTCTCTGCCACTCTGACCTGCACTTCATGGAAGGGCTCTATCCCTGGCCGCTGCCGACCATTCCCGGCCACGAATCCTCCGGCATCGTCGAGCAGGTCGGCTCCGACGTCACTTACGTGCAACCGGGCGATCACGTCGTTACCTGCCTGTCCGTGTTCTGCGGGACCTGCGACATGTGCACCACCGGCCGGCCGGTGCTTTGCACCGGCACCGACGTGAAGCTGCTGCCCGGAGTTGCCAATCGCTTCAACTGGAACAAGCCCGAGAAGCTCAACCAGTTCATCAACCTCTCCTCATTCGCCGAGCAGATGCTCGTGCACGAGAACGCAGTGGTGAAGATCCGCAAGGACATGCCGCTCGACCTCGCAGCGCTGATCGGCTGCGGCGTCATTACCGGCTACGGCGCGGTCGTGAACACGGCGAAAGTGCGGCCCGGCGAGAGCGTGGCGGTGATTGGTTGCGGCGGCGTCGGCATGGCGGCGATCAACGGCGCGGCGATTGCAGGCGCGGGCCGTATCATCGCCGTCGATACCAATCCGGTGAAGCTGCAGCTGGCGACGAAGCTCGGCGCGACCGATCTCGTCAATCCGAACGACGGCGACCCCGTGAAACAGGTCAAGGACAAGACCGGCGGCCTCGGTGTCGAGCACGCCTTCGAGGTGCTGGGCGCCAAGATCACCGCCGAGCAGGCGTTCGGCATGCTGGCGCCGGGTGGCACTGCCACCATCGTCGGCATGATCCCGTTCGGAACCAAGATCGAGCTGCATGGCGCGGACTTCCTGCGCGAACGCCGCATCCAGGGCTCGTCGATGGGCTCGAACCACTTCCGCCAGGACATGCCACGCCTGGTCGAGTTCTACCTCAACGGCAAGCTGCATCTCGACGACTGGGTCTCGGCTCGCATCAAGCTGTCGGAGATCAACGAGGGTTTTGCCAACATGAAGGCCGGCAAAACCGTGCGCAGCATCATAGAGTTCAATTAGGACTCGCTTTGTTATGGCCGGGCATGGCCCGGCCATCCCTATCAGGGGAGGCAGCGCGGCCTTCGAACGGCCATAGGCGACCGAACGGCTATGGGGGTCAAGCCGACGAAGGCGTCTGCGGAACGCGGACGCCTTCGTCAGTTCGGCACCACGCCTTCACGGCCGACACCAACCCGCGTCGCCTCGAGCGAACCGTCGGGTTTCGTCACTGCGCTGATCGCCACCGCCGCGCCCGGCTTTACCTCGGCCTTGTCACCCGGGCCGAAGATCGCAATCGGGGTCGCTGGCGGCACCGTGATCTTCTTCTCGCCGTCCTTGTATTTCAGCAGCAGCGTCTGGCCATCCACGCTTGTGACGGCTTCTGCCACATTGGCGTTGGTCATCGTGCTGTTCGGAAGGTCCCAGGGGTGAAATCCCTCGCCGAGCCCGCGTGCGCTCTCGGGAAAGATGTTGATCGAGATGGCCTTCTGGCTGCCGTCCGATTGCGGCGTGCCGGCAACGCCGATGAAGGAACCGACCTTGATGTCGGAAAGTTGCGCCTTGTTGTAGGCAGTCACCTGCCAGTTGTCCGTGAGGCTGACCTTCACGTTGCTGCCGTCACGCGCCTTCACCATGAGCACGTTGCCGTCGAGGCTTTCGATGGTGCCGCGGATGCGCCGGTTCTGCGCCGGCTGGGCGATCATCTGCGAACAGATCAAGAGCAGAGCAAGCACAAGCAGCGGCAGCGATCGAAATGAGAGAATCATTGGGAAACTCCGTCGGCAGATGACGCCCCACGGTCCCTCAAACCCCGCACCGGCCGCCCTATTCCTGCTTCAGGCTCTCAAATCGGCCTCGACCAGTACGCGCAGGTCCGCCGTCACGACAGGGCGCTTGCCGAACCAAAGCGAAAACCCGCGAACGGCCTGGTGCAGCAGCATGCCGAGGCCGTCGGCCGTGTTCAGCCCGCGCGCGCGCGCCGCCTTCAGCAGATCCGTGTCGAGCGGAACGTAAACGGCATCGGCGACGGTGGCGCTCGGCGGCAACAACGTCACGTCGACGTCGAGCGGCGGCTGATCCTTCATGCCGAGCGAGGTCGTGTTCACGAGCAACGTGGCGCGCGGCAACAGGCTCGCAATCCGGTCCCATGTCGCAGGCCTGACGGCGGCGCCGAAATCTCGCGCCAGCTCTTCGGCGCGCGGCAGATTGCGGTTGACGAGGTGAATGGTCGGGACGCCACGCTCGATCAAGCCAAATACGACAGCGCGCGCCGCCCCGCCCGCGCCAAGCACCAGCGCCTCGCGGGTTGCCCGGTCCCAGCCGGGCGACGACGCATCGAGATTATCGAGGAAACCCTCAACGTCGGTGTTGGTCGCACGCAATGTACTACCGTCGAGCCACAGCGTGTTGGCGGCGCCGACCGCGCGGGCGCGCGCATCGGCATCAGTCAGCGCCAGCGCCCGTTCCTTATGCGGGATGGTGAGGTTGGCCCCGATATAGCCATGCTCGCCGAGGCGCGCGAGAAAATCGGCAAGATCCTCCGGATTCACGGCTTCGATGCGATAGTCGCCGTCGATGCCGAACGACTTCATCCAGTATTTGTGGATGATCGGCGAACGTGAATGTCCCGCCGGCCAGCCGATCAGACATGCGGCGCGCCTGTTCGTCATCACCAATCAACTCGATCAGATTCCTGATGCGTCAAATCACGCCCTGACCCGAACTGTCAACGGCATCGACCGCTGCCACAAGGTGGCACTGTCATGTGCCAGAAAACGGGCGCATGATGCATCAAACGACGGGAGGTAGCCATGACGACCGCCACAGCAACAGTCAGCAACGTCTCCGATCTGGACGCCCTGCAAGACCTCAACCACAACTATGTTCGCTCCGTGCAGGAGGCCGATATCGGCTGGTTCGATGCCAACCTCGCAGACGATTTCCTCAACAGCAACCCGGATGGAACGCTGGTCGACCGCACCGGCTTCCTGGCGCAGATAGCGAGAAAATCGCCGGTGACCAACCTTCGCGAAGAGGATGTGCGGATCGTCATCCGCGGCGACTTCGCCTTCATTCACGCGCGCACGACCTACACAAAGCCTGACGGCGGCCCGGGCGCCGGCCGCTACACCGATATCTGGTGGAAACGCGACGATCGCTGGCTCTGCGTCTCGGCGCATGTGACGCGGGCGTAGCTAAGCATTTTTCTCACGACGACCCGGCGCAGACCTCAGAGAGGTGAGCCGGGCCGCAATAATGCCTCACGCCGCAGCGCGATGCGCTGCGACGATCTGATCTGCCGTCCGACCCGTCACTTCCGCCATGTGGTCGAACTGCGTGGTGAAGCTGCCTGCACCGGTGGTCGCCGACCGCACCTCGATAATGAGGTCGCCGATTTCGGCTTCGGGCAGCAGCGCCCGCACGACATCCCAGCCCGGCCAGCCTTCGCGCGTGTTGAACGACAGGATCTGTCCACGCCGCCCGGAGAGAATCGCGTTGATCCGCGCGGTGGCATCAGTCGGACAGACGATCTCGACGCTATGGATCGGCTCCAGCAGCACCGGCTGGCACCCGGGCAGCGCTTCACTCACGCCGATGCGCGCCGCCGTACGGAAGGCGAGATCAGAGGAATCGACCGTATGATAGGAACCGTCTGTCAGCGTCACTGCAACGTCGACCACCGGAAAGCCGAGCGGTCCGTGCAACATTGCATCCCGCACACCCTCCTCGACCGCCGGGATATAGTTGCGTGGCACGGCGCCGCCCACCACGCGTTCATCGAACTTGAAGCCTTCGCCGCGCGGCAACGCCTTGATCTCCAGCACCACATCACCGAACTGGCCGTGACCGCCCGACTGCTTCTTGTGGCGTCCCCGCTGCGTCGCTGACTTGCGAATGGTCTCGCGATAACCCACAGCCGGAGTCCGCTGGTTGACGTTGACACCGAAGCGACCGCGCAGGCGTTCGAGCGCGACCCGCAAGTGCATTTCGCCTTGTCCCCAAAGCACCACCTCGTGCGTCTCAGGGTGATGCACGACGGTCAGCGATGGATCTTCCTCGGCCAGCCGGAGCAGCGACTGCCCGAGCTTCACGTCGTCCTTGCGGTCGGCGGCTGCGACTGCGAGCGCGAGCACCGCCGCGTGCGGGCCGACCTCACACAAGGCGGCGTGCGGCGACTTGGCCGCTGTCAGTGTGTCGCCAGTGCGCACGTGGTCGAGCTTGCCGAGCGCGACCACGTCGCCGGCATTGGCGACGCTGCGCTTGTTGTCCTGTCCGACCGTCAGCGCCAGGATGCTGGAAAAACGATCCGCGTCCCCGCGCTGCGATATGAGTGTCGCGCCGTCCGTCAGTTGCCCAGACAGCACGCGGACAAGCGAAATCTTGCCCCCGTGCTGCACATGAACTGTCTTGAACACGTAAGCGAGGGTGCCCGCACCGTTCTCGACTTTCAGCCGCGCCGCAGTTTCCACAATTCCCGGCGCCTCGTGGCGTAGTGCCTTCAACAGCCGCAGCACACCGTTGCTGCGAACCGCCGAGCCGAGCAGAACCGGACAGATCAGTCCTTCGCGCAACTCGCGCGACAGGTCGTCGAAGACTGCGTCACGCGGCGGCTGGATGTCTTCCAGCAGCTGTTCCATCAGCGCGTCGTCGTGATCGGCGAGCTTCTCCAGCATCGAAAAGCGTGCCTCCTTCTCGCGATCGAGGTCGCCGCCGTCGAGGGACACGACTTCCGACGGCAGGTGTTCGCGGTAGATGAAGGCGCGCTCGAGTGCGAGGTCGACGAAACCCGCGATCAGATCACCCTTCCAGATCGGAATTTGCCGCAAGACCAGCGGCACCCGCGAAGCCGGCTGCAGCGTCGTGAGCGTCTCGCGGACGCGCTTTTCGGCGCGGTCGATCTTGTTGAGGAACAGGAAGCGCGGGACGCCAGCCTCTTCGAGCTCGCGCAGAATCAGTTGCAATTGCGGCAGCTTGCGTTCGTCCGCTTCACAGACGACGACCGCGGCATCCACCGCCGGAAGCACCGCACGCATATCGTGGATGAATTCGACAGAGCCCGGACAATCGACGAAGGTAAGGCTTTCGCCCATGAACGTCGTCGTCGCCGCGGTGAGCCCGGTGCTCATGAGATGGCCGCGTGCCTCGGGATTGGAATCGCCGACTGTGCTGCCGCCTTCAACCGTACCTTGTCTGGAGATTGCGCCTGTTCGCGCGAGGATAGCTTCGAGAAGTGTCGTCTTGCCGCTTTGGAATGGTCCAACCAGTGCGATGCACCGGGGACCGCGGGGACTTCTAGCATCATGTCCCATTTGCCGCCTCCTTATGGGAAGTCGGCCCGCGCTTACGTCAACCGGAGCGCATTGCAACGTGATCGACCGTAACCCGTTTCTGCGAAAGCGCTCCTGCGGGTCGGCCAGACATCGTCTCAGCGCAGCGAAGCTTTGGCAAGGAAGATCGTTTGCGCTTCGCAGCAATCATGAAAAATTGTCCAGCTGAACGAAAGCCCGGCTCGGCCGGAACCGCCCGGCAGTTCTGCAAGCTGGAATCCGTTCAGTAGCGCGCGGGGCGAATTTCCATGCCTTCGAAGCCGAAGGCGAGGTTGACACCTCGCTGTCCGTTCACGCCCAGCGGAATCAGCGACAGCGAGCCTCCGGGTCCGCCGATCAATTGATTTAAGGCTGCACCGACACCGACCGTCGCGCTGGCGCCTGCCCCACCATAGCCGCCGGAGGTCCCGCCGGGCGGGACGCGCGGTGTCGGACCATACACTTCCCACGCCATCATCCATCGATCGGTGAATCCAACATCGAATCCGATCCGGCGGACCTGCGCGACATAGGGCTCGACCCTGCGGCCGTTCCGGGTCAGCATGCAATTCAGCTCGGTGACGGATCCAACCAGATATCCCGCACTTCGCCCGCCCGTACATTCGAGAACGCCGATAAGTGCCGTCGGCTGTTGCGCGGTCGCGGGCACGATAGTCACGGCCAACATGGCTGCGGCTGCGCCAAAACCCATTCGGAAACGATGCATGATGCTCTCCGATGAATGGGATCTGAGAAGATCTAATACAAAATGGACGGGCCCAGTTCCATGCCCGTAAAGTCCGCCTGATATTTGTGGCAATCACGGGGCACCAGCGCACGCGTTAGACCGGGATCTCGTATCCTCAGCGGCTGCCGGACCGGCTTCAACCCACCTTCGGGGACTGGATGAATGCGCCCGGGAAATGCGAGACGCATGCCATTACGCAGGTGATCGCCTCCTGATCGTATTCATCCCCGGAACAACAGGTCTCGAAGAACGCATTGAGTCGATCGACGCGCGCGGGCCAGGCGTTGGCAGCCTGCAGACCGAGAGACACGCCAAAATTTGTAAACGCAAATTTCGTTCCGCCGAGCCACGGCGCGCGGCAGAAATAGCCCGGAGGCTCGATCCACATCGTATCGAGAGTCCGCAGCGCTCGTGCGCTCTGTGCCGTTGCCCAGGGCTCTTGCGGCCAGAAGTGCGCGAGCCAAAGCATCATGCCGAGGCCGAGGTCCTGCTCGATCGTCAGCGTACGCCAGTCGCGCTCGATCAGCGCGCGCATGTCGGCGATCTCCGGCGCGAGTGCGTCCTGGTCCAGGAGACGATAGGAGACATAGCCGTCGTAAGCGTCCATGGCACCGAACCCGACTCCCGGATAAGGCCCGCTCAGATCTTCCTGCATCTTCCAGGTGACACCGCGACCCGGCATCACGAAGGCGCGATGAACATCGCGTGCAAGCGCGATGCCGCGCGCGCGATATTCGGGCTTGACGTCGCCCAGGCGCGCGAGCGCAAACAACCACATCGTCAAATAGTGAAAGTACTGGCCGTCGTGATCAGCGGCTTCACCGATGCGCATGCCGCGCCGGCGACCGAGCACGCGCTCGACATTGGCGACGAGACTCTCCGCTTCCTCCAGCCAATGCCGATCACGCAGCTCCAGGTACAGTGAGGTGAGGAGTACGAGACCGAACGCATCGGTCCACAGGTATCGCGAGCCGTTTGGCCAGATGCGCTCCGAACGCATCCAATCGAGTTTTGCCAGAACATAACTGATGTCGCGTGACATTGAGATTCGCGTATTGACGTTAGTGCGGGGGGCTGACAGGCGCACCGCCTGGTGCGCGTCGCTCCTGACTGCATCCAGTTCGTCGACCGGCAGTGCGGATAAACCTGCCTCCGAAGCAACCGAGCACGACGTATTCCATTAGTTTCGGCGATGCCGGCACATCAAAAAAATCGAGAGCCTCCGGTTTTTAGGCGGGGGCTCTCTACGACCCTGCCTTCGATCTCTCGACGGCCGGATCTGTCTCATGAACGCCTGACGCTCGCCGCCGTTCCGACGCGCCGCGCATCACGTTTTCATTGTTGGAACCAAGTTCTCTCTTTTGAAAAAATTTGAGGCGAATGAGCACGACCCGATCGCAGCGAATGACCAACGCCAAGGAGGTTTCAAGATACCTGCCAGCAGCAGTCGATGAGCGGGCTGGACAATCAGGCGACCACTTGTGGCATGCCAGAGCTAGCGCGCCGGACGCAATTCCAATCCGTCGAGAGCAGCCTGCACGTTGAAGCCTACCTGCGCCTGCACGCTGACCGGCCGCAGGGCGATCGACTTATTCGATCCACCCAGCAAGACATTGGCGGCGAGACCGAAGCCCACCGCTGCCGGAGACGCCGCCATAGTTGCCGACCAGATCGCCTTGTGACGCCAATCAGCGTCACGATCTCGCTCGGGATACTGTTCAGCCGGAAGCTAAAGGTTCTCTATTCCGGAGCATGGCAGATTGAAATTCGCGGGACGTCGCCGTGCGACGTCCCGCGACATCCCAACGGCGCTTATTTCAAGTTGCCGCAGAAGGTCTGAATGCGGCGACAGGCATCCTCGAGATCGCGAAGGCTTGCCGCATAGGAGATGCGGAACGCCGGACCGAGTCCGAACGCGGAGCCCTGCACCACCGCAACGCCCTCGGTCTCCAGAAGCTCGGTCACGAAGTCCTCGTCGGTCTCGAGCTTTTTGCCGGTCGGCGAGGTTTTGCCGATCGTGCCCGCGCAGGACGGATAGACGTAGAACGCGCCCTCCGGCCGCGGGCAGGTGATCCCGCTCGCCTGATTGAGCATGGACACGACCAGGTCGCGCCGCTCCTTGAACGTCTGGGCGTGTTGCGGGATGAAGTTCTGCGGCCCGTTCAGCGCTTCGACTGCGGCCCACTGCGAGATCGACGACGGTGCATGCGTCGCCTGGCTCTGGATCGTCGTCATCGCCTTGATCAGCTCGACCGGCCCGCCCGCATAGCCAATGCGCCAGCCGGTCATCGAATAGGCCTTCGACACACCGTTTACGGTGAGCGTGCGATCGTAGAGCTTCGGCTCGACCTGGGCCGGCGTCGCGAACTTGAAGCCATCGTAGACGATATGCTCGTACATATCATCGGTCATCACCCACACGTTCGGGTGCTTCAACAGCACGTCAGTCAGCTGCTTGAGCTCGGCGGCCGTGTAGGCTGCGCCGGTCGGGTTCGAGGGCGAGTTGAGAATGATCCACTTGGTCTTCGGCGTGATCGCCTTCTCCAGCGCCTCGGGCTTCAGCTTGAAGCCCTGTTCCGCCGGACACACGACCGGCACGGGTTCGCCGCCGGCCAGCAGCACCATCTCCGGATAGCTGACCCAGTAGGGCGCGGGGATGATCACCTCGTCGCCCGGATTGATGGTCGCCATCAGCGCATTGTAGAGGACCTGCTTGCCGCCGGTGGAAACGACGATCTGCTCGCGCTTGTAGCTGAGACCGTTCTCGCGCTTGAACTTCGCCACGATCGCGTCCTTCAGCTCCGGAATGCCTCCGACATCGGTATACTTGGTCTTGCCGGCTTCGATGGCATGGATTGCGGCAAGCTTGATATTCGCCGGCGTGTCGAAATCCGGCTCGCCGGCGCCCAGGCCGATCACGTTCCGCCCGGCGGCTTTCAGCGCGCGCGCTTTGTCCGTGACCGCCACCGTGGCGGACGGCTTCACGCGGGCGAGCGCAGCGGAAAGAAACGGCATCATGGTCTCCTGAACAACCTGAACGGGATTTGGTTCGGGCCTTCCGGAAATCCGGCGATTCTGCCGGTTTCGGGGGCGGACGCACACTAAGGGGGCTTTCGCTGCGCCGCAAGAATTAAGCTTGCCAAGCGAGGCGGCGCCAACAGCTAACGCAACATTAAGAGCACGAGCCCTGCATCACGCAAATAATGTGGCGAGCCAGGGAAGTGGCCCCCGCCGATTCTCCTCCCCTTCTCGGCTTGGCCGTGGCCGGCCGCTTGCGGGTACGCGCCGTCGCCTTCAGTGCGAGCGATGGGCGAGGAGGCGCAGCGCATTGGCCGTGACCAGCACTGTGGCGCCTGTGTCGGCAAGGATCGCCATCCAGAGCGTGATGACGCCGAACAGTGTCAGGATGAGGAACACGGCCTTCAGGCCGAGGGCGATCGTGATGTTCTGCCAGATGTTGGCGACCGTCGCCCGAGAGAGCGCGATCAACTCGGCAACGCCGGTGACGCGGTTCTTGAGCAGCGCCGCATCAGCCGTCTCGAGCGCCACGTCCGTGCCAGCGCCCATGGCGACGCCGACAGAAGCCGCGGCCAATGCTGGCGCATCATTGATGCCGTCGCCGACCATGGCGGTCACGCCAGCGGCCTTCAACCTGTCGATTGTGGCAAGCTTGGCGTCAGGCAGAAGGTCCGCTTGCGCCTCCATGCCGAGCTGACCGGCGATGGCGTCGGCCGTGCGGCGATTGTCGCCCGTCAGCATCACGGCCCGGATGCCGTGGTCCGTCAGTCGCTTCACGCCCTCGATCGCATCCTCACGCAGCTGATCGCGCAGCGCGATCGCGCCGGTGACTGTCCTGCCCGACAGGAGCACGACGACGGTCTTGCCCTCGTTTTCGAGCGCAGTGATCGTCCCGGCCACCTCCGCCGAAATGCTTGTCTGCTCGGCGGCATAACGCGGCGAACCGACCGAGGCGAATCCATCTTTCAGGCGCGCCGTCACGGCCTTGCCGGGTGTGGCAAGCCCACCGCCGAAGGCAACGGGCAGTTCCAGCCGGCGCGCCTGTGCGGCCTCGATGATCGCCTGACCGAGCGGATGACTGGTGTTACGTTCGACCGCGGCCGCTGTCGCCAGGACAGTATCTTCGCTGCCCGAAATCGCGACCACATCGGTGACCTGCGGGCGACCGCGTGTCAGCGTTCCGGTTTTGTCGAAAGCAACCGTCTTGACCTTACCAAGCGTCTCCAGTGCCGCTCCGCCCTTGATCAGCAGCCCCCTCCGTGCGCCTGCAGCAAGCCCCGACGCGATCGCCGCAGGCGTCGAGATCACGAGCGCACAGGGACACGCGATCAACAACACTGCGAGGCCGCGATAGATCCAGGTCATCCAGTCGCCACCGAAGACGAGCGGTGGAACGATGATGACCATCAATGCAATCAGCATCGCAGCCGGCGTGTACCAGCGGCTGAAGTGATCGATCATACGCGCGGTCGGCGCCTTCGACTCTTGTGCTTCCTCGACCATGTGGATGATGCGCGCGATGGTGTTGTCGGCGGCGACATGGCTGATGCGCAGGCGCAGTTCGGCATTGGCGTTGATGCTGCCGGCATAGACCTTCGCGCCGGGCTCCTTCAGTACCGGCACGGATTCGCCCGTCACCGGCGCTTCGTCCACGTCCGACGCACCATCGATCACCTCGCCGTCCGAGGGGATGCGGTCGCCCGGCCGCACGACCACGATGTCGCCGACCTTCAGTTCCTCTGCGGCAACCTTCTCGATTGTGCCACTGCGCTCGCGGAACGCCACTCGCGGCACGAGCTCGATCAGCGCCTCGATGCCGGATCGCGCATGGCCGGCGGCGACCGCTTCCAAGAGCTCGCCAACTGCAAACAGGAAGATGACGACAGCCGCTTCCTCGGCCTCGCCGATGGCAAGCGCGCCGAGCGCGGCAATCGTCATCAACGTTTCGATCGTGAAGGGTGCGCCGGCCATCGCGCCGAACAGCGCGCGCCGCGCGAAGGGGATCACGCCGACAAAGGCGGCCGCGGAGTAAAGCCATCGCTCCCACGCAGGAAAGAACTGGGCGAGCAAGAAGGCGGCAACGAACAGCGCACCGGTGCCCAGGACGAGCTGTCCCTTGGTTTCCCTCCACCAGGGCTGCCGATCCCGCGACCGCAGGGCCTTCGGTTCCGGCGTCGTCGCCGCCGCGACCGGCGTGTAGCCGAGCGCCCTGACCTTCTCCTCGACGACGCGCGGCGAGGTGCGATCCTCATCGAGGGTCAACGCGAGCATCCCGGCCGTGTAGCTGACATTGATGTCGCTCACGCCCGGCAACCGCTGCATGGCGTTCTCGATCTTGAGAGCGCAGGCGGCGCAATCCATGCCCTCGATACGCAACTTGAAGGAACCGGCCACCGTCATACCGTCACCTCGACAGGTTCGATGTGACCTCCCATATGCACCCTATAGCAACTACAGGGTCAACCCCATGAAAGGCGACAATCTGGCGATCGGCGAGCTTGGGCGACTGACCGACACCAAGGTCGAGACGATCCGCTACTATGAGCGGATTGGGCTTCTCTCCGCGCCGGCACGTACGGCCGCAAACTATCGCGCCTACGGCTCCGAGCATCTGAACCGTCTGAGCTTCATCCGCCGCTCGCGCGATCTCGGCTTCTCGATCGAGGAGATCCGCGCGCTGCTCGATCTATCGGATGATCGGAAACGGCCCTGCGCCGCCGTCGATGCGATCGCGAAGGCCCATCTGGCCGAGGTGGATCGCAAGATTGCCGATTTGCGCGCGCTGCGACGCGAACTGGACAGCATGGTCAACCAGTGCCACCACGGCACGGTCGCTGAGTGCCGTATCATCGAAGCCTTGTCCCCGCAAACCACGCAATGATTTAGGCAGGAACGCCGGAGGCGCTAAGGAGCGCCCCGACACACTCAGTTTCCAATCATCAGGTCGACGACGACCTTGACGTTCAACGTCACGATGATCGCGGCAACGAAAGCGGCAATGACCGTCAGCCACTTCGGGGCGACCAGTTCGCTCATTTTTCTGCGCGAGGCAGAGATCATGACCAACGGTATGATCGCGAACGGCAATTGCAATCCCAGTATGACCTGACTCAAAATCAACAGCTTCGCGGTTCCGCTCTCACCGTAGAACACGGTCACGATCACGGCTGGAACGATGGCGACAAGGCGGGTTATCAATCGGCGAATCCAAGGCGGCAAGCGGATGTCGAGAAATCCCTCCATCACGATCTGTCCCGCCATGGTCGCGGTCACCGTCGAGTTCATGCCGCAGCACAGAAGCGCAATTCCAAAGAGCGTCGGTGCAATGGCAGACCCCAACAGGGGCGCGAGGAGCGTGTGAGCCTTCTCAAGCTCCTCTACTCCCGTATGACCGGTCTGGTTGAAAGCTGCCGCAGCGAGGATGAGGATCGAGGCGTTGATGGTCAGCGCAAACATCAACGCAATGGTGCTGTCGATGGTGGCATACTTCATCGCCTGCCGTTTCTCGGCCGAGGTGTGACCGAAGTCGCGCGTCTGCACAATTCCGGAATGGAGATAGAGATTGTGCGGCATCACCGTCGCGCCGATGATGCCGAGCGCGAGGTAAAGCATGTCAGGATTGGTGAGCAGTTGCGTTGTCGGTGCAAAGCCGGAAATGACATCTCGCCAGTCCGGCCGTGCCATCGCGATTTGAACAACAAAGCAAACGGCAATGACACCCAGCAGCGTGATGATGAATGCTTCGATCCAGCGAAATCCTTTGTTCTGCAAGTATAGGATCATGAAGACATCCAGCGCCGTAATCACGACGCCGATCTCCAGCGGAAGCCCGAACATGAGGTTCAATCCAATGGCCGTGCCAATGACTTCGGCCAGATCGGTTGCGCAAATGGCAATCTCGGCGAGAAACCAGAGCGGATAGGACAGCATTCTCGGATATGCATCTCGGCAAGCCTGCGCGAGATCGCGTCCCGTCGCGATGGCCATCCGAGCACAGAGGTGCTGCAGCACGATGGCCATCACGTTCGAAAGCAACGCAATGAAGAGCAGCGCATATCCGAACCTGGCGCCGCCCGCGAGTGACGTCGCCCAGTTTCCCGGATCCATATAGCCGACCGCGACCAGATATCCGGGACCCAAGAACGACACCAAACGGCGCCAGTTCTTACCCGTCACCGGGATGGAGCGGTGAACGTCAGAGAGCGACGGAGATCCGCGTTCGCGGCGCCAATTCGTCAGGGTGGCTCGCGGAATCGAGTCGACCATGGCCGACACTCCAATTGCGAATAAGTCTTAATTGCAACACGACAGCGAACCGCTTGCAAGGGACCTTCCGTTAACGAAGTTTTAACCTTAAGAATTTATGCCTAAATGACAATCGACTGCTCTCTCACGAAAGATCTTCCTGAAGCGCCGATCGCCCCCCGACGTAGTCGGGCGCCATGGCGCTTCGGTGAGGATAGTTTTGGCAGGCGCCGCGCATGTACGGTCCCGCGTGCGTCAATGACAGCGCGTGTCGATCGCGACGGCTGTTTCTCTGTCCGGCCAGAAAGAGGCCTCGCGTTGATCCGCGCGCTGTCGATCTCGCGCGCGTGATTCTGATCAAGGCTGCGTGAGAGGAGATCGTTGCTGCAAAGCAGCGAGAAGGCAGCATTTTCAATTCATTCCAAACGTTTGCTCTTGCAACGCGATCGCTGAAATACCACCTTTGAAAAAGCGCTATTGCGGGGGCCAAGCCGGTTCGTCCAGCGAAGGGGCAAGCTGAATGTACACGCTCTATTCGATGCAGCGCTCGGGCAACAGCTACAAGGCCCGGCTTGCATTGGCGGTGCTCGGCGCACCTTACCGGCTTGTCGAGATCGATATTCTGCGCGGCGAAAGCCGGACACCCGATTTCCTGAAAAAAAATCCCAGCGGTCAGGTGCCGCTGCTCGAGGTCGCGCCGGGCCGCTTCATCGCCGAGTCCAATGCCATCATCTGGTATCTCGCGGGCGGGACATCGTTTGCACCCGAAGATCGCATCGATCGCGCCGAAACGCTGCAGTGGATGTTCTTCGAGCAACATGCGCTCGAACCGAACATCGGCTCCGCCTATTTCTGGCTGTCGCTGGTACGCGGCGGGCGCGAGCTCCACGCGAATTCGATCGAGGACTGGATGGAGCGCGGCTATCGCGCGCTTCAGGTGATGGACAATCACCTGAAGACTCGCGACTGGTTCGCCGCCGGACGGTTCACCGTCGCCGACATTGCGCTCTACGCCTATACCCACCTCGCCGGACAGTGCGACTTCGACCTCGACGCATTCCCCTCAGTCAGGCAATGGCTCGAGCGGGTGACGCGCCAGCCGGGTTTCGTGGCGATGGACTGGCAAGCCGGTGCAAGCGAAGACCGCAAGGAAGCGGTAGCAGGATAGAGTCGCGGCCCTTCCGAAAGCGCGCCTGCCGCCTTTCGGCCATTGTTTTGACGCCGCACGCCACAAATCCCGACAAGGCGCTGACAGGATTTTTTCCCATCGTAGGCGCGGGGAGTGATTCGCCGCTGGTCTCCCGGTCTGACGTTCGCGCCACTTGCGGCGACTTCCATCTGCGAACGTGAACCAGCAGGGACACTAGCGACTTTATGAAGCTGGTGCGCTGCATCGATTTGCGCTCGTACCGAGAACTCGCGGCAAGGCTGGTACGAACGCCGGATCCGGCGCACGACGCGAGAACCCAGGATTTCCGACATGACCCGGCCCACCTGCGAGGCCAAAGAATTGAACGAGCAATTGAATAAGGGATTTCAAACCAACGCCCGGCGGGCGGTCGCGGAATGGCACGCGAACGCCTATCTCACTCTCGGCTTGACGCTCGCAACGACGATTGCGGTCATTACCATATCGATCGAGATCGTCAGAGCGGCAGGGAACTGATCCGCTTCCTGGCCGGGGATACGATGAAAGCGCCTCTGGTTATCGTCACTGCGACGCTCGCCGCAGCGATCACGCTGACGGCATCGCTTCTAGTCATCACGACGACGCGCGGCGCGAACACGTCGTTCGACTCCTCGGCCGGGCCACTTGAGGTCGAGACCGTCGCGAGCGGACTTTCGAATCCCTGGTCACTCGCGTTCCTGCCGGATGGACGCATGCTGGTGACCGAACGGCCGGGTCGCCTGCGCGTCGTCACGCGCAACGGCCAGGTTTCATCGCCGGTCAGCGGCGTACCCGAGGTGTGGGCGTCGGGCCAGGGCGGCCTGCTCGATGTCGCACTCGACAAGGATTACGCGAACAACGCGACGCTCTATCTCTGCTACGCCGAGCGCGTCAGCGGCGGAGGCCGCACGGCGGCTGCACGCGGCAAGCTCAGTGACGGCGCACAGCCGCTTCTTGGCGAGGTGAAGGTCATCTTTCGTCAGGAAGGACCGTTGTCGTCCGGAAACCACTATGGCTGCCGCTTTGCGCAAGCCTCCGACGGCAACCTGTTCGTCTCGCTCGGCGATCACTTCGGCCCGCGCGACGAGGCGCAGAACCTTGCCAACCACCTGGGCAAGATCATCCGCATTACGCCGGACGGTGCGGCGCCGCGCGACAATCCGTTCGTCGGTCGGGCGGGCGCAAAGGCCGAGACCTGGAGCTACGGCCACCGCAACGTACAGTCGCTCGCCATTCACCCGACCACAGGCCGTCTCTGGGAGATCGAGCACGGGCCGCGCGGCGGCGACGAGGTCAACATCGCCGAAAAAGGCAAGAACTATGGCTGGCCGGTCATCGGCTATGGCGTCGACTACTCCGGCGCGAAGATCCACGAAGGCACGCACAAGGCCGGAATGGAGCAGCCGATCAAGTACTGGGTGCCCTCGATCGCGCCGTCGGGCATGGCCTTCTATACCGGCAACCTGTTTCCGGCCTGGCGCGGCAGCCTGTTCACGGGCTCGATCAATCGCATCAAGGGACTTATCCGGCTCTCGCTCGACGGCGAAAAGGTGACCGGCGAAGAACGCCTGCTGCAGAACCTCAATGAAGAAATTCGCGATGTGCGCCAGGGGCCGGACGGCGCACTCTGGCTGCTCACCGACAACGTCGCCGGCCGAATCCTTCGGATCACGCCGGCCGGTCGGTAGCGCCGCGCTGCGAAGCTTCGCTAAGAAACGCGAGCAACCGCTCGCTGACGCGCTCCGGCTGCTCCTGCTGCACCCAGTGGCCTGCTCCTTCGAGCAAATGAAGGCCGAGCATTTGCGTGCAGGCCCGACGCTGCATCGCATCAAGTGCGCCGGGCCGTTGATGGATACCCCAATCGCTCGCGCCGGAGATAAAGCACGATGGCACGTCGATGGTGCGGCCGGTAAACACTTCCAGCTCGGAGACGAAGCGTGCGCTGGTGCCGCAGCGATACCATTGTAGACCGCCCTGGAAGCCAATGCGCTCGTATTCGGCGCTGTAGAAGCTCAACTCGCGTTCAGTGAGCCACGGACAAGCGGCGATCTGTTTGGCGCTCGGCATCTGCTCGGCCACGGTTGCCGCCATCCCCTTATCGAGGTCCATGACATAGTAGGTCGGCAGTTTGGCGAGTTCGTCTGCAGTCCATGCGGCAAGCGGACGGGGTCTGTTGTCCGGCCAGTCAGCGCTTTTGTGATGGTAATAGGCGCGCAGGAACGCGTGAACACCCTGTGGGCAGTTCTGCATGTCGGTGTTGGCTTCACGCGTCGAATAGAACCACTGATAGTGCTTGCGCGGCCTTGCCAGCGCGGCGAGGTCTGCATGAATGGGGTCCGGCGCTTTCGCCGCCGCGGGCCTGTTCACGGTATCGAACGGTATGGCAGGCGGCCCGGCAAACGGGGCGCTCATCAGCGTGACGGCGCGAAATACATCCGGCCGCACCAGCGCGCACCAGGCTGCGACAGACGCGCCGAAATCGTGACCGACAACCGCCGCCACCGATCGGAGGCCGAACGCTGACACCAGCCCGAGCGCATCGCGCACCAGATTGAGCAGGCTGAACGGACGAAGGTCGCCGTCATAGTCCGCACTCCAGCCGACGGTGCGACCATAGCCGCGCTGGTCCGGAGCAATCACATGAAAGCCTGCGTCGGCCAGCGGCAGCATGACCTTGCGCCAGCTATAGGCGAGTTCGGGAAAACCATGCAGCAGCAGCACGACGGGGCGACCGGCGACACCAGCTTCCAGGACGTGCATGGTCAAGCCGTTGATGTCCGGCACCATACGCGCGCGTATACCCGGCGGAAGCGGAATCTCTGCGAGCTTTGCGCTGTGATCCGACATATCTCGACCTCACCACTTGTGGAAAATGAAGAACGCTCCGGCTGCAATCAGTCCGAAACCGAGCACGTGATTCCAGGCGAGCGGCTCCTTCAGATACAGTACCGAGAATGCGGCGAACACGACCAGCGTCACGACCTCCTGGATCGTCTTGAGCTGAGCCGCCGAATACACCTCGCTGCCCCAGCGGTTTGCAGGAACCGCGAAGCAATATTCGATCAGGGCGATGCCCCAGCTTGCGACGATGACCACCGGCAGCCATGACTGCTTGAATTTGAGATGGCCGTACCAGGCGAAGGTCATGAACACGTTGGAGGCGAACAGCATCAGGACTGGTAGAACGAGCGGCGAAATCAGTTTCGACATGAGACTTCCAGGCAGGCCTTTCTTGAACTGATCGAGCGGTAGCACACCTGTGGATAACTCGCCCGTCATTCGCCTGTAACACGGCGAGACTACCCAGTGCATGCGCAGATCGATCCCCGTCCAGATCTCCGCACCCCAAGGCGGTCCCCGTCAGTCGCCGCGTCTGACCGGGGCCGCATTTTTTTGCACGATCGGCGCCCGATCGCTCACATTCCTGAAATCATGCGTTTGACGCGCTTCCGCTCTGGCGCGGATCATGCAAGGAAGGCCGCACTCCGCCTTCCGGGCACCGACATCCACCGCTTTTCCACCGATGATCCGCTGCTTTTTTGTCGTTTTTGCCTTTGTGGTCCTGACGCTGGTGCTGCTGCCGTTTCAGCTTGTCGGTATGGCGTTCCGCCTGCCGCTGCAGCGACGCGTCCCCTACCTCTATCATCGCATCCTCTGTTCGCTCATCGGCGTCCGCATCCGCGAGATTGGCAGGCGCTCGCCGGACTTCCCGCTGCTCATTCTCGCCAACCACGCCTCGTGGCTCGACATCGTCGTCATCACCGCGCTGACGCCCGCGGTGTTCGTCGCGAAGAAGGAGGTGGCCGGCTGGCCGATCTTCGGCTGGCTCGCGAAACTGCAGCGCACTGTCTTCATCGACCGTGAGCGGCGGCATCGCACCGGCGCCGCGACGCAGGAGATCGCCGAGCGCCTGGTCGGCGGCGACGCGGTGGTGCTGTTCGCCGAAGGGACATCGAGCGACGGCAATCGCATCCTGCCCTTTCGCTCGGCGCTGATCGGCGCCCTGCATCATGCCCTCGGCAGCTCTACGCATCACGACCGCGTGACGGTGCAGCCGCTGTCGCTCGCCTATGTCAATCTCAATGGACTGCCGCTCGGACGCACCTTCCGCAGCCGCGTCGCCTGGTACGGCGACGCCGATCTCGTTCCGCATCTGGTGCGCGTGTGCGCGGCCGGCGCCGTCGACGTGACAGTGAGCTGGGGTGAGCCGGTCTCCTACGACATGAGTGCCGATCGCAAGGAAATCGCCCGCGTCGCGGAACAAGCGGTGCGCAGGATGACGGCGCAGAGCCGTAGAACGGCACGACCGCTGCCGCAGCGAACCGAGACCGTCGCTGGCAGTCCGTCCGCTGCAGCGTCGGCGTGACATTTCACGCCTCTACGAAGATTATTAACGCTGCTTGATTGAATTCGCGCCGTGAGCAAGGCACGATGGCGTGTCAACGAACGGATCCCATCATGGAAATTCGCAATCTCGGCGGCTCCGGCCTGCGCGTGTCCGCAGTCGGCCTCGGCTGCAACAATTTCGGCCAGCGTCTGGACCTCGAAAGCACTCGCAAGGTGATCCACAAGGCGCTGGACGTCGGCATCACCTTGTTCGATACCGCCGACGTCTACGGCAACCGCGGCGGCTCCGAAACAGCTATGGGCCAGGTGCTTGGCGACCGGCGCAAGGACATCGTGCTCGCGACCAAGTTCGCGATGGAGATGGATGACGAAGGCGTCAAGAAGGGCGCCTCGCGCCGCTACATCATGAAGGCGGTCGAGGACAGCCTGACACGGCTCAAGACCGACTACATCGATCTCTACCAGCAGCACAGGTATGATCCGCTGACGCCGATCGAGGAAACGCTGCGCGCGTTGCAGGACCTCGTCAGCCAGGGCAAGGTGCGCTACATCGGCTGCTCAAACCTGCCCGCCTGGCGCGTGGCGGAAGCAGCGATGACGGCAAAGGCGATCAACGTTACGCCGTTCTCCTCGATCCAGGACGAGTACAGCCTCGTCGTGCGCGACATCGAGAAGGAGCTGCAGCCGGCGGCACAAGCCTACAATCTCGGCATCCTGCCCTACTTCCCGCTCGCGAGCGGACTTCTGACCGGCAAATACGTTGCAGGCGCCGAAGCACCTGCCGACACACGCTTCGCGCAGACACCGCGCCTGCGTGACCGGTACGTCAACGAGAAGAATGTCGGCATTGTCGAGAAGCTGAAGGCGTTCGCGACCGAGCGCGGTCATTCGATGCTGGAGCTGGCCTTCTCCTGGCTCGCCTCGCGCCCGCAGGTCTCGAGCGTGATCGCCGGCGCAACCAAGCCCGAACAGGTCGAGCAGAACGCGAAGGCCATCGCGTGGAAGCTGACGCCAGACGAAACTACCGAGATCGACCGCGTCACGCTGGGGAATGGATAGCCGTCAGGCGAGCGAAACGCTCGCAATGAACGTTAGAGCATTTTCCGGAAAAGTGGACACCGGTTTTCTGCAGAAAATGCGACCAAACAAACGAATCCAGAACGCTTTCCGATTCAAAGTAATCGGAAAGCACTCTAGTCGTCTCTGCGAACGCAGAGACCCATGAACACCAACGCCGATTGTGTTCGCAAGCGGCTGTTGACGAAGGCAACAACCGCTTGTCGCCTCATGAATGACAGAGGATATGGGTCCCGGCTCGGCGCTTCGCTTGGCTGGGACGACTCTGAGTAGATCTCTGGCTTTATCCCACCAGCCCCTGCATCGGCTTGATCGCGCCGGAGTCGGGAAACACAGAGGTCACCAGCGCGCTGTCGCTCAGGCCGAGGTGATCCTTCATCACGCCCTTCAACACCGCGCGCAGATCAGTGGTCGGCTTCAGGTCGCGGCCTTCATGCAGGCTGGCCTCCTTCAGACCCGGCCAGTCGGCGACCACGCGGCCGCCGGCTATGGCGCCACCGGCAAGCAGCGCCACGGTGCCGGTGCCGTGGTCAGTGCCATCGGTGCCGTTGATGCGCGCAGTGCGGCCGAACTCGGTGACGACCACAACCGCGGTGTTGCCCCAATACGCGCCGAGGCCCTGCTCGAATTCGGCGAACGCGTTGTCGAGTCCGCCGAGCAGCAAGGCGAGACGACCGACCGGCCCGCCTTCATTCGCATGAGTGTCCCAACCGTCGAATGCGAGAGCCGCGATGCGCGGGCCATCGTCGGCCGCCATCAGTTTGGCGACGCCGCGCGCCGCAACACGCATATAGCCGACACCGCGTCCCGGCCGCATGTTGTCCTCGCGCGCGGCCGTGCGATCGAGCTGCAGGCCTTGTGTCAGCGCCTTCGCCAGCACGGGATCGCGGCGCGCATACAGATCAAGCAGACGACTGGCGGTATCTTCGGCGGCCTGCGGAACGGCGACGGGCGCCCAGCCGACGGTCGGTGCAGCGCCGCGCAGGATCAGTGGTGCGGTCGGACCGACCGCAAGCGCGCCGGCGACACGCTCGCCGCGCGGCAGTTGTTCCAGGGCGCGGTTGAGCCAGCCGGACTGCACACGGCCGGGTCCCGCATAGCCGCTTTCCAGCACATCCTGGCCGTCGAAATGCGAGCGCTCGCGGTAGCCGGTAGCGGTGGCATGCACCACCGCAGCGTTTTTCTCGCGGTACAGCCGCGCGAAATTCGGCATCGCCGGATGTAGCGAGAAGAACGAATCGAGCGGCAGCGCCGCGTTGGCGCCAGTGGGCAACAACGCGATCGAGCCGTGCAGCTTCGCGTAGTCCGGATCACCGATCGGCGCAACGGTGGCGAGCCCGTCGAGCGCGCCGCGCAGGATCACGACGATCAGCCTGGGGTCGCCTCCGCTCGTGCTCGCTCGCGCGAACTTTGGCAGGTAGGCCCACGCCGCAAACGAAGCGCCACCGATCAGCAGCGAGCGGCGCGTGGAAACGAGCAGACGATTCTCGCGGCAATCCATCCGTCTATCTCCGCTGGAATTCAGGCGACATCAGCAACAGCGCCATCGCCTGCTGCCGTGACTCGGCGCGCGCGATCGTCTCCCGCGTCTCCTTCGATGTCGCATCGCCGGCAATCACCTCCATCAGCTCGCGCGGTTCGAAGGTATCGCCGAGCCGCGCGCCTACCTGCGCAGCCAGATCGAGCCGCAGCTTCAACCCCTCGGGCGACGCCCAGACGCTGCCGGTGTCGGCAAAACCGTTGGGCCCTGCCGGAGACCAAAGCGGCTGGCCCAGCAGATTGAGGTTTCCGAGATAGCGCACCGGCTGTTCGGGAACACGGGCGAGCATCCGTCCGGTGGCGATCACCGCATCGTAAGGTGTACGGATCTTGGTCAGCGGCGCCTTCCACGCCGCGTCGGCATCGGCCAGCTCGAGCGCAAGCGCCTTCAGATCGCCGTCAGTCTTGACGAAGCGCTGCGCCAGCCGCGCGACCAGCGCAGGCGGCGGATCGTCGGCGACGAAATGGCGCGCGAGCTTGGTCGCAATGAATTTTGCCGTCGAAGGATGACGCCCTAGATCCTTCAGAGCCGACTGCCCCTGTGACAAACCGGTGTCGGGATAGGATTTGCCGAGCAGCGTCTGCGAACCCGGCTCGTGGGCGTTGACGTTGAATGCAAAACGGCCCGGATCGGCAAGGCGTCCGTCCGGACCGGCAAAGGTCCAGCCGGTGATGATGCGCGCGAGCGACGTCACGTCCTGCTGCGTGTAGCCACCGCCGACGCCGAGCGTGTGCAATTCGAGGATCTCGCGCGCCAGATTCTCGTTGAGGCCGCGCTTGCGGTTGACGCCGGCGCGCGAGGCTGGTCCGAGCGACTGCTGGTTATCGAGAAACAGCAACATCGCCGGGTGCTGTTCGACCGCGAGCAACATGTCGGAGAACCGGCCGAGCACATGTGGCCGGATCGCCTCGCGCTCAAACGCGCCGGCCAGAATCCGCACCGCAATGCCCTTGCTCGCTGAAATGCAGAAATGGTTCGACCAGAACGTCACCAGCCGTTCGACGAACCCGTTCTCCGCAAGTGTCGCACGCTGGAAGCGTGCAAGTGCTTCGGCGCGGTACGTTTTCACGACGATGTCGACAGGTTGCGGCACTTCGCGCCCTGCGGCCTCCGGCGGCCGCACCATGCCGGGTTGTGGCGGTTCCACCTGGCCGCCTTGCTGCATCTGGTCGGAAGCGCCGGCGCGCCTGGCACCATCATTGGCGTCGCTTCCGGCGCCGTTCGCCATCTGCGCCTGCGGTTCGGAGGGTGACGACTGCGCCGACTTGGTAGCGGCACGCTGTCTGCGCACGTCGGCTCTGTAGGCGAAGAACGCCTTGCCGATTTCGGGCGAAGGCCGCAACGACGGCTGCTCGAGCAACGCGGCGCTCGGTCTTGTCAGTTCCGCCTTGACGAAGCCGCGCGGATCCGCCGCCGCACTCGCAAAATCCCCGGATGAGCCGCCGCGCGCTCCAAAACCGAAGCGATTGAGCGCCACCAATGCACCTTGCGGATCGCGCGCCAAACTGCGTCCCTCCTACCGAGTTCTGTCGGCACCGGTGGCAGGCTGGCTGACCAGCCTGTGATATGATCCTATCTGGCAACTATTTGCCCCGATCGCGCGAAGATCAAATTAAAGATCGGACACGCACATGAACGCACGGGAATGAAGGTGTGACGGGACCTACTTCACAACCGCTTCCGACTGGCACGCGTCAGCTCGCCTGCGCACGTTGCGGTGCGGCGTTCGCCTGCAACCTGAACGGGCCGTGCTGGTGCGGCGAAGAGGCCCTCAGACTGCCGCTGCCGGGCGAGGCCAGCCCTACGGGCTTTACCGACTGTCTCTGCCGGGATTGTTTGCGGACAGTGGCCGCGAGCAACGCGATCGTCGAGAGCCTGGAACGCGCCGCGGAGCGCTGCGAGGATCTGACGCCACTGGTCTATGCGCGGTTGTTTCGCGTGCGCCCCGAAACGCGGGCAATGTTCCGCGCCGAGGCGAACGATCTCGTCAAGGGCTCGATGCTTCAACTCGCGCTGGAAGCCATCCTCGACTTCGCAGGCGAGCGCAAGGCCAGTCATCGGCTGATCCTTTGCGAGGTTCAGTCACACGACGGTTACGGCACGCCGCCGGAATTGTTCAACGTCTTCTTTGCGGCAATTGCGGACACTGTGCGGGATCTGCTCGGCGAGGACTGGTCGCCGACGATGGAGACCGCCTGGCGCAAGCTGCGCGACGACCTTGACCGCTACGTGGACGATGCCGTTCGAGCGATGCAGCCGGCCGGATGAAGTCCGCGAGACTCCCACAATCGGCCAGAACGGCTACACCGCAAACCCAGGCGACGCCCGCGCAATGCCGCCAAGCGCATCGAGCATCCGCTCGCGCCATGCATAAACCGGATCGTCCTGCATCAGCAGCTTGAACGGGCTGACGCCCCGAGCCCACTGAAACCCGCCGAACACGATGTAGTCGCCGTAGTTGGGCGCCGCTCCGCCAATGAAGGGCTGAGTGCGCAGCATCAGGCGCAGTGGATCGAGGCTTCGGCGGAAACCCACGACCTTCTCGTCGCGATCCGCGGAGATTTGCTCCAGCGGCTTGTCGTTGAAACGCGCCTCACGCGTCCGGCGAAAGTAGTCGCGGTCCGCAAGCGCCAGATGTTGCGGGATATCGGCGACGATCATCGGGAAGATCCCGGCGATGATGACGAGATCACCCCAGCTATTGAGGAAGCGCGCGTTCGCCCGTCCACCCTCACCGCCGAACAGCGACGGACGTTCGGGATAGGTATCTTCGAGATAGTTGGCGATCGCCCAGGAATCGGCGACGGACGTCTCGCCGTCGAGCAGCACCGGCACCTTCTCGGAACCGTAGGGTGCGATCGCACCCTTCTCAGTAAAGCGCCAGGGAATGGTCTTGCAGTTGAGGCCCTTGTGAACCAGCGCCATCCGGGTGCGCCAGCAGTAAGGGCTGAACGGCCGCCCCGCGTCGGTGCCAACAAGCTCAAACAGTTTACGAGTCATCCGGCCGTTCTCGCTATCGACTGTTATGCCCGCCGGCATCTCCGCTTCGAGAGGCCAGCCTTGATGATCGGATCACCGGGTCAAGCCTCGGCATGACACTACACCACTTAGGCGCTCTTCCTGAACAGGCGCGTCGCATGACGGTCGTCCGCAAATGCAGGCGACGCCGCGCTGGAGGACGCGGCGTCGCCGGCATGTAAACACGAGGCGCGTTTACATGCCTGGCAAGATTGCGACGTCGCGGACGATGCCGCTGACGCCGGCGATCTTTGCAGCTTCTGTCGCCTTGCCGGTGGCGAGATCGACGCTGTAGAGCGTATCGCCAGCCATCAGCCAGGCGTCATTCTTGCCGTTGCCGTCGGACCAGATGTCGAAAGCGACCTTGTCGGCCTTGATTCCGAGCTTTCCGACCGCGGTTAGAATGCCGTCGTTCGGCGGCGCCTGCTTGAGCAGCCCCCCGATGGTGCCGTCGATATCGTAGAGTGCCGTTTCCTTGGCGCCCCTGACCGAGTTGATGTAGGCGCCGCCGATCACATTCGGCGTTTCGCCCTTGTGCATGTCGGTTTCGGCGAACTTCAGGTCGCCATCTCTGGTCACCTTGCCGTCATCGACGTTGGCGCGCAGGTTCATGCCGTCGGATCCAATTACGCGCAGCCGGTCGGCAACCGGGTTGAAATCGACGGTAACGGTCGCGCCTTTGACGATCATCGTCTCCAGCTTTGATTTGGTGGTCGCCTTACCGTCCTTGCCAATGACGACGACGGTGCCGTCATCGACGACGCCGTACAGCATGCCGTCTGCCGGACGCACGTCGATGCCGACGAGCGCGCCGGACAGGCCCGCTACCTGGACGATACCGGTCGACTTCTTTTGCTTGGCATCGACCCAGACAATGGTGTCGTTGCCGACGAGCGCGGCGAGTTGCGCGGCATTGGCGGCTGACGTCATGAGAGTGGCGGCTATCGCGGCCAGGACGGTGCGAGCTTTCATTGTCGTCTCCTCGGTTCGGCGTTCAGGCCGGACGGCCATGCGCTGAGCTACGGGACGCTCGCGATCCGGTTTCAGAAAATTCTTCACGGTTCGGTGTGGACGGCGACTTGCGGTTCGCGCCATTGTTCAGCCACAGGCTGTCATCAGCCTGTCATAGGACTAACCCATTGGCTGCGATCGATGGATCAATCGCTGTCCGACATCGGAATCATCTCGGCTTATCGCTTTGCCGACGACGGTTCGGCGACGAAACTGGATATCACCAATCTCGACGCGGAGCTGGCCGATCCGCGCGGTTGGTTATGGCTGCATTTCAGCCTCGCCAACCGCCGCTGTCATGACTGGCTGGCCACTCGCGCGCCATTGTCGGACATCGCGCGCGAGACGCTGCTCGATCCCGACGAACACATTCGCCTCGACATTTTCGGCGACGAGATCGCCGGCGTGCTGCCGGACCTGCATCAGGAGTTCATGCAGGAGGGCGATGATCTCATGCGGGTGCATTTCGCAATCTCTCCCCGCTTGATGATCACCACGCGGCGCAGGCCGCTTCGCGCAATCGAACTGACGCGACGGGCGATCGATCTGGGTCGCAGGTTCCCAACGCCGATCTCGTTGTTCGATGCGATCGCTGACCAGTTCGCGGATGTGATCGGACGGTATTCGGCGGGCCTCGGTGATGAGCTCGACATCGTCGAAAATCACGTCCTGCACGATGAGGTCGACGACGAGCGGATGCGGCTCGGCCGGGTTCGGCTGCAGGCGATCCGTACCCGGCGCCAGCTGTCGCAGATCCGCGCGCTATTTCATCGTGTCGAGATGCGCGAAGATGTCGAGTCAGAGGCGCTGGTGACCGCGATGCGCAAGCTGGCACAGAAATTCGACGCGCTGGACTACGAATTCGGCGCAATTTACGAGCGGGCACGCCTGCTGCAGGACGAAATCGCCGGGCGCATGACCGCGATCACCAACCGGCGGCTGTTCACGCTGTCGATCCTGACCGCGTGTCTGCTGCCGTCGACCTTGGTCACCGGTTTCTTCGGCATGAACACCAAGGATATGCCGTTCCAGACCGGCGACGGCGGGACCTGGTATGCCCTGATGCTGGTTATCGCCGCCGGCGGCCTGACCTGGTGGCTGTTGCGACGGACCAAGGCGTTGTAGGTCGCAGCCGACGCAAATCCGTCAGGAGGGTCGCACGATCAGCCGCTCCAGCTCCGACCAAAGCGCCTCATCGGAGACGGCAGACTTGCCGATCTCGGTGAAGAAGCCGCCGACCAGCGTCAGGTAGAGGATCTGGGCCCGCAAGCGCGCGCTTCGCGCATTGATGCCGGCATCGCGCAGCAACGCGACAAGATAGTCCACGCGCTGCCTGTCAACCTCCGCGAGCGACTTTGCGACTCGCTCATCGGTCCTGGCCCACGCGCGGATGGCAACTTCCAGCCGCGCAAGCTTGGTGTTCTTCGCCGCCATACTGATCAGCCGCTTCAGTCGCTCCCCTTTGCCGGCGCTCTCCTTCTCGACCCGCTCGATCGCGTTTGCCGTTGTGCCGGTGCGCCAGGCTTCCAGCATCGCCAGATGCAGCGCGTCGCGATCCTTGAAATGCCAGTAGAAGCTGCCCTTGGTGACGCCGAGCGTCACGGCAAGCGGCTCGACGCGCACCGCCTCGATGCCGGCGCTGCCAAGCAGTGACAGTCCTGCGTCAATCCAGTCGGATCTGCCGGCTCGGGTTTCGGCGCCGGCCTTGCCACGCGCCGGGCTGGTTCGATTCGCGGTTCCCATGGCCATCCATACGGCGGCGTATTGACAACCGCAAGCTCGATGTCTATCAATCCATACGCCAACGTATGGATTGGCCGGGTAAGCGCTTGGCGTTCGACCGCGAGGAGGAATCCATGGCCTATCTGCCTCTCGCCGCAGCGGCGATCATTGGCACCCTCGGCTTGATTCATCTGATCTATACATTGCGGGACCTGCTCTCCCGCCCGCGCTACTTTGCGCCGCGCGATCCGGTATTGCTGGAAGCTATGCGGGGAACGCAGATCGCGGTGGCGCCAAACGGCCACGACTATTGGTCCGTTCTGTTGGGTATTCATCTGACCCACGGCATTGGACTATTGCTTTTTGCACTGCTGATCGCGCTGACGGTCATCACGCCACTGCCGGCGCTAAAACTGCTGATGATCGGACTTGGTCTTGTTCTGACGTTCATCGCCTGGCGGTTCTTCTTTCACATCCCCCTGATCGGATGTGCGATCGCCACCGCGCTGATGATCGCAGGCTGGCTGCTGTAGCGCGAGAGGGTTCGCCCGCATCGCCACCGCTTCGGGATGCCAGATTGCTCCTGCCATAAATTGGCAGATGCGGCAGATAGAGTTGGCGGCTGTTCCATCGCATTCGTCTGCTGCGGGGGGCTTCCGTCTGCACAGCTGTGAGGCCATATTCCGTGACCATGGCCAAGACTTCCGACAAAACGACTTCCGACAAGAAAAAGCCGCGCAAGGATCCGGCGAAGCCGACGCGCGCGAAAGCGCATCGGCCGGACGTATTGCCGATCGGGCCGGCGCTCGCGGAACTGTTGAACCCGGCGCTGAACACCGGCGCGGCCGGCATCGGCTCCAGCACAGGCCTGACGCCACCGCCGGACAATTCGAAGGAGCGCCGCGCCGGCGGAGAGGCGGCGGCGCATCGCGCCCGGGCTTCGACCCAGGCTAACGATGCATTGCCGCGCGAACCGTCGGTCGACCGCAACATGACGCGCAATACCATCGTGCGGCGGGACAGCCCGCAGCAGGATGCAAAGCGTGGAGGCGTGCGCGCGGATCCGCGCGCGGGTTTCCATGAAGCGCCGGCCGGCTATCAGGCGAACTACGGCACCACGGCGTCCGTGCCGACACTCGATCCGGAACTGGCGAAGCAACTCGGCCTCGATGTCGAGGACGACGACACCCTCGCCCGGCCCGCGCGCAACAAGATGGAGGCGCTCGGCGTCGCCGCCACCGCCGGCGCGCTGGAAACGCTACTCCGCGATGGCCGTCCCGAGTTCGGCGGCGAGAAGATCTGGACCCCGCATCGTCCGCCGCGTCCGGAAAAATCCGAAGGCGGCGTGCGTTTCGAGATCAAGTCGGACTATGAGCCGAAGGGCGACCAGCCGACGGCCATCAGGGAGCTGGTCGAGGGCATCGACCACAACGACCGCACCCAGGTGCTGCTCGGCGTCACCGGCTCCGGCAAGACCTACACCATGGCCAAGGTGATCGAGGCGACCCAGCGCCCGGCTCTCATCCTTGCGCCAAACAAGACGCTGGCCGCACAGCTCTACGGCGAGTTTAAGAACTTCTTTCCCGACAACGCGGTTGAGTACTTCGTCTCTTATTACGATTACTATCAGCCCGAGGCCTACGTCCCGCGCACCGACACCTATATCGAGAAGGACTCCTCGATCAACGAGCAGATCGACCGCATGCGCCACTCGGCGACACGCGCGCTGCTCGAACGCGACGACGTCATCATCGTCGCCTCGGTCTCGTGCATCTACGGTATCGGCTCGGTCGAGACCTACACGGCCATGACGTTCTCGCTCAAGCGGAACGAGCGGATCGACCAGCGCCAGATCATCGCAGATCTGGTCGCGCTGCAGTACAAACGCACGTCCGCCGACTTCACCCGCGGCACGTTTCGCGTGCGCGGCGATACCATCGACATCTTCCCGGCGCACTATGAGGACCGCGCCTGGCGCGTGAACCTGTTCGGCGACATCATCGATGGGATCGAGGAGTTCGATCCGCTCACCGGACAAAAGAGCGACGATCTGGAGTTCATCAAGGTCTACTCCAACTCGCACTATGTGACGCCGCGTCCGACGCTGATCCAGGCCATCAAGGGCATCAAGATCGAGTTGAAGCAGCGGCTCGAACAGCTCAACGCGCAGGGCCGGTTGTTGGAGGCGCAGCGGCTCGAACAGCGTACGATGTTCGATCTCGAAATGCTGGAGGCAACCGGAAGCTGCGCCGGCATCGAGAACTATTCGCGCTACCTGACGGGGCGCAAGCCGGGCGAACCGCCGCCGACGCTGTTCGAATACGTACCGGACAATGCACTGATTTTCGCCGACGAGAGCCACGTCACCGTACCGCAGATCGGCGGCATGTTCCGCGGCGATTTTCGCCGCAAGGCAACGCTCGCCGAATACGGCTTCCGCCTGCCCTCCTGCATGGACAACCGGCCGCTGCGCTTCGAGGAGTGGGACGCGATGCGGCCGCAGTCGGTCGCCGTGTCGGCCACTCCCAGCGGCTGGGAGCTGAACGAGAGCGGCGGCGTGTTCGTCGAGCAGGTGATCCGCCCGACCGGCCTGATCGATCCGCCGGTCGACATTCGTCCGGCCAGAACGCAGGTGGACGATCTGGTCGGCGAGGTTCGCGCAACCGCAGCGAAGGGCTACCGCTCGCTGATCACCGTGCTGACCAAGCGCATGGCCGAGGACCTCACGGAATACCTGCACGAGCAGGGCATTCGTGTCCGTTACATGCACTCGGATATCGACACCATCGAGCGCATCGAAATCATCCGTGACCTGCGCCTCGGCGCGTTCGATGCGCTAGTCGGCATCAACCTCTTGCGCGAGGGCCTCGATATTCCCGAATGCGCGCTGGTGGCGATCCTCGACGCGGACAAGGAAGGCTTTCTGCGCAGCGAAACCTCATTGATCCAGACCATCGGCCGCGCCGCGCGTAATGTCGACGGCAAGGTGATCCTCTATGCCGATGCAATGACCGGCTCGATGGAGCGCGCGATCGCCGAGACCAGCCGCCGCCGCGAAAAGCAGGTGGCCTACAACACCGAGCACGGCATCACGCCGGAGAGTGTGAAGAAGTCGATCGGCGACATCCTCAACTCGGTGTACGAGCGCGACCACGTGCTGGTGGAGATCGGCGACGGCGGCATGGCCGACGACGCCATCGCTATCGGCCACAACTTCGAGACGGTGCTGGCCGACCTCGAAGCGCGCATGCGCGAAGCCGCCGCCGACCTGAATTTCGAGGAAGCTGCCCGCCTGCGCGACGAGGTGAAGCGCCTGCGCGCAACCGAGCTCGCGGTGGTCGACGACCCGACCATCAAGCAGCGCGGGGTGGAAGCGAAGGCCGGAGCCTACGGCGGCACGCGCAAATACGGCGATGCAGCCAACCTGCCGGCCAAGACAAAGACGCGCGCACGCAAACCGACCCTCGACGAGATGGCAGGGCCAGAGTCGAAGCCCTATCGGGACGGACACGGCGACGAGCCGCAAGCGCGAGCACGCAAGCCCACACTCGACGAAATGCATGGCCCGGAGAGCGCGCCATACCGCCCGGGCGGGCGATCGTCCGCCGGACGGCCGGGGTCGCGAGGCGGGTGGAAGCGGGGAAGATAACCGATCCTGCGGCTAACGCTTGATGACGTCGACGATCCTCTTGTCGGACGGATTCACCAGCAGCAGCTGGTCGTCCACCACGGCGTAATAATACGAGTTCGCCTCCGGAACCTCGGTCGCCGCACTTGCAGGAAGCGGAGAGAGTGTCACCTGGCTCGGCAATGTTGCGCCGACTGCGGCGTTGAATCCCGACGGGGCCTTCTGCCGCGTCGCGTGCAGACCGATTTCGTTGCGCAGCTTCATCTCCTGCGGACCGGTCAACTTGAGCCGCCCCGAATCCTGAGCCGAGACAATCGGTGCAGCGGACAACAGCGTCAGCAACGATACCAAGCCAACCGACAGCGATTGACCCGCGGGTCGTTTGACCATTTCTCGCTCCGTCCTCATGAAGCATCCCTCGGCCCATCAACGTCGTGACAAGGCCGAGGTTTCAAGCGTCCGGTAAAATGCGGCGGCGTCACGTCTTTCTGTACACCGCCAGCGTCTTGAATTCGCCAAGGCGGGCAACCGGGGCTTCGGTCTCCCACTTCGCGAGGATCGGCCTCACCTTATCAAAGGCGATCGATTTCGTATAAAACAAGATGTGCCCGCCGGGCCTGGTCTTCGCGGTGAACAGGTCGAGCAGGCCGCGGTCGTCGATGCCGCCGTAATCGGCGCTTGCCGTGTTCGGGTAAAAGAACTCGCACAGGTGCAGCATCGTCACCACGTCGAAATCGGGCAGCAGCTTCGGGTTGGTGAGATAGATATCGCCGAAATAAGCGACGTAGCTCTTCGCCACGCGCGCGTTGCTCGCGACCAGCTTCACATAGGCATCATACTCCTCGATCGAGGCGGTGATGCCGAACACCATGTTTCCGGACCCGTTCTCCGCCTGCTCCTTGCCGATCACATGATGGGTCCCGGTGCCGAAGTGGTAGATCAACTTGCTCGTCGCCTTCTGCTCGGCAAGCCACTCGTTGACGTGCACGTCGCACGGGCAGACATCGACATGCAGGTCCCACTTGTCGGTCCAGTAGTTCAGCTTGGCCATCGTCACTCTCTCCCTGGAAATGTATGAAAGGGTCAGCCGCCTGCGGCAGCCTGTTGCTCTGGTGTGAGCGGCTCGATCGAGGCTGTAGCGCCGCGCTCCAGATGAATCGCCGCATCGTGCAGGTGTCCGAGCAGGCCGGCGCGGCCGATGGTGATGACGATGGCGTGCGGCAGGCGCTCGGCAAGCAGCCGATAGAGCACGTCAGCATCGTCCTCCTCCAACGCGGAGACCGGCTCATCGAGCAGGAGAATGTCGGGCTTCGCCAGCAGCGCACGCGCAAACGCCGCGCGCTGCTGTTCGCCGCCGGCGAGCACGGTCGGCCAGTCGCCTTCCTCGTCAAGGCGGCCGGTGAGATGTGGCAGACCGACGGCTGTGAGCGCTGCGCGGATCGCCTCGTCGTCGGCGTCCTCGACCGGGGTCGGATAAGCAATCGCCTGTCGCAGCGAGCCGAGCGGAAAGTAGGAGCGCTGCGGCAGCGTAAAGACCTTGGCGTTCTTGGGAAAGTGGATCGCGCCCTCGCCGAGCGGCCACAGACCCGACAGTGCGCGGAAGAAGCTTGATTTGCCCGCGCCGGACGCGCCGCTAACCAGCAGCCGGTCGCCCGGCGCCAACCCGACCTGGCCAAACGACGCCATCGCCTCGCCGCTTGGCAACCGCAACACCAGATCGTCGACCTGCAGCCGGCTGTCGGGCCGCGTCGTCATGTCGATCTTCGCGGAGGCGCTGTGATCATCCACCGCGTGCATCGCCGCCTCGAACTGCGCGAGCCGGTCCATCACCGCCTTCCATTCGGCGATTTTGCTGTAGGCGCTGATGCAGTAAGCAAGCGCACCCTCGACGTGCTGGAACGCGAGCGCGGTCTGCACCAGCGAGCCAAGCGTGATCGCGCCGGAAAGATAGGCCGGCGTCACCACCAGCGTTGGAAAGACCGTCGACATGCGCGCATAGCCGGCAATAAAACCGACCAGCGAGCTCTGACGATTGGCGAGCCGTGTCCAGTTGTGCACCAGGTTGGTGAAACGGTTGCGCAGTTCACGGCGCTCGACCGCCTCGCCGCCCATCAGCGCCACCGGCTCGGACTGATCCGTCGCCCGCGCGAGAGCAAAGCGGAAGTCGGCCTCGTAGCGCTGCTGGTTGAAGTTGAGCGGGATCAGCGGGCGACCGATCAGATGCGTGAACAGCGTGCCGATCACCGCATAGCAGGCCGCAACGACGATCAGCCAGCCGGCAAACGACAGATCGTGGCCGAACAGCGGCAGCGGCGTTGCAGCCGACAGAAACCAGAGGATGGCAACGAACGAGAAGATCGTGACGATGCTGCCGACCAGCTGTGTAAACAGCTCATGCGTGCGTGTAAGGAAAATCAGCACGTCGCTGGCGATGCGCAGGTGGATGTTATCCACGCCGGGATCGACCAGCCGGACCCGATAGTGCCGACCGTGCGCCATCCACATCGACACATAGCGTTCGGTGATCCAGCGCCGCCAGCGAATGATCAGCCGCTGGCCGAGGAAGTACTGCATCATCCCGGCCACCACTGCAGCCAGGGCGATGCCGCAGAAGACCAGCAACTCGAGCTGCGCAGCGTTCCAGTCGCGGCCCTCCAGCGCGTTGAAGAAGCGCTTGTTCCACTCGTTGATCGCGATGAGGATGGCGACGAGGCCAAGCTCGGCGGCGAGGATGCCGATCAGCAGCGCGCCCGCGATCCAGCGATCCTCCGACCGGAAATACGGCAAGGCGAGCGAAAAGAATGTTCGCGCGGCGCGAACGATGGCCCTCATGCAAGGGTTCCCCGCTTGGGCGAAAGACCGAAAGCAGCAATGCGCCGCGATCGGCCCGCCCCCGAAGGGCAGGCTTCACCCTTGGCCGAGGGCCTCGATGTTTCTCTGACGATCCGCGCTTGCGGCAAGCCCCCTGGCCGGCACGGGTCTGTCATCATGGCCGGCGCCGAGCCGACATGACAAACGCATTATGTGGACGTGTGTATAAGGGTCAATTGCAGCACGGGTGCGGCGGAGCGCCACACGGTCACGTTTGGAAGCCTCGCCTCTGCAAATCGCCGGGCTTGACCTGACGGTCTTGTTCAGAGACGCAAGGCGCAGCTGACGGCCGCGCCCGGCATCACAATTTCAGAGAATGACAATGAGCGACGGCAATCCACAAATCACCTACGATCAGTTCGCAGCGGTTGAGCTGCGTGTTGCACGCGTGCTTAACGTGCAGCCGTTTCCGAAGGCGCGAAAGCCGTCGTGGAAAGTCCAACTTGATCTCGGACCGCTCGGGGAAAAATGGTCGAGCGCTCAGATCACCAATTATGCAGTGGATGAACTGATCGGCACGCTGGTGGTCTGCGTCTGCAACTTCCCGCCGCGCAACATCGCGGGATTTCTCTCCGAGGTGCTGATTCTCGGCGCCGCTGACTCCGACGGCAGAGTGATCCTGCTGTCGCCACGCAGCGCGGTCGCGCCGGGCGAACGTGTGTACTGAGCATTTAACGTGCGCGAACATCGCTCGTCGGCATGCACGCACTCTACGATCCGCTCTCCCGCGATAGCGATTATGAAGGGCGAGGCATAGAAATAGCGATCCGCCAGGTTCAGGAACGGACTTCTCACGCTTCGAGTGTTTCGACCGCTACCGCAAGCAGGTCGACCGAAGGCTGATAGCGATCACGAAGCTGACCTTTCAGCACCGGCGAGGAGGCCGCTTGGAAGGCTTCGATCGTGTCACGGATATCAGCGAGTTTGACGTGGATCGCAGCCTTGTTGCCGCTTGCGACGACGCCGCGGATGTAGGCGAGATAGATCGCATTGTCGGCAGCCGTTATCGCCTCGAAGTCGCGAAAGAAATTGCCGTGCGGCGGCGGGGTGATCAGCTCGATGATCTCAATCGCCTCATCGAGCAGTCCGATTTCCTCCAGGAAGCCACGCCCTTTGCCGCCGGCCATCAGCGCATCATGCATCAACGCAGCCTCGATCTGGGCCTGGCTCGCACCCGGACAACGGAACATCAGCCGCAGCGCGACGCGCTCGAAATGCTGGTACCAGGGACGGCCGATGCGATCTTGCGTTGCGCCGTGCTCCTCCTGCACGAGCTTCAGGCGGTCGCGATACCAGGCTTCGGTCGGAATCAGACTCATGATGGATATCCTATGCTGAGGGTGTCGCTTGAAGGGCGTGAACGTCGCCGTCGCGCTCAGCGAGATCAATGCGGTTGCCGGCGCTGAGGGCGCGCGCCAACGCCACGCGCTCAGCCTCTGCCTGAACCTCCTCGACAACCGGGCGCTGGGCCAATTCCCAACCGTGAAGCGCGGTCTCGATCGTCGCGCCACTGCTCAGACGGTCGACCAGTTCGACTGCGTTCAGCATGCCGACGCTGGCACCACGACCGAGACTCGAGGGCATGCCGTGGGCGGCATCACCGATGATTACTGCGCGGCCCTTCGACCACCGAGGAAGCCAGATCTTACCGTAGCGATCGTGCCGGGCGCTGGCCCCCGGAATGGCCAGCAACGGCTGCAGTTCGGGAAAATTCTCCGACCAATAGGCGACATCGATCGGCACCGCCGAGGCGCGCGCATCGTCGATCGCGCTCATCAGGCAAAGATAGCAGTGCGTTGGGCTGCATGGCGTATACAGGACGCGCAACGCGACGTCGCCGTAGCGCCAGAAATCGATCGTCCGCTCCCATTGCGATCCGGCCAGGATCGCGCGATTCAGCAACACGCGGATGAGGCCGTCGTCATAGCGCTGGCGCTGGCCCGCGATGCCCACCGTCTCCGGCAGGCGAGAGCCGACGCCATCGGCCGCGATCGCCAAATCCGCCTCGAGGCGTGAACCATCGGCGAGCACCAATTGCCCGTCGTCGACGAGAGCGACCGCTTTCGAGGCGATGACGATCTCCGCGCCCGCCCGTTTGGCCGCACGCAGGAGGATCGCGTGCAGTTCGTTGCGCAACATCGTCCGTGTCGCGTCGTTGCGCGGGTGAAGGGCGTGGTGGGCGCCGTCGATCCGAACCTCGAACCCGTCGGGCGTGAAGGCAACATCCGCGATCTGGTCCGACAGGCCCAGACGGCGCGCAGCCTGCTGACCGTCGGTCCGCAGATAGAGTCCGCCGCCGGTCGATCGTAATTCGGCTGCGCTTTCGTGGACGCGGACGCTCCAGCCAGCCTGGCCGAGGGCCGCGGCCAGGGTGAGCCCCGTGATACCGGCTCCCGCAATCTCGGCGTGACGCCTCGCCATTCGTAATTTCCCCAGTCCCCCGCAAGGGAACGCGGTCGCCGCGAGCGGGAGTTCTTATTACAACATATTATGATATCATGTAATGCTCAAATAATGGAAAGCGACTGCCTTATTGTGGATTGCGAGGGATGACCGAAATATGAAATTAATTAGATATAACATATGGTTATGTGTTAGCCGAAAAATCTCGGCGCCGCTCAAAAGATGTGCTGGCGTGCAGAATATGCTATCATATGATGATATTAACTAGGATAGCACGGATGAACTACACACCTGTTCGCCTCGTCGCCGCGCCGCTCTATCGGCAGGTTGAGGAGCATTTGGCACGGCAGATTCACGACGGGGTTTTTCCGCCCGGTTCGCGGTTGCCGTCGGACGGCGATCTTTGCGCGCAATATGGCGTCAGCCGGATCACCATCCGTCACGCGCTCGACAATCTCATACGCAGCAATCTGGTGCGCAGGCAGCAAGGCGTCGGCACCTTCGTCATCGGCCCGGATCAGGCGGTGAAGAAGGCCAGCCTGTTCGGCTACATCGACGACATCCACCCGCACCTTAACCTGAAGCTGCTCAGCGCCGGCCGACGTGTCCCGCCAGTCACGCTCGCGCGCACCATGGGCGTGCCCCCAGGGCAGGAGTGCCAGTGCTACGTCAGCGTGAACCAGGCCGGCAAGGAGCCGCTCTCCTATATCGAGGCCTATTTTCCCGACGAGAGCGCGCGCTTCGTCGGCGCGGCGGATTTCGCTGGGCATATTCCCTCGGCTCGCGTGGTGGAAATGCGAAGCGGCAAGGTCTTCGCCCATGCCGAGCAGACGATGGAAGCCGTCGCCGCTCCCGCGCATGTCGGAAAGGCGCTCGGCCTCGCGGTCGGGCATCCCATCATCCGCATGGAGCGCGTCTACTTCGCCACCGACGGCTCGGTGCTCGACGCGACCGAAGCCCATTACCACCCGCAGCGCTACCAGTATGCAGTGCGTCTCGTTCCGCGCGCCAACACCATGCCCCGGCAAATCGAGTTTCCCTGACCATCCGCCTCCGCGCGCCGCCGGCGCCGGATTTCCGCAACCTCCAGCGACTGCAAGGACGCCCCGATGAGCATGACACCAGCGATCACCCGCCGCGGCCTCGGCAAGATGGCGGTCGGCGCGGCCGCGGCCAGCGCCCTGTGCGCCAGCCCTGCCATCGCCCAGACCAAGCGGCTCGCCGTGGTGGTCTCCGCAGTCTACAAGCGCTCGTTCGATCGCTTCGTCATCCCGAAGATGAAGGAGCTCCACAACATCGAGATTTCGAGCTCGGCTCTCCTCAGCGCCGAGACGCTGGCCCGCAGCATCGCCCAGAAGGCGAGCCCGCAGGTCAATCTGGTGTCGCTTGACCAGGGCCCGTGGTTGCAGGGCAAGGAGCTCGACCTCTGGACCAATCTCGATCCGAAGATCGTCCCCAATCTCGCCGACATCCCGGCCGCATACCGCGACGCCGACGGCATGGGATCAGCGGTCTTCAGCAATCTGACGGTCATGGTCTACGACGCCGAAGCCGTGAAGGCCGCGGGCCTGCCGACACCGGATTCGTTCTTTGATTTATGGGCGCCTGGCTACAAGAACCGCGTCTCGATCCCCCAGTTTACCAACACCTATGCCTTCGCGACGCTCGCACGCACAACCAGCCTGCTCGGCGGCGATCCCGCCGTCACGATGGACCCGGGCTTTGCCAAGATCCGCGAAATGAAGCCGAATATCCGCACCTTCATGGGGCCGCTCGGCCAGGTCATCCAGCTCTTCCAGCAAAAGGAAATCTGGCTCTGCTTCGTGCCGCAGTTCTCGGCGGTGCAGGCCGCAGCGGCCGGCCTGCCGATCCGCTGGGCCCTGCCGAAGGAAGGTGCCGTTGCCACCGCACACTACATCGCCATCCCGAAGGGCGCGCCCAATCCGGAAGAGGCGCAGAAGCTCGCCAACTTCATGCTGTCGCCGGAAAGCCAGGCCTTTCTCGCCGAGGATGCCTCGATGGGCGCGGTCAACACCAAAACCCGGCTTTCGCCGGCGGTCGCGACCAACTTCCCGCCGACCGAGGCAGTGGTCAACGCGGCGCACGTGCCCTGGGCCATCTACAACCGGGATCGGGTCACCCTGTCCGAGCGCTGGCAGCGCGAAATCCAGCAGTAAAGGTCAGGCGATGACACTTGCGGCGCCCGAGAACGGGAGTGCGCTGGAGCTACGCGCACTTCGGAAGGCGTTCAACGGCTCGACCGTCCTGAACGAGATCAGCATTTCCGCCGGCCATGGCGAGTTCGTGTCACTGGTCGGTCCCTCCGGGTGCGGCAAGACCACAACGCTCAACATTATCGCCGGCTTCGAACATCCTGATTCCGGTGACGTGCTCATCGGCGGCCGCTCGATCGTCCGGACACCGTCCTATCGGCGCGAGCTCGGCATGGTGTTCCAGAGCCATGCCCTGTTTCCGCACTTGACGGTGTTCGACAACGTCGGCTTCGGACTTGCGATGCGTCGCATGCCGAAGGCCGAAATAAACCGACGGGTCGGCGCAGCGCTTGAAATTGTTCGGCTCTCTGGCTTCGAGACGCGCTATCCGCGCGAGCTCTCCGGCGGCCAGCAGCAGCGCGTCGGCATCGCACGCGCGCTCACCGTCCAGCCGCGCGTCATCCTGATGGACGAACCCCTCTCCAGCCTCGACGCCAAGCTGCGGCGCGAGATGCAAGTGGAGCTTCGACGCATCCAGCGGTCCGTCGGCGTCACGGCCATCTACGTAACTCACGACCAGGAGGAGGCGCTGACGCTGTCCGATCGCATCGTGTTGATGAACAAGGGCGTGATCGAGCAGGCTGGTACGCCGGACGCGATCTATTCGCGCCCGGCCAGTGAATTCGTCGCTGGTTTCATCGGCGAGGCCACGTTCCTCGACGGCACTGTGATCGAAGCGGGTCCAAACGGTGTCTCGCTTCGCTTGCCGGGAGGATGCATGATAACGCTTCCCGCCGACCGGCGCTTCTCGGCCGGCGACACTCTCCGCCTGGCGGTCCGTCCCGACCGTGTCAGGCTCGATAGGCAAGCTGCCGGGGGACTGGACACGCAAGTTCTCGCACGCGCATTCGTCGGGCCTTTCGTGCGCTATGTGCTTGGACTGGCTGACGGGACTGAGCTCGCAGCCCAGATGCCAGCCGGCGCCGAGGACCTGCCCCAGGAAGGCGAAACAGTCATCGCGCGGATCAAGGCCTGTGACTGGCTGGTCTTCGACCGGCGGGGCAGCTGAGGATGGCACGCCTCTCTGAACTCCTCGGCCGCAGCGTCCTCTGTCTGCCGATCACCGTGCTCATTGGCGTATTCTTCGTCGTTCCCATGGCCATGGTGCTGTCGCTCGCGTTCCGGCCCTACGACGCCCATGCACTCGTCGGCACGGAATTCACGCTCAGGAACTTCACACGGTTCATCGGCGATCCAAACTACGTCGCAGCCTTTGCGCGCACCGTCTACATCTCGGCAGCCACCACGGTGCTTAGTGTTCTGCTCGGCTATCCCGTCGCGCTCCACCTGCACCGGGTGAAATCCGGCTTCGCACGGCTTTGGCTGACGCTGATCGTGCTGCTGCCGTTGATGATCAGTCTGGTCGTCGCTTCCTTTGCCTGGATGCTGCTGCTCGGCAACAACGGCGTGATCAACGCCAACCTGATCAGACTGGGGTTGATCAGCCAGCCGATCGAGCTGATGAACACGATGACTGGCGTGATCATCGTCGGGACTTTCAGCAGCCTGTCCTATCCAATCCTTACGATCTTCGCGGCGCTCGAGAACATTCCGGCCGACCTTGGCCGCTCGGCGCGCATTCATGGCGCGAGCGACGCGCAGGTGTTCGCCAAGGTGCTGCTTCCACTCAGCCTGCCGGGCGTGATCTCCGGCGGTCTCATCGTCTTCGCGCTGAACATGGCGGCTTTCGTCATCCCGTTCCTGATCGGCGGCGGCCGGGTCCACGTGGTGCCGCTCATGATCTACCAGTTCACGCTCCAGCTTTTCGACTGGCCGGGCGCCGCGGCGCTGGGAGTCCTGCTGTTCGCCCTGACGCTTGGCTGCACGGCGCTTGCCGCCTCGCTCGCGCAGCGGCGGATGCCGTGGGAATCTGCCTGATGGATCGCTTGTTCTCAGCCGCCGCCTATGGCGTCTATGCGGTGATGCTCATCCCGATCGTCATGGTGACGGGCGCCTCGCTCACTGCCGGGGGCTATCTCGTCTTTCCCCCGCAAGGCCTGTCGTTGCGCTGGTGGCAGGCGATGATCGAGGACTCCGACATGATCGCCGGCTTCGCCATTAGCGCACGGATCGCTCTCTGGGCCCTGACGCTGTCGGTTCCGATCGGCGCCCTTGCGGCAATCCAGCTAAGTCGCCTCTCGCCGAACTGGCGGACCTCGTTGAGCTCGGTGTTCTCCGCGCCGCTCAGCGTGCCGCTGGTGTTGACCGGCTTCTCGCTGTTGGTGTTTCTCACGCAGCTTGGCTTGCTCAACGAGACGGGTCTCATCATCGGTCACACTGTTGTCTCTGTTCCCTATGTCCTGCGTTCGGCCCTCGTCAGCACTTCGCTCGCCGATCCCTCGCTGCCGCGTTCGGCTGCCATTCACGGCGCCTCGCCGCGGCAAGTGATCTGGCATGTCACGCTGCCAATGATGCGGCCCGGGCTGATCTCCGGCGGCCTGTTCGCGCTGCTCGCTTCGCTGAACAACATCGTCGTCTCGGCGTTCATTGCCCAGCCCGGCGTCAATCCGCTGCCAGTGGTGCTGTTCAGCCGCATGGAAAACCTAGCGGAACCATCAGTCGCGGCGGCAAGCGCTACTGTCATCATCCTTACCGCCCTGCTGTGCCTCCTCCTTGAATGGCGCTACGACCTGTTCCGCTCGCTGGCCGGGCGCTAGCGACGATGAGCAGAGCTGGCGCAGCCAGCCTCTCAGCGTCATCCCCGCCCTGGCCGCTCGAGAACCGCCATCGCTTCATCGCTTGCACTGCGCCTACACGTTGCTCTCGGTGATCGCCGAGTAGACCAGCGTGCGCAACTCGCGCCGAATCGGATAGGCGCCTGACGGCAGCACCTGGGTCATGAAGATCGCGATCAGTTCTTCCACCGGGTCGATCCAGAACGAGGTGGTCGCAGCGCCGCCCCATGAATACTCACCGGCGCTGCCCGCAATCAGGGTCAATGCCGGATCGATGGTGACCGAGAAACCGAGGCCGAAGCCGATGCCGTTATAGGCGGCCTCTGCGAACAGTGAGCGCGACATCTCCGGCAAATACTTGCCGCCGGGCAGATGGTTGCTGGTCATGAGTTGCAGCGTCTTTGGGCCGAGCAGCCGCACACCGCCGATGTCACCGCCATGGATCAACGCACGGCAGAAGGTCAGATAATCAGCCGCCGTGCCGGTCAGTCCGCCGCCGCCAGAAATGAACGACGGCGCTGACAGGAAGCTCGACGTCTTCGGGTCATCCTGCAGGACCTTGCCGCCCTTGCCGTCAGCGGAATAGCAGGCGGCGAGGCGATCGGCCTTGGCCGAGGCGACGTGGAAGCTCGTGTCCTTCATGCCGAGCGGATCGAAAATCCGCTCCTTCAGGAACTGCGCAAACGGCATGCCGCTGATCTTCTCAACCAGATAGCCCAGCACATCGGTCGAGACAGAGTAGTTCCATGCGTCGCCGGGCGAGAATTCGAGCGGCATCTTCGACAGGCCGTCGATCATCGATTGCATCGTCCCGGCCTTCTCGATCTCGCCGATCTTCAACTGGCGATAGGCCGCATCCACACTCGATCGGTTCTGAAAGCCGTAGGTGAGGCCCGAGGTGTGACGCAGCAGGTCGACGATCTGCATTGGCCGGGCCACGGGCCGGGTGAGAAATTGCGGCACGGCGCTGGGCTTGGTGCCGAGGGTCGGAATGCCACCGACATAGACGCCGAGGTTCTTCCACTCGGGAATGTACTTGTGGACAGGTTCGTCGATGGCGACGCGCCCCTCCTCCACCAGCATCATGAACGCGACCGACGTGATCGGCTTCGTCATCGAATAGATGCGAAAAATCGTGTCGTCCTTCGCCGGCGTCTTGCGCTCGACATCGGCCATGCCCTGGACCGCCGAATGGACGAGCTTGCCGCGCCGGTAGACGATCGTCTGCGTGCAGGGAAAACGACCGGAATCGATGTAGTTGCGCTTGAGATGATCCTCGAGGCGGCCGAGGCGGGCCGAAGACATGCCGACAGATTCCGGCGACGCGGTCGGCGCGTTCAAAGGCGGCGCCGAAGGCAGATTCAGGGCCTGGACGGACATCGAGGTTCACTCCCGGTGGGCTGATTTGTTCAGGGATTCATTGGCGGTGTGGTTGCCGGCGATTCTCAGCGCGAAAGCCCGCTTGCGGTCAACCCTTGATACGCATCGCCGCCCCTTGAGCATTGAACCTTCGAGCCGTGTCAGCAGACAGCTACAGGGCGGAGCTGCGCGCCGGCCCGCCCCGTCCTACGGACCAATTTCTTCAGTAATTACAAGAGTTAATGGGTAGCTCCGGCTTCAGGCGGGCGCAGACAATCGCCATTTGCCGCGCAGCAGCGTGCATTTGTGCAATGCAAAAACGACGGTTGTGTAACAGACGTGCAGCATTCTATTTAGCTGCCAACAGTTGAAATGGAATGCAGCAACCTGGAACGGCGTCATCGACGATGCCTTCAGGGCCATTGCTGTTCGTACACACAAAATCCGGGATCAAGAGTCGGCCATGTCGGGGCACCCCCTCTGGACATTCACGCATGCGTTGCGCAAAGGGCTTGGAAGCCAGAGCAGCGCGGAGATCGCGCCGTGCCTTCACGAAGAGGTCGACTGGGCCATATTCGGTCCGATCGATATGTTTCCCTACCTCGGCGCCCGCCAGGGCAAGGAGGCCGCGCTCGATTCGATCGCGCGGATGGCTGATAATTTCCGACTGCACAAGATCAAGCAGGAGGATGTCGTGCTCGGCGACAACTCGGCGTCGGCGCTGCTGCGCTGCTCGCTGAACTCGAATGAGACCAATCGCCCGATCAGCGTGCGCCTCGCCGCGTTCCTGCGCTTCAAGGACGGCAAACTCGCGAGCCTGCGCGCAGTCATCGATACATTCGATCTGGTCGAGCAGGCACTCGGCCGGCCGATTCATTTGCCGGCAATGGTGTAGTCTCCAATCGAAGCCTGCCGCGCAAGTGAAACAGCCCCGCGGTCGCGGGGCTGTTCTTTTTCTCGGTTCATTTGCTTCGCCCATCACGCGATTCAACAAGTCGCCACATTAAACGCGTATGCAGGGTGGCAACGCTGTTGCCGTCGCACTACTGCCTTTACATGATGTTCGGAATTCCCATGCCGATCGCCGCGCGCTCGCTGATCGGTGCCGCCATGCTGATCCTCGCCGCCGTCATCACAAGAGATGTGGTGCGCGCAGAAGAGATCTCTCCCCCCGCCGGGCAAGACGCGGCGACTATCCCGCCGTCCGATGATGCGCCACCGCCCGAAGCGATCGACTGGAATGCGCTGTCGGCGCCGCTCGATATGCCATATACGTCACGACCGAAGCTTCGCGCCGCCCGGCCGCCTGGCAACACCGGTACCGCGGCAGCCTGGTCGCGCAACGACAATGCGAACGGCACGGCGGCGTTATCGTTGAAGCAGCAGCTCAGCCCGTTCTGGGACATGAAGGCCGGCGTCGATCTCGACGTCGCGACTGCGTCATCGCCGCTGCGGATCCCCGATACGCTTCCGGAAAAGCTCGCAAGCGATCACCGCGTGCAGGACTCGCAGGCCGCGGCCTGGATGACCGCCAAGGCGCCGGGCGTGCCCTACCTGTCTGACAACGTGGCGATCGAAGCGCGCATGGCGCACGACGCGCGGCTGGGAACCGCTTTCAGCAAATCACTGCCTCTCTGGGGCGACCACGTCTCGGTGACGCTGCGACACGGCTACTACATCACCCAGCACGACGCGATTCCGGGGCTGCCGGGCGGCGTCGACCATGGGCGCAGTTTCGAAATGGACCGTTCTGCCAAATTCAGCATCGCCGACACCGGCACAAGTTTCCTTGCCGGCCAGTCCCTCGCGCCCGCGGGCGACCGCTGGCTGAACAGCATTGGCGCGGAGCAGAAGCTGTTCGGCGGTTTGAGCATTAGCGGCTCGGTGAGTGAGACGCCGGAAGGCTTCAGCAACACGAGCCTTACCGCCGGCTTCAAAAGCAGCTGGTGATCTGGATCGGGGTACCGGTACGTGGAACCGGACTATGAGGGGAATTTCCTGAATTTTCATCAATTTACGCGACAAATGAACGAGCAGTTGCCGTAAACTCGCCCCTGTCTAGACAAATTCAACTGACCAGATCGGGCTTCAACGTCCGTCGTGCGGGGGACACCACTTGCGCAGGTTGCGAAATAGGGAAAAAGCCGATGAACGCAATTCCATCCGAAAAAGTTGAAAACGAGAATACCGAGGAGGCCAATCCGAGCCTGGCCGCCGTCACCGAGGTCGAAGCGGGGATCCGAGAGTTTGTTCGCAACGACGTCGCTTATCTGCGCAGGCCTGGCCAGACGCCCCCGCCTGATTCGACGGAGAACGACGCGACGGTGAAAAACGTCAATTCGCTGATCCAGCGCGTTGCCGGTACCTCACTTGCCGAAATCGAGAACCTGATCACCGAACTCGAGAGCCTGCGCGATCTGCTGCATGCCGAGGGCCAGCGGGTGCAGCGCGAGATCGCGGGCTACGCCCACCTCAGCCACCAGGCCATGAAGTCCACGCGCATCATCGCCGAAAACCTGTCGCAGTGGAAAAGCGCCGCAGAGAATTTCCGGCAGGGCTGACAGAGGCTCATCGGGCCTCTGGTCACATCGCCGCGCCCCTCGGGCGCGGCGATTCAGTTTTGCATCAGGCAATGATGGCCATTTCCGGTCTTGGCCGACCGTGAGATCGGTGCCCCGGCGTGAACCGCACCTGCTCGTGCCGCGACGAACAGCTGCGCTTTAAGTCAATTGCCGATGGGATTTTGCCGTGAAGACGATTCGCCCGGACAAGCCGGAGCCGATCCCGGTTCGCACCGACCCGCCCCGGTTAGGACAAGTCATCCTCCGCTTTGGACTGCTGGTCGTGATCGCAAGCGGACTTCTGCTGTTTGCGTGGCTGCGTTAGCCGCACGGCACACGGATCAAAAACAAATCCGAAAAAGCAATCCAGGCCCGGCAGAACGCTCGCCTACTCGGCGGCTTCGATGACCGCAGGCTCGACGCCGTCCAGCGTGTACCGGCCGTCGGCGTGACCCTTCACCACGAACACAGTGGTCAGCATCACCGCGAGCGTCACGCTCGCGAAAAGAACGCCTAAAAATTTCAATCCGTTTCGGTCAGCCATGGTCGTCCGTCCTTTACAGGCGTTCTGTCGGACATTTCTCCCTGAAGGTTCAACCTAGAGGCCAAGTGTTAAAGGATGGTTCGCGACGCACCGGTGAAGCAACAGACTCCTCGCCACTTGCGAGAGGTGCAGTCACAAACTGCGGCGCCGAAGAAAGACGGAATTCTCGAAAAATAAAACCAACTCGTCGCGTTGATTGACGGCCGTCGTCGTGCCGAAAACGATGCCCCAGCCGGGCCGTGAGGCCAGGGGACGCATCGAGGTCGCCTCGTAGAAGTAGCTAATGGTGTCGCCGGCCAGCACCGGACGCGGCCATTTCAGATTCTTGAACCCCGGCGACGGCCCGCTTGCAGCGACCTCTTCGCCGCACGCCTTCGCTTCGGACGCGAGCGTTTCAAGATATGCGACCAGCAGCTTCATGTAGACGGACGCAGTATGCCAGCCGGAGGCCGCCAGCCCGCCGAACAGCGATCGCTCGCCCGCCCCCTCATCGAGATGGAACGCTTGCGGATCGTAGGCCCGCGCGAACGCTTTGATCGCGTCCGCTGTGAAGGTGTAGGAGCCAAGCGCCTGCCGCACGCCGATCCTGGTATCCTCGAGGAAAATCACGCGTCGCTCTCGCTTTGAAGCGCGGCCGGCTCGCGCCGCCGCATCAAGCCGTTGCTGACGATAGTCATCAGCCGCGTTCCGGCGGCGTTGTACATCTCCGCTCTGAACTTGACGATGCCGCAGTCGGGCCGGCTCTTCGATGGGCGTGCCGCATCGACATGAACCTCGAGCGTCAGGTCATCACCCGGCCGCAGAGATGCAAGCCACTTCACCTCATCGACGCCGAGACCGCCGAGCGATGCGGACCTGCCGATGAACCCGTCCACCTGCATGCGCATCGCCAGCGCGCACATGTGCCAGCCCGAGCCTGAAAGGCCGCCGGCCATCGAAAGCTTAGCGGCCTCATCGTCGAGGTGCATCGGCTGCGGGTCGAATTCGCGCGCAAACGCGATGATCTCCGCTCGCGTGACATGCCGCGGTCCCAGCGTCGCGAAATGGCCGGGCCTGAAGTCTTCGAATGTCAGTGGCGGCATGTGGGAAATTGTGGTCTTTGGGGCGGAAAGCGGAGGGGATTGCGTCAATAATCCGATTATCGCCGCTATTATAGGCGACGAGGGTGCCGGCAACCAGATTTGGGGCAGCTCCGCATATCGGCTATTCGGTATCACAAGCTTCGGAGGCGGGGCCGGAGCACGCGTGCTGTGCGAGGAGACGTTCATGTTCGATTGGCAGGATCTCTTTCAGTGGGACCGCTTCATCACACCGACGATTATTAAGATCTTTTACTGGCTGGCGATCGTGCTTGCGGTGCTCTACGGCCTGTCCGGCATCTTCACAGGCTTGGCGACCATGGCGATCAACCCTTTCAATGGTTTCATCGTCGTGCTGGCGAGCATCGCCAGCGTTGTCGCCGGCATCATCTTCGCCCGCGTGGCGGCGGAGTTCATCCTGATCGTTTTCCGCATCAACGAACATCTCGGCGCCATCCGCGATCAGAACGACCAGCGCTAGTCTCCCAGCGAGGTGCATCGTGATCATCAGCAAGGTCGAAGCGATCCACTGCGCACTGCCCTACACCTATCATCGGCCGGCGTCGTCCAGCCGATCGTCGGGCTGGCCGACCATCGACACGCTGCTGATCCGGATCGAAACCGACGAAGGTGTCGAAGGATGGGGCGAGGCCTTCGGTTTCATGTCATGCGCAACCACGCGGCGTGCCGTCGAAACGCTGATCGCTCCGCTCTGCATCGGCAAGGATCCGCGCGACATCGCATCCCTCATGGACGAGCTGGCGCGCAAGCTGCATAACTACGGCCGCACCGGCGCGGTTGCCTATGGCCTGTCGGGCATCGATATCGCGCTGTGGGATATCGCCGGCAAGATTGCCGGGAAGCCGATCTACAAGTTGCTCTCAGAACCGACCGTGGCCGACCTGCCGGCCTATGCGAGCCTCTTGCGCTATGGCGATCCGGGCGTCGTTGCCCGCGCGTCCGAACTCGCCGTCGAACGCGGCTTCGCCAACATCAAGGTGCACGAGATCAGCACCGCCGAGGTCGCCGCCGCCCGCGCCGCGATCGGGCCCGGAACGCCGCTGACCGTCGACATGAACTGCCCCTGGTCATGTGACGAAGCGCTGGCGATGGCCGAGGCGTGGACGGCCTATGACCTCTACTGGATGGAGGAGCCGATCTGGCCGCCCGATGACTTCTCGGCGATGGCGACCTTCGCCGCGAGGTCGCCGATCAGGCTCGCGGCCGGCGAGAATGCCGGATCGCTGCAGGAATTCGAGCGGCTGATCGACATCGGCAAGGTCGCCTTCGTGCAACCCAGCGTGACCAAGGTCGGCGGCATTTCCGAAATGGTCCGTATCATCCGCTTCGCGCAAGCGCGCGGCGTGACGGTTGCGCCGCATTCGCCGTATTTCGGCCCCGGGCTCGCAGCGACCGTGCATCTCATCGCAGCGTTGCTGCCGTCGTCGCTGGTCGAATGGTATTTCTGCGATCTGGCCGCACGCCCATTCGGCGGCGAGCTCGACGCCACGCAGAGCGGCCGCGTGATCGTCCCGCAGGCTCCCGGGCTCGGGGTCGGCCCCGACTACGACGCGATCAAGCGGTTCGCGCAATAGTCCGCCCGACGAATCCGACCGTCGCAGAATAATGGGCTAAGTGGCGAAGCGGAAGTGCATCACGTCGCCATCGACGACGACATAGTCCTTGCCTTCGAGCCGCAGCTTGCCGGCATCGCGGGCGCCCGCTTCGCCGCCGAGCGTAACGTAATCGTCGTAGGAGATCGTCTCCCCGCGAATGAAACCGCGCTCGAAATCCGTGTGGATGACGCCGGCCGCCTGCGGGGCCTTGGTGCCACGGTTGATGGTCCAGGCGCGCGCTTCCTTCGGACCGACCGTAAAGTAAGTGATGAGATGCAGCAGCTCATAGCCGGCGCGGATCAACCGGTCGAGGCCCGCCTCGTCGAGCCCCAGCGTCTGCAAGAATTCAGTGCGCTCCTCGCGCGACAGCGTCGCAATCTCCGATTCGATCTTGGCCGAGATCACGACCGAGACTGCGCCCTCCTCCTTCGCCCGCACCTCGACCCGGCGTGAGAACTCGTTGCCCTCCTTGGCCGAGCCTTCGTCAACATTGCAGACATAGACCACCGGCTTGGAGGTCATCAGGCCGAGCATGCGAAAAGCGCGTTCTTCCTCCGCCTTGCGCTCGACCATGCGCGCGGGCTTGCCTTCGCGCAGCAGCACCAGCGAGCGGTTGACGAGCTCAAGCAGCTCCTTCGCTTCCTTGTCGTTGCCGCGCGCCTTCTTCGTCAGGTTGTCGACACGCTTCTCCAGACTGTCGAGATCGGCCAGCATCAATTCGGTTTCGATGGTTTCGATGTCGGCGATCGGATCGATCTTGCCTTCGACGTGGGTGACGTCAGAGTCCTCGAAGCAGCGCACCACATGCGCGATCGCATCGACCTCACGAATGTTGGCAAGGAACTGGTTGCCGAGGCCCTCGCCCTTCGATGCGCCGCGCACGAGCCCGGCGATATCGACGAAGGTGAGCCGCGTCGGAATGATCTGCGCGGACTTTGCGATCGCTGCGAGCTTGTCCAGCCGCGGATCGGGCACCGCGACTTCGCCGACATTCGGCTCGATCGTGCAGAACGGATAGTTCGCCGCCTGCGCCGCCGCTGTTTCCGTCAGCGCATTGAAGAGCGTCGACTTGCCGACATTCGGCAGTCCGACGATGCCGCATTTGAATCCCATGACTTCCTCAGTATTTTTTCGTCACCGCCGCGAGTTGCGGCTTTGCACGGCGAACTAGCTCAGCTTGTCGCCGTTGCTGTCGTCGCCAAATCCCTTCGCCCGCATTGCCAGGTGCACCTTGTTCTGGAAGCTCGCGTCCTGCCCGGTCGCAATCATGCCGGCGTTCGACGCAATCGCATCGACCATCGCGTCCACCCACGGCCGCTCCGCCTTTGCGAAATCGTTCAGCACATAGGGGTGAACGAGCTCCTTGACCCCCGGATGACCGATGCCGATGCGCACGCGGCGGAACGCGTTGCCCACATGCGCATCGATCGACCGCAGGCCATTGTGGCCGGCATTGCCGCCGCCGACCTTGACGCGCAGCTTCGCGGCCGGAAGATCAAGCTCGTCGTGAAACACGACGATGTCGCTCAAATCCAGCTTGAAGAACTTCGCCGCCTCGCCGACCGATTGACCGGACTCGTTCATGAACGTCGTCGGCTTGAGCAGGATCACGCGCTCGCGCTCCAGCGTCCCCTCAGCCGTCTCGCCCTGAAAGCGACGGCGCCACGGAGCGAATCCGTGACGCCGCTGGATCTCGTCAACGACGACGAAACCGATGTTATGCCGGTGGCCCCGGTACTTCGCACCAGGATTGCCGAGCCCCACAAAGAGGCGCATGACGCCCTCCGGGCAAGCTTACTTCTTGCCGCCTCCGGCCGGAGCCTTGGCCGCACCGGCGGCGGGAGCGGCGGCACCCGCGGCGGGCGCGGCAGCGCCAGCTGCAGGCGCAGCGGCACCTTCGGCGGGCGCAGCGGCGGCGGCCTTCTGCTCTTCGGCATAGCCCGACGGCGGAACGATCGTCACCAGCGTGGCATCGACGCGCGACAGCGGCTTTGTGCCCACCGGCAGCGTCACGTCAGACAGATGCAGCGAATAGTTGATCTCGAGGGCAGAAACGTCGACCTCGATGAACTGCGGAATGTTCTCGACTGATGCCTCGAGCTCAAGCGTATGCGTGACGACGTTGACCGTACCGCCGCGCTTGATGCCGGGCGAGGTTTCCGTGCCCTTCACATGCAACGGCACGCTGACGCGGATGGTCGCGCCTTCGCCGAGCCGCAGGAAGTCGACGTGGATCGGGAAATCCTTCACCGGATCGAGGTGGTAGTCGCGCGGGATCACGCGGTGCTTCTTGCCTTCCAGATCGATGTCGTAGATCGTCGTGAGGAAGTGGCCGGCGTAGATGCGCGTGCGCAGCTCGACCGTCTCGACCGAGATCGGCAGCGGGGGTTGGTTGTCACCATAGATCACACCCGGCACTCGGCCGGCGCGACGCTCTGCCCGGGCGGCCCCCTTGCCGCTCTTCGGACGTGCGGTCGCCTTCAATTCCCTGACGGTCGCCATCGTTATTGTCCTTTTCCAATGGAAAGGGCCGCCCAGGCGGCCCGTTTACTTAACTTTGAGCACGACCCCTTTCGGAAAACCGGTACCCACTTTCCAGGATCGCTCTCGAGCCGCGGCAAGCCTCCAGGGGTGCGGGGGCCACGGACGGGCGGCTTATAGCTCCGAACCCGCGAAATGACAAGGAAATGGGGCGCTTAGCGTTACCGGCGCAAAAAAACAATTATTGCAGTCAAATCAAGCACTAAAAGGCCCTGGCGCGGTTCCGGCGGCGCTGGCTCGCGCTCATGAGTCGAGATAGCGCTGGTCCAGCATTGCGCGCTCGCGAGGGCCGACCCCGAGGCCGGCTTCGAAATAGGCTTCGAGATCACCGTAGTCGGTGCGAATGGCGTCCAGCGCAGCAGCCAGGAACGATGCCTCGACCGAGCCAAGTACCGTGCGAACCTCGTCTGGAAAGTCGCTGCTGGTTCCGAGCTCGACGCGTTTATAAAACCTGTTCGTGAGCAGATAGTCCTCGATGATCAGCTCATCGGACACGCCGAGCGCCTTCAGGATCAAGGCTGCGGCGAAGCCCGTCCGGTCCTTCCCAGCGGTGCAGTGGATCACCAGCGGCGCTGAGTCGTCGAGCAGGTGCGTGAACAGCGTCCTGTAGCTTTCCGTGTTGTGACGGACGTAGTTCCGATAGGAGTCGCGCATGATCTCTGCGGTCTCCTCGGCACGCAGCGGCTTGCCGGTCACTAGCCGCTCACGGAGCACGGCAAGTGTCACCGGCTCGATCGGCAGCGAATGGACCGCAATCCCGTCATACCGGCACAGGGCCGGCAGGCGCTCGTCGACACCGCGCAAATCGAACGCGCTCTTCAGGCCAAGTTCGCGCAGCACCGCGATATCATCTTCGGTCAGATGGCCCAGGTGATTGGAACGAAACAGCCGCCGCCACTGCGTCAGCCTGCCACCGCGGGCCGAATAGCCGCCGAGATCTCGAAAGTTGCTGGCGCCGGCGAGGTTCAGGTGGCGAGTGAGAACTGGAGCGCGATCTGACATGGGATCACCGTAAAAAAATAACAATGTGAGGCTGATTCGGCTGTTCGAGCCTTTCGCCTATCAGTCCTCCAGTACAATCGCGTGAACGTGGCGGCCGTAATCGGCCTCCTTGCGGTGGGTCGAGCGGCGGTAGCTGAAGAAGCTGTCTTCGTCGGCGTAGGTGCAAAGGTCGACATCATCGACCATCAGGATGCCCGCGCCATGCAAGCGTGCATGGATGTAGCCCGGCAGATCGAACATGGCGTGACCGTGCCGCGACGCGGACGAGAAGAAACGTTCGTTATCGGCGCCGGCCTCCTGAAAGCGCGCGACGAACTCCATGCCGACTTCGTAGTTGCGCTGCCGGAGCATCGGACCGAGCCCGACAACGATGTCGCCACGCGACGCACCCTGGCCCTCCATGGAATCGATGGTCGCTTCGAGTACGCCGCCGAGCGCCCCCTTCCAGCCTGCATGCGCCGCACCGATCACGCGCGCCTTGGGGTCGACCATGAGCACCGGCGCGCAATCGGCTGTGGTGACGCCAAGTGCGATGCCTGGCACCTTGGTCACCATCGCATCGCCCTTCGGCCGCACGGTGAGCGGCCAGGGCTCGGTTGCGACGACGACGTCCGGCGAATGGATCTGGTGCAGCGTGAGGAGCTTTTCCGGCGGCACATCGAGTGCAGCCGCCATCCGGCGCCGATTTTCCTGGACTTTGTCGGGTTCGTCCTGCGAGCCGATTCCGCCGTTCAATCCCGCATAGATCCCGGACGAAACGCCCCCGGCGCGGGTGAAGAATGCATGACGAATGCCCGGCACGCTCGAGAGCAACAGCGACTCAACCGTCATTCATTCGCCTCCGACGCGTCCACATCGTCCTGCTGACCATCTGACAGCCCTGGCAGGATTCTCAAGTCCGGATGCGACACGCCGAGCACTTTGAACAGTGCGCCCATTCCACCGCGGCCGGTTCCCGTCAGCCGCTTCAGCGCCGATTGAATGTCTGCCGCAACCTGCGGGTTCGCCTTGCTCATCAGCGTGGCCGCGCGCGTCTCGATGCCGAGGCGCCGCAGAAACTCGCCTTGCTCGACCGGCCCATGCAGCCGCGCCCCGGCGTCTTCGGCACCGAGAGCCAGCGCCTGAAAATCCACATGTGCCGTCAGGTCGGCCTGCCCCGGACTGCGCAGCGGGTCTGTGAAGCTGTGACGGGCGATTGCCTGGAAGGTGTCACCAGCGTCGCTGCGCACATGGCCGTAATCGATGATCAGCGCTGCGCCGCCATGGTCGCGCAGGCGGCGGGCGATGCGCATGATTTCCTGTGTCGGACGCCACTCGAAGATCGCACCGATCGGCGCGGCACGCACCAGCGGCGGCAGCAACAGGTCGAAGTGCTTGAGCGGCTCCGGCGCCGCGCCAAACACGAGCTGCCCGCCCTCGGAGATATCGACCACACGCTCATGCCAGCCGTGTTGCCGGCGGATCACCTGGTGAACGGGCAGCGCGTCGAAGTACTCGTTCGCGAATACGATGGCTGGCCCTTCGCCGATGCCGTCGATGCGGTCATGCCAATTGATGGGGAGCTTCGCGCCGCCCAGCGCCTCCCTTTGCCGGTCGACCAATGCCGGGTTGATCTCGACCAGATCGATCGTCACCGCCTCATGGAAATTCGGCAGCACGCGGATCGCGCGCAGCATATCGGCCATCATGGTGCCGCGGCCGGGGCCAAGTTCGATGAGCCGCACCGGCTCCGGCATGCCCATCGACTTCCAAACTGCCGCGGCCCAGAGGCCCAGCAATTCGCCGAACATCTGACTGACTTCCGGCGCGGTGGTGAAATCACCCTCACGGCCCAACGGGTCGCGAGTCATGTAATAGCCGAACTGGGGATGCGTGAGGCAGAGTTCCATGTAGCGCGACACCGGCATGGGACCGGCCGACCTGATCAACTTGCGGATTTCCGCGGCAGCGGACGGATAGGCGCTCACGACTGGGTCCAAGCTATGTTCGCAGCATGTCTTGCCTCAAACCGGCATCCATTTTTGCCGGACGGAAGGAAGGCTAGCGTGCGGCCTCGCCGGTTCGAGGCCGAACCAAAGTCCATAGCATAAAAGCCGCGCCCACGGCGATCATCGGCAGCGACAGCAGCATGCCCATGGTGAGACCTCCCCACAGGAAACCGAGCTGTGGGTCCGGCTCGCGGAAAAATTCACTGAAAATTCGCGCAAGGCCGTAAAGCACAGCGAAGGTGCCAATGATCAGACCCGGCCGTTGCAACGCACCACGGCGGATCATCAGCGCCAGCACGACCAACAGCAGGACGCCCTCAAGCGCCGCCTCATAAAGCTGGCTCGGATGCCGCGGCAGCGGGCCGCCGGTCGGGAACACAATCGCCCACGGCACATCGCTCACTCGGCCCCACAATTCACTGTTGATGAAGTTCGCCAGCCGGCCGAGCAGCAGACCGATCGGACCGACTGCGCAGGTGATGTCACCGAGCGAGAGCACCGGTACCTTGTTGAGCCAGCCGAACAGCAGCACCGCAACGACGCAGCCGAGAAAGCCGCCGTGGAACGACATGCCGCCTTGCCATAGCTGAAGGATCTCGAGCGGGTGCTGGATGAAGTGGTCGAGATTATAGAACAGCACATAGCCGGCGCGACCGCCGAGAATGATGCCAAGCGTCACCCAAAGCACGAAGTCGTCGAACTGCGTAACCGAGATTGGCGCGGGCCCGCCCCAGAATCTGTCGGTGCGCAGGATTTTGCGCGCATAGAGCCAGCCGAGAAGAATTCCGACGATATAGGCGAGCGCATACCAGCGCACGGCGAACGGACCGAGGCTGATGGCGACCGGATCGAATTTCGGAAACGGCAGGGCAAGGAAGGGCATGCGGGTCAGATGGTCCTGGTGTGCATGATGAAGGAGTCGACCGAGCCAGAATCTCTGCCCCTCATGCACGCTGAAGTTCAGGCTCGCAAGGATTCTGCTGTGTGACAAGCAACGGAGTGCCGCCAGTGCACCGGATTTGGCGCTCGATCTGCCTTGCCGCGAGCCTCGGTACGAACCTCCAATCCAAAAGCGCACCGGCTACTTAAGGTTGCTGGTGTCGCTCTTGATTCGAGCGCTCGCAGACCAGTCGCGACGGCGAACGTTCGAACCGGGACTTTAGCCGCTTGAACAATGGCCTGCCGATCGCCATTGTCATGAGGACTAGTCCAGTAGGCGCTTGCGGCAGGAGATCGGTCCGATGACCCAGACCAGCAACCGGTTTTTTGACGAGATGGCGCGACTTGTGAACGACGCGACCGGCGCAGCACAGGGTTTCAAGCGCGAGGTCGACACCGTCGTCAAGCATCAAGCCGAGAAATTCCTGAACGACATGGACGTGGTGAAGCGTGAGGAGTTCGAGGCCGTGAAGGAAATGGCGCGGATCGCGCGCGAGGAGAACGACGCGCTGAAAGCGCGGATCGATGCACTCGAGGCCAGACTCAACGGCAGCCCGCGTGCTTGAGAGGCCCGTGATCGAGCCCTCCTGACGAGGCCGACGATCGACATCGTTGCCCTAGACGTTAACAGCTATTAACGTTATCGGTGCCTTTCACAGGCTGGCGGAGCGGTTACCGCTCGACCGACTGACGGACGGGGACCGTTGCAGCGTTGTTCAGGCATCTGACCAGCCGTTATTCCGCATCAGCCAAGCGCGTTCGCGCTTCGCGCGGACGCACTGCGCTGGCATTGCTGGCGATCGCCTTTGCCGCGGGTGGCTGCGTCACCGATCAGCGCATGAACTCGTTTGCGCAAGGAAGCAGCGCGACCGTCACCTTTGATTCCGTCGATGGGCCGCCACCGCAGGTTTTCGAGCGTTTCGTCGAGGCACTAAGTACCGAGGCGCAGGCGAAAGCGCTGCCGATCGTGTCGCGAGACGGAACGGCCACCTATCGGGTGCGGGCCTATCTGGCGGCGCAGGTCATCCGCGGACGGACGACAATTGCCTGGACATTCGACGTCTATGAGGCGGGTCAGCAGCGCGCCCTGCGGCTGACCGGCGAAGAGGTGGCCGGCAAGCCGGGACGGGACGCCTGGATGCTCGCGGATGCCGCTTTGCTGCGTCGGATCGCGCAAAACGGCATAGCCGGCATGGCCGACCTCATGAACGGAATTCAGGCGCCGGAGCCGCCGGCTGCCCCGGCGACGGGCGGCGGGCCTGCAATCGCGGAGGCCCCGATACCGCCGCCTTCCGGAGCGGCTGACTCGCAAGGTCCGACCACCCTCGCGTTCCAGCGCGAATAGGCACACTTGGCGGCAAAAACGTCTCGATTTAGCGCAGGAAAACAGCTGCGGCATATTGCCTTTGGCTGCCCCTCCTTGATATCACGCTGGCGCAATCGCGCGAAAACCGAGGCTTGTTCCAAAGCCAGTCAAGGCGGCTGTCATGCTGAACAATGCATCCACCGGTTTGCAGGATAAAACAGTGACGTCGGCGAAAAACGGCGACATCAAGCTCGTCGCAGGCAATTCCAATCCGGCGCTCGCTAATGCGATCGCCGCACATTTGCGCATTCCGCTTACCAAGGCGATCGTCCGCCGCTTTGCGGATATGGAGATCTTCGTCGAGATCCAGGAGAACGTTCGCGGCTCGGACGTGTTCGTGCTGCAGTCCACCTCCTATCCCGCCAACGATCACCTGATGGAGCTGCTCATCATCATCGACGCGCTTCGCCGCGCGTCAGCGCGGCGGATCACGGCGGTCATTCCCTATTTCGGTTACGCGCGACAGGACCGTAAAGTTGGCTCCCGCTCGCCGATTTCCGCGAAGCTCGTCGCCAACCTGATCACCAATGCCGGCGCCGACCGCGTGCTGACGCTCGACCTCCACGCCGGACAGATCCAGGGCTTCTTCGATATTCCGACGGATAACCTCTATGCGGCGCCGATGATGGTGCGCCACATCAAGGAGACTTTCGACCTCGCGAACGTGATGGTGGTGTCGCCGGACGTCGGCGGCGTCGCGCGAGCGCGAGGACTCGCCAAGCGCATCAACGCGCCGCTGGCCATCGTCGACAAACGGCGCGAGCGTGCCGGCGAGTCCGAGGTCATGAACATCATCGGCGATGTCACCGGCCACACCTGCATCCTGATCGACGACATCGTCGACTCAGGCGGCACACTGGTGAACGCTGCCGACGCCCTGCTCGCAAACGGAGCCAAGGACGTCTACGCCTACATCACTCACGGTGTGCTGTCCGGCGGTGCGGTGGCGCGCATCACCGCCTCGAAGCTGAAAGAGCTTGTCATTACCGATTCGATCCAGCCGACCGAAGCTGTCCGTGTCGCGCGCAATGTACGCGTGCTGTCGGTCGCGACTCTGATCGGCGAAGCGATCGAACGCACCGCTGCCGAAGAGTCGGTTTCCAGCCTGTTCAATTGAGCAGGGTGCCACGCACTCCGCTTCAACCTTCCCCTTGAGCGCAGCATTGAAGCGTATCGGACTCTTAGAAGTCGCAACGAACTTGGTGTGCTCCCTCTCCCCGGTGGAGAGAGGGACTTAGGCTGAGCGCGCAGTTGCTCTCACTCATCTCACACGCATGACGCGAAGAATCACGCCGCCGTCTGCTCCTGCTTGAGCCGACCGATGTTCGCCATTGTCGCCCAGCAGGCGTTGGCGGCCTCTGCACCCTTCACCACGAAGTGTTTGTGGAAGAACTCCGCATGGGTTGCGTGCTCGTGGAAGTGCTGCGGGGTGAGCACCGCCGACAGCACCGGCACCTCGGTCTCGAGTTGCACGCGCATCAAGGCGTCGATCACCGCACCTGCCACGAACTCGTGGCGATAGATGCCACCGTCGACGACGAAGCCCGCAGCGACGATCGCCGCATAGCGACCAGTCTTCGCCAGCAACTTGGCTTGCAGCGGAATCTCGAAGGCGCCGGGAACATCAAACACATCCACCTGCCACTCGGAAAAGCCCTTTGCCGCCATCTCCTTCATGAACGGGAAGCGACACTGATCGACGATGTCGCGGTGCCAGCCGGACTGGATGAAGGCGATCCGCTGTCCGGAGATGGGCTGAGACGACGATGAGTTTGGATTAGCAGTCAGCTGATTCATGGATTTCCTCGTTGGGACCAGAATCAGGGCACACGGGCCAGCAATGCCGCGCACGGGTATGAGAACACCCGTTGCGGCCAGTCTTTCCCGCTCTCTTCCATCCGGACTTTGACCGTCGGCTTCGGAATTGCACCGAATCTGCTGACCCTGCCGGCTCTTGCGTCCGGCTAGGCGCTCGCGGGCTTGGACGGCCGCAAGACCGTCGTTACCGCCGGTGGGGACTTTCACCCCGCCCTGAGAACGTTACCGCCACCATCGGCGGCCCGATGATTATGGCGGCCAAATTGTGGAGGACAAGTTCTGAGCCATCCGCAAATAAGGCCGGCCTATGGCGCCAGCGCATGCATCCGCGCATCCCGAGCAACTCCCTCCGCCGCTGCAAGCGCCCTTTTTTTGCCACTAACGAACAACTTCCCGCTAAAAGTTGGCCGCAAAAGCACCATCGGTAGAATTTTATGTGGCAGCCTATGTATTGCGTACATCATAGTCCGAGAACTTGTACGGACGGACTCGCATGAGGCGAATCCGATTCCGTTTTGTTCTCATCAGGAATTCGACGCGGCGTCCTTACTTGTGGATGCTGAGTCACAATCTTCCGTTTGCTTGTGGAATGGGCCGCGTCGCGGTTGCACGGATTCCGCAAATCACATCACTTGATCTCCGCAAGCTTCGGTCGACCACGGCAACCGCCAAGGGCGTCTGGCAACGCCGCGCCTCGCGATCGGTGAAAGCAGTCAAGCTTGCAGCGTGCGTATCCAACAGCTTACGAACATAAGGTCGACACGGCATGTCCCTGATCGAATTCATCAGCGATTCCGCGCCTCATCCCTTGCAGGTGGTGGAAGACGTCGCCTCGGTCAATTCGTGGGCATTCGAGCGCTCGGGCGATGACGAGATCACCATTCTCGTCAAAGGCCGCTGGTCTGATTATCAGATCTGCTTCACCTGGATGCGCGAGATTGAAGCGCTGCATCTCGCCTGCTCTTTCGACATGAAGATTCCGGAAGCGCGTCGCGCGGAAGTGCAGCGATTGATTGCAATGGTGAATGAGCAACTTTGGGTCGGCCACTTCGATATCTGGATGCAGTCCGGGCTGATCATGTTCCGTCAAGCGCTGCCGCTGAACGGCGGACTGACCGCGACCACCCTGCAATGCGAGGCGATGCTCAGTGGCGGCGTCGATGCCAGCGAACGCTATTTTCCGGCGATCCAGTTCGTCGTCTGGGCTGGAAAGACCGCGCGCGAGGCGATGGAAGCCGCGATGTTCGATACCGAAGGCGAGGCCTGATTGCCGCACCTGACGCTTCAAGTACGTTGGATCGATTTACCCTGCGTGAAGCATCCTTGCTGATTTCATCGGATCGCCTGCGGCAGCGCGCTTGAACAGGCAAGTCCCTCGTCATACCCAATCCGGAACATGCCTCGCTTGTTTCGGTTTGAAAGCCGCAATCAGAAATTGGCGTCGCGACGGCGTTTCGCCGCACGCATGTCGAAGGCCGTGACCGTATGGTTCTGCTTCGCGCTCATCGGGCTCGCAATCGGCATGGTGGGCTTCCTCGTGCTCGAGCGCATGTCGTTCGTCGATGCCTTTACCAATTCCGCGATGATCCTGTCGGGCATGGGCGATTTCAGCTCGGCCAAGACAACTCCCGGCAAGATCTTTCTCGGGGCCTATTCGATATTTGCCGGCCTGTTCGTTCTGGTCGCCGCCGGCGTGGTTCTGGCACCGATCTTTCATCGCGTGCTGCACAGCTTCGATGCGGCCTCGCGCAACGATGAATAAGAGAGCCCGTGCCGCGACGACAGGTCGATGAGATGACTTCCAGATAGCTGTTCCAGCCAGCCGCCACCGGGAGTATTTCCCGCTACATTGATCTCAGACGATTCCTCGGCGACAGTGCGCCCGACATCAAATCTCGACGGGACGACAGATGACCAAGGACACCGCACAGGCGCTGACTGCTGTTCCCGGCACGATCCTTCTGGCCGGTGCGGGGAAGATGGGCGGCGCAATGCTGACAGGCTGGCTGAACGCGGGTGTCGCGCTCGGCCGCATCGCCGTGATCGAACCACACCTCTCGGACGATCTCCGCGCGCTCGCCGCACTGGACCTCCGTATCAATCCAACCAAGGACGAGACAGGGCCGCTCGCTGCTTTGGTCGTGGCAGTCAAACCACAGACCTTCGGCGAAGCGGCCGCCCTGCTTAAGACATTTACGACGCCTTCGACGCTGGTCGTCTCGATCATGGCGGGCGTGACGATCGACAAGATCAGCGGCGGCTGCGGCGGCGCGGTGGTTCGGGCCATGCCCAATACGCCGGCAGCGATCAGCCGCGGAATGACGGTGGCCGTCGCCGCGCCCTCCGTCAGCGCCGATCAGCGCGTGTTCGCGGACGCGTTGTTGCGTGCAACCGGCGAGGTCGAGTGGGTCGCTGACGAAGCGTTGATGGATGCGGTGACGGCGGTTTCAGGATCAGGTCCCGCCTACATTTTCCTGCTCGCCGAAGAGCTCGCGCAGGCGGGCGTCGCGGCGGGGTTGCCGGCCGATCTCGCCACCAGACTGGCGCGCGAGACCGTGGCCGGCTCAGGCGAACTCCTGCGCCAGTCGGATCTCGATGCCGCAACCTTGCGCAAGAACGTGACGTCGCCCGGCGGCACCACCGCGGCCGCGCTCGAAGTGCTGATGGGCAAGGATGGCCTCAAGGACCTGATGACCCGTGCCGTCGCCGCGGCGACAAGGCGCTCCAGGGAGCTCGCAGGCTGAGCCGCGTTGTCAGTCGCAGCGGACAATTACACTGGCACACGTACCGTTGCGCGCAGGCCGCCCATCGGGCTGTCGCCGAGGAAGATATCGCCGCCGTGAGAGCGAGCGATGTCGCGGGCGATGGCGAGGCCCAGTCCACTGCCGCCTTCGTCCACGTTTCGCGCCGCGTCGAGCCGGAGGAACGGCTTGAAGACCTCTTCGCGCATGTTCTGCGGGATGCCCGGGCCGTCGTCGTCGATCGCCACCGTCAGCCAGCGATGATCGCGCTGACCGTGGATGACGATCGCGTCGGCATGACGGACCGCGTTCGAAACAAGATTTCCGACGCACCGTTTGAAGGCCGCCGGCTTGACGATCACGACCGGCTGGCCGGTGAAGGTGACCGTCACCTTGTGCCCCTGCCGCTCGGCCTCGCTGCGCAGCTCATCCAGCAGCACGCCGATATGGGTGGGCGCAGCCTGTTCGCTGGAGTCGCCGCGGGTGAAGGCCAGATAGCCTTCAAGCATGCCGTTCATCTCGTCGACGTCCTTGCGCATCGCCTCGACTTCCGGGCTGTCGCCGATCAGTGCCAGCTCGAGCTTGAAGCGCGTCAGGATGGTTCGCAAATCGTGCGACACGCCCGCAAGCATCGCTGTGCGCTGTTCGATCGAACGCTCGATGCGGGTCTTCATCTCGATGAATGCTAGTGCGGCCTGACGGATTTCACGCGCGCCGCGCGGACGGAAGCCCGGCGCCTCCCGCCCCTTGCCAAAACTCTCGGCGGCATCGGCAAGCCTCACGATCGGCCTGATCTGATTGCGCAGGAACAGCACGGCGACCGTCAGCAGGACCAGCGAGGTACCTATCATCCAGAACAGGAAGATTTCCGAGTTCGAGGCATAGGCCGCACTGCGTTGGGCGAACACCCGCATTACCGCATCGTCGAGCTTGATCCGGATTTCCACCAGCGATGACCGGCCGACCGTATCGATCCAGAATGGCCGGCCGACGTTCTGGCTCAATCGAACCGACAGCGTCTGATCGAGCAGCGAGAAGAACGGCCTCGGCCCGGGAGGCGGCATGTCGGTAACTGGCAGGAAGTCCACGACGAGACCAAGCCGGTGCTGTGCAACATATCGCAGCCGATCCTTGTCCTGCGGATACATGCTGTAGATATCCATCAGCGCCGCGATATCCTGCACGACGACGGTGGAGAGCCGGCGCGTCACCGTGTTCCAGTGCCGTTCCATAAACACCAACGCAATCACGGACTGCAGCAGGACCATCGGAACGATGATGATGAGAAGCGCGCGGGCATAGAGCCCCTTCGGCATCCAATCCTTGAACGCCTGCCCAAGCCAGTCGTTCGCACTGGCGACATGACGCGAAGCGGTGCGGATCAACGTCGTGCGGGTGTCGAGCGTGCTCATCGCGCTCAGCAGCGTTTGACGGCGGGTTTCACGGCGATGCCACCAGGCGGTAGCCGATTCCGCGTACGGCCTGAATGAACAGCGGATTGGCGGGATCGCGCTCGATCTTGCGCCGCAGGCGGTTCACCTGGACGTCGACCGCGCGCTCGTTGACCGAGCCGCCGCCGGCGAGCGCCAATCGCGGCACGGTTTCTCCCGGCGTCGCGCACAGGACGCGCAGCATCTCGCGCTCGCGGTCGGTCAGCCGCACGACTTCCTCACCCTGTCGCAATTCGCCGCGTTCGAGATGAAATACGTATGGACCGAAGCTGATGGAGTCCGCTGCGGGCGGTGGCTCGGGTGCCGCCCGCTTGAGAATGTTGCCGATGCGCAGCACCAGCTCGCGCGGTTCGAACGGCTTGGCGACGTAGTCGTCGGCGCCGATCTGCAGGCCTTCAATGCGGCTGTCCGCTTCGGCGCGTGCCGTCAGCATGATGATCGGCACGTTCGACGACTGGCGGATCGAACGGGCGAGATCGAAGCCGCTTTCGCCCGGCATCATCACGTCGAGGATCAGGAGATCGAAATGCAGGCCGGAGAGTTTCGCGCGGGCGTCCGACGCGCTCATGGCCGTGGTCACGCGATAGCCCTCGCCAGCGAGAAAGCGCGACAGCAGATCACGGATGCGCCGGTCGTCGTCGACGAGCATCAGGTGCGGCGCGTCGTCGGCGAGCTCCGCTCTGACAGGAACAGCGGTCAAGATATCGCTCACCTTAAGGTCACCTCGTGGTGTCGCGCGGCCCCGAACGGGCGCCGCCAAGCACGATCTGCAGCACTTTGTCCGGATCGTCGTGGTCGATCATGGCGCGCAAAAATCGCCGAACTGTGTCTGCCCCGGCCGGATCGAGCCCCTTGAGCGCCGCAGTGATGCGATCGGTCTGCAGGCCTGCGAGCTTCGCGACCAGAGCCTCGCCTTTGGGCGTCGCAAACAGCAGGCGCTGCCGTTTGTCGCTCTCGCCAGCCCGCTGGACGATGTAGCCCTCGTCGATCAGCTGCTTCAGCACACGACCTAGCGATTGCTTGGTGATCCGCAGGACGTCCAGGAGGTCCGCCACCTTCAGTCCCGGATAGCGGTGGACGAAATGGATCACCCGATGGTGGGCGCGGCCGAAGCCGAACTCCTTCAGCACGTCATCAGCATCGCCGACGAAGTCCCGATAGGCGTAGAACAGCAATTCGATGATATCCCAGAGCGGCTCACCCGACCGGGTCGGTTGTTCAGCCGGGCGCACGGAGCCCGTGCCCTTCAAATTTATGTCAGTCATGTTGACATAATTTCGGTCGAGTGTTACAAAAATCAGGACTGAAGCGAAATTTTCGTTCGCGGCGCCGTATCGACGAGTGATCGATCCAGGCGCATCGGCGAAACGCCTTGGCGAAGTGATTACCGCTGCGATTGTCGGTCGGCATTTCGCGAAACATACTGGGAATAAGGTTTGGACGCAAAACGGGCCGCGCGCCACGGACGGCGCCGACCGGAGCCGGGAGAAAGACCATGCTGTTCCGACAGCCGGGAAGCACGGAGATGAACTTGAAATTCGAAATCCAGCCCACGAGCAAGCCCACGTCCGAGAAGGACCGCACGGCCAAGCTGGTGGACCCGGGCTTCGGCCGGATTTTCACCGATCACATGGCGATCGTCCGCTACGATCAGGCGAAGGGCTGGCATGGCGCGCGCATCGAATCCCGCGCGAATTTCCCGCTCGATCCGGCACTGGCCGTCCTGCACTATGCGCAGGAGATTTTTGAAGGCCTCAAGGCCTACAAGCGCGACGACGGCGGCGTGAACCTGTTCCGCCCCGATGCCAATGCCCTCCGCTTCAAGAGTTCGGCCGAGCGCATGGCCATGGCGCCGCTGCCCGAGCCCGTGTTCATCGAAGCGGTCGAGCAGCTCGTGCGCATCGACCGTGCCTGGATTCCGGGCGGCGAAGGCAGTCTCTACCTGCGGCCCTTCATGATCGCGAGCGAGGTGTTTCTCGGCGTGAAACCTTCTGCCGAATACATCTTCGCGGTCATCGCCTCGCCTGTCGGCTCCTATTTCAAGGGCGGACCTGCGCCGGTGTCGATCTGGGTATCGGAGAACTACACGCGCGCCGCGATCGGCGGCACCGGCGCCGTCAAGTGCGGCGGCAACTACGCTGCGAGCCTGCGCGCCCAGGCCGAGGCCATCGAGCACGGTTGCGATCAGGTGGTGTTTCTCGACGCGGTCGAGCGCCGTTACGTCGAGGAGCTCGGCGGCATGAACGTCTTCTTTGTATTCGACGACGGCTCGCTGCTGACGCCGCCGCTCGGCACAATCCTGCCGGGGATCACCCGCGATTCGATCATCGCCCTCGCGAAGGATTCCGGCACACCCGTGCGCGAGGAAGCCTACACGATCGACCAGTGGCGCGCCGATGCCGTTAGCGGGAAGCTGAAAGAGGCTTTTGCGTGCGGAACGGCGGCCGTGATCTCGCCGATCGGCAAGGTCTGTTCCGTGAACGGCGATTTCCTCATCAGCGGCGGCGCCGCCGGCCCCGTCGCCATGGGGTTGCGCAAGAAGCTTGTCGACATCCAGTACGGTCGCGCGGCCGACCCGCACAACTGGATCAGAAAAATCCTGTAAGTGGCGACGGACTCCGCCGCTTCCGTAACATTCGCTTCTCTCTCGTTAGCGCAGGGCTGAAAGCGCCCGCGTGCGCCACGTCGCGCCGCGGTCAGGCGGTCGTCGCTTCGACGCATCCTTTTGGAGGCATGCCATGGGAGTTTCTTTCGACAAGGTCGACGGTATCATCTGGTTCGACGGCAAACTTGTGCCGTGGGCGGAGGCGAATGTTCATGTGCTGACCCATGGCCTGCATTATGCAAGCTGTGTGTTCGAGGGCGAACGCGCGTATGGCGGCGAGGTGTTCAAGAGCAGGGAGCATTCCGAGCGGCTGAAGCGCTCGGCGCAGATCCTCGACTTCGAGATTCCCTATTCGGTCGCCGAGATCGACGCCGCAAAACAACTGGTGATCGAGAAGAACAACCTGCCAGGCGCCTATCTGCGGCCCATCGCCTGGCGCGGCTCGGAGATGATGGGAGTGTCGGCGCGATCCAATACGATCCACCTCGCGATCGCATGTTGGGAATGGCCGAGCTATTTCGATCCCGTGGAGCGGCTGAAGGGTATCCGCATCGACATGGCCGAGTACCGTCGACCCGACCCGCGCACGATCCCCGCGCTGGCGAAGGCGGCGGGCCTCTACATGATCTGCACCATCTCCAAGCATGCAGCCGAACGCAAAGGCTATGCCGACGCTCTAATGCTCGACTGGGAAGGTCGGGTCGCCGAATGCACCGGCGCCAACATCTTCTTCGTCAAGGAGGGCAAGCTGCACACGCCGATTGCCGACTGTTTCCTCGACGGTATCACGCGGACGACGGTGATCGACCTGGCGAAGAAGCGCGGCATAGAGGTCATCGAACGCCGCATCATGCCGGAGGAGCTCACCGGCTTCTCAGAGTGCTTCATCACCGGCACGGCCGCCGAAGTCACACCGGTGTCCGAGATCGCCGATTGGAAATTCACGCCGGGCGCGGTCTCCAAGCGGCTCATGGATGACTACACGTTCGAGGTGCAGCCGAAAGGCCGGAAGGCGGCGTAGCGCGAGACGTCTACGCTTGGGCCACGCCGCTTCGCTTGGCCGGGACGACAAAAAGATCTAGCTCGCGCGGCGCGCCATATAGAGATGCGTCTCGTAGTTCATCTCGAACTCATCGCCATGCGCAACAATTTCCTGGGCGATATCGGCGATCAGCTTCTCGCGCGTGACGGCTTCCATCATCTGATGATCGGAGCGCGTATGAAGAAACGCGACATAGCTCGACGACGTAAACAGCCTGTTCCAGGCAAAGCTCGCGTGAACGGTGGGTTCGAACAGTTCCGACTCGGCGAATAACTGCGCGATCGGCCCGCTCGGCAGATACCAGCGTTCGGGCGGACTCGTTTCCGGAAAGCCGTGCGCTGCATAAACCCGTCGAAATTCAGCAAGCAGCGCCGCGTCAAGCCCGACCGGAACGTTGCCGAAAACCGCCAATGTGCCCCTCGGCGCAAGCACCTCGGCGGCCTTCACGAAGCGTACGTCAGGCGCAATCCAATGAAATGCCTGCGCCGAGGCGACCAGCTTGAATGCGGCCGACCGCGGCGGCCACGCTTCGAACGTCGCCTGGACGAATTCAATGCTGTGGAAGCTTGCGAGAGTCTGGCGCGCGACGCGCAGCAACTCGGCGCCCGGGTCCAGCGCCAGGACGCTCAACCCCTGACGCGCGAAACCCCGCGTCGCCTGCCCCGTTCCGCATCCGAGCTCAAGGACGGCATCATCGTGGGCAAGATCGGCGAAGTTCGCGATCTCGTCGAACAAGGCTTCCGGATAGATCGGACGCGAGGTGCCGTAGAGATCGGCCGTCCTGTCAAACGAGAACCGTTGCTCCACGCAGATGTCCCTTCGTTTGCTGCGGGAGGAGCCTAGCACCTAGAGCTGGCTCGCCTCCAGCCAGAACACCTCGCCTTCCGATTCCTCCGTGTCGAGCCAGAGGAACGGCATCCTCGGATAGGCCGCCTCAAGCGCCGGGCGGCAGCGGCCGACCTCGCACAACAGGCCGCCGTCATCGTCGAGATGTGCCCCGGCGTCACTCAGGATACGGCGAACCAGGGCGATGCCGTCGGCGCCCCCGTCGAATGCCATCTTCGGTTCATACGCGCATTCGCGCGGCAGGCCAGCCATGCCTTCCGCATCCACGTAGGGCGGGTTGGAGATGATGAGGTCGTAGCGTTCGCCGCCGAGCGCCGTGAACAGGTCACCCTGCACGAGACGGATCCGTCGCTCTAGCCCATGGTCCATGACATTGCGTCGGGCTACGGCGAGTGCGTCGGCCGAAAGATCGGCGGCGTCGATCACGGCGTTCGGAAATGCGCGGGCGGCGAGGATCGCCAGACAGCCCGAGCCGGTACAAAGATCGAGCACGCGCGTCACCGTTGCGGGGTCGCGCAGCTGCAAGCTGGCTTCGTCGCCAAAATGATCGTCGAGGATCTCGCCGATGAACGACCGCGGCACGATCGTGCGTTCATCGACGTAGAACGGCAGCCCGCGCATATACATCCGATTGAGGAGGTAGGCGGCCGGCTTTCGGGTGCGAACGCGCTGCTCCACCAGCTCGCGGATCTTGGCACTGTCGGCTTTCGTGACCCGGCGATCGCAGGCGTCTTCGATGGCGTCAGGGCGGAGACCCAGCGTTTCGCCGACGATGAACGCAGCCTCCGCCACCGGATCGGTCGTGCCGTGCGCAAACACCACGCGCGCTTTCCTGAGACGGCTGGCGGCAGTCCGGATGTGATCGAGGACCGTGGCCGGTTGGGTTTTGGCGACAACCGACTTGATCGGCTTCTTCTTTGCCTGCCTCACCTTCGCCGCGGAGGTCGGCGCGGCGCGGCGCGAAACCTTTTTTGCAGTCGCGGCCTTGCGACGGGCGACTTTCGCCGTCTTCGCCATCAGGATTTCGTCCAGCGTGCCGCCGCTGCGTCGTCTTCTCGCGTCGCCTCCACCCACCGCGCTCCGGACGCGCGCTCCTCGCTCTTCCAGAATGGCGCGGCCGTCTTCAGGTAATCCATCAGGAACTGCGCTGCCTCGAATGCCGCCGCGCGATGCGCCGACGCGGTGAGCACCATCATGATGTTCTCGCCGGGCATGAGCCGACCATAGCGGTGGATGATCGTCAGCCCGGTCAGCGGCCAGCGCGCCAGCGCCTCGTTGGCATGGCGCGCGATCTCCTCCTCGGCCATGCCGGGGTAGTGTTCTAGCGTCAACGCCGAGATGGCACCCTCGCCCTCGCCGCCGCGGCAGATACCGACGAAATTGACGACCGCGCCGATGTCGGTGCGCCCGCGCGTCAGCGCGGCGGTCTCGGCGGCAACGTCGAAATCGCTGGTCTGCAGGCGGATGGTGACGGGAGCGCTCATGCGCGCCTTATATCAGCTCTCAGCCGCCGGTCATCGGCGGAAAGAATGCGATTTCCTTCGCACCGCGGATCGCCGTCTCCGGTTTGACATGCACCTTGTCGATCGCCGCACGGATTACGCCGGGCTTTTCGAAGGCATGAGCATATTCCTCGCCGCGCGAGGCGAGCCAAGCGATCAGGTCCGCGACCGTCGCCGCCGACGCCGGCGGCTCGACGCTTTCCTCGGCCTTACCGATACGCTCGCGAACCCAGGCGAAATAGAGAACGCGCAAACCCTCACTCCGACATGATGTGATGCGCGCCCGCACGGAAGTAGTCCCATCCCGTGTAGAGCGTGACAATCGCTGAAATCCACAGCAGCGTGATGCCGATCTGCGAGGTCCATGGCAGGATCTCGTCGCCCGCTTCACCTGCGATCAGGAAGCCGATGGCGACGAGCTGGACCGTCGTCTTCCATTTCGCGAGCTTGGTAACGGGCACGCTGACGCGCAGTGCGGCGAGATACTCGCGCAAGCCAGACACCAGGATCTCGCGGCAGAGAATGATGATGGCCGCCCACAGCGTCCAGCCGCGGATCGTTTCGTCCATCGCCAGCATCAAGAGACAGGACGCCACCAGCAGCTTGTCGGCGATCGGATCCAGCATCCGGCCGAAGGCCGATTGCTGGCCCAGGGTGCGGGCATAGTAGCCGTCGAGAAAGTCAGTCACGCCGGCCGCGATAAAGATCGCCAGCGCCACCCAGCGCAGCCAGAGCGGGCCGCCGTGCACCGACTGGGCAAACAGGCAGGCAACCACGACCGGGACGGCCGCAATCCGCGAATAGGTCAGAATATTGGGCAGCGCCAGAGACCGATCGACCGGCGCCCGGGTGACCGTGTCTTTCATCCGTCCTACCAATACGTCTCCACCGCCGCGGTCAACTTTCACAAGGTCTATCACGGCTCATGCTCCAGAACGAAGGCCACACATCGTTGCCTACCGACCCATTCCGCTGCCTCAAGGGTTAACCCGCCGCAGAATGAAAAAACTCGTAGATTCTACGTGCACTCTCGGCGCTGATTCCCGGAACTTTCGCAAGGTCCGCAACCGAGGCATGCTCGATCGCTTTCAGGGTTCCGAAGTGATGCAGCAAAGCACGTTTACGTGACGGCCCGATGCCAGCTATCTCCTGCAGGCCTGCCTCACGGATGCCCTTATGCCGCAGCTTGCGGTGCGATCCGATCACGAACCGATGCGCCTCGTCGCGCATCCGCTGGATGAAATAGAGAACCGGGTCGCGCGGCTCGAGTTTCAACGGCGGCCGGTCCGGCAGGAAAATTGTTTCCTTACCGGCGTCACGCTCCGGCCCCTTGGCGACCGCGATCAGCGGCACGTCGGCGAGCCCCAGGGTCGTGAGGATCTCCCGGGCAGCGCTGAGCTGGCCCAGGCCGCCGTCGATCACTACGAGATCCGGCCATTGCGGTGCGTCGTCCTGCGGCGCCGTGTCCTCCGCTACGGTCGCAGCATCCGGCGTTGCTTGTGCAGTCGCTGGCGGCGCCGGCTGTTGCGCGCGCGGCGCGTCGTTGAGAAGCCGCTTGAAACGGCGTTCGAGCACCTCGCGCATCATCGCGTAGTCGTCGCCGGGCGTCAGCGCTTCGGAACGGATGTTGAACTTCCGGTACTGGTTTTTCGCAAAGCCTTCGGTGCCCGCGACGATCATCGCACCGACCGCGTTGGTGCCCTGGATATGGCTGTTGTCGTAGACCTCGATCCGCTTCGGTACGCGCGGCAGACCGAGCGTCACGGCCAGCGCCTGAAGCAAACGCATCTGCGACGACGAGTCGGCAAGCTTGCGGCCGAGCGCCTCTCGCGCGTTCGCCAGCGCGTGGTTGACGAGATCGCGCTTCTCGCCTCGTTGCGGAATGCTGACCTCGACCTTCACGCCCGCCTTGGCGGTAAGCGCCTCGCTCAGCAGTTCGCGCTCGTCGATCTCGTGCGAGAGCAACACCAGCCGCGGCGGCGGTTTGTCCTCGTAGAATTGCGCGAGGAACGAGCCGAGCACCTCAGCCGCCGAGAAGCTACGGTCGGCACGCGGAAAATAGGCGCGATTGCCCCAGTTCTGGCCGGTGCGGAAGAAAAACACCTCGACGCAGGAATAGCCGCCCTCCTGATGGATCGCGAACACATCGGCTTCCTCGAGCGTGCGCGGATTGATGCCCTGCTGGGCCTGCACAGCAGAGAGCGCCGCCAGCCGGTCGCGATAGAGCGCAGCACGCTCGAACTCCAGACCGGCGGATGCCTGCTCCATCTCGCGCGCAAGCTGCTCCTTCACGGCACGGCTACGGCCGGACAGAAAGTCCTTGGCCTCGCCCACGAGCTCCGAGTAGCCGGTGAAGTCGATCTCGCGCGTGCATGGGCCCGAGCAGCGCTTGATCTGGTACAACAGGCATGGCCGCGTCCGGCTTTCGAAGAAGGCATCGGTGCAGGAGCGAATGAGGAATGCACGCTGCAGAGCAGTGATCGTTCGCCCAACTGCGCCGGCAGATGCGAACGGACCGAAATAGCTGCCGGGCCGCGTCTGAGCGCCGCGATGCTTGAGGATCTGCGGCGCCCAGTGATCACCCGTCAAAAGGATGTACGGAAACGACTTGTCGTCGCGCAGTTGCACGTTGAAGCGCGGCCGAAGCTGCTTGATGAGATTGGCTTCGAGCAGCAGCGCTTCGGTTTCGGTGGCGGTCGAGACGATCTCGACATTCGCGGTGGCCGCAATCATGCGGGAAATGCGGATGGCGTTGCCGGTCGGGCGCGCATACGAGGCAAGACGCTTGCGGACGCTCTTGGCCTTGCCGACATAGAGCACGTCGCCGGCGGCATTCAGCATCCGATAGACGCCGGCCGAGGCCGGCGCGAGCCGCACCGCGCGCGCGATCGCTGCCCGACCGAAAGCGAGAGTTCCTTCCTCGACAGGCTCGACGGGCTCATCCTGGGATTCCGGCAGGCGCGCCTCGTCGTCCTCCTCGACGGCCGTGGTCGCAGGATCGATGTCGCCGGCAGTCCCGTTTCTCTCAAACGACTGCTCGTGCGGGGTCTTAGGGTCGTCAGTGCTCTCGTTCATCGTCCCCAAGTTAAGCGCATGCAATGGCTGCGGCCAGACGCCGACTACGCCTCTTCCGCAGGATTTTTTACCAAAAAATCACCATGTTCGGACGCCACTGCTGACGGTTTCTGGAGAGTGTCGAGGGACCACCAGCGCGCCCTTGCGCCCGACACTGCAAGTAAAACTCTCTTAACGACGATCGTGCGCCGCTCTCGCCGGCTTAATGGATGCTTAACTTAAAACTCTCGATAAATTTTAGCCATGACAGCAGGGAGCTCGGAACAACTTCGAACTCCGAGCGCCCCAACGCACGTCAAATTGAGGCTCACGGGGCAGGGTTCCAGAGGAAGTAAGAAGTAACATGCGTATCCAATTCACCGTCGCGATCGCGCTTGTGTTGATCGGTGTCACGTCCGCACAGGCGGCCGACCCCTACGGCTATCGCGCCCCCTACACGGTGGAGCAACCGCTGAACGGCTACAGCTGGGCAGGCCCCTATGTCGGCGGCAACATCGGTTACGCGTGGGGCGACGTCTCCCAGAACAGGGCAGAACCGTCAGGCCTCAACGGCGGCGTTCAGGGCGGCTACAACTGGCAGTTCGGTCAATTCGTGCTAGGCGGCGAAGTGGACATCCAGGCAAGCGGCGCCAGCGATACCTTCGCGGCATGGAAATTTTCCAATCCATGGTTCGGCACGCTGCGTGGTCGCGCCGGCTTCGCTATGAATAATATCCTCATCTACGGCACTGGCGGTCTCGCCTTCGGTAGCGTCCGCGCCCAGGTGCTGAACCTCACCGAAACCAACACAACCGCGGGCTGGACGCTGGGCGCGGGTGCCGAGATCGGCCTCACGCAGAACTGGTCGGTAAAGGCCGAATACCTCTACGTCAGTCTCAACGAGAACCATTTCATGGTGACCGGCATGCCGAACAGCTATGATTTCAGCGTCGTGCGGTTTGGCGTGAACTACAAGTTCTGATCCGCGTAGCTGGTGGACGAGAATCCCGGATTTGTCCGGGATTATCTTGCATCGGCAATGCGCAGCAGGTGCAGCGGACTTAAGGCGATATCACGAGATTCACCGCCTTCGGTCCCTTGCCCTTCTTGTCGGGCTCGACTTCGAAGGTTATCCGCTGTCCCTCGTTCAGTCCCTTCAGTCCCGCTCGCTCGACTGCCGTGATGTGAACGAATACATCGCGCCCGCCATCATCCGGCTTGATGAAACCGTAGCCGCGTTCGCCGTTGAAGAACTTGACTGTCCCCGTCATTGCCATCGGGAAACTCCTCCCCGTCATGCTTTGCCGCGCGCCCCCCGCGCAACGGCACGACCGGACATCACTCCCGGAAAGCATCGGCAACAGGGCTGTTTCCTGCGGCGAAACCGTGCGTGCGCCGGGAGACATCCAAAGCCTTGTCACTCCGCCGCGATCATTTGCGAAAGCGGAACGTAAAGCCAGCCATGCGGCAAAACATAATACGGTTGTGCGCGGGCGACTATGGGTGACATCATTTTTTTGTGAGGCCGGTTGGCGCACGCTCGGCGCGCGGCCGGCACACTCAAGGATTGTAAGCGCCTATCCGGAAGCGTCCCCGTCCCTCGGTGCCCAGAGCCGTGACGAGAGCAGGCGCGACTGCCGCCATCTCCCTCTCAAGCGTCCAAGGCGGGTTGACGACGATCAGTCCCGCGGCCGTCAGCCCGTCCGTACGCACTGTGCTGCCGGTCTGGAATTCGATTGCCAGGTATCGTTCGGCCAGCGCTTTGCGGGCGGACGCGTTTGCGGACACCTGGCCTGACACCAGCACGTCCGCCACGCGCTGACCAAGCTGGCCCGCGGCGCGGGCATCCTTGAGCGGATACCAGAGCATGAAAATTCCAGTCGGCCACTTGGCGAACGCGGACTTGAAGCCGGACGCGAGGCGGTCGAACTCGTCCGCCTGCTCGAACGGCGGATCGATCAGCACGACGCCGCGCCGCTCGTGTGGTGGCACGTAGGCCGGCAACGCGGCCCAACCGTCGATCTTGACCACCCGTGCCTGCCGGTCGCGGCGCAGCGCAGCGACGAGCTCGGCATGCGCGCCAGGTTCGAGTTCGCAGGCCGTCATCCGGTCCTGCGGCCTGAGCAGTGCCCGGGCGATCAGCGGCGACCCGGGATAGACCGTGAGGTCCCCGTCGGCGTTGTAGGATCGGACGATGTCCAGATACGGCTTGATCAAGCCTGCTGCGGTCGCATCGAGCTTGGCCTCGAACAGCTTCGCAATGCCATGCCGCCACTCACCGCTGCGCCGGGCCTCGTCGCCGGTGAGGTCGTAGCGACCCGCGCCGGCGTGGGTATCGATCAGACGAAAGGCCGACGGCTTCTCGTGCAGGTAGCCCAGCACGCGCGTCAACACGATGTGTTTGACGACGTCGGCAAAGTTGCCGGCGTGGAAGGCGTGTCGGTAATTCATGGGCAGCGCTGTAACACGAATGCAGGGCGATCAGCGATCTCCTCGCAGCCGGCGCCGCGCGGCAGCTTTGCGGGTCAGCCACCGCGCATCGGCGGCATGACGATTTTCTCGCGCCGGCAGGCCCTGCGATCGACTTCATCACAGGCGCGGAATTGCAGGTCCTTGTTCACGCAGATGCGCACTTCGGTGAGGCGCCGCGCATCGCAGGTGACGGAGATGGCCGACGCGCTGAGGCCGGGATTGGCCGTGATGAAGGCGTCTTCGACGTCACCCGGCGTGACCATCTGATAGTCGGCGAGGTCGATGAACGGCTCGGGGATCTTGATCGCGGCGCGCGCCTTGCGGATGGTCTCGAAATACGCGCGCTGCTGCAGGCCGGAGCATGTCCCGTGCTTGTCCCACTCGTTGTAGATCAAGCCGGGAGCAGGCATCAGATCAAGCATCGAGGAGACGATACGGCGGTCCAGGCGAGGCGAAGGCTGCTGACAATAGCTCGGGAAGCCTCGCTCATATTGCGGCCAGAGCCCGTGCACGACGAACGAGTAAGGCCGCCCGCCACACTGGAGCTGGTGCGACCGGCTGAGCCGGCCCCGCTCGTGCGCTGCCGCGCAGTAGGAGGGCGACCACGACAGGGCCAGCACGTAGAAGTCGAACTCGCCCGGGCTGTTTTGCCGCCGATCCTGTGCGCTCGCCGTGCCGGCTGCGACGATCGCCGACATCACGACCGCAAGCCTGACCAGCCCGCACCAGAGAACGCGCGACATGAAAACAGCCCCGACGCAACCTATCCGAGAGGCACTAAACATGCTGCCCGGAACATTTCAAGAACAAACTGTGTGTTGGAACAAAGGCGCCGCCTCAGGGGCGCGCCATGCGACAGGCTGGGTTGAACGCCCAATTGCGATCGAGTCCGACCACGCAGAACTCTACGCCGGGCCAGATGCCTGCGAAGCCGCCGTCCTCTATGACGGAAAAATTAACCGTCCGGACCTTTCCATCGCTGATCGTCGCCCGCGCTGTGCAGAAGCGGCGCGGAATGTTGTCCGACTCCCAGGGTCGGAAGGCGATTTCGCGAACGTTTGCGAACTCGAGAATCTGCAGGCTCGAATTCCAGAACTTGCTTTCCTTATCGGCGAAGTTCTTGGCGACCTTGCCCAGCATGGCCTCACATGGCGGTACCACGCTGTCGTAGCGCGGCCCCTCGAGCCAGAAGTTCTTTTCCCACAGATTGGCCGCGTTTGCAGGGCCGGAAGCGGCCGACAGCACGGTCGCGATCAGCACGAGGAGGCAGGCGGTCAGCAGATTTCGTCGCGGCATTTGGTACACCGAGTCAGTTTATCGGACGGTGCCGCTGCGCCGCCCCCGGGTCAAGTGCAGCAGGGCCACAGTCGTCAAGCGACGAGACGAAAACCGCCTGCGCGTGGCTTTCCCTTACCCGCCGGCCACACTAGAATCCGCCACTGAATCGCACCGGAGAACGACATGCAGGTCAATCGTCGCGCCCTTCCCCTTGCCGGCCTTGCGGCCATCTGCCTTGCGGTGTGCGTGTCGAGCCCGGCGAACGCATTCCTGGACACGGTGCCCCCCTTCAAGGGCAACGACACCGGCGGCATCATCGCCTGGACCCTGGCCGGGGAGATCGACGCGCGAAGGCTCGCGGTCGACCACTGCGCGCGCTACGGCAAGCTCACGAAGCGGCTCGCCACGCAACGCCGCTACGGCGGATACATTTCGTTCGCCTGCGTCTGGCCTCGGGCGGAACGTCCGATTCACGTCCTGCGGGTCAGATACTGATCCTGCACGCGAAACGCGTCGATCAGACCCATCGCATTGCCAAGGCCGGCGGATTTGCACCGCAGCACGAGGGCTGCAGGCTTGCGTCCGCGGGCATGCGCGCGTCTAATCGTGGCACCGAATGACCCGAGGGGCCATAGAATGGTGCGAGCAGGGCTTGCCGCCGCAGCGGTGTTGTCGATCTCGCTCGGCGGATTGCTGCCCGCCAGCGCGGCAGAACTGCCGATCCGGCGCCCCGGCCTCTGGGAGATCAAGATCAAGCTGACCGGCGGCGCAGCGCCGACCGCGATGATGCATCATTGCACCGACGAGTCGACCGATCGGCAAATGAGCACGATGTTCAATCCGCTTGCCCCTCACCACTGCCCAAAGAGCGATATCCAGAAGCACGCCGAGCACTACACGATCGACGCGGTCTGCCGCATCGACAACAAGACTTTCGCCGTGCATGCCGATGTGACCGGCGACTTTCAGACGAGCTACACGGTGGCCGCCGAAAAAAAGATACAGGACGAACCGGACAGCGCGCCGGTCGTCTCCAATGTGACGCTCGAAGGCAGGTTTGTCGGCGCCTGTAAGCCGGATCAGAAGCCCGGCGACGTGATGATGGCCGGAGGCATGAAGATCAACATCAAGGAAATGGAAGGCTTCAAGAATCTGCGGAAGCAATAGCCTCGCCTCAAGTCCCGCAAAACAAAAAAAAACGCCCGCCGAAAAGGCGGGCGTTTTCATGTTTCGGGTCCGCCGGATCAGGCCTGCGGCTGCGGCGCGACGTCACCGCCGGGCTCAGGCCGCGGCCGGTTCTTGGTGCTCGGCACCGCCGACGAACGCGGCCCGGTTGGCTCGATGATCGACTCGCGGTTCGGCTTCTTGCCGTTCAGCAGGTCGGTGATCTCGTCGCCCGTCAGGGTCTCGAACTCGAGCAGGCCCTTGGCAAGGCTCTCCAGGTCATCGCGCTTCTCGGTGAGAATTTGCGTTGCTTCCTGATAACCTTCCTCGACAAGACGGCGGATCTCCGAGTCGATCTTCTGCGAGGTGGACTCGGAAATGTTCTGCTGCCGCGATACCGACATGCCGAGGAACACTTCGTCCTGGTTCTCGCCATAGGCCACGGTGCCGAGCTGGTCCGACAGGCCCCAGCGTGTCACCATCATGCGCGCGAGCCGCGTCGCCTGCTCGATATCCGAGGCAGCGCCCGAGGTGACCTTGTCCTTGCCGAAGATCAGCTCTTCGGCCACGCGCCCGCCCATCATGATGGCGAGGCGCGAGGTCATCTGCTCCAGCGACATCGACAGCTTATCGCGCTCCGGCAGCTGCATGACCATGCCGAGCGCGCGTCCGCGCGGAATGATCGTCGCCTTGTGCACCGGATCGGTCGCCTTGACGTTCAAAGCCACGATCGCATGGCCGCCCTCATGATAGGCGGTCAAAAGCTTTTCTTCCTCGGTCATGACGAGCGACTTGCGCTCGGCGCCCATCATCACCTTGTCCTTCGCATCCTCGAATTCGCTCTGCGTGACCATGCGCTTGTTGCGCCGCGCTGCCATCAGCGCTGCCTCGTTGACGAGGTTCATCAGGTCGGCACCGGAGAAGCCGGGGGTGCCTCGGGCGATGGTCTTCAGGTTGATATCGGGCGCGAGCGGCACCTTGCGGACGTGAACCTTCAGGATCTGCTCGCGGCCGACGACGTCCGGATTCGGCACGATCACCTGCCGGTCGAAGCGGCCGGGACGCAGCAGCGCCGGATCGAGCACGTCGGGGCGGTTGGTCGCGGCGATCAGGATGATACCTTCGTTGGCTTCGAAGCCATCCATCTCGACGAGCAACTGGTTCAGCGTCTGCTCGCGCTCGTCGTTGCCGCCGCCGAGACCCGCGCCGCGATGACGGCCGACCGCGTCGATTTCGTCGATGAAGATGATGCACGGTGCATTCTTCTTCGCCTGCTCGAACATGTCGCGCACGCGCGACGCACCGACGCCGACGAACATCTCGACGAAGTCGGAGCCCGAAATGGTGAAGAACGGCACGTTGGCTTCACCGGCGACCGCACGCGCGATCAAGGTCTTGCCGGTGCCGGGAGGACCGACCAGCAGCACACCGCGCGGAATGCGCCCGCCAAGGCGCTGGAACTTGCCGGGGTCTCGCAGGAACTCGACGATCTCCTGCAGATCCTGCTTGGCTTCATCGACGCCGGCGACGTCCTCAAAGGTGACGCGGCCGTGCGCCTCCGTGAGCATCTTGGCGCGCGATTTGCCAAAACCCATGGCCTTGCCGGCGCCGCCCTGCATCTGCCGCGACAGGAACACCCACACGCCGATCAGCGCGATGAATGGGAGCCAAGAAACCAAGAGCGACACGAACCACGGGACGTTGTCGCCCTGCGGCTTCGCCGTGATGGTTACCTTGCCGTCGTACAGGCGCTTGACCAGCGTCGGATCGTTGGGCGCGTAGGTCTGGAAGCTGCCGCCAGTGGTGTAGGTCCCGTGAATCTCCGGCCCCTGGATCACGACGTCGCGCACCTTGCCAGCGTCAATGTCGGAAAGAAGCTGCGAGAACGGAATATCCTGCGACGAGGTCCGCTGACCCGGGTTCTGAAAAAGCGTGAACAGCGCCAGCAACAGCAGGACAATAATGACCCACAGGGCGAAATTACGCAGATTGGCGTTCATCGGGCTTCCTTCATGGCCGCGCGCCGCGCGGCCTTGGTCCGGTGTCCTTGAACCGGCTCGGGTTTTTTGTTCGGCCGGACGGCTGGTGGCTGGCGGGTAACTTATGTAGCGGCCACGGTCCTGCCAAGGGAAACGGACACACCTTTTATCAGATTCCGGCGATATTTAAGGCGTGTTCCGGGGTCCAGCGCGACCTATTGCCCCGTTCGGTTAAGAGCATCTTGGCGCCGAAACATAGGGGCCGGGATTCTAACGGCGCCGCAACGGGGCGGGTTCGATGCTGATGACCCCCCGCGCAAATCCGACGAGCGCGCCGGCCAGGGTGCGCCGGAACGTACGCGCAGTTTTTGCCGTCAGCGCGTCGGTCAGATCTTCCAGAAGCGTTTCCACCTTGCCGAGTTCGGCGGGTCCTTCGTGCCCGGCGCGATCGACGGCGCGGTGAAGCAGGCGCAGTCTGATTTCAGGCGGAAGCGAGAGAAAGGCCGAGGCATCGATCGTCCGTCGCTGCGCGCCGCCGTCTTCGCTCCGTACCAGCACGCTCTCTGCACGATGAACCACGGCCTCCAGCGCCGCGTTCGCCCGCGCAAGTCTCGCCGTAAGTCTTGCGATGCTGCGCGCGTCGATCCCTTCCTGTTCCAGTCGCGGCATCAACTGACGCCAGCGCGGCCGGGTGAATGCGGGGTCGCGATTGGTCGGGTCGTCGGCAAACGAGATCCTTGCCTTGTCGAGCGTCGCGATCAGCCGGCCCTTCGGCATGTCGAGCAACGGGCGCACGACAACGACATCGCCCCGGACCGAATAGCGGGCCATCGCCGCAAGCCCCGCAAGACCGCTACCGCGCGACAGGCGCATCAGAAAGGTCTCGGCCTGGTCGTCACGGGTATGCGCGGTCAGGATGCACTCGGCGCCCGCTTTGCGTGCAGCGTCTGCAAGCATCGCATAGCGTGCCTCGCGCGCCGCAGCGGGTAGCCCGCGCGGTGGCTTGGTGCCCGACCAGATCAAGGTCGTGTGCCGGATTCCCAGCGTTGCAGCCAGCTTCTTGACGCCCCGCGCTTCCGCGCGCGACTCCTTGCGAAGGCCGTGATCGACGGTGATCGCGACGAGCTCAGGGCCGCGCCGCAGCCGTCTGCGCCACTGCGCGGCGAGCCACATCAGCGCGGTCGAATCCGGCCCCCCCGACACGGCGAGCACGAGCACCGCCGCCCGCCTAAGATCCACAAACAGTCGCGAAACTTCCGCAGATGAAATCGGTGAAGGACCGCGCGAGAGTCTTGACTGAGGCCTCTCGCCGTTGCGCGGCATGGTTCAGCAGCCGTTGCGCTTCTGCTCGCGGTCGACGCCCTGCTTCACGCCACCGGACGCCCGCGGATATTTGCGCGTGACCTCGCCGAAGGCCGCACACGCGGCCTCCTTCTCCTTCAGCGCTGCGAGCGACTGGCCGAGGCGCAGCAACGCGTCGGGCGCTCGCGTCGCAGTGTCGTACTTGGTCGTCACGGTCAGAAACGACTCCGCCGCATCGCGATAGCGCTGGCGCTGGAACAGGCTCTCGCCGAGCCAATATTGAGCGTCGGCGACAAGGCGATCGTTCGGATATTTCCTGACGAAGCCGCGCAGCGTCTCTTCGGCGAGTGCGTAGTCCTTGCGCTGAATATAGCCGTAGCCGAGATCATATTCGTCCCTCGGCGTCTGCGTCGGCGCGGTGGTCGCAAGCGTCGGGCCGGCGCTCTGCTGCGGCGACATCTGTCCCAGGTCGAGCGGCTCGCCGGCCGCCCGGCCGCCCGGTGCGCCGACATCGGCACGTTCCGGCGCGCTCGGCTGGCCGACAATGCTGCCGAGCGGCCGCGGCACGCCGGGCGCATTCGGGTTGGCATTGGGATCGAAAGCGTCGCCGCGACGGCCTGCCTGCTGCGGGTAGCCCGGCGGAACGGCCACTTGTTGCGGCGCGCTCTGCTGATAGGGAGGCGGCGGATAGGTTGGCTGCTGCTGGTATGGCGGCGGCGGCGCGGCATCCTGCGGCGTTCCCACCTGCCGCTGGGGTGGCGCCGTGGCTGTGTTCGTTCGACCGGCCGGCGCCGCCGCGCCGCCCTGCTGGCGCAGCTGCTCCTCGAGCTGGCGGACTCGGAACTGGAGCTGCTCGTTCTCTCCGGTCAGCTGCCGCAGTCGGTTTTCAAGCTGCTCGACGCGGACCACCGCATCGGTCTCGCCCATAGGTGCGTACTGCGCGAATGCCGGCGCCGGCGCGATCAGCACCGCTGCGCACGTCATCGTTCTCAATCTGGAAAACATCGCTGCCCGACGGATGCCTGGCGGTTCCCGCCTCACCGGAACCGTGGTGACCATGTGCCGCTGGAGTACGCCAAAAATGTGATGCGCGCAAAGGGCGAGCGGCCCGAAACGAACACGGCGCCCGCAGGCGCCGTCACTTCATCGTGTCCAAATATCAACCATTGACGGCTGGTCACGAGCTCGCGTTCAGCACTGTGACCGCACGACGGTTCTGCGACCAACAGGAGATGTCGTTACATACTGCGACCGGGCGCTCCTTGCCGTAGGAAATCGTGCGCATGCGGTTCGGATCGATGCCGCGCGAGGCGAGATAGCTGCGCACCGCCTGCGCTCGGCGCGCGCCGAGCGCGATGTTGTATTCGCGTGTGCCGCGCTCGTCGGCATGACCTTCGATCGTGAACGAGTAACGATTGTACTGCTGCAGCCACTGCGCCTGCTTGTCGAGCGTGGCGATCGCCTGCGGCGTCAGGTCGGTCTGGTCGCTTTCGAAGAAGACACGGTCGCCGACGTTGACGACGAAATCCTGCTGGCTACCCGGCGAGGCCGCATTCGCCATCGCCCCGTCCGCTCCGAGCTGGTTCTTGTTAGCGCAAGCCGCCATCGTCAGTGCGACGGCCAAGACCGCGGCAAACTTCAACCCCTGGAGGATACGCATTGGACTGTTCATTTTTCCGGAGCCTCCACGCTCACGTTTCTCGGATCCCGCATCCGGTCTACAGGGCGATGGTTAAACGAACGTTCCGTCAACCTTGATGAGAGGTTGCCGGGATCGCTCAAATGCCCGGAATCGAGCTAAAGCGCCCCGTATGGTTAATGGCCGGTAAATGTGGCGCGACGGTGAAGCCCCGGGCCTCGGGTCAGCGGACGGCCTGTCCCGGCTGCAAAGTAATGCGCTCCGCGTCGCCTATGGCGTCGACGCCAAGCGACCGGTCCGGAGCCAGGCTGCTGCGCTTGAACGGCATGCGGCGCTCGAACAGCGCACGACGCTCGGACATTGTCGAACTGAAATATGGGTAGCGCCGAAAGACCTTCTCGCGCCGTGCCGGGAAATCCACGGCCATCAGGCACAGCGGCTTCGTCAATGTCGGATAGGGTCGCGGTTCGCAGAGCGGCTCGTGAAGAAAGACCCGCCGATAAAACGCGCGATGCTCGGAACGCACGGTCGCGGTCCCGACATCCGCGTTGAAGTAGCTGCAAGCCGCATAGGCGAGACGCAACGTCAGATACGGCAGCATGGGCGACTTCGCGCGCGAAGGCTCGGCGACGAAGCGGTTGGGATCGACGATCACTTTGCCTTGCGCCAGCAGAGGCCGAAGCAGGTCGCCGAATGCCTCGACGGCCGGCGTGTCCGGATTCTCCGGTGACGCGACGCAAATGCGGAGCGAGCTTACGAGCATCCCGTCGATGTGAACGCCGAAAATCCAAGAATTCGGCAAATCGTCGAACCGATCCCACAACCGCTTTTCGGAATTAGGTGCGATCGCTTCCTCGTCCAAATAGGCCCGATAGCGCAGGCGATAGATTTCCGCTTTTTCGGCACTTGTCTCGGCCAACCGGTAATCGACACGTTCAAGAAGACGGAAAACTCGCTCGTCCAACTGGGTCGTCGCCCCAACCTGCGCACTCATCTGCAACCTCTGAACGCACTCCAATGCCGGCGTCCCGCTTACGTTGAAAGATAATCCTTTCTTAATTTTTTGCAAAAGAAACCGGCCAGTAACCCTAACTGGCCGGCGTGACGGACCGAAGGTGAATAAAGCGGCGGGCGGTTCAGGTTCAGGTGAGAGCTGCGGGTCGCAATGGGACCTGTTCCGGTGCCAGAACCGGGCCGCGGCCATGCGAAGCTCTGAGCAAGCGTCGAATCCGGGGGGCCGTAACCGGCGGGCTGAACAGGTAGCCCTGCACCTCCGTGACCGTCCCGTCCCGCCCGACGAGCTCGAGCTGCTCGCTGGTTTCGATCCCTTCCACCACCACGGACATGCCGAGATCGGCGCTCAGCCGCGCGATGCCCCGAAGGAGCGTCAGCGGCTTGTCGCTGGCAATTCCCTCGAGGAAGGATCGATCGATCTTAACCTTCGTGAGCGGGAAGCTGTGCAGGTAGCTCAGACTGGAATAGCCGGTTCCGAAATCGTCCAGCGAGATCCGCACGCCGATCTTCCGGAGTTCCGCCAGCGCGTCCCGGGTCCATTGCGTGTTTCTCAACAGAGACGACTCCGTGATCTCCACCTCCAGCCGGTGCGGAGGCAGCCCCGACACCTCAAGCGCGTAGCGAACGTCCTGGACGACGTCGCGCTGATGGAATTGCAACGGTGACAGGTTGACGGCGACGCCAACCGGACCCGGCCATTTCATGCACTCCATGCACGCCTTTCGCAGCGTCCAGCGTCCGAGGTCGATGATCATCCCCATCTCCTCGGCGACGGGAATGATATCGCCCGGGGACACTGCTCCGCGCGTCGGATGATTCCAGCGCAGCAGGGCCTCGCATGTCGTGACCCGACCGGACTTCAGGTTCACCAACGGCTGGAAATGGAGTTCGAATTCCTCATTCGCGAGTGCATGGCGCAGATCGAGTTCGAGGGTGCGGCGCGCCTCGACCCGGGTCGCCAGCTCTTCGCGGAAGAAGCAGAACGTCCCGCGTCCATCCGATTTCGCCCGATACAGCGCCACGTCTGCGTTCTTCAGCAGATGGTCGGCGGAAATCCCGTGCGGCGGCGTCAGCGCGATGCCGATGCTGGCGCCGATCTCGACCAGATGATGCTCGATCTCGTAGCGTTCGCTCAGACGATTGACGATCCTGCGTGCGAGCGAAGCCGCATCTTCGTGCGACTGGATCTCACGCTGAAACACAACGAACTCGTCGCCGCCGAAACGGGCGACAACATCGTCCGGACGCAGCATTTCCCGCAGCCGGTCGGCGACCGCACACAGAAGCATATCGCCGCACGGATGACCGAGCGTATCGTTGACCTGCTTGAACTGATCCAGGTCGATAAACAGGAGCGCCGACGTCCGCTTGTTGTCGCGGCGCGCGAGATCTTCTCCGATCAGATCACGGAACGCGACGCGATTGGGCAGCCCCGTCAGTTCGTCGAACCGGGCCAGATGGTTGATGCGGGCTTCGGCTTGCCGTCGCTCCGTGACGTCCTCGACGAGAACCACCGTGCCCTGCTGCGGCATCGGCTGGAAAGTCCATTCGAGCGCGCGCTCACGAGCCTCACCCGGATCGATCGTGACGATATTGGTGGCTCGCGCGTTCCGCACGCCATCCGCAACCATCTCGGCGCTGGTTGATTGCAGTGTACCGACCTTTACGCAAGCCGACATGATTTCATCGAGATAGATGCCCCGCTCGACCTCTGCGTCAGGCAGGCGCATCATCTCCACGAACCGGCGATTGATCACCGCGAGACTTCCGTCAGCGTCGAACATGCAGAGGCCATGCGGCATGTTGTTCAGCGCAGTATCGAACTGTCCTGCAAGCGCCGCCTCGCGCTCCCGCGAAACCAGCGCCTTCACGAAGATCTGGTTCAGATTGAGGTTGATATATTTGAGGCCGATGAAGAACAGCACGAGCAGGAGGGCGAGCCCCAGGTAATAGAGATCGCCCCTGAGTGCGAGACCAACCGAAAGCGGCGCGCACGCAAACAGAATGTGAAGCTGGATGATCCAGGGACGCCCGTAATTGCGACCAACGCTCGCTGCCGTGTAGCCTATGGTCACCGAGGTGCACAGCATGTGGGCGATCGTATCGTCCGACCAGACCAGAACCACGAAGCACCAGATGCCGAGGGAGGCGGCGAACAGATCGGCTCCGACCTTGTATCGCGGCTCCCACCAGGCCGCGCGCTCCAGCGTCAAGGGTTCGTTGCGCCGCTCACGTTCATATATCCGCATCTGAATGGCGCGGGCGATTCCGACAGTAATGATGAAGAGCGCACACAGCCAAAGCGAGAGATTGCCGAGCCTCCAGGCAATCATAACCGCCGCCACTGCAGCCGAAAGGCTGCCTGCGAACACCGAGAGATAATTCTGAAAAAGGGAATCGACCAGCGCTGTCGAAATCGACGGCGACAGTTCGGTCTCGTCTCTTGGCCGCTTGCCGGCTCTCAACATCGAGGCGTCCCGTTACAAGGTCGAGCGCCACTCCTACGTCGAGCCTATGAAGTTTCTCTGATACAACATCGTTACCAAGTCTTTGACCGAACCGCTAAATTTTCGGAAATCTGGCGAATTGGTCATCACGCTCCATTGATCATCCGGGGGAACAGCATGCCCAAAACCATTGACATTCATCTCGTTAACCGGCCCGACGGGATGCCGCGCGAGAGCGATTTCGCCGCCATCGAACGCAGCATTCCCGACGCGCGTGACGGCGAGATCCAGATCCAGAATCTCTACATGTCGGTCGATCCGGCGATGCGGCCACGCCTGTCGCGTGGGCAGGAGATCAATCAGCCGATCGGAGGCCCGGCCACCGGACGCGTCACCCAGTCGAGAAACCCCGCGTTCAAGGAGGGCGATATCGTCCAGCACCGCCTTTCGTTTCGGCAATACGCCGTCTGCGATGGTGGAGGCGTGACGAAGCTCGCTGTGGATCCGGCGTTGCCGCTGACCGTCTACATGCATGTGCTCGGCAACGGTGGCTTCGTCGCCTATGGCGGGCTGCTCGAGATCGGCAGGCTCAAGGACGGCGAGCAGGTGTTCGTCTCGACGGCGGCAGGCTCGGTCGGCTCGATCGTCGCGCAGATTGCCAAGATCAAGGGCTGCACCGTGATCGGCTCGACCGGCTCGGATGAGAAGGCTGCGTGGCTCAAGTCGCTCGGCCTCGACGTCGTGATCAACTACAAGAAAGAGCCGATCCGCGACGCGCTGAAGCGGGCGGCGACGAAGGGCCTCGACGTCTACTTCGACAATGTCGGGGGCGACCACCTGAACGCCGCGCTGCCGCGCATGAACCTGCTCGGACGGATTCCGGTTTGCGGCATGGTCTCGGCCTACAACAATCCGGGCGCGCTGTCGGCGCCGATCAACACTCTGTCGAACATCATCTACGGGCGCGTGACGATCCGCGGCTTCACGGCCGACGACTTCCCTCACCTGCGGCCGAAGTTCAATGAAGAGATGACCGGCTGGGTGAAGAGCGGAAGGATCAAGTACCAGGAGACGATCGTCAGCGGCATCGAGAACGCGCCCCGCGCGCTGATCGGCCTGCTCAACGGCGAGAACACCGGCAAGATGCTGGTGAAGCTCGCCGAGTGAGGCGCCGCGCAAGCTCGCCCGTTCGCTCGTATTCAGTTGTCAAACAGCCCGTAACCTGTAGCCCGGATGAGCGAAGCGACATCCGGGTGATACGGACGCAGAGTCAGCTCCCGAATTTCCGCTTTCGCTCATCCGGACCACGCGTGCAGCCTCGTCCCGTTCTTTGTTCGGCCTGAGCCCCTGCCGGTCGCGCCCTCGTAATGACGAGCGGTCAGCACCGGGTATCGCTTCGCGCGTGCCGGCTACCGCCGTCGCTTTGCTGACGGCTCCGTCATTTTTGCAACTCTCTATCTCGCCTGACGCGTGCAGCCGGTCCGGCATTTCACTTGCCGCGTGCAAAAAGGCGCGTCACCCTGACGCAGCAAACCGCGTCAACGCGGTTGCTGACGAGAACAACAACATCACGCCGACAACGTGCGGCGCGCTTGGGGAGGACACATGAGCAGCATTACGGCTGACGGCGATGCCGGCATCAAGACCGGCGCGGATTCGGATCAAGTCATCGGTCCGCTCGAACAGGAGCACCTGAAGAACCCGAACTACCGCGCGGTCGCTGAGGCGGGCGACAAGCTCACGCCAACGCACTGGCACATTGCCACCGCCAATGCCGCAGGCTGGGGCTTCGACGGCATGGACGGTGTGATCTTCGCACTGATCTCGCCGCTGGTGATCCAGGAATTCTCGCTGACGGTGCCGGAATATCGCTGGAGCCTGCAGCTCGCGCTGATGTTCAGCATCCTCGGACTTTACTTCTGGCCATGGCTTTCCGATCGCCTCGGACGGCGCACGCTGCTCGCAGTCAACATCGCGATCTTTTCGTTGCTGATGCCGGTGGTGGCGCTGTCGCCGACTTTTGCGTTCTTTGTCATCGCACGCTGCATCGTCAACTTCGCGCTGGCCGGAGAGTGGGCGCTCGGCTCCATGCTGGTCGCGGAGACATGGCCGGCGCGGCTGCGCGGACGGGTGGTCAGCATCACCCGATCGACATGGTGCCTCGGCGCCTCGCTCGCAGGCGCCATCACGCTCGCCTTTGCGACCGAGTGGGGCTGGCGTGCAGCCGTGATCGTGCCGGGCATCATCGCCCTGCTCGCGATCTATGTCCGTGCCACCTGTCCGGAATCTCCCTACTGGGTGCGTGCACAGGACCGCAAGCGGCGCATCACGCAAACGCTGGCGGCCGGCGGCCGTGTCAGCGACGAGGACCAGCAGTGGTTCAACAAGGCGAAATCGGTCGGCATCCGCCAAGTCTTCATGCCGGATGTGCTGCCGGCGACACTGGTGGCGCTGTTTGTGGCCTGCTGCTCGACCTCGATCTTCGGCACCGTCGGCGGCTGGATGCCGCTTTATCTCGCGACGGAAAAGCACTGGAGCACTGCCGAATACAGCACCTTCTACGTGCTGTGGGGCATTTCGGGGTTCTTCGGCCTGTGCGTCGCTGGCTGGCTCGCCGACAAGATCGGCCGAAGACTCGCCTTCGTTGTCACGCTGATCGAAGGTGCGATCTTCATGACACTGTGGGTCTATACTGAAGATCGGCTGCTGCTTTGGGTGTTCGGCCTTGCCTGGAGCTTCGGCTTCCTCGGCTTCTGGGGACCGAGCACCACGCTTACCGCGGAAGTGTTTCCGACGCGGATCCGCGGCGCAGCCAACGGCGTGGTCTGGGCGATCGCCTATTTCGTCGGCTTCGTCCTGTTCCCGTTCGTCACCGTGGCGCTGCAGCAGGCCACGGGATCATTCGCGCTGTCCTTCCTCTGCATTCCGGTGTTGATGATCGCCATGGCGATCGGCGTGGTCTTCATGGTGCCGGAACACTCCGGCAAGGAGCTCAACGAGATCATCACGTAGGGGCGAGTGGCGGATCAGTAGCCCGGGCGAGCGAAGCGACCCCGGGATTTGCGGAGAGCCAGCCCCGGATGGCGCTTTGCTTATCCGGGCTACGATTGGTCCTCCTGGATTGCCTCAAGACAACAGCGGCGACCAGGCGGGATCGGACGCGAAAGCCGGCGTCGGCACGCGCAGTTCGTTGCGGCCGGAGACATCGATGGTGAACAGGGCGGGGCCCGCGCCGGCATCGCGGAAGAACATCACGACGCGTCCGTTCGGCGCGAACGTCGGTCCCTCGTTGTGGTAGCCCGACGTCAAAAGCCGCTCGCCGGAGCCGTCCGGCTTCATGATGCCGATCGAGAAATTGCCGCCGCCCAGCTTGGTGAAGGCGATATAGTCGCCGCGCGGCGACCAGACCGGCGTCGAGTAGTTGCCGTCGCCGAACGAGATGCGCTGTGCGCCACCGCCACCCGCAGCCATCACGTAGATCTGCTGCTTGCCGCCGCGGTCTGACTCGAAGCAGATCCGCTGCCCATCCGGCGAGTAGCACGGCGAGGTATCGATCGCCGGCGTGTCGGTGAGCCGCGTCGTCGACTTCGAGCGCAGGTCCATCACGAACAGGTTGGCGTTGCCGCCCTGCTGGAGGCTCATGATCACGCGCTGCCCATCCGGCGAAAAGCGCGGCGCAAACGTCATGCCGGGGAAGTTACCGACCACCTCGCGCTGCCCGGTCTCGATGTTGTACAACAGCACGCGCGGGTCACCCTGGCCGAACGCCATGTAGGTGATCTCCTGCGTCGAGGGGGAGAAACGCGGTGTCAGCACCAGATCCTCGCCGCGCGTCAGGTAGCGGACATTGGCGCCGTCCTGGTCCATGATCGCGAGCCGCTTGACCCTGCGCTCCTTCGACCCGCTTTCATCGACGAACACCACGCGGCTATCGAAATAGCCCTTCTCTCCGGTCAGGCGCTCATACACCTGGTCGGAGATGATGTGGGCGATGCGGCGCCAGAATTCCGCGGCCGTGAAGTACTGATGTCCCGTGAGCTGCTGGCCGGAGAAAATATCCCACAGACGGAATTCCGCCTTCAGCCGCCCGTCCGGCTGGCGCGTGACGCGGCCCGTCACCAGCGCCTGCGCGTTGATGGTGCGCCAGCTCTGGAAGTTCGGCGGCACGTCGATGTTGGTGATCTTCTCGATATAAGCGGCCTGGTCTATCGGCAAGAACAGGCCGCTGCGCCGCAGGTTGTTGGTGATGACCTGTGTCACGCCGGCGGCGGCCTCGCTATCCACCTGCGAGCCCGCAACGAAATTCGGAATGGCGATCGGAATCGGCTGGATGTTGCCACTTTCAACCTGCAACCGCGTTTGCGCGTGCGCCCTGATCGAAATCGCCGATGCGAGCGAAAGTCCCGCGCCGAGAGCCAACACCTGCCGGCGCGTGAAGGTGGAAGGCGAAATCTGTGCGAGCTCTTGCTCGCGCCGCTTGCTCATGATCGAAATGACCTTTACCGGAACATATCCTTGGAACTGAACGTGATGTCGAGACGATCCCAGCCGCCGACATATTCGGACTGCGGCAGGAACGAATAGGGCTGGCACTGTTGAATCGCGCGGATCGCGCTTTCGGCGATCGCAGGACCGTTCGCGCTCGGCGGCCCGGCCAAGAGACGTGGCTGGCTTGACACGGAGCCGTCCTTGCGCAACTCGAAATAGACGCGAATCTCGATGTTCTCTGCGTCGCGCACGCCCGCCGGCACGTTCCAGCACTGCTTGATGCGCGCCTGCAGCGCGCCGACCCAGCTCATCGACAGCTTCTGCGCCTGGCCGGCCGCCGTGCCCAAGGACGAATGCGGATTGATCGTGTCGCCGGCCACCGCGTGGCGCTCCGGGCTGCGCTTGTCGAGTAGCGCCGCGATCTTCGATTGGTCGAACGTGCGCTCCTTCTTCGGCTTCTCTTCCTTTTTCGGCTCGGCCTTGGTCTCTTTCTTCTCGACCGGCTTCTTCGCCTGATCCTTCTTCAGGGCTTCGGCGATCTGGTCGACCGGCGGCTCGGGCTTCTTCTCCACCGGCTTCGGCGGCTCGGGTTTTTTCTCCGGCGGCTTCGGCTCGGGCGGCTTGTCGTTGGCTGCGACGACTTCCTTCTTCTCGGTCACCTTCCCAACCGGTTCATCGTTCGGCGTCGGCTCGCCGACCTTTTCGACCAGCGGCTTCGAATTTTCTTTCTGGCCGGTCTTGGTGCCCTTGGTGATCTGTGAAAGCTGCTCGGTCGAAATGATATCGACCGGCAGTGCTTCCTCCTGCTTGGCATCAAGCGAGCGGGTCGAAAACGACACGATTCCCCAGCCGATCACCCCGAGATGCAGGGCGAGCGATGCTGCGAGCGACTTGTCGATCTCGTATCCGGCGATCTTCAAGCGAATTAGGACCCTTGCTCCATTTCAGTCACCAGCGCGACGCGCTTGAAGCCCGCTGCCGACAGGCGGCCCATGACCCGCATGACCGTGCCGTAGTCGACTTTCTTGTCGCCGCGCACGAAGATCCGCTCGTCCATGCCGCCGCGCGCCGCGGTGATTGCTGTCAGTCTCGGAACGAGCTCATCAAGCGCGATCTCGGTGTTCTCACCGAGAAAGACCTTGCCGTCGAGCCGCACGGACAGCGTGATCGGCTCCTTGTCGATGTCGAGCGTCTTCGCCTGCGTCTGCGGCAGATCGAGCGGAACGCCAACCGTGAGAAGCGGCGCCGCAACCATGAAGATGATCAGCAGCACCAGCATCACGTCCACCATCGGTGTGACGTTGATTTCGGCCATCACGGCCGCGCGGCGGCGCCGATGCCGCCGTCCGCCGCCTCCGCCCGATGCTCCGGCCGCGCTCATCCCCATGGTGCGCTCACAGTCCTGGCTTTCGACGGACCCTCAAGGTCATGATCAGGCGCGTTCATCAATCTGCCGTGACAGGATCGCGGCGAACTCGTCCGCAAACCCCTCGAGACGCTGTGCCTGCCGGTTCACTTCGGATGTGAACTTATTATAGAAAATCGTCGCTGGGATGGCAGCGATAAGGCCAATCGCGGTAGCAAACAGGGCCTCCGCAATGCCCGGCGCCACTACCGCCAGCGAGGTGTTTTTGGACGCCGCGATCGCCTGGAAGCTGCTCATGATGCCCCAGACGGTTCCGAACAGACCGACGAAGGGTCCGGCCGAGCCGACCGTCGCCAGCACCAGAAGCCGCCGCTCCAGCCGGTCGACCTCGCGGGCGATCGACACGTCCATCACCTTTTCGATGCGCATCTGCAGGCCGGCAAACGAGCGCGACTGGCTTTCGAACGAGCGCTTCCATTCGCGCATCGCCGCCACGAACAGAGCGGCCATCGATTGCGTCGGCTTGGCCGCCAGCGCCCGATAAAGCTCTTCGATCGACTGTCCCGACCAGAACGCCTGTTCGAAACGGTCCATGGCGCGTTTAGCGCGCGCATACATGAACATCTTGTCGATGGCGATCGCCCAGACCCAGACCGAGCAGCCCATCAGGCCGAGCATGACCGCTTTCACGATCCAGTGAGCCTGCCAGAACAAGGCAATCAACGATACGTCGGCGGCAGCCGCAACGGGCAGCGCGGATTGCGCAACGTCGGCTGGATTCATCGCTCGTGTCCTCTCAACGCGTGCCCCGTGAATACGCACCCAACTCGGGGGTGGAGCCCGATAAGCTCGACGCCGATCAATCGGCGCGCGCCCGGGAGTCCACCCAAGTCGCCGCAGCCGGATTCATGTCGCACGGGAGGCCCCTGTCCCAAGGCCGCGCATGCTTCTCCGCCTAAGGTGTCCAAACTAGGGCTGAACCCGCCTCCGGCACACCCCTCGACCAAACGCCAGGGTTGGTTAATGCGCGGTTACCACAAATCCCCGCCGACGGGAAAAGAGGAACTATTTCAAGATGACAGGAGACAGATGGAACCGTTCGGCGGCGGCCTTTGAACCCGAGATAAAGCAGCGATCTGCAGGAGGGGCACCAGATCCCTTTCCCGGCTTGTGATCCAGGCCGCGAGGGCCGGTACCCCTCGGGCGCTGTTGGCAGTCGTTCGCGTCCTCGAGATGCCGAGATCCCCGCATTCGAGAGGCAGAAGTTCGAATCGTGTCGGGCGCACCAAATACCGCCGCGGCACATCAGCCCCAGGTCAGCGGATCAAGCCGGAGATAAAAGGTGAGCCGTTCCCGATCCGGCGCCTCTATCCCCAGGGTATTGAACAGAATTGCACCGGCCTGTTCACTTTGCTCTCGTGTCGTCCATGTCTCAGCAGCATTCGCAATGATTAGAGCCAGATCGGCGTACCGGTCGGCAGTACCGAGGCGACCCAGATCGATGACACCGGTGCACTGGAGGGTCTGCGGGTCAACCACGAAGTTCGGCATGCAAGGGTCGCCGTGACAAACAACCCTGTCGGCATCCTCCTGATCGCGTCGGGCCGGAACTTCGCTTGCAATCCGCGCCAACAGCTCGCTCCCGGGCGTATCCTTATCCTCGTCGGGTAGAAAATCGGGATTGACCTCGTTGCGCGTGACGACACTCACAGCGCGCTCAAACATGAGTGAGAGGCCGCGATTGAACGGACATTGGTCGACCGCAAGCTCGTGGAGAGCGCCGAGCTGTCGCGCCATTGACGGCCAAGCCTTCAGCAGTTCAGGCGCCGAGAGTTCGACCGCCGCGATGCCAGGGATGGCGCTCATCACCAAACAAGCGCCCTCTTCGGCCTCTTGCCAGTCGATAACTTTGGGACAAGCAATCGCTTGGACGTCGAGCCATGTGAGGCGGTCGCGCTCGCCGGCAAGGTCGATGGACCGGGTGGACGGTGCCAATTTGGCGTAGGCGAGCCTATCGTCGCGCCGATAGACGAGATCGCTCGATTCTCCAGTGCTTACGGGTATCCAACTGCAACCCCAACGGCCCAGCAAAGCGTCGGCCCAATCGTGTTCTCCCATCGCCCGTCCTAATAAAATGACCCACACGTAGATCGCAGCGATCGATTGTAGCAACCTTGGCAAGAGCCGGATGCACGCGGCGGAATTCGCCGTCTAACGGATAGAAATTCATAGTACCGCGCCGGAAACGTAGTTATCAGTTTCGTCTACGATGGGGCGCCAAATACCGCCGTCTGCCGCCGTTACCTCCCGGCTACGTCGGCGTAGCAGGCCCGGCGGCCGCTGGCGGAGTGGTGTTTGAATCATCCCACGCCGTGCCGCCTAGCGCCAATCTGGCCGTCCAGCCCCGCCCTCACCTCCCGTGAGCGGTACGGCGGTGACAAAGGGCTCCTCACGACCGACAGGCAGACGCCGGTGGGATCGGCCTGGCGACGGCCATCAGGCACGCGGGTTGGCGGCGCGGTAAGACGCAGAAAGCATCAACAGAATGAGGATGGGCGGCACCAGGGACCAAGCAGCGAAGCGAGGCGTTGCAGCCCCTGCCAGCAGCGCCCCAACGATGAAGGCGGTCCAAATGCCGGCGAGCAGGGCCGCCCGCCGCACATGAGTATCCCAGGACCCCTCTGCATCGGGCAGGGGCTCGCGCTTGGCCGCCAGCGCAAGATGTTGAGCCGCATTGTTCAATGTGCCTGTAACATAGCCGAGGCTCACCGATTGTTCGCCCACCCGGGTGATCGTGGTGTTCATGATGCCCATCGCCAAACTGAGGATCATAATGTTGCACCATCCAGGTAGTGGGCCCGCGTGAAAGGTGACGACAACAGCCGCCAGAAGGGCCGCCACGAGCCCGAACACCCAGCGCAGCCGATGGCGGTTGCCGGGATGCACGAGGAGTGCTCCCACGAAAACGCCGACAACAAAAACAGGGATCGGTAGCAAATTGTGTCCGGCTTCCGCAAAATTTGCCTGCCCTGCCTGCAAGCCGGTCTGTGTCGTGTTGCCACTCATGAATGATGAGAAGACCGAGTAATTCAGCAAGGTGTAAGAATCGACATACCCGGCGATTAGGGCGAGGACGGCCGCCGACCTGCCCTGCGCTCTGGCAGAATTCTGCAATGGCAGCATCCTGTTGCTCTCCATTCCAATTACACTCAATACGACTGACTCTCGAATAGCCGTGGTCGCGCTGCTCTCACCCGCACATCCGCGTAACCGGGGCGGCGTTGACCTCTCGCCGGCAGATCTGCGGTTGAAGACTATAAGGCCACGCTCGAACCATGCGCGCCGTTTCACAGGAGAGGATCGCCGGGTAGTCGATAATGTGCCGTCGCCTTCTGTTGGCGCGATAACGGCCTCGCCGCACTACGGCGATCTCATCACGACACCCCAATCATCGAGAGCGCCACCTGGCTGACCATACTGTCTGCATGAGCAAGCTGCTCGGCTTCTTGGAAATGGTTCGTGTTGAATGCGACGTTACGGCTTGCAAGCCGTCCCATCCCTTCGAGCGCATCTGCGAACACTGCCGACTGGCGCTTGAACTCCGGACTGTCTTCGTCGGCCGAGACAATCGCGATCGGGCAAGCGATCCGATCCAGATGACGCATCGGGCTGAGCGCTCGCTCCTCCTCAGCCGTAATGTGGAGATATGCGCTGCGCGATGAGAGCAGGACCGGATAGAGATCGTACATGCCGCTCAATAGCAGAGCGCCCTTGATGACATCTGCGGGCAATCCGCGCTTAGTCCAATCCGTGACGAGCACGCATGCGGCAAGGTGAGCGCCTGACGAATGGCCTGAAAGAAAGACGCGACCTGGATCACCGCCGAAGCTGGCAGCATTCCGCACCGTCCACTCCAGGGCGCGCCGGCAATTCTCCACGAGATCCGGAAGCCGAGCTGTCTTCAGGCTCCCGAAATCGGGAGCAAGATAGGCGGCGCCGCGCCTGACAAAGGTCGGAGCTGCAAAGGACGCGTCCTGCCTTGTATTGCGTGTCCATGCGCCACCATGAATGAACACCAGAACCGGGACGCCGCGCGCATCCGTCGGCGCGAAAATGTCGATCTGTTCCACATCGCTCGGGCCGTATTGCTCCGTCCGTGGCGGCATTGTCAGCCGCACGGCTGCGCTCCTGGCGCCGTCATTCGCCTCGAGTTCGGCCATCTGGGGCGCCCAGAGCGATTGATCGTAGGCTTTGTCGAGTTGCTCCCGGCTATAGTCAAGGAACACCGGGCCGGGCAAAGTAGAAGATTGTGCTGCAACGTCGGAGGTTGGCTTCTCAGGAGCAATTGGACTCTGCGAGATCTTCACGATTGAAAGCTCAGCTATTGTTTCCCACAAAGCGCTCGCTTGATCATTTGCTGGTCCTTCAGATCTAGCCACCGCGGCAGCAGACCGAGTCCACAGAATCTCCATTTCCCTAGCACTGCGCTGTGAACGAGAAATGCGTCGGAAGCCTACATATTGATCGATTAAGCGCCCAAGCCCGGACCTCGGGCGGCGGCTGAGTCAGGCGGGCCTGGATGCCCAGGCCGACTTACCTTGAAAGTTCATCAAGCCTCTTGCGTCGGATAGAGCTCGCGCTGCCGAAATAAACGCATATCCATGCCCCTCCTTGACTACTTTGCCCATGCCGGGTCGTCCCATGTGAGCGCCGGCTAGCCAAATATGTGCATCCGCGGCGTGTTGGAGCAGCTTGAGCCGGCTAGCCCTCGCCACGGACTCGTCGGCGTCATAGGCCCAAGTAAGCTCGGGACGGGCAAACTGTGCAGCAGGAACGTGGATCAGGTCGCCGCAGGATAAGATATCGTCTTCGCCAGTGCTGAGGAGGTAACCCATATGGCCGGAGCATGCCCGGGCATCGCCACCGCCAGCAAATGATCGTCCGGCCGGTCTCCTCCGCTAACTGGAGCCAGGAGTGGCCGAAAATCCGCTAGTCGTGGCTCTGCGAGGAAATCCTCAACTGCGTCCTCCCCAATCACGATCTTGCTCAAGTTTCGAAATGTTCGCCGCCCGTCAGGGGTAAGAAGACCGTTGATGTGGTCGCCATGGGCATGCGTGAGGGCGACCACCGTGATGGATGATGTGTCGATGCCTGCCTCGCACATCGTCTCCTCGAGGTAGCCCATGGACGGGTCCCAGCTTCCCCCCGCTCCACAATCTATCAAAACGCGGTCACTGCCTGAACGATCGAGTAGGAAGCAGTTGACCGACAGGCGAACCAGCGACTCTTCCCGCTGAGGCGATGCTGTCTGCGTACATACCTTGTCGTTCGGATACCTGAGCGATTGAGCCGGCAGGTCGACATATCCGTCGGAGAGCGACCAAACTTTCGACGATCCCGAAGCACAGGCCATGACGTTGGCGCTTTGAGACAGAAATTTCACGGGTAACCTGCCAAGCGGGGTGTTTCAATTTTCTATCGCGTCACTGAAGCCGTTATGCTTTCGAAGTCATCACCTTCTGAACGATCTTCCAGGTTCCGTTGACCTTCAAGCACGACAAGAGGTCCGTGAAGTGGCGTGGCGGTACCTGCAATTTCACCTTCAGAAGCGCGAGGTCTCTTTCGACGTCAATTGATAGGATCTCGTCGTCACGCTCCTCGCCCTTTTGTTTTGGGGCTTTCGTATCACGCACGACTGCCAGCCACATCGCGACCGGCGTCACGCCCACGTCGCCGTCGTCGGCCACCTTCGTCACGGAGCTCGAGGGATGAAATATGGATGCAAATTTCTCAGCATCCATTTCATAGGCGGCGTCAAAATAGGTCTGCGCCAGGGTGCGCAAAGCACGAACATCGGCATCCATGGCCACCTCCTGTTACGTCTAACTATTGCATACGCGCTGCGATCTCGCGTCGAGCGCCAGGCAGGCCGAAGCGGACAAACCGTCGACTCGCGTCACCTTGCCGGTCAAATCTAGGAAAAAGGCGCTTATGAAACTAGATATGTTGCACAGGATGGGGTCATGAGTGATATTCATCAATCATGGGCAATGAGCTGAATGAACTCGCTACGTTTGCAATCGTCGCCAGTGAGCGAAGCTTTACACGTGCTGCAGCGAAGCTCGGCGTCTCCCAGTCCGCTCTGAGCCACACGATCCGGAGACTCGAGCAGCGACTGGAGCTCCGGCTTCTTGCTCGGACGACCAAGAGTGTAGCGCCAACCGCTGCGGGCGGCGAAGCCCTCTTGAAGGACCTGTCTCCGGCGCTTGAGCAAATTACTCGTGCGCTGGACAAAGCCCGAAGCGTTCGCCACCGGCCTGCGGGACGGCTTAGAATTGTAATGTCGCGCTCGGCTGCGGTGATGGTGCTGTTGCCGAGGCTCACGGCATTTGCCGAGGCTTACCCTGACATCGTTCTTGACGTTGTTACTGTCACTGGTCCCGTGGACATCGTCGCGGGCGAGTTCGATGCTGGTATTCAACTCGGCGAGTATGTCCAAAAAGATATGATCGCGGTGCGCGTCACGCACGATTTGCGTTTGGCGGTGGTGGGATCGCCCGGCTATTTTGCGTCACGCAGCATTCCTCAGAAGCCCAAGGATCTAAACGATCATCGATGTCTAAACCTGCGCCTTCCGAGCGGTCCGTATCGGTGGGAGTTCGAGCAGGGCCGCAAGACGATCACAGTCGGTGTGAATGGCCCGCTCATAATCGATGATACCAACCTAGTGATTCAGGCGGCGCTCACCGGAGCCGGCCTTGGGCTCGCTTATGAAGAGCAGGTTGCGGAGCATGTTGCTGAGCACCGCCTCATTCGAGTGCTGGAGAACTGGACGCCCCCTATTCCCGGCTTCTTCATGTATTACCCAAGTCGCCAGCATCAGCCTGCTGCACTAACTGCGCTCGTAAACGCGCTGCGATGCGCTGGCGGGCCACTTCGGTTTAATAAAATTGCGAACCGCAACAGTCACCGCTTCTAAACTCACAGTGGCGGCAAATGTTCAGCAGCAGTTGAGTTCTCGCGCCCATGATGCGAGCGTGACCGGACGCCGCCGACCCACTGCGTGCATGGCGGGTTCGTACCGTCGTCCTCGAAGGTGGAAGGTCCGGCCATGACGTTCTTCAGCGATCCACTGCACGACGAGTTCGCGAGCGTTGTTCTCGGGTTCGCGCCCTACGGCGGTGGTGACGTCGGGGAGATCCAGGCGATCGCCCGCGCGATGAAGGACGGCGACGACGGCTCCTACTTCGACGCGTTCGTCACCTACGCTCGTCGCCGTATCGACGAGGGCAATTCCGCCGCGGCCAACGGGCATCGCGAGAGCGCGCACGACTGCTACTTGCGCGCCGCGGCCCTGCTCGGCATGGCCTACCATCCGCTCTACGGCACGCCGGTCGATCCGCGTCTCGCCGACGCATTCCACCTCCAGATGGACACTTTCGACCGAGCGATGGCGCTCCTCGACCCGCCGGGCGAGAAGCTCGAGATCCCGTACGAAGGCACCACGCTGCCGGCTTACTTCCTGCGCGCGCATGGGCATGCGACCGAAGTCCGGCCGACAATCATCATCAGCGATGGCTGGGACTCCACGTTCGTCGAAAGCTACCTCGAGATGGGTGTCGCCGCCCTGCGGCGGGGCTACCACGTCCTCGTCCACGATGGCCCCGGTCAAGGCCGCCTCCTCATCGACGAAGGACTCCCGCTTCGCCATGACTGGGAGAAGGTGGTCACCCCCGTCGTCGACGCCGCACTGGCCATCGACGTCGTCGACCAGGACCGAGTCGTCTACGAGGCGTGCAGTCTCGGCGGCTACTTCGCACCACGGGTCGCCGCGTACGAACCACGGCTGGCCGCCGTCATCGCAGACCCCGGTCAATTCGACGTGGGCGTGAAGATCTTCCAGATGATGAAAATGCTCGGCCTCGACGACGCCGCCGTGGCCCGACTGCCGGCCATCGATCCCGAGCACGAGAAGAAGATCATGACCGCGATCGGGAGCAACCGTCGTGCGCGATGGACGATCGTGCAGCGCGGTTTCTGGACCAATGGCGCGGCCGACCTGCGGTCGTATCTGGCCGAGATGTCGAAGTGGAAGCTCGAACCCGATGAGGTGGCGGCCATCCGATGTCCCACCTTCGTCGCTGCGGCCGAGTCCGATCCAGTCTCGTCGAACGCCAAGGACCTGTATGATGCGCTGGCCTGCCCGAAGACGTTCCGCGAGTTCTCGGACGCGGACGGCGCCGGCATGCACTGCGAGCAGCTCAACCGCTCCTTGGCGAACCGGGTGTTTCTCGACTGGCTCGACGACACGCTCCACATGCACCGGCGAACAACGGGAGCGGCGACGGCTGATGTCAGGCCGAAGCGGCTTCGCGCCGGCGAGATTCCATGATCGGTCCACTTATCAAGGCGATCGCAGCCGGCAGATGAGACGTAGTCCCGGCGGAAGCGGACCGTTCGCGCTCTTGGCCGTTTTCTTGTTGGTTCCCGGTCGGCCCCTCGGCATCATCGAGTCATGATCGACTTCCGCAACATCGAGACCTTTTTCTGGGCAGCCGCGCTTGGCAGCCTTCGCGCAGCCTCGGAGAAGCTCGGCACCACCCAGCCCGCGATCTCGCAGCGGATCGCCTCGCTGGAGGCCGCGCTCGGTGTTCGCCTGTTCGAGCGCGACGCGCGCGGCGTAAAGCTCACGGCCAAGGGCCATGAACTGCTCGCCTATGCGGAACGGATGATGCAGGCGCGGCGCGACATGATCCAGGCCGCCCGCGACCAGACCACAATGAGCGGAACGCTACGTATCGGCGTAGCCGAGACCATTGTCCAGACCTGGCTGCCCAAGCTGATCGAGGAAGTTCACGTCGCCTATCCGGCACTCGTCCTCGAGATCGAAGTCGACAGCACACATGTGCTGCAATCCCATCTGATGGCGCGCAAGATCGATCTCGCCTTCCTGCTCGGCCCGGTTCTCGAGCCGCGGGTGGAGAACCTGCCGCTCTGTACGTATCCGCTCGCCTGGGTCGTCAAACCCGGCGCCGATCTCGGACCCAGCCCGGTCCCGCTCGCACGCATCGCCGAGCTCCCCATCATCACCTACGCCTCCAGCAGCACGCCCTACCGACAGGTCCGCGACATGCTGATGCGCGCCGGCATTTCGACCCCGCGCATGTATGGCAGCGCCTCGCTCTCGATGGTGGTGCGGATGGTGCTCGATGGCATCGGTGCGGCGGTCATCACACCAGTCTTCCTCGGTCGTGAACTGGCGCGGGGCGAATTGCGCATCCTCCAGGTCGAGGCCGATCCGTTGCCCGACCTGAGCTTCACCGCGAGCTGGATCGACGGGCCCGATAGCTATCCATCCCGCATCATCGCACGCATGGCGCAAGCGGTTGCCCGGCAGGACGCGTCCGGTGCCGGACAGTGATAAATTTGGCTTATACCCTGGTTCCAAACATACGATTGGACAGCAATGTCCATGATGCCCTTGCAATGACAGGGCATAGACGGCTCTAAAGTCACGGCAAGGGTCAGGCGTTGAACGTTGCAAACACCCACTGTTTCGGTGCGCTTTATCACACGCGCTGCGCTCGTCTCGGCCTGATCCGAGATGGTTCTCGTCACGCCGAACAGCCAAGAACGCCTGCTGGCCACGCCGCGCGTGCCGGTCCTGCGACTCGAGGCGCGGAGAACCGCATCAACAACAAGCAACCAGGGGAAATCGATGAAAGCTCTCATTCTAGCCGCCGGTCTGCTCACCGCGACCGGTGCCGCCGCACAGGACCTGCCGAAAACCAACCTCAAGGTCGTGGGTGGGCTGAGCAACCTCACAGCGTACCAGGATTACGAGCAGCCGTTCTGGAGCAAGACGATTCCAGAAAAGTCGAAGGGCCAGGTCACGGCCGAAATCAAGGGCTTCAATGAGATGGGGCTGAAAGGGCCCGAGCTGCTGCGGCTGATGTCGCAGGGCGTGATCGAATTCGGCACCGCCACCCTGTCCTACTTCGCCAGCGACAACCCGATCAACGAAGCGATCGATCTTGCCGGCCTCGCGCCCGACGCCAAGACAGCGCGCATGGTCACCGAGGCGTTCGAGCCGGTCTATGCCAAGTTCTACGGCGAAGGCTCGAAGGTCCGCCTGCTCGGTATTTCGCCCTATCCGGCGCAGGTCCTGTTCTGCAACGCCGAGATGAAGGGGCTTTCAGACCTCAAGGGCAAGAAGGTCCGGACCTCGAGCCGCACCCAGGCCGAATTTGTCGAAGCCTTCGGCGGCTCCAGCGTGACCATGGCCTTCGGCGAGGTTGTGCCGGCCTTGCAGAACAAGGTCGTCGATTGCGCCATTACCGGTTCGCTCTCGGGCTATTCAGCCAAATGGTACGAGGTCTCCACCCACCTTCTGGCGCTCCCGATCAACTGGAACCAGCAGATCCATGCGGTCAACGAGGCTGCGTGGAACAAGATCGATCCGAAAGTCCGCGAGTTTCTGGCCACCAACATCAAGACCCTGGTCGCGCAGATTTGGGACGCCGCCGCGCAACAGACCCAGCAAGGCTATGACTGCAATACTGGCGCCGCAGCCTGCACGCTCCCCGTGAAAGGCAAGATGCAGCTCGTCGTTCCGAGCGATGCCGACAAGGCGCTGCTCAAGACCGTGCTGCAGGAGAAGGTGTTGCCCAAATGGGCGGCTCGCTGCTCGGCCGATTGTGTTTCCGGCTTCAACGCCACGATCGGCAAGGAGCTCGGCCTGACAGCCAAGAAGTGACCGCTGCAAACGGAGACCGGCGCGCCGGTCTCCGCCATCTCTCGGGAGCCCAGGATTCCATGACAAGCTCGTCCCCGCCTGACGCTCTTGCGGCACTGCTGCGTCATGCCGAAACCCTGTCGCGCGTCGCCGTCTGGTGCGCCGGGGCGCTGACGATCGCGAGCGTTCTGCTGATCTCGTTCGATGTACTGGCTCGGAAATTCCTCGGCTTCACCACCGGTGGCGCAGATGAGCTCTCGAGTTACGCCTTCGCCGTCAGCACGAGCTGGTCGCTCGCCTTCGCCACCCTGCAGCGGGCCAACGTCCGTGTCGATGCGCTCTACCAGTACTTCCCCGTGCGGCTGGCTGCAGTCGTCGACTGGCTGTCCCTGGTCGCGCTTGGCGTCTTTATGGCGATGCTGACCTATTACGCCTATGACGTGGTCGGTGCGTCGCTGGCCCAGGGCTCGCGGGCCAATACGCCGCTAGCGACGCCGCTGGCGATCCCGCAGGGGCTGTGGTTCTCGGGCCTCGTGTTCATGTGCGTCATTCTTGCGCTGATGCTGCTACGCGCCTCGATCGCGCTGGTGACCGGCGATATCGCAACCGTGAAGGCGATCGCCGGAGTTCGCTCGACGCAGGAGGAAGCCGAAGAGGAAGCTGCCGCCGGCGAGCGCATGGTCAAGGGAGAGGCCGCATGATCGCCACGACCCTGATCCTTCTGCTCGTCCTGATCGGCCTGTCGATTCCAGTCGCCGCAGCGCTCGGCGTGCTGGGCCTGATCCTTGACCCGCTCTACTCGATGTTGCCGCTGACGCGCGGCATCGGCGAGCTCGCATGGAGCACCAATAACGAGTTTCTTCTCGTCGCCATCCCGCTCTTCATCCTCCTTGGTGAAATCCTGCTGCGCGCCGGCTTCGCCGAACGCATGTACGGCGCGATGAGCCTGTGGCTCTCCTGGCTGCCCGGCGGACTGATGCACGCCAATATTGGCGCCTCCGCCCTGTTCGCGGCGACCTCGGGATCAAGCGTCGCAACGGCCGCGACTGTCGGCACGGTCGCGCTGCCACAGATCAAGCGCTACGGCTACAACGAGCCGCTGTTCCTCGGCAGCCTGGCGGCGGGCGGAACGCTTGGCATCCTGATCCCGCCCTCGATCAACCTCGTACTCTACGGGGTCCTGACCAACTCCTCCGTGCCGAAGCTCTATCTCGCCGGGATCATTCCGGGCCTGCTGCTGGCCGGTCTGTTCATGCTCACGGTCATCATCGGCTGCGTGGCGAAGCCAGAATGGGGTGGGCGGCGCATCACCGCGACCTGGGGCGAGCGTTTCGTCAGCCTTGCCCATCTCGTGCCGCCGCTTGGCATCTTCCTGCTTGTGGTCGGATCGATCTATGCCGGCCTTGCCACACCGACGGAAGCTGCCGCGCTCGGTGTTACCGGCGCGATGGCCCTCGCGGCATGGTCCCGACGGCTGACGCTCTCGATGCTGCGCGAAGCCGTCGAAGGCACCATGAAGGCGACTGCGATGATCATGCTGATCATCATCGCGGCGGCCTTCCTGAACTTCGTGATGTCGGCGACCGGCATCACCGACGCAATCACCGGCTCGATCAGAGGCCTGGGCTTGTCGCCGGTACAGATGCTCGTGGTGATCGTGGTCTTTTACCTGATCCTCGGCTGCTTCATGGAGACGCTTTCCATGATGATTACAACAATCCCGATCGTAGCGCCGATCATGATCCAGCTCGGCTACGATCCGATCTGGCTCGGCATTCTGATCATTGTCCTCGTCGAGGCCGCGTTGATCACGCCGCCGGTCGGCCTGAACCTCTTCGTGGTGCAAAGCCTGCGCAAGAGCGGTTCGATGAACGCAGTGATCACCGGCAGCATGCCCTACGTGGCAGCGATGGCGGTGCTGATGCTGCTGCTGGCGATCTTTCCCGACCTCGCGCTCTTCCTGCCCCGCGTTTTCGAATAGCCGCGGCGCACTGCCTTCCAATCAAATAACCGCAGGACGTCATGGAACTGAATTTCATTGTCGACGGCAGCACCGGCGGGCAGGCGCTCAGCGTCGATCTCACCGAGTTGGTAGTCGCGGGCTGGGCCGGGCGCGACCGCGCGGCGATCGAGCATCATATCGAGGAGCTCGCCGCCATCGGCGTGCCGCGCCCGAGCACGGTGCCGCTCTATTATCGCGTCGCCGAGAACCTGATGACGCAGGCGAACCGCATCCAGGTGCTCGGCGGCGAAAGCTCCGGCGAAGTCGAGACTTTCGTCTTCAGCGCAGGTGGCCAGATGTATGTCAGCCTCGCTTCCGACCATACGGACCGTAAGCTGGAGACGCTGGGGGTCGCGCTTTCCAAGCAGATCTGCGCCAAGCCTCTGGCGCGTTCAGCGTGGCGCTTCGCCGAGGTCGCCGGGCACTGGGACGAGATGGTCATCCGCTCCTATATCGAGGAGAACGGAGCGCGGGTCCTCTACCAGGAAGGTCCGCTGGCCGCGCTACGGCCGCCGCTCGAACTTATCCGCGGCTTCACCGGCGGCGCCACGCTCCTGCCGGAAGGAACGGGCATGATCTGCGGCACAGTCGGGGCGATCGGCGGGATCCGACCCGCCCCGGTCTTCGCAATGGAGCTGTTTGACCCGGTGCTCGGCCGCACCATCGAGCACGTCTACCGGATAGAGCAGTTGCCGGTTGTGGCCTGATCATGCGCCGGACGGCGACCGAACTGCAAGGACGCTCGCGCAACGGCGCGGGCGACCTCCTTTGGTTGACTGGATTGATAATCGCCGGCTCAGCCGGTTGCGATCGCGATCCTGTCCATCGGACAGGTGATGAAACTGGCGCTACGCGCAGCTAATGACGACTGAGGCCATGCAAAGCAATCTGTCCATATCCGATCCTTATGCGGCGCGGCTTGCCGCCCGCTCAGGCGCCCTCGACGGGCCAACGGCGAATGTCGCGCCGGGCTTCGTGCAGGCCAATCTGGCGATCCTGCCGCGCGACCTCGCATTCGAATTCCTGCTGTTTTGCCAGCGCAATCCGAAGCCCTGTCCGCTGATCGGGATGTCGGAGATCGGCGATCCCATGCTGCCGGCACTCGGGCGCGAACTCGACGTCCGCAGCGATCTTCCACGCTACCGCGTCTGGCACGATGGCGAGCTCGTGGCGGAGCCGACGGACATCCGTGAACTCTGGCGCGACGATCTCGTCAGCTTCCTGATCGGCTGCTCGTTCTCCTTCGAGGAGGCGATGATCGCCGCCGAACTTCCAGTGCGCCATATCGAGCAGAACCGGAACGTGCCGATGTATCGCACCTCGATCGCGACCACTCCGGCGGGCCGCTTCTCCGGCCCGCTCGTCGTATCGATGCGTCCGCTGTCGCCGGCCGATGCGATCCGGGCGGTCCAGGTGACCGCCCGCTTTCCGTCGGTCCATGGTGCGCCGGTTCACCTGGGCGACCCTGCTGCCATCGGAATTCAGGACATCGCGGTCCCCGACTACGGCGACCCCGTCGAGATCAAACCTGGCGAAATACCGGTGTTCTGGGCGTGCGGCGTCACACCGCAAGCCGTGATCGCCACTGTGCGGCCCGGGTTCTGCATCACCCACGCCCCGGGCTGCATGCTCGTCACCGATATTCGCAACGGCACGCTAGCGACCGGCTGAACCGCCGCTGCTGCAACCATGCGCGTCATGAGCGCATGCGTGGAGGCCGAAGCAAGGACGGCCGCTCCTGCATGGGTCGGCGCGAGAGGTCATCGCACCCGCAGAAAAAAGCCCGCCTGCAGTGTGCAGGCGGGCGGTCTTTCCTGGTTGGTCCGCTCGGGCGCGATCAGCTCTGCGGCGGATTATCGGTCGCAGGCGGCGTCGGCGGACGCGACCGGCGCTCGGACATGAACTGATCGAACTCGGCCTTGTCCTTGGCGTGACGAAGACGGTTCAGGAAATCCTTGAACTCGTTCTGCTCGTCCTCGAGCCGCCTCAACGTCTCGGTGCGATACTCGTCGAAGGCGCGGTTGCCGCTGGAGGGGTATCGCCCTTCCATGCGCGAGCGCATCTTCTCCATCTTGTATTGCATCTTTTCCATCTTGTGCTGCCAGCGGCCGCCGCATCCGTACATTTTTCTTCCCCATATGATGTAGGCGAGAATGGCGAGACCAATCGGCCACCAGAACACGAAGCCGAGGATCATCAGGGCAATCCAGCCCGGGTGTGACGGGGTCTCCCAGAAACTCGGGCTGTCGTTCCAGGCAGGACGGCCCCACCGTTCGCTGTCTGCGGTATTGGACATGATCCTCTCCCGTGGGTGACTGACTGCCACCGTGAATGTAAATAACATTTACATAGTTAGCGGAGATGGCGTGGAAGTCAAGCGAGCCAAATCCACAAACGCGTGAAAAATGTTTCTTCAGGAACTGCGGCACCGCGGCCCAGCTACCTTGGCTTCTCGGCGTCCGTACCGATCGGAAATCCAAGGCCGCGGAGGTAAATCAGCACGCCGGCCTCCAGCAGATCATCGGGCGACATCGGCAACTTGCGCCGCGAACCGTCACCGCGCGCAAACAGCGACGCGATGCCGTGCGACAACGACCAGATGTGCAGCGCCATCATCATCGCCGGCGGGCGCGAGACGCCCGGCGGCGTCATTGCCGCAAGCCGTTCAGCGGCGTTGCGGATCACAGCGAAAGCGCGCTCGCTCGCCGCGAACAATCCCGGATAGGCATCGATCGCCAGGCCCGACTCGAACATCGCCGAATAAGACGCCGGCTCGTCCCGCGCGAATTTGAGATACGCTTTGCCAAGGCGCTCAAACGCGGTCGGTGTATCGGGACGACCATCGTCCCAGGCAGCAGTCAGCAGCGCCTCGAACTGCTCGAAGCCGCGTTGCGCGATGCTGGACAGAAGCTCGTCACGATCCCGGAAGTGACGGTAAGGCGCCGCGGGGCTGACGCCCGCCGAACGCGCCGCCTCGGCGAAGGTAAAGCCGGCAGGGCCCTTCTCTGCGATCAGATCGAGCGCGGCCTGCAGCAACGCCTCTTTCAGGTTGCCGTGGTGATAGCCGCGTTCGCTGCGGCCGCGATCCCTGCGCCAGCTCATGTGAATGGCTATTACATGACTTGCAGTGAACCGTCACTGAAGGATTTGCGCCCAAGCCGAAGGGTTCTGGCGCAAGTTTAGGCGAGCTCTATCGATCCTTCGGCCTGCCGCAGATGAGGTCGGCCGCCGCTGCCGCAATGGCTTCCAGATCCTTGCGCGGCACACGCACCCGCGCACGCACCGCCAGCGTGTGGATGGCGGCGCTCGCAAGCTGCGCCAGCAGCGCGGGATCGGCGGTGGCGGCAAGCTCGCCCTTCGCCTGCGCCGCCTTGAACAGGCGTGCGAAGGCACGGTCCATCTCATCAAGGCCGCTGACGGCAAGTTCGCGCAGAACAGGATCGAACACGGCTTCCGACGTCGCGGTCATGACGGTGAAACAGCCGCGCGGGCCGTCCTCACCCGAGACGTACATATCGATTGCGACCGCATAGATCTGGCGCAACTGCTCGCGCAGCGGCCGATCGGATGCGAAGATATCGGCCATCCGCTGCCGCCCCCGCTCGCGATAACGCTCATAGGCCTTCACATAAATGTCGCGCTTGTCGCCGAACGCGCCGTACAGGCTCGGCCGATTCATACCGGTCGCAGCACTGAGCGTATCGAGTGAGGTCGCGGCAAATCCGTCGCGCCAGAACACGTCCATCGCCCGTGCGAGCGCAACGTCCGGCTCATAGGCGCGCGGCCGACCGCGCTTCCTTGGCGCCGTCGGCGCCTCGCTCTTGGCCGGACGATCTGATCTTTTTTGTACCACTTCGCAAAATAATCCTTGATCAGGTTCAATTTATGCGACACGGTACAAAATACAACGGACGCGTCTTGCCGGATCAGCGCCGTGTGTTGGTCGGATCAAAGGGAGGCTACCCATGGATCTCTATTTCTCTCCGCTCGCCTGTTCGATGGCCACGCGAATTTCGCTTTACGAAGCCGACGCCGAGGCCAATTTTCTTGAGGTCGATCCTAAGACCAAACGCGTCCTACAGGACCAATCGGATTTCCACGACGTCAATCCGCTCAGCCTTGTACCCACGCTGCGAACCGATGATGGCGTGATTCTCACCGAGAATGCAGCCATTCTTCAGTATGTGGCCGAGCGCTTCCCTGACGCTCACATCTCCGCGAAACCCGGCATCGAGCGCACGCGGCTGCAGCAGTGGCTGAGCTTCATCGGCACTGAGCTGCACAAGGGACTGTTCGTAACGCTGCTCGAGCCCAAGGCGCCGGCGGAGGCGAAGGCCTATGTGCTGCAGCGGAATCTCTCCCGGCTCGATCACGTCAACAAGCATCTCGAGGGACGCGAATTCCTGCTCGACCACTTCAGTGTCGCCGATGCCTATCTCTTCACCGTGCTGAACTGGACACAGGCGATCCCCGCGATCGATCTCGCGAAGTGGCCGGCGATCACCGCATACTGCGACCGCATCCGCAAGCGCCCGAGCGTCAAGAAGGCGGTCTCGGAGGAATTCACGCTCTACAAGGCCGAGCTCGCCCGTCACAAGGCGGCGTAGAACCACGGAGCACAGCGCCTGCTCTCGCCAGCATGGGGCGTAAGCAGGCGATGCGCTCGGTCATGTGCCGCTGAAAGTGGCAGTATTCGTCCTGCCGGCGACGCAACTCCGACCCTCCGAATGGTGCGTTGACGTAAACAGCCGAACGCGGTTGAAGCGCACATCATGTCCGAGGTCCGAGCACGCCCGCCGGATGCGCCAATCGCGCGCCCGGATCGCAAAACATCTGTCCCCGATCGTCAGCAGCCCGCCTACTGGTCGCGCGCCGGCCTGATCGAAGGCGCGCGGGCGATGCTGCCACTTCTGCCGGGCCAGTTCGCGTTCGGCATGGCGTTCGGCGCGCTGGCAGCGCAGAAGGGCTTCACGCTGGTCGAGGCGGTGGCAATGACCGGCATCGTCTACGCCGGCATGTCGCAATTCGTCATCCTGCAGTCGTGGCCCGACGCGCTGACGGTCTCCACTGTCACCGCGGTTATGCTGCTGACCGCGACCGTGAACGCCCGCTTCTTCCTGATGAGCGCGAGTTTGCGTCCCTGGTTCAGCACATTGCCGGTGTGGCAGGCCTATCCACCGCTGACGATCCTGACCGATGGCGGCTGGCTGAATTCGATGCGCTACCGCGATCGCGGCGGCGCCGATGCATCATTCTTCCTTGGCGGTCAGATCCTGTCCTACGTCTCATGGACCTTTGCCGCTCTCCCCGGCTATCTGCTTGCCGAGCGTCTGACCGACCCGAAGGCTTACGGCGTCGACCTTCTGATGCCGGCGTTCTTCGCGGCGCTTCTCATTCCGTCGTATCGCGGCCTTGAGCGCACGATACCGTGGGTGATTTCCGGCATCGTCGCCACCACGGTTGCCTGGCTTACGTCCGGCTACTGGTTCATCATCGCCGGTGCCGTCGCAGGATCCGTCAGTGCAGCTTTCATCCTCAGCGAGGGCAATACCAATGGCCGCTGAGCTGATGCGCACGGACGTGATGATCGTGATCGCGGCGATGGCACTTGCCACCGTCGCGCTGCGCACGACCGGCTTTTGGTTGATGCGCTATGTGCCGGAGACGCCGCGCGTCAAACGCATGCTCGAGGCTCTGCCCGGCTCGATCATCGCCGCGGCCGTGCTGCCGGTCGTCGCCCAGGGCGGCCTTGTCGCAGCGCTTGCAGTCCTCGCCGCCATGGCGTCGATGTGGCTGACGCGCAGCGACTTCGTCGCAGTGATCACCGGCATGGCCGTCGCCGCGCTCGCACGCTTCGCGGGGCTGGGCTAGTGGTGCTGGCTTTTGCCAACCCCATCCAGCCTTGACTACGACGCCGCCTCCACCGTCAGGCTGGCGCCATCGGCGCGCACAACCTTGACACGGCTGCCGGCCGGGCAATCCGGCCCGCTGACGCGCCAGACCGTGTCATCGACTCTGACCGTGCCGGTGCCGTCCATGATCGGCTTTTCCAGTGTGAACACGCGTCCCACCAACGCGTCAGTGCGGCGGTTGAGAAAGGCACTGTCGGCATTCGGCGCACTGCGGGTCGCGACGCGCCGCCACAACGGCACGGCCGCCAGCGAGAACGCGGCAAACGCAATCACCTGGACCTGCCAGATCCAATCGGCAAACAGCGTGACGATGCCGACCAGCAGCGCCGCAAGTCCGAGCCAAAGCAGGAAGACGCCCGGCGCGATCAGCTCGAGCCCCATCAGCAGCAGGCCGACGATCAGCCAATTCCACGAGCCGAGCTTGACGACAATGTCCCACATCACTTCCAAGTCCCACTAGTGTCCCGGTTCTAACGTTCGCATCACTCTGCGGCAACCTCGTCTGCGAAGGTTAGCACCTCGCACGACACTCGCAATTTCATGAAGCTCATGCGCTTCTTGGATTTCGTACACAGGAGTCGCAGCAATGCTGGTACGAGCCAATCCAGCGCACTAGCTGGTCTGCGAACCGCCCGTATTCGGCACTGTGCCGGTCCGACGCGGAACGCTGGTCCCAGTCTGGCCTTCCGAACCGAACGTTGCCCGGGCGATCTCGCCGATGCCGGCGAGCGAGCCGAGCACGCTCGTCGCTTCGATCGGCAACATGACGATCTTCTGGTTGGGCGAGTGCGCGATCTCTGAAAACGCCTTGATGTAGCGATCGGCGATGAAATAGTTGAGTGCCGCCACGTCGCCCTTGCCGATCGCCTCGCTCACCATCTGTGTCGCCTTGGCCTCGGCTTCCGCTGCGCGCTCGCGCGCCTCGGCGTCACGGAATGCGGCCTCCCTACGGCCTTCGGCCTGCAGGATCTGCGCCTGCTTCTCGCCTTCGGCGCGCAGGATCTCCGATTGCCGCTGACCTTCCGCCTGCAGAATATCGGCGCGCTTGACGCGCTCAGCCTTCATCTGCCGACCCATCGCCTCCACCAGGTCGCTCGGCGGCACGATGTCCTTGATCTCGATGCGGTTGACCTTGACGCCCCAGGGTGAAACGGCGGCGTCAACCACACGCAGCAGCCGCTCGTTGATCTCATCGCGATGCGACAGCGCCTGGTCGAGGTCCATCGAACCCATCACTGAACGGATATTGGTCATCGTCAGCGTCAGGATCGACTGGTTGAGGTTGGAGACCTCGTAGCTCGCCTTCATGGCGTCGAACACCTGATAGAAAGCAACGCCATCGACGGTGATGGTTGCGTTGTCCTTGGTGATGACCTCCTGCTGCGGGACGTCGATCACCTGCTCCATGATGTTGACCTTGCGGCCAACCCGATCGAAGTACGGAACGATGAAGTTCAGCCCCGGCTGCAGCGTCCGCGTGTATTTGCCGAACCGCTCGATCGTCCAGTGGTAGCCCTGGCCCACGGTCTTGACGCCCGCGAACAGCGTCAAGATCACGAGCAGAACGAGAATGATCGTAAAGATATCAAAGCCCGACATGTAATGTGTCTCCCCTGCGGCCGGCAATGTGAAACACCGCGCGGCCCTGAGCAACCGGATTCGGTTCGCGACGGTGTATGATCAGCGTGTGACGGCTTGCCGTCGGTGATGCTGTCCTTTGTCGCGCAGAAATAATCTGAGGTTCGATACGAACAGACCGGCCGTCGACCGGTCACACGTTTCCTTCAGATCCAGCCTTGCTCAGATCCAGCCCTGCAATTCGCGCATCACGAGCTGGCGGATCACGTCCATGCCCGCATCGCTGTCGTTCAAACAGGGAATGAACGAGAACTGCTCGCCGCCATTGTGTCGGAAGATTTCTGCGTTCTCCTGCGCGATCTCCTCCAGCGTCTCGAGGCAATCGGCCGCAAAGCCCGGCGTCACCACCGCAATCCGGCGCTTGCCGCTCTTGGCAAGGCCCTCGATGGTCTTGTCGGTGTAGGGCTTCAGCCACTCGGCGGAGCCGAAGCGCGACTGGAACGTCAGCATCAGGCTGTCTGTGTCGAGGCCCAAACGCGCGCGCAGCGCCTCGGTCGTCGCCACGCATTGCGCGTAGTACGGATCGCCCTTGTCGACATACTCCTGCGGCATGCCGTGGAACGAAGCGACGATCGTATCCGGCCGATAAGGCAACGCCGCGAGATGCGCCTTTATCGACAAGGCCAGCGCTTCGATATAGGTGGCATCGGTCGGATACGCCGGCGCGAAACGAATCGCCGGCTGCGCGCGCAGCTCCTGCATCACCCGAGCGACCTCGTCACAGACCGTCGCGGTGGTCGCCGCTGAATATTGCGGATAGAGCGGCACCACCAGAATGCGACCGCAACCTTGCGCGACCAGCGCATTGATCCGCTCGCGGATCGACGGATTTCCGTAGCGCATGGCCCAGTCAACGACGATCTGCGAACCCGCAAGCTGTTCGCTGAGCTTTCCGGCCTGCGAGCGCGTAATCGTCTTCAGCGGCGACTCGTTCTTCTCGGTGTTCCAGATTTTCCTGTAGTCGCGCGCCTTGCGTCGTGGACGAACGACAAGAATGATGCCGTTGAGAATGAGCTTCCAGGCCAGCCCCTGCTCCTCGATCACCCTGCGGTCGGACAGGAACTCGCGCAGGTAAATGCGCACGCTCCTGGCGTCCGCCGCGTCGGGCGTGCCGAGGTTGACGAGCAGCACGCCGACGCGCTCCGATGCCGCCGCGCGCTCGCTGTTGAAGTCATTGACCGCCATGATGGCGATGCCTTCGCGCGCCGCCGTGGTGCTGTCAAGACGTACGGCCTGCGACGTAATTTACGCCAAGGCCTTATCGCGCCCCATACAGCGCCTGCGGCAATGCGGTCGCAAGCTGCGGTGCAAACCACAGCGCGACCAGCGCAAGAAGCTGGATGGCGATGAAGGGAACAACACCCAGATAGATGTGCCTGGTCGTCAGTTCCGGTGGCGCAACGCTGCGCAGGTAGAACACCGTCGGCCCGAGCGGCGGGTGCATATAGGACGTCTGCAGGTTGACCGCGAGCAGGACGCCGAGCCAGACCGGATCAATGCCCGGCATGGCAAGCAACGGCACGGCGACGATCGGGACAATCACCACGATGATCTCAAAGGCGTCCATCACGAAGCCGAGTAGGAACACCGCCAGCATCACCACCAGCACTGCGCCCGCGGGACCTCCCGGAAGCTGACTCAGCGCGCGGTGCACAAGGTCGTCCCCGCCCAGCCCGCGGAATACCAGGCTGAACATCGTCGCTCCGATCAGGATCAGAAAGATCATGCTCGACATCTGCGCGGTCCGCCCGACGACGGAGGTGAGCAGCTCGTTCGACAGACCGCTGCGCCAAACCGCCAGCACGAGCGCGCCCACCGCACCGACGGCGGCAGCCTCGGTCGGCGTCGCGAAGCCGCCGAGGATCGAGCCGAGGACAATAGCAATCAGCGCCAGCGGGGCGATGAGCGCACGCAGCAGCAGCGTCGGCGCGGCATGCTTTCGCCCCAGAATGTCAGCCGGTATCGCCGGCGACCAGGCCGGCTTCAGCCAGGCGACGGCGACAAGGTAGGCGAGATACAGGGCGACCAGCAGGAAGCCCGGCACGATCGCGCCGGCGAACAGATCGGTGACGGTGACCGGTTGCGGCGCGAACACACCGCTTGCGAGCTGCGCCGACTGCCAGGCGTTGCCGATCTGGTCGCCGAGCAGCACCAGCACGGTGGCAGGCGGAAACACCTGCGCCAGCGTCGAGGTCGCAGCCACCGTACCCGCGGCAAGCCGCGGATCGTAGCCATGACGGAGCATCGTCGGCAGCACGATCAGCCCCATGGTTACGGTGGTTGCGCCGACCACGCCCTTCGCCGCCGCAAGCAGGAGACCGACGAACAGCACGGCAATGCCCAGCCCGCCGCGCCAGTTGCCGAGCATCCGTGCCAGTTGTTCCAGCAAGTCTTCGGCAACCCGCGAGCGCTCCAGCGTCACACCCATGAAGATGAAGAGCGGAATGGCCATCAGCGTTTCGCTGGTGATGACGCCGTAGATGCGCGAGGGCACCGCGTGCAGAAGCGAGATCGGAAACAGGCCGAATGCATCGGCCGCCAACGCGACCGCAAGCGACATGCCGCCAAGCGTGAGCGCGGCTGGATAGCCGGCCATCAGCGTGCCGCAGACCAGCACTACGAGCAGGATCGCGAGCAGCTCGATCCCGCTCATCGGGCTGCAGCGCCGCTGGACCGGTCCGACATCAGCGCCAACGCAGCCCGCCCTGCCTGGGCCAGGCCCTGCAGCAGCATCAGCGCGGCAAACAGCGGGATCGACGACTTCAGGAGGAAGACCAGCGGTATGCCGCCAGCCTCGCGCGAGCCTTCGCCGATCGCCCATGCCCGGCTCGCATATGGCCACGAGTACCAGATGATGGCGGCCATGAACGGAACGAGCAGCAACAGCGCGCCGGCGAGATCGATCTTGGCCTTGGTGCGCGGCGCTGCCTCGGCATAGAAGACGTCGACGCGCACGTGTCCGTCGGCCTGCAGCGTCCAGCCGGCCGCAAACAGGACGAGGATCGCGAGCAGATAGTGGAGCGCTTCCTGCATCCACAGCGAGCCGAAGCCGAAGACATAGCGCAGCGCGACGATGGCGAACTGCACGACAACCATCGCCAGCACCGCCCAGGCGGCGATGCGGCCGACAAAGCCGTTGAGGCGGTCGATCGCGCCTGCAATGCGAACTAATACCGTGCTGTTCATGGTTATGAATGATTTGCGAGACGTCACCGCAACGACGGTGGCCGCGCCGCAGCTAGTCCCGAGCAAGGTCCTTTTCGCGACTTGCGATCAGCGTCCGCAGAGAGTCTGTTACGGCGACCGGCCGATGCGTCTTCTGATCGGTGTAAACCCACACGATCTCGCCGGTCGCGCGAAGGTCGTCGCTGCCCTTGGCAAAAATCGCCAGCGCAAGGCTGATCGACGACCGGCCGATTCTCCCAACACGCACGCAAACATCGATTTCTTCGTCGAACCGGATCGGCGCCTTGTAGTCGACGATCGACCTGACGATGTGGAAATCGTTGCCGGTCCTCGTTGCCTCGCCCAGGTAGTCATAGCCGAGCGCGCGAAAATACTCCGTGATCGATGTATCGAAATACGTCAGGTAGTGCGCGTTGAACACGACGGCTTGCGCGTCCACCTCGGAATAGCGCACCCGGAACGGATGATGAAACCAGAAATCCTGCCGCATCGGCCCTCCCATCCGGGCTTTCGTTATTGAGCATATTGACCGCGGCGGTTGCGCCATTCAACCCGCGGCTGCTCGCCCATCAACGCGCTGGCGCACGGGCCGCGACAGCGAGCCGGCAGCGGGTCAGAAGCAGACCGTGCGTTCGGCGGCAAGGTAGCCCATCAAGAGGCCGGCGCCGAGAAACAGCACCATGCAGGCTGCGGCGAACTCCAGTCCGCGCAAGACGATGGCGCTGCGGCCGCTGCTGCTGCCCGCCGTCAGGCGCCGCGCCAGACCCTTGGCGCTGACGGCAACCACGGCGATCGTCGCGACCGTCAGCGCAGTGCCGAGGCCCATCACGAACGTCGCGGCGATCCCGGCAACGAACAGTCCCTGCGCCAGGGCAAATACCAGCACCAGGATCGCACCCGAGCAGGGCCGCAAACCCACAGCGAAAATCGCGCTCAGGCCCCGCATCCAGCCACCCGGCCCGGCAAGCTCGGCCGGTGAAGGTCCGTGGTTGTGGCCGCAATGCTCGTCATGGACATGATCGGGATGCCCGTGCGGAGGGTTGTGCGCGGCGTGGGCGTGCGCATGGCCGTGATCATGGTCGTGGCTGTCGTGATGATGCGCATGATCGTGGTCGTGATGGTGATCGTGCATCGGCGCGCCCGCCGACGCCAATGCCGGTGACGGGACGGCGATGAACGGCAACGCGTTCAGGAGGCTGCGGCCCTTGGTGAATACCAGCCAAACGCCAAGGGCGGCGATCAGTCCGTAGCTGACGATCTCGATGATCCGCTCGGCGCTGCACAGGCTGCGTGCCGTCGCCCCCAACAGCCACGCGCCGATGCCGACCACAAGCACCGCGACGAGCGACTGCATCAGCGCCGAAACGAACGACAGCGCGATGCCGCGACGGGCGGTTTCCTCATTGGCGACCAGGTAGGACGAGATCACCGCCTTGCCATGACCCGGACCCGCTGCATGAAACACGCCATAAGCAAACGAGATGCCCATCAGCGTCCACAGCGCCGTGCCGTCGGTCTTCGCGGCGCGGATGGTCGACGACATCGCCCGGTAGAACTCGGCCTGCTTCGCCAGGATCCAGCCGATCACACCGCCGGCCTCCTGTGGTGGCGGCGTGGACCGGCCGCCGAATGGAGTGACTTGAGCCGCAAGCAGATGCAGGGCGCCGTCGGCCGCAACGAACGTGGCGCAGGCGAGCGCCAGCAGCGCGAAGTGTTGCACGCGCAAAGAGATGTCAGGCTTCACGGACAATCCACGGTGATCTTGTTGGCAAACATGGCGCCGTAGTTGGCGTAGGCGCCGCTTTCGAAGTTCTGCTCGCTGAGCGGCACCTGCGGGGCGTTGCCAGGCCGCTGCACATTGGCCTTGCAGTCGGCGGGCGCGCCAACGAGCTTGATGGGATCGGCGGCAAGATCAAAGCCGACGAAGTAGGTCGGGTCGTAGATCTCCAGTGCGAGTTGCTTCGTCTTCACGGGCGCCTTGAACGGCAACGTGAAGTTCAGCACCAGCGCGCCGTCCTTGTATTCGAGAAAGTAGTCGATCGGATCGAGGAACGCCTCCTTGGCCGGATTCCTGCCGCCCGCCTTGGCGAAGGTGAAGAAGTCGAACTCCTTCAGGGAATCGACATTGACCTGGGCGAGCGGCGCAAGCTCCTCGCGGGTGTAGGTGCCCTTGGTCTTGTTCTGGATGTCCTGCAGCGCGTAGGTCGAGAACATGTCGTCGAATTTCCAGGAATGGCGGATGCCGGTGATGGCGCCGTCGGCGCCATAGACAAGCTCACTCGACGATGTGACCCAGACATGCGGATGGGCCTCTGCTCGCGGCGCTGCTGCGGCGAGCGCGGCGATCAGCGTGAAGCAGGCGGCAAATCGGCGCATCGATGACCTTCTCGTTCAGGCTGCCGGAGAAACCTCGAGGAGCCCGCGCCGGCGCAGCAGGGCGTCAGGCTCGGGCTTGCGGCCGCGGAAGGCAACATAGGCCTCTTCAGGATCGCGTGATCCGCCTGACGAGTAGATGTCGTCATGCAGGCGCTTGGCGACCGCCGGATCGAAGATGTTCCCCGCCTCCTCGAAGGCGCCGAACGCGTCGGCGTCCATCACTTCCGACCACATGTAGCTGTAGTAGCCGGCCGCATAATGATCGCCCGAGAAGATGTGGCCGAACTGGGTGGGCCGGTGGCGCAGCGCGATCTCCTCCGGCATGCCGATCTTGTCGAGTTCCTTGCGCTCGAACGCGCGCACATCGGCCGCCGCCGACGCGGGCTGGGAATGGAATTCCAGATCGATCAGCGCGTTCGCCACATATTCGACCGTCGCAAAGCCCTGGTTGAATTTTCGCGCGGCGAGGAAACGCTGCAGCAGATCATCGGGCAGCGGCTCGCCGGTCTGGTAGTGGCGGGCGAACTGCTGCAGCACCTGGGGCTGTTCCTGCCAGTGTTCGTAGAGCTGCGAGGGCAGTTCGACGAAGTCGGTGAACACGCTCGTGCCCGAGAGCGACGGATAGACCACGTTCGACAGGAGACCATGCAGGCCATGGCCGAACTCGTGGAACAACGTGCGCGCATCGTCCGGCGACAGCAGTGCCGGCTCGCCATCCGCACCCTTGGAGAAATTGCAGACGTTGAGGATCAGCGGCGTCACCGCGCCATCGAGCTTCTGCTGGTCTCGCGTCGAGGTCATCCAGGCGCCGGATCGCTTCGAGGCACGCGCAAAGTAATCGCCGTAGAACAGGCCGACGTCGCGGCCGTCCCGCCCCTTCACCTGCCACACCCGCACGTCCGGGTGCCAGACCGGGATGTCCTTGCGTTCCGTGAATGACAAGCCGAACAGGCGATGCGCGGTGTCGAAGGCGGCGGCAATCATGCCATCAAGGCTCAGGTAGGGCTTAATCGCCGAGTCATCGAAGTTGGCGCGGCGCTGGCGCAACTTCTCCGCGTAGTACCGCCAGTCCCACGCGGCCAGTTTGAAGTTGCCGCCCTCTTCCGCAATCAGCGCCTGCATGGCGTCGCGGTCGGCCATGGCCCGGCTCCGCGCGGGCGCCCACACCCGCTCCAGCAGGCTGCGCACGGCCGCCGGCGTCTTCGCCATCGAATCCTCGAGGCGGTAGGCGGCGAATGTCTCGTAGCCGAGCAGGCGCGCGCTCTCCTCGCGCAATTTGAGAATTTCGCCGATCGCGGCCGAGTTGTCGTTCGCATTGCCGTTGTCGCCGCGAGCGATGAACGCCTTGTGAACCTTCTCGCGCAGGTCCCGACGGGTGGAGCTCTGCAGGAACGGCTCCACCGAGGAGCGCGACAGTGTCACTACGGCCTTGCCGGGCTTGCCGCGCTCGGCGGCCGCGGCTTCAGCGGCGGCGATGAAGGGCGCGGATAGCCCGTCGCGGTCGCCGTCTCCCAGTTCCAGCGTCCAGTCCTGCTCCTCGGCCAGAAGATGATGGCTGAACTCGGTCGAAAGATGCGCCAGCCGCTCGTTGATCTCGGCCATCCGCGCCTTGGCGATTTCGTCCAGGCCCGCGCCGGCGCGGCGGAAGCGGATGAAGGTTCGTTCCAAGAGCCGCCGCTGCTCGGATGTCAGCTTGAGCGAGGCGCGCTGGTCGTAGAGCCTGGCGATCCGGCCGAACAGCGCAGCGTTCATCAGAATGGGATTCCAGTGTCGCGCCTGACGCAGCGCCACGTCGCTGTCGATCGCCAGCAGTTCCGGATTCGAGTGCGCCGAGACGAGCGCGTAGAACACCGCGGAAACCTTGGTCAGCAGCTTGCCGGAGCGCTCCAGCGCGGTGATCGTGTTGTCGAAGTCCGGCTCGGCCGGATCGTTGATGATGGCAGCGATCTCGGCGTTGTGGTCGGCGAACGCCTGCTCGAAGGCGGGCATGAAATGCTCGGGACTGATCTGGCCGAAAGGCGGCGTCTCGAACGGCGTCTGCCAGGCGGCGAGGAGAGGATTCGACATCGGAAACTGTCCCAAATAGAGGCATTCTGCTGGTGCAGCGGGTCTGACGCTCGTACCACCGCTGCCGCGCGTCCTGCGTACGAACGTTCGCCGACGAGATCGCCACGAAGCGGAGCGAACGTTAGAGCCGGAACACCAGCAGCCTTGATATAGCACTTAATGCGGCTTTTCGGTGCCTCCGGTGTCCCTGTTTCCGACGCTCGCCGCAAGCCCTTCGCGCGGGCGCCCGCCGCAAAGGCACCGCATTTGCGCTTGATCCAGCAGCCCTTTTCAACGACATTGCCGCCGCAACCGCAGCCTGAGCAGAGCCGACCATGAGCAGCACGAATCCCACCTCTTCCGCGCGCCGCATCTACTGGCCGAGCGTCATCACCGTCGTCTCGGCGGCGATCCTGATCGGCGCGGAGGTCTTCGGCGCGGCATTCGCGAGCGGCTGGGCACTGGCGATCCTGATGGGCCTCGACGACACCTGGGCGACGATCATCCAGGCCGTGCTGTTCATCATCGGCGCCGTCGTCATGGTGACGTTCGTGCGCGGCGCGCAGCGCATCGAGCCTTTCACGCGACGAGGCTGACGGCGCACGAGCGTTAAACGTTTAACCGCCTAAACGTCTGTTCATGTTCGCACCGCCTTCGCGCAACACGCGCGAGGCTGTGAGGAAAAATTCGGCGCGCCGCTCAAAAAAAAGTTGCGAAGCCCAGTCAAAAATATTATTTCCTCGCTTGCCCAATTTCGCACGTGCCTGTGGTCGTGTGTCGGTCGGTAGGTATCCGGACAAGAGGCCGGACAGCCGCCAAGGAAGAGAAGCCCGAGCATCTCTCTCAAGAGATGCGACACTTGAAGGCTCCTCCTTCTTGCAACCGTGATCGGCAGCCGGAGGCGAACCGGCGTACTCCGCTCTCAACGGGGGACGCGACTTAAAGCAACGACGGAGCGGGCTTTTTTGGTCTCTACCGGCTTTCCACCAGCCGGCGCGGGCTACTGAAAAGGCTTGTCCTTCATTGCCAGGCGTGCGGATGGAAGCTCCCATCCAATCGAACGGCAGCACATTCGGGTTCGACATCTCGGTCCTGCCGCGTCTCCATCGTGCGGCACTGATCGAGCCTCAGGCCCGAGGCAACTTTGAACGGGTCCGTCGCTGGACCGTTTTGGGAGAGTGCTATGACCGAGCGCATTCGGGAATTTCTGCGCGTCCGCCGTCTTGACGGCCTCGACACCGAGCCGTGCCTCGTCGTCGACCTCGACGTCGTGCGCGAGAACTACAACACCTTCGCCAAGGCGCTGCCTGACAGCCGGGTCTTCTATGCCGTGAAGGCGAACCCGGCGCCGGAAGTGCTGTCGCTGCTCGCCTCGCTCGGCTCCTGCTTCGATACGGCGACCGTCGCCGAGATCGAGATGGCGCTGGCCGCGGGCGCGACGCCGGACCGCATCTCCTTTGGCAACACGATCAAGAAGGAGCGCGACATCGCGCGCGCCTTTGCGCTCGGCATTCGCCTGTTCGCAGTCGACTGCAGCGCCGAAGTGGAGAAGATCGCTCGCGCAGCCCCCGGTGCCAAGGTGTTCTGCCGCATCCTGTACGACTGCGCCGGCGCCGAGTGGCCGCTGTCGCGGAAGTTCGGCTGCGACCCGGAGATGGCAGTCGACGTGCTCGATCTCGCCAAGCGGCTGGGACTCGAGCCGTGCGGCATCTCGTTCCACGTCGGCTCGCAGCAGCGCAAGGTGAAGGCGTGGGACCGCGCGCTCGCCATGGCGGCGACCGTATTCCGCGACTGCGCCGAGCGCGGCATCGCGCTTTCGATGGTCAACCTGGGTGGCGGCTTCCCGACGAGGTATCTGAAGGATGTCCCGCCGGTGGTGCAGTATGGCCGCGGCATCTTCCGCGCGCTCCGCAAGCACTTCGGCAACCAGATCCCGGAGACGATCATCGAGCCCGGTCGCGGCATGGTCGGCAACGCCGGCGTGATCGAGACGGAAGTGGTGCTGATCTCGCGCAAGAGCGACGAGGACGAGGTGCGCTGGGTCTACCTCGACATCGGCAAGTTCGGCGGCCTCGCCGAGACGATGGACGAGTCGATCCGCTACGCCATCAAGACGCCGCATGACGGCGCCGAGATGACGCCCTGCGTGCTCGCCGGCCCGACCTGCGACTCCGCGGACGTGCTGTACGAGAAGGCGCCGTACCCGCTGCCGGTGACGCTCGAGATCGGCGACAAGCTGCTGATCGAGGGCACCGGCGCCTACACGTCGACTTACTCGTCGGTGGCCTTCAACGGCATCCCGCCGCTGAAGACGTACCATATCTGACAACGCGGGGAGCCGGACCTTCCGGCTCCCATCCCCGTCAAATCTCCGCTTTGGAAGACAACGCGCGGGCGCGCGAACAGTGCGCCTCGCCGTGGGATCGATGTGCCATGACGACGATGAAGACCGTGCCGCAGAAGACTGCCCTGCCCCTCGCAGCCACTCCGTTCGCGATCCGAGCGGAGCGCAGCTCCGACGTAGCCGCGCGCGAAACGTTGCTGGACGTATGCTTTGGCGAAGCCCGCCATGCACGCACGTGTCAACGACTGCGCGACGGCCGGCTCCCCGCCGAAGGCCTCGCCTTCTCGGCGGTCGCCAAGGGCAAGCTGGTCGGCACCGTCCGGCTCTGGCACATCTCCGCCGGGGGCCGGGCCGCGCTTGTGCTCGGCCCCCTGGCGGTCGATCCCGCATGTCGTGCGCTCGGCGTCGGCGGCGTGCTGATGCGACATGCGATCGAACAAGCCCGCCGGCTCGGCCACGGCGCCATCATCCTGCTCGGCGACGCGCCTTATTACGAGCGCTTCGGCTTTTCGGCCGCAAAAGCTGAAGCCCTGCACTTGCCGGGCGCGTTCGAGCGTGAGCGCCTGCTCGGCCTCGAACTGCGCGACGGCGCGCTTGCGGGCGCGTGGGGCATGATCGTGCCAACCGGCAAGCCGGTGGCGCAAGCGAGGAGCCTTCGCGGCGGACGGCGCAAGCGGCTCGTGACGAAGGCGGCGTAACAACAGCGAGCGGGACTGTAGCCCGGATGAGCGAAAGCGACATCCGGGTCTGACGCTGTGGCAATCTCCCCGGATGTCGCTTTCGCTCATCCGGGCTACAGAACTACGGAAGCGGCTACGGAATCAGCAGCAGCTTGCCCACCGTGGTGCGGCTGGCGAGATCGCGATGCGCCTGCACCGCGTCGGCGAGCGGGTATTCCTTGTGGATATGCACCTTCAGCGCGCCCGATTTGACCCAGCCGAAAATCTCATGCGCACGGCGGATCGTCGCTTCGCCGGGGTGCGAATAGTCGGCGCCCTGATGATTGCTGAGATACACCGAGCCCGGCACACCGCGCGGCGGCCACTCGAATGGCGGTGACGGGCCGGCGCTCTGACCGTAAGTCAGCAGATGGCCGCGGCGGGCGAGACAGGTCAGGCCCTTCGGCAGCACATCGCCGCCGATCGCATCGAAGATCGCGTGAACGCCGTTGCCCTCGGTGTCCTTCATGATCTCTTCGGCGAAATCGATCTTGGTGTAGACGATGACCTTGTCCGCGCCGAGGTCGCGCGCAACGTCGGCCTTGTCGTCCGATGAGACGGTCGCATAGACATACGCGCCAAGCATCTTCGTCATCTGCACGAGGTTCGAGCCGACGCCGCCGGCGCCCGCATGCACCAGCACGCGATCTCCGGCTTTGACCTCGTAGGCGTCATGACAGAGATAGTGCGCCGTCTGGCCCTGGTTGAGCACGGCGACAGCGAGCTTCAGATCGAAATCCGCCGGCACCGGAACGAGCGACACCGCCGGCAGGAGCATCTTCTGCTTGTAGGTGCCGAGACGGTGCTGGCCCGAGAAGACGACACGGTCGCCGGGCCGGACACCAGTGACGCCCTCGCCCACTGCGCTGACGACGCCGGCGCCTTCGTGCCCCGGGGTCAGCGGCAGACTGACGGCCTGGTGCATGCGAAAGCCGCGGCGGTAATTGGTGTCGGAGTAGTTGACGCCGATGATCTTCATATCCACCAGCGCCTGGCCCGAACCAGGCGCTGGTGGGTCTGGAACGTCCTCATAGGTCAGAACCTCGGGACCGCCGAACTGGTGGACGCGAACCGCTTTCATGAGGACCTCAGCGCCGTGCAGTGCCAATGGTCGCCGGCGCGCCGACCGGCACGGCGAGCGGCGACTGCGGCGTCAGCTTGCCATCGGCAAAGCCGAACACGGAAAAGTTCTTCTCGACCATGTTCTGGACGATGATCGTGCCGCCGTTCCGGGAGAAGGCGACGCCCTGCGACCACTTGCCGAGCGGTGCCTCCGCGGTCTTGGAGAGCGTCTGGCCGGACACCGCAAAGACGGTCAGCAGCGCGTGATCCTTGTAGCGCGGCGACGTCGGTGGCGAGGTCGAGCCATTGAGCGAGCTCGCCGCGACGTACTTGCCGTCCGGCGAAAACTTGATGCCTTCCGAGACGCTCGGCGTACGCGCGACGTCCACGACGCGGTAGGGTTTTGACGAGAGATCGACCAGCGACACGCTGCCGATGTCGGCATTGACGCCCCAGGAATTGGCGACAGCGAGCAGCTTGCCGTCCGGCGAGATGTCGATCGGATATGGCCGCAGCGCAAGGATCGCCTGCTTGGGATCGACCTTCACCATATCGCCATCGATCTCCAGCACGCTGATCGCGCCCTCGCGCGCGACGAACGCCGTCTTGCCGTCCGGGGCAAAGACCACGCCGGCAGGCTGGCATTTTGCATCGCCGAGCTCGACGCTCGCGACCGGCGTGAGCTGCTTGTCCTTGAGCGAGAACACCGACACCGTACCATCGTTGCGATTGGTCACCAGGGCGAGCGTTCCTGCAGGATTGACGGCCACTGCATTGGCGGCAGCGCCAGCGGTGACCTGTTGCACGACCTTTGGCGGCGTCACCGACAGATCGATCACCGTCACGCGACTGTCGGGCTTGAGTGCACCTGCTTCGACCTTGTTTGCGGAGGCGACGATCGCGAAGCTTTCATCGCCCGAGACAAATACGCCCTGCGCCGGACCGGTGACGCTCGCGGACGCGTCGACCGATCCGAGAATGCGCGGCGGCGTCTGGCTCAGGTCGATAACAGAGATGTTGTCGGCCGGGCCATCCTTGATGAAGCCGGCAACACCGTCGACGTTGGTGGAATGCGCGTCGTTGGCCGAGACGGCAATGTCCGCACATGCGCTCCCGCACAGAAGTGCGGACGCAATCATCACTCCGGAAAGCTTCAGGCCGATCTGCATCTTCGTCCTCCCCGATACGTGCGTTGCGGACGGTCGCGTGCCGTCTTGCGCGAAAGCGTATCACGAATTGGGAGAAACGGACGTTCCTCAGGAAGGTACGAGCGTCTTGAGTGTCTTCACTTCGGCCTCAAGCTCGGCGATGCGCTTGTCGCGTTCGGCCACGACCTGCACGACATCGGCGAGGTCGATCTTCTGCGGTATGTGCTGCGGGCAATTCGTATCCCAGAGCGACACGGTGAATATGATGACCTGTTCGGGCCGCGCCTGATAGTCCTCGGGCATCAGCCTGGCTAGCAGCTCCGCATCGTTCTCGACGACCCGCGCCGTGCCCCAGAGTTTGATCCGCCGGCGGTTCAGGTAATCGATGATGAAGATGTAGGCCTTCGCATTGTCAGCGAGATTGCCTTGCGTGATGTATTGCCGGTTGCCGGAGAAATCCGCGAACGCCAGCGTTCTGTTGTCGAGCACGCGCAGGAAGCCGGGCGGACCGCCGCGATGCTGGATATAGGGCTGGCCGTCGGCGGACGCCGTCGCCAGCAGGAAGCTCGTTTGCACAGCGATGAACTCGACAAGGTCCGGCGTGATCTCTGTACGCCAGCCGCGCACCTCGGCCTTGTGATAGCTCGCGCGCGAGCCCTTTCGCGCTTGAATGGCCTTCACCGACGGTGTGAAGGCGATGTCGCTGGCATAGCCTTGCGCGTCCATGCGCAACTCCTCGTTCTCTACAGCCCGAGCGCGGTCAGGCCTGGGTGGTCGTCCGGCCTGCGCCCGAGCGGCCAATGAAACTTGCGCCCGACCTCTGCGATGCAGATGTCGTTGATGCTGGCCTCGCGGCGGCTCATCAGCCCATGTCCGTCGAACTCCCACTGCTCGTTGCCGTGCGAGCGGTACCAGTTGCCGCTGTCGTCATGCCACTCATAGGCAAAGCGCACGGCGATCCTGTTGGCGGTGAACGCCCAGACCTCCTTGATGAGGCGGTAGTCCAGTTCGCGCTGCCACTTGCGCGTCAGAAACGCCTCGATGGCCGGCCGGCCGGCGAAGAATTCGGCGCGATTACGCCACGTGCTGTCGCTCGTATAGGCGAGCGCGACGCGCGCTGGATCGCGGCTGTTCCAGGCGTTCTCCGCCATACGCGCCTTCTGCGCAGCGGTCTCGGCGTTGAATGGCGGAAGCGGTGGACGGTCCATCGAAGGGCCCTCGATCGAGAATGCAGCATCATACCTCGGTAGATGGCACGGACCACATTCCGGCATAATAAGGGTGTTTGACAATTTATTATTGCGGAAATTAGAATAATGGCATGGACCGCCTCGACGCCATGTCCGCTTTCGTCACTGTGGTCGACCAGAACGGGTTTGCGCCGGCAGCCCGCCGCCTCGGCATCTCCGCGTCAGCCGTCACGCGCCTGGTCGCCGCCCTCGAGGAACGGCTGGGCATCACGTTGCTGCGCCGGACGACGCGCTCGATGACCCTGACCGACGCCGGCGCGCGCTATCTCGAGCGGGCGCGGCGCATCCTTGCCGAAGTGCAGGAAGCGGAAAGCTCGGCGCAGGCGGAACGCCATGTTCCCTCCGGACGCCTGCTCGTGACCGCGCCCGCCACCTTCGGGCGCATCCATGTCGGGCCGCTGATGGCGGCCTATCTGAAGCGCCACACCGAGGTATCTGGCGAGCTGATGCTGTCGGACCGGATCGTCAATCTGGTGGAAGAAGGCATCGATCTCGCACTGCGGATCGGCCACCTCGACGACTCGAGTCTGATCGCGCGCCGGGCCGGCATGACGCGACGGGTGGTGGTGGCTTCGCCCGCCTATCTCGCGCGCCGCGGCGTTCCGCGCGTGCCGGAAGAACTGCGCGCACACGACACCATCACCTTCGGCGGCCTTGGCGATTCCGTCGCATGGCGGTTTCTCGTCAATGGCGTGGAGCAGCGCGTCACCGTGGCGTCACGTTACACCACCAACGTTGCCGACAGCGCCGTCTGGTACGCTGCCGAAGGCGGCGGGCTCGCCATGGTGCTCGCCTATCAGGCTGCAGATGCCATCAAGGAGAGCCGTTTGCAGATCGTGCTCGAGGAATTTGAACGGCCTGCGCTGCCGATCCAGTTCGTCTATCCGGCGTCACGTCTTTTGTCGGCCAAGGTGCGCACGTTCGTCGATCTGGCGCTCGCCACCTGCCGCTGGGAATTTACATAGTTGCGCTTGATTTCACCCGCCATTTCGGCTTTGAAGCCGCGCAACGGCTGATGCTTCTGCTCACCCGTCGTTTTTCCGGAGTAATGCACTGATGACCACGCCCGACTCGCAGGTTCATGCGAAAATTTCAGGCCCGATCGTGATGATCGGCTTCGGCTCGATCGGCAAAGGCACGCTGCCGCTGATCGAACGCCACTTCGCCTATGACAAGTCGCGCTTCGTCATCATCGATCCGCACGAGGACGGCGCGCTCGCGAAAAAGCACGGCGTGCGCTTCATCAAGCAGGCCGTGACGAAGGACAACTACCATGAGCTGCTGGTTCCGCTGCTGACTGAAGGCGGCGGCCAGGGCTTTTGCGTGAACCTGTCGGTCGACACCTCGTCGGTCGACATCATGACCATGTGCCGCGAAATCGGCGCGCTCTATATCGACACTGTGATCGAGCCGTGGCTCGGATTCTACTTCGACAAGAGCGCCGGCCCCGAGAAGCGCTCGAACTACGCGCTGCGCGAGACCCTGCTCGCGGCAAAACACAAGAATCCGGCCGGACCGACCGCCGTGTCCACCTGCGGGGCAAATCCGGGCATGGTGTCGTGGCTCGTCAAGCAGGCGCTGGTGAATCTCGCCAACGATACCGGTCTCGCAATCAACGAGCCCCGGAGCCGCGAAGGCTGGGGCGAGCTCGCGCGCAAACTCGGCGTCAAGGGTATCCATATCGCCGAACGCGACACGCAGCGCTCCAAGAAACCGAAGCCTCGCGACGTTTTCGTCAACACCTGGTCGGTCGAAGGCTTCGTCTCGGAAGGCTTGCAGCCCGCCGAGCTCGGCTGGGGCACCCACGAGAAGTGGATGCCGCCGAACGGACGCGAACACAACTTCGGCTGCAAGGCGGCGATCTACCTGCTGCAGCCCGGCGCCAACACGCGCGTGCGCTCCTGGTGTCCGACGCCAGGCCCGCAATATGGCTTCCTCGTCACGCACAACGAGTCGATCTCGATCGCGGACTACTTCACCGTGCGCGACGGCCAGCGTGTCGTTTACCGTCCCACCTGCCACTACGCCTACCATCCGGCCAACGACGCGGTGCTGTCGCTGCACGAGATGTTCGGCGCCGCCGGCAAGATGCAGCCTGCCTGGCACATCCTCGACGAGAACGAGATCGAGGACGGCATCGACGAACTCGGCGTGCTGCTCTACGGCCACGCGAAGAACGCCTACTGGTTTGGCTCGCAGCTTTCGATCGAAGAAACGCGTCGCATCGCGCCATATCAGAACGCGACCGGCATGCAGGTGTCATCGGCGGTGCTCGCCGGCATGGTGTGGGCGCTCGAGAATCCGAACGCCGGCATCGTCGAAGCCGACGAGATGGATTTCCACCGCTGCCTCGAAATCCAGAAGCCGTATCTCGGCCCGGTCAAGGGCTATTACACCGACTGGACGCCGCTCACCGATCGTCCCGGCCTGTTTGCGGAAGACATCGACACCAGCGACCCGTGGCAGTTCCGGAATGTTCTGGTGCGGTGACCCGGCTTCGCCCTATGGGCTCCGCCGGGCGCGACCCCGCCGCTAAGGCATGATGAGTTCCAGTTGTCGTCGTGCCGGCGGAGGCGGGCATCCAGTACTCCGCGGCATGGCGATAGGAACGCTGCGGCTCCCGAATACTGGATCTCCGCTTTCCTTAGACGAGCAAAGCGACGCCGTTCTTCCAACGGCTATGGGGCGAGCAAAGCGGCGCCGTTCTTCGAACTGCTATGGATCACGCCGGATGTGTGTCGTCGACCTTACAGACCTGATTTCATCGTGCACTAAGCAATCTATTTCCGCGGCTCGATCGGCGGCGCCGCTTTCTCCGCCGGCGCAGGCGGCAACGGCGTGCCGGTAACAGGCGGGCGATCCCCCGTCCGCGGCGTGGACGGCGAACTGCCCGTCGTCGAGCCGTTATCGTCCTGAGGATTGCTTTGCGGGCGCGCAGGTTCCGGTGCGGGCGTGGTTGGCCGCGCGCCGCCTGGCATCGGTTCTGCGGGCCGATCCGGCGGCGCAGCGGCCGGCGGCGTCGCTTGCGCACGCGCGCCGCTGTCCGATCGCATCTGTGTCAGCGAAATGCCCGCAATCAAGAGGCCCGCGATCAGCATCGCAACGCCGAACACGCGGTCCTGCCGTGTCGGCTTCTGTCCTTCGTCTAACCGTGGTTTCATCACGCGCGTTTTCCCCGATTGATCACTGGGATAACGTTCACGGATGTAACGAGGTTCCTGGCGAGCGGCCCGCTGCCGCACGACGAATACTGCGAACTGCCGCCAATCGTGAAGGAACTAAAGCGTCAGCAGGCCGGCCGCACCCTGCTCGGTCGCAAACGCCAGCGTTGCGCCTTTCGCATCCCAGGCCAGTGCCGACACCGCAACGTCGTCCTTTGCGCGAGCGAGAATCTCCGCACCGTCATTGAGGCGCACCAGCATGACCGTGCCGTTGCTGTAGCCGGCGGCGAGAATGTCGCTCTTCGGATGACAGGCGACCGCCGTGACCTTGCCCGGCAGCGGCGCCAGCATGCCCGGCTCCTTGCCCATCGGACCGTCCTTGCTCGCAAACGGCCACACGATCACGCAGTCTGCACCGGATGTGGCGAGGCCCTTGCCGCCGACGGTCCACGACATCGAACGCACGCGGCTCGGATAACCACTCATGCGCATGTGCTTGTTGTCGGCGAGCCGCCAGCCATGCAGAGCGGATTCGTGCATGGTGGTGACGATGAACCGTCCGTCCGGACTGAAGTTGACGCCGAGATGCGAGCCCTTCCACTCGAGAAATTCGGGTTTCGAAGCCGCCATGTTTGGAAACCACATGGTGACGCCGTTGTAGTGAGCCACTGCAAGTCGAAACCCCTTCGGCGCAAACGCCAGACCGCCGACGGTGGACGGCACGTCGAGCGAGCGGGCTTCGCCCTTCGGCTGCTGCGCAAACGCGGTCTTGCCGGACGACCAGGCGACCGAGCCGTCGGAATGCAGCGCGACGTTGTCGATCCAGCGTCGCTTCGCGTCGGTTGCAAGGACCTGCGTTCGGCCCTTGCTGTCGAGCGCGACCAGCCTGCCGTCGTCGCCGCCAAGCACCAGGCGTTTGCCGTCCGAGGCCGAGCAGAGAATGCCGCCCCCGTTCACGTCAACTTTCGTCACGACATTGTCGGCACCGACGAGCGCGACGCTTTCCTCCGCGCAGACGAATGCAGCCTTGTCCCCGAGAAAGCAGGCCGCCGCCACCGGCGCACCAATCTCGATCCGGCGGACCCGGTCGGTGACCGAGGCAACCGACGCCTGCGGGCCAGTTGAATCGAAGCCTGTGCTCACGACGCGATGCAGCTCTCGAAGCCTTCGCGGATCGCCTGCTCAGGCAACTCGCGACCGATGAAGACGATGCGGCTTTCGCGCTTCTCATCGTCCTTCCACTTCCGCTGGTGATCGCCCTCCAGCATCATGTGCACGCCCTGGAAGACATAGCGATCGTCATCGTCCTTGAACGCCAGGATGCCCTTGGAGCGGAGGATCTTCTGGCCGTCGCGCTGCACCAGCGCCTGCAGCCACGGCATGAACTTGTCGGGGTCGAGCGGCTTCGACGTGCGGATCGAAATCGATTGCATCTCCTCGTCGTGATAATGCTTCAAGCCGCCGTGTGCATGATCGTGATGATGGTCGTGACCGTGGTGGTGGTGGTGGTCGTGATCATGATGATGGTGGTCATGATCGTCACCGGCCTCGAGAAATTCGGGCTCGATCTCCAGGATGCGATCGAGATCGAACGCGCCGCGCTCCAGCACGTCCTCGAGCTTGACCTGGCAACGCTCGGTCCGATGCACCTTGGCGTACGGGTTGATGCCGCGAATGCGCGCTTCGACCTCGGCAAGCTCAGGCTTGGAGACGAGATCGGTCTTGTTCAGCACAATCACGTCGGCGAACGCGATCTGGTTCTTCGCCTCCGGCGCGTCCTTCAGCCGATCGCTCAGCCACTTGGCGTCGGCCACGGTGACGACCGCATCCAACCGCGCGTTGTTCTGCACGTCCTCGTCGACGAAAAACGTCTGCGCGACGGGAGCCGGATCGGCGAGCCCCGTGGTCTCGACGATGATCGCGTCGAATTTGCCCTTGCGCTTCATCAGTCCGTCGAGGATGCGCACCAGATCACCGCGCACGGTGCAGCAGATGCAGCCGTTGTTCATCTCGAACACTTCCTCGTCCGCCCCGATGACGAGATCGTTGTCGATGCCGATCTCACCGAATTCGTTGACGATCACCGCATACTTCTTGCCATGCTGTTCGGACAGGATGCGGTTCAACAGCGTGGTCTTGCCGGCGCCGAGATAGCCGGTCAGCACGGTTACGGGGATCTTTTCGGACGCGGGAGCGGACATCGAAGACTCCAGAAACGAGCCTCACCTTTCGGAAGCACGCCGGCATCGCGAAGGGGTGGCGGGGAATTTCTCAAGGAAGCGGTGCCAGCCTAGTCGGCCAGCGCGCTTGTCAGCGCCTTTATATTGTAACGGATCATATCAATGTAAGTGGGGGCGGAGCCCTTTTCGTCCGTCAGCGCGTCGGAAAACAGCGTGCCGCCGAGCTTGGCGCCGGATTCCTGGGAAACCCGCCGCATCAGGCGCGGATCACTGACGTTTTCCAGGAATACGGCCGGAATCTTCTGTGCCCTGATCTGGGTGATGATCCGCGCCACGTCGCGCGCGGTCGCCTCGGCCTCGGTCGAGACACCCTGCGGAGCTATGAACGCAATGCCGTAGGCGTCTGCAAAATAGCCGAACGCGTCATGGGTCGAGATCACCTTGCGGCGCTCGGCAGGGATCTGCACCATGGCATCCCGCACCTCGCGATCCAGGGCATCGAGCTTCGCAAGGTAGCCCTCCGCATTGGCCCGATAGTCGGCGGCGCCCGCGGGGTCGGCAGCAACCAGCGCATCACGGATATTGGCCACATAGACCTTGGCGTTGGCCACCGACTGCCAGGCATGGGGATCGGCGTCGCCATGGTCGTGGCCGTGGCCGTGCGCATCGGTTTTGTCCTTGCGGGCGGCGATGCCTTTGGTGGCGGTGACGATGGTCGACTTGTTGCCTGCCGACTTGACCAGCCGCGCGAGCCAGCCCTCGAACCCCAGTCCGTTGACGATCACAAGCTTCGCTGCCGCCACGTTGCGCGCGTCCGCCGGAGTCGGCGTGTAGACATGCGCATCACTGCCAGGCCCGACCAGCGTGGAAATATCGATCCGATCGCCGCCGACGTTCCTGGCAAAATCCGCAATGATCGAGAAACTCGCGACCAATTTCAGTTTGTCCTGCGCCTGGGCCATGCCGGCTCCGGCCGCGAGCGCAGCGATCAACACAACCATTCGAACAACTGCATGCCTCAGCATGACGACCTCACGCCTCCAGATGACGACCGGGAAACATCTGCCGCAGCAAGCCACTGACAGGTCCAAACAGCAGCGAGGCCAGGTAGACGAACGCGGTCACGAGAATGATTGCGGGCCCGGGCGGCACCTTGGTGAAGAACGACAGCACCAGCCCCGCATAGCCGGAGACGATTGCCGCAGCCACGGCCACCATCATCATGGTGGATATGTCGCGCGCCCAGAACCGGGCGATACCGGCCGGCAGCACCATCAATCCCACCGCGAGCAGCGTGCCGAGCGCGTGAAAGCCGTTGACGAGATTGATGACGACCAGCGCGAGAAAAGCCAGATGCGCGGGCGCGCCGGCCCGGCTCACCGAGCGCAGAAACAACGGATCGACGCATTCCATCACCAACGGGCGCCAGATCAGTGCCAGCACGATCATCGTTACCGTAGCGTTGATCGCAATCGCCAGCAGGGTCTGGTCGTCCAGCGCCAGCACGTTGCCGAACAGCACATGCAGGAGATCGATGTTGGTACCGCGGATCGAGACGATGGTAACGCCGAGCGCCAGCGAGAAAAGATAGAACGCCGCGAGCGAGGCATCCTCCTTCAGCTCTGTCATGCGCGCGACGAGACCTGCGAGAATCGCGACGGTAAAGCCGGCGATCAGGCCACCGACCGTCATGGCGATCAGATTGAGGCCCGACAGCAGAAAACCGATAGCGGCGCCCGGCAGGATCGCATGCGCCATGGCGTCACCGACGAGGCTCATCCGCCGCAGCATCAGGAACACGCCGACCGGCGCACCACCCAGCGCCAGCGTCAGCACGCCGGCCAGCGCACGGCGCATGAACTCGAATTCGACGAACGGCGCGATCAGCACATCGTACATCATGGCGGATCAGGCGGCGCGAGCCGACGACGGCGCATCCACGATGCAGGCAGCCGCATGCTCGTCGAACGCTTCGCACATCCGCCGTGCGGTCGCGAGGTTATCGGTGGTCAACACATCCGCCGTGTCGCCCCAGGCGACCGGCTCTCGCGCCAGCAGCAGCGTCTCGGGAAACGTGGCGCGCACGAGTTCGATGTCGTGCAGCGCCGCCAGCACCGTGCGGCCTTCGGCGTGCCAGCGGCGAACCAGATCGAGCAGGTCGGCGGAGGTCTTGGCGTCAATGGCGTTGAACGGTTCGTCGAGGACGATAATTCGCGCATCCTGCAACAGAAGCCGCGCAAACAGCATCCGCTGCATCTGGCCGCCCGACAGCGTGCCGATCGCCCGCGCCTCGAACCCGGTCAGGCCGACTGCTTGCAGTGCCTGTTCGATCGCAAGGCGCTCGCGGCGGCCGATGCCGCCGAACAAGCCGGTCCGGCGCAACAATCCCATGCCGACAAAATCGAATACGGATATCGGGAAGCTGCGGTCGATGTCGGCGACTTGCGGCAGATAGGCGACATCACGCGCATTTGCACCGTGGAGCGAGATCGTGCCGGCGAGCGGCTTCAACATGCCAACGATGCCGCGAAACAGCGTAGATTTGCCGGCGCCGTTCGGGCCGACAACGGCAAGCAGCGCGCCCGGCGTCACCTCACCACTCAAGTGATGCACGGCCGGATGTCGGTCGTAGCCCAGCGTGACGTTGCGAAGTGTCAGAGCGCCCATGACCTACCTCATCGCCAGCAAGACGGCGCACCACAACACCGCGCTCGCAAGAACCGCGACTGCAAGCCGCACGCCGATCGACAACCGCATGAACGACAGCGGCAGCGCCATCGGCGGATGCGGCGAGGCCGGCGCATGGGCGTGCGCATGGCCGTGGTGGGCGTGATCGTGATCGTGATCGTGTGAGTGCGTATGAGACGACATTCAGAAATGTTACATTATAACATTTTGCATGTCCAGCAGCCAGGTGCGAACCAAGCTACTGACTCGTCTCAGAAAATCCGTTGGTTGCACGGGGCGAAGGTCGCGAGCGTCTCGCCTTCAGGCGGGTCCCGGTTATCGCAGGACAGCACCGAGCCAGGGCCGAGGACAAGCGAGAACCAAACAAAAGGGCCGCCTCGCGGCGGCCCCTTCTTTGATGCTCTGGCTTCCGTTGGGCGCCTGGCGATCAAGCCTTGAACAATCAAACCTTGGACAATCAAGCCTTGGAGAACAGCTCGTCGACGTACTCCCAGTTCACGAGATTCTCGACGAACGCCTTCAGGTAGTCCGGCCGGCGATTGCGATAGTCGATGTAGTAGGAATGCTCCCACACGTCGCAGCCGAGGATCGGCGTTGCGCCGTGGACCAGCGGGCTTTCGCCGTTCGCAGACTTCATGATCTCCAGCTTGCCGCCCTTCACTGCAAGCCAGCACCAGCCCGAGCCGAACTGGCCGACACCTGCGGCGATGAAATCGTCCTTGAACTTCGCGTAGCCGCCGAGATCAGACTTGATCTTTGCTTCGAGCTTACCCGGCAGCTTCTCGCCGCCGCCGTTCGGCTTCATCCACTTCCAGAAGTGCAGATGGTTGTAGTGCTGGCCAGCATTGTTGAAGAGGGCTGCATTCTTGCCGAACGAGCCCTTCACGATATCTTCAAGAGACTTACCCTCGAATTCGGTACCTTTCAGCAGGTTGTTGCCGTTGGTGACATACGCCTGATGATGTTTGTCGTGGTGGTATTCCAGCGTCTCCTTCGACATGTAGGGCTGGAGCGCATCGTAGGCATAGGGCAAATTCGGAAGCGTAAAGGTCATGGGCCTAAGTCCGGTTCTGTGGGAAAGTCCTGACCAACGCGGCACCACGATTTTGGTTTCGCAGCTTTGCGAAGGTCAACATGCGGATCGACATTAGCCCCGGAGGCCCGTCATGGGAAGCGGCGGAACAGCTCCTGCATGTGGTCTGGCCGCCGCATGTGGTGAAAACGCTGGTCTGGGGCGACGTGGTCTGGGGCCACGCCGACCGACGTGTGTTGGTGCGCGAGGGCGCGCCATCCCATGAGCTTGTCTGTCATGTCGGGCTCTTTACGCGGAGCGCTCTGTGGAATGACGTGCAGGTGACAATCGGCGGTATCGGCGGTGTGGCGACCCACCCGGACAGGCGTAAATCAGGCCTTGCGAGCGCAGCGATGTGCGCGGCCATGGAGTGCTTCGCCAGCGAGGACAAGGACTTTGCCGTGCTGTTCTGCGAACCGCACAATTATGAGTTCTATCGCCAGCTCGGCTGGCGCCAGTTCGAAGGCGCCGTATTCGCCGAACAGCCACAGGGGCGCGTCCGTTTCGACGTGATGGCGGCTTTCGTCTATGACCTGAAGTTGGCACCGCGCGGCGGGACGATCGACCTGCGCGGGCTGCCTTGGTGACATGCGCCAGGCGCGCGTAAACCGCCCGAACGATGGTGCTATACCGCCCCCGTTTGAGCCGACTGCCCTTATTTGACGGCCAGAACCAAAAAGAGCGCCGCGGTGCAAAACATCCGGCGGATCCGGGAGGAGACATGGCCGATCTTGGACAGACGGAGATCGCCGCGGCCGAGCCGCCGGCGCCAGCTCCGCGAGCGCGCCCTGTTCGGAATCCGATCCTCGACGGCGCCATCACACCGACGCTGTTGCGACTGGCAACACCCAACATCATCGCCATGGGTGCCGGTATCAGCGTGCTGATCGCCGAGACGACCTATATCGGTATTCTCGGGATCGCGCCGCTGGCGGCAATCGCGCTGATGTTTCCCTTGATCATTCTGATGATGACGATGTCCGGCGGCGCGATGGGCGGCGGAGTCGCCTCGGCGATTGCGCGCGCCCTCGGCGCCGGCGACACGCTACGCGCGTCGACGCTGGCGCTGCATGCCCTCGCGATCGGCCTGGCCGTCGGCGCAACGTTCAGCATTGCCCTGCTCAACTTCGGCGAGCAGTTGCTGACGTGGATGGGCGGGCGCGGTGCCGTGCTTGCAGAGGCGCTGGCGTTCGCGCAGATCTATTTTTCCGGCGTCGTGTTGATCTGGCTGATGAACACACTGGTGGCGATCTTGCGCGGGACGGGAAACATGATCCTGCCTTCGGCCATCGTGTTCTCATCCGCGGTCTGCCAGATCGTATTCGGCGGCGTGCTCAGTCTCGGCCTGTTTGGTGTACCGCAACTGGGCATTCGCGGCATTGCCGTCGGTCAGCTTAGCGGCGTCGCCGTCGGCGTCCTGGTGATGGGATGGTTCATCCTCAGCGGCCGCAGCCGCATCACGTTGCGGGTGCCGCACTTCCGTTTTCATCGCGAGATGTTCACCGATATCTTGAAAGTCGGTGCTCTGGCTTGCTTCTACCCGGTGCAATCGGTGTTGACGGCCGGCATGCTGGCCTCGATGCTCGCGCAATACGGCCCCGAAGTGCTCGCGGCCTACGGCATCGGCGCGCGTCTGGAGTTCTTCCTCACCTCGATCGCGTTCTCCTGCGGCGTCGCCTCGGTGCCAATGGTCGGCATGGCGGTGGGCGCGGGACAGATCGCCCGCGCACGACGCGTGGCCTGGACCGGCGCGGTAATCTCGGCGCTCGGCGTCGGCGCGCTGGTCGCGCCGCTGGCGATCTTTCCCGACCTGTGGACCGGCTGGTTCACGGACGACCCGTTCGTGCGCAAGGCGACCGGCGAATACCTGTTGATCGCCGGGCCCATGTTCTCGTTATTGGGCGTAGGCGTTTCGCTCTATTTCTCGTCGCAAGGGGCGGCAAAGGTGCTCGGCTCGGTGCTGGCCCAGACAGTCCGGCTTTCGGTCGTGATCTTCGGCGGCTTCTGGCTGTTGAGTGTCGGCGCGGAGTACATCTGGTTCTTCGTGCTGGCCGGCGCCGCGATGGCGGCTTTCGGCCTGTTCACCGCGGTCGCGGTCCATGCCACCTCCTGGGGCACGGAGCTGAGAGCCACGCGGTGAACGAAATTGGGTCGGCCCGTTATCCGGAAACACACATGACAAAATCCCAGGCCGCACGGGTTTCCGGCGACAGCGGATCTTCCGCTCCCGAGCCGCCGGGGCAGCCGCCATTCGACCCGTTGCTCGACGATCCGATCCTGATGCGGTTGCTGAAGCTTGCGACGCCGAACACACTCGCGTTGTGCGCCGGCATGAGCGTGGTGATCGCCGAGACCTCCTACGTGGGCAGGCTCGGCACCGAGCCGCTCGCGGCGATGGCGTTGGTCTTTCCGTTCATCATGCTGACAATGACAATGTCCGGTGGCGCGATGGGCGGTGGCGTCCGCTCCGCGATCGCACGTGCGCTCGGCGCCCGCGACGATGCACGCGCCTCCGCGCTGGCGCTGCACGCGCTCATGATCGCCACATGTTTCGGCCTCACCTTCATGCTGGTGATGCTGTTATTCGGCCGCGACCTGCTGACTTTGCTTGGCGGACGCGGGCGCGTTTTGAACGACGCCATGAGCTATATCCAGATCTTCTTCGGCGGCGCCGTGATCCCGTGGTTCATGCAGACGTTTGCGTCAATCCTGCGCGGAACCGGCAACATGAAGTTGCCGTCGGCTTTGGTGTTCTCCTCGGCCGCAATTCAGATCACGCTTGGCGGCGCGCTCGCACTCGGACTCGGCCCTTTTCCGCAGCTCGGCCTGCCGGGCGTCGCCGCCGGTACATTGACAGCCTTCTCGTTCAGCATTCTCGTCATGGGCTGGTTTCTCGCATCCGGCAACAGTCGCGTCCTGCTGACCTTGAGGGGATTCCGTTTCCGGAAGGAAATGTTCTTCGACATCCTGAAGGTCGGTGCGGTGTCCGTCTTCTCGCCGTTGCAGTCGGTTCTCACGGTGACGATCCTGACCTCGATGCTCGCCCGCTTCGGCACCGAGGTATTGGCAGGCTACGGCATCGGCACGCGGCTCGAATTCATGCTGACGTCGATTGCCTTCGCGATCGGCATCAGCGCGACGCCTATGGTCGGCATGGCGATCGGTGCCAACAGGATCGGCCGAGCCCGACAGGTCGCCTGGACCGCCGCCGCAGTCGCCTTCACTGCGCTCGGCCTGATCGGCACCCTGCTTTCGATCTTTCCTGATCTGTGGGTGAGCATGTTCACTGCCGACGCCAGCGTGCGCGATGCGAGCCGCAGGTACCTTCACATATCGAGCCCGATGCTTGCGTTTATGGGCCTCAACTCGGCGCTCTATTTCTCCTCGCAGGGTGCTGCCAAGATCATCGGTCCGGTGCTTTCGCAAACCGGGCGGTTGATCTTCGTCGTCATCGGCGGAGCGTGGCTCACCTCGATCAATGCATCCGACACGAGTTTCTTCATGCTGGCTGCCGCTTCGATGACAATGTTGGGGCTGACCACCGCCTTGGTCGTGTGGCGAACGTCATGGGGGCCGCGGACGGCCAAACTCTGACCATCCCTCTGTTCGCATTGCAGCCATGACGAACAACGGACCCATGGGTCCTTCTTTAATTTTTGTATGATGATAATAATATTTCAGGCGTCGCCGATCAGGCGCAGGGAATAAGCAATGACAGACAACACGGTCGATGGGACGCCGCGGATTGCTCCGGCCAATCCGATCTTTGAGGGCCCGGTTCTGTCGATCCTGGTCCGCTTCGCGCTTCCAAACATGGCGTCGATGACGGCTGCGACGCTCGTCGTGATCGCCGAGACGAGCTACATCGGTCGTCTCGGTCTCGAGCCACTCGCCGCGATCGCGCTGGTGTTTCCCTTTATCGTGCTAATGGGGATGATGTCGGCGGGCGCGATGGGCGGCGGCGTCTCGTCCGCAGTCAGTCGCGCGCTGGGCGCCGGTGATGTCGGACGTGCGTCGACGCTCGCCGCCCATGCCCTGGTGATCGGCCTGTGCGGCGGCCTGTTGTTCACCCTGGTGCTGCTGACGTTTGGTCCGACATTCTTCGCGCTGCTCGGCGGCGAAGGCCGCGTGCTCGATGAGGCGGTCGCCTATTCGAACGTGCTGTTCTCCGGCGCGATCGGCGTCTGGCTGACCAACACGTTCGCCTCGATCCTGCGCGGCACCGGCAACATGAAGCTGCCGTCGGTGACGCTGCTCGCGACCGCCGCACTTCAGATCACCATTGGCGGTACGCTTGGCCTTGGTCTCTTCGGCTTTCCGCAATTCGGCATGCGGGGCGTCGCCTCGGGCCAGTTGATCGCCTATGCCGCCGCGACCCTCTTTCTCGCCGCTTGTGCACTAAACAGCCGCAGCCGGCTGCAACTGACGCTGCATACCTTCCGTCTGCAGCGCGGCATGTTCTTCGACATCCTGAAGGTCGGCGCCATCGCCTGTCTGTCGCCCCTGCAATCCGTCGCCACCGTGCTGATCTTCACGCGGCTGCTGTCGCGCTACGGCACAGTGACGTTGGCCGGCTATGGCGTCGGTGCACGACTGGAGTTCATGCTGGTGCCGATCGCGGCCTCGATCGGCATGGCGTCGGTACCGATCGTCGGCATGAATGTCGGCGCCGGCAACATCGAACGGGCCCGCAAAGTCGCCTGGGCGGCAGGTTTACTGTCAGCGTGTGTCGTCGGCTCAATCGGCATCGTCCTTGCGATCGCGCCCGACCTCTGGTCGGCGAATTTCACCGACGATCCGCGCGTGCTCGAATCGGCGCGGCAATACTTCCATCTCGCCGGTCCGGCCTTCGGCTTTCTTGGACTGGCCCTCAGCCTCTACTTCGCATCGCAAGGGTCCGGCAAGATCCTCGGGCCGGTGCTCGCGCAAAGCGGACGCCTGGTGACGGTCGCCTGCGGCGGGGCGCTGCTACTGACGCTCGACGCTCCGGGATGGACCCTGTTCCTGCTCGCAGGAGTTTCCATGGTGGTGTACGGTATTTGTGCGGCATTGTCGGTATGGTTCACAAAGTGGGAGCCTCCAATATCCCGGTTGAAACCGGCACTGGTGCGGTGAATTGAAACTCCTGCCAACTTCGCGGTGAGTTCGGCGCAGGATTTTCGAACTCAAAACCCGCACTAGAAACCATAAAGTTGCTAGTGTTCCTCATGTTTCCGAAGTTCGCATGTGGAGTGTACCGCGAAACGATGCAGACTTCGGAACGGAGCACGAGTTTCGGGAGATGTCATAGCAATGCGCTACGGCAAGGAACACAAGGAAGAGACCCACAAGAAAGTGGTCGAGGCCGCCTCGCGCCGATTTCGGAAGGACGGGATCGAGGCGACGGGTGTGGTCGACCTGATGGCCGATGTGGGCCTGACCCATGGCGGCTTCTATGCGCACTTCGCGTCGAAGGAAACGCTGGTCAAGGAGGCGATCGCCGCCGCTTCGCTGAAGAGCCGCACGCACCTGCAGCGAGAGATCGACAAGGCCCGCGCCGAGGGCCGCGACCCGCTAGAATCCATCGTACGTACTTATCTGACCGCCATACATCGCGATCGTCCGGACCGCGGGTGCTGCGTCGCAGCCCTTGGCTCGGAGATCGCACGTCATCCACGCAAGACCCGCGAGGCATTCACCGAGGGACTCGACAAAACGCTCGGCATCATTGCGAGCGCCCTGCCCGACGGCGTGACGCAGCGCAAGGAGAAGGCGTACGCGATCTTCTCGACGATGATGGGCGCGCTGCAGTTGTCGCGCGCGGTGAGCGATAGCACGATGTCGCAATCGGTGATCGACGCAGGGATTGCCGCAGTGCTGCAGATCGGGCGCGGCGCATCCAACTGACCTGTTCGTCACGCTCTCGCCAACCGGAAATCCGACGATGATCACTGCCGTCAGCCACCTTGCCTTCGAAGCCGACGACGTCGAGGCGGCGACCGCCGACTACGAGCTCCTGCTCGATCGCAAGGCCGACCGGCTTCAGTCTGCGAACGGCAGGACTCTCTGCCGCTTTCAGCTTGCCAATATCGTGTTTGAAATTTCACCGGCCGAAGAAGGTCGCGAGGGCCTGAAGCGCGTCGGCTTCGAGGCCGTCGATATCGAGGCAACGGTGCGCAAGCTGTCCCGGCGCGGCCTTGTCATCGGCGATATCACCGAACAGGCCTTCGACAGCCCGTCGGGCGCCGGCAGAATGACGCGCCGGTGCGCGGAAATCTCCACCACCTCCACCCACGGCGTGGCGCTGTCCATCGTCGAAACCCTGACGCCGGCCAACCCCGCGGCCGTGAGTTCCTCGGTAAGCGGCCTCGACCATGTCGTGATCCGCAGCCCGAACCCCGAGCGCGCCGTTGCGCTCTACGGTGGGCGTCTTGGACTGGACTTTGCGCTCGATCGCACCAATGCCGACTGGGGCTCTCGCCTGCTGTTTTTCGTCTGCGGTGGCGTCCGCGTGGAGATCGGCCATTCGCTGGCCAAAGGCGTCTCCGACCTGCCGGATTCGCTGTGGGGACTTGCCTGGCGCGTCGCCGACGCGTCCGAGACCCGGGCAAAGCTGCAGCACGCAGGCGTGGAGACGTCCGACGCGAAAGCCGGCCGTCGCCCGGGCAGCCAGGTTCTCACCGTACGCTCGGGCACGCGCAACGTGCCGACCATCATGTTGAGCGCCACTCCGCAAGATGCCTGACAGACACCGGTGGCGATCGCCGTCATCCGAACGCAGTCTTGAGCGCCGTCATTGCCGAGGCATAGCCGCCCCTGGCGCCGTCGACAAAGTGCAGATGATCGCTGCGCGTCAACGCCGGCGTGAAGCACGTCATCATCGCGGCATCCTGCCGGTGCAACCCGTAACGGACGATGCCGCGCGCCGCAGCGGCGGACAGCCTGCCTTCGAGCTCGGCCGCCAGCTCTTCCGTGCAATCGACGATCATGCGCAGACCGTCGTCGTATTTCCGGAAATCGGTGTTGGCTACGAGCTCGGCGAGATACTTTCGTGGAAGAAAGCCGCCCACGGGAATCCTGTAGCGCACGATCACATAGCTGAACAGGGTAACGGCAGCGACGACCGCACGGCGGACCAGGAGTGGCCCGCGCCGTGTGGCGCGTGTCTCCAGATCGAATCCCGCAGCCGGCCAGCGCAAAGTTGGGCCGTCCGCAGGAACCGGCCGCCCGGCGTCCGGGCTTTTCTCGATCAAGGCTACGACGCTTTCCATGACGCTGCGAAGCTCGGCGATTTCTGCACCGGCCACAGGCACAACCACCACCGAGAGAATGATGCCGCGCGCGGATGGAATTTCCTCGAAGCGGCAGGAAAGTCCCGACAGGTCCGGGACGGCGCCCGACGGGGCGGGCTCAATTGCGAATTCTCCGCGCTTGATCGCCGCTTCAGCCCACCCCAATCCGCCACCGGAGAACATCGCATACGACACGTTCGGCGACGGTGCGAAGCGCGCCACGCGGACGTCGAAGCCTTTGGCACGGATGTCGGCGACCGGGACCAGCGCCACCCGCATGACGAGACCAAGATCGTCCCGCACCCAGGCGGCCGTCGCAGCCATCGCGTCGCGAGCGAGCGCAAGATCGCCCGGCGGCACGGCGAAGCTCGCCCCATCGCCGCCGAACACAAACGGAAATTCGCGATGGTCGAGCGCGTTGGTGACCGCTGCGATGATCGCGGCGCCGGCCATGTTGACGGTCTTGTAGCGCTTCGCGGCAATCGCCGTCGTCGACTGGACGATGTCGGCGATGCCGACAACCCAGTCGTCCGGCAGCGAAACGTAGAGCGCCGGATCCATCAGCCGCGCAAAGCCGTGGAAGACCGGCACACTCGCATAGAACGAATCCTGTCGCGCAACGATGTCCATCGCGAGATAGTACCCGGTTTCCCGAGGTTGTGCCGACAGATGTGCGCGCGCGCATGTTCGGCCTTTCGGCTGAACGACGGTTGCGCATCGGATTCACTTGCACCGGTTCATTTGGCGTCGTGAAAGATGATGCCGACGGTATGACGCCGACCGGACCTCAGGCGGCTGACGCCGTGACGCAAGTTGACGCGGTAGCGCCCACGTGTGCCCTGCACGGGTCTGTGATGCACGGCAAACACCGCCGCTTCACCGCGGCCCAGCGGCACGACTTCCGCGCGCGACTGCATGCGTGGTCGTTGCTCCGTGAGGACGAACTCGCCGCCCGTGAAGTCCTTCCCAGGTTCCGACAGCAGGATGACCACCTGCAGCGGGAACACGTGCTCGCCGTAAAGGTCCTGATGCAGACAATTGTAATCGCCTTCGCCATAGCGCAGCAGCAGCGGCGTCGGCCGGATCTGCCCGGCTTTGTGACAACGTTCGACAAAATCGGCATGAGCGGGCGGGTAGCGCACGTCAATGCCCATGGCGTCATTCCAGGCGTCAGCGATCGGCGCAAGCGCCGTGTAGAGCGCGGGGCGGAGCGCATCGATCGGAGACGGCAGAGGATAGGCGAAATACTTGTATTCGCCGCGCCCGAAGCCATGCCTGGACATCACGACAGTACTGCGAAAGTGTGCATCGGCATCATACAGGCCGCCAAGCTCGTCGCATTCGGCCGCGGTCAGCAGCCTGCCGAGCGGCGCCCAGCCGTAGCTGCCGAGGTGGGCGGACACATTGCTCCAGCCGATCGATGCAACACGCGCCTCGACATCGTCGAATTGTCCTTCCAAACGCTTTTTGTTTACGGCCGTGCTCATGAGCAGGCTCCTCTTTCAGGAACTTCTCGTTTGCTAGAGCAGGTGTCCTTCGGCTTCCACCCGTTTCCCGTTCCTCATGAGCGGACTGGCCGGACACTCTTAGTTTAAGAAAATCCTAATCTTTAACAAGAGGTTAACCTCGTTCTCCGCACCCTCGCCTTGCGGCTGTGGAAACAACACGCATCCTGCGATCATTGGTTCGGCGGATGATCAAATCACGAATGTATGCGGCGCTCAGCGCCACAAACGAAGCCATCTTGAGGACTCGCGCACCGGAAGAGCTCTTCCAGCGGGTTTGCGATGCCGTGGTACATGAGGGTGGCTTCAAGAGTGCTGCCGCTCTGGTGCCTGAACAGAACAACTGGCTGCGCCTCGTCGCGATCGCCGGTGATTACGGCGGGAAACCCGTTTCCGACATCAGGATGTCGATCAGCACCCGCTCAGACCGCGAGCATGGCCTTGCCGGCCCGGCATTCAGGACCGGGCAGCCGGCTATTTCCAACGACTATCAACATGATGAAAAGCTTCGTTTTTGGCGTGACGATGCCAGCGAGCCAACGTATGGCGCCGCAGCTGCTGTCCCGATGCTCAAAGCCGGTGCGAGTACAGGGGTCTTCCTGTTCTATGTGGAGGAAGCCTACTCCCTCAACCATGAGATCATCGGGCTGCTCAAACGTCTGGTCGAGAACGTATCCTTTGCGCTTGGCAACCTCGAGGCGGAAGCAGAGCGGCAACGCGCCGAGCGCGCGCGCCGCCGTGCATCCGACATGTTTGCCGCGCTCAGCGCGACAAACACTGCAATTCTGCGCTCGCGCAATGTCAATGAGATGTTTCAGCTGGTCTGCGACTCCGTCGCGAAAGGCGGGCAGTCGCTTGGAGCCGCGGCAATCTTCGTGAAGGAGCCGGATACGCCGCTGCTGAAATTTGCGGCTGCTTCCGGCGGACACATAGCCGGAATTGAGGGAATAACGCTCTCCATCGATCCGGACGACAAGTACGGCCAGGGTCTGCATGGTCCGGCATTCCGAGAACAGCAGCTTTACATCAGCCACGACGTCACGACCGATCCGCGGACGTCGCCCTGGATCCAGGCGGACACCTTTCCGCATGGCTGCGCGGCCGTTCCTCTCCTGAAGGGCGGCCAATCGGTCGGCATTCTGCTCATCTTCTTCGCGCGAACGTCCGGCCGGAAGGATGAAGGCATCAAGCAATTGATGATGGACATCGCCGAGAACGTATCGTTCGGCCTGGACCTGTTCGAGCGCGAAGATCGGCAGCAGCGCCTGTCTCGGATGTTCTCCGCGCTCAGCGCCACCAACGAAGCGATCATGCGCGCTGAAACGCGCGACGAGCTTTATCAAATGGTTTGCGAAGCGGCGGTGAAGGGCGCCAAGTTCACCTCCACGACGATCTTTCTCGCCGAGCCCGGCGATGATTTTTTCCGCGTCGCAGGATCAGCAGGACCGAACGTCGACATCATGCGATCACGCCGCTATTCACCGCGCGCTGACTTCCCCGAAGGGCGCGGCTTGACCGGAACAGCTTACCGGACCGGCAAACCCAGCGTCGCCAACGACACCCGCGCCAACGAAAAGGCGGTACGATGGCCCTATCCGGTGCTGCCGCGAAGGAGCTCGAAGGCCGGCGCCGCGCTGCCGCTCTATGGCCAGCGGGGCGTCGCCGGTGTCCTCTTGTTCATGGCCGCCGAAAAGGGAGCCTTCACCGACGAGTTCGTCGAACTCCTGCAACGGCTGGCGGAGAACGTCTCGCATGCCTTGCGAACCTTCGACCGCGCCGACGAGCAGCGCGAAGCCGAGAAACGCATCGAGTATCTCGCCACGCATGACAGCCTGACCGGCCTGCCCAACAGGGTGATGTTCAACCAGCTCCTTGACCAGTCGATCAAGGTCGCAAGGCGCAACGCATCCAAATGCGCGGTGCTGTTCATCGATCTGGACCGGTTCAAGATCATCAACGACTCCCTTGGCCATGCCGCCGGCGACGCGCTGCTCGTCGAGGTCGCCGGTCGACTCAGGAGTTGTTTGCGTGAAAGCGACGTCGTCGCGCGGCTTGGCGGCGACGAGTTCGTGGTGATCCTGAACGATGTGCGCGACCGCAACGCGATCGAAGCTACGGGGCGGAAGATCCTTGCGTGCCTGCTGCCGTCGATGCATCTCGAAGGCCATGAGTGCCGCACCACCGGCAGCATCGGCATCGCAATCTACCCGGACAACGGCACCGATGCTCAGGCGCTGACACGGAACGCTGACATCGCCATGTATGCCGCCAAGGAATATGGCAAGAATGACCTGCGCTTCTTCTCCTCCGAGATCACGAGCCAGTCGATAGAACGGCTGATGCTCGAGGCCAATCTCCGCAAAGCACTCGATCAGAACCAATTCGCGCTGCACTATCAGCCCAAACTCGACGTCGCCACTAACCGCGTCAACAGCGTCGAGGCGTTGCTGCGATGGGCCCATCCGGATCTCGGCGACCTGCCACCGATGAAATTCATCCCGCTTGCCGAGGAGACCGGACTGATCATTCCGATCGGGCGGTGGGTGCTGCGCACGGCTTGCGCGCAGAACGTTGAATGGCAGCGTCAGGGGCTGCCGGAGATCACCATGGCGGTCAACCTTTCGCCGCGGCAATTCCTGGATGAAAACCTTCTGCGCGATCTCGACGAGGTGTTGCACGAGACCGGATTAGCGCCGCATCTGCTTCAGCTTGAAATCACCGAAAGCATGGTGATGCAGAACGTCGAGCAGGGCATCAGGGTGCTAGATGCGATCCGCAGCCGCGGCGTGCGGCTTGCGATCGACGATTTCGGCACCGGCTACTCGTCGATGTCGTTGATGAAGCAGTTTCCCATCGACACGATCAAGATCGACCGATCCTTCATCCGCGACCTCGCCGAGAACGAGGAAGACAGAGCGATCACCACTGCGATCATCAGCATGGGCAAGGCGCTTGGCCTCACCGTCGTCGCCGAGGGCGTCGAGACCGCCGAGCAGGACGCATTTCTGCGCCATCGCGCATGCGACGAGCTGCAGGGCCATCTGTTCAGCAAACCGGTCCCGGCAGCCGAGATCCCGCGGCTGCTGACGCCGCAGGTCACATCGCCCTCGCTTCAGCCGCAAGGCGCACAAGCAGGGCGACACAAGCAGAACGGCTCGCGCGAGCGCGCCGGCCGGTAGGTCTGGGCGTCTCGGGACAGCGTCTGCGACACAGCGCCTCCACGTCTCAATCGATCGCCACAACGAAAGAGCTATTCCTTCTTGGCCAGCCCAAGCCGGTCGATCAGTGCCTTCTCGATCTGCACTTGCTCCTTTACTGCCGCGACATAGTCGGCCGTATTCTTATAGTTCGGCTTCATCTCGTAACGATCGAGCGCCTCGAGGACCACCGGATCCTCAATCGCCTTCTTGAACGCATCGTGCAATTTGGCGACCGCCTTCGGCGGCATCCCTTTTGGCCCTGCGATTCCCCAGGGCGACTCGACGACCAGGCCATAGCCAAGGTCAACGAGGGTCGGAACACCAGGAAACGCGCTGCGCGGTTCGGCCGTCCAGATGTTCATGTAACGCGCCTTTCCTGCCTCGACCAACGGCCTGGCAGCGCCGATGCTGCCGGCGCCGATCATGACGTGGCCGCCAGCAACTGCCGCAATCACCTCCGCAGTTCCCTTGAAGGGCACGTGGGTAAACTTGATGCCCGCCTTCTCGGCGATCTGCTCGACACCGAGGTGCAGCGAGGTGCCTGCGCCGGGCGTGCCGTAAGTCAGCTTGCCCGGATTGGCCTTGGCGTATGCGACGAGCTCCTTCCAGTTCGTGAACGGCGCTGACGCGCTGGAGTAGATGCCGAAGACATAGCCGGTCAGGTGAATGATGTAGGTCAGGTCGTCGTGCGTCCACGTCGTCTTCTGCATCAGCGGCAAGCGGAAGACGGTGATTGGAATCTGGCCGATGGTGTAGCCATCGGGCTTGGCGCTCGCGGCCATGGCCGCGATGCCGACCGTTCCTCCGCCTCCACCCTTGTTGTCGATCACGATCGGCTGACCGAGATGCTTCTGCGCGGAGTCGGCAACGGCACGCACCGCAACGTCGGTTGGCCCACCCGCCGGCCAGGGAACGACCAGCGTCACCGGCTTGGAGGGAAAATCGTCGGCCTGCGTAGGGACCGAAAGGAGCAGCAAGCCCGCCGCTCCAAGCGCAAGGGAACGTAGCCGCGATGTCATTGAGCGCCTCCTCAATTCAATCCGCTGTCTCCATGTTTTTTCTTTGGATCGTAACCAGCGCTCAGAGCCGGAACAACGTCCGGCGCCGTACGCTACGAGAAAATAGTCGCCGTCAGGCGCGCTTCACGCTCGTTAGAGTGATGGATGAGCCTGCAGCGCAGGCTCATCCATGCTTGAAAGAGAACCTTATCGACGCATCATTCGAAGGTGTCGGACATGCGAGCCTTGGCAAGAGCCGTCTTGCGCGCCTTCATCCATTCCTCGGTGAATTTGGCCGGATCGGATGACGGGCTGTTTTTGTTGAAGTCGGCCCACGCAGCCAGCAGAGCCTCCTGCCGCTTGATCAGCGCGTTGTTATGCTTCTCCTGGTCGTCGCTCCATGCGCCAGCTTCCTTCAGCGCTTTCACCGCGCCCTTGTGGACCGGCACCGCCCAGTTCTTCGTTTGCACTTTCACGCCAAGACCGCTGGCGCCGGGCGCATTGTCCTTGTAGGCGTCATAGCCGTCGATCAACGCCTTGGTCAGCACATAGACCTCCTCCTCGGGCTGGTTCGCGTAGACCGAAAAGATCGGATAGGGATAGGCGCCCATCTGGATCGGCTTGGCCTTGCTGATACCCCCCGCGCCACAGGTCGCATCGTGTTCGGTGAAATACGGCCCAACCTTACGCACGCGCTCCCAGCCCGCCTTGTCGGAATGCGACAATGGCGGCCAGACGATGCCCCGCGGCGAGGTCTCGAGCTCCTTGGCCGGTCCGGCGATGGTCGAGCCGAACAGCGCGTCGACATCGTTGTTAACCGCGCCCTTCCACATCGCGTTGTTGCTCGCGAACTCGACGATCTTCACGTCCTTGGCGGTGAGATTTGCAAATGCCAATATTGCCAGCGCATTCTGATTGAGCGCCGGCGAGCCGACGACGAAGCCGACCCGCTTGCCCTTCAAGTCCGCGATGGTCTTCGCTCCTGCATCACCGGCGACGGCGAGTGAGAGGCCGTTGCAATCGATCGAGCTCAGCGTGATCTGGACCGCCTGCGGCCCCCACTCCTTGGTGGCAAACTCGAACACGCCCTCCTGCGCAAAATAAACGCCGGCGCCCATGGCTGAGATCGCGGCGCGACCGATCCGCAGCGGTTGCAGACGGGCAACGTCGTTGCCGGCGGGAAGGACGCGCGTATCGGTGCCGTACTTGTCCTTCATCATCTTGCCGACGGCGACGGCAATATTGAAACCTGACGTACCGGTGTCATACGCCGTCATCGTCACAGTCGGCGGCAACTTTACCTGCGCGTTCGCAGCCGATGCGATCGCGGTCCCTGCCAACGCAATCGCCGCAAACTTGATGATCGAGCTGATCATTCCACTCCTCCCGTTGGACTGCCGACAGCAGCCTTGAGTTTCTTGGATCCCACATCGTTGGCGGGAATTCGGCTTTGGCAGTCACCGGGTGATGGCGGGCGCCAGCCTTGTTGAAGAAGGAGCGTAGTAGCAGCATCGCAGAACACAAGTCTTCGAAGCAGACATGCGACGTTTGGCGGCGCAATTCGCCGCTCTGCCCCGGATTCCTTCCAGGCTCGTCAGCCGGCGCGACCGGTAGCGGACCGAGCAGCTTGCAGGAGGCCGACTCGCTCTATATCTGTTCAAAGATCACTGTTCAATGAACAGGTATCTAGGGAGGAAGGGATGAACGCACAGGTCAATTCCACCATGACAGCTGTAGTAGTCGATAGCAGCGACCGGAGGCGCCTGGTGCTGAAGGAGGTCGCGCGACCGCAACCGTCAACGACGGAGATGCTGGTGAGGGTGCAAGCGATCTCCCTCAACCGCGGCGAGACGCGCATGGCGCTGAAGGAAGCGACGGACGGATGGCGCCCCGGATGGGACGTGGCCGGTATTGTCGAACAGCCGGCTGCCGACGGGCCGGCCACCGGCACGCGTGTGGTCTGCACGGCCAGCTCGGCAGGCTGGGCCGAATTCATCGCCGTCCCGCCAGCTTCGGCTGCGACGATCCCCGATAATGTCTCGTGCGAGCAGGCTGCGTCCCTGCCGGTGGCCGCGCTGACGGCGCGCCGTGCGCTGCAACTCGCCGGTCCGCTGAAAGGCAGGAACGTGCTCATCAGCGGCGCCTCGGGCGGCGTCGGCACATTCGCCCTTCAACTCGCCCACCTGCAGGAAGCCAGGGTCGTCGGCGCGATTCGCTCCAAAGCCCAGGAGGCGCTGGTACGACGGCTCGGTGCCGACGAGGTCGGGCTTGGCGACAACCTTGCAGGTGCGGCGACATTCGGTCCGTACGATCTCATCCTGGAATCGGTGGGCGGGCAATCGCTGGCGGCGGCGCTGAGCATGCTGGCACCCGGCGGTGTGTGCGTGCTGCTCGGTGCCTCGGCCGGCTCGAATACGACATTCGATGCAGCGAAATTTCGCGTCGGCGGAACGAGCCTCTATGGCTTGGTCATGGGCTTTGAATTCCGACGGGAGCCGCCCGGAGTTGGTCTTGGTGAACTTGTTCGCCTGGTGGCGGAGCAGAAGCTGCGGCCGGAAATCACCGTAACGGGCCACATAGGCGAAATCGCAGAGGTGGCCGCAAAACTGCTGGAGCGCGGCTTCGTGGGCAAGGCCGTGCTCAAGGTGCCTTGAGTCGCGCAATCAGCGTATCGGTGCCGGCGTCCATCCCACGCACCTTGTGATGCCCGACTGGATCGCTGCCGTGAACGTGTTGTTGGCCCACACCAGCACGGGCTACAGCCACGCCCAGCACGGTTTCGGCTGGACCCAACGCGGTCTACTCGACGTTCGTCAATCGTCGCTACGAACAGCTGTAGGGCGGATGCAGACCGGAGTTCGTGTCGAAGATGGCTGCGTTCGCACGATCACTGCGACGGCCGCTTGTCCACTCCCTCACGCTCCAGCTCCGCGCCGATCGCCTCGATGGGCATCCCGGCTTCGATGCGCCGGCGGATGTCCTTCAGGCGCATGAGCTGCTGCACAATTTGTGGCGAGAGGTCGAGCTTCTCCATCAGCCGCCACACATAGAAAAAGATCGCGAAGATGGTGCCGGCCTCCGGGTTCGGTAGATAGGCGACGCGCACGAGCACCAGGACGAAGACCACCATCGACAGCGCCTCGATGATGGTCCAGTTGCGCGCATCTGCGTCCGAGAGCCTGATGCGCCACGTACGCACGTCGGTGAAATGGTCCATAACGGCTTGCGGCTGCGCTCCGTCGATGACTCTCACCTCCTGCTCGAGTTGATTGTTGAGCGACGCATTGAGCGCCAGCGAAAGGCGCATGTAGTTGCGGTTGATGACGGCAACCGGGACGAACAACAGGGCTGCCGCCGCGCCGATCAGAAGGTCATAGTAAAACAGGATGGCGGCCGAGCCGACGATGCCGACCACGGCGTTGATGACGACCGGCATGTCCTTCTCGAAGAAGGCGACAAACTCGCGCGACATGGTCGAGCGCGCTGCCACCGCCGTCGGTTCGATTCCGGCCTGGCGCTGGCGCACCACCGTGTCGACCACGATGACGTTGTAGATTTTGGTGTAGAGGCGGGTGTCGTACATTTGCCGCGCGCAGCCGACCGCCGTATGCAGCAGCCAAGCGATCATGACCGGCGCTGCCATCCTGTAGTCCTGCGCCAGCAATCCATTGATTGCCAGGCCGGTCGCCCAGGGATACGACAGCTCCAGCAAGTCCTCGATCACGGTCAGCGCATAGGTCAGCGATATTCGCCAACGAAAGGGCCGGATCGCCTCGGCGGCGGAGCGGACTTTCACAGGAAGGCCGCCGGGCATCGCAGGAATCCCCTTCGTTGCAGACGTGAAATTCGACCTTAACGTGCGGCAACTTGTGCGGCGAGATCTGAAAAAGTGGCGCTGCAGGCGGAGAGCCACGCGCAGGTACGGCAACGGATCCGTGAGCTGGTGAAGAAAATTGTCATACACCCGTGGTCGGCACCACGCGGTCGATATCGACATCCACGGCCAGCTTGCGGCCTGCTCAGGGCGTCTGAGCGGGCGGCAGCGGCCGAGATGTCTGCGGTGGGACTGGTTGCGGGGACAGGATTTGAACCTGTGACCTTCAGGTTATGAGCCTGACGAGCTACCGGGCTGCTCCACCCCGCGCCAGTCAGTCCCCGCGGGCTAAAAGGAGCTCCGCGGTGCGGGCGGGTATTAGCAACCGTGATCTCGTTTGGGAACCCCTTCCCGCATTCTTTTTGATGATTTTGCGACAGCGGCATAAGGCCGCTAAGAGAGGACGACAATCCGTCCCTGCGGGGGCCTACTTAGCACGGGTTCCAGCGGCGGCGGCGGTGGCGACCCCCGCGTCTGGATGGAATAAAAAGATCAGATCAGGCGAGCAGGAACCCGCCGTCCACGGTGATGACCGAGCCGGTCATGTAGCGCGAGGCCGGCGAGGCAAGCAGCAGAACGGCGCCGTCGAGGTCGCTCTCGTGGCCCAGTCGCCGCTGCGGAATCGACTTGATCAGTCGTTCGCCTGGTGGCGTCGCCCAGAAATCGTGGTTGAACTCGGTGTCGATATAGCCGGGCGCCAGCGCATTGACGCGAATGCCCTTGGACGCCCATTCCAGCGCGAACGACTTCGTCAGCTGGATCAAGCCGGCCTTCGAGGCCGAATAGGTCGAGACGTGACCCATCACGCCGACGCCAAGCACGGACGAAATGTTGATGATGCTGCCGCCCGCCTTGCGAGCGATCGCGCGGCGGGCGAATTCGGTGGCGACCGAAAACGAGCCCTTGAGGTTCGCGTTCAGCACCTTGTCCCAATCGGCTTCGGTCTGATCGACGGCCGCTTTTTCCACGACGACGCCGGCATTGTTGATCAACACGGATACGGGCCCAAGCGCCGTTTCGGCCGCGCTGAACCCTTGCACGATCGAGGCACCATCGGTGACGTCCATCCGCACCGCAGCAGCGCGACCACCGTTGCTCTTGATTTCGCCGGCGAGGCTTTCGAGCTTGTCTACCTGGCGCGCGGCAACCACGACCGATGCACCGTGCAGCGCCAGCAGCCGCGCAAAATGCCGGCCCAACCCCTGCGATGCGCCGGTGACGAGCACCACTTCCTTCGAGACATCGAACAGATCGGCCATGGCACCTCACCTCGGTGAAGGTCGACTTGGCGAAGTCGACCGGGTGAATTTGACTTACACGAAGTTGCGTTCCTGCAGACGGCACCATTTGCCACGCCGCGCTGATATGCTCAAGCAACGGCTGGAGAGGCTTTCATCGGAACAAGAAAGCTGCTTCAAATTCGGCCGAGAGGTCAAACGCTAAGGAACACGCCATGGATCTAGGCATCAAGGGCAAGAAGGCGATCGTCTGCGCATCGAGCAAGGGGCTCGGCAAGGCCTGCGCCGAATTTCTGGCCGCCGACGGGGTCGACCTGGTGCTGATTGCACGCGGCGCAGAAGCGCTGGAAAAGACCGCCGCTGAAATCCGTTCCCGTTATCCGGTCAAGGTGACGGCGATTGCTGGCGACATTGCGACCCCGGCGGGCCGCGAAGCGGTGCTGAAGGCCTGCCCGGAACCTGACATTCTCATCAACAACGCTGGCGGACCGCCGCCCGGCGATTTCCGCGACTGGAGCCGCGAGGACTGGATCAAGGCGCTCGACGCCAACATGCTGACGCCGATCGAGCTGATCAAGGCGACGGTGGACGGCATGATGGCGCGCAAATGGGGACGCATCGTCAACATCACATCCGCGGCCGTGAAGGCGCCGATCGACACGCTCGGCCTCTCCAACGGCGCGCGCGCCGGCCTCACGGGCTTCGTGGCCGGCCTCTCGCGCAAGACCATCGCCAACGGCGTCACCATCAACAACCTGCTCCCGGGCCCGTTCGTCACCGATCGCATTCGTTCGAACTCGGCCGGCGAAGCCAAGGCGAAGGGAGTGCCCGTGGACGACCTGATCGCGCAACGCTCGAAGGAGCATCCGGCCGGGCGCTTCGGCGATCCCGCCGAATTTGGCGCGGCCTGCGCATTCCTGTGCAGCCAGCATGCAGGCTACATCACCGGGCAGAACCTCCTGCTGGACGGTGGCGCGTTCCGCGGCACGCTGTCCTGATCCAACACGACAAGAACGATTTTCGAGGAATGAAATGAAGGCAGTCTGGTACGACCGGCAGGGGCCAGCGCGCGAGGTGTTCAACTACGGCGAGATGCCGACCCCGACTGCGGGCCAGGGCGAAGTCAGGATCAAGCTCGAGGCTTCCGGCGTCAATCCTTCCGACACTTATCGTCGCGGCGGCAGCGCCGATCCGATGGAGTATCCACGCGTCATCGCCAACAGCGACGGCGCCGGCATCGTCGATCAGGTCGGCCCCGGCGCCAAGCGCTTCAAGGAAGGCGATCGCGTCTGGCTCTACAACGGCCAGCGCAACGGCCGTGCATTTGGCACCGCGGCGGAATATATCGCGCTCGACGAAAACCTCGTCACGCCCCTGCCCGCCAACGTCTCGTTCGCAGAAGGCGCCACTCTCGGCGTACCGGGCATGACCGCGTGGGTGTGCCTGTTTCACGCAGGCCCAGTGAAGGACCAGACCGTGCTGGTCACCGGCGGCGCCGGCGCGGTCGGTCACTACGGCATCCAGCTTGCGAAATGGGGCGGCGCCCGCGTCATCACCACGGTCAGTTCGCCGAAGAAGGCCGAGATCGCGCGCGCGGCCGGCGCCGATCTCGTTATCGACTACAAGCAGGAAAACGTGGTCGAACGCATCCGCGCGTTCGCGCCAGAGGGCGTCGACCGCATCGTCGAGGTCGACTTCGGCGGCAACATCGAGACCACGGAAAAGGTCCTGGCGCGCTTTTCCACGGTCGCGATCTACGCATCTCGCGGCAACCCGAAGCCGCAAGTGACCATTCGCATCCTGACCAGCAAGAACGTGACGGTCTACGGCATGCAGCTGCCGCTGACGCCGATGCCGATGCAGCGCAAGGCACAGGCCGGCATGGCCGAATGGCTGGCCGCCGGCCGTCGAATCCACATGGTCGCGGCCCAGTTTCCCCTGAAGGATACTGTCGAAGCGCATCTGGCGGTGGAAGCCGGCACCAAGCTCGGTACCGTCGTCGTCGACTGCGCCCGATAAGACAAGAAGAACAATCAGCGCGTTGTGGAGGAAGTCGCATGAGCTGGAAGGTCGGCAAGGTCAAGATCACCAAGGTCACCGAGATCGCAATGGAGGGCGGGACGCGCTTCATCCTGCCGCAGGCGACCTACGAGGAGATCAGAGAGTTGCCGTGGCTCATTCCGGACTTCGCGACCGAGGCCGGCAAGCTGAAGATGTCGATCCACTCGCTGATCGTCGAAACGCCAACCAGGCGCATCGTCGTCGACACGGGCCTTGGCAATGACAAGGAAGGCCGCAATGTGCCGACCTGGAACAAGCTCAACAAGCCCTACCTCGATGACATGACGAAAGCAGGCTATCCGCCGGAGTCGATCGACACCGTCTTCTGCACCCACCTTCACGTGGACCACGTCGGCTGGAACACGAAGCTCGTGGACGGCAAGTGGGTGCCGACGTTCGCGAATGCGCGCTACATCTTCGTAAAGCCGGAATACGAATACTGGCGCGACAACAAGCCGACGCCATCGCATGCGGCCGTGTTCGAGGATTCGGTGAAGCCGATCATGGACGCGGACAAGGCTGAGCTGGTCGCGCCGAACGCCAAACTCTGCGAGGAATTGACGCTGATCCCGACGCCGGGCCATAGTCCTGGCCACGTCAGCATCCACATCAAATCGGAGGGCGAGGAAGGTCTGCTCACCGGCGACGTAGCACATCATCCCTGCCAGATGTGGCATGTGGATTGGTCGTCGTCACCGGACTCGGATCCTGCGCAGTCAACCAAGAGCAAGAAGGAATTGTTTTCGCGGTTCGCCGACACCAGGACCCTCGTCATCGGTGGCCACTTCGACGCCGGCTACATCAAACGCGACGGCGACCGCTTCAAGTATTTTGCGGCGTGAACCAGATCAGGGAACGAAACGATGAAACTCGTAAGGTTTGGCGAAGCAGGCAAGGAGCGGCCGGGCATCATCGACAAGGACGGCCACGTCCGCGACCTCTCTTCGCACGCGAAGGACATTTCCGCAGAGGTGCTCTCTGACGAGGGATTGAGGCGGATCGCTGAGATCGATCCGGCCGGCCTGCCGCGCATGCCGGATGGCGTGCGACTCGGGCCTCCCGTTCCGACGCCGTCCAAATTCGTCGCGATCGGGCTGAACTACAGCGACCATGCTGCTGAGGTGGGAGCGCCTATTCCGAGCGAGCCGATCATCTTCCTGAAAGCTGCCACCTCGTTATCCGGCCCGAATGATCCGGTCGAGAAACCGCGCGGCTCGACCAAGCTCGACTGGGAGGTCGAGCTTGGCCTCGTCATCGGCAAGCGGGCGAAGTACATCGACGAAGACGCGGCGTTTTCACACATCGCCGGCTACTGCCTGGCCAACGACGTGTCGGAGCGCAACTTTCAGACCGAGCGTCAGGGACAATGGACCAAGGGCAAGTCGCACGATAGCTTCGGCCCGATTGGTCCCTGGCTCGTCACCAGGGACGAGATTCCGAACCCGCAGAACCTGCCGATGTGGCTCGACGTCAATGGCGAGCGGCAGCAGACCGGAACGACCGCAACCATGATCTTCAAGATCCCGAAGATCGTGTCCTATGTCTCTCATTTCATGACGCTGCTTCCCGGCGACGTGATCGTCACTGGCACCCCGCCCGGCGTCGGCTCCGGCAAGAAACCGCAGCGCTTCCTGAACGTGGGCGACGTCGTCACGCTCGGCGTCGAGGGTCTTGGAACGCAACGGCAGCAGATCGTCGCCGCCTGAGCCGCTAGCGAAAAGGATCGACCATGAAACTGACGTTCTCGCCCGGCTCTCCTTATGCACGCAAGGTGCGCATCGCGGCAATCGAACTTGGACTGATCGACAGGATCGCGCTCGTGCCGACGACGGTGCAGCCAGGCCAGTCGAACGAGGGCTATGCGCGCGACGTCAGTCCGTTGCGCAAGCTGCCCGCGCTGATCCTCGACAACGGCAACACGATCGTCGATTCATACGTGATCGCCGAATATCTCGATGAGCTCGCCGGCGGCGGCAAGCTGATCCCGGCTTCAGGCGACGCAAAATGGCGCGTCAAGACCGAGCACGCGATCACCCAAGGCATGCTTGAGGCGATGCTGCTCTGCCGTTACGAGCGCATGCTGCGTCCGGAAGAGAAGCGGTGGGATGTCTGGCTGGACGATCAGTGGGATCGCGCCTGGCAGGGCTTCAAGCTGTTCGAGCAGCGGCCCGACACGCTGGCGCGTCCGCTCGACATCGCCCAGATCGGCCTCGTGTGCGCGCTCGGCTATGCCGATTTTCGCTTTCCCGATTGCGGCTGGCGCAAGACGTATCCGAAACTCTCAGCCTTTCACGAGGCGATGATGAAGCGGCCGTCGATCAAGGATACCGTGCCGCCGCCGGCATGAAGCACCCGATCTAAAATGGAGGGCAGAGACCATGAGCTTGCGTTTCGCCGCCGGCGACATGACCATCCATCGCATCATCGAGCAGGAGGGCCCGTTCCTGCCGGCGCTTGACATGCTTCCGGACCTCACGCCGGAGCTGCTGGCTGAGAACCGAATCTGGATGCGTCCTTCGGCGCTCGATGCGAATGATGTGCTGCAGCTCTGTATCCAATCTTACATCGTCAAGACACCGCATCACACGATCCTGGTCGATAGCTGCCTCGGCAATGACAAACCGCGGCCTGGTCGCCCGGCGTGGAACATGAAGACCGACGATACCTATATGCGCGCGCTCGCGGCTGCAGGACTGTCCGTCGGCGACATTGACTACGTGTTCTGCACTCACCTGCATGTCGATCATGTCGGCTGGAACACGCGGCTGGAGAATGGACGCTGGGTACCGACGTTTCCGAACGCGCGCTACGTTTTTGGCAAGCAGGAGCTCGACTACTGGGCCGCGGAAAATGCGAAGAAGGAAGTCCCGGTCTACGTCGACAGCGTGCTGCCGATCGTCGAAGTCGATCGTGCCGAGGCGGTCAGCAACGATCACCAGCTCGGCGACCATGTGCGGCTGCTGCACACGCCGGGGCACACGCCCGGTCACGTCGCCATCTGCTTCGGCAAAGGGAGCGACGAAGCCGTGATGTCCGGCGACCTGATGCATTCACCGCTGCAGACGCGCTATCCAGAACTGTCGGTCAAGTTCGACGTCGACAAGGCGCAGTCAGCTGTGACGCGCCGCAGTTTCCTTGAACGCTATTGCGACACGAAGACGCTCTGCTGCACGGCTCACTTCCCCTCGCCCACGGTCGGACGGATCAGGCGCTGGGACAGCGGCTTCAAGTGCGAGATGGCGTGATCGTCATTCCGGTGCATCGACAACGGCCGGCGCGAAGCGCCGCCATTGTCGATGAACCCGGAATCCTCGATGTGACGCTCCGAGGCAAAAACCTCTGGATTCCGAGTCCGGTCCGATCGGGCCGCGCTTTGCGCGGACCCGTTGGGACCGTCCCGTAATGACGTCGACTGTCAATCGAACAAGCTCGGCGTGTGATTCACATAGGCGCCTTCGATCGCCAGCATTTTCAGCTTGGTCTTGACGCCGCCATTGGCGGAAAAACCGCCCGGCTTGCCGCCGGCGGCAAGGACGCGATGACATGGCACGACGATCGGAAACGGGTTCTGACCGAGCGCCTGGCCGACGTCGCGCGAGAGTTCAACCCCGCCAAGACGTTTGGCGATATCGCCATAGGTCAATGTCTCGCCGGGCGGAATTTCCCGCGCAATGGCATAGACGCCGCGGTTGAACTCCGGCACTTGCGACATGTCGAGGGCGATATCGGTGAGGTCAATCTTGGCGCCGCCCAGCAGGTCCGTCATGCTGACGATCGCGCGCGCGACCTCCGGCGGTGGCGAAGCCTCCGGCAGCTCGCTTCCGGCGCGCTGGAACAGGCGTGTGCGCGTCTGCGCCTCGTTTGGCTGAGGCAATTGGATTCCGGTCAAGCCGCGTTCGGCCCAGGCGACGCCACAGCGGCCGATGGTTGTATCGAAAAGGGTGAAGCCTGAATCTGTCATGGCTGTTCGCTGCTCATGAAGCCGCGCATGCGGCATCTCATCATGCCGGCAAATTTAGGGGCATTCTTTCCCGCCTGCCACCCGATTCCGGACCTTTGCCATAAGGCCCCGCCGGGAGCTTGGATTTGACTGGAACGCAGTTCGGGCTATTCAGATCGCATGAGTCTGGAATCCGTCCGCAAGTTCTTTGCCCAGTATGCTCCCGATGTTGTGATCCTGGTCACCGAAGCGAGTTCGGCAACCGTCGCGGAAGCTGCGGCTGCACATGGCGTCGAGCAGGCGCAGATTGCCAAAACGCTATCGCTTAGCGTCGGCGGCCGCACCTTCCTCGTCGTCACCGCCGGCACCGCGCGTCTCGACAATCGCAAGGTCAAGGAAACGTTTGGCGGAAAGGCGTCGATGCTTGGGCCTGAGGAAGTCGAGGCTATCACGGGCCATCCGATCGGCGGCGTCTGCCCATTCGGGCTCGCCGCACCACTGCCGGTCTACTGCGATGTGTCGCTGAAAGCCTTCGCGGAAGTCGTTCCCGCCGCAGGCTCGCGCAACAGCGCGTTGCGGATTTCGCCGGAGCGGATGGCAGAGCTGACGGGCGCGGAGTGGGTCGATGTGTGCCGGGATGGTGCGCCGCGAGAATGACTCTCGCTAATTGACTTTGTGTTCGCATATCCGGGACACTGACCACGGACGGAGCGACACATCATGGCCGCCACCGATCAACACATGAACGACCGTCCTGCGGACCCGATCGCCGCACTCCGGCAGGCGGCGGCCGGGCTCGACCTTCCGGTCGACCGATGGCGAGGGGCTGAGCCGGCCAGCGTGACGGATTTTGCCAGCGATCGCCGCCTCTGCTCGGAGTTCTGGCATCTGTCGCATGACATCATCGCGCGCCTGCCGCCGAAGCCCGCGCGTACGGCCGAGCAGGCAAAGGCGGCGGAGCTGGTACATGAGCGGGCGCGGCGGGCGCGCGGCCGCTTTCTCGAAGCGCATGTCGGCGAACTCTACGCCAGCCTCACGCACAATTTGTCTCAATTCCTGCGGGTGGAAGAGCTCGTCCACACAGCGGCAGAGCTCTGCCCCGGACTGACGCCCACCCGAGAGCAGGTCCTGCGCGAAGAAGCCCTTTTTCAACGCGATAAGGAAGGGCACGAGATCGACCAGGGCATTTTTCTGTCTCACGTGCTGGGAGATGAGGCCGCCGGCCGGCATCTCTGTCACGCAATGCTGCTGCCGCGCATCGACGTCAGCGAACATCTTTCAAGGTTCGCCACGGAGGGCAAACTCGATCTCGGGCCGATAATGCTGTCACGCCAAGGCAAGGCGATTCATCTGGTGATGAACAATCCGCGCTACCTGAACGCCGAGGACCAGACCACGATCGATGCGATGGAAACGGCGGTCGATATTGCGACGCTCGATCCGACGACCGAGATCGCCGTGCTGCGCGGCGGGTTGGTCGAGCACCCGAAATATGCCGGCAAACGCATTCTCGGCAGCGGCATCAACCTCACGCATCTCTATCGCGGCAAGATTCCGTACCTCTGGTACATGCAGCGTGAGCTGGGTTTTGTGCACAAGTTCTTTCGGGGTGTCGCGCGGCGCGAGGCGCTCCCCGACGACGTCCATGGACACGGCATCGAAAAGCCCTGGATTGCCGCCGTCGAAAGCTTCGCCATTGGCGGCCACTGCCAGATCCTCTTGACCATGGACTACGTCATTGCCGCCGACGACGCCTACATGACGCTTCCTGCGCGCAAGGAGGGCATCATCCCGGGCGCATCGAACATGCGCCTGCCACGCTTTACCGGCGACCGCATCGCCCGCCAGGCCATTCAGTATGGACGCAGGCTGGACTGCGACAGCGCCGAGGGCCGGCTGATATGCGACGAGATCGTGCCAGCCGGCGAGATGGACGAAGCCGTCGGCCGGGTGGTGGAAGGACTGACAAGTTCCGGCGCCGTCGGCGCCATCGGCAACCGCCAGGCATTCCGCGTCGCGCAGGAGCCGCTCGACATGCTGCGACGCTACTGTGCGGTCTATGCACGCGAGCAGGCGCATTGCCACTTCAGCCCGGCGCTGATCGGAAACCTCGAGCAGTACTGGGACGCGCAGAACCGGAAGGGGTGAACATGATATCGTTCGGCCTGGCGGGAAGCGCTGCCGGACGACACCAGAATGAAAGGCCCGAACTTGCCCGGGCGTTTCATTCTTGGGCCGATCAGTGAGCGACGGGCTCGCACAACCAGTTCACGATCCGCCGAACCATCGGAAGCACGAGCAACAGCGTCGGGAAGGCAACAAGCCAGGACAGGACCCATGCGGTCATCCAGGCAGACGGCAGACCGGGTCGGAGGCCGAGGCTCTTCAGGGTCGAAATGAGCGAGACGATGAACGTCATCAGCAATGACAGCAGCAACGGACTGACGAAGCCCGCGTAGCGAGCGGGCAGCTTCCTGCGTAGACGAAACGAAGTCATGGATTTCTCACGGGACAGCAGTCCATCGCTATAGCATCCACCTGCCGGAACGCCGGCATGCTGGTCCGATGCGAAGGACCGGGTTGGATGCGTTGCCTGACGTGAGACGCTTACGGCGAGCCGGGACGACCCTGCAGCAGGCGTCTAGCCGAGTGAAAGCCGGTGTTCAAGATCTCACGGCTGCTGACCATCGCCGATCAACTCGGATCTCACGCCGTGCTCGGTCCCACAGGATCGGAAAGGCTCGGCCACGGGGAGTTACACCGGCGCCTTCTGGCCAGGGCAGTCGCCCACACGACGCATCATCGTCAGGATGGACGATGATGAGGCGCGGTGTTGGAGGATTATCGTTTCGATCGTCGACGCGACCTGATCCTTCGAGAAGCGATAGGTCAAAACCGTCTTCACGCCGCGACAGGCCATCGCCAGGGCGAAGCCGTCGGTCATCTGAGCCGTCTCGCTGAGCGAGCATTCCTTCGAGAAATGCGGGGCGGAACGGTACTGCGCCATCGTGTCGGCCCGGAATGCGTCGAAGTCGGCGGATGCGATGCACACCGTCGCCTTCGCCGGCTGGTTCTGGAAGTGGCTGTTGCGACTTTCGCTTTCGTAAAGGCCGGGAACGAATATCGGCTTGGGACCGTGAATCCACGCAGGATTCTGCGCCGGCGCTGCAGACGCAGCAAGCATGACTGCCGAAGCGGTGAAAAGCCTTTTCATGATCCGAGCCTTGGAAGCTGCGGCCGGTCACCTAAGACCGCCGGCAATAAGGAGCCGAACAGCCACATCGATTCAAGGCAGAACTGATCGACGCAAACAAAAACGCCGCCTCCTTTCGGAAGCGGCGTTCGTTTAATCATGACAACGTTGAAGAGGAATTCATCTGTTCTTGGCAGGCCTGGCAGCGACCTACTCTCCCAGGGCTTAAGCCATAGTACCATTGGCGCTGAGGAGTTTAACGGCCGAGTTCGGAATGGGATCGGGTTCAGGCTCCTCGCTAGAACCACCAGGCCGGCGAAGGACAGATTGAAGCAAGCTGTTGAGTGTCTTTCATCTCATTTCAAGGCGCCGTCACAGGCGCACCACCGAAGTGGACATTGATAAATGAGAGCAATCAAGCCGATCGAACGATTAGTACCGGTAAGCTACGCACATTGCTGCGCTTCCACACCCGGCCTATCAACGTGGTCGTCTTCCACGGTTCTCAAGGGAATGCTCGTTTTGAGGTGGGTTTCCCGCTTAGATGCCTTCAGCGGTTATCCCGTCCGTACATAGCTATGCTGCACTGCCGCTGGCGCGACAACAGCTCCACCAGAGGTACGTTCATCCCGGTCCTCTCGTACTAAGGACAAATCCTCTCAACATTCCAACACCCACGGCAGATAGGGACCGAACTGTCTCACGACGTTCTGAACCCAGCTCACGTACCACTTTAATCGGCGAACAGCCGAACCCTTGGGACCTTCTCCAGCCCCAGGATGTGATGAGCCGACATCGAGGTGCCAAACGACGCCGTCGATATGGACTCTTGGGCGTCATCAGCCTGTTATCCCCGGCGTACCTTTTATCCGTTGAGCGATGGCCCATCCAC
>NZ_JAVIFX010000011.1 GCF_031157255.1 Bradyrhizobium sp. LHD-71 | reverse complement strand
GAAAACGCCACTTCTGCAGGTAGTTGCGTTCGATCGTCCGGTCATAGCTGTTATCGCGCATCGGATCGTCCTCCAGCGGAGCGATCCAATCACCGATTTAGTGAACATGCACAATTGCGAGCGGCGTTGCCTGCGGCCTACGCCGGGAGCAAAGCGCAGCGACGAAGCACGCCGTCATTGCGAGGAGCGCAGCGACGCGGCAATCCAGCGCGGCGATTGCCGCGAGCTCACCGCTGGATTGCTTCGCTGCGCTCGCAATGACGAGCGAGGCGATACGCACAGGATGTTCACAGTGAATTCGTTTTTTCCGAAATAATTGTTGCCTTCATTCCTATCCGCAATATCCTCCTCCCGTCCCGCTCCAACGGAAGGGCGCGTCGCGGTCGTCTTATCGATGCGGAGCGGGATGCGGTGGCCGTTACGATGCCGGGCTCTTTGGAAAGTGCCGGAGAAATCCGTGTGATGCCTGAAGGAAAGACGCCGGTACGACGGGCGGACGGTCCAAGTGCATGTCCGGGCGAGGAGTTCGCACGAACCGGGCGAAGCCAGCGAAAGTGGCGAGGCCTGGGGACATGCAGCAAGCCGTGCAAGAACCATCGCGTGCGGAGCGCAGGCGTTGAGCTGCCTCCGTGGCATTTGTTGTTTGCCATGTGCTTGCCAAGAGCACATGGCGCCGCGGGCGCGGTGAAACGCCCTTGCGTTCCGCACAGCCCTTTCGGGCAAGGGAAAGGCACAAGCCGACCGGCAAGCCTCAGGCCGGACAGGAACAGGGGGCGATAAGTTACGCCTGTAGCCCGCATGAGCGCAGCGATATGCGGGACTGACTATCGTTACAGCGAGGCTTCCCCCGGATGTCGCTTCGCTCATCCGGGCTACAGGCTGCAGGTTGTTTGACAATTGAATCCACCGTCGTTGCGACCCGGCGTAGCCCGAAGGGCGAAGCCGGGTCGCAACGACGATGTTACTTCTTCAGCGTCGCCTCGTAGCGCGCCTTGGTCTCTGCGTTCATCGGATAAAGACCCGGCAGCGCGGCGCCGCGGTTGACCTCATCGACGATCCAGGCCTCTTGCGCCTCCTGCGCGGGACCTTCGACGAGCACGTGGTCGAGCATCGCCTTCGGGATCAGCACCGCGCCATCCTTGTCGGCAACCACCACGTCGTCAGGAAACACCGCCACGCCACCGCAGCCGATCGGCTCGCCCCAGCCGACGAATGTGAGGCCCGCAACCGACGGCGGCGCCGCGGCGCCGTCGCACCAGACCGGCAGGCCGGTGCCGAGCACGCCCTCGAGGTCACGCACGACGCCATCGGTCACCAGCGCCGTGACGCCGCGCTTCGCCATGCGTGCACAAAGGATGTCGCCGAAAATGCCGGCGTCGGTGATGCCCATCGCATCGACAACCGTGATGCAGCCCTCCGGCATCGCCTCGATCGCCGTGCGGGTCGAGATCGGCGACGACCAGGATTCCGGCGTCGCCAGGTCCTCGCGGGCCGGTACGAAGCGCAGCGTGAAGGCCGGACCGACCAGTCGCTCCTGACCCGGACGCAGCGGCCGCGCACCGCGCATCCAGATGTTGCGCAGACCCTTCTTCAGAAGAACGGTGGTGATGGTGGCGGTCGAGACCTGTCGCAGCGTGTCGATGGCCTTCTTGTCAAGCATGGCGGCAAAAGCTCCAAAAGATGCGAACTTGAGCATTTTTTTCCGGAAAAGTGGGCACCGGTTTTCCGTAGAAAATGCGATCAAACAAACGAATCCAGAGCGCTTTTCGACCTGATCGAAAAGCGCTCCTAGACCGACACCCTTGCGGCGTCCGGCGCAGAACGTCAATGGTATGTTAGACTTGGACAATCGATTGAAACCGGAAAGCCGCCCGCCAGCAATGCCCTCGCCTAGCCCTCGGATCGTGCCCTGCAGCGAAGCCGCCCTTGTTGTCGAGTTCGGGGACACAATCGACGAGGCGATCAACCGCAAAGTGCTCGGGCTCGACCGCGCGATCGCGCAGGCAAAGATCGCTGGCATAATCGAGACGGTTCCGACCTACCGCTCGTTGCTTGTGCATTACGACCCGCTGGCGCTGAGTTTCGCGCAGCTGAGCGCGCAGATCGAGCCGCTCGCGAACACCGTCACGACGGAGCCTGGCTCCCGCCGTTGCTGGCGTGTTCCGGTCGTCTATGGCGGCGAGTACGGCATCGACCTCGAGGAGGTCGCCAAGGCGCGCGGCCTGTCGCCGGAGGATGTCATTCGTCTGCACACGGGCGGACACTATTACGTCGCCATGCTCGGCTTCCTGCCGAGCTTCGCCTATCTCGCCGGCCTGGATCCGCGGCTCGCGTCGCCCCGCCGTCGCGAGCCGCGTGCCGTGACGCCCGCCGGAACCATCTCCATCGGCGGCGTGCAGGCGGGCATCCAATGCCTGGCCGCTCCGAGCGGCTGGCATCTGCTCGGGCGCACGCCGGTGCGCACCTATCATCCAGGGCGCGAGCCGGTGTTCCTGATCGAGCCAGGCGACGCGGTTCGCTTTTATGCGATCGATCCGCGCGAGTGGGCCGCACTCGACCAGGCGGCCGAGGCGGGCGAACCTGTGGCGGAGCTTGTCGCATCGTGAGCAAATTCGCAGTCGTCACAGTCGGACCGCTGACGTCCGTGCAGGATGGAGGTCGTTACGGCGCACAGCGCTATGGCCTGACCAGCAGCGGAGCCATGGACCTGGTGGCTCTCGCCGCGGCCAACACACTCGTCGGCAATCCGCCGGCTGCAGCGGGCATCGAGATCGGCCCGTTTCCGGCAAGCTTTGAAGTGCGTGCCGGCTCCGTTCGGATCGCCGTCGCGGGCGCCGGGCGCGAGATCAAGATCGATGGGCATATGTTGCCACCTGCCACCTCCGCCGTGCTTGCCGAAGGCCACCGGCTCGACATCGGCGCTGCGCGGAGCGGCGTGTTCAGCATCCTCGGTATCGAAGGCGCGGTCCAGGGCCGGCCATTGTTCGGCAGCCTGAGCGTGACGGCACGAGCCGGCGTCGGCAGCCCCTTCCCGCGCCCGCTTCAGGCCGGCGATGAACTCGAGCTGCTCGAGGCGAGCACCGCCCCGGAACAACAGCTGATGTTCGATCAGCCGATGCGGGCCGACCTGCGCGTCCTTCCAGGACCGCAGGCCGGCGAATTCGGCGAGGCCTTCGCGCTGTTCCTCGCTTCGGAGTGGACCATCTCGTCCACATCGGACCGGATGGGATATCGGCTGGACGGGCCGACGCTTTCGCATTTGAAGGGACACGACATCGTCTCCGACGGCACGGTGAACGGCAGCGTGCAGGTTCCCGGCAACGGCCAGCCGATCGTGCTGATGCGCGATCGCGGCACCACTGGCGGTTATCCGAAGATCGCAACGGTCATCGGTCCCGATCTCGGCATTCTCGCCCAGCGTCGCGCCGGCCAGACTGTGACGTTCACCGAAATCGGCATTGAAGAGGCGCAAGACGAAGCGCGCCGCTTTGCCCAGATGATAAGATCACTGCCGGACCATCTGCGGGCGGTGCGGACGGGCCCGAATACCGATGCCCTGCACGGCGCCAATCTCGCGGGCCACGCCGTCAATGCATTCGATGCGGCGACGTGGCAGAGTACCCATGACGACGAACATTAGAGCATTTTCGGGAAAAGCGGACACCGGTTCTCCGCAGAAATGCGATCCAACAACGAATCTAGTGTGAGACAGCGATGACAACAGTCGATCTCAACAGCGATCTCGGTGAAGGTTACGGCATGTGGTCGCTGGGCGATGACCCGGCAATGCTGGATATCGTCACCAGCGCCAACGTCGCCTGCGGCTTTCATGCGGGCGATTCCGACATCATGCTCGAGACGGCCAAGCTCGCCAAAACAAAAGGCGTCAGCATCGGCGCGCATCCGTCCTATCGCGACCTGCACGGCTTCGGCCGGCGGCCGGTTGCAGGCCTCACCGCGTCCGAGATCGAAACGATGGTCGCCTACCAGATCGGCGCGATGCAGGCGATTGCGGTGATGGCCGGCCATCGGGTCACGCATGTGAAGGCGCACGGTGCGCTGTCCAACGTGGCCTGTGCCGACCCGATGGTCGCGCGCGCGATCGCAATGGCGATCAAGGCGGTCGACCGCGACCTGATCTGGGTGGTGCTGCCGCGTTCGGAAATCGAACGCGCCGGTGAAGCTCTCAACCTGCCGCTGGCGCGCGAAGTGTTCGCCGATCGCGCCTACGAGGATGACGGCTCGCTGATGAGCCGGAGCAAGCAGGGATCCGTGCTGCATGACGCCGATGCCATCGCCGCACGCGTGCTGCGCATGGTGAACGATCAGGCCGTCGTCAGCGTGTCCGGCAAGACCGTCAAGATGCCGATCGACACGATCTGCGTGCACGGCGACACGCCGGGCGCGGTCTCGATCGCGCGGCAGGTGCGCAGCGTGCTCGAGCAGAACGGCCACCGGCTCGCGCCCTTCGACAAGACGATGAAAGGCTAGGCCTCGCTCAGGCGGTCAGCGGCTCCGGCACAGCTTGATCGCGCGACACGGGCGACGCTTGCGCAAGCATGCGCTTCAGTTCGGGGATGCAGGAACCGCAGTTCGTTCCTGCTTTCAGCGAGGCGCCGATCGCCGTGACCGAGCACGCGCCCTGCCCGATCGCTTCGTCGATCGCATTGCGTCCGACGCCGAAGCACGCGCAGACGATCGGTCCTGTTGCGGCGAGGCCATCGCCGCTGCGACCCGACAGCAGCAGGCGGCGCTCATCGGGCGAGACGACGCATTTGGCGAACAGATCCTTGATCGCATCCCAAGCCACCTGTTCCTCGAATGCACCGCTGAACAGGCAGAGCTCAATCCGCTCATTGGCAAATGCGGCTGCGCGATAGACCGCCGCTGCCTGGTCGTCATAGGCGGCGATGTCATCGCATCGAGCGTGGGTAGCGAACCAGGCCTGCCAGACGCTCTGAGCAAGATTGTGCGCCAGCAGGTAGCCATAGCCTCCGGTAACCGCGACGCGGCTCCACCAGACGCCGTCCGGCATCGTCGTCACCTGCTTGCGCGAGAGCACGAAACCGCGCCAGGCGTAGGCGTGAGGTGCGATCGCCACCGGCGTCGCCTTCGCCTCGGGCTGGCCCGAGAACGGATCGGTGAAGGGCGAGACCAGCGCACCGACGCGCGCCGACGAAGCATTGGTCTCGTTCCAGTGGATCGGCGCGAACAGCATGCCGCGCTGCTGACGATCGGAGATTTCCACTTTCAGGATGCAGCGGCCGAATTCGGTCGTCACGTCGGCGAAACCGCCGCTCTCGAGGCCAGCTTCAGCGGCATCGTCGGGGTGCACCTCCACGAATGGCTCCGGAAGGTGCTGGCCGAGCCGCGGGCTTACGCCGGTCCGCGTCATCGTGTGCCACTGGTCGCGGATGCGACCGGTGTTCAGCCGCAGCGGACGACCCATCGATGGCGTGGTCTTGAGCTGCGGCACCTCCGGCGCGACGAACCGCGCCTTGCGGTCCTCGGTGTAGAAACCGCCATCCGAGAAGAAGCGTTGCTGCCGCACGTCGCCGGCCTGGCGGACCGGCCACAACGCCGGAGCGAGAGCGTCGAAGTCATTGTCCGAGATGGTCGCAAGGCCGCCGATGTCGAAGTCACGCGAGCCGGCGTTCTCGAAGGTCGAAAGCGCGGCATGTTCGCGAAAGATGTCTGCCACCGAGTTGAACGCGAAGGCATCGCCAAAGCCGAGGCGGCTGGCGACCTCGCTGACGATCCACCAGTCGGGCTTGCTCTCGCCTGGCGCCTGCAGGAACGCGCGCTGGCGCGAGATGCGCCGCTCGGAGTTCGTGACCGTGCCGGATTTTTCGCCCCACGCATGCGCGGGCAAAACCACATGCGCGCCGGAATTGACCGTATCGTTCGACAGGACGTTCTCGGAGACGACGAACAGGTCCAACTTGCCGAGCGCCTTGCGGACGGCGTCAGCGTCCGGCAACGACACGGCGGGGTTGGTCCCCATGACCCACAGCGCCTTGATCTCGCCGCGGCCGACCGCCTCGAACATCTGCACGGCTTTTAGGCCCTCACGCGGCGCCATGTGCCGCGCCTTCCAGAACCGGCGGACGCGGTCGATGTCCTGCGGCGTGAATCCCATGTGCGCGGCGAGCTGGTTGGCGAGCCCGCCCACTTCGCGGCCGCCCATGGCGTTGGGCTGCCCCGTCAGCGACAGCGGGCCTGCGCCCTCCCGGCCGATCCTGCCCGTGGCCAGGTGACAGTTGATGATCGCGTTGACCTTGTCGGTGCCTTGCGCGGATTGATTGACGCCTTGCGAGAAAGCGGTCACCGCCCGCGGCGTCGTGCGGAACAGGTTGAAGAATGCGGCGACGTCCTGCTCGGCGAGCCCGGTCGCAAACGCCGTCGCTGCAACGCTGCCGGCAATGCTGCGCGCGCGGGCGAGCGCCGCGTCGAAGCCCGATGTGTGACGGCTGATATAGTCATGATCAAGCGCCCCGTGATCGGCGAGATGAACCAGCAATCCGCAGAACAGCGCCGTATCGCTGCCGGGCTTCAGGCCGAGGAAGAGATCGGCATCCTCGCTCGTCGCCGTCCGGCGCGGATCGATCACGACGATGCGCGCGCCGCGCTCCTGCCTGTTCCTGAGCATCCGCTGGAACAGCACGGGATGGCACCAGGCCGCATTCGAGCCGACCAGCACGATCAGGTCGGCCCGGTCGAGATCCTCATAACAGCCAGGCACCGTATCCGTACCGAACGCCCGGCGGTGACCGGCAACCGACGACGCCATGCACAGACGAGAATTGGTGTCGACATTGGCGGTGCCGATGAAACCCTTCATCAGCTTGTTGGCGACGTAGTAATCCTCGGTCAGAAGCTGGCCGGACAGATAGAAGGCCACCGCGTCACGGCCGTGCTTGCCGATGATGTGCTGCAGGCGGCTGGCGACATGATCAAGCGCGTCGGGCCACGCCACCCGCTCCAGCTTGCCTTTGCTGCACCGGATCATCGGGTGCGTGAGCCGGCCTTCGAGGCCGAGCGTCTCGCCGAGCGCCGAACCCTTCGAGCACAGCCGGCCGAAATTTGCGGGATGATCCGGATCACCTTCGATCGCCGCACCCCCGTTGCCGTCGGGCGTTGCGATCACGCCGCATCCGACGCCGCAATAAGCGCATGTGGTCCTGACCGGCTTCATGCGGATCGGCTCCGCATGAAGCCCGCTGCTAGAACGGGCGATAAGGCAGCGTCAGAAGAACGATCAACGTCATGAACGAGATCGCGCCGTAGAATGTCATGGTGTGCCAGCGATCGACGCGCCGCTGCAGCGTCTGCAGGCGGGAGCGGCAGAGTGACAAGGCGCGCATGGGCTGATCTTCCAGACCGACAAACATCCCGGAAATAGAAGATTTCGTCTGCCAAAAGGCAATATCCGGCCAAGAAAGACGAAATTTTTTCCACCCAGCCTGCAACGGTGGAGAAAAATACCCCACCCCAGGCTCCGGACGTGCATTTCCTTCGCGAACGGGCTGCCGCCGCCATCATCGAGACCTCAGTACACATCCTGCTGGTAGCGCCCCTTCTTCTTCAGCTCCGCGACAAAACCGATCGCCTCGTCGATCGATCTCGCGCCGTATTGCGCGACGATCTCCACCAGCGTCCGTTCGACATCCTTCGCCATGCGCTTGGCGTCACCGCAGACATAAACGTGCGCGCCCTCGGCGAGCCACGACCATAGATCGCGGCCGACTTCGCGCATGCGGTCCTGAACGTAGAATTTCTGGTCACCGTCGCGCGACCACGCGAGCGACAGGCGCGTCAGCAGACCGGACGATTTCATCGCATTCAGTTCGTCGGCGTAGAAGAAGTCGAAGTCGCTACGCTGATGGCCGAAGAACAGCCAGTTGCGGCCCGGCGCGCGGGACGCCTGCCGGTCATGCAGGAATGCCCGGAAGGGAGCGACGCCGGTGCCCGGACCGACCATGATGATCGGTGTAGTGGGATCCTGCGGCAGGCCGAACCCATGCGCCTTCTGCACGTAGACCTTGAGCTTGTCGCCCGGCTTGATCCGATCAGCAAAGAAGGTCGAGGCGACGCCGAGACGCTTGCGGCCGTCGACCACATAACGGACCGCATCGACCGACAGCGAGACCCGTCCGGGCGTCGCGTTATATGACGATGAGATCGAATAGAGGCGCGGCTGCAGCGGCTCCAACGCTTCGACGAAGGCCTCCGGATCGGGACTGATGCCGAACTTCTCGAGCGCGGCGAGCACGTCGAGCGTTGCCGCATCGCCATCCGGGTCCTCGCCCGATGCCAGCGCCTGGGCCTTTCGCCGTCGATCGCCGCCGGTGATGTAGGAGAGAAGCTGAAACAGCGAATCCGGCGCAGGCGACAGCGAGACCTGATCAGTGAGCACCTCGCGCAGCGTCCGCGCGCCGATCGGAAAATCCGGCGGCGCACGGAGCGCTGCCACAACGCTCTCCACGAGCGCCGGTTCGTTCAGCGCAAACACGCCGAACGAATCCCCTACGACATAGTCGAGCTGCGAGCCGGTCAGATCGAATTCGAGGTGCCAGGTGTCCCTCTCCGAGCCCTCCTTGTTGAGCCGCCTTCGCGACAGGAATATCGCCTCGGCCGGATTGTCGCGCGACCGCCCCGGAATAGATGCGGGCGCGGTGAGCTGAATCGCGGGCGCCGCAGCCTTCGCTGCTGGCGCCCGCTCGAGCTCCTCGTGCAAGGCCTTGAGCATCCGCGCGGTTTCCTTGCCGCCGGGCACGCAAAGATTGAGGCGCGCTTCCGACTTGTTGGCGAGCGCCTCCGAATAGTCGTGGCAGTTGTAGCCGCACTGGCCGCAATCCTGCTGCGCCATCGCCGCCATCATCCGGCGGCGAAGCGGACGGCCCTCGGCGAGCTTCATGCGCTCGGCCATCGGCATTGTCTGGTCGTGCCAGGGCGCGTCGTCATCGTCGCCGGCTGCGCCGTGCATGACGGCCGTCCCCTGTTCGGCCGACAGCGGCGTCACACCCGCATTGTCCGACGACAACAAACCGGCGAAGAACCCGTTCAGCCACGCGCGTTGCTCCTCGGAGAACGGCGCGGTCTCCGGAATGATGTCGAGCTTGGGCGGCGGAGACATCTGGTTCATTCCGCGGCCTCGAGCGTTGCCACCGCCCTGAAGATTTCGATATCGGTACGTTGCGCGAATGCGAGGAACGACTCGTCTTTCGACGCGCGCTGCTGCAGATAGACGTTCAGAATGTGCGCGACCGTGCGTGGCGCGTCCTCGGCCTTCACATTCGAAAACAGTTCCCGTGCAATCGCCGCATCCGGCCCGTAACCGCCGCCGACAAGGACGTGATAGCCATCGACGGTGTCGCCATCGTCGCTGACCGGCACGCGGGCGCCGATCAGCCCGATGTCGCCGATGTAATGTTGCGCGCAGGAGTGATGGCAGCCCGTCAGGTGGATATTGACCGGCGTATCCATCGCCACATGGGCATCACACCGAATGGCGATTTTCTCGGCATCCTCCTTCGTGTGTGCGCCGGCGAAGCGGCAGCCGGTGGCGCCTGTGCAAGCGACGAGCCCGGCCCGCAGCGGCGACACCGACGTGGCAAGTTCCAGCGCATCGATCGCTGCCGTGACGGCTTCGACGTGTTTATCGGCAACACCGGAGATCAACAGATTTTGCCAGACGGTCAGACGGATGTCGCCGTCTCCGAAGCGTTGCGCGAGGCCGGCGATGGCGCGAATTTGCTCGACCGATAGCCGGCCGAGCTTCAGCGCGACGCCGACCCAGTTCAGCCCCTTCTGCCTCTGCGCGTGCACGCCGATATGCGCGAGCTTGTCAAAAGCTGGCCGGGGTGCGATCGCCTCGGCCGGAACGCGCCGCAGCGGCTCGCCCAGCTTCTCTTCGACAGCTTTGAGGAATTTCTCGAAACCCCAGCTGTCCAGTACGTATTTCAGCCGGGCGCGGTTGCGGTTGGTGCGATCGCCGTGCTCGATGAACACCCGAACGATGGCATCGGCGACGCGTGTCGCCTCCTCGGGCTTCAGAACGACGCCGGTATCGCGGGCGAAATCGCGGTGGCCCGTGATGCCGCCGAGCACCAGTCGATAGTAGATGCCTCCATCGACGCCGTGTCCTTCCGAAACCCGCACAGCCTGAAAGGCGATGTCGTTGGTGTCTTCCAGCACCGCGATCGCGCCCGCGCCGTCGAAGGCGACGTTGAACTTTCGCGGCAGGCCGTACAGCGAGCGATCGTTCAAAATATGAAAGTGCCACTCGCGCGCGTGCGGCCGCGTGTCCAGCAATTCCTGCGGATCGATGCCGGCCGTCGGCGTGCCGGTGACGTTGCGGATGTTGTCGGCACCAGAACCGCGTGACCAGAGGCCGAGATCCTGTATGGCCTCGATCACCTCAGTGGCGTTCTTCGGTTCGATCTCGCGAAGCTGAAGGTTGGCGCGGGTCGTCACATGCGCGTACGGACCGCAGAATTTCTCGGCAATATCGGCGATGCCAGCAAACTGCCAGTGCTTGAGTATTCCGTTCGGAATGCGCAGGCGGCACATGTAAGAACTCTGCGCCGGCGCCACGTAGAACAGACCGTGATAGCGCCAGCGAAAGTTGTCCGCGGGCTTTGGTGGCTCGTTGCTGCGCGCCTGCTGGACCAGTCGCGCATAGGCGTCGAACGGATGCTCCTCGCGCTTGAGTCTCTCCTGCTCGGCGAGCTTGCCGCCGGCAGCGACGGCTCTATCCTGCGCCTTCAGGTGGATCGCGTCAGGCCCGACCGGTTCGGTCTTCCCTCCGCCTCTCGTCAGACGCGAGGCACCAAGGCCGGTGACGAACCCTTCCAGATAGCGTTTCTGGTCTGGTGTGAAGTCACCGGCCATGATCAAGCCGCCTTCCTTTCGGCAAGCGCACGGCCGAACATCAGATCGCTGCGGAATGCTGTGACGCTGGCAGCCGAGCGGATCAGCTCCAGGTACCAGAGCGCATCTTGCGTGTCGCCAATCAGGATCGCCCCTGTCAGCCGCCCGCCGGAGATGACGAGCTTCTTGTAGGTGCCTTGCCTTGCATCGCTCAGCACGATGGCTTCGGTGCCCGCTGCACCTGCAAAGTCTCCGGCGGAAAACACATTCACGCCGGATACCTTCAGGTTGGTCGAGAGCACGCTCCCCTCATACGACGCGGAACGACCAGCAAGATGCTCGGCGAGAACCTTCGCCTGCTCGTAGGCCGGCTCAACCAGCCCGTAGCAGACGCCGCGATGTTCAGCGCATTCGCCAAGCGCGTAGACGCCAGCGACATTGGTCGCGAGGCTGCCGTCCACGACGATGCCGCGGTTGACGGCAATACCGGCGGCCTCGGCAAGGCCCGCATTGGGGCGAATGCCGGCGGCGAAAATCACTGCGTCAGCCGCAATGTGGGTGCCGTCGGCGAGCTCGATACCCCGGACCGTGTCACCGCCGAAGATCGCCTTGGTGCTGGCGTTCAGACGGATGTCGATGCCCTTCTCTTCCACCAGGCGCTTCAACAGGGCAGCCGCCGGCGCATCCAGCTGTCGCTCCATAAGGCGGTCCATCAGATGGACCAACGTCACCGGCGAGCCGGCCTTGGCGAGGCCATAGGCGGCCTCCAGTCCGAGCAATCCGCCGCCGATCACCACCACGCGCCTCCGTGCCGCCGCCAATGTCAGAAGCAGATCGACGTCACGGCTGTCGCGGAACGTATGCACTCCCGGCAGGTCAGCGCCCGGAATGTTCAGGCGCAGCGGCTGCGATCCCGTGGCGAATACCAGTTTCGAGAACGGCACGAGACGGCCGTCTGCCAGCACGACACGGCGGCTTTGCAGATCCACCGAGGTCGCAGCGCGACCGTAGCTCAAGGTTACACCGCGGTCGCGCCACCAGGCGGCCGGCTGCAGCTCGATCTCTTTCGAGGCGATTTCGCCGGCAAGTACGGACGACAGAAGCACACGGTTGTAAGCCAGCCGCGGCTCGTCGCCGATGATAGCAACCGCGTAGCGGCCAAGCGCACGCTTGGCGATTTCCTGCGCCAGGCGTGCCGCCGCCATGCCGTTGCCGATGACAACCAGGGGTTCGCTCACAGCAAGTCCTCCTGCCGCTTATGCAGCCTCGACGTAACGATGCCGCTCGTACAGGAACTCGAGCACGCGCTGGCGGCACTTGAGGTACGTGGCGTTGGCCGCGAGCTCGAGCCGCTTGCGCGGCCGCGGCAGCGGAACGTCGAGCACTTCGCCGATCCGCGCACTCGGGCCGTTCGTCATCATCACGATCCGGTCCGACAGCAGCACGGCTTCGTCGACGTCGTGCGTGATCATCAGAACCGTGTTGCCGAGCTTTTGGTGCAGCGCCATCACCGAGTCCTGCAGGTGAGCACGCGTCAGCGCGTCGAGTGCGCCGAACGGCTCGTCCAGCAGCAGAACCTTCGGCTCCATCGCCAGAGCGCGGGCAATGCCGATACGCTGCTTCATGCCGCCGGAAATTTCCGATGGGCGCTTGTCCCTGGCATGCCCCATCTGCACGAGGTCGAGATTGTGCATAACCCAGTCGTGGCGCTCGGCGCGGCTTTTGGTTCTGCCGAACACCTTGTCCACGCCGAGTTTGACGTTGTCGTAGGACGACAGCCACGGCAGCAGCGAGTGGTTCTGAAACACGACGGCGCGGTCAGGCCCCGGCGCGTTGACCTCGCGCCCCTCCAGCAGCACGCCGCCCTGGGTCGCAGGCGTCAGGCCGGCGACGATGTTGAGCAGGGTCGACTTGCCGCAACCGGAGTGGCCAATGATCGAGACGTACTCGCCCTTCTCCACCGTCAGCACGATGTCCTTCAGCACTTCAGTCTCGCGATTGCCGCGGCTGAACACCTTATCGACGTGATCGATCTTGAGATAAGCCATGGTTCAGCTCCTTAAGCTGCCTGCGTGCCGCGGGTGGCGATGTTGGCGATGAAGGCGACCATCCGGTCGAGCACGAAGCCGACGATGCCGATGTAGATCAGGGCGATGATGATGTCGGACAGGCGTGACGAGTTCCACGCATCCCAGATGAAGAAGCCGATGCCGACGCCGCCGGTGAGCATTTCCGCCGCGACGATGGCCAGCCACGACAGACCGACCCCGATGCGCAGGCCGGTGAAGATGTACGGCGCCGCCGACGGGATCATGATCTTCCAGAAGAACTCGAGCTGGTTGAGCTGAACAACCGAGGCGACGTTGCGGTAGTCCTGGGGAATGTTGCGGATGCCGACCGCGGTATTGATGATGATCGGCCAGATCGATGTGATGAAGATCACGAAGATCGCCGACGGCCGGCTGTCGCGGAAGGCAGCAAGCGCGATCGGCAGCCAGGCGAGCGGCGGCACGGTGCGAAGCACCTGGAAAATCGGATCGAGCCCGCGCATCGCCCAGACCGACTGTCCGACCAGTGCGCCGAGCAGAACACCGACGATGCTGGCAAGACCAAAGCCGACAGCCACGCGCTGCAGCGAGGTCAGGATGCGCCAGCCGAGGCCGATGTCCTGCGGTCCGGCGACGAAAAATGGGTCGACGATCAGGTCCTTTGCGTCCGTCCAGATGCGCGACGGAGACGGCAGCGTGGCCCCGGGCTTCATGCAGAGGATCTGCCAGAGCAGCAGCAGCGCTCCGACCGTGATGATCGGCGGGATGAGCGTTGCCGCCCACTCCTTTGCCGCCGGGATCAGCTTCGTCTGCACGTTGCTCGCGCGCGGCTGCGACAGCGGAACGATGGTTGCTGACGCCGTCACCGGCGTCGCTGCAGCGTCCGCGCTCTTCTGAAGTGCAATGGTCATCTTCTGTACCTCGCGTGAGAGGATGCGGGACGGTTAGGCGTCGATGCGCTTGATCGACAGGCTCTTGAGGTAGGTGGCGGGATTCTCGGGATCGAAGACCTTGCCATCGAAGAAAGTCTCCTTGCCGCGTGAACTCGATTCGGGAATGTCTGCTGCTGCGGCGCCCAGCGCCTTGGCCGCGTCGCGCCAGAGGTCCTCGCGGTTGACCTTGTCGACCAGAGCCTTGACGTCGGCGGTCGGCTCGAACTTGCCCCAGCGGATATCTTCGGTGACGAACCACGCATCATGACTCTTGAACGGGTAGGACGCATGGTCCTGCCAGAACTTCATGAACTGCTTGGTGCCCTTCTCGACCCGCCCATTGCCGTAGTTGATATCGCCGTTCGCGCGACCGATGATGTCGGCGACAGGAACATTGAACCACTGCCGGCGCCCAACGATCTCCGACATCTCCGCGCGATTTGCCGGCTTGTCGCACCACATCTGGGCTTCCTGCACAGCCATCAGGATCGCCTTGGCCGCGTTCGGATACTTGTCGACGAACTCGGCGCGCATCCCGAGCGCCTTCTCGGGATGTTTGGACCAGATCTCGCCGGTGGAGCAGGCAGTGAAGCCGATGCCCTGGTTGACGAGCTGCTCGTTCCACGGCTCACCGACGCAGAAGGCGTCCATATTGCCGACCTTCATGTTCGCCACCATTTGCGGTGGCGGGACAACGATGGTCGAAACGTCCTTGTCCGGGTCGATGCCGCCGGCCGCCATCCAGTAGCGGATCCACAAATCGTGCGTGCCGCCGGGGAAGGTCATCGCGACCTTCACTTCCTTGCCTTCGGCCTTCTTCTTCGCGAAAGCCGCCTTCAGCGACGAGGAATCCGCCGTAACCTTCAAATCCTTGTATTCGTTGGCAACCGAGATCGCCTGCGCATCGAGGTTGAGGCGGGCGAGGATGTACATCGGCGTCGGCACGTTGTTCTGCGTCACCTTGCCGGTCGAGATCAGGTACGGCATCGGCGTCAGAATGTGCGCGCCGTCGATGCCGTTCTTTTCTCCGCCAAGCACAATGTTGTCGCGCGTGGCGCCCCATGACGCCTGCTTGCTGACCTCCACGTCGCCGACGCCGTGCTTGGCGAACAGCCCCTTCTCCTTGGCGATCACGAGCGGAGAAGCGTCCATCAACGCGATGTAACCGAGGACAGCCTTCTTCACTTCCGGCCCTGCGCCCTGTGCGAAGGCTCCTGCCGGGAAATTCACCCGCGCTGCAGCGAGCAGCGCCGCTGTCCCCGCCGCGCGTTTCAGAAGCGCGCGCCGGCTCATCGTTGAGCCTGTCAAACCGCCCTTGGTCGTCCTGGTCATCGTGTGTGTCGTCCTTCTGGCTTTCCTGTTCGCCGCCTCACTCAGGCGGCCGCTCGATCCCGTTCGCGCAAAACAAAAGCCGCCCCCGAGGCTGCGCATGATGCGAATCCCCCAGGACAGCGGCTTTGCTGAATGGTCCGTCGTTGGACCGGTCGATACCGGAACCCGGCTTCGACAGGTCTAGCTATTCAAGCTTCGTGCCAGATTTGTGCGGCGCAAAAACTCAAATGATTTCCGCTAGATGGAAGATGTGAACAAATAAACAGCAGTTGTATTTTCGCCCGCGCGAAAGGCATTTGGCGCACTTTTGCGCACTGCACAATCAATAGGCAATCCGAAACGTCAGCGCCGCCGGATGCGAAATGAATCGAGATGCTGGGTAATGGCGGATGGGTCGAAGGCCGGGCCGGCAAACGCGCCGACGCCGTCGGCGACCCGGGTTTCAGGACGCCCTGCCTTCCCGGTCGCCGCATCGTAAAGGTCAGGCCGGAACACGCCCCGGGCGATGGCGAGCGATTGATCGGAAAGCGGTGCCTGTCCCCAACGGACCATTTGCGCATACAGCCAGGCGGCCTGCACCGGATCGGGACGCGCTGCGCCCTCCCTGCCGACTAGCAGATAGCGCCCGCTCTCGCGCACCTTGCCGTCCGGTGAAACCTTCAGACGGCCGTCCAGCGTGCGGCGGATGACTTCGGCATCGACGCCGATGTGCTCTGGCCTTGCGAGGATCGCGGCGACTTCCGCCCGGTTGTCCGGCACCTCGATGAACTCGGCGGCGCGGTCGTGCGCGCGGATCAAAGACGCCAGCACAGTGGGATTCTTGTCGGCCCAGGGTTGGCGGACCGCGAGCATCTTCTCCGCCGCGCGCGCCAGAATGTCGGAGACGAAATGAAGGATGTGGCCGACACCGAGGTCGACCGCGACCGAATTCCACGGCGCGCCAACGCAGAAGGCGTCCACATGGCCGCTCGCAAGACTCTCGACCATGTAAGGCGGCGGCAGCACCACAAGGCGCACATCCTCGTCCGGGTCGACCCCGCCGGCGGCCATCCAGAACCGGAGCTGGTAATTATGCGTCGAGAACGGAAACGTCATACCGAACACGAGAGGTTCAGCGCCAGTCTTCTTGCGCGCCGCCACAACGCGGGAGAGCGCCTGCGCGGTGACGAGCGGATTCAGCGGATCACCGTCAACCTCCCCCATGATCGCCGCGTGCAGAGCCGGCGAAACGGTGATGGCGTTGCCGTTCAGTCCCAGATTGAACGCCGCCACGATCGGCACTTTCACATGGCCGAGGCCAAGGCTGGAGGCGATCGCCACCGGCGCCAGCAAATGCGCGGCGTCAGACAGCCCAAGGTTCAGCTTGTCGCGGACGTTCGACCACGAGACTTCGCGGTGGAGCGTGACGTCGAGGCCTTCATCGCGCGCAAAGCCCTTGCCCACCGCAACGAGCAGCGCCGCGGCGTCGACAAGCGGAATGAACCCGATCCGCAACGGCACCAGCGAGCCTGGTTTCCTGTTGTCCGTCATTTGAGCAGCTCCGACGCCGTGATGATCGATTGCGCGATCTCGACGATCTTCTTCTTCTCGCGCATCGCCGTGGAGCGCATCAGGACATAGGCCTCCTCTTCCGACAGGCCCTTGAGCTTCATCAGGATGCCCTTGGCGCGGTCGATCACCTTGCGCTCTTCAAGTGCGGTCTTGGTTCGCTCCAGTTCGTCCTGCAGTTTGGCAAAGGCGTTGAAGCGCGAGATGCACAGGTCGATAATCGACTTGATCCGCTCTTTTCGGAAACCATCGACGATATAGGCCGAAACACCAGCATCGACGGACGCCTGGATCGAGGCGGCATCGCTCTGGTCGACGAACATCGCGATCGGCCGGCGTACCGCGCGGCTGACCTGGAACATCTGCTCGAGAACGTCGCGGCTCGGGTTTTCGAGATCGATCAGGATCACATCCGGATCGATCGAATAGATGCGCGCCAGGAGATTGTTCATCTCGCCGACACGCTCGACCGCGGCGAATCCGGCTTCGCGCAGCCCTTCTTCAAGGATCGCAGCCCGGATCGGATTCTCGTCGACAATGGCAATCTTGGGCGACGACTCGGCGACCATCCGTTACTCGCATTCCGGCAAGAGGCCTCTTAGCAGGCTCAATCGCCGGCTCAAAGCCTTGTAATTGGCCAGGATCGAGGATAGCTCCAGCCCCTCAGCCGGACATTAAGGACGATGGAACAGGGCCGCGCCCCAATTGTAAGCTTTGTATCGCTTGGATGCCCCAAGGCGCTGGTGGATTCCGAGCGTATCATCACGCGTCTGCGGGCCGAGGGCTACGAGCTGGCGCGCAAGCACGATGGCGCCGACCTCGTCATCGTCAATACCTGCGGCTTTCTCGACAGTGCCAAGGCCGAGTCGCTATCCGCCATCGGCGAGGCGATGGCCGAGAACGGCAAGGTGATCGTGACCGGTTGCATGGGCGCGGAACCGGAGGCCATTCGCGAGGCCTATCCCGGCGTGCTGTCGATCACCGGACCGCAGCAGTATGAGAGCGTGCTGGAGGCCGTGCACCGCGCCAACCCGCCGAAGCACAATCCCATGCTGGATTTGCTGCCGCCACAGGGCATCAAGCTGACGCCTCGCCACTATGCGTATCTGAAGATCTCCGAGGGCTGCAACAACCGCTGCACGTTCTGCATCATCCCCAAGCTGCGCGGCGATCTCGTCTCGCGGCCGGCCGACGACGTGCTGCGCGAGGCCGAGCGGCTGGTGAAGGCAGGCGTCAAGGAACTGCTGGTGGTTTCGCAGGACACTTCCGCCTACGGCATCGACATCAAATACGCGACGAGCAAATGGAAGGACCGGGAGGTCCGCGCACGCTTCTACGATCTGGCGAAAGAACTGGGCGAGCTTGGCGCCTGGGTGCGGCTGCAATACGTCTACCCCTACCCCCATGTGGATGAGGTGATCGGCCTGATGGCCGAAGGGAAGGTGCTTCCCTATCTCGACATTCCGTTCCAGCATGGCAACGCCGATGTGCTGAAGCGGATGCGTCGTCCGGCGGCCCAGGACAAGACCCTCGCCCGCATCGCCAAATGGCGCAGCGAATGTCCGGAGCTGACGCTGCGCTCGACCTTCATCGTCGGCTTTCCCGGCGAAACCGACGCGGAGTTCGATGACCTGCTGCAGTGGCTTGACGAAGCGGAAATCGACCGTGTCGGCTGCTTCAAGTACGAGTCGGTCGCCGGCGCGACGTCCAACGCACTGGACAATCCTGTTCCCGATGAGGTCAAAGCCGCGCGCTGGGAACGGCTGATGGCGCATCAGCAGAAGATCTCGGTGCGACGACTGAAGAAGAAGGTCGGCAGCCGCCAGCAGGTGATCATCGACGAGATCGGGCCGAGCGTTGCCAAGGGCCGCAGCAAGGGGGACGCGCCGGAGATCGACGGCGCCGTCTATGTCGCAAGCCGCCGGCCATTACGCCAGGGCGAGGTCGTCACAGTGAAGATCGAGCGCGCTGATGAATACGACCTTCACGGCAGTGTCGTGGGCTTCTGATAGCCCTTGACAATCCTGGCGTCGCGGATGTATCGGCGCATCATGACTTTCAACCGGACCATCCGTCGCGCCACCTTCCGTCGTCGCTCGTTCGACGATGATGGGTCGCGCCGTGTCCGACGACGAAGCTGAACGCTCCAAAAATCAGCAAGTTTTCGAGAAGGCCGCACCCTCAACGTGCGGCCTTCTTGCGTTTTGGTCCACCAAGCAACCATCGGAGAGACTGCCATGACCATCGCGACGCATTCGTTCGACGCCTTGATGAACATCACGGCCCGCCCGCCGGTGGTCTTCGTGCGCGGTGAAGGTTCGTACCTCTTCGATGATCAAGGCAGGCGCTATCTCGATTTCGTACAGGGCTGGGCCGTCAACAGCCTCGGCCACTCGCCGCCAGCGCTTGTCGCTGCCCTGTCCGTGCAAGCCGCGAAGCTGCTGACGCCAAGTCCGGCGTTCTACAACGAGCCGAGCCTCGCGCTCGCGAAGGCTTTGACGGAGAAAAGCTGCTTCGATCAGGTCTTTTTCACCAACTCCGGTGCGGAAGCTAACGAGGGCGCTATCAAGCTCGCGCGGAAGTATGGCTCGCTGCACAAGGATGGCGCGTTCGAAATCATCACGTTCGACGGCAGTTTTCACGGCCGGACGCTGGCGACCATGTCAGCCTCGGGCAAGTCGAGTTTCGAGCCGCTGTTCGAACCGAAAGTGCCGGGATTCCACAAAGCGCGACTGAACGACCTCGAGTCAGTGAAAAGCCTGATTCACGCGAAAACGATCGCCGTCATGCTGGAGCCTGTGCAGGGTGAAGCCGGCGTCTGGCCGGCGACCAACGAATTCCTGCGCGAGCTGCGCGCTCTCACCGAGCAGCACGGCCTCCTTCTCATTCTCGATGAAATCCAGACGGGCATGGGGCGCACGGGCAAGCTGTTCCATTACGAGCATGCGGGCATCACGCCGGACATCATGACGCTCGGCAAAGGCATCGGCGGCGGTGTGCCGCTTGGCGCGCTGCTTGCGACAAACAAGGCCTCGTGCTTCGAGCACGGCGACCAGGGCGGCACCTTCAACGGCAACCCGCTGATGTGCGCGGCCGGGCTCGCAGTCCTGAACGAAATCGCCGAGGGGGATTTCCTGAAGTCGGTTGCCGAGACGGGTCTGTTGCTCGCGAGCGAGCTGCAGCGGCTGTCGGCGCGGCACGGTCTTGGCGGCGTCCGCGGTGAAGGCCTGCTGCTGGCGCTCGACCTGAAGCGGCCGATCGGTTCAGACGTCGTCACTGCCGCGCTCAAGGACGGCTTGCTGTTGAACTCCCCTCGCCCGGATTCACTGCGGTTCATGCCGGCGTTGAACCTCAAACGCGAAGAGGTCGCCGAGATGATCGAAGGCCTTGACGCCATCCTGACGCGCATGGGCGCTGCACGCTGCGTGGCGTGAACTCTAGAGGATGCGCCTCTCCCAACCGCACAACGTTTTATTTCGGAGAATGACGATGAACCTGGCAATTCGCGATATCACCGACGACGACATTTCACACGTCGTCGCGCTGTGGCACGCCTCGGGTGTTGCGCGGCCATGGAATGATCCGGGACGCGATATCGCCTTTGCTCGGCGCGACGCGCACTCAACCGTGCTGGTCGGGCTCGACGGCGGACAGATCGTGGCCAGCGCGATGGTCGGGGAAGACGGTCATCGCGGCTGGGTCTATTACGTCGCGATTGCGCCTGAGCGGCAGCGCAGCGGCCTTGGCCGGACGATGATGCAGGCCGCCGAAGGCTGGTTGAAGCAGCGCGGTGTGTGGAAGGTCCAACTGCTGGTGCGCGCCGACAACGCTCAGGCCGCGAGCTTCTACGAACAGCTCGGATATAGCGACACCCGCTCGGTCTGCCTGCAGAAGGTATTGGACTAGGTCCTGTCCCCAATCAGAGGATTCCCTTCAGACTATCGCGTGCTTCTCGAGGTTTCGGACTTGAGGTTCAACGACGGACAGCTGGACAGTGTGGGGTGGCATTGTACGGCTACTGCCCTTTATGGTCTTGCGAATACACCACGATTGCCTTCCGTGCCTCTTGTTCAATGAGTTTCACCGCCGCTTCGACTACTTGTTCGTCGCGGTCATTGAGAGGGCCATCCATCATCCAAAAATGCAGATAGATCGCCAAGGCGTTTTGCAGGGTCATGGCGAGTTCCTCCTCCGAACCGTCTCGTGAAGGATGATCCTGCTTAACGCGACACAATGCAATTGATGGGAATCTTAGATCACCGTTAAGCTTGATATCGGCAATGCAACTCAAATTTGATATGCGCCAAATCTCACCGCGTTGACTCGTTTTGCGAAGGTCGCCGAAGCGAACCTGTCTGTCATCTCGGGCATCCCAGATGCGCGCTCCCTCATCGCTTCGAATGAAAGCAGACGAATGTCGTAAGACTGGCCCACTTCTTCGAACGCCCAGCGAACGCGCATGTCGCGCGAGCCCCTTGCCGGCGTCGGGCGAACGTTCAAAGGCGGTGATGGACGACCGCGGCCGACCCGACAACTTTATGACATGGCGCGCCCGTCGCTTCCGAGAACTCGTTGCGAAGCAGATATGAAAGTCAGATGTCGCGCTTGAACGCTATGGCTTCAGGATCGACGCGCCGGTGGTCGCGCGGCTTTCCAGATCGCGATGTGCCTTCGCAGCGTCCTTCAGCGCATAGGCGTGATGGATCGGCACCTGCAGGCTGCCGCTGATAACGGCGGCGAACATCGTGTCGGCCGCCTCCAATAGATCGCGACGCTTGGCTATATAGTCGTTCAGCGTCGGCCGGGTCGCAAACAGCGAGCCGCGACGCTGCAATTCGCCAATTGAGAAAGGCGGCACGACGCCCGAGGCGTTGCCAAAGCTGACGAACATGCCGAGCGGCCGGAGACAATCGAGTGAACCGGGAAACGTCGCCTTGCCAACACCATCATAGACGACGTTGCAGAGATCACCGCGGGTGATCTTCTTCACTTCGGCGACGAAATCGGTCTCGTTGTAGAGGATGACGTGATCGCAGCCGTTGTGTGCGGCCAGATCGGCCTTTTCCCTCGAGCCGACGGTGCCGATCACATTGGCGCCGAGCGCCTTGGCCCACTGGCAGGCCAGCAAACCGATGCCGCCGGCGGCCGCGTGGATCAGCACATTCTGGCCGGGCTCGACCTTGAACGTCTTGTGCAGGAGGTAATGAACGGTCAGGCCTTTCAGCATCAGCACTGCAGCCTGTTCGTAGGTGATCATATCCGGCAGCTTCACCAGCCGGTCCGCGGGCATGACACGCTCGCTCGCGTATCCGCCGAGGCCGAACGTGTAGGCGACGCGGTCACCAGGGTGAAAGCCGGTGACGCCCGGACCGACATCGATGACATCGCCGGAGGCTTCGTTACCAGCGATGAAAGGCAGCGACGGCGCCTTGTAAAGTCCGGTGCGGAAATAGGTGTCGATGAAATTCAGTCCGCAGGCGCGCTGGCGAATGCGCACTTCACCCTTGCCGGGTGCAGGCACTTCGACGTCTTCATAGGTGAGGACCTCCGGCCCTCCCGTCTGATGCACCCTTACCGCCTTAGCCATTGCACTGCTCCAGTTTGTACCGGCGAGCCTATGGCGAAGACGCGGTCAGGACAACCCCGCCTCCGCTTGCGCGCCGGCGATCGCGAGCTCGCGCTCACGATCGTTCCTTCCGGACCAGTCGGATAATCAGGTCACTTAACGTCACATGGATCGCGATCAGACAAAGAACGATCGTGATCGCGACCGGTACATCGAAGTTGCGTATGAGGACGATGACCGACAACGCAGCGCCAATCATCACCAAGGCGATATTGAAGAAGCGAAACCGCTTCACGCGGATGGGATGCATGACGTTGATCGGCAGGAACGTGGCGATCACCAGAAAGGCGATCGCAAGGCTTGCCACCCATGGCGAAGGCCGCAGCAGGAACAGGAAGAACGCCGCCACGTTCCACAGCGTCGGAAATCCGCGGAAATGGTTGTCGTCGGTCTTCATCCGGAGATCGGCAAAATAGAGCGCGCCGGAGACGACGATGGCGACGCCGAGGAATGGCGCGAGATGCGGAACGAGAAATCCGCTCGCGGCGATCGCATAGGCAGGCACAAAGACATAGGTCGTGAAATCGACGACCAGATCGAGCGTATCTCCCGACCAGTTCGGCAGCACCTCCGCCACTCGCAGCCGCCGCGCCAACGAGCCGTCGATTGCATCGATCACCAACGCCGCCCCAAGCCAAAAAAACATCGCTGTCCAATGGCTGCGCACTGCCTCCAGCAGCGCCATCAGGGCAAATCCTGCGCCCAGCGCCGTGAAGATATGGACGGCGAACGCCCGTGCGCGCACGGTCGGTCGCGCCGATGATGAATCGCCCTCGCTCATTGACGCTAGCTAGCAGATTTCGCATCGGCTTGCATTTTCGACGAACTTGAGGACCCCTGCATCGGCAAGTCGGCCCCCGGTCCAGTAGCCGCACCGATTGAAACCGGACGTCCGGGTGAGTAGTTGTAGTTTGATGAGCGCTGCAGCGGATAAACCACTAAAGGACTTCGACGTCGCCGTCGTCGGCGGTGGCCCGGCTGGCCTGAGCGCCGCCCTTGCGGCCGCGCGAGCCGGTGCCAGCACCGCCCTGGTCGCCCGCCGGGCTCCTTATGGCGACAACCGCACCACCGCGCTGCTGCACGCCTCGACGCAGATTCTGCAAGATCTCGACGTCTGGGGGGCCTGCCGCGATCACGCCGCGCCACTTCGCGTCATGCGGCTCGTCGACGCTAGCGGCCGTCTGATCCACGCACCCGAACTGCGCTTCGATTGCGCGGAAATAGATCTCGATGCCTTCGGCCACAACATCGAGAACCGCCATCTCGTCGAAGCTCTCGAGGCCAGCGTGCTCAAATGCCCTGCCCTGATCCGGATCGACGACGATGCCGAGGCCGTCGAGACATCAGATGCGGCGGCAACCATCCGCTGCCGGCAGGGCCAACTGCTGCGAAGCCGGCTCGTGATTGGCGGCGATGGCAGGCACTCGATCTGCCGACATTCCGCCGGGATCGACGTCCGCAGGCGCGCACTTCCTCAGTCCGCGTTGACGCTGAACATCGACCACGGCCGGCCGCACAACGGCACATCGACCGAATTCCACACCGCCGATGGCCCCTGCGTGTTCGTACCTTTGCCTGGCAACCGCTCCAGCGTCGTCTGGGTGACCAAGCCGGAGCAGGCAATGCGGCTTTCGGGGTTCGACGACGACGAACTCGCCCACGAAGTCGAGAAGCAGTCGCACTTTCATCTCGGCCCGGTCCGGATCGACCCTGCGCGGCATGTCTTTCCGCTGGCTTTCGAACAGGCCGAGCGCCTCGCCGCACGTCGCATCGCGCTCATCGGCGAAGCCGCGCACGTGCTGCCGCCGATCGGCGCACAAGGTCTCAATCTCGGCCTGCGTGATGCCGCAGCGATTGCGGCCGTAGCGACCGACGCGCTCAAGTCGGGGCGCGATCCAGGCGACGATGCTGTGCTGAGCGAGTACCGCCGCCGGAGGAGACTGGACGTTTCCAGCCGATCGTTCGTCGTTGATCTCGCGAACCGCTCGCTGCTGTCGAATTTGCTGCCGGCGCAGTTCGCGCGGAGCCTCAGCATGCAGGCGCTGCACGACATCGGGCCGCTTCGCCGCTTCGTCATGCGACAGGCCATCGCGCCGGCGTCTTTCGGCAGGCCGCTGCTATAACCCCAGTCGCCCGGTCTTCAAGAGCCACATGATCGTGGTCAGCGTCAGCACCGAGGCCATCGTGCCCAGCAGCACTGCAGTCGAAGCGGCCTCCACCCAACTGTCATATTGGCGGGCGATGATAAAGGCGTTCAGCGCCGGCGGCAGCGACGCCATCAGGAGCGCGGTTGCGACCCATTGGCTGTCGAACGGTCCGAGCACCGACAGCATCGCGACTGCGAGCAGCGGATGGGCCAGCAATTTGACTATCACGACCGCCGGCACCTCCCACGGCACGCGGTCGAACGGTCGCAGCGCAACCGTCACGCCCAGCGCGAACAGCGCCACCGGAGCCGCTGCGTTCTGCAGAAACTGCAGCGTACGGTCTAAGGCGACGGGCGGCTCGACATGGAATGCCGCGGCCAGCGTGCCGAGCCACGAGGCGATGATCAGCGGATGGAATACGATCTGACGCGCCACATTGATGACCGTCGGCAGCAGCGGCCGACGCGTCCGTTCGAACACAGCCATCAGCAACGGCACGATAGAGAACAGGAAAATGCTATCGAAACAGAAGATGAGGGCCACCGGCACGGCAGCGGACGGGCCGAATGTCGCCAGCGCCAGCCCTGGCCCCATGTAGCCGATATTCCCGTAGCCGCCCGCGAGCCCCGCCATCACGGCTTCGCGAACCCGCCCGCGCCTGATCGCGGATGCAAGTAGCGCCGCCAGAGCGAAGGCTGACGCCGTCGCGCATGTGGTCGCGATGACGAACGGCAGATTGTTCAATTCTTCGAACGGCGTCTTCGCCAGGATGCGGAAGAACAGCGCCGGCAAGGCGATGTAGAGCAAGAAGAAATTGAGCCACGCCAGTCCGGTCTCCGGCAGCTTTCTGAACTTGCCGCAGGCGAAACCGATAAAAATGAGCCCGAAATACGGAAGCGAAAGGTTAAGAACGTCGATCATCCGGCGGCATGTTTGGACGCTGAACAGGCTGCCGCGGGACGGCGAAACTGCGCGTGAGACTCAAGGTCAAGATTGTAATTTATCTTTTGTTTCAGTGACTTGGCGACACGCCGCCGAGTCGCCCGCGAGATCTCGCGAACTTCCGGGGCGGAGCACTAGCATCGGCCACAATCCTGGTCTATTCGACGAGGTGCGATGAAAACCAGAACTGCCAAATTCCAGATCGGCCAGATCGTCCGCCACCGCATCTTTGCGTTCCGCGGCGTGATCTTCGACATCGATCCTGAATTCAACAACACCGAGGAATGGTGGCTGTCGATCCCCGAGGAAGTTCGTCCGCATAAGGATCAGCCGTTCTATCACCTGCTCGCCGAGAATTCCGACAGCGAGTACATCGCCTACGTCTCGGAGCAGAACCTTCTGCCTGACGATTCCGGAGAACCGGTGCGGCACTCGCAGGTCGCCGAAATCTTCGTGAAAGACAAGTCGGGCAGCTACCGCCCGCGTAATCCCTCGCTGAACTGATACCGAACTCCGGCTTTCGCGACCTGCCGAAGGGCTCCCCCACGGCGGCTACGACCGTGATAATCTGCTCGCATGGCACGCTTCATCTCATCTGCGGGCTGTCTGGCTCTGCCAAAAATGCCCATCTAAAAAAGCTCTCATCTGGGAGTGATCGAACGAGGCACGCAATCAGAGCGGTTGCAGCGATCGCGAAAACAATCCGTCCGGCAAGCACACCGATCACGTCTGCGCCCAGCGCCATGACGATCAGCGTGTCCTCGATAATGCTATGTGCGAACCCCATGAAGACGCAGGAAACAAAGACCTGCCGGGGTGACACATTGCCTGACCGTGCTTCGCGGATCAGCAATCCGCCTCCATAGGAGATGCCAAGAAACAGGCCCACGGCGGTGAACTGCCCGGCCTCGCCCTCTATTCCGGCGATGCGCAACGAAGGCGTGAGGATTTTCATCAACAGCGCCATCAGCCCCGACAACTTCAGAATCTCCAATCCCCAGGCGAGGGCCATGAGGATGACGAGCATGAAGATGAGCGCTTCGATCAGCCCGGTGAAGAAGCCGGTCCAATCGGTAGAGGCCGCCACCGGAATCCAAGTCGGGTCCAGCGTTTGCGACAGCCAGCCGGTGGCGGCGAGCAGATGATGGAGCATCATGGCGTAGAGGACGCCGCCGGCAACGCGGATCAGTGTCGTGACGGCAAATCCCGGTCCGGCCTTTTGAATGATCTTCTGCTCGATCGGCAGACCATGCGCGAAAAGCAGAAGTGCCGAGAAAACAGTCATATCCGCAACGCTCATCGATGCCACCGGCACCAGCGTGAAGATCATGGGAACGGCGCCCCAAATGCCCACGAGCATGCCGGTCAGCCAGGCCAGCCCCAGTTCCGGTGGTAGACCGAAAAGCCCCATGACCGGCGCCAGGGACGGAGACGCTGCCTCGATCAGCCCGGTCCGCGACATCACCTCGGTCACGATCGTGACCGGAACGATGATGCGAACGAGTTCCCAATAAATTTGCAGTGTTTGCAGGCGCTTGCGGACTGCAAATCTGAGCGCTGACATCGGCTCTCCGTGTTGTTGCCGACGTGCTCTAGCCCGATCCCGTTCGCATTTGCGGTCAAAAATTGCACCTGGATGCAATTTTATTGCACCCTAAGCGCGCGAGTTTGGAGAGGCGCATGGACCGGATCGACAGAAGGCTTCTGAATCTGCTGCAACGCGATGCGTCACGAACGAACGCCGACATGGCCGACGAGGTGGGACTGTCTCCTTCGAGCTGCCTGCGCCGTATCCGACGGCTGCGCCAGACCGGCGTCATCGACCGGATTGTCGCAATTCTGAACTCCGCTAGGACCGGGCGCATGTTGAAGGCCCTGGTCACGGTCGAACTGAAGCTTCACGGCGAGCAATACATGCGCCGGTTCCTCGATCTCGCGATCAGAGAGGACGCAGTGGCGCAGGCTTATGCGGTCACAGGGGAAGTTGACGTCGTCCTGATGCTGCATCTCCGTGATATGGAGGAATTCGATGCACTTTGTGATCGGCTGTTTCGGGACCAGACGAATGTTGCGCGATTCTTCACCATGATGGTGATCCGAACTGCAAAGAACGAAACAGCGGTCCCGCTATAATTAACGCCGCCGTGACAGGTCTTTCTGTCTCGCTCGTTGCGCTCATCGAGATGACGTACGTGTCAGGACGCGGCCAACGTACGTCGATAGGCTGCAGGCGTAACGCCGTAGTGCCGTTGGAAGATCCTGTTGAAGGCGCTGTCGGTCCGGTAGCCGACCGCCCTCGCCGCTTGCGCCAACGAGACTCGGCCGCCGCGGATCAAGCAGCCGGCTTTGTACATCCGCCACCGTGTCAGGTAGGCATGCGGAGCTTCGCCAACTTTCTCGCGAAAGGCCGCGGCAAATGCGGAGCGCGACATGCCGGCAATCGAGGCGAGTTCGTCGACGGTCCAGGCTCGGTCAATCTGATGGTGCATGGCGCGCACGGCAACGCCGAGCCTTGGCTGAGTCAAAGCGGCCAGCCATCCGGTTCGCTGCCAGCCGGTCTTGTGGACGTAAGTCCGGATGGTTTGAACCAGGATGATATCTGCAAGACGCTTGGTGACGATCCCGGCGCCCAAACCCTCTTCGCTGGTCTCCAGCGCCAGCAGATCCAACGTCGCCTGGAGTGCACGAGCTCGCTCCTCGTCCATGCCGACATGGAGAACCGGCGGCAGTTCTGCAAAGAGCGGCTTTCCGCCGTGACCATCAAACCCGAACCAGCCTGCGATCAAGGTCGCGGCAGGCCCTCCGCCGCCAAGCGCCATGAGCCGCCCGGGCCCGTCATGCAGCACCTCGATGCAAGGGCGAGGTGGCGTGGCCGGGTCGTCTGCCACGGAGAACGAACGGCCGTCCGTCAGCACGAAGCAGTCGCCGCTGCGCAGCGCGATCGGTTGTCGCTCGCCGTCCACTGACAGCCAGCAGGCGCCCCTGGCGACCATGCCGAATTTGATCCGCTGGTCTCCGGTGAAGCGAACCGCCCACGGGGCTGTCGCCTCGAGCCGGCCGTAAAGCGCGCTCTCCACCCGCATCGACCTGAACACTTCTTCCAAAGGATCCATGCACGCTCAAAATCTTGGAGGAATGAACAACGAAGGCGGACTCTCAAAGACTGATACTCCAGCATACTGGGCGCCGAACCTCAAACTTGAAAAGCAAGGAGCGCGTCTGATGAGAGCGTATCATCTGGAATCCCCCGGGAGCGTCGATGGCCTGGTCGTTCGAAAGGCCCCCAATCCGAAGCCGGGCCTTCGGGAAGTGGCGGTGCGCATCCGCGCGACCTCACTCAACTTCCGCGACCTGATGATCCTCAACAACGCCTACTTCCAGCCGGTGACGCCGGGCGTCATTCCCTTGAGTGACGGCGCCGGCGAAGTGGTGGCACTCGGCGAAGGCGCCAGTCGCTTCAAAGTTGGCGACCGCGTCGCGGCTACATTTCATCCGAAGTGGATCGCCGGCCGGATCACGCACGAGCATCTGGCCAGCCGCTTCGCCCCGGGCGAGCACGTAGGCGCCGGGCGCGACGGACTGCTCACGGATTACAAGGTCCTGAATGAGGAAGCCCTGGTCGCGATCCCGCCGCACCTGTCGTTCGAAGAAGCCGCCACCTTGCCATGTGCCGCGGTCACTGCCTGGAGCGCGCTGACGGCGCCGCGTCAGCTTGCGCCGGGAGAGACGGTCCTGACACTGGGCACCGGGGGCGTGTCGATCTTCGCCCTCCAGCTCGCCAAGGCGTTCGGCGCCCGTGTCATCGCAACCACCTCGAGCGACGAGAAGGCGACCCGCTTGGGCGAACTTGGCGCCGATGTGGTCATCAACTATCGCACCACGCCGGATTGGGAGCGCGAAGTCAGATCGGCAACCGACGGCCGGGGCGTCGACTGCGTCGTGGAAGTCGGCGGGGCCGGCACCCTTGCCCGCTCACTGGCCTGCGCGGGACCTGAATGCCAGGTGTCGCTGATCGGCGTGCTCGCCGGCAAAGGCGGCTCGTTCGATATGACCGCGCTGCAGCGCGGTCTTGTCAGCTTACGCCGCATCGGCGTCGGCAGCCGACAGGACTTCGAGCTGATGAACCGCGCGATCACGCATCAAAAGCTCCGCCCGGTCATCGATCGGGTGTTTCCATTCGAGGACGCGAAGTCGGCTTATCGTTATCTCGAGAGCCAAAAGCACTTTGGAAAGGTCGTGGTCTCGCACGAGTAGGATCAGTGTAAGACGAAAAAGGCGCGCATTGCTGCGCGCCTTTTCTTTGCTCTGTAGTTTACCGGTCGGCGTTACTGCTTTGCCGCGGGAGCCGGCTGCTGCGCCTCAAGCTTCTTGCGCGCCTCTTCGGCTCGCTTCTGAAGCTCTTCCTGCAGCTTCTTCTGCTGCTCCTCAAAGACCTTCGGGTCCGTCGGCGGACCGTCATAGGCCTTGCCGAAGTCGGCAAGCGGCAGCGGCAGCGTCAACGGCTGGCCATTGGCATTGATCGCCTGAATGATCAGGTTCTGGCCCTTCTTCAGGTTGCCGAGCACTTCAGGCGTGGCCTCATAGTCAGACATGCAGCCGTTCGCAAAGCAGATCACGTAAGGGCTCTGCTGCGGCTGGTTGGAATCGACGATCACGCGCGTGCCGTGCACGAGCTGCATGCCGAGCGGCAGCGTCACGCGCAGAACCTTCTTCGGCTCGCCTTCCGGCTCGATGATCACGGCCGCGACCACCGGCTGGCCCGACTCAATTCGTCCGTCCTTGCCGGTGAAGCAGACCTGCTTGGCGTTGGCATCCTGTCCCTTCAGGCAGAACTTCGTCCAGGGCGAGTAGATCAGCTGAACCTGATCCTGCTGCTGCGCGGGGGGCTGTTGTTGCTGCTGTTGAGCGGCTGCAGGTGGCGTCGCATCTTTTTTCGCGGCCGGCGGCGCCTTGGGCGCAGCCTTCGGGGCCGCCTTCGGAGCAGGCTGCTGGGCCGGCGGCTGCTGCGCGCCCGCCGGCAGCGCTACAAAAGCTGCACCGGCAACCAGGGCGGCGATAACCCGCCCGCGCGGCAATGCCATCGCGGACAAGAGACGGCTATTCATTGCGGAAAACCCTTTCCTGGATCGTATCTATCGACCGCGATCTGACCGCGGAAAACGGGGCCTCGATCGGCTGTCTCGTCGCCAAATGGGGCGGCAGCGTGACCGGGCCGACCACCTCTTGCTTGACGCCCGCCTTCAATACAAGGCCCGCCAAAAAGATCAATGCCGACAAGCTTCAAGAAAGGTTGCGAGCCACAGCATCACCACCGCCTATGGTAGATTCATGCATGGGAACAGAGCGAATCATCACCCGTTGCGCTGCAAATCGGCACGCGCCATTGGCGGAGGGGACGCGCTGGTCGAGCAACGGCAAGTGGCGCAATGCTTGGCCACTGGCCCTTGCCTGCGGACTGGCGCTCACCCTGTTCGACATCGTCGCCCAAGCGCAAACGCAGCCGTCGGCCAACCGGATCCGCCACGCAATCGCGATGCACGGGGAACCGGCGTTCCCCGCTGACTTCACACACATGCCCTACACCAATCCGGATGCCCCCAAAGGCGGCCATCTGGTCGTCGGCGTGCTCGGAACGTTCGACAGCCTGAACCCCATGATCGTCAAGGGTGTGCCGTTGCAGCAGACCCGGGGCCACGTCATCGAAAGCCTGATGGCACGCGGCCACGACGAACCATTCACGCTCTATGGGTTGCTCGCCGAAAGCATCGAAACGGACGACGCGCGCTCTTACGTGACGTTCCGGATCAACCCGAAGGCGGCCTTCTCGGACGGTAAGCCGGTGACGGCGGAGGACGTGCTGTTCTCACAAGAGCTGTTGCGCACCAAGGGCCGGCCGAACCATCGCCTCTACTATTCCAAGGTCGTGAGCGCCGAGGCTCTCGATGCGCGCACCGTGCGCTTCGACCTTACGGGCGCCAGCGATCGCGAATTGCCGTTGATCCTGGGCCTGATGCCGATCCTGCCCAAACATGCGACGGACGAGGCCACCTTCGAGCACACCTCGATGACGCCATTGATCGGGTCAGGCCCGTACCGCTTCGGCGAGGTACGGCCCGGCTCCAGCGTCGTGATGCAGCGCAATCCCGATTACTGGGGCCGCGATCTGGCGATCAATCGCGGCCTTTGGAATTTCGACGAGATCCGCTTCGAGTTCTTTCGCGAGTCGAATGCCGCCTTCGAAGCGTTCAAGCGCGGCCTCTACGATTTTCGCATCGAGACCGAACCGCTGCGATGGAGCTCGGGCTACGACTTTCCGGCGATGCAGTCGGGCCAGGTCGTGAAGGAAGTGATTGCCAACGGCTCGCCCCAACCGTCAGATTTCCTGGTGTTCAACACCCGCCGCCCGCAATTCGCTGACATTCGCGTACGCGAGGCGCTGTTGCTGCTTTTCGACTTCGAGTGGATGAACCGGAACTACTTCTTCGATCTGTATCGGCGTTCCGGCAGTTACTTTGCCGGATCCGAGCTGTCGGCCTACGGTGTGCCCGCGAATGAACGTGAGCGAGCGCTTCTCAAGCCGTTCGCCGACGACGTACGTGCCGACATCATGGAAGGTACCTTCAGGCTGCCTTCCAGCGATCGTAGCGGACGCGACCGCGGAGCGCTCCGGCGCGCTCTCACGCTGCTCGCGCAGGCCGGATACGAGGTATCCAACAACGTCCTGCGCAAGAAGACGACCGGCGAGCCATTCACCTTCGAGATCATGACGACAACGCGCGATCAGGAGCGGATCGCGCTCGCCTATGCGCGCGACCTGAAGCGAGCGGGAATTGTGCCATCGGTTCGCGTCGTCGACGCGGTGCAATTCGATCAACGCCGCCTCGCCTATGACTTCGACATGATCCAGAACCGCTGGGATCAGTCGCTCTCGCCCGGCAACGAGCAGGCCTTCTATTTCGGCAGCTCGGCGGCCGACAATCAGGGCACGCGGAACTACATGGGCGTCAAGAGTCCTGCAGTCGACGCGATGATCGCCGCGATGCTGGAAACGCGCGACCAAAGCGGTTTCATCGCGGCCGTCCGTGCGCTCGACCGCGTGCTGATGTCGGGCTTCTATACCATCCCGGTGTTCAATGTCCCGAGCCAGTGGCTTGGCCGATGGACGCGCGTGGAGCGGCCGAAACACTCCTCATTGATCGGAATTCTCCCCGAAACCTGGTGGCAGGCACCTGATGCAAGACGGCAATAGCCATTTCCTTGGCCGAACAGTTGAACCGCTGGCGAACGCGCCGTCGCTCGACGACCTGTTCCGCCGTAGCGTGGGACGCAAACCGCACGCCGAAGCGCTTATCGATCCATTCGACAAGGTGCGCGTGACCGGCCAAGAGCCTCGCCGGCTGACTTACGCGCAGGCGGACCAAGTTGTTTCCAACATTGCCGCGCATTTCGTCGAGGCCGGACTTCCGGTCGGATCTATTGTCGCGGTCCAGTTGCCGAATACGATCGAAGCTACGTTGACGCTGCTGGCTGCGGCGCGTGCCGGGCTGGTGGTGGCGCCCTTGCCGCAGCTCTGGCGCCAGGCGGAACTGACCGATGCGCTCAACCGGATCGGTGCACGCTGTATTGTCGGCACGACGTGGATCGATAGCGTCGATCATGCGGAAATCGCCATGAATGCGGCTGCGGAAGCCTTCTCCATCCGCCATGTCTGCATGTTCGGCGCCGGTGTTCCGGAGGGCATGGTGGCGCTCGACGAGGTCGCCTTCGGCCGGCATCCCGTTCACGCGCTTTCCGAGCGCGATCCAAGCCGGGCCAACTTCATCAGTTTCGACACGACGCCGGAAGGCTTGCGCGCGGTGCCGCGGACACAGATGCAGATCATCGCCGGCGGACTTGCGGTCTTTCTCGCAACCGCCGTCGAGCCTGGAGCGCGCCTGATGTCAGCGGTGATGCCGTCGAGCTTCGCCGGCATCTGCGCATCGACGGTAACTTGGCTGTTGTCCGGCGGTTCGCTGACGTTTCATCACCCGTTCGATGCCGACGTGCTTCTTGCCCAAATGGCGCGTGAGCGCTGCGAGACCCTGGTCGCGCCGGCGCCGCTGGCGCTGCGGCTCGGCGAGACAGGCGCGTTCGCCGAAGCCTCATCGTTGACGCAGCTGATCGGTCTGTGGCGCACGCCCGAACAGATCGCCTCAAGCGCGGTCTGGACCGGGGCGCAACGCTTCAGCGACCTTCACGTGTTCGGTGAGGCCGGCCTGTTCGCCCTGCCGCGCGAGACCGACGGCGCAGCGGCCGCCGTTCTGCCGGCATCAGCTCTGCATCGAGGCCCGAGTTCGTCGGCAGCAGGCGAGGCATTCGTCACCCCGCAGGGTACGCTCGCGCTGCGCGGGGCCATGGTCCCGGTCGCAGCCTACGCCCCGCCGCGATCCTCCCGCGACGGTCTCGCTCCGCGTACCATGCCCGATCACGTCGACACCGGCTACGCCGCGCGGCTGGATCGCACGACCGGAGCAATCTGCATCACGGCGCCACCTTCCGGGGTCGTCAGCGTAGGCGGCTATCGCTTCCTCACCAACGACCTGAACGACTGGGCGCAGCGCCTGCCGCAGGGCGGCATGCTGACCGCGCTGCCCGATCGTGTCAGCGGCCACCGCCTTGCGGGCCGCGCGACCGACAACTCGCGCGCCCGCGCCGCGTTGGCGCAACTTGGCCTCAATCCGTTGATGGTCGAGGCCTTCCGCGACCGGACGTCGTCCTGATCGGCAAGCCGGCGTAGGCATTGGCCGCACGTTGACGGCCTATTAAGCCTACGCGGCTAGATTGGGTGGGCATCACTCCCCGAACTCCGCCGATGTCCCAGCAAGGCCCTATCATCGTTGTTGCGCGCGACGGGCGCCCCGCATTTGCCGACACCCTCGCCGACGCAGCAGCATTTCCTGTTGTCGAATCCCAGTGGATGGACGTCCAGGCAGCTGTTGCCGAACTCCAGCCGGCCCTGATTGTCGCCGAAGTTTCAGATGGTTGCACTGATCATCTGAACGAACTCGCAAGATCCGTCGCGCACGCGCAACCTTATGTGCCGCTGATCGTGATCGGCGAACTCGCAACACCACCACCGAATGCCTTGCCGTTCGACGGATCCGATCCGACGTTTGCTCGCCTGCCGGCCCGTGCCAACGCAGCGCTGAGGGTACGTACGCTGCACGCGACGGTCCTGCGCCGGCTGGACGAGCCGGACAAGGCCGCTTCAATCCTTCCCGAGACCGACCCGCTGCAGGAGGCGACTGCGCTCCTTGTTGGGCGCGGCGCATCATACCCTGCGCTTTCAATCGCGCTTGGCGAGCAAATGGGGATCGTCGGCGCGCTGAGCATCGAGGCAGGCGCGAAGCATCTCAACATCCGCGACATCGACGGCGTGATCGTCGGCGAAGGATTCAGCCCACGCATCGTCGATGCGTTCCTGACGGTGCTGTCCGAAGATACCCGCTTCCGGAATTTGCCGGTCATCGTTGCCGGCGGCGTTGCCGGCGTGAAACCCAGCTACGAGCTGGCCAACCTGGAAGTCGTCCGCGGCGGGCCGCAACAGATCGTCGGCAACGCGGCTCCCCTGATCCGTCAGCAGGCGTTCGAATCCCGCCTCAACCGTGCGCTGAAATCGCTCGAGGCCGGCGGTGTCCTTGACCCGCGCACCGGGCTCCTGACCCTGGAAGCGTTCGAGAAGGATTTTACCAAGGCGGTATCCGATATCGCCGAGCGTGGTGGCGGGTTCTCGGCCGCCCGCTTCTCGTTCGAGCGGGCTGACGCCCGCACAAGCCTGGATGCCGCACGCATTCTCGGCCGGCTGATGCGGCGGATGGATTTTGCGACCCTTCAGCCCGACGGCTCGATCATTGCTGCGTTCGCCGAGACCGACCTGCGCATGGCGAATGTCATCGTCCGCCGCCTCGCCAGCGTGCTGAAGCACACCATGTTGAGCGCCGACAGCAAAGCGCGCATGGACGCGCACGTGACCCTCGCAACGTTGAAAGCCAACGACTCGGCAGAAGCTGTGCTGGAACGGCTCCACGGCATCAGTCAGCGCGCGGCGTCGTAGACGCCGCAGGGCCGGCTGGAGCATCTGCCTGGCGCTGCCATCTTAGATGCCGACGTCTCTCTCCGTGAGGATCCGGTCGATCAGGCCCCACTCCAGCGCTTCCTGTGGCGTCATGAAGTGGTCCCGATCCAGGGTGCGCTCGACCTCCGCATAGGTGCGCCCGCAATGTTCAGCATAGAGCCGGATCATATGACGCTTGGTCCGCCGCATCTCCTCGGCATGGATGAGGACATCTGACGCCTGCCCCTGGAAGCCGCCCAGCGGTTGATGAACGTGCAGGCTCGCATTGGGCAATGCCGCGCGCTGGCCCGCCTCGCCCGCCATCAGCAGAAATGATCCCATGGAGCGGGCCGTTCCCATGCAGAGCGTATGCACCGGCGCTTTGATGTATCGCATGGTGTCATACATGGCGAAGCCGCTTGTAACCACACCGCCGGGCGAGTTGATGTAGAGATTGATCGGCTTCTTCGGGTTCTCGGCCTCCAGGAACAGCAGTTGAGCACAGACCAACGCGGATACCGTGTCATTGACCTCCCCGTTCAGGAACACGATCCGCTCGCGTAAGAGCCGCGAATAGATGTCGAAGGACCGTTCTCCCCGACTGGATTGTTCGACGACCATAGGGACGAGTTGCATCGCTTCGCGCATGGGCGAACTCCTCTTTCGAAATGTTCGGTGTTGAGGCGAGGCGTCAGGCGGCGCGCATGAGGCACGGCCAGTTGCTGTTTGCAGCCTGCGGGACCCGTCGCGCGCCCATCAACCTATGGATAATTCTAAGATGGGTGCCGCCTTCGGCGTTGGGCTTCACTTGAAACGTCACCACGCTTTCGAGGAAGGGCGGCTCGTCCTCTCGAATGCTGTAACGAATTTCCTCGCCTGGCGCCAAAGCGACGGGCTCGGCGCTCGCCAATGCTTCCGTCGGCAGCCATTTGTCGCGAAATGCGGGAATGCTGATCGCTCGCCAAACCTTTTCAGGCGGCGCGTCGAGTTCATACTCGAGCACCAGATCCTGCGTCTTTGCGTCGGCTTTTATCTCGTTCATTGGTCCATGTCCTTCAGCAAAGCCTTCAACGCGTCGATCCGTGCCGGCCAGTAGGCACGATACTTCGTCAACCAACCAGCGATCAGTGCCACGCCCTCCGGATCGACCTCGTAGTTGACGAAACGGCCCTGCCGTTCCTCACGTATCAGCCTCGCGCCGCGCAGGACCGAAAGATGCTGCGACACGGCCGGTTGGCTGATTTGCATACCTTCCCGCAAAGCACTGGCGTTCATGGCACCGCTTGCCAGCTTCTCGAAGATTGCGCGGCGGGTTGGATCCGCCAGAGCTCTGAAGATGTCATTCTCGATCATGCCGATAGATAAGCATATGCTTATCTGTCGTGCAAGCGCCATGAGAAAACTCGTAGCCCGCATGAGCGCAGCGACATGCGGGTCGCCATCTCCGCCCGCATCGCCGTTTCCGCATATCGCTTACGCTCATGCGGGCTACAGTCGAGCTACGCCGCCTTCCGGTTCTCCGCGAGGTTGGCGAGCTGTCGCAGAATATCCGTCGTGCCCTTCACGCGCCCGTCGGCGTCGCTCCAGTCCTCGAAGAACACGACCTTCATGTCAGGCCTGACGCGAGCTGCAGGGCCCTGCTCGCGAATGAAGCTGACGAGGCGATCAGGAAAGGCGAAGCTGTTGTCACGGAAGGTCAACACCACGCCCTTCGGGCCGGCGTCGACTTTCTCGACATTGGCTCTCCGGCAGTAGTTCTTGATCGCGGCCACCTTGAAGAGATACCGCACCTCGTCGGGCAAGGTGCCGAACCGGTCGTGCAATTCTGCACCGAAGTTCTCGATATCCTCCTCATTGTCGAGGTCGCCGAGCCGCCTGTACAGTGACAGCCGCACCGAGAGATCAGCGACATAATCCTCGGGGATCAGCACCGGCATGCCGAGCGTGATCTGCGGCGACCAGCGGTCGGCAACCGGCGTCGTCAGGCCCGCCTTGAGGTTGGTGATCGCCTCCTCGAGCATTGACTGGTAGAGCTCGAAACCGACCTCCTTGATGTGGCCGGACTGTTCCTCGCCGAGCAGATTGCCCGAGCCGCGGATGTCCAGGTCGTGTGAGGCCAGCTGGAAACCGGCGCCGAGGTTTTCGAGCGATTGCAGCACCTTCAGCCGTCGCTCTGCCTGCGGCGTGATTTTGCGCTGCGCCGGCAACGTGAACAGTGCGTAAGCGCGCAACTTCGAACGCCCCACCCGGCCGCGCAGCTGATAGAGCTGCGCCAGGCCGAACATGTCGGCGCGGTGAACGATCAGCGTGTTGGCATTGGGAATGTCGAGACCGGATTCGACAATCGTCGTTGACAAAAGGATATCGTACTTGCCGTCATAGAAGGCAGAAACGATGTCCTCGATCGCTGCCGGCGGCATCTGGCCGTGCGCCACAGCGACCTTCATCTCCGGCACGTGCTTGTCGAGAAAATCCTTCGCCTCGGCGAGATCATCGATACGCGGGCAGACATAGAACGCCTGGCCGCCGCGATAGCGCTCGCGTAGCAGTGCTTCGCGCACCATCAGCGTATCGAAAGGGGCGACGAAGGTGCGCACGGCCAGCCGGTCCACCGGCGGCGAGGCGATGATCGACAATTCCCGCACGCCGGTCAGCGCCAGCTGCAGGGTGCGTGGGATCGGCGTCGCGCTCAGCGTCAGCACATGCACCTCGGACCGCAGCTTTTTCAGCCGCTCCTTGTGCGAGACGCCGAAATGCTGCTCCTCGTCCACGATCAAGAGGCCAAGATCCCTGAACTGGATCGATTTGCCGAGCAGCGCATGCGTGCCGACGACGATGTCGATGGTTCCGTCGGCCAGCCCCTTCTTGACCTGCGTAAGCTCCTTCGCGGCGACCAGGCGAGAGGCCTGGGCAACGTTCACCGGAAATCCCTTGAAGCGTTCCCCGAAAGTCTTCGTGTGCTGGCGCGCCAGGAGCGTGGTGGGCACGACCACGGCAACCTGCTTGCCGTCCAGCGCGGCCGCGAACGCTGCGCGCAGCGCGACCTCGGTTTTGCCGAAACCCACGTCCCCGCACACCAGCCGGTCCATCGGACGGCCAAGTTCGAGGTCGTGCAGCGTCGCATCGATCGCGGTGAGCTGATCCTCGGTTTCCTCATACGGAAATCGCGCGCAGAACTCGTCATAGGTGCCGGCCGGCACCGGCAGTTTCGGCGCTTCGTGCAGCATGCGCTCGGCAGCGACCTTGATCAGGTCACCGGCGATCTCCTGGATGCGCTTCTTGAGCTTGGCCTTGCGCGCCTGCCAGCCGCTGCCGCCGAGCCGATCGAGTTCGACGCCCGCCTGCTCGGAGCCGAACCGCGACAGCAGTTCGATGTTCTCCACCGGGAGAAACAGTTTCGTCTCGTTCGCGTAATGCAGTTCGAGACAGTCATGCGGCGCGCCGGCCACATCGAGTGTCTGCAGGCCAATGAACCGGCCGATGCCGTGATCCACATGCACGACGAGATCGCCGGTCGAAAGGCTCGTCACCTCCGAAATGAAGTTCTCGACCTTGCGGCCGGCGCGGCGCGGACGCACCAGCCGGTCACCAAGAATGTCCTGCTCGGTGATGATGGCGACGTCGTCGGTCTCGAAGCCGGCTTCCATGCCGACGACCGCAAGCGTCACCTCGTTGCGTGGCGTCGCCAGCACCGTGCGCCAGGCATTGACGTTCACCGTGTTGTGCAGCTTATGGTCCTTCAGGACGTGCGCCATGCGCTCGCGCGACCCCTCGCCCCAGAGCGCAACGGTCACCTTCTTGCGCTGCGCCTGCAAAGCCTGGATATGCGCAACCACGGCCTCGAAGACGTTGACCGACGTGTCGCTTCGCTCCGGTGCGAAATTTCGCCCCTGTCGCGCGCCGGCATCGATAGCGCCCGTATCGCCTTCTGGAACGGCGAAGGGCGTGAGTCGCGCCAACGCCGCTTCGCCAAGGCGCTTCGACCACTCCTTTTCGGTCAGATAAAGCTTGTCCGGCGGCAGCGGCTTGTAAGGCGCGCCGCCTCCCGGCTGCGACATCGCCTCGCGCCGAGCCTCATAATAGTCTTCGATCTGCTTAAAGCGCTCCCTGGCGACGTCCTCGCTCTGGTATTCGACCGCGATCGGCGCCTCGCCGAGGTAGTCGAACAATGTTTCCATCCGTTCGTGGAACAGCGGCAGCCAGTGCTCCATGCCCGGATGGCGACGGCCTTCGCTGACCGCCTCGTACAGCGGGTCGTCGCGCTCCGGCGCGCCGAAGGCTGCGACGTAGCCCATGCGAAAGCGACGGATGGTTTCAGTGACCAGCTGAAACTCGGACACCGGCATCAGGTCGAGGGCGCGCATGTCCAAAAGCGTGCGCTGGGATTCGGCATCGAAGGTGCGGATCGACTCCAGCGTGTCGCCGAAAAAATCGAGTCGGACCGGCTGATCGAGGCCGGCCGGAAACAGGTCGAGAATGCCGCCGCGTATCGCGTACTCGCCGCTCTCACGCACGGTCGAGGCGCGCTGGTAGCCATTGTGCTCGAGCCAGCCGACGACCCCGTCCATGCCGATCACATGGCCGGGCGCGATCGACAACGCCTGAGCCGCCATCGTCTGGCGCGTCGGCACGCGCTGGGTGATCGCGTTGACGGTTGTCAGCACCATCAGCGGCTTTTCACTGCCCTTCAGGCGCGACAGCCGCGCCAGCGTCGTCAGCCGTTGCGCAAGAATGCCGCCATGCGGTGAGACACGATCGTAAGGCTGGCAGTCCCAGGCCGGAAACTGCAGCAACTCGAGCTCGGGCGCGAAGAACTCCAGCGCCCGCACGAGTTCGGCCATGCGCGGCCCATCGCGACAGACGACGGCGAGACTGACGGGCTCGCCTTTGCGCCGCGCCGCAATGGCACGCGCAAGATCGGCGAGGATCAGCCCTTCGGCTCCGTCGGCGACATTTGAAACTGTCAGGGCGTGACCCGACCGCAACAGATCGGCCGGGGATTTCACTTGACGCGGACCGCTCATCTGCCCGCTTCCCAGACGCGAAATGTCCGCATCCGCTCGAATACGCTGCCGGCCAAGGCGGGCGGAATGGCGCGAGCGCCAGTCAGCGCGGCGTAGAGATCCGGATCCGGCAGTTCGATCAATTGCTCGAGCTGGCTGAGCTCCGCGTCCGACAGGTCGGCCAGATGCGCATCGGCAAAACGGCCGACGATCAAATCCATCTCGCGGGTGCCGCGGTGCCAGCAGCGGAACAGAAGCCTCTTCCGCCGATCGTCGAGCCCGTCGCTCGATCTTGTCGTTCCTGTCATGTCAAATCCGGACCAATCCACAACGCCAAAAGCCCGGACGTGCCGGGCGGCTGTCATATAGCGCCCGCGAGCGCTATTGTCAGCCTCCGATGCGCCCTACTTTGCTCAATCCCCTCTTCACGCCGGTCACGAGCCTTTCCGGCGTCGGACCAAAACAGGACACGTTGCTCCGGTACCTGCTCGACCGGTCGGAGACGCCGCGGCTCATAGACCTGCTGCTTCACATGCCCGCCAGCGTGATCGACCGCCGCGCGCGTCCGAAGCTTCGCGACGCGGCGGCCGGAACCGTGGTGACGCTCGACGTCACCATCGACCGGCATCGCCCGTCGCCGGCGCGCAACGCGCGCGCGCCCTATCTCGTCTATGCCAGCGACGAGACCGGCGACGTGGTGCTGACCTACTTCCGCGGCGATCGATCGTACCTGGAAAAGCTGATGCCGGTCGGCAGCAAGCGGTACGTGTCGGGTACGGTGCAGATGTTCGATGGAATACTGCAGATCGTGCACCCCGATCGCGTGGTGGACGAGGCGGGCCTTGCGAAGATGCCGTCGATCGAGCCGGTGTACCCCCTGACCAAGGGACTGATGCTCGGCGCGCTCCGCCGCGCCATTGCGATGGCGTTGCCGAAAATTCCGCAGCTGCCCGAGTGGCTCGGCCCGGACGTGATCCGGCGGGCGAAGCTTCCCTCCTTCACCGAAGCGCTGACGCGCATTCACCTCCCGGAACAACCCGACGATATTCTTCCCGATCACCCGTTCTGGCGGCGCCTCGCCTATGACGAGCTGCTGGCGGGCCAGCTCGCGCTCGCCGTGGTGCGGGCGCAGCTTCGCCGGCCTGCAGGCGTGCGCAACGCCGGCGATGGTCACCTGCGCCGAAAGGTCATCGACGCGTTGCCGTACGCGCTGACGGCTTCGCAGCAGGAAGCCGCAGCTGCCATCGCCAGCGACCTTGGTCAGCCCTTGCGCATGCTGCGGCTGCTGCAGGGCGACGTCGGTTCGGGCAAGACGGTCGTCGCCCTGCTAGCGGCGGCGGCGGTGGCCGAGACCGGCAAGCAATCGGCGCTGATGGCGCCGACCGAAATTCTCGCCCGCCAGCACCTGAAGACCATCGCCCCGCTCGCCGAGCGCGCCGGCATGCGTGTCGCAATCCTGACGGGGCGCGAGAAGGGCAAGGAGCGAAAGGAGATCCTCGCACGTCTCGCCGCGGGCGACATCGATCTTCTGGTGGGTACCCACGCCATCATCCAAGATGATGTGGTCTACAAGTCACTGGCGCTCGCGATCGTCGACGAGCAGCACCGGTTCGGCGTGCGCGAACGGCTGGCGCTGACCGACAAGGGCGACGCCGTCGATATGCTGGTGCTCAGCGCAACGCCGATCCCGCGCACGCTGGTGCTCACCTTTTTCGGCGACATGGATATTTCCGAGCTGCGCGAAAAGCCTGCCGGCCGGCAGCCGATCGACACCCGTGCGGTGCCGATGGATCGCCTCGAGGAAATGATCGATGCGGTCGGCCGGGCGGTCGACGCCGGCAAGCTGGTCTACTGGATCTGCCCGCTGGTCGAGGAATCCGAGGAGGTCGACCTCACCGACGCAGAGCAGCGTTTTAAGGTGCTGCAGCAACGCTTCGGCGAGCGCGTGGGTCTCGTCCATGGAAGGATGAAAGGACCGGAAAAGGACCGCGTCATGGCGCGCTTCGCTGCGCACGACATCAGTGTGCTGGTGGCGACCACCGTGGTCGAGGTGGGCGTGGACGTACCGGATGCGACGATCATGGTGATCGAGAACGCCGAACGTTTCGGGCTGGCGCAGCTGCATCAGTTACGCGGACGGATCGGGCGCGGCCGCGAGGCTTCGACCTGCATCCTGCTGTACAAGGAGCCGCTCGGCGAGATGTCGAAAGCCCGCCTGAAGGTCATCCGCGAGACCACCGACGGATTCAGGATCGCCGAGGAAGACCTGAAGTTGCGCGGCGAAGGCGATGTGCTGGGCACGCGACAGAGCGGCCTCCCCGGCTACCGTATCGCGCAGCCCGTCGTGCATGCACAACTGATCGCGCAGGCGCGCGAGGAAGCCGCCAGCATCATGCGCGAAAATCCGAAGCTGGAAGGCGAACGCGGTCAGGCGCTGCGGATGCTGCTCTATCTGTTCGAACGCGATGAAGCGATACCGCTGTTGGGCGCCGGATGAAGACGGCGCGCCACCCTACGGCACGTCGGCCTTTTTCGGCGCGTTCGACTGTGCGGCCTTTGCCGCATTCGCGAGCTCGGCGAGCGCGACGATGCTCTTCTTCGGATCGGTGCCTGGCTGCACCACGCCGGCCGACATGATCAGCGTCGCCGCCTGCTCGGTGGTCATGTCGATCTCGATCACGCCGCTCTTCGGTACGTAGAAGAAGAAGCCGGTGGTCGGGTTCGGCGCACATGGCAGAAACACCGAGATATGGTCCTCCTTGCCAGGCAAGCTCGCAGAAACCTCGCTGTTGGGCGGCTGCGAGATCAGCACGATCGACCACATGCCGGGCGCTGGAAATTCCACCAGGCCGACGCGCCGGAAGCTCGAGCCCTTGCCCGAGAACAGCGTCTCGAAGACCTGCTTGAGACTGCGATAGATCGCACGCACGATCGGCATGCGATTGAGCACCATCTCGCCGAGCTCGACGACCGTACGGCCGGCAAGGTTCGCCGTCAGGAACCCCAAAAGCGTCAAACCGACGATGGCGACGATCAGGCCCGAGCCTGGAACCCTGAACGGCAGATAGTTTTCCGGCCGGTACAGCGCGGGCATCAGTGGCCGCACAAGATCATCAACCCAGGTCACGAACGACCAGGTCAGATAGATCGTGATCAGCACGGGTCCCGCAACGACCAGGCCAGTCAGAAAATAGGTTCGCAGCCGGGCCGCGAGACCGTGCTTGGGCGCCTCCTCCACCTGCTCCGGCGGTGGCGCGTCAGTATCCATGCTCATCCAACTATCATCGCGGCAAAATCGGGCGTTCCCTTAACCGCACCCCTCGCGGCCGTTCTAGCAGAAACCCCGCCGAATTTGCGAGGTGCGTGCCTTCGCGCTTGGTTATTCGACGGTTACCGACTTCGCAAGGTTCCGCGGCTGATCCACGTCCGTGCCCATGATGACAGCTGTGTGATAGGCTAGCAGCTGCACCGGCAGGGCGTAAACCAGCGGCGTCACGGTTGCCGGCATCTCCGGCAGGATGATGGTTTCCAGCGAATCCACCGTGGCATGGGCGGCTCCCTTCGGATCGGTGATCAGGATGATCCGGCCGCCGCGCGCTGCCACCTCCTGCATATTCGAGACGGTCTTCTCGAAGATCCGGTCGAACGGAGCAATCACGACCACCGGCATCTTTTCGTCGATCAGCGCGATCGGCCCGTGCTTCAACTCGCCTGCGGCATATCCTTCCGCGTGGATGTAGGAGATTTCCTTCAGCTTCAGCGCGCCTTCCATGGCGAGCGGATAGCTGGTGCCACGGCCGAGATAGAGCACATCGGAACGCTTGGAGATATCACGGGCGAGATGCTCGATCTGGGCTTCCAGCGCCAGCGTCGCCACCATCAGGCGCGGCACCTCAACCAGCGCATGCGCGAGAGCTGTTTCGTCCGCCTCCGACAGCACGCCGCGGGCCCGGCCCGCCGCAATTGCCAGCGCAGCCAGCACTGTCAATTGACACGTGAACGCCTTGGTCGAGGCGACGCCAACCTCCGGTCCCGCCAGCGTCGGCATCACCACGTCACTCTCACGCGCGATAGTCGAACTCGGTACGTTGACGATCGACAGGACATACTGGCCCTGCTCCTTGGCGTAACGCAGCGCGGCAAGCGTGTCGGCGGTCTCGCCCGATTGCGAGATAAAGATCGCCAGATCCTGTTTGCGCAGCGGCGCTTCGCGGTAGCGAAACTCCGAGGCGATGTCGACGTCGACCGGAAGGCGCGCCAACCGCTCGAACCAGTATTTTGCGATCTGCCCGGCGATGCAGGCGGTGCCGCAGGCAGAGATGGAGATGCGGTCGAGCTTGGCGAAGTCGAATGGCAGTCTCTCGGGCAGCGCCACTTTCTCGGTGGCCATGTCGAAGTAGCGCGCCAGCGTATGGCCCACCACCTCCGGCTGCTCGTGAATTTCCTTGGCCATGAAGTGGCGATAGTTCGCCTTGTCGATCAGGAAGCTCGATGCGGCGGACTTGATGATCGGGCGCTGCACGACGGTGCCGTGCTCGTCGCGGATGGTCGCGCCCTCGCGCGACATCACCACCCAGTCGCCATCTTCGAGATAGCTCACCCTGTCGGTGAACGGGCTCAGCGCAATCGCGTCCGAGCCGAGATACATTTCCTTGTCGCCATAGCCGATCGCAAGCGGCGGTCCCTTGCGCGCCCCGATGATGAGATTGTCCTCGCCGGCGAACATGAAGCCGAGCGCAAACGCGCCGCGCAGCTTCGGCAACGCCGCCTTGACGGCGTCGACCGGCGTCAGCCCCTTCGCGAGATAGCTGTCGACGAGCTGAAGCACCGTCTCGGTGTCGGTCTCGGTGACGAACTTTGCGCCGGCTTTTTCCAGTTCCTCGCGCAGTTCGCGGAAGTTTTCGATGATGCCGTTGTGAACGACCGCGACACGCTCCGTCGCGTGCGGATGCGCATTGTGTTCGGTCGGCTTTCCATGCGTCGCCCAGCGCGTGTGACCAATGCCGCTGTGCCCCTTCAGCGGCTCGCGCTGCAAACGTGTTTCCAGGTTCTTCAGCTTGCCTTCGGCGCGGCGCCGCACGAGCCGACCGCCTTCGAGCGTCGCCACGCCGGCTGAATCGTAGCCGCGATATTCCAACCGCTTGAGCGAGTCGACGAGCTGCTCCGCGACTGGTCCGTGTCCCAAAATTCCAATAATTCCGCACATGCGGTCAGCGTCCTTAAGCGTCGAATGTAAGGGCTACTCTTAGCTGTTCAACTTAAGGCGGCGTTACTCAAAATTTATTGCCGATTGCGACGCGGTTGTTGCGGCACGGTTAAGGTTTGCTTCAACTATTTCGAGCCTCTTGCCGCCTTTTCGCGCATCTTCGTTTCGCGAAAGCGCTTGGCCCAGCCATCTTTCGTCGTCTGATCGGCACGCTCGATGCGCAGCGCATCGGCCGGCACATCCGTCGTTACGACAGAGCCCGAGCCGACATAACCGCCGGCTCCGATCGTCACCGGCGCGACCAGCGCAGAGTTCGAGCCGATGAAGGCGCCCTCGCCGATCTCGGTGCGATATTTGTCGAAGCCGTCATAATTGCAGGTGATCGTGCCCGCGCCGATGTTCGCGTTCGCGCCGATATGCGCGTCACCGATATACGTCAGATGGTTGACCTTCGCGCCGGCGTCGATCGCCGCCGCTTTCGTCTCGACGAAGTTGCCGATTTTCGCCCCTTCCCCGAGCACCGTGCCCGGCCGCAGCCGCGCATACGGACCGACCGACGCCTTCTTGCCGATCTTCGCCTGGACCACGTGCGTGAACGAGTGCACGACGGCGCCATCGTCGACTTCCACGCCGGGCCCGAACACGACGAACGGCTCGACCACAACGTCCTTGCCGAACTTCGTGTCGGCGGCGAGATAGACGGTCTCCGGCGCTATCAGCGTCACGCCCGCCTCCATGGCGGCTTGGCGCAGCCGCTGCTGCATCACCGCTTCGGCTTCGGCGAGTTGCGCTTTGGTGTTGATGCCACGCACTTCGTCCTCCGTGGTTTCGATGAAGGATGCTTTCATGCCGCTCTGGTTGGCGATCTCGATGATGTCGGTGAGGTAGTACTCACCCTTGGCGTTGGCGTTGCCGATCTTCTGAAGCAGTTGCAGCGCGAGGCGGCCGTCGATTGCCATCGCGCCACCATTGCACAACGCGATCGCGCGTTCCTGCTCACTGGCATCGGCATGTTCGCGAATGGCGATCAGCCGATCGCCTTCCGCGAGCAGTCGTCCGTAGCCGGTCGGATTGACGGCGCGAAATCCAAGCACGACGACGGCCGCCCCCTGTGCCAGCGGTTCGCGCAGACGCGTCAGCGTCGTCGACGAGATCAGCGGCGTGTCGCCGAAAACGACGATCAGATCATCGGCGCCACGGCCGATCTCATCGGCGGCAGTGAGCAGCGCGTGCGCGGTCCCAAGCCGATCGCGCTGGACGCAGATCGCAGCGTCCGCGCGCGCCTGCCTGACCTCAGCCGCCACGTCATCGCGACCGGGACCGATCACGACCGCGAGCCGCTGCCCCGCCCCGTGCGGGGCGGCAGCGAGCACCTGCGCAAGCATGCTGACCCCGGCAACCGGATGCAGCACCTTCGGCAACGATGAGCGCATCCGCGTTCCCTCGCCGGCGGCAAGCACCACGGTCAGGCAGGTCCGTTCCGTCATTCGATCCCTTCGAGCCGAGAAACGTCAGGCTTTTCAGGGCCGTCTTAGCCGAGCCTTTCCTCGGAACAAAGGCTTTTGCGGCGTTCCGGCCGGAAGCGGGCCGCGCTCGTTCCTGTTAGGCTTTACAAATTGATTCGTGACATGGCGGGGCGGCCAGGGAAGTGACCGCAAGGAAATCCGATTCGCTGTCGGACGACCTCGGAACCGACGATTCCGACGGTTGGCTCGGCGGTATCGTCGCCGAGGAGGACGACCTCGATCGCCGAGCATGGTGGCGCCTCGGACTCTGGGGTTTTGCAGCGGTCGGGGCCGTCACCCTTGGCATCCTTGCCAGAGAACTTCCGGCTTATGTGCAGCGCGCCCAGGTCGCCGCGGACGAATCCGCCGGCCGGGCGAAACAGGTCGAAACAACCCTGCGGCAGATGGAGCTCGAAGCGCTGCGGCTGACGGCGGCGATCGAGACCTTGAACAGCGATCGCGATCGCTTGTTCACCCGTCTGTCCGCGATCGAGCAAGGTCTCGATGTCGTGACGGGTTCGATCAAGAAGGCCGACGAGAAACCCGCAATTCCGTGGCCGGACGCTGCAATCGCGCCGATCATCGCGCCCGTACCTGCGACAGTTGTTTTTGCTCCTGCCATGCCTTCGATGGAACAGGCGTCAACGTCGCCGCCGTCGGTCGCCGACGCGCCTGCGGCGCATGAGCCTAGGCCAGAAGCGCTCGCGGCCGGTGACGCAAATGCGTCTGCTGTCGAGGAATCGCCTGTCGCCTTTGCTGATTTTGGATTGGACCTGGGAACGGCCAGCTCCGTCGGCGGTCTCCGTGCGCTGTGGCGCGGGCTCATCAAGGCGCACAAGGCGCAGCTCGAAGGCTTGCGGCCGCTGATAGGGGTGCGCGAGCGGAAAAACGGACTGGGCCTGCAACTGCACCTGATCGCGGGGCCGATCAAGGATGCGGCGGCTGCGGCGCGCATCTGCACCGCGCTGAGCAACGCAAGCCGCGATTGCACGACGACGTCGTTCGACGGCCAACGGCTTGCGGCCGAGCCGGACGAGAAACCCGCCCCCTCCCGCCCGCAGAAGCAGCGCAAGACCACACGCGCCGTGCAGCCCGAGGCCGCACCTGCGAAACCGGCCACAACAACCTCGTCATTCGCAACGATGCTTGGCTTCCGCTGAAGCGGTCCGCTCACAGGGCGCTTGGCCTTGAATCGGCCGCGCGCACGAACCATAGTCGCCGCATGAAGAAGCATCCCTTTCGCCTCAGCGCGCTGCAGGTCCAGTGGCTGCTGGTGGTCGGTTTTCTGACCGTCGGCTACGCGATCTACCTGCGCTATTTCGCCATCGAGAATTCACAAGTGGCGCTCGCCTGCGACGCCGGATTGCAGACCTGGCTGTGCAAAACCAGGCAGACGGCAACCTGGCTGTTCCGCCACTCCGTGTTCGGCGGTGCGGCCATCATCATCGCCGTGCTGCATATGATGCGGCCGTCGATCGTCACCCTGACGGCGGGACTTGTTGCCGCGGGCGCCGGCATCGTTCTCTACAACGTCGTTCTGTGCGGTATCGCCGTCGGCCTGCTCATTCTTGGGTTTGCGCGGCCCGCACCTGCCACATCATAGCTCCGAAGATCGCGTAGACCGCGCAGGTCCAGATCGACTGCCAGTTCGCCAGCCCTTCGTTGATGAAGATATACGCGGCTGAGAGCACCAGCGCGCCGCCGAACACCGCTTCTGCGATCGGCCGCGGCCCCTTGGGGCGCCGGTTCAGCAGCATCAGAAGCGATAGCGGCAGCGCGGCCATCGTCAGCGCGGCGAACGGAAAATCGCGATAGCGCGGATCGAAGACGAAGCCGAGCGCCGTCTCCAGGCCGATGACGGCGGTCACCGCCAGACAAAGCCCGAGTATCACCGACAGCGGCGCGCGATCGCGCAGGTGGACCGGGCCGATCAGTTCGACCAGCGTCGGCAGCGATCGGCCGGCGATCAGGGCTATCGATGCGAACACCGGTGTGAAGATCGCGGCGCCGAACAGCGCCCCCCAGCGCAGCCACCCTCCCCAGCCGAGACTTTCGACGAGCAGCTTGTCGGCGGCGACGCCGAGCAGGATCCCGCCCGCCGTCGCCGACAGTCCGACCGCGGCCCAGGCCGTCCAGCGCGGTGGCCACGGCTTGCGACGCTGGGTCAGCAACGCAACGAGGAACACAAAGGTGCAATAGGCGAGACCGGCGCCCATCTGCGATTTCCATCCCGGAAAGTTATTGATGGACTGACCGGGAGGATATTTGAGCGCACGCCGCTCGGAATCGAACAGGCCCCAGTAGCCGCCGACGGTCCCCTCGAGCTGGCGCTTCCACGGTTGATCGTAGGCTTCGATCAGGTTGACGCGATATTTTTCGGCCCGCGCGAGCGCGAGTACTTCCGATACGACCCGCGCCTGATTGGTCCGCGACGGCAGCGCGCCCTCGCGCATGCGACCGGCGCTCGGCCATCCGGTCTCGCCGATCAGGATCTCCTTCGCCGGAAACGCCACGGCAATCCGCTTGCGAATTGAATCCACGTGGGCTGCCGCATGGCGCGCGCGGATCGGGAAATCCTCCCAGTACGGAAGGATGTGAATGGTGATGAAATCGACGACCTCGTAGATTTCCCGATGCTTCAGCCAGAATTCCCACACATCCGCGTAGGTAACGGGAATCCCGGTCACCTGCGATTTCACCGAGCGGATGTAGCTGGCAAGATCGGTCGCGGTCATCTCGCCGCGCAGCAGGACCTCGTTGCCGACCACGATCGAGGAGATCACGCCAGGATATTCCTTGGCGAGTGCAACCGTCGTATCGATCTGCTGCCGATTCTTCAGCCGGTCGCTGCCGAGCCAGACGCCGTGAATGACTTTCAAGCCGGCCTTCGCGGCCAGCGCAGGAACCTGGTCGAGGCCGTTATCGACCGAATAGGTCCGCACGCAGTTGGTGATGCGCGCAAGCTGGGCAAGATCTTCCGTGATCTGCTGCGCGCTCACGCGCAGCGAAGGATCGAGAGGATTCTGCAGGCCGCGGAACGGCGCGTAGGAGACGCAATCAAGCCTGGTCGAGGCGTCGATCGGCGGCCGCGCCAAGGCGATCGGCTGGGCGATCCACCACCACACGCCAGCGATGAAGCTCAACGAGATGACGAGAAGCGTGAGAGGCGTACGAAGCGAGGACAGTGGATATCTCCCGGGAACGGCGTCGATAGCGTTTAACCGGCTGACTGCCAAGCCTCAACGCTTGCGCGCGTAAGACCGGCAGTCGGCCGCATCCGCCTGCTATTCCGTCGCAGCACAGCCGTATTGCTGGACAAGTGCCTGAAACTCCGCCATTTGAGTCCTTCGGCGGCGTGGGGCGCCGCATTGGAGACCTATTTGCACGGCATCATTTGCACGGCAGCAATGGGGCTGGCAGCAACGGGCTTCAAGTCCGCATCGAGCCTTTCGCATTTGGAAAATTTCGGGAACTTCATGCGTCGTGTAGCCTTCACTTCCTTCGGTCGCCGTGCGGCACGGGTCGCACTCGCCTGCATGGCGCTTGGCCTTATCTCAATCTCACCGGACATTGGAACCGATTCAGCGTCAGCCCAAAGCGGAGATCTGCGGACGCAGGAACAGCCGTCCAAGCAAGGCGCCACAGCGCCGGATGCTGCCAAAGACAATCAGCGCAAGGTGGATGAGTTTGCGGAAGCGGCCCAGGCTATCAACGGGCCGGCAGGCAATCCCGAGTGCGTCTGGCTCGGCCGTCGCGTTGTCGGCCTGATGTGGCGCGACGACCTGGATACCGCATTCCGGCACCTCGACCTTTACGATCGGTTCGGTTGCCCCGGCGGCCATGTGCAGGCAGCGTTCCGTTGCATCACTCGCTTTCCCGCGATCGACCCCAAGGCACCTGACAGCCTAAGCGGACGCGTGCACGCCTGCTGGATCAATCCGGCGGTTCAGCCCACCGCGACGACCGCGACCGCGCCGGCGGCCCCGGCCCAGCAGCCTGCTCAGCCGGGGGCAGCGCCCGCTACGCCGCCACCCGCCAGCAAATAGTGCGCCAAGCGGCGCGCTCCTGAACAGGCGTTCAGGATTTTTCGCAGATTTGCTGATGAAAAGTCTTTGAAACGACACAGCCTCATACGAGTTGTTAAATCGCACGGCATAGATACATTTCCCAAAGCCGCGGCCTTCAGCGAACCAAGGGGACTGGTTCGCCTAGCAGCAACTCTCCCCGTTTAGGTTTTGGTGCGATGCGCGCCGTCGTCGTAGTTCTTGCTTGCGTCACTGCGCTCCACGCGGGCATCTGGGCTCTCCTTCGCGAAGAGAGAAGCGCGCCCGACTTCCGCGGAACATTGCAGAGCGTGTCCTACGCGCCCTTCGACGGCTCTGGACATCCTGACGTCGACAACATTCCAACGCAGGAGAAAATCCGCGCCGACCTGCGCAAGCTTGCGCCAATGACGCGTGCGATCCGTCTCTACTCCTCGACCGGCGGCGTCGAACTCGTTCCGCCGATAGCCAACGAGTTTGGTCTCAAGGTCATGGTCGGCGCGTGGATCGACAAGAACCTCGAGCGCAATGAGCGCGAAATCCAGGCGGCGATCGAACTGGCCAAACGCAACTCGAATGTGATCGGCATCGTTGTCGGAAACGAAACGGTCTATCGCGGCGAGTTCAAGGCCAATGACCTGGCCGAACTTGTACGCCGGGTGAAGCGACAGGTGGACGTGCCGGTCACAACCGGCGAAATCTGGAACATCTGGCGCGACTTTCCCGAACTCGCTTCGTCGGTGGATTTCATCGCCGCCCACGTGCTCCCGTACTGGGAGGACTTTCCGGTTGAGGAAGCGGTCGCCCAGGCGGTCGACCGATACGACCTGCTTCGCAAGCTCTTCCCCGGCAAGCGGATCGTCATCGCTGAATTCGGCTGGCCTAGCGCCGGTTATAATCTGAGGCGTTCGAACCCGGGACCGCTCGAGCAGGCGGTGACGCTGCGCGACTTTGTCACGCGCGCCGAAAAAATCGGCATGGAATACAACATCGTCGAAGCGATCGATCAGCCGTGGAAGTTTTTCGAAGGCGGTGTTGGACCTTACTGGGGAATTCTTAATGCGGCACGCGAACCGAAATTCCCGTGGACCGGACCGATCGTCAATGAGTCCTACTGGAAGGAAGCGCTGATTGCACTGCTCGTCGGCGTGCTGATGTCGCTGCCGATCTTCCGTCTCAGGCGGCCGACGGTGTTGCAGTCCCTCGTGCTCGCGACGGCAGCCTGCGTGGTCGGAGCCTGGGTCGCGAACATCTTCGCCTACTGGAGCGGGCATTACTTTCTGTTCGGTTCGGGCTTCGCCCTCACCCTCGGCATCCTGCTACTGATCCCGCTGATCTTCATAGCCATGGCCCGGATCGAGGAGATCGCCACGATCGCGTTTGGCCGCGGTCCGCAGCGGTTGATCAATCGCGCCCTGCCCCAGCCGGCCGAATGGAGCGAGAAGGCACCAAAGGTCTCGATCCACATTCCGGCTTATTTCGAGCCGCCGGAGATGCTGAAGCAGACGCTCGACGCGGTATCGCGGCTGAACTACCCGAACTTCGAATGCGTCGTGATCATCAACAATACGCCTGATCCGGCATTCTGGCAGCCGATCCAGGACCATTGCCGAGCACTCGGCGAGCGGTTCATCTTCATCAATGCCGAGAAGGTCGAAGGCTTCAAGGCCGGCGCTTTGCGTCTCGCCATGGCGCGTACGGCCGCGGACGCCGAGGTGATCGGTATCATCGACGCCGACTACACCGTCCATCCCGACTGGCTGAAGGATCTTGTTCCGGCGTTCGCCGATCCACGCGTTGGCATCGTGCAGGCGCCGCAGGACCATCGCGACGGCGACCGTTCGCTGATGCACTACGTCATGAACGGCGAATATGCCGGCTTCTTCGACATCGGCATGGTGGAGCGCAACGAGCACAACGCCATCATCATCCACGGAACCATGTGCCTGATTCGCCGCGCAGCGATGGAAGCTGCCGGTGGCTGGTCCGGCGACACGATCTGCGAAGATACCGATCTCGGCCTCTCGATCATCGAGCAGGGCTGGACCACCCACTACACCAACACCCGTTATGGCCACGGGCTGCTGCCGGACACCTATGAGGCGTTCAAGAAACAGCGGCATCGCTGGGCGTATGGCGGCTTCCAGATCGTCAAGAAGCACTGGCGGCGCTTCCTGCCCGGATCGAGCCGGCTCACGCCCGCGCAGAGGCGCGAGTTCTCACTCGGCTGGCTGAACTGGCTCGGCGCTGAAAGCCTCGGCGTGCTGGTCGCCTTGCTCAATCTTGTCTGGGTGCCGATCGTCGCCTTCGCCGACATCGCCGTCCCCGACAAGATTCTCACCCTGCCGATCATCGCCGCCTTCGCGGTATCGCTGGTGCATTTCCTGGCGCTGTACCGGCTGCGGGTGCACGTCAAACCCGGCCAGATGCTGGCCGCCATGTTCGCCGCCATGTCGGTGCAGTGGACCGTGTCGCGCGCCGTTGCCAACGGGCTCATTACCGAGCACCTGCCCTTCGCACGCACATCCAAGGGCGGCCTGTCACGGATGTCGGTCGAATTCCAGGCGTTCTGGGAAGCGGTGATCGGCGTGCTGCTGTGGGTCGGCGCCGCGGTGCTGGTGATCACCAACTTCAAGGAAGTGCGCGAAATCAACATCTTCGCCGGTGTGCTGATTCTCCAGAGCCTGCCGTTCCTGTCGGCGGTCGGCATCGCGCTACTCGAGAATTCGCGGGCCAATTCCTTCGAGTTCTGGCGCAACGCACGCATTCGCACCGCCGAACTGATCGGCACCCGCCCGGTCGGCATCCACCGCCAGATCGCCGGAGGGCACTCCCTGCAAAACGAGCGTGCGCAGGACGTAACGTCCTAAGGCTCGTCCGCGCTGGACGCGTATCGCTCCGCAGGGTAAACGAATTAACATCAAAGAATCGTCTTATCGCCTTGCGTTGGATGATTATTTTGGCAGTCTACAAGACTGGGAACGGCGACCTTATCGTCGCTTGACCCCCGCGGCGGCGGCTCCTACACAGCGCCCCGAGTGAGCGCGTAGCTCAGGTGGTAGAGCACGTGACTTTTAATCATGGGGTCGTGGGTTCGAGTCCCACCGCGCTCACCAGAGATCATCATAAAATCAGGTAGTTATGAGGGGTTAAAGCCCCTCCTCTGCTTGCTTACGGCGACCGGCCGGGAATGCGGCTGGTGCATCAGCAGGCGTTGTTGAGGCCATGCCTCGAAGAGGTCGAGAATGGAAGTAGCGTCTCGAAACTCTATGCGTCGTTGTTGGCGAAGGCGTTGCTAGAGGATTATCCTACTAGCCCCACGACAAGACCGCACAGGAACGGCACCAGCCTCGGACATGCTCGCCGCAAAGCCCGCACCAACGGCAGAGCCGAGCAGGATGCCGCCGCAGGATCCACACGGTGCCAAGGCTCCCATCAAGCCGCGCCGGCCAGCGGGAACGTGCTCAACCGGCCGAAAGCCCTTGCACCATGCGCAAGACCGTCAACGCTATCGGCGCAAGCAGACCAAGAGTCTCGTATCCCGGAAGAACGCCGATCAGGAAGGTGGGGATCGCCATAGCCGCCACCGAGACAGTCAGCGCCGCACGCCGGCTGAGCGATCACCGATGTGGCCGATGATCAGGCCGCCGATTGGCCGTGCCGCAAAGTCGTACCATTCGAGCACGTTGCCGATCAGTCCCGCGGCGATCACACGCCGCCTTTGTGTCGAGTCCATATCGCTGCCCATTGCCCTCTCACGCGAGCGAAGAATCGGTTGGCCCGAGCACCGCAATGTGCCGTCTGCTTTCTTAAAACCTCCACGTGAACTGCCCCTTGACGGCATGATCCTGGACAGCGTCGGCGAGTTGGCCGAGATAGGACACACCGAGCGTCGCCTGTGATGTGACGCGCAAATCGAGCCCCGCCTCGACCAGCGCGCTGTCGCGCGCCAGCGGCACGCCGGTGATGCCGAAGCCCATGCCGGTGCTCTGGAACGTGAGCTCCACCGCAGGCGTCACATCGTTAAAGGCGTGCTGCCACGCGAATGACGCCCGCGGCGTCAGCGCCATGCGGTCGACCAGCGCAAACGTCGCCGCGAACCGCGCGCCGATCGTCGAGTAGCCGACGTCTTGGGTGCTGCCTGAGCCGATGAGCGCGGCGAGATCGCCCGCCTCTCGGAAACCGTTGGCGTGGAGGTGCACCCAGGCCAGCCCGGCAAACGGCTCGGCTGCCATGCGCCCAAACTCAAAGCCGTAGCCGAGTTCGCCAAACACCTGCGCCGTGGCGCCGCCATACTGCGACTTCGCCTGCTCGACGAAGCCCGGGAACGCGATCCAGCGGCTGGTGTCGATCTGATGGTTCGCATAGGCGGCGCCGCCGCGCAGGTTCCAGGCGCCGAAGCTGCCATCGCCATAGAGCGCCACATGACCGCTATCGACGCTGGCGCTGCTCGCGCGTGCGCCGATCCTGATCTTCGACTGTGAATAGCCGGCGGCGAAGCCGACGCGCCAGCCGTCCGTGAGACTGCCGTCGAGCCCGACCAACACACCGCCGAGGCTGCGCTCGACGGTGGCGGCGTTGCCGTTGCCCTCGAAGGTGCCCCAGGCGCCATAGCCCTGCGACCAGAAGGTCAGATCGGGACGGCGCGGCAGCGCAATGGGCGGTGCTTTCACTGGTAAGTTCGCCGCATACGCCTCTTGTGGCGATGGCTGATAGGCGAGTTCCGGGCCGCCGATCCCGAGTGCCGCCAGCGGCCCCTCTGCATAAGGCGCCTGGCGCAATCGACTGAGCACGGCGCTGCGCACGTAGCGGCTGTCGTCGGCGAGCGAACCCGCTACGCTCGCATGCACTTCGCCCGAGAGCGCATCGAAGGCGCGACGCGCATCGGCCGCGGTGGGCAGATTGAGCACCGCAGCTCCGAGCACGCTGTTGATGCCGGCTTGCAATGCATTGGCAACGGCATGCTGATTGGGCGTCCGCGCCGCCGAGCTGAACGGTCGCAGCGTCAGATCGAGGAACACGTTGTTGCCGTCGTCGCTGAACGACGGATCGAGGAAAGCAGTGCTGACAGCAGATAGCGTCTCGGTCCCGCTCACCCCACCGTCAGCGTGAAGGATGATGTAGCGCGTGCGGGGCCTGTAGTCGTCGGGTGTGGCCACGACCCGCACGGTGCCGGCGAGCGCCGCCGTACCGCTGATGTTGGTGCGGTCGGTGGCGGTCGCCGAGACCTCGACCAGGTAGGTCGCCGCAGTCGAGAACGCGAGATTGCCCTGCACACTGATCGTGCCGATTGAGTTGCCCGGTGACAGCGTGCCGCCGTTGATCGTGGTTGCGGGCAGCGTACCAATGCCACCAACGAGACCGCCGACATTCACTGTCAGCAGGTTCGACTCGGCAATCGAGCCATTCACGATCAGCGCGCCGCGATCGACGGTCGTGTCACCAGTGTAGCTGTGAGTGCCGGTGAGGGTCAGCCTGCCGGCGCCAAGCTTGGCGAGTTCGCCGGTGCCGGAGACAGTGCCGTCATAGGTGAGATTGTCTGAGCGGTCGAAGGCAAGGACGCCATTGTTGAGGACGTCCCCGACGATCGAGCCCGACGTGCCGCCATTGCCGATGTGCAATGTGCCGGCGTTGATGCTCGTGCCGCCGGTGTAAGTGTTGGTGCCGGTTAGCGTCAGCCTGCTTGCGCCGGTCTTGGTGAGTGCGCCGGGGCCGGAGATGATGCTGGTGACAGTGAGATCGGCGGCCGCGTTGAAGGCCCCCCCGCCGGCCTCGAGGGTGATGGCGCGCGCCATGGTGAAGGCGGAGGTGTTCTCAAGCGCGCCGCCATTGAAGATGAGGCCGCCCGATACGTTGCCCAGATTGGCGTTGGAGGAGATCGCCACCGTGCCGGCGTTGATGGTCGTGCCGCCGCTATAGGTGTTTGTCCCTGTGAGGGTGAGCCGACCGGCGCCGAACTTGGCGAGCGCACCGCTGCCGGAGATGGTGCCTCCATAAGAGAGATCGTTGGAGCGATCGAAGGCAAGGACGCCGTTGTTGACGACGTTGCCAATGATCGATCCCGACGCACCGCCATCGCCGATGCGCAGCGTGCCGGCTGCGATGGTCGTGCCGCCGCCATAGGTGTTCGTTCCGGTGAGGGTAAGCCGGCCAGCCCCAAATTTGGCGAGCACGCCGGCACCGGAGACTGCACCTGCGTAGCTGAAATCGTCAGCGCGGTCGAAGGCAAGGACGCTGTGGTTGACGACATCGCCGACGACCGATCCCGACGTGCCACCATCGCCGATACGCAGCGTGCCGGCGGCGATGGTCGTGCCGCCGGTGTAGATGTTGGCGCCGGTCAGCGTCAGCCTGCCGCTACCAACCTTGGTGAGTGCACCGGGACCGGAGATGATGCCGGTCGCGGTAAGATCCGCGACCGTGTTGAAGGTGCCGCCGCCAGCGCCCAAAGTGATGCCACGCGCCGTGCTCAAGGCCGCGGTGTTCTCAAGGGTACCGCCGTTGAAGGTCAGGCCGCCCGACGCTGCGCCGAGATGGGCGTCCGCCGCAACCGACAGTGTGCCGGCGGAGATGGTGGTGCCGCCAATGTAGGTGTTGGCGCCGGTCAGCGTCAGCCTGCCGGCACCGAACTTGGCAAGCGCGCCGGTGCCGGAGATTGCACCCGCGTAGCTTAGATCGTCGGAGCGGTCGACAGCCAGGACACCGTTATTGACGACGTCGCCGACAATCGAGCCCGACGTGCCGCCATCACCAATGCGCAGTGTGCCGGCGGAGATGGTCGTGCCGCCCGTGTAAGTGCTGTTGCCCGTGAGAGTGAGCCGACCCGCGCCGAACTTGGTAAGCGCACCGCTGCCGGAGACAGCCCCTCCATAAGAGAGATCGTCGGAGCGATCGAAGGCCAAAACGCCGTTGTTCGCGACATCGCCGACGATCGAGCCCGCCGTGCCACCATCGCCGATACGCACCGTGCCGGCGGCGATGGTGGTGCCGCCGCTGTAGGTGTTATTGCCGGTGAGAGTGAGAGTACCGGACCCGGCCTTGATGAGCGCGCCGGCGCCGGAGACGAGTCCGGTGACTGTCAGGTCGGCAGTCGTGCGAAAGGTGCCGCCGCCCGGCGCGAGCGTAATGGCGCGCCCTGTCGTGAAGGTCGCGGTGCTCTCGAGCGCACCGCCATCGAAGCTCAGGCCGCCCAACGCGTCGCCGAGATTGGGGTCAGCGGAGACCGACAACGTGCCGGCTTTGATGATCGTGCCGCCGCTGTAGGTGTTGACGCGCGTCAGCGTCAGCGTGCCGGCGCCGGTCTTGGTGAGCGCGCCGGGACCGGAGATGATGCCGGTCGCGGTCAGATCAGCGGTGGTGCGGAAGGTGCCGTCGCGAGTGGCGAGCGTGATGGCGCGCGCCGTGGTGAAGGCCGCGGTGTTCTCGAGGGTGCCGCCGTTGAAGCTCAGCCCCCCCGATGCGTCGCCGAGATTGGCATCGGAGGAGACCGACAGCGTGCCGGCGTCGATCGCAGTGCCGCCCGAATAGGTATTGGCACCCGTGAGCACGACGGTGCCGGCTCCGATCTTGACGATGCCGCCCGTGCCGGTGATCGACGTAGCGATGGTCGCCGTCGTCCGCACCCCTTCGGCCCACAGCCGCGCCGTGCCCGTCGCCGTCAATGCACCGTTTTGTCCGGCGACGAGGTTGTAGCCGTCGCTGACGAATTCGAGGGTCTCGAAGCTCTGTGGGCCCTCAATCGTCACGGTGCCGGGGTTGCCCTCGAAAACCCCATGCACGCTGCCCCAAACCGTGGACTGGCTGCCATCCGCGTTCAACCAGTTGGGATCGCCCGCGCGCCACATGCCCGTGCCGCCGCCGACCGAGCCTTGCCAGAACTGTAGCTTGGTCGGATCGTCGTAGACTACGAGGTTCACCTGGTGCTGCGCGGTGTTCTTTGTGTCGATCCGGCTGACAAATCCCGCCGGGCGGCTTCCGAGCGTCAGTCCGTTATCGGTGAGCGAACCATACTCGAACAACTGGTAGACGCCGGGGCCATAGCCTCCGGCGTCCGTGACGTTGAGCGTGCCCGCGAGCGTCAGGTTGCCGCCGACGTCGAACAAGGTGCCGCTCGGGGTGCCGATCGCGACATTGACGCTCGAGGCCGCGTTCAGCACCAGCGCGCCCATGCTCAGCGACGCTCCACTGTTCGTCGCGGTATTTGCCCCTGCGAGGATGCCGCCGTTCTGCACGGTCACCGTGCCGCCGATGCTGCCGGAACCGGTCAGCGTAGGACCAGCCAGCGTAGCGCCACTGTCAACGCTGACCGCGCCGGCGCCGAGCGTCCCGGCGACCCGCAACGTCCCGGCGTTAATCGTGGTGTCGCCGCTGTAGGTGCTGGCGCCGGTCAGCGTCAGCGTGCCGGCGCCAAGCTTGGTGAGCGCGCCGGTACCGGAAATCGCGCCGCCGTAGCTGAGATCGTCGGAGCGGTTGAAGGTCAGGACGCCGTTGTTGACGACATCACCCACGATCGAGCCTGAGGTGCCGCCGTTGCCGATCTGCAGCGTGCCGGCGCTGATGGTCGTGCCGCTGGTGTAGGTATTGTTGCCGGTGAGCGTCAGCGTACCGCTGCCGGTCTTGATGGGGGCGCCGCCGGCAAACGGAAGCAAGTCGGAGACAACCCCGCTCACCGTGAGGTCGGCGTCGGTCTGGAACGTACCGATGCCGATCAGCGCGACGTTGCGCGCCGTCGTGAACGCCGTCGTGTTCTGCAGCGTGCCACCGTCGATGAAGGCAAGCACACCCGTCGCAGCGCCGAGGTTGCCGTCCGAGGAGACCGAGAGCGTCCCCTCGTCGATGAACGTGCCGCCGGTGTAAGTATTGGTGCCGGTGAGGGTCAGCGTGCCGGCGCCAAACTTGGTGAGTGCGCCGGAGCCGGAGATGACGGCGGTGACGGTGAGATCGGCGGCGGTGTTGAAGATGCCGCCGCCGCTCAACAGGGTAATGCTCCGCGTCGTGCTGAAGGCCGCCGTGTTCTGCAGCGTGCCGCCATTGAAGGTGAGCACGCCGGACGTGTCGCCCAGCATGTTGTCCGAGGAGATTGACAGCACGCCCTGATTGATCGTCCAGGGGGTGACAGAGGTCGGACACGCCGTTGTACACATCAGCGTCCAGGTGCTGCTGCCCGTCTTCTCGAACGCCTCGAAGCCCTGATATTGCGAACCGATCTGGCTGACGTTGAAGGTCCCGTTGGCCATTCCGCCCAGCGCCAGGGTGTCGTTGGCGCCAGTGGTCGCGGCCACATTGCCGTTGATGGTCGAGCCGTTCCACAGCTCGAGCTTGTTGGTCCCGCCGCCGAAGGTGATGGCGCGGGACCGTGAGCCAGACCCGCCGTCGGCAAGACCGCCATAGATCGTGCCGCTGTTGATCACAGTGCCGCTGTTGACGTATACGCCCCAGCCGCCATAGCCGCCAGCGCCGTTGGTGCGTCCGGTGCCACCGCTGCCGCCGTTACCGCCCTTGATCGTGCTGCTGTTGATCAGGGTGGCGCCATTGGCAATGCTGACGCCTATACCGCCGTAGCCGCCGCTGCCGCCGACAGTGAAGATGCCGCCGACGCCGTTGGCGCCGGTGCCGCCGTTGCCTCCCTCGATCGTGCTGCTGTTGATCAGGGTGGCGGCATTGGCAATGCTGACGCCTATACCGCCTTTGGCGCCGTTGCCGCCGACGAGGTAGAGGCCGCCGCCGCCGTTACCGCCATTGCCGCCGGTGATCGTGCCGCTGTTGGTCAAGGTGCCGCCAGTAGCCGAGACGCCGGTTGCGCCGGTGCCGCCGTTGCCGTTGCGGAAGCTGTAGCCGCCGTTGCCGCCGTTGCCGCCGGTGATCGTGCCGCTGTTGGTCAAGGTGCCGCCATCGCCAAGCGTGACGCCATAGCCGCCATTGCCGCCGGGGGCGGCGCTGTTAAAATTTGGGCCGCCGTTGCCGCCATTGCCGCCTTTGATCGTGCCGCTGTTGGTCAGGGCGTCGCCATCGCCAAGCGTGACGCCATAGCCGCCTGCACCGCCCTTCGATAGACTTGCCTCAGATTGGGTGTTGGCATTGCCGCCGTCGCCGGCCTTGATATAGCCGCTATTGATCAGGTTGCCGCCAGTGACCGACACGCCGTAGCCGCCGTTGCCGCCCGTAGACTGAAATCCGTAGCCGGAGGTGCCGCCGTCGCCGCCGCGGATCATGCCGTTATTGGTCACGATGCTGCCGGTGGTCCCGACCAACACGAGACCCCCGCCGCCGGTGCCGCCGGTGCCGCCGGGGCCGATCTTTGTTGGCCCGGTCAGGATTGTGCCGCCGGTGCCGCCGTCGCCGCCAGCAATTCTTGAGTAGGAGCCGAGCGTGACCTGACTGGTCTGGTTCAACCAGAGGCCCACACCGCCGTCGCCCCCGTTGCCGCCGCCGGCATAATTCTCGCGATCACCTCCCCCGCCTGCGCCGCCGGTGCCGCCCTGGCCGCCGGTGGCGTTGACCAAATCAGAGAGCGCGCCAGTGGAGCCGGTGACGAGCGCGCCAAAGCCGCCGGCGCCGCCCCCGCCCCCACCACCCGTTTTACAACAAACGCTGCCCTTGCCGCCCTGGCCGCCGTAACCGCCCTTGCCGCCCAAAGCACCTTCGAACGGCAGCGTGCTCCCGTGGTAACCGTGCGCCCCGCCCCCGCCTCCGCCTCCGCCGCTGCCGCTGAGGACATCGGCGCGCGAGCCGGGGCTACCATCGGCGCCGGCGAAGGCGCCACCGGCACCCCCGCTGCCGCTGCCGCAATCGAGACCGCCGTCGGAGGCGCCGCAGCCGCCCGCGCCGCCATAAACGCCGGCGCCGCCCCCGCCCCCACCGCCACCGCCGCCGCTGCTGACGAAGGCGCCGGGATGGCCGGGGTTGCCGGTGCCTGTCGCTGTGGTGGCACCACCGCCGCCACCGATGTTGCCCGATTGGCTGGGGCCGCCGGTGCCGCCGCCCTGCGCATAGGCGGACGGCGCCAGCTCCACGAGAGTAAGAGTCTCCGCCAGCGCGACGGCAACCAGCGCCGTGGTGCCGACCAGCGCCCGTTTCAGCCGTCGAACGCGATCGGAAGGATCGTACGACGATCTTGCGAGCCGTGCCTGCTGAACGGCGCCGTCAATTCGCCCATGCACGGCAGCGACCAGCGCATCCGACCGGTTCGGCTGCGTTTCGTGCAACAGAAAATCCGCCAGGCGCCGCATACGATTGCCGGCGCGCTTCGCACCGGACAAGCCGCGCGTCGGCGAAGAGTGCTCAAGACCAGAGCCGTGCGTCTGAGCTCGGTTGCGCTTCATGCCGCCGCCTCGATCAATTCCTTGACCGTCGTCCCATGTATCCTGCCTCAAACTTCTCTTCGGTTCGTTGCGAACGCACTTGAAGCTTTGATTGTTGGGATTGACGCAGGAGCACCGATTTTGAGATCAAGCCGAACGTTCGATATCCACTCCGACAATCATTCGTGATGAGCGATCACGAGTTCGACTTGTCGATAACGCGAATCACGCTGCTACAACTTTGAGTATGTCTGCGTCGCTACGGATCGATGCGGAGAATTTCGCAAAGCATCGAAGAAAGAGAGATGGGTGTGTCGGCTTTGCATCAAGTTCCGCAGTGACCGCGAGATAGGCGGAACGTCAGTGGTGCAATGTTACGACAAGACCAATGTGTGCTCGCCGCTAGACGACCCGCACGCCGCGCAGATTGCGCTTGGCATCGGTCCAGAAGGAGTCGTTCTCGACGCGACGGATCACGTCTGGCGGTAGGATCATCTGCCGATCAATGTGTTGCACCTTGGCAGCGACGCGATGCAGGCCCGGCGTGCCAAGCCGCGCGTCGAACTCGTCCTCCGCGTAGTCGACGTGATCGAAGTCATGGGCGAAGGGCGGCGCGCCAATGAAGTCGTAGACCGCCGCCATCGCCTTGGCCGGCGTGCGGGTCAGCGTCTCGTAGGTCAGCAGCATGAGCCGGTCCGCATGCTCCCCGTAATAGGCCTCCTTGAGCGCGTTATAGGCGAAGCCGACCATGCCGTTCATCCCGAGCAGACCATCCACCCGGTTGTAGACCGTGCCGCCGGGATCGAAGTTGAAGATCTTGGACGGCTCGAACTTGTTGCGCCGGATCAGCCGCTCCACGCTATCGAGCACCCAGGGTAGGTCGCGCACGCAGGCGATCACCTTCGCGTCCGGGAATAGCGTGGCCAGCGCCGGCAGCTTGCCGCACCAGAGGCGGTTGGTGTCGAACACGAGCTTCTCTGCCTGGATATGCTGATAAAAGCTCTCGAACAGGCCGGCGAGAACGGCCTTGCGCTGCCTCTCTTCGATGAACAGGGCGAACTCGTTCTCCTGGCTCATCTGTCTGAGCAGGGCCATGAATAGCGTGCCGACCGGACTGGTCATCCCGGCATGGAAGCCTGGGTTCTGACGCAGGATGCCGGCCAGCAGCGTTGATCCCGCCCGTGGCAGACCGGAAATGAAATGAATGCCGTGCTGCATACCCCTCACAACGCCTAACGACCGGCCAACAATTTTCTGCGCATTTCGGTCGCCGAGATGCTCTCGGTCGCATCATCCAGGTCGATCCGCTCGATGGCGTAGCCCACGTCACGCCCATAGAAAATGTGGCTGATATTCGGGATCGGCACGACCAGGAAGCGTCCCTCGAACTCTCGCAACGCATGTTCGATGCGCGAGCGTACGTACTCGAAGTCGAAGGGATTCTTGCTGTCGATGCCCTGCGTGTTACGCACGGCGATGCAGACTTGACCGACGCGCTTGATGCCTTCGACGATCAGCGCCCGATGCCCGTCGTGGAACGGCTGATAGCGCCCGACAAACAGTGCGGTTGGCTTTTTGGGGTCGAAGATCGGGCGCAGCCGCATCATGGCTTGTTCCGCCCAGAATTCCGGCGCACCGTCGCTCGTCACCCGAAGATCGAAGCGCTCCGGTGTAACGAACATCCGGTTGGTGTCCTCGAAGGCGCCTGCCCGGATCCGGTCGACAAAGACGACAAAGGCGTTGCCACCACTCAGGAACGCCTCGCGCGCAGCAAGTGTCGGGCAGATGAAATCGGCGATCGCGAAGCAGCCGACCTTTACGACTTGGTCGCAAAGCCAGCCCATGCGGCGCGCCTGCTCGATGCGGTCCGCCTCAGAGAAGCCGAGGTCCCGATTGACGTTGGCGCGAACGTCATCGGCGTTGAAATGCACCGCATTTAGACGCGGCGCGAGCGCGTTAGCGAGCGTCGTCTTGCCCGCACCGGGCAGGCCCATGATCAGAATCTTCTTGTGCATCGAACACACCTAGATGACCCAACGAGGTGTCCCGGCAAGCCGTCGTATGGAGGTTTGCTCTGCGACAACCGCGAATCACGCAGCTACAGACTTTGCATTGTCATCGCATCGCTGCGGATCAATGCAGAGAAACGTTGCAACACCGCGAAGAAAGAGAGCGAGTGTGCCTGCTTTGCATCACTCGCGGCTTTGCACAACGGGCTGATCTTGAAGCGCCGATCATGTTGCGGACCAAGATGGATGCAAGCGACACGGAATTCCGTCGCAGCACCATGCAACGCGAGATCGATCGGGAATATCGTGAAGTACGTTGGCGTAGCTTCAGTGATACCGGCGCAGCCTAGATCATCAATAGCCCGCTGACCATCGTCACTGTTCCGAGAAGGATCACGGCCAACAAAGCGCTTTCCACAAGCGTGGTGTTCTCCATCGCGCCCCCTCCCAAGCTGCACATCGTTATGAAGATGAGTCGGAAGGGCGACCGTCGTTCCCACGGAACCAAAAATTTTGTTCACTTTGTAACACTGGCGCCATCGCCGTCTCTTAGCGCCCCGCCTCAACTCTCCGTCGGTGGCGCAGCGATCGGGCGCGGTGATAGCCTCCAAGGATGCCTTGGACCGGTCCTGACCTGACAGTTCCGCCTGTCTGGCCCCAGGCACTCAGGCGCCGGTTGCCTGCCTGTTCCAGGATAGCGGCTTCCGGCGAAGCAGCCCCTCAATCGATCATCCGGCCCCGCCGGCAAAACTGGCATCCATCTTGCTCCGCGAGGGCGCACGGCCATTACCCCTCGCTGCAGGAGTTGTCATGGACATCGGTGTGTTCATCCCCATCGCCAATAACGGCTGGCTGATCTCCACCACGTCGCCGCAGTACATGCCGACGTTCGCCCTCAACCGCGAGATCGTGCAGAAGGCTGAGCACTACGGCCTCGACTTCGCGCTTTCGATGATCAAGCTGCGGGGCTTCGGCGGCAAGAGCGAGTTCTGGGACCACGCGCTGGAATCCTTCACGCTGATGGCCGGCCTTGCCGCGGTCACGTCGCGGATCCGGCTCTATGCTTCAGTCGCGGCACTGACCATTCCGCCGGCGATCGTTGCGCGCATGGCGGTCACGATCGATTCGATTTCCAACGGCCGGGCCGGCATCAACATCGTGTCAGGCTGGGCGAAGGACGAGTACGAGCAGATGGGCCTGTGGCCGGGTGAGGCGCACTTCGGACGTCGCTACGACCACAGCACAGAGTATGTGCGCATCTTGCGGGAGCTTTGGGAAACCGGCCGCTCGGACTTCAAGGGCAAACATTTCCAGATGAATGATTGCCAACTCAGTCCACGTCCTCAGAAACCCATCAAGATCGTCGCTGCAGGTCAGAGCGCGCGCGGCATGCAGTTCGGTGCCGAGTTCTGCGATTTCAACTTCACCCTCGGGTCAGGCGTCAACACGCCCACCGCTTATGCGCCAACCAACAAGCAGATGCTGTCGGCGGCCGCGCATACCGGACGGGACGTCGGCACCTACGTTCTGTTCATGGTGATCGCCGATGAAACGGACGAGGCCGCCATGGCCAAGTGGCAGCACTTCCGGGCCGGCACCGACCTCGACGCCCTCGCCTGGATGTCCGGCCAGGCGGCGGCCGATCCGAATGCCGCGGACGGCTCGACGGCCAAGGCCATCACCGTTCCCGAGGGAGCGATCAACTTCAACATGGGAACGCTGGTCGGCTCATACGCATCGGTCGCCCGCATGCTCGATCAGGCGGCATCGGTGCCGGGCACCAAGGGCATCATGCTGACGTTCGACGATTTCCTGATCGGCATGGAGCAGTTCGGCCAACGCATCCAACCTCTCATGATCAGCCGCAACCAATAGCGAATGCAACGGCGCTCAAAGCAGACGCTTCGATCGAGCGACCTGACTCAAGCCACGCGCACGCAAAATGCGGCCCCCAATCCGATCAAAAGGATTGCTGCGAGAGTGTTGAGCCGATCCAGCATCGCATGCTCCAGGTTCTGAAACATCGTGTTCGCAGCCAACGCAAGCGCCAGGTACCAGGAGGCACTGCCAAGCATCACCCCGATAGGCACTGCGAGCCCACAGCTCATGATCGGCTGCCTTTCGGCCTGCGGCACAGCAACAATGGCCAGATACGGAAGACTTGTCATCGGATTCGCAGCCGCGATCAGCAACATCGACAAGAAGGCGGAGCACAGGTCTCGAGATCTTGCTACGCGAGTGGTGCGAGTGGGGACCAGGTAGGTTCTGAGACCTATGACGATGAGAGCGAGCCCTCCCGCAATGCGCAGCGGCGCCTGCACAGTGACCGCCGTTTGCGCCAGCACAACGGCGCTTGTCTGGGCCAGAAAACTGAATAGTCCGTGGGCGACCGCAGCGCCGAAGCCGCTGGCAATTCCGAACCAAATGCCGGACGCGAGCGTCCGCTGCACGCACATCAAACAGATCGGACCAAACGGGATGGCGACGAAGAGGCCGAGCATTGCCGCGGGCAGCATGTCGACCAATAGCTGAGTCATTTCCAGAATGGCTTCGCCGCCTCGGCATCTGCCTGTTGCCGAGTCTTGCCGATGTCATTGAGCAACCGATCATCGAGCTTCGACAGGGCCTTTCGTTGCCGAAACCGGTCTGAACACCAGACGCACCAACTCAAGAAACGCGTCCCCCAGGACGATCGCTGGACTCTGACGACGTCGTGGCCGCCGGGTGCAGCGCCTGTTCCTGGACTGCTTCGCGAAACGACGTTCCGAGGAGTTCTAAAGTCGCTGCTCGCGCTCGGACCGATTATCGAGGTCGCCCGTCGTTTGGGGTCCATGGGCCCTTCCCTTTCGTCATACTGCTTTTATGATCGGTGCTCCGGCGTGTGAGACATGAGCCGCGGTTTCGATGCAGGACCGTGGCGTTGCCGAGCGACGCCATGAATCTCCCTGCCGTCAGGGTGCTCCCAGTCGGTCGACCTCGTTGTGGACGCCGCAATCGATCACCGCGAACGCGTCATCGCGAAATCAGCGGCAACCCTCGGCTCGAGATCGATCGAGGCGATCGTGATGCGCGAATGTCATCTGATCCGCATGTGCCCTGTGGTTCCGCCATAGACCTTGTTGGCCTGCAGAGCGGAGCCTAAGTGGGGGCAGCGGTATGATGGAAGAGCCAATCCACGTATAGTCGACCAGTCCAATTTTTCGGAGGCGACCGTGACTTTCCACGTCAGCCTTGTCGGCAAGAGCGATCTCAGCGGTGAGATCTATCGTCAGATCAGGCAGGCGATTCTCGACGGACGACTGCAGCCGGGAGAATGCCTGTCTCCGACGCGCGAGCTGGCGACTGCGCTTGCGGTCTCACGCTCGACGGTCACGATCGCGTACGAACGTCTTCTTGCGGAGGGATTTGCGAAATCTCGCGTGGGCGCCGGAACGTTCGTCAGCCGCGAATTCGAGACCGGACGTCCCGCGACGAAGGGAAAGCGACCGCTCGCCCGCACAATAGAGCCACGAACACTCTGGGAGACAATACCGCTCCCAGAGGAAGCTTTTTTCCGTCCGGTGCGCTTCAACTTCAGGTGCGCGCTTCCGGACGCGTCGCTGTTTCCGCACAAGGCGTGGCGGCGCGCTGTCGCCGGGGCGCTGCGTGAATGCGAGAAAACCGCAGGCGTCTACGAGACACCAGCAGGAAACCGGGACCTGCGGACAGCGATCGCTCGCCACATCGGCATCTCGCGCCGCGTCTTGGGCTCGCCGGACGACCTGATCGTGACAAGTGGTACGCAGCAGGCGCTTGATATTGTGGCTCGCGTACTTCTCGAGCCGGGCGACGTTGTTGCAGTCGAGGACCCGGGATATCGGTATGCGAGACAACTGTTCCAGTCTGTGGGAGCCCGCGTGACCGGCGTACCTGTCGACGGCGAAGGGCTCGTCGTGGAAAAACTGCCCAAGAGAGCCAAGGCCGTCTATGTGACGCCGTCGCACCAGTTTCCTCTCGGTGTGGCCATGAGTCTGACGCGCAGGCGGGGACTGCTGGCGTGGGCTGAACGCAATAACGCAGTCATCATCGAGGATGATTACGACAGCGAATTTCGCTTCGGCGGGCGTCCGCTCGAGCCGCTGCAGACGCTCGATGCTGCAGGACGCGTTGTCTATGTAGGCAGCTTTTCTAAGACAATGTTGCCGACTCTGCGTCTGGGCTTCGTGGTGGTGCCGCCGTCGCTGCAAGTGGCCGTGCAAAAGGCGAAGTTTGTCAGCGATTGGCATACGCCGGCGATCGCGCAGAATGCGATGGCGAGCTTCATCGAGAACGGCGGGTTTTCGCGCCACATCCGCAGAATGAGCAGCGCATATCGCGAGCGGCACGAGATCCTGACTGACACCGTCAAGCGGGACTTTTCCAATCACCTGGAACTCATACCGTCGAGCACCGGTCTGCATGTCGCTGCCTACGCGCGGACGTCGTCCGTTGATCACATCGACGCGATCGTGTCGCGGGCCGTCGATCTCGATGTCGCCGTTCAAAGATTTACCAGCTTCAGCGGGGGCAGGAAGCCTCCGGTGGGCGTCATCCTGGGATATGGGGCGATCGAAACAGCGCAGATTGCCGAAGGACTGCGGCGATTGCGCAAATGCTTCGTCGATGAGGAACTGGCGCGCCGCGCCAAAGGACGTCGGAGCGGTCGCCAAGAGGCGACCACTCGCCGATAGCCACTATCGATCCTGCATAGTTCATCAATTCGCAGGATCAAAAATGCCGCTTTCGCTTAAGTGACTTCCCAGAAGAAGAAGAAGAAGAAGGCGCGTTCGGTTCTAGCGCCGGACTCCGCTCCACCACTGTTGATGGGTGGCGCTTAGGGTTTGTCCCGGCGCGATTCAGGGTCTCGGCTGATAGCGAAGAACCTCCACAAATCGCACGATGCCGCGGCCCCGTCGTTTGCATATGAAAGGAAGATCATGATCTCCGGACGCCTCCATCCGGCTCTGTGAATGGGTGGGTATTCAGCGCCCGATCCCCATGGGGCAAATAGCCGGGCAGACCTAAGCTAGAGATTGTCCGAAAGCGACCAGACCAGAGAGCGACGAGACAGATCTTGCCACACAGATCTTGCCACCTCGTCGTCTCTATGCCGCGCCAGCCCTAACGATCACAGACGATTACGGATCGAGCCAGACTCTCCCCGAGCAGAAGGTAGTAGAAGAAGATGTGCTTGGCCTGTAATCCGTGCATGGTTTCGTTTCTTCGATCTGCAGCATCACGGCGCAATTTCCTGCGGTTTGCGGGCGCTGCCGTGACCTCGGCAGTCGTTTCCCCGGCATGCGCATCGGCGCGGCAGGCTTCCTCGTCCGATCCGGCTGACACCCTTTTCAAGGGCGGAGCGATTCTGACGATGGACAGCGAAATGCCGCGAGCCGAGGCTCTCGCCGTACGCGGCAACCGCATCGCTGCCGTCGGCACGCTGCACGATGTGCAGGCTCTCAGCGGTACCAATACACGCGTGATCGATCTTCAGGGGCGGACCTTGATGCCGGGGCTGATTGATCCCCACATGCATTTCGCATTCGCGGCTTTTGAAGACTGGATCAATGTAAGCCCAATCACAAACCCGGATTTTGCGGCCGTCTGGGCAAAATTGCAGCAAGGTGTGGCACAGGCCAGGCAAGGCGAATGGGTTCGCGCGCAGCAGTTCGATGCGAGCATCACGAAAGACGCCCGCGTACCGACGCTTGCCGACCTCGATACCCTCGCTCCGAGCAATCCATTTTTCATGCAAGAAAGCAACGGTCACATCGCCTATGCAAACAGCCAGGCATTCAAAGCAGCCGGCATAACAATCGACACGCCTGATCCTTCCGGAGCACGGTTCGTCCGGCAAAATGGAGCCTTTACGGGGCGTATCGAAGAAATGGCTGCGCAGCAGGCCTTTATCCACGTCATGCCCGCCCCGACCGGAGCCGAAATGATTGAGCGTGTGCGTCGTCTGCTCAAGCATGCCAGCTCGGTCGGGTGCACAATGCTGCATGACTGCGGCATAGGTATCATGGCCGGCACGCAGGACCTCAAACTGCTCGATGCCATATTTGCCGATGGCAATGCGCCTGTTCGTTATCGTGGCATGCTGGTCTCGACCGAGTTCGACGGTTGGGAGAAGGAAGGCATCAAGCCGGGGCGCGGAAACGACCTTTTCCGGGTCAATGGCATCAAGGCGTGGGCCGATGGATCAAACCAGGCGCAAACCGGCTATCAGCGCGAAAACTATCTCGGCACGACCGCGCGCGGCGCTTTGAACTATAGCCTTGAGCACGTCACCGAAGTGATCCGCAAGGCTCATCATCGTGGGTGGCAGGTAGGCATCCATGCCAACGGCGACGCGGCGATCGATATGGTCCTCGATGCCTATGAGGCCGTTCTAGGTGGGGCACCGGCGAGCGAACTTCGCCACCGTATCGAGCATTGCAGCGTTCTTCATCCCGAGCAAATGATCCGCATGAGGCAGTTGGGCCTATCGCCCTCGTTCCTGATCGGTCACGTGCGCTGGTGGGGTAAGGCCTTCCAAGACCGGCTGCTGGGACCGGATCGGGCACGCTTCTACGATCCTTGCGCGTCGGCTCTCGCGGCAGGCCTGAAGATCTCGCTTCATTCGGACTGGAATGTGACACCGATCGAGCCGCTGCGCTATGTCGAGGACGCCGTGACGCGGGTGATGAACGAAGGCGGAGAAGTGTTCTTTCCCGATGAGCGCATTCCCGTCCACGCAGCGCTTCGCGCAATAACAATCGATGCCGCGTGGCAGTGCCATATGGACAGTCAGATAGGCACGCTCAAGGCAGGCAAGCTTGCGGACGTTACCCTGCTCGAACAAGATCCGACCGACCCTCATGCAAAAATCAGCAAAATTAAGGTCAGCGAGACCTGGATGAATGGCATCCAACACCACGCGAGCTGACGTGACATCCGCTGCTGGCGGCAGAAAGTCCAAACAACCGGATATCAATCCGCCGGGTCAAAAATCGACGCGACTTCCGCCTCGCGCGGATGATCCCGTCTCAGGCGTCGCGCCAAGGCCAGAGCCGACGGAGCAACAGCGACGAGTTCCTCCAGCACAGGATCTGAAAGCCGGAGGCCGGCATGGCGGGCGGCGTTCTCCGCCAACACCCGAACGGCCGGCTCGACCGATGACGTGTCGGGCGACCAGGGCTTGGGATCGACCGCGCCGGGCCTTGTGCCTGGCACGAGCGATGGACGGCGCCTGTAGAAGCCCGTGGCGCGTTCGAAAGCATGACCCGCTCGCAGAACGCGCGCATCGTCGAACGGCCGGCCTGCGATCTGCATGGACAGCGGCAAGCCTTCGTTGGTGAAGCCACAGAGAATGGCAAGCGCCGGCCCGCCGGTGCAGTTGAATGGCGAGGTCAGGTTCGGCCGCGTCCAGAACGAGAGCGTGTCGTGGCGGTCCAGGCGCGGAGCCGCCGAAGTGTTGGCGGTCAGAAACAGGTCATAGCGGCGATAGAGCGGGTGCATCTCGGCCAGTATGGCCCGCCGTTCGCGGCTCGCGCGCACATAGTCTTCGGCGGTGAACAGGCAAGCAGCGAGACTGCGCGCCCTGAAATCCTGTCCGAACTGCTCCGGCCGAGCAATGAGTTCCGGCAGATGCAGCGAGAACAGTTCGCTCTCGGCCGTGACGATCTTCACGTCGGAATAGGATTGCAGAGGTCGTAGCGCGACATCCTCGACGATGGCGCCCATCTCGCGGAAGGTCGAGATTGCCGCCGCCATTGCGGCCGGCACCTCCGCGTGAACCGTCAGGTCCCTCTCCCAGAAATGACGAACCACACCGATGCGCAGACCTTTGACTCCGAGGTCGATACCAGCGGTGAAGTCCCTCGCCTGCCCCTTTGCCGAGGCGGGATCGGCGGGATCATTGCCCGCAATTGCGTTGAGGATCAGCGCACAGTCCTCGCTGGTCCGCGCCATCGGCCCGCAATGGTCATACGAATATGAATTGGGCAGCACGCCGGCGCGGCTGACCAGGCCATAGGTCGGCTTCAGCCCGGCGATGCCGCATAGCCCGGCCGGACCACGGATCGAGCCGCCGGTGTCTGATCCAAGACTCACAGGCACGAGGCCCGCGGCGATCGCCGCTCCCGAGCCGGACGAGGAGCCGCCCGTGAAGTGCGCGGTGTTCCAGGGATTACGGGCGGGCGGCCAGGGCAGATCGAACGATGGACCGCCATGGGCAAACTCATGGGTCGCAAGCTTGCCCATCAGCACGGCACCGGCGGCCCGCAGCCTGGCCACCGCGGTCGCATCCTTGTCCGGCACGCGATCGATGCACGTGCGTGAATGTCCCGAGGTCAGAACGCCGGCCGTGTCGTAGATGTCCTTCACGGCGAAGGGGATGCCGTGCAGTGGCCCGCGCCAATTGCCCCGCGCAATCTCCGCTTCGGCAGCGCGCGCTGCCTCGATCGCCGCCTCCGAGGTGCGGGTGATGTAGGCGTTGAGCTGCGGCTCGAGGGCGTCGGTGCGCGACAGCAGCGCGTTTGCGTATTCCACGGGCGACAGCTTGCGCGCCCGGACCAAGGGAGCGGCCTCGGCGAGGGTCAGGTCGTGAAGCGCGGTATCTGCCATCGCGTTCTTTCTCGGTTAGGCGGCCAGGCGGTGCGCACTGGCTTCGGGCCAGGAGAAGGTAACCTCGTCTCCCGTCGACACCAGGCTTTCCTTGAACACATGATCGCTGAGAAGGACCGCGGCCTCAAGGCCGTCGCTAGTCAGGAGGGCCACGCGAACAGTCGGCCCCTGGTATTCGACATTGGAAACGCGTGCCTTCAAGCTTGGCCCCCTGCCCGACCGATCGAGCGTGCAGTGGTCGGAGCGCACTGCGATCATGTTGCCCTGCCATGGCAGAACGTTGTGTCCGCCGATGAAACGCGCGACAAAAGCGCTCACGGGTCGCTCGAACACCTCCGCCGGGGGCCCCACCTGCCGGATCTCGCCGCCGTCCATCACCACCATCACATCCGCAAGCGCCATTGCCTCGTCCTGAGCGTGGGTGACGTGAATGAACGTGATCTTGAGTTCACGCTGCAAGCGCTTCAACTCCTCCCGCATCCGTACGCGCAGGAACGGGTCCAGCGCCGACAGCGGCTCATCGAGCAGCAGCACTCGCGGTTGCATGATGAGCGCCCGCGCAAGCGCGATGCGTTGCTGCTGACCGCCCGAGAGCTGCGCGGGCAGTCGCTTCGCATAGCCGCCCATATCCACGAGTTCGAGGAAGGTGTGGGCACGGCGATGCCGCTCCGCCTTTCCAACTCCGCGCATTCGAAGGCCGAAGGCGACGTTGTCGAGGCAGTCGAGATGCGGGAACAACGCGTAGTTCTGAAACATCATCGCCGTGCCACGGGCGCGCGGCGGCAGGTCGGTCACGTTGCGGCCATCGATCAGCAGATCCCCCTCGGTGATGCCTTCATGCCCCGCGATCATGCGCAGCGTCGAGGTCTTGCCGCAGCCGCTGGGACCCAGCAAACAGCAGTAGCCGGCTTTCGGCACCCGCAGCGAGATTGAATCGACCGCGACTGTCGCGCCGTAGCGTTTGGTGACGGCGACAAGTTCGACATCGAAGCGCGGGTCCATGCGGCCTCCAGGCGGTTCGGATCAGATCCGTGATGTCCACTCCCGCCGACGCTGCATTCTCAGCACGACGAAAAGTGCGACGGCGATCAGGAGGAACGACACGGCAGTGGTGAGCGTGCCGAGCGCAAACAGCATCGGCGTCGTCTGGCTCGAGATCAGGGCATAGATCTCAAGCGGCAGCGTGTTCCGAGCACCAATTGTCAGCGTCGTGCGCGCGTATTCGTCATAAGAGAGCGTGAAGGCGCTCAGTGCCACGCCGAGAATGCCGGGCAGCAGGATCGGCAGCGTGACGTAACGCAACCGCTGCAGCGGACTCGCGCCAAGGTCGGTCGCAGCCTCCTCCCATGACCGGTTGAAACGGTTGATGACGGCGAACATCGTCAGAAGCCCGAATGGCAGCGTCCAGGTCAGCTGGGCGCCCAGCGCCGAGGTGAAGAGATCCGGCTGCAGGCCGAAGAACTGGAAGCCGAGCCCGATCCCGAACCCAACCAACAGGCTTGGCATGACAAGGCTCGATACGGCCAAGTAGAAGACGATTGCCGCCCCCGGAAACGGGCGCCGATAAGCCAGCCCTGCGGCCACCGAAATCACGACCGTCACGAGGCTGACGACGCCGGCCAGCGTCACCGATCTCCAGAACGCCGCCGGTATGTTGGCCATCTGGCCCGGCCGCCACACATCGCGGAACCATTCAAGCGATGGCTCCACAATCGGAAACGTCACTCCGCCGTTGGCCCCCTGAAACGACAGAGCGTAGATCACGAGCATGGGACCGTAGAGGAACAGCAGGTAGAGCGTGAAAAGGAAACCCAGCGCATAAAAGGTCCATGGCCGGGCATCGATCGGGTTCTCTGCGACGGGAACTCTTGCCATTCGCTACTTCATGAGCTCCTTGCGAACGTCGACGATCCGCAACAGGCAGCCAACCATGAGCGCTACGATGACAACCAGCACGATCGCGTTGGCCGCCGCCGGCGGGTATTGCATGGCCTGAATCTCTACAGACAAGGCCGACACGATCGAAGCGCTCTGTCCGCCACTCATCTGCCGCACCACGAAATAGTCGCCCATCACTTGTGTGATGACCAAGATCGAGCCCAGGGCGATTCCGGTCTTGCTCAGCGGGATGATGACATGGGCCATGATCTGCCAGCGGCTGGCGCCGGCGTCGCGCGCGGCCTCGACCAGCGACCTATCGATCTTCGACAGCGAATTGGCAATGGGGCCGATCATCAGCAGCGTATAGAGGTGCACGTAGGCAATGACGACCGAGAAGTCCGAGAACAGCAGGAAGCTGAGCGGTTGTGAGGTGAAGCCAAGCCCCATCACGGCCTGATTGAACACTCCGGAGCGGCCAAGGAACGGAATCCAGGCCATCGTGCGAATGATCGCGGAGGTGAAGAACGGGATCGCGCAAAGCAGGAAGAAAATGATGCGGATCTTGGGATTGCGTACATGAAAGATCAGAAAGTAGGCGATGTTGAAGCCGAGAAAGAGTGTGATCGCCCAGACGATCGCCGCGAACTTGAGCGTGCTCCCGTAAACGCGCAGCGTCGACGCGCTGGTGAAGATCTCTCGATAGCTGTCGAGCAGAAACGCCGGGTAGATGCCGGTCCGGTCATAGTCGAAGAAGCTGACAACCAGAAAGAGCAGCGTCGGCAGCGCGAACAGAACGACAAGGATTGCGGTCAGGGGAAGAACTTGCAGCCACGAGACCGCTCGCCGCGGAAGCCGCCATTCCCGGTGGCGGGTGTTTTCCGCTGTCGCTGAGAGGATATCGGGGGCGTTTGCGAGTGCGTCCACTTTAAAGCCGATTCAGCCTTCCAACTGGCCTGATTCCAACTGGCTCACTTCGAACTGAGCTGCCCGCATCAAGCGGCTTTGTTGGTTTTCTCGAGGCACCGCATCAGCGGCATGATGCGGGTCCCGAACTGTTCCATGCCGACGACGAAATCATCGAAGGTCAGCATCACGCCGCGCACCCCAGGCACCGCGGACATCTCGTCCAGCATGCGCGCCACGCTGGCATAGGAGCCGACGAGGACCCCCTGGTTGGTCGGCAGCTTGTCTCCACCGGCAAGCGCACGGCGGTTCGGCTGGCTATAGATGTCGGTATTCGGATCGTCCTTCGCCTGAGCATCGCGATGAGCGATCGCCTCCATGTCGGTGCCATCCTTGTAGTGCTGCCACTTGGCGATTGCAGCGGCGTCCGTCTCGTCGGCAATAATCATGGTGAGGACGAGCGCGCCGCAGTCGCGCCCGGTCTCCTTGTTGGCGGCGACGAGTCTGGCGACGCTCGGCGCCACCGCGCTCGGCTTGTTCTCGCCGAAACTCGCACAGAAATTGTAATCGGCATGCTCGGCGGCGTAGCGCGTGCCGGCATCGCTCTGGGCCGCGCAGATGATGGGGATCCGGCTGGTCGGCAGTGGACTGCAGCGGCAATCATCCATCTTGAAGAACTCGCCCTTGAAATCAGACCGCCCCGCCTCCCACAGTTCGCGCATGATCGTGACGTACTCGGCGCAATACTCATACCGGCGTTTGTAGTGTTCGGCGCCGGGCCAGATTCCCATCTGTGTATACTCTCGCCGCTGCCAACCCGAGATGATGTTCACGCCGAAACGGCCATGCGAGATGCTGTCGATCGTGACCGCCATCCGCGCGGCGATCGGAGGGGGCATCGTCAGCACCGCGCATGTGGCGAAGAGTTGAATGCGCTGCGTCACGGATGCGAGCCCTGCCATCAGGGTGAACGATTCAAGATTGTGGTCCCAAAACTGCGACGGACCGCCGAAACCGTGCAGCTTGATCATGGACAGCGCGAAGTCGAAGCCAAACCGCTCGGCCTTCTCGACGATGGTTCGATTGAGGTCGAACGTCGGCATGTACTGCGGCGACGTCGTGCTGATGAGCCAGCCGTTGTTGCCGATGGGGATGAAAACGCCAAGTTGCATCAGTGAACTCCGAAGCTTTTTGGAATGTGGTTTGATCAGGACGTGATGAACTCGTTCCATCTGCGCGTGAGATAGCGGTCCTCGTCCATGACCGAATTCCACACGGCGATGTTGCCGAGCCGCTCCTCGATGGAGCCGCCGTCGCGCACGTTGCCGACCTTTTCCATCAGCTTGCCGAAGGGGCTCATGATGTCAGTCGCTGCCGGTTTACCGCCGTACCAGTAATCCCACTCTGCCTCGGTCAGAAACTTCCGCGCATTCTCCGGCTGGGCCGCGTAGTAGCCCTGGCGGGCGATGAAGGCCCCCTGAAAGCCGCTCGTGTACCAGTTCAGATATTCGTAGAAGCAATCGCGTTTCAGTCCGTCGACGTGCTTCATGGCGCCGAGCATGTAGCCCCAGCCGCGAAGACCCTCCTTCAGCGGCTGATAGGTGCAGGGAATGCCCCGCGAGCGCACGGCGGCGACGGCGGGGGACCACATCGACTGGATCACCACCTCGCCCGCCGCCATCAGGTTCACCGACTGGTCGAAGCTGGACCAGAAAGAGCGAAAGTGGCCGCTCTTCTTGATCTCCATCATCGTCGCGATGGTCTTGTCGATTTCCTCCTTCGTCATATTGCCCTTGTTGCCGTACTTGATGTCGCCGCGCGCTTCGAGCGCCATCGCCACGTCGATAATGCCGATCGTCGGATTGTCCTGCAGGGCCGCCCTCCCCTTGAAGTCGCCACTCAGCAGATCCGCCCAGCTCGTGATCGGGCGCCCGGTCAGGTCGGGCCGTATGCCGAGGGTATCGGCATTCGTGACGGTCGGAACGGCCGTCACCCATTCGGTCGGTGCTCCGGTTGTGACCTTCTGCCCATCCGGGGTCGTCGCATAGAGGATCATCGTCGGCGTGATGCCCTGTTGCGGCGCCTTGCGGCCGTCGCCGAACTCACCCTTCGTGAAGATCGGCAGCGTTTTGTCCCAATCCTTGACCTTCGAAATCGGGATGGTTTGCAGCACGTTGCGACCGACGAGATAGCGCATGTAGACCAGGCTGATGTCGGCACAATCCATGGCGTTGGATTGCGAGAGCAGCCGGTTGAGAAGGTCCGCGTTCTCGGTCGCCTGCATTTGCACCGTGAAGCCGAGGTCCTTCGTCGCTTGCTCGGCGATGGCCGGAATCGCAGTGACCGGTGGACCCGAATGACGCAACACAACATCCTTGATGTTTTGCGCCCAGATTGTGGGAAACCCGCCGATCACACCTGATGCGGCCGACGCCCCGACGGCGGCTGCGGCGCCTTTGAGAAGGCGGCGGCGCGACAGGCTGTTGCACTTGATCTTGCCAGTTGAAGACATGGTCAACATCTTCTTGTTGCAACTCGTCGCCACATCAGAGGGCACCGATCGCGCAGGCGCGGTGACGCTTGATGGCCGTACGAGCATTGTGAGCTGCCCAAGCAGTTCTGAGATTTCCAGCAAGCCGCGTGCCAGCATGGCGAGGCTTGCAGAATTCGCCGCTCTGCCAGCTCGGCAAAGAAGGGCCTGCCTCCTCGTCAAACAGGATGCCTGGCCAGGAGGCGACGCGAGTTCGGCCGCGAGCGGTTTCGGATCGCTTCGCAGCGACCTCGCGCCTGCCGCTTTGCGCAAAAGGCTTGTGATCGAGACTTCTGCTTATCCAGCGAGCGGCGGCTCGCCACAAAACTGCGCAGCCTCGCCGGCTCCGCGATCACCGTCGTGCCCGCCCAGGAACCTCGTTTCGCGGCAAACAAGCACGATCCTGCGCGCCGGGAGGCGGTTTACAATGCCGGCGTCGGTCTACAAGATGGGTTCGAGGCATGTAGGGACAAATGCGTAACGGCCTTTACTCCATTCACGTGGATCTGCTCGATGGCCGTTCCGGCAAGGGCAGCGGCGTCATCGTGTTTCGTGATGGCGCGATCCGTGGCGGGGATGCCTACCTGTTCTACACCGGCTCGTATTCAGTCCAGCAAAACTCGGCGAGCTTCCGTGGTGAAGTGGTCGTCAATCAGCACACCCGCTCGCCGGATGTGAACCCGCTGTTCGGCGGCGGCGAGGTCAGCATCGGCGTCTCAGGCAAATACACCGACACTGGCGGCACGATGAATGGCGTAGCCCTGGTCGGCAAGCAGAGCCTGATGTTCAGGGCCACGCTGCGCAGGCTGGCCGACGCGGATTAACAACTTTGACAATCTGCGCGCGTTACTTTTCCGTTGCTTGAACGGATGGAGGTGCGCTTGGTCCCGCTCGAAATCGTCGTTCCGGTCATCATGAGCTGTGCCCTCCTCTGGTGGGTGAGCCGCGGCATGACATGGAGCACTCGGCTGATCGTCGCGGCAATTACGCTCGTCGTCGTGATCTGCATCGTGCTGTTCGAGCGCGCCGGCTACTGGCCCGACCAGTTTCGCCGTTGACGGATTGCTGAGTGCTCCGAGCGGCCTTGCCCGCACTGTGACACTCCTCACGCAACAGGCGATAGAGATGGCGGAATGCGACTTCGGCCGCGCCGGTGAGCTCCGATGGCATGAACCTGCTTTGTGCCTGTTGCGGCCATCAGCGGCCACAGCTATTGGCGGCACGTCGGTTCGGACCAAGACGGAGAACACAAATGCTGAGCGGCGAGGCTCTCGACATCGCTTTCGCCCTGCGGTCCACGATTGGGCCATTGGCGCAAGGCAGCGGACCGACCGTCGAACGCCTGCGCGAGACGGTCAACCTGTCGGAAAGCGAGGTGGCGCGCGCGCTCGCCGAGCTCGAAAGCGTCGGGTTCGTCAGCATTGATCGCGATTCCGCCCCCGAGGCGGCCGTCGTCGTCCTTGCGCCGCTGCAGATCTACCTCGACGACCTGGAGAATCAGGGCACAGACGACTTCTGATCTTGAACAGCCCTGGCAGTTCCCGATCCGTATTGGCGGCAACTAATCCATGACCTGTCGTCACGAATGCCACGCATCAAGAGGTAAGACGGTATTATTGGCAGCAGCCGTCGCTGCCCGTCGGTCAACATGACGCTTGCGTCACTATTCGTGCTTGCAAATGCGTCAGCCTGGGGTTGTAATCATTCTAACGTGGCACCTTGCGCGAATGATAACGCATCATCCGGGGCCACACAGCCGGATGATCGCTAGCGGAGCAAACCCCAATGCACGGCACGATCCAGCCGGCAGAAGAAGCGCGTGAGCGCGCCTATTCGACGCCACTCGAGGATTTCGACGTCGGCCATCCTGAGCTGTACCGCACGGACAGTTTCTGGCCGTATTTCGACCGGTTGCGTAAGGAAGAACCCGTTCACTACTGCAAGGATTCGATGTTTGGGCCGTACTGGTCGGTGACCAAGTACAACGACATCATGGAGATCGAAACCAACCACGCGGTGTTCTCCTCCGCTGCTGCGCTCGGCGGCATCACCATTCGCGATGTCCCGGTAGACCTGCGGCGCGAGAGCTTCATCGCCATGGACCAGCCCCGGCACGGCCCGCAGCGCAAGACCGTCGCGCCGATGTTCACGCCGACCCATCTCGACGAGCTGGCAATCAATATTCGCAAGCGGTCTGCCTCTTGCCTCGACAACCTGCCACGCCATGAGACCTTCGACTGGGTCGACAACGTCTCAATCGAGCTCACGACGCAGATGCTGGCCGTGCTGTTCGACTTCCCTTGGGAAGATCGGCACAAGCTGACGCGCTGGTCGGACGTCGCCACCACACTGCCGGGACCGGAAGGCCTCGTGCCGACCGAGGAAGCGCGCCAGGCCGAACTCATCGAATGTGCGCGGTATTTTCAGACGCTGTGGGACGAGCGCATGAAACAACCGGCAAAAAGCGATCTTTTGTCGATGATGGCGCACAGCGACGCGACGCGGAACATGGATTTCGCCAACTTCCTTGGCAACCTGATTCTTCTGATCGTCGGCGGCAACGACACCACGCGCAACACACTGTCCGGCAGCATCTATGTGCTGAGCAAATTCCCCGAGCAGTATAAGAAGCTGCGTGAGAACCCTGCCCTGCTCGACAGCTTCGTGCCGGAGGTGATCCGCTGGCAGACACCGCTTGCCCACATGCGCCGTACGGCGCTGGAAGACATCGAATTCAAGGGCAAGCAGATCAAGAAGGGCGACAAGGTCGTGATGTGGTATGTCTCGGGCAACCGCGACGACGAGGTGATCGACAATCCGTACGATTTCATCATCGACCGTAAGCGTTCCCGGACACACCTGTCGTTCGGATTCGGCATCCACCGCTGCGTCGGTCTGCGGCTCGCCGAACTGCAACTGAAGATCATCTGGGAAGAGATCCTGAAGCGCTACGACACGATCGAAGTCATGGACGAGCCGCAGCGCGTCTATTCGAGTTTCATTAAGGGCTATGAAACCTTGCCGGTGCGGATCCCGGCGTAGCGGCAGACGGTCAAAGCCCTTAGCGACCATCCCGTTCGCGGGGCCGTCGCAGGATTCTTAAGAGCAGGAAGTATCATCATGCACGGTACCGTTCAGGGACTGGATCATGCGACCGTCGAAGCCTACTCCATGAAACTGGAGGACATCGACGTCAGCAAGCCGGAGCTCTACCGTTCCGACACGATGTGGCCCTACTTCGAACGGTTGCGAAAGGAAGATCCCGTTCACTACTGTCCGCAAAGCCGCGTCGGCGACTACTGGTCGGTCACCAGGTACAAGGACATCATGCAGGTGGAGACCAGTCACGCGCTGTTCTCCTCCGACGTTCACCTCGGCGGCATCGGCATTCAGGACGTGAAACCGGTCTATGCGCGAGAAAGCTTCATCGCCATGGACGAGCCGAAACACGCCGCTCAGCGCAAGACTGTGCAGCCGATGTTCATGCCGCAGAATCTGGCGAAACTCGGCGACACTATCCGCGTTCGCGCCTGCGAGATCCTCGACAATCTGCCGCGCAACGAAACCTTTGACTGGGTCGACAAGGTCTCGATCGAGCTCACAACGCAGATGCTCGCGATTCTGTTCGATTTTCCATGGGAAGAGCGTCGCAAGCTGACCCGCTGGTCGAACGTTGCCACGGCAGCACCGGGAAATCGCGAGATCATCGCCTCTGAAAAGGCGCGCGATGACGAACTGCAGGAGTGCGGAGCCTATTTTGCCCGACTATGGGAAGAGCGCGCCAAGCAGCCGCCGAAGACAGACCTTCTGTCGATGATGGCGCACAGCGAGGCCACGCGAAGCATGGATCCCCGCAATTTCCTCGGCAACCTGATCCTCCTCATCGTCGGCGGCAACGACACCACCCGTAACTCGCTGTCCGGCAGCGTCTACGCACTGAACAAGTTCCCGGAAGAGTATGCGAAGCTGCGCAGAAATCCGGACCTGGTGCAGAATCTGGTGCCTGAGGTGGTCCGCTGGCAGACGCCGCTGACCCACATGCGTCGCACCGCGCTCACTGATACGGAAATCGGCGGCAAGCAGATCAAGAAGGGGCAGCGCGTGGTGATGTGGTACGTCTCGGGCAATCGGGACGAGGAAATGTTCGAAAAGGCCAACGACTTCATGATCGAGCGGCGGAACTCGCGCAATCATATCTCGTTCGGCTTCGGCATTCATCGCTGCCTCGGTCTGCGCCTCGCGGAGCTGCAGCTTCGCATCACCTGGGAAGAGATCCTGAAGCGCTTCGATACGATCGAGGTCGTGGCCGAACCGAAGCGCGTCTATTCCAACTTCATCAAAGGTTACGAGACGCTGCCGGTGCGGATTAACGCCTAGGCGAAGGGACGACACCGCAGGCGACGACCGCAAGATCGCAAGCGTTTGCCAAATTCTCGACCGTCGTCCCCGCGAACGCGGGGACGCAATATTCCAGAGCGGCACAGACCTGAGTTCAGAGGCCGCGGTGTACTGGATGCCAGCTTCCGCGGGGCATGACCGCAGACACCAACGGCGTGGTGAACGACCTTCGTGCGCCTCAAACCAGACTTTCCCTGCCCTAAATCCCCTCGAACAGCGCGGTCGACAGGTAGCGCTCGGCGAACGAGGGCACGACAGCAACGATGGTCTTGCCCGCGTTATCCGGCCGCTTGCCAAGTTCGATCGCGACTGCGATCGCGGCGCCAGACGAAATACCGCCGGCGATCCCCTCGGTCCGCGCCAAGGCGCGCGACGTATCGATCGCCGTGGCGCCGTTCACCCGCATGATCTCGTCGATCATCGAACGGTCGAGAATATCCGGCACAAATCCCGCGCCGATCCCCTGAATCTTATGGGGTGTATGCTGGCCGCCACCCAGCACCGGGCTCTCCTCTGGCTCGACCGCAATCACCCGCAACGACGGCTTGCGGGGCTTCAGCACCTGCCCAACGCCGGTAATGGTCCCTCCCGTGCCGACACCGGCGACAAACAGATCGATGTTGCCCTGGGTATCGTTCCAGATTTCCTCCGCCGTGGTGAGACGGTGGATCTCCGGGTTAGCGAGGTTCTTGAACTGCTGCGGAATGACCGAATTCGGCGTCGAACGGTTGATCTCCTCGGCAGTCGCGATCGCGCCCTTCATGCCCTGCGCGGCCGGCGTCAGCACCAGCTCAGCGCCGAGGAAGGCAAGCATCTTGCGCCGCTCGATCGACATCGATTCCGGCATCACCAGCTTGAGCCGGTAGCCTTTGGCAGCGGCGACGAATGCCAGCGCAATACCCGTATTGCCCGAAGTGGGTTCGATCAGCACCGTGTCAGCATTGATGACACCGGCCTTCTCCATCGCGCCGATCATGGCCGCACCGATGCGGTCCTTCACGCTTGCTGCCGGGTTGAAGTACTCGAGCTTGGCGAGGATCACGGCCTTCGCGCCGCGCTGCTGCGGCAGCTTGTTCAGTCGCACCAGCGGCGTATCGCCGATTGCGTCCGCAATGCTGTCGTAAACGCGGCCCCGTCCGGGCACACGCGATGACGAGGAGGAAACAGCTTGAACAGGCGACGGCATTTGCAAGATCTCCAGATGAGGTGCGAACGAACTTAACGCAGCGGACGCGGGTCTGTCGAAGCAGAAAGCTCGCGCGCGTTTCACGGACGCAGCCGCGTCCTCGCAGCAATTGCAGATAATTTTCTGATCGGATTTGTCGCGCAGGAGTCGATCAAAGGCGCTTCAATACACTTCGAATTAATCGAAATACTCCAATGTATCGAGCCGATCATTACGTTTCAGAAACTAGGCACTGCGCTGCACAACGACCTTCGCGAAATAAACGCATTAGTGTCGCGAGACCGTCAGACAAATCCATGATACGTTGCGTGCACTTAGCCGTTGGGGATCGTTCAACTCTTAAGAGAGGAGGCCACGATGTCAGCGATCGCTGAACGACTGTCGACCGACACGCCTCGTCCGGCCCCCCGCGCGAGCGACATGCCGACTTGCCCTATCTGCGCCGACTCCCTTGTGGCAGCGGAAGGCTCCGCTTTCTCGGCGGATGGCGAACTGAGCTACCTCTGGAGTTGTGAGACCTGCGGCTACGGTTTCGTCACGAGGCACGCGGTCAAGACCTTCGTCTGCTACTGACTGGAAGCAGTGCACTAGCGCGGATCGATATCGCCCCGCGCCCATGCTGCACGGACCTCCGCGCGGAATGTCTCGAACGTTCCGCCGGCAATGGCACCTCGCATGCCCTGCATCAATTGCTGATAGTAGGCGATGTTGATCTCCGAGAGCAGCATCGCCCCCAGCGCCTCGTTCGATTTGACCAGATGGTGCAGGTAGGCGCGCGAAGCGCTGCGCGTGGCCGGCCAGGGGCTCGTCTTGTCGAGCGGCCGCGGGTCGTCGGCGTGGCGCGCGTTGCGCAGGTTGACCGCCCCCCGCGGCGTGAAGGCGACGCCGTGGCGGCCGTTGCGGGTCGGCAGCACACAGTCGAACATATCGATGCCCCGCGCCACCGCTTCCAGCAAATCTTCCGGCGTCCCCACGCCCATCAGATATCGCGGCCGATCATTCGGCAGCAAAGGCGCGGTCTCTTCGATCATCTCGAGCATCACGGCCTGTGGCTCGCCGACCGCCAAGCCGCCGATCGCATAACCGTGGAAGCCGATATCGACCAGCGCGCGGGCGCTGGCGTGGCGCAGCATCGGCACATCGCCCCCCTGCACGATGCCGAACAGCATTTTGCCCGGCGACGACGCCTCAAAGGCACGCTTGCAACGCTCAGCCCAGCGCAGCGACAGCTGCATGGCACGTTCGATGTCGCCGCGGGTCGTCGGCAGGCGCACACATTCGTCGAGTTGCATCGCGATATCTGCACCGAGCAGCCGCTGCACCTCGACCGCACGCTCTGGCGAAAGCACGACGCTTGCGCCATCGATGTGCGAGCGGAACGTGACCGCCTCCTCCGTGACCTTGCGCAACTGGGCGAGCGACATGACCTGAAAGCCGCCTGAGTCGGTCAGCATCGGCCCATTCCAGCCCGTGAAGCGCTGCAAACCACCCAGCGCCGCGATGCGTTTGGCACCGGGCCGCAGCATCAGGTGGTAGGTATTGCCGAGCACGATGTCGGTGCCTGCTTCCCGCACGTCGCGCCAATGCAGGCTCTTCATCGCACCGGCGGTGCCGACAGGCATGAACGCCGGCGTTCGCACCACGCCATGCGTCGTCGTCAGGTGACCGGTCCGGGCCGCGCCGTCGGTCTGCAACAATTTGAAATGGTTGGGCACGCTCATCGAAATAGCGCGTAATCGGCTTGACCGCGCCTGTAAAGCATTGACGCGGCATGGCACCGACCATATGGTCCGGCCCCGATGATCACGACCACCCAGCGCGCCACGACGAAAACGCCATTCCGGGCGGAGGAAAGCGCGCGCGTTTAGATCACCACTTTAATCGCTGCTTGACCGAAGCCCCGCCTGAGAAGGTCCGGGGCTTTTTTGTTGCCCGAAGGAGACCAACGTGAAGACCAGCCCCACCGTAGCGATCGTCGGCGTCAGCGGCGCCGTCGGCGCGGAATTCATAGCCACCATGGACAAGCGGAAATTCCCGGTAGGCACACTGAAGGCGCTGGCCAGCGCGCGATCCGCCGGCAAGTCCCTCGGCTTTCGTGGTCGCGAGGTCGTTGTCGAAGAGCTGACCGAGAGCTCATTTTCCGGCGTGGACATTGCGCTGTTCTCGGCTGGCGGCAGCGTCTCGAGGACATTCGCGCCTCTTGCCGTCAAGGCCGGCACCGTGGTGGTCGACAACTCGTCGGCCTTCCGCATGGCGCCGGACGTGCCGCTCGTGATCCCGGAGATCAACGCCGATCGCGTCAAGGATCACAAGGGCATCATCGCCAACCCGAACTGCGCGGCGATCACGGCGCTGGTGCCGCTGTGGCCAATCCACCGGAAGAACCGGATCAAGCGATTGATCATCTCGACCTACCAGGCGGCAAGCGGCGCCGGCGCGGCCGCGATGCAGGAACTGGTCGAGTCGACACGTGCGAGCCTCAACGGAGAGGCCTTCGCACCAAAGGTGCTGCCGCATCCTTACGCCTTCAACCTGTTCAACCACAATACGGCCGTCGATCCGGAGACGGGTTACAATGATGAAGAAACCAAGGTCATCAAGGAGAGCAGGAAAATCTTCGAGGACGACCGGATCGCGATCGGCGTGACGTGTGTACGGGTGCCGGTTCTGCGTGCGCATTGCGCCGCCATCACTTTTGAATGCGAAACACCGATTTCCGAAGACGAGGTTCGCGCGGCCCTCGCGGATGCACCTGGCGTAAAAATCGTCGATGACCGGGTGAAGAACTATTTTCCGATGCCGATCGATGCATCGTGCCGCGATGACGTTCTGGTCGGCCGCATCCGCAAGGATTTGAGCGATCCTTCAGGCCATTCGATCTCGATGTTCGCGGCAGCCGATCAGCTTCTTAAAGGCGCAGCCCTGAACGCGGTGCAGATCGCGGAACTCGTGCTCAGGAGGCAGTGATGGTGACCCAATCGCCCATGGCCCTGCGCTGTCGTGCCGGTGAAGGCGGGCATGATGGCAGAAATGTCAGTTAGCCGCGTCGTTAGACCTGCGCACGAAACAGCAGGCTGGCGTCGCCGTAGGAATAGAACCGGTAGCCGTTCGCCACCGCATGGGCGTAGGCGGTCTTCATGGTGTCGAGTCCGGAAAACGCCGCAACCAGCATGAACAGAGTCGAACGCGGCAGATGGAAATTGGTCATCAGTAGGTCGACGGCACGAAAGCGGTAGCCTGGTGTGATGAAGATCGAGGTATCGCCACAGAACGCGCCGAGCTTGCCGCCCTCGCCGACGGCACTTTCGAGCAGCCGCAGCGAGGTGGTGCCGACCGCGACGATGCGCCCACCCGCATCCCGTGCGGCGTTCAGCGTATCGGCCGTGTCAGCGGAGATCTCGCCCCATTCCGCGTGCATCCTGTGACCGGCGGTATCGTCGGCTTTCACCGGCAGAAACGTACCGGCTCCCACATGAAGCGTGATGCGTTGGACCTGTACCCCCTTTGCCCGCACCGCGGCTTCGAGCTCCGGGGTGAAATGGAGTCCAGCCGTGGGGGCCGCAACGGCCCCCTCCTCGCGCGCGAACATCGTCTGATAATCGCTCGCATCGCGATCGTCCGCCGGGCGCTTGCCGGCGATATATGGCGGCAGCGGCGTATTCCCCATCTCGGCGATCGCCTGATCGAGCACCGGGCCGTGGAAGGTGAAGGCGAACGTCACCTCGCCGGCGTCGCCCTTCGCTTCAACCGTCGCGTCGAGCTGCCCGAGGAAACACACCCGGCCTTCCGCGCCAAAGCGCACGATGTCGCCGACGTTGAGCCGCTTCGCAGGCTTCGCCAACGCTTGCCAGCGTGAGCCGTCAATACGCTTGACCAGCGTCGCCTCGATCTTTGGTTCAGTGCCACGACCGAGCCGGCGGCCGGTCAGTTGCGCGGCAATGACTTTGGTGTCGTTGACGACGAGCTGATCGCCCGGCCGGAGGAACTCCGGCAGATCGCGGACACCACGATCTGCGAGTGGCTCACCTGTCCTGACAACGAGCATGCGCGCGGCATCGCGTGGACTTGCCGGTCGCAGCGCGATCCGTTCGGGCGGAAGATCGAAGTCGAACAGGTCGGTGCGCATGAGCGCTCAGGGCCTCCCCCTCATCTCAGAGGAGAAGACGGGCCGCTACGCGTCCAACGCCATGCGCGCCTTGACGATCTTGTCAGGGTCCTGCACCGGCTCGCCGCGCTTGATCTTGTCGACGTTCTCCATGCCCTCGGTGACCTTGCCCCAGACAGTATACTGCTTGTCCAGGAAACGTGCGTCATCGAAGCAGATGAAGAACTGGCTGTCGCCGGAATTCGGATCCGCCGCGCGCGCCATCGACACTGTGCCGCGCACATGCGGTTCGGCGTTGAACTCGGCCTTGATCTTCTTGCCCGAGCCACCGGTGCCGGTGCCGTGCGGGCAACCGGTCTGCGCCATGAAACCGTCGATCACCCGGTGAAAGACGATACCATCGTAGAAGCCCTTCTTGACCAGGCCCTTGATCTGCTCGACGTGCAACGGCGCGAGATCGGGCCGCATCTCGATCGTGACCGGCCCCTGTGTGGTCTCGAGGATCAGTGTGTTCTCAGTGGCCATATTCTTCACTCCCTTGCTACTTGATGTCCGACGCGACTTGCACCTTCACCATCTTGTCGGGATCGGTCACAGCACCACCAGCGGAACCTGGAGGTGCCTTCTTCAGCTTGTCGACGACATCCATGCCCGATACCACATCACCGATCACGGTGTACTGGCCATTGAGGCTCGCCTGTTCGCCAAACATAATGAAGAACTGCGAGTTGGCGCTGTCGACGCTGTCGCCGCGCCGCGCCATGCCGACGATACCGCGCTTGAACGGCACGTTGGAGAACTCCTGTTTCAGGTTCGGATGTTTCGACCCGCCGGTGCCGTTGAAATTCTGGCCGTCACCAGTCTGGGCCATAAAGCCGTCGATTACGCGATGGAACGGCACGTTATTATAGTAGCCCTCCCGCGCCAGCGTTTTCAACCGCTCGGCGTGCGCCGGTGCGATGTCGCTGCGCAGCTTGATGACGATGCGGCCTTTGGTCGTGTCGATCACTAGCGCATTGGATTTGTCGAGATTGGCAGGCAGCGGCTGTGCAAGCGCCGGCCCGACGGCAAACAGCAAAGCGACGACGGCGAAGAAGCGGATCATGGAAGCTCCGGATGGTGAAGGGATCAGATCAGTCGCGAAGCCCTCAGCCCGCGAGCTTGGCCTTGAGGCTCTTGGCGACGGAGGCAGGCACGAATGCTGAAACGTCGCCGCCCATCCCGGCGATCTGCCGGATCAGTGTGGCGGTGATCGGGCGGACGGCTACGGAGGCGGGCGTAAACACGGTGTGGATGTCCGGCGCCATCGTCTCGTTCATGCCAGCGATCTGCATTTCGTAGTCGAGGTCAGTCCCGTCGCGCAGGCCGCGGATCATAATCGTCGCGCCTACCGCCTTTGCCGCCGTGACTGTCAGGTTGTCGTAAGTTGAGCAGTCGAACTGGCAGCCCGCTGCCTTGGCGATCGGCTCAAACACTTCGCGCACCATCGCCAGGCGTTCTTCCGTGGTGAACAAGGGCTTTTTGCCAGGATGGATGCCGATCGAGACGATCAGCTTGTCGCAGAGGTGGACCGCATGGCGCACCACGTCGAGGTGGCCGTTGGTGACCGGGTCGAATGAACCCGGATAGATGGCGATACGGGGCATGCGCTTCGTCTAACCCGCCGGCCGGGTCGCCCGCAAGCAGGGCTCCAGTTGCAGTCTCTATGCACTAGGCGGCCGCACGTCGTCGGACGGCTAGTGCCCAGCCTTTCGGGTCACCTCATCGGGCTCCAGCAATCCATTGAAATTCAATGATTTTCTCCTGCTTTGTTTCGTCAGCTGCGGATGACGAAACAATTCGAGACCGGCACGAAACCGTTTTCCCGCTCTCGTGCAGAAGTCCTGAAACCGTAACTCGGTAAATCTTTCCTCAACAACGGCGCAAGACGGGCCAACGAGCCCATCGATAACAGGGGACCACCATGATCAAGGCGTTTTCAGCGATTGCCGTCGCGGCCTTCATCGCAGCCGCACTGACAGTTCTCCCGGGCTTCGCTCCGCAGGTCGAAGCGAGCGTGTACTCGTCCATCGCGCTCAAGAAGGCCGACCGCCTCGACTATCGGCCGATTGGCAAGGATTGCTCGCAGCAGGCGTGGCCGAATTTCGAGGCCTCCTGCCTGCGCAATGCCGGCACCAAGACGGCACCGACGCAGGTCCGCATCGTTTCGGTGGCGCAGCGCTAAGAGTTGCGCCTGAAGACGGCCGGAGGATGCCCCCTCCGCTTCTCACTCCCTCCAGGCAAAACTCAAACGGCGGCCAAGGGCCGCCGTTTTTTTTCTCGCGCAGCGCGGTGACACAATCCGTCAGCCACCGTTGCCGTTCTCGGCCTCCTCGATGTGCTCGACGGAAACAACGTGCTCGCCCTCGGCGGTATCGAATACGATCACGCCTTGCGTAGAACGGCCGGCGATACGGATGCCGTCCACCGGGCAACGGATGAGTTGACCGGCGTTGGTCACCAGCATGATCTGGTCGCTCTCTTCGACCGGGAACGACGCCACAAGCTTGCCGTTGCGGTTGTTCACCGACATCGCGACGATACCCTTGCCGCCACGTCCGGTCGTTCGGTACTCAAACGATGACGTGCGCTTGCCGTAGCCGTTTTCAGAGATCGTCAGCACGAACTGCTCGGCTGCCGACATCTCCACATACCGCTGCTCGCCGAGTTCGATGGCGCTGTTCGCCTCTTCCTGATCGGTGCCCGCCTCCTCCTCGGCGTCGCCGCGCCGCACGGCGCTGGCGCGGCGCAGATAGGCCGCCCGCTCCTCGGCGGTCGCCTCGATGTGATGCAGGATCGACAGCGAAATCACCTTGTCGTCATTGCCGAGGGCAATGCCGCGCACACCCATCGAGGTGCGCCCGGAGAACACCCGAACGTCCGTGACCGGGAAGCGGATGCACTGACCGCCGGCCGCTGTCAGCAACACGTCATCGCGCTCGGTACAGATCTGCACGTCGACGATCGCCTCGCCCTCCTGAAGCTTCATTGCGATGATGCCGGACCGGCGAACGTCGGCGAAGTCCGACAGCTTGTTCCTCCGGACGGTTCCGCCGGTGGTGGCGAACATCACGTCGAGGTCCTTCCACGTGCTCTCGTCCTCCGGCAACGGCATGATGGTGGTGATGCGCTCGCCCTGCTCCATCGGCAGGATGTTGATCATCGCCTTGCCGCGGGAGTTCGGCGGCGCCATCGGCAGGCGCCAGACCTTTTCCTTGTAGACCTGACCGCGCGAGGAGAAGAACAACACCGGCGTGTGCGTCGACGCGATGAACAGGCGGCTGACGAAATCCTCTTCGCGCGTCTGCATGCCGGAGCGGCCCTTGCCGCCGCGCTTCTGCGCCCGATAGGTCGAGAGCGGCACCCGCTTGACGTAGCCCGCGTGCGACACGGTGACGACCATGTCCTCCCGCTGGATCAGGTCCTCGTCCTCGACCTCGCCCTCCTGTTCGACGATCATCGTCCGGCGCGGCGTCGCGAATTCCTCCTTCACCGCCCGCAGTTCGTCCTTGACGATGCCCTGCACGCGGGCGCGCGAGCGCAGGATGTCGAGATAGTCGGCGATTTCCGCCGCCAGCTTGTCGAGTTCCTCGGAAATCTCGTCACGTCCCAGCGCCGTCAGCCGCTGCAGCCGCAGATCAAGGATCGCCCTGGCCTGCTCCAGCGAAAGCCGGGCCGTGCCGTCCGGGTTGAGGCGATGCCGCGGATCGTCGATCAGCGTAACCATCGCGGCGACGTCCTGCGCCGGCCAGTCGCGCGCCATCAAGGTCTCGCGCGCCGTCGCTGGATCCGGCGACGTGCGAATGACGCGAATGACCTCATCGATATTGGCAACTGCAATCGCAAGGCCCACCAGGATGTGCGCACGGTCGCGCGCCTTGCCCAGCAGGAACTTGGTGCGCCGGGTTACAACCTGTTCGCGGAAGCCGACGAAGATCGTCAGCAGGTCCTTCAGGTTCATCACCTGCGGCCGGCCCGAATCCAGCGCCACCATATTGACGCCGAAGCTCGTCTGCAGCGGCGTGAAGCGGTAAAGCTGGTTCAATACGACGTCCGCCATGGCATCGCGCTTCAGCTCGACGACGACGCGGTAGCCATCGCGGTCCGACTCGTCGCGCAAATCGGCGATGCCCTCGATCTTCTTTTCGCGCACCAGTTCGGAGATACGCTCGACCAGCGAGGCCTTGTTCACCTGATACGGTATCTCGGAAATGACGATCGCTTCACGATCCTTCCGGATTTCTTCGATCTCGACCTTGCCGCGCATGACGACTGAGCCGCGGCCGAGGTGATAGGCTGAACGGATGCCTTGCCGGCCGAGAATGAAGCCTCCGGTCGGGAAGTCCGGGCCTGGAATGATCGAAATCAGGTCGTCGACGCCGAGAGCGGGATTGTCGATCAGCGCAATACAGGCATCGATCGTCTCGCCGAGATTGTGCGGCGGGATATTGGTCGCCATGCCAACGGCAATGCCGCCGGCGCCATTGACCAGCAGATTCGGGAAGCGCGCCGGCAGAACCACCGGCTCCTTCTCGTTGCCGTCGTAGTTCGGCTGGAAGTCGACAGTGTCCCTGTCGATGTCTTCGAGCAGCGCCATCGCCGGCCTGGCCAGACGCGACTCGGTATAGCGCATCGCTGCCGGCGGATCGCCGTCGACCGAGCCGAAGTTGCCCTGCCCGTCGATCAGCATCAGCCGCATGGAGAAATCTTGCGCCATGCGCACCAGCGCGTCGTAGATCGACTGGTCGCCATGCGGGTGATATTTACCCATGACGTCGCCGACTACACGCGCCGACTTCACGAGCTTACTATCGGGTGTGTTTCCCTGCTCGTTCATCGCGAACAGGATGCGCCGGTGCACGGGCTTCAAGCCGTCACGCGCATCGGGCAAAGCACGCGACACGATCACGCTCATGGCGTAATCGAGATACGAGCGCTTCATCTCGTCGAGGATGGAAACGGGCTTAATATCGGAGGGCTGCGGCGGCTCCCCGGGTTTCATGTCGTCGGTATCGGACAAGGTCAATTCCAGGCTGATTTTAGCTGGGAATCATATAGCTGATCGGCGCGCCAAAACCAAATGAATCAGGCGCCAAGCGGGGCTTTTTCTCACCGTCTTTCCAATAACTTACACGGAGATGTTTTCAGTTCCCGAAGGCCACGGCGTGCATGATGCGGCCGGGGACGAAAGTGAACAATCCGGCAATGATCAGCCCGCCGATGAAGATACCAATCACGGTCCTGGCATGACCGCGGATGTTATGCCGGTGCGCAAAGTAGATCGCCATCGGAATCATGGTCAGCACATAGATTGAGATCAGGTGAATAGGACTCCAATCACGCCACAGGCGGATTTCGTGAATCCAGAAGGAGCTGATCGCCACTGTCAGCATCAGGGCGAACCAAATAAAGCCCAGCGTTCGATGCGGCAGCGTACCCTTCGGCGCAGCGAACTGAACCAGGCCGAGGACAAAGGCAGCCATTGCTGCGAAGGCGTGCAGCTGGATCGCGAACGGCGCGTTCAAAAGCGGTGCAAGGCTCATGACACGTCTCCGGCATTTCGTGTGGTCGCACGCTGCGTAGCGCACACGACGTGGAGTGATGCGGTCACTGGGTAGCTGATGACTCCCGCCCATTCGGGGCGTGCGAAAAATACGTCGTATTCAAGGAAGCCGGCGATAAGGCACGCAACTGGACTCCGGATCGCCGCGCCAAACGGCATCCGGAATGGCGCAACGCAAGCCGACGCGCCTCAGTTCGGCACGGCCCTCGCGCTGACGGAGCCCCGCAGCAGGCTGAAGGCGGTGCTAAGCGCCTTGTCGTCCCTTTCTTCGCGGGGAACGTAAGACTGCGAGCCCGGCCGTTCTTCGCTGTCGCCGGAAAGATGCCCTGGCATGGACGCCTCGCCCTGGACGTCCGAACGTCCCTTCAGCGCATCCGGCACATCTTGCAGAATCTCGAGGTCAGGCATGATGCCCTGCGCCTGGATCGAGCGGCCGGACGGCGTGAAATAACGTGCCGTGGTGATAGCCAGCGCGCCCTTGCTGGTTCCGAGCGGAATAAGCGTCTGCACCGAGCCCTTGCCGAACGATCGGGTGCCGACCAGAGTAGCCCGCTTGTGATCGTGCAGCGCGCCGGCGACGATTTCCGACGCCGACGCCGAGCCGCCGTTGATCAGAACGACGAGGGGCTTCCCCCTGGTCAGGTCCCCGCCCCGCGCGGTGAAGCGCTGCGAGTCGGCGGCGCTGCGGCCGCGGATCGAGACCACTTCTCCTCGCGCCATGAACGCGCTCGACACCGAAACCGCCTGTTCAAGCAGCCCACCCGGGTTGTTGCGCAGGTCTACGACGTAGCCCGACAGCTTCTCGCGCGGGATGCGCTTGGCTATGTCGGCGAGCGCCTTGTGCAATTCGCTTGTCGTTTGCTCGCTGAACCTGCTGATGCGCACGTAGCCGATGTCGTCGCCGTCGATGCGATAGCTGACCGACCTCAAACGGATGACTTCGCGGGTCAGCGCGATGTCGACCGGTACGTCTACTCCCTTACGGATGACCTTGAGCCGGACCTGCGTGTTGATCGGCCCCTTCATCCATTCGGAGACCTCCTCCAGCGACACCCCGTGGATCGAGCGGTCGTCTATGTGGGTGATCAGGTCGCCGGACATGATACCGGCTCTCGCCGCCGGCGTGCCGTCGAGAGGCGCGATCACCTGGACGAGATCATCCTCCGCTGTGATTTCGACGCCCACACCGCCGAACTCGCCACTGGTCGTGACTTGCATGTCGCGCCAGGCTTTCGCATCCATGTATCGCGAATGCGGGTCAAGCGACTCGAGCATACCCTTGATGGCGCCCTCGACGAGCTTCGCATCGTCAACCTTTTCGACGTGCTCCCGCTTTAGTCGTTCGAACACCTCGCCCAGCAGATTTAGTTGCGAATAGGTATCGCCGTCAGTAGCGGCATGTGCCGCGCTGAAACCGGGGGCTTGGATCACGAGAAAGCTTAGAATCGTTCCTGCAGCTACGCCGAGGAGACGCAGAGATGCTTTGCGCATTGTCTGTCCTTGTTGCCGGGTCGCCGCCCGGTCGGACGTCGAAACGATGCCCCCGCGAATCCCAAACTTCGAAGAAGCTTGCGGTGAAATTAGGACCACGAGGCCTGGCATGATCGGCCCGATATCAAATCAGCAAAACGTGACGCCGGGCCGCCACCTGGCGACCCGGCACGTCTGCTAACGAAGTCGACTTCGAAGCCGACCTTCAAGGCTAGAATGGAATTTCGTCGTCCATGTCACGACGGCCACCGCCGCCGCCACTTGCGACACGCCGCTGACCACCACCTGCCGGACCGCCCGCGCTGAAGTCGTCGCCGCTCTCGTCGGCGACGAAACCACCACCGCCGCCGCGCGCCCCGTCGAGCATGGTGAGGACCGCATTGAAGCCCTGCAGCACGACCTCAGTCGTGTATTTCTCAGCGCCCTGCTGATCGGTCCATTTGCGCGTCTGCAGCTGGCCCTCGATGTAAACCTTGGCGCCCTTCTTCAGATACTGCTCGGCGATCTTGGCCAGCCCTTCGCTGAAGATGACCACGCGATGCCACTCGGTCCTCTCCTTGCGCTCCCCGGTCGCCTTGTCTCGCCACGTTTCAGACGTGGCGATGCGAAGATTGGCAATGGGACGACCATCCTGCGTGCGCCGGACCTCCGGATCGGCTCCGAGATTGCCTACGAGAATGACCTTGTTGACGCTACCCGCCATCGTACTCTCCACTGAACGCGCGGCCGCCCCAGCCACGTATACCAAAAACTCACCCTATCTTGCGGTCGTCGCCGCCGAGAGCGCCCCGGCGGCTTATCCACACCGCAAATTTTAAGACGCTGGGTCGGACCTTGTTCCACTTATGTTCTATTCGAACTTTGCATACGTGTCCACCCTCGGTTGCGATCGAAGACGCCAATTTTACTCAAAATTTCATCATCTCGCGACTGCGAGAAACATTATTACAGGACAGTGATAAAAGCGGCGTTTCGGGCCCGGAAATGTGGCCGAAGCGCGGCTCTCGGTAACTTTTAACACATTGAAAAAGTTGCCGAATTGTTAGTTTTTGCACCGCAAATTCGCCCCTGGCTGTGTCATTTCGGTGACGGCCATCTGCGCCGGAAATCGCTATGGTCCTGCGCATCAAGCGTCGGGGGTTGCCTATTAGGTTAGCAGCCGTGCGCCGAAGAAGAGGCCGCAGCATCAAGCACGGCCATGCACTGGAGAAGTAAGATGAAGAAGTATTTGCTGGGTACGGTCGCGCTGGTGGCCCTGGCGATCGCAACACCGGCAGCGGCGGCTGACCTGGGTGCACGTTATCCCGTGAAGGCACCGCCGATGGTCGAGCCGGTGTGGAACTGGACCGGCTTCTATGTCGGTATCAACGGCGGCTACGGCTGGGGCGACAGCAAATGGGGTGTGCTCGGCAGCCACGATGTCGACGGCGGAACCGTCGGCGGCCAGATCGGCTACAACTGGCAGATTGGTCCCTGGGTGCTCGGCCTCGAAGCGCAGGGCAACTGGGCGGACTTGTCGGGTTCGAACGCTAACACGCTGTTCGGTGTGACCAACCACTCGAAGGTCGATGCTTTCGGCCTGTTCACCGGTAAGGTTGGCTACGCGTGGAACCAGTTCATGCTCTACGCCAAGGGCGGCGCGGCGGTTCAATCCGTTGAATATAGCGTCTCCAACACGCTGAACGGCGTCACGCTCGGCTCTGCCGACGAGACCCGCTGGGGTGCCTCGGTTGGCGTCGGCTTCGAATACGCCTTCGCTCCGAACTGGTCGGCCGGCCTGGAGTACAATCACCTGTTCATGGGCAAGGACGACATCGCGTTCTCGCCTGCGAACGCGAGCGATCGCATCCGCCTCGACACCGACGTCTTCACCGGCCGCATCAACTACCGCTTCGGTGGTCCGGTCGCCACGCGCTACTGAGATCGCGCGACGATCCGAAACACGGAAAGGCCGGCCTCGCGCCGGCCTTTTTGTTTGCATGTTTTATTGTTCTGGTGGAACAGCAGCAGATCGGCGAAAAGCTACTGACAGTTCCTGACACTGTGCTGCAGGAAGCGGTTGATGAGGCGGACGAGCCTCTGGAAAAGCCGCATCGTTCCCACTATGTTCCGTAGCGCCGATTACCCAGCAGCGCGAACGTCATTTCAGCGCGCGATAGTCTCCGCGCGGAGAGCCCCGGAATTGATCGATGGATGAAGTGCTCAAGGCGAACCGCAAGCAGTCCGCGGCAGGCGGACTTCGCGCCATCACGATTCGCGGCGCGCGCGAGCACAATCTGAAGGGCATCGACCTCGAGATTCCGCGCGACAAGCTGGTCGTGTTCACGGGGCTGTCCGGCTCCGGCAAGTCGTCGCTCGCGTTCGATACGATCTACGCGGAGGGCCAGCGCCGCTACGTCGAATCGCTCTCTGCTTACGCGCGACAATTCCTGGAAATGATGCAGAAGCCGGACGTCGATCAGATCGACGGCCTGTCGCCGGCCATCTCGATCGAGCAGAAGACGACCTCCAGGAATCCACGCTCCACGGTCGCGACCGTGACCGAGATCTACGATTACATGCGCCTGCTGTGGGCGCGCGCCGGCGTGCCCTACTCTCCCGCAACCGGCCTGCCGATCGAAAGCCAGACCGTCAGCCAGATGGTCGATCGCGTGCTGGCGCTACCCGAAGGCACGCGGCTTTATCTGCTGGCGCCGGTGGTGCGCGGTCGCAAGGGCGAGTACCGGAAGGAACTCGCCGAATACCTCAAGAAGGGCTTTCAGCGCGTCAAGATCGACGGCAAGTTCTATGAACTGTCGGAAGCACCGGTGCTCGACAAGAAGTTTCCGCACGATATCGACGTGGTGGTCGACCGCATCGTCGTACGCGCCGACATCGCCCAGCGGCTGGCGGAAAGCTTCGAGACGGCGCTGAAGCTGGCGGAAGGCCTCGCGGTCGTCGAGTTCGCCGATGGTCCGGCGACCAGCGAACCCGTTGAAAATAATAAGAAGTCGGACAAGAAGACCGCGAAGATCCACGACAAGTCAGGCCCGGAACGCCTGCTGTTCTCGGAGAAGTTCGCCTGCCCGGTCTCCGGCTTCACCATTCCCGAGATCGAGCCTCGGCTGTTCTCGTTCAACAACCCGTATGGCGCCTGCCCGCAGTGCGGCGGCCTTGGCGTCGAGCAGCACATCGACGCTGACCTCGTCGTCCCCGACAAGGAGCTGACCCTGCGCAAGGGCGCAATCGCACCGTGGGCGAAGTCGTCATCGCCGTACTATGTGCAGACGCTGACGGCGCTCGGAAAGTTCTACAAATTCACTCTCGACACCAAGTGGAAGGATCTGCCCAAAAAGACGCAGAACGCGATCCTGCACGGCTCCGGCGAGGACGAGATCAAATTCGCCTATGACGACGGCATGCGCTCCTACGAAACCAGGAAGCCGTTCGAGGGCATCGTCACCAACCTCGAGCGCCGCTTCCGCGAGACCGAGAGCGAATGGGCCCGGGAGGAACTCGGAAAATACTTCACCGACATTCCCTGCGCCGCCTGCAATGGCTACCGGCTGAAGCCTGAAGCGCTGTGCGTGAAGGTCGGCGGCAAGCACATCGGCGAAGTGGCCGAACTGTCCGTCAAGGGCGCGGGCGAGTGGTTCGAGGCCGTGCCGAAGAAGCTGAACAAGCAACAGAACGAGATTGCGGTTCGCATCCTGAAGGAGATCCGCGATCGTCTCACGTTTCTGAACGACGTCGGTCTCGACTATCTGACGCTGTCACGCGCCTCCGGCACGTTGAGCGGCGGCGAAAGCCAGCGCATTCGTCTGGCCTCGCAGATCGGCTCGGGACTTACCGGAGTGCTGTACGTGCTCGATGAGCCGTCGATCGGCCTGCACCAGCGCGACAACGCCCGCCTGCTGGAGACGCTGCGGCGGCTGCGCGATCTCGGCAACACCGTGATCGTGGTCGAGCATGACGAGGATGCGATCCACACGGCCGACTACGTGGTGGACGTCGGTCCTGGCGCCGGTGTGCATGGCGGCCGCATCGTCGCCCAGGGCACCCCGGACGACATCATGCGCAATCCCAACTCGATCACCGGACAGTATCTGACCGGCGAGAAATTCATCTCGATCCCGCAGCGCAAGCCGCCGAACCACCGCCGCACGATCAAGGTGGTCAACGCGCGCGGCAACAATTTGAAGAACGTCACGGCGGAAATTCCGCTGGGCCTGTTCACGGCCATTACCGGCGTCTCCGGCGGCGGCAAGTCGACGCTGCTGATCGACACGCTTTACAAGGCCATCGCCCGAAAGCTCAACAACGCGAGCGAGGGCCCGGCCCCGCACGATCGCATCGAGGGACTGGAGCATATCGACAAGATCATCGATATCGACCAGTCGCCGATCGGCCGCACGCCGCGCTCCAATCCTGCAACCTACACCGGTGCATTTACGCCCATCCGCGAATGGTTCGCCGGATTGCCTGAGGCCAAGGCACGTGGCTACGAGCCCGGGCGCTTCTCGTTCAACGTCAAGGGCGGCCGCTGCGAGGCCTGCCAGGGCGACGGCGTCATCAAGATCGAGATGCACTTTCTGCCCGACGTGTACGTCACCTGCGATACCTGCAAGGGCAAGCGCTACAACCGCGAGACGCTGGAGGTGCTGTTCAAGAACAAGTCGATCGCCGACGTGCTCGACATGACGGTCGACGAAGCGGCGGAGTTCTTCAAGGCGGTGCCGCGGGTGCGCGACACGTTCCGGACGCTGCAGCGTGTCGGCCTCGGCTACATCCATGTCGGCCAGCAGGCGACCACGCTCTCCGGCGGCGAGGCGCAGCGGGTGAAGCTCGCCAAGGAACTCTCCAAACGTGCGACCGGTCGTACGCTCTACATCCTCGACGAGCCGACCACGGGCCTGCACTTCCACGACGTCTCGAAACTGCTCGAGGTGCTGCACGAGTTGGTCAACCAAGGCAACAGCGTCGTCGTCATCGAGCATAATCTCGAGGTCATCAAAACTGCCGACTGGGTGATCGATTTAGGCCCTGAAGGCGGTGACGGCGGTGGCGAGATCGTCGCCTGGGGTCCGCCTGAAGATATCGCCAAAGCTCAGCGCAGCTACACGGGCAAGTTTCTGAAGCCTGTGCTGGCGAAGAAGCACGAAGGTAGCGTGAAGAAGTCGAGCGAGGAAGGAACGGAAGAAGCGGCGGAGTAAACTGCTTCGCTGCGCGAGCCTGCCGGCACCTCGCTACGATGGAACAACGCAGCGTCCCCGTTGTTGAGCGAGCGTGTATTCCGCTCTACGGCCGCGCCTCATGGCTTCCGCGAGCTACAACCTTTTCCGCGCCGCGATCCTGACCGAACGGCAGGTGACTTGCGACTACGAGGGCCGCCGGCGTGAACTGTGCCCGCACATCATCGGCACCAACAAGAATGGCGAGGAAGTCGTTCTGGCCTGGCAATTCGCCGGCGAGAGCAGTGGCAAGCTGCCTCAATGGCGCTGCCTGAAGCTGGCTGCTGTCCGCAACCCGCAGGCGCGTGAGGGGCGATGGTTTGCCGGCAACTCGCACCGCACCGAGCAAACGTGCGTCAGCCGGATCGATCTCGACATCAACATCCATGTCCGCAAGTTGCGGTCGCAGTAGCTCTTGAAAACGCCCTCCGAAGCGTGAAAATAGCTGCGTGACTTGGGCAAACCTGCAACGCAAGCTGCGCCAGCTCTACGAGGGGTCGACGCCGCAGGGCGTTCGCTTCCGTTATGTGCTGCTCGCATTCGACGTCGTCACGATCCTCTTCATCATCGCGACCTCGTTCCTGCCGTCCACCCAGGTGACGGATATCATCGACGTCGCGTTCGGCACTCTGATCCTTGCCGACTTCGCGGCGCGGCTCTTTATCAGCCGCAACCGCATGCGGGAGATGACCCGCATATCCACCTGGACAGACATCGTCGCGATCATCTCGTTCCTGGCGCCGCTCGCGGGAGAAGGCGGCGGCTTCCTGCGCATTCTGCGCACCTTGCGGCTGTTGCGCGACTACCAGATGCTGACGCGCCTGCGCAGCGATTTCAGTTTCTTCCGGCGTAACGAGGAGGTCATCTTCGCCGTCACGAATCTTGCGGTCTTCATCTTCATCATGACGGCGATCGTCTACGAGACGCAGAAATTCCGCAATCCACAGATCGTCAACTACGCCGATGCGCTGTACTTCACCGTTACCGCATTGACCACAACCGGCTTCGGCGACATCACCCTGCCGGGAACGATCGGCCGGCTGATCTCGGTGATCATCATGATTTTCGGCGTGACGCTGTTCTTCAACCTCGCGCGTGCGCTGATTGCGCCGAACAAGGTCCGTTTCCCCTGCCCGACATGCGGCCTCCAGCGCCACGACGTCGATGCGGTGCACTGCAAGGCCTGCGGCACCATTCTCAACATTCCGGATGAAGGTATAAGGTAGCAGGCAACGAAAGTACACGAGGAGGAATCATGCGCGCGGCCATTTTTCGCGGCGGCGAAATCGTCGCCGACACGCTGCCTGAGCCTGTACCCGGCGCCGGGCAGGTGCTGGTGAAGACGCTTGCCTGCGGTATCTGCGGCTCCGATTTGCACGCGCGCAAGCATGCCCGCCGGATGGCGGAGATGACGCAGCATCTGGGCGGCACGCGCAAGCCGATGGATCCGTCACGGGATGTCGTGTTCGGTCACGAGTTCTGCTGCGAGATCATCGAGCACGGGCCATCGACCGAGCGGCGGTTCAAGCCCGGCGCGCGGGTCTGCTCCGTGCCTGCTCTTCTTGGCGGCGATGGACCAAAAAGCATCGGCTACTCCAATGACCATGTCGGCGGCTATGCGGAGCGCATGCTGCTCAGCGAGGCGCTGATGCTGGAGGTGCCGAACGGTCTGCCCGCCGAGCACGCGGCGCTGACCGAGCCGCTCGCGGTCGGCGTCCACGCCGTTGCCAAGGCCAACGTGCAGGGTGACGAGGTGCCGCTGGTGATCGGCTGCGGACCCGTCGGACTGGCCGTGATCGCTGCCCTGAAATTGAAAGGGCTACACCCGATCGTCGCTGCCGACTACTCGCCTGCGCGGCGCACACTGGCCGAGAAGATGGGCGCCGACGTTGTGATCGATCCGGCGACCGAACTTCCCTTCAAGACCTGGGCGGAGCATGCTGCCATGACGCCCGAACAGAAGGCCGCGCGGCCGCCCGCGCGGGCGTGGCTACCGGCCCTGAAGGGCGCCTTGATCTTCGAATGCGTCGGCGTGCCCGGCGTGATCCAGCAGATATTCGAGGGAGCGCCGCGCGACGCACGCATCGTCGTCGTCGGCGTCTGCATGGAAACCGATCGCTTGGAGCCGATGCTGGGCATCATGAAAGAATTGAACGTGCAGTACGTGCTGGGCTACACGCCTCTCGAATTCGCAAGCTCGCTGCAGCTTCTGGCGGATGGCAAGGTCGATGCGGCGTCCCTCATCACCGGCAAGGTCGGCATCGAGGGTGTCGCGCAGGCGTTCGCCGATCTCGGTAATCCGGAACGGCACACCAAAATCCTCGTCGAGCCGTGGCGGTGATCCGCTCGTCAAAACTGCGCCGGGCCAGCTACTTGTTGTGCCGGGCCAATTCCTGGTCGCTCCGCAGCCAGTCCTGCCAGAGCTGAAGCAGCGCAAGCGCGGCGACCAGGCCGCCGAGCACGAAGTGCCAGTACCGCAATGCGTCGGCACCAGCATAGTTGAAAATGAACGGCGAGGCGATCAGCCAGAAGCCGAGCGCCAACGCACCCGCCTCCTCCCAACGCTGCAACGCGAGATATTCCAGCTGGGACAGACCGAAGACGAGGATGCCAACACAAAGGGCGTTGACAATGACCTCGTTGTGATCCGGTCGGGTCGTAAACCACGGCGACAGCAGGATCATGACGCCAAGCGCCATGCCGCACCAGTCCTCCCAGGTTCTATGAGTGCCGAAGAAGCGCGTTATCGACATCGAAGCCTCCTTTGCCGAAGAGGCATACGTCTGTGGCCGGACCGCTCAGAATGCCAACGGCCGAGCCGTGGCGCATGTCTCCTAAATAGCTAGGCGCAAGGGAACTTTTTGCAAGAGCGTAAAATCTTCGCACCGCCGCGTCCGGTGTGGCGGCCGTGCACGCACGGCGTTTGCGCAGCCGGCACAAAACGCTATCTGGTGATGCATCGGCGACGGAAGGTGAGCTTGCGAGCATATGGATACGGTCGTTCATAACGCGGCGAAGCAACGCTTCGAACTCGATGCCGATGGCGAGATAGCCTTCACCGAGTACCGCCTATCTCCAGGTGTGATGACATTCTTCCACACGCTGACGCCGCCGGCCCTGCGTGGGCGCGGTCTCGCCGCGCGCGTGGTACAGGCCGCCTTGGAATACGCGCGCGCCCAGCAGATGAAGGTCGTGCCGCACTGCTGGTACGTTAGCGAACATATCGCCGCCCACCCTGAATTTCACGACCTGGTCGCGCCACGCTCGCAAGGCTGATCACCATGCGCGGCATGAATGGCCACCATCACAGTTTGGCCTTTCGCCGAACCACTCATGCTCTAGTGTCCCGGTTTTAGCGTTCGCGACTTGCGGCAACTTCGTATGCGAACGTTAGAACCAAGAGAGACACTAGCAACTAAAATGCTGGTGCGTTTTTGGATTGGGACGTTCGTACGCGGGACTCGCGGCAAGCGCTGATACGAACGTCAAATCCAGCGCACTGGAATCGCGTCCGAGCAATCGGCCAAGAAGAAGAAGGATCGACGTCATGCCCAGCACGCTCCGCAACAACAAGAGCAAGAGCCGGTTCGAACTGGAGATCGACGATCATTTGGCGTTCGTCGAATATGCGCTGTCCTCCAGCGGCTCTATCACGCTGCTGCACACCGAGGTGCCCAAGGAGCTGGGCGGTCGCGGCATCGGCTCGATCCTGGCCAAGGCGGTGCTGGAGAACGTCCGCGCACAAGGCTTGAAGGTCGAGCCACGCTGTGAGTTTCTCGCCGGCTACATCAAGAAGCATCCCGAGTTCGCAGCGCTCGTCAATTAGCCGCGGCCGATCGGTCGATCACATGCGAAAAAGCCCGCCAAACAGGGCGGGCTTTGTTGCCGTTCGCGATGCGGCGCCTTGTGAGGCCTTATTTCAGATCGTCCGGCACCTTGCCGCCGTTGGCCGCAAGCTTGATCATCACCTGCTTGTGCAGCCAGATGTTCATCTTGGCCGAGTCGCCGGTATCGCCGGTGTAGCCAAGCTCCTTGGCGAGTTCCTTGCGCGCGTCGAGGCTCGAATCAAGGTTGAGCGCCTTCATCAGATCGACGATCGAGACGCGCCAGTTCAGCTTCTCCTTCTTCGCGGCCACCGCCTGATCGAGAATGGGGGCGACATCGACCGGTGCTGCGGTCGCAGTGCCCGTGGTAGCGCCTCCTGCTGGCGGTGCGCTCGTTGGGGCGCCCCCCGGTGCTGCGGCTGCACCGCTACCCGCCGGCGCAGCGTGGGCCTTGCCGAAGATTGCGTTCTTGATTTTATCGAAGATGCTCATGAGACACTCCCGTTTCAGATGAAAAAGATGCGGCCAGGAAAACTTAGGTCGTCGGGATGCCGATTGCGATCCCTTAAGTCATGATCAGTGCAAGCCAATCCCTACCGGAATGTGACCAAAGCTCAATAAACTTTCCCGTTTTGCTCTGCGCCAAACCCATTGACTGAACAGTGCGTGCAATCTGCTCCAAGCTGCGGTATCCTTGATGCAACAGGTCGCGGCTTGCCAACACGGCACTCTCGCTCGCGCTTGGCTACTGGTCGCGGCTTCGATGTCCGGGACGGGCATACGCGATCACTTGTGCCGTCTCCGCCTCGGACGCTTAAGGAGATGGCGACCATGGCAACTTCATTCTCCGGCAATGTTACGCCGATTGGCGTCCGTGCGACCGACGGCGCTGCGCCGGCCGTTCGCAAGCTGGCGCTGGCCGATCTTGGAACGGCTCTTCGGAGCGGCCTCGACGATTTCGCGGCAGTCCCGAGCCACGCGGTGGTGCTGTGCGTGATCTATCCGGTGCTCGGCATCGTGATCGCGCGGCTCGTGCTTGGCTACTCGGTCATGCCGTTACTGTTTCCGCTGGCCGCAGGCTTTGCACTGATCGGACCGTTCGCAGCCATCGGGCTCTATGAGATGAGCCGCCGGCGGGAGCTCGGCGAAGACGCGTCCGCCTGGCACGCGTTCGAAGTGCTACGTTCGCCGTCGTTCGGCGCGATGGTCGGCCTCGGCGTAATTCTGCTGGCGCTGTTCGTCGCCTGGATCATGACCGCGCAGGCGATCTACGTCTGGACGTTCGGGAATGCGCCGGCCGCAACGATCCCCGACTTTATCGGACGCGTGCTGACAACCCCGCAGGGTTGGACGCTGATCATCGTCGGCTGCGGCGTCGGCTTCCTGTTTGCGCTGGTTTCGTTGTGTGTGAGCGTGGTGTCGTTCCCAATGATGCTCGATCGGCACGCCGGCGCGGCCGAAGCGATGGTCACCTCGCTGCGGGTCGTCCTCAGTAACCCCCTGGTGATCGCCATGTGGGGTCTGATCGTGGCGTCTCTTCTGGTCATCGGCACGTTGCCGCTGTTCCTCGGACTTGCCGTGGTGATCCCGGTGCTTGGTCACGCGACATGGCACCTTTACCGAATGGCGGTCGAGCCCAACACACGGCCGCCCTATGAGCCGCCGCCAAAGGTCCACCATCCGGCCGCGGATTTCCCTGTCTCGCTCTTCCCCTGGGCGCGCGACAAGCACTAGGTTGATTGTTCGCAACACGTTTGGCATGGAAGCTGCCTCGTCCTGTATGAGTTGACGGGGCAGCTTTTCATGTTCGATGCAATCGCGTTCGCAGGCGGCGGTAACCGCTGCTACTGGCAAGGCGGCTTCTACGAAGCGGCCGCGCAGCGACTTGGCCTCACGCCCGCGCTGGTGGTTGGCGCCAGCGCGGGCGCGTTCACGGCCTGCTATTCGCTGCTCGGCGCCGGCCACCGCGTGCGCGAGCTCGTTATCGGCGGCTGTGGCGATCACCTGAAGAACTTCGACGTCGCCGCCTGGCGACGCGGAAAACCACTCTGCCCTGTTGGTCCGATGTATCGCGATCTGCTGGAGCGCGTCATCGACGAGGCCGCCCTCGCCCGCCTGAACACGCTAACTGATCTGCGGCTCGCGATATCGCGCCTGCCACGCTGGCTATCGCCGGTCTCCGGCGCCGCTCTCGGCATCGCCGCTTATCAGATCGAAAAAAAGCTGCTGCATCCGGTGCATCCGCGGTTCGGCCGCAAGCTCGGCTACAAGTCCGAGTTCGTTCGTGTCCGCGAGTTCGCTGAAGCCGAGCCGCTTCGACTCGCGCTGATGGCGACAAGCGGCGTGCCACCGTTCATGCCGGTCACGCTCGTCAGCGGGCGCCCAGCCTTCGACGGCGGACTAGTCGACAACGTGCCGGTCGAGCCTCTTGCCGACGTCGAGGCCAAGGGTGGGCGCACGCTGGTGTTGCTTACGCGCGTCTACAAACAGATTCCCCGTGTCGCCGGCCGCACCTATACGCAACCATCACGAAAGATCGGCGTCGGCCAGTTCGACATCACCAACCCGGACGGCATTCGCGCCGCCTACGAACTCGGATTGAGAGACGGCGACGCATTTGCGGCCTCCTTCGGCCGGTAGCGCGCAGCAAAGCGACGCCGTCCTCGAGCGGCCATAGCGAGCCACTTGGGATGGCTCGCAATAGGGATGCGCCTCAGTGATGATGGTGTGGCGTGGACGGGCCGCTGCCTGCACCGACCGCGCCGACCTGGAAGGTCACCTCGACCGAACCAGCCTTCTCGAACCGCAAGGTCGCCTTCACGGTGTCGCCCGCTTTGAGCTGCCGCTTCAGATCCATGAACATCACGTGATAGCCGCCCGGGGTGAGCTCGACCATCTGGCCCGGCTTGATCTCCAGCCCCGCATCGAGCGCGCGCATCCGCATCACCCCGCCGCTCTCCGACATCTCATGAAATTCCACACGCCCGGCGATATCGGTCGTTCCGCCGACCAGCCTGTCGGCGGCCGCGCCGTTGTTCGTCACCTTCAGATAGCCGCCGGCCACTTTCGCACCTCTGGGCGTCGCCCGTGTCCAGGGAGCTGCGATCGCGATGTCGCCGACCTTGAACGTGTCGGGACCCGACGCGGCGGCCGCGCCGTGATGCTCATGCCCGCCACCCGCCTGCGCCACCGTTGTTGAAATCCTCAGCGACGGTGCCGGCTTCTTCAAACCGTGTGGCGACTGCTGCGCTGCAGGGATTTCCGTCCAGGCCACCTCACCCTTGCTGCATTGCTGAACGGTCGGAAAATAGACCGCTTTGGCCGCACCGCCGTCGGTCGCAATCCTTGCTGCGAACGTGAATTCGTCGAAATGGTCATCGGCCAGATTCCCGCCGGACCAGACGATCTCCCTGACGCCTTCGGTCACCTCGCGGCCGTGGTTTTCGTAAGCCTTCGCGTACGCACCGCGCGTGGTGCTCAGCGTCCAGCCAGCCTTCGGCATCGGCTTGACGGCGATGACCCCGTCGGGGATCTGCACACGAACGGCAATGGTCGCCGCACCATCGCAACCGTGCGGCACCTGCAACACTGCCTTGTATTGGCTATTCGCCCTCGCTTCCGGCGTAACAAGCGTGACGTGCGCTGCGGCGCCCGACATTGCAATGCCCGTGAAAGCCGCGACAAACGACAACGTCTTGAATGGTCGCGCGCAGCCGGCCTGAATGTTGGTCATGATGGTCTCCGAGGATCGAGTGAACTGGTGAGCGGCACGTTCACGCAATCTGCGGAGGACCTCGCGCATTCAATCCGCCTCCCGGCGCCAAAGTCGCCAGCAGACGCCCGATGTCGGGCATCGAGCCGAGGACGATGCCGCCGGCCGGAAAGTCGATGCTCATCGCCAGCGTTGCAGGCGGATCGCCCGCCGCACAGACGCCTGTCAGGCACATCAGCGCACAATGTGCAGCTGGAGCGTGTTCATCTCCGGATTGCGGCGTGTCGTCGCCCGCAAGCGTGCGGCATAAGGCTGCTGCGGGGTCCAACGATGCCGAGCTTGCCGCGGCCGCCTGCCCGACCCAAGCGCCAAGCAGCGCCTGCAATGCCAACGCGTAGGCGAGCAAGATTCTACTCAGCTTGGATCTCAGAGACGTTCTCCGCAGCATACGACTGCTATCGCACGGTGAGCGAGCAATGGCGAGCACGAATGGCAACGGCGGGCAGCGACTGTGGTAGCGCTGTTGCTGCCGTTCAGGCTTTAAATGAGCAGTGATTCATTTTAACGTTCGCAATTCTGTTAAGCGAATGCATAGCTAAGGATCTGTTCCGCGAAAGAATATTCGACAGGAACCGTTCCTTCGATATGAAATTCTGTCCCAACGAAGTTCAAATATTAAACTGTTTCAGTCGATTAATGGCCATTCATGAAAATTTTGGCGATTCGCTGAATGATTAATCAGCCCTTAACGCCCTATGCATTCCTCGCTTAGCTGCATCGCAACATTTGCTCTGCTGCATCGCGAAAGAATGATCTATATAGGTTCCAACGGTAGGTTGAGCCCTGACCGGGACGAAGGAGATCGAAATCATGTTGCTCAGTATTATTCGGGCGATTCAGTCCTTCAAGGACTATCATCGCAATCTGCGGGAACTGTCCCAGCTGACGGATCGTGAACTTGCCGACATCGGCATTGACCGTGCTGACATCCCGCGCGTCGCAGCCGGCCAGGCCCTCGACTAAAGACCTCAAGGAAGCGAGCGACCCAAGCGAAACGATAACGCCCGCCTCGAGCGGGCGCTGTCGTTTTGAGCACCCTTCCCGCTTCCGCGGTTGCGCCGCTGATGCGCGCCCTTTACGTGTCTGGCCATGACGTCAGCCACGAATCTCCGCGACAAATCAATTCACGTGATCGGTGCAGGCCTCGCAGGCTCCGAAGCCGCTTGGCAGATCGCCAACCGTGGCGTTCGCGTGGTGCTGCATGAAATGCGTCCATCGCGGACGACGGAGGCGCACGTTACGGACAGCTGCGCGGAACTCGTCTGCTCCAATTCATTCCGCTCCGACGATGCGACCACCAACGCCGTCGGCCTGCTGCACGAAGAGATGCGCCGGCTCGATTCGCTGATCATGCGCGCAGCTGACGCTAACAAGGTACCGGCCGGCGGCGCGCTTGCCGTTGATCGGCACGGCTTCTCGAACGCCGTTCAGACCGCACTCGAGCGGCACCCCCTGATCGAACTCCGCCGCGAAGAGGTCACAGGCCTGCCGCCTGCTGACTGGCAGAATGTCATCATCGCCACCGGTCCCTTGACCTCCGCAGCACTTGCGAACGAAATCCGCAAGCTCACGGGCCAGGATTCGCTTGCGTTCTTCGACGCGATTGCGCCGATCGCCTATCGCGACACGATCGACATGAACGTCGCATGGTTTCAGTCCCGTTATGACAAGGTAGGTCCGGGTGGCGGCGATGCCGACTACATCAATTGCCCGATGACGCGCGAGCAGTACGAGACCTTCGTCGATGCGCTGCTGGCCGGCGAAAAGACCAGTTTTCGTGAGTGGGAGACCAACACGCCCTACTTCGACGGTTGCCTGCCGATCGAGGTGATGGCCGAGCGTGGACGCGAGACGCTGCGGCACGGTCCAATGAAGCCGTTCGGCTTGACCAATCCGCACAATCCGACCGTGAAGGCCTACGCGATCGTCCAGCTGCGCCAGGACAACAAACTCGGCACGCTCTACAACATGGTCGGCTTCCAGACGAAGCTGAAGCACGCCGAGCAGGTGCACATCTTCCGCAGCATTCCAGGCCTTGCGAATGCCGAGTTCGCGCGGCTCGGCGGGCTGCATCGCAATACGTTTCTCAATTCGCCGGTGCTGCTCGACAGCCAGTTGCGCCTGCACAGCGAACCGCGCTTGCGTTTTGCCGGACAAATGACCGGCTGCGAGGGTTATGTCGAATCTGCCAGCGTCGGCTTGATGGCTGGCCTGTTCGCCGCTGCTGACGCCACCGACGCGCAAGTAATGGGACCGCCGCCATCCACGGCGCTGGGTTCGCTGTTGGGGCACATCACCGGCGGGCATATCGAGACGATCGATAACGGGCCGCGCTCGTTCCAGCCGATGAACATCAACTTCGGGCTCTTCCCGCCGCTTGCGTCCGCGCCGACCAAAGGCTCGGATGGCAAACGCCTGCGCGGCACGGAAAAATCGATTGCACGCAAGCAGGGCTTGAGCGCACGCGCGCTGCGCGATCTTGACCACTGGATTGCCGACATGCGTGCCCCGGCCGTGGCCTGACCATCGCATGCGCCTGCCCGAGGACGACGCAAAAGTTTTGGCCGAGCGCTGGTCAGCCGGCGCGCTGCTCAAACGCGACGTGTTCTCGACCGTCGAGCGCGGGCGGTTTCGGACTGCGGACGGCGACGCCGGCGCCATCCTGCGACGGCTCGATCAGGTGCCGTGGTGGTCGCGTCCCCTCGCCAATCATCTGTTCAGCCGCGAAAGAAAAGCCCTCACAGCCATCCGCGGCATGGGCGTTGGTCCCGAGTTGCTCTGGAGCGGGCGCGACGCCCTGGTGCGCGGCTTTATTGACGGCGTCGCGCTGCATCTGGCGAAGCCCGAGGGCGATGTCGCCTATTTCAGGACGGCGAAGGCCGCGCTGCGAAAACTGCGCCGTGCGGGCATCTGTCACAACGACCTTGCCAAGGAACAGAACTGGCTGCGCGGGACCGACGGCAAGGCCTACGTCACGGATTTTCAGCTCGCAGCTAGCTTCAGGCGGCGCGGCAAACTGTTTCGTATCCTTGCCTATGAAGACCTGCGGCACCTGTTGAAACACAAGCGTCGCTATGCGCCTTCGGCGCTGACGCCGCAAGAGCGCAAGGTGCTGGGACGAAAGTCGATCTTCTCCCGGCTCTGGCTGATGACCGGAAAGAAAGTCTATGTCGCGATCACCCGCGGATTGTTCAACTTCACCGACCGCGAAGGTGGTGGAAAACGGCTCGTCAACGATGCGCCGGTTCTGATCGCGCGCATGAAGGCCAACCCTTCCGTGCGCGACGTGGCGATCGTCGCCTTCGCCGACCGCCGCGCCGGCGTCGGCCTCTACGCTTTTGTCGAGGGTGGCGGCGACAATCTCGAGGCAAGCCTTCGTTCCACCCTTGCGGGCTCGAAGACCCCACACCCGCCCGAGCATATCCAGATCGCGCCGGCCCTCCCGCGCGATCGCGAAGGCGCCATTCGCAAGGAGATCCTGCAGTTGATCGCGATGAATCAGGTCGACCTGATCGAGCCCTTGATCCAGGCGCCTGCGGAACGCGAGTTGGTACAGGCGATCTGCGATGCGCGAAAGAACTTGCGGGACCGGTTCAGCTTTTAGATGTCGGCCTGGCCAGCGGGTGACGTCTGGGTAGGCCGCCCCTCCGCGAAACAGCCCTCATCAATGCAACAAGCAAGTCTCTAGGCATTCTGCGGCAGCGGCCGGAATCAGCTGTTCGCGCGCTAAGCTCTGAACGGTTCACGGCGCGAGGCGCGCCACAAGGTCCACAGGACGGCGAGATTGGCGGCAGGCCGCCGAACCTCGAACGGATCAAAGGAGGCAGAGGAGATCCGTTGCAGCTTGCGATCGAGCAAGGCGAGGAGAAGCAAGGCCGTGCGTACCGGAGTGCGATCGCGTGACAGATGCTCCAACGTCAGCGTCAGATGCTGTCGGGCTTGTATTGCCAACTCGCGTAGCAGAGCCTTCAGCTCAGGCGTGGATTTACCTGCGAGAACGTCCTGAGCCGCAACATTGGCGCGGTCCAATTCGTCCACGGGCAGGTAGATTTGTCCGCGTGAGGCGTGCCGCGGCAGCGCCTCGACGATGCGTGTCAGCCCGAACGCCAGGCCTGAGTGGCGCATCAGGTCATCGTCAGGCTGCGCAGTACCTGTAAGCACGCGTGAAGCCAGACGGAATAACGCCGAGGCCGTGCCCTCAAGATAGGCTTCCAGTTCCTGCATCGTCTGCATCGGTTCGTCATAGAGGTCGAAGCGGTGGGCATCGATCAGGCCGCCGAGCAATTCGCGCGGCAGCGCGTGGCGATCGATTGCCTGCAGCAACTCGGCAGCGACCGGATTGCCCGCAGCGTCGCCGTGCGACGTGCCTGCAAGCAGATCGGCCCACCATTGCAGGCGGATTTCGCCGGCCAGCGGCTGGGTAATCTGCTCGCGGATCCGCGCAATTTCGATATTGAAGGCAAACAGCGCCAGCAATGTCCGACGGATGTCCTGATCCTGGTCTTGCGCCACAAACAGCGTCGACGCGTAGCGTTCGAAATCAGATCCCCGGACCAGGCTCGCGCAATAGTCGGCGCCGGATCGATCCTGCGCGACCACGCTCATGGCACGGCAATCAGACCGGCGGCGACGCGGCGGCGCTCGCCGATCATGATGTTGTAGACACGAATGGCCGGACCGGTCTGCATCACGTCGACCACCACATGGACCGACCGCAGCGCCTGCCGAAGCGTCTCCGGGAACGGCGCAATCTCCCTGCCGGTGCCGATAATCAGCGTGTCCAGTGCGCTCGCGCGCGCGAAAACCAGTGCTAACGATTTCTCGTCGATCTGGTCGGGGCGTTCGACCGGCCAGGCCCAGATGCCGTCCGGCATACATAGGAGCGAGCCGCGATGCGACATGTCGGCGAAGCGGAAGCCGCCATTGCCGTACGCGTCGATCGCGGCCGCGTGCGGCAGGTGGCGCCCACCGGCCTCGGGGGTCCCCGTCACGGCCGCGGCGGCTTGGCCAGCGTGTCGTCGTCGATACGGCTGGTGCCGACGCCGAGATAGATCAGGATCGGAGCTGCGATGAAGATCGAGGTGTAGGTGCCGACCAGAACCACGCCGAACATCATCGTTGCGGTGAAGCTGTGGATCGCCTTGCCGCCGAACAGGAGAAGCGCCACCAGGGCGAGCGTCACCGTGACGTGGGTGATGATCGAGCGCGACAGGGTCGAGTTGATCGACACGTTCAACAGTTCGGGCATCGGCATCTTCTTGTAGCGGCGAAGCATTTCGCGGATCCGGTCGTAGATGACGACCGTATCGTTCAGCGAATAGCCGAGAATCGTCAACAGCGCGGCAATGCTGGTCAGATCGAAATCGATCTGCGCGATCGACATGAAGCCCAGTGTCAGCACGAGATCGTGCACGTTGGCGATCATGGCGCCGAGCGCGAACTGCCACTCGAAGCGGAACCAGAGATACATCAGGATGCCAAGGATCGCGAGCATCAGGCCGCCGACACCATAGGCAAGCAGTTCACTCGAAACGCGCGGCCCAACCACTTCGACACGGCGATATTCGACCGCATCGCCTAGCGCCTGCCGCACCTTCTGGATCGCCGCCTGCTGCTCGGCATCGCCGCCGGGCTGCTGGGCGATGCGGATCAGCACGTCGGACGGACCGCCGAACAACTGCAGCTGTACGTCGCCGAGCCCGAGGCCTCCAAGCGTCGAGCGCAACTGTGCGATATCGGCGGGCCCCCCCTTCTGCTGGACTTCGATCAGCGTGCCGCCGCGGAAATCGATGCCGAAATTCAGGCCGTGGGTGAAATAAAGCGCGATCGCGAAGATCGACAGCGCTGCCGAGATCGGAAAGCTGATGCGACGAAAGCGGGTGAAGTCGAACTTCGTATCATCCGGCACGATCCGCATCGCCGGAAGCAGACCGTAGATGCTGACGACCGTCAGGACGAGAATGAACGCCGCAAGCGCAAGGATAATCCAGAATGTCACGTGCGCTTCTTTCCTAAATCGGCACAGTCTGCGGCCGCTTCCACCGCACCCACATCGCAACGATCAGTCGCGTGACGGTGAAGGCGGTAAACACGGTGGTGAGAATGCCGATGCCGAGCGTCACGGCGAAGCCGCGCACCGGACCCGTGCCGACCCAGAACAGCACCGCAGCCGCAATGAATGTCGTGATGTTTGAGTCGAGAATGGTGGCGAGCGCACGCTTGAAGCCGGCGTCGATCGCCGAGATCGCGCTGCGGCCGGCGCGCAACTCTTCGCGAATACGTTCGTAGATCAGCACGTTGGAATCCACCGCAATGCCCACCGTCAGGACCACACCTGCGATGCCCGGCAGCGTCAATGTGGCGTTCAACAGCGAGAGGATGCCGAAAATCATGGCGACGTTGATGACCACCGCCACGTTGGCGAAAAAGCCGAACAGGCGGTAGGTCAGGAGCATGAAGATGATGACAAGCACCGAGCCGACATAGGAGGCAAGCTCACCCGCCTCGATCGAGTCCTGGCCGAGGCCCGGTCCGACCGTCCGTTCCTCGATGATCGTCAAGGGTGCTGGCAGCGCGCCGGCGCGCAACAGGATCGCCAGGTCGTTAGCCTGTTCCACAGTGAAGCCGCCGGAAATCTGGCCCGAGCCGCCGGTGATCGGCTCGCGAATCACAGGTGCCGAGATCACCTCGTTGTCGAGAACGATTGCGAATGGCAGGCCCACGTTTTCCGATGTCGCCTGAGCGAATTTCCGCGCACCCGAAGAGTTGAACTGGAACGTGACGATCGGCTCGCCGGTGCGCTGGTCAAAGCCGGGCTGGGCATTCGTGAGATCGCCACCCGAAACCAGCACCTGCTTCTTGATGACATAAGGCGTCTTCGGCGCCTGCGCGCTCATCAGGAGCTCGGAGTCCGACGGCAGACGCCCCTGCTGCGCCTGTTCGGGCGAAATGCTGGTGTCGACCATCCGGAAGTCCATCTTGGCGGTCTTACCCAGCAACTCCTTCAATCGTGTCGGATCCTGCAAACCCGGCACCTGCACGAGAATGCGATCGATGCCCTGACGCTGGATCAATGGCTCGACGGTGCCGAGTTCATTGACCCGGCGCTCGATGATCTGGATCGACTGCTCGACGGACTGGCGAACGCGCTCGGTAATGGCGGCCTGCGGCACGACCAAACGAATCAGGCCACCGCCGGCATCCTGAACCTCGAGGCTGCGCTGGCCGCTTGAGCCGAGAAGACCGCCAAGCGGCTGCGACAGCTCGCGCAGCTTTGCGAGCGCGGCCGGCACATCGGCCTCCGCCACACGCACCTCGACCACGTCGCCGCGCACGTTGATGCCGCCGGTGAAGCGAATGCGCGCCTCACGCATCGTCCGTCGTGCATCGTCGACAACCTGATTGAGCTTCTCCCGCTTCACCGCGTTCGAATCCACCTCGAGCAGCAGGTGCGAACCGCCCTGCAGATCGAGGCCCAGCACGATGTGACGCTGCGCCCACTGCGGCCAGGTCTTCACCGTCGCTTCGGGAAAGAAATTCGGCAGGGCGAACAGGCACACGACCAGCGCAGTCAGCGTAATCGCAGCGATCTTCCAGCGGGAGAAATAGAGCATGGTTGCCTGCTGTGGTGCCTGGCGCGGTCGTCTATCTTTGACATTCTGGTCCGAAAACCGGCGCCTCCCGATCAAATCAGAGGCGCTTTTTTGGACTCTGTCCTAGCTCGCGGCCTCATCCTTCACCGGCTCGCCCTTGGCGCGCACGGCGGTGATCATCTGGCGCATCTGCCGGATGCGGACCCCGTCGGAGATTTCCATCTCCACCTGATCGTCGTCGACCACCTTCGTCACCTTGCCGACCAGCCCGCCCGACGTGACGATGGTGTCGCCGCGGCGCACGTTCTTGACCATCTCCGCATGGTCCTTCACCCGCTTCTGCTGCGGGCGCAGAATCAGGAAATACATGATGACGAAGATCAGCGCGAACGGCAGCAGCGATGTCATCAAGCTTGTGGCGTCGCCGCCACCGAGAGCTTGCGCAAACGCAGGAGTGATCAGCATGGAGAATCCTTAAAACGAGCAACAGGGATGGCTTGTGAGCGGTTTTGCGAGCGGTCAAATCAGCCGACTTGACCAAAATTCGCGCGGACTATAGCGGTCGCGGTCCCAATTGCAACGGCAGCTAAGGTCTTGATTTCTAGGCCGCTTGCCCGGTCCACACAGGCCCGTTATGGGTGCGGCGGAAGGAAGCATCAGATGGCCAAGAAAGCTCCTCGAAAAGCAGCCGGGCGCGCCCGCCCCGCCAAGCGCAGTCGCCCGAACACCACAGGCCTCGCCCGGCATGCGACGGTTCCGACTGGCGCCTATGAGCGGATTGCGCTCGCGCTCGAGACGATCGCATCGCACCTGAACGGCGCTCAAGCGGCCGGACGTTCGTCGAACCCGCTCGAAGGTGCGGAAGCCTTCGTCTGGAATCCCTCCGGACGGCTCATTCCCGTACCGCGCGTCAACCGCGTCGAGCTGTCGCTGCTGAAAGGCGTCGACCGCATGCGCGACATTCTCACGGAGAATACTGAACGATTCGCCACCGGCCTGCCCGCCAACAATGCCCTGCTTTGGGGCGCGCGCGGCATGGGAAAATCGTCTCTGGTGAAAGCTGTGCATGCGAGCGTCAATCAGCGGCCGGACGTAGACGGCAATCTCAAGCTGATCGAGATTCACCGGGAGGACATCGAAAGCCTGCCCGCGTTGATGTCATTGCTGCGCGGTGCAGCCGAGCGCGTTATCGTGTTCTGTGACGACCTCTCATTCGACGGCAATGATGCTTCGTACAAATCACTGAAGGCTGTGCTCGAAGGCGGCATTGAAGGCCGCCCCGATAACGTGATCCTCTACGCCACGTCGAACCGCCGGCACCTGCTGTCGCGCGACATGATCGAAAACGAACGCTCGACCTCCATCAATCCCAGCGAAGCGGTCGAAGAAAAGGTCTCGCTGTCGGATCGCTTCGGCCTCTGGCTAGGCTTCCACCGCTGCAGTCAGGACGAATACCTCGCCATGGTGCGCGGCTACTGCGATCACTACGGCATCAAGATTGCTCAGGACGCGCTCGAGCGGGACGCGCTCGAATGGTCGACCACCCGCGGTTCGCGCTCAGGCCGCGTCGCCTGGCAGTTCGTGCAGGATCTCGCGGGGCGATTAAAGGTCCGGCTGGCGCTGAGCTGACAACAGTGGCGAATGGTGAGTAGTAGCGGATCCACTCACCCTATTCGCCCCTCACGTCCCGTTCAGGAATTTCGACGGATCGACTGGCGTTGCACCCTGACGGATCTCGAAATGCAGTTGCGGTGACGACACCTCACCCGTCTGGCCCGCCTTCGCGATCGTCTGTCCGCGCTTGATCGTGTCGCCGCGCTTCACCATCAGCTCGCTCGCGTGGGCATAAGCGGTGACGTAACCGTTGGAATGCCGCACCAGGACCAGATTGCCATAGCCTTTCAATTCGTTGCCGGAGTACGTGACCACTCCGTCTTCAGCGGCTTTCACCGGCGTACCTTCCGGCACCGCGAGGTTAATGCCGTCGTTTTGCTTGCCGCTGGTCTTCGCGCCGTAGGCCGCGATCACCCGGCCGCGCACCGGCCAGCGGAATGACGGCAGTCCGCCAGTCGCATCCTGCTTGGCTTCCTTTTCGACTTCCTTGGTCTCGGTCGCGAGATTCGCCGTTTCCTTTTTCGCCGCGGGCAACTCGGCCGCTGCCACTGTCACCGGCGGTTGGGTAGCAGCAGGCTTGGCGGGCGGCGGCGCGGCAGCCGCGACTTTCTGCTGCGGTGCGGGCGCCGCTGCAACCGCCTTCATCCCCGGCACTGTCAGCTTCATGCCCGTCTTGACCTGGGTGGTCAGGGACAGGCTGTTCGCGCTGGCGAGCGCCGCAGGCGAAATGTTGTTCTTGCGGGCAATGCTGTACAGCGTCTCACCTGGATTGACGACGTGAACACCACCCGAGGACGATGCCACATCGGCCGGCCGCGTCTGCGGCGCTGACATGGTCGGCGGCGAAGCCACGACCTGGCGCGGAATGACCAGCGACTGGCCTGGCTGCAGGTTACGCGGCGACGGCAGGCCGTTCGCGCGCATGATTTCCCGCGCCGGCACGTTGTGGCGCTGCGCCAGACTTTCGACCGTGTCGTTGGTGCCGACGATGATGGTCGAACCTTCCGCGGTGCTCCAGCTTCCGTTCGAGGCAATCGAGCGCGGCGCGCTCGTTGCCGTTGTCTCGATCGGCCGCGAGGGTGGTGCGTAGGAAGCGATGCCCCGTCCGCCACCCGAGATGCCGGATGACTGATTGCTGCTCTGGCGCTGATAACCGTACGCCGGCGCGGTCTGCGGCGGCGGGGAACTGTGCTGGTACTGCGGCAGCGGCTGGCTTTCGATACGCGCCGACGGCGCGGCCGGCGCCGGCGGCACATATTGCGACTGCGGCACGGAGCCCGTCACTTCCTGACGTGACTTGAAAGGGTTTTCTGCGAAGCGGTGCGAATCGGCACTACAGCCGGCAAGGCCGGCCGACACCAGCGCAATAACCGCGGCCGGCGACGCACGGCGCGCACGAAACATCTGGGCGACACGGGACATGGTTACTCACTCGTACGCAACTCGAACACATTTGAGTTAACATGGCGGCAGTAAATAACCCTTTAATTGGCCGCAATTCTCCGGGAGCTCTCGCGAGAGTGGAGCATTGTCCTTAGAGCTGCCTCGCGATGCCCTTCAGCGCCGGCACGAATCGCACTTCAAGCAGCTCCTCCGTTGCAAAGCCTTGCGACGCAGAGTCTGCCGCGGAATCCGGGGCCCTGCGCCGGATCCTCATCAGCACCTGGACCCCTCCGTCAGGCCCGACCGGCGCAAGCAGCACGCCGTCCTTCGTCAGTCGTTCCTTGAGCGATTCCGGAACCTCCTCCATCGCCGCGGTGACCATGACGCGATCGAACAGACCGAGTTCGTCCGGCAGGTCGAAACCGTCCGCCGTCAGCACCTCGACATTGTCGCGGGCGAGCCTGCGCAGGCGCAGGCGCGCCCGATCGGCAAGCGTCCGGTAGCGCTCCACTGTGACGACTTCTGCGGCGAGGTGCGACAGCACCGCCGCCTGATAGCCGGAGCCGGTGCCGATCTCGAGCACCCGATGATAGCGCCGCAGCTGCAGCTGCTCGGTCATATAGGCGACGACGAAAGGCTGGCTGATGGTCTGGCCGCAGGCGATCGGCAGCGCGACATCCGCGTAAGCGTCGTCGCGCGTGATCGGCTCGACGAAGTCTTCGCGCGGCACCTCGTCCATCGCCTTCAGCACCGCATGATCGACGATCCCGCGCCGCCGCAGCAGCAGCTGGAAGTTCATCCGTTCATGCGATGGGTCGTCGGACGACACGGGCGGCCCGCAGGCTATAGAATCGCTTACATCCTACCCCGGCGCGCGATCTTTCAATACGTCGGCGAGCGTTCGTGAGAACACCTCGTCGGTCAGGTTCAGGCGTAGCGGCGTCACCGACACGCATTTGCGCGCCAGAGCTTCCAGGTCTGTGCCCTCGCCCGGCGGCTCGGCCGCCAGGGCGCGCTCGAAGCCGATCCAGAAGTAATCGTTGCCACGCCCGTCCTTGCGGCCCTCGATATTGAGAAAGCCCTGATTGCGCTTGCCCTGCCGGCTGATGACGACGCCCTGGACCTCATTTGGCCCGCAGTTCGGGAAGTTGACGTTGATAACCGTGTCGGGCGGCACGCCGGTCTCGAAGATCCGCTTGATAATTTCAGGCCCGTGCGCCAGCGCGTTGTCCCACGGCAGCTTCTGCCGTGTCTCGACGCCGAATTCTTGGCTCAGTGCAAATGAAGGAATGCCGAGGATCACGCCCTCCATCGCACCGGCGATGGTGCCGGAATAGACCACGTCCTCGGCGACGTTGCGCCCGCGATTGACACCAGACAGCACGATATCCGGCCGCTTGCCCTTGATGATGTGCCGCACGCCCATGATGACACAGTCGGTCGGCGTGCCGCGCACCGCGAAATGCCGCGGCGAGATCTCGCGCAGGCGCAACGGATCGTTAAGCGACAGCGAATGCGACACGCCGGACTGGTCACTCTCGGGGGCCACCACCCAGACGTCGTCGGAAATCTGCTTGGCGATGTCCTCGACAATGCCGATGCCCGGCGCGTTGATGCCGTCGTCGTTGGTGCATAGAATGCGCATGAGGCGTCAGTTGCCTTTCTCGATGACTTTGAGGCCGCCCATATAGGGCTGCAGCACGTCCGGCACGGCGATTGAGCCGCCCTGCTGCTGATAGGTTTCCATCACCGCAATCAGCGCGCGGCCGACGGCCGTGCCTGAACCGTTCAACGTGTGCACGAAGCGCGGCTTGCCGTCGGGGCCGCGCGAGCGCGCATTCATGCGCCGGGCCTGGAAATCGCCGCAGACTGAGCAGGACGAAATCTCGCGGTACATGCCGCCGTCACCCTGCCCCGGCATCCACACCTCGATGTCGTAGGTCTTCTGCGAGGCAAACCCCATGTCGCCGGCACAGAGCGTCATCACGCGGTAGTGCAGGCCGAGGCGACGCAGGATCTCCTCGGCGCAGGAGAGCATGCGCTCGTGCTCGTCCTTCGACGTTTCCGGCGTGGTGATTGAGACCAGCTCGACCTTGTTGAACTGGTGCTGGCGGATCATGCCACGCGTATCGCGGCCCGCAGCGCCTGCCTCCGCGCGAAAGCATGGCGTCAGCGCCGTGAACCGCAGCGGCAGTTCTTTTTCGTCGAGGATCGATTCGCGAACGAGGTTCGTAAGTGAGACTTCGGCAGTGGGAATGAGCCCGAGCCGTCTGCTCTTGATCTCAGCAGGCTCGAGGTTCAGCACTTCGCCGGAGATCGCCCAGAACTGATCCTCTTCGAATTTTGGGAGCTGGGTCGTGCCGAACATCGCCTCGTCGCGCACCAGCAACGGGGGATTGACCTCGGTATAGCCATGTTCGCCGGTGTGCACGTCGAGCATGAACTGGCCGAGCGCGCGCTCAAGTCGGGCGAGCCCTTTTTTCAGGACGACGAAGCGCGCGCCGGAAATCTTTGCGGCCGTCTCGAAGTCCATGTCATCGAGGTCCCTACCAAGATCGTCATGCTGCTTCGGTGCGAAGCCGAGGACTTTCTTCGCGCCGAAATGATGGTGTTCGACATTGCCGTGCTCATCGGCGCCATCGGGGACTTCCGGCGCCGGCAACGGCAGATTCGGAATTTCCGCGATCTGCCTATCGAGCTCTTCGCTCGAAGCCCTCGACGTTGCTTCGAGCTCCGGCAGCTTCGTCTTCAGTTCGCCGACTTCTGCCATCAGCGCATTCGCACGCGGCTCGTCCTTGGCTTTCTTGGCCTCGCCAATTTCCTTCGACGCTGCGTTGCGCCGCGCCAGCGCCTGCTCGGCCGTCACGATCGCCGCGCGTCGCTTCTCGTCAAGCGCGATCAGCGACGGCGACTGTGGCTCCAGCCCGCGCCGCTTCAGCGCGGCGTCGAAGGCTACGGCGTTGTCCCTGATCCAGCGAATGTCGTGCATTTGATGGAAGTCCGTTTCGATTGTTGACAGTATGCATAATTGCAAAATGTCAACGGCGGGACATCCAGTAACCCGAATGGTCTCGGATGAAAACACCCGCGATCCTGGATCACTCGCATTGCAGGTGATGCGAGCGGTGGATCCCTATTCCGCTGGGCTCGCGGAGCCGGTGGACGGGTTTGAGCCGGCCGCGGCGGTGGCCGAGGCGTTCTTCTCGACCATGCGGACCGCCCAGATTGAGCCCTCGTAGAGCACCATCAGCGGGATCGCCAGCGAGAACTGGCTGATGATGTCCGGCGGCGTCAACACGGCGGCGATAACGAACGCGCCGACGATGAAGTAGCGCCGCTTCTCCTTCAGCGTCTTCGAGGTGAGCACACCGATGCGGCCGAGCAGCGTCAGGATCACCGGCAGCTGGAAGGCGATGCCGAAGGCGAAGATCAATGACATCATCAGCGATAGATATTCGCCGACCTTCGGCAGCAAGGCGATCTCCGCCTGCCCGTCGCCGACCTGCTGCATGCCGAGCGAGAAACGCACCAGCATCGGCAATACGACGAAATAGACCAGCGCCGAGCCGAGCGCGAAGAAGACCGGCGTCGCGATCAGGTAAGGCAGGAACGCCTGCCGCTCGTTGCGGTAGAGGCCGGGCGCGACGAACATGTAGATCTGCGTGGCGATCACCGGGAACGAGATGAACGCCGCACCGAACATCGCAAGCTTGAGCTGCGTGATGAAGTATTCGAGCAGTGCCGTGTAGATGAATTTCGAGTTGCCGACGCCGGCGACCCAGGTGAACGGCCACACCAGCACGTTGTAGATCTGCTTGGCGAAGAAGAAGCAGAAGATGAACGCGACGCCGAACGCCAGCAACGCCTTGATCAGGCGCGAGCGCAGCTCGATCAAGTGATCGAGCAGCGGGGCCTTGGAGGCGTCGATGTCTTCTTGCGTCATGATGCCTTGTCGACCGGCTGCAACGTCTCGGGTTGCGGCGGCGGGGACTCCGCCTCATGAACGGTCGCTTCCTTCTGCGTTTCGGCGGTCGGCGGTTCCGGCGTCGTCGGGGTCGCGACCGACGACGTGTCGAGCTTCAGCGCCTCTTCGACGTCCTTGACGGTGGAGGTCAGCACGTTACCGCTGGCGGCGTTCGAAGCCGCCTGCGAGACATCGTCAAACTGCTTCTTCAGGTCGGCGACTTCGGCTTCGCGCATCGCCTCCTGGAACTGACTCTGGAATTCACCGGCCATCCGCCGCGCCTTGCCGATCCATTGACCGACCATCCGCAGCACGCCAGGCAGCTCCTTCGGGCCGATCGCGATCAGCGCTACGACCCCGATCACGATCAGTTCAGACCACCCGATGTCGAACATAGATCTTTCCGCTCGCGCCCCTGCCGCCGAACCGCGGTCAGCGGCGGCTCAAACCGCCTTGCGGTTGGCGTCCGTCGGCTGCGCCGCGGCCGAGCCTGGCGGCGCATTCTCGATGGTCTTCATCGGCTCGCCGGTCTTCTCGGCGGTCTTGTCGTCGTCCGACATGCCCTTCTTGAAGGCCTTGATGCCCTGGGCGACGTCGCCCATCAGGTCGGAAATCTTGCCGCGGCCGAACAGCAGCAGGACCACTGCGATCACCACGACCCAGTGCCAGATGCTCATTGAACCCATGCTGCTCTCCTGAAAACGCTTGGATTTTGGCCGTGCGTATAGCCCTGCTCTCCCAGCGAAGCTAGGCCCCGGGGAAGGTAAAAACAAGGACTTGGGCTTGTCACATCTTAGCGCATTTCAGGGCCGTCACGGCTTGGTTAAAGCCATCCGGTGACGGACGCGCGTCCCTCGCACGCGCCTGCGCTCGTTCACCGATGTGGGCCCGGCTATTCCTTCGTCTCGGGCTCGACCGCGGGCGCCAGCGCCAGGTCCAGGTCACCGGGCTCCAGCGGATCCTCATCCTCCCGCAGTTGCGGGTCGTCCGACGGGTTCGGTACGGTGAAGCCGCCCGGAAGACGCGAATCCAAGAGCCCGGTTCCACGCAATTCGTCGAGACCCGGGAGGTCCCCGACCGCCTCCAGACTGAACTGCGACAGGAATTGCTCGGTGGTGCCGAAGGTAAGCGGACGGCCGGGGGTCTTTCGGCGACCCCGCGGCCGGATCCAGCCTGTCTCGAGCAACACGTCCAGGGTCCCCTTCGAGGTGACGACGCCGCGGATCTCCTCGATCTCGGCACGCGTCACCGGCTGATGGTAGGCGATGATGGCCAGCATCTCGATCGCGGCCCGGGACAGCCGGCGCGTCTCGGTGCTCTCGCGCGTCATCAACCAGGACAGGTCCGAAGCGGTGCGGAACGACCACTTGCCGTCGATGCGGACCAGATTGACGCCCCGCGGGGCGTAATCCGACTGCAGTTGCTCGAGTGCTGCCTTGATGTCGATCCCCTCCGGCAGCTTCTTCTTGAGCGTCGGCTCATCGAGCGGCTCGTTGGACGCAAACAGCATCGCCTCGAGCAGCCGCAGTTCCTCGGGGCGCATCGCTGGCGCCTCCACTGGATCGTCGTCGACTTCGATACGCTTCTCCGCCAAATTAGTTGGCATCGGCTGCTCTCCTTGCACTTAGCCCGCGTCTTGCGGCGCGAGCCCGGCAGCCGGTGTCGGCGGCCGCTTACGAACGAAAATCGGCGCAAAGGCTTGTTGCTGGTGCAGCTCGGCTTGGCCCTCCCGCACGAGCTCCAGCGCCGCCGCGAAACTGGAGGCAAAAACGGTAGCGCGTTGCGACGGCTCGACTACGTAGCTCATCAGGTAGTCATCCATGCAGCTCCAGTCCTCGGACGCGCCGACCAGCCGCTCCAGCGAGGCGCGCGCTTCGTTCAGCGACCAGACGGTGCGCTTTGCGAGGTGCACGCTCGCCAGCACGCGGCGCTGGCGCTGCGACGCGTAGGCGGTCAGCAGGTCGTAGAGCGTCGCCGTCCATCTCTGGTGCTTGATCTCGGCGATCGCCTCCGGCGCGCCGCGCGCGAAGATATCGCGCCCGAGCTGCGGCCGCGTCATCAGGACCTTGGCGGCTTCGCGGATCGCCTCAAGGCGCCGCAGGCGGTTGGCAAGCGCGGTTGCCATGTCCTCGGCGCTTGGACCTTCGGCCGATGGCGGCTCGGGCAATAGCAGCCGCGACTTGAGGTAGGCCAGCCAGGCGGCCATCACCAGATAGTCCGCGGCAAGCTCGAGCCGCAGCTTGCGCGCAGCCTCGATGAAATTCAGGTATTGATCCGCAAGCGCCAGAATGGAGATCTTCGCGAGATCGACCTTCTGGTTCCGTGCCAGCGCGAGCAACAGATCGAGCGGACCTTCGTAACCCTCGACATCGACGACCAGCGTCGGCTCTTCCGGTGAGCGATCGGCCTGAGCGCTTTCGAAAGCAAGGATTTCAGCGGTCATGCGATCAGCCCTCCGGCGCGGGCGATCAGTTCATCAAGCTCGGTGCGCGCCTCGTCACGATTGTGCGGCGCAGGAACCTTGCGCGCGGCAAGCGCGGCATTTGCCCGTGCAAGCGCCTGACCGGCCAGCACCGGTGTATTGGCCGCGACCTGTCGCATCTCGTCGGCGTCGCCGTTGCAATGCAGGATGACGTCACAGCCTGCGGCGATGGCTGCCCGCGCACGCTCGGCGATTGTTCCCTGCAAGGCATTCATCGACACGTCATCGCTCATCAGCAAACCTTGGAACCCTATCGAGCCGCGAATCACGTCAGCTATGATTGTCGCAGATGTCGTCGCCGGTTGGGCACGATCGAGCGCGCTGAACACAACATGTGCAGTCATCGCCATGGGCAAGGACGTGAGCGGCCGGAACGCGGCGAAGTCGGTCCGCTCGAGCTCCGCCCGCGGCGTATCGACGACCGGCAGCAGGTGATGCGTGTCGGCCGTGGCGCGTCCGTGCCCGGGGATGTGTTTCAGGACAGGCAGCACACCGCCGGCTTCCAACCCGTCCACGACGGCTCGTGCGACTGCGGCCACCTTGGCCGGCTCCGTCCCGTAGGCCCGGTCGCCGATCACGGCGTCGGCTCCCACAACCGGTACATCCGCCAAAGGCAAACAATCGACCGTCACACCGAGTTCCGCGAGGTCCTCAGCGATCAGACGTGCGGTCAAATATGCGGCGCGTAGACCGAGTTCCGCTGATTCGTCGTAAAGGCGGCTGAACACATCGCCACACGGATAGGTCGGCCATTCGGGTGGCCCCAGCCGCTGTACCCGTCCCCCTTCCTGATCGATCAGGACGGGAGCATCAGGGCGGCCGACGGAACTTCGCAGTTCCGAAACCAACTCAATAACTTGTGCGCGGTTACTGACGTTCCTTTTGAAAAGGATGAAACCCCATGGCTGCTCGGCGTGCAGAAACCCACGCTCAGCCTCGGTGAGCGCCAAGCCCCCAACCCCACAGATGAATGCCTTGATGCCCATAGCGAGCCGATTAGCTCGCGCCGGTGTCCAGGGTCAAGGAAACGGCCGTCAATTCCTTTGGACGACGCATTGGCCGCCGGCGGATCGCAGGCTGCTGCAGAGCTGTCCAGCGTCTTCGGCGGCGGCAAATGGCCCAACCATGGCACGGTAATAGATACCCTTGTCGCCAAGATCCGCGCGACGGAACGAGGCCGATCGGGAACCAAGCACGCTGGGGTACTTCGACTGCAGGGACCGGTAAGCGGCCTGCGCGTCGGCCTCGCTTCGCTGCGAGGAGACCTGCACCATGTAGCCACCCGAGGTCGCCGGTGGCGGCGCGGCTGGCACCGCTGCCGTGCGCACCGGAGCGGGATCCGATTGAGGCGAAATCGACATAGGCCCATTTGCCGCCGGTGCGGCTGCCTGAGCGCGCGCCGACGAGGCCGAAGCAGTGCGTTGTGCCGGCGTCGGTTGTGCCTGTGCCTGTGCCGCCGGCTGCGACGGCACCGCATCCGGTTGATCGGGGCGGATCGCGAATGTGCGGACGCGTTTCGGCTCGTCGCCAAGTGCGCCATTGGACGCCACCTGGGACTGCGCGGTCGGAGCCGACGACGAGGTTGGTGCCGTCGTTCCGGTCGGCAACGCAGAGCTGCCACCCTGATTCAGCGGCGGAAAGACGACCCGCGGCGCATGGCGGCCGTTGATGTCGATCGGCTGCTCCTCACGCGACAACACGCGCTCCTGGCCGTTCGCTGAACCGCCGATCCGGTCGACGATCTTGCCGGAAGCATCGGCCGTCTGTGTCGGCGGCACGATCTTGTTCGCGCCGGACTCGGCCTTGATGACCGGGGGCTCCCCACTGCGCGGGGATCCCGTGTAGGAGCGATAGCCGTAAGCGCCCGCGGTGCCGACCACCGCCAGCGCCAGCACGGCAACCACCGTCATCAATCCGCCGCGCCTGCGCTTTGGCTCCTCCTGCTCGAAGTCTCCGTAGAACGGCGGATAGCCGTTTGGATCGGGTTGATCCTGATAGCCATCCTGATACTGCGGGTCAGCGTATTGCTGCTGCAGGTTCTGCGAATTCTGATCGTAGAGCACGTCGTCGTAGCGCGACTGGTCGTGGTCGTAGCGGGCCTGATCGTGCTGGCGTGCGTTGCGCAGGAAAGCCGGCGTGTCGTCATAAAGTTCGGCCTGCTCGTCGGCGTAGTGCGGCTCCTGTGCGGCAGGAGGCGCGGCCGTCACGTTGTGTCGTGGCCAGCCGGTGCTCGCAGCCGTGCGCATCCAGGATGGCCGTGCGGGCTCCGCTGCGGCCGGCTCCGCCTCCTCCTGATATTCGTCCTGCTGTTCTTGATACTGGTCCTGGTCCCGATAAGGGTCGTGGTCCATGCGCGGCTCGTTCGCCGGCGCCTGCGCCGGCTGCGGAGCGTCCGCACGTTTCGAACGGCCAAAGGCGACGTTCGCGTCGTTCTGCCCAATCAGCCGCGCAAGTTCGGCGAGAGGGTCACCCTCAACAGAGCGTGCATTGTGGTTGTCGCGAACGCCGACGGCGTCGGGACGATATTGATGTCGATCCGCCATCTGATGTGGTCCCCATCAGGAAAGGCTGAACAGCTCGCACGGACGTATCCAGGCGTGTCCAGCCGCTGCAAATCCGTCGCCCCACAACGACGGTTCCCCGATTATCGCATCTCGTCCGGCGCCTGGACTCCCAGGATCGCGAGACCGGTGGCGATAACCGACACGACGCCCTGAACGAGGGCCAATCGCGCCTTTGTTATTTCTGCATCATTCTGGATAATGAAGCGTAAATGAGGCGAATCCCGCCCCTTGGTCCAAAGCGCATGAAATTCGCTGGCAAGATCATAGAGATAAAAGGCAACCCGGTGCGGTTCATGGGCCTCGGCGGCACTCTCGATTAACCGCGGGAACAGCGCCAAACGGCGCAACAGGCTGATTTCGGCTGGGTCTGTCAGCCTCCCCAGGTCTGCTTCGGCCAGCCATGTGGCCCGAGCCGCGGCATCCTCCGGCAGGTCCGGGAATTCCTCGCGAGCGTTACGGAAAATCGAATGCCCGCGCGCGTGTCCATACTGGACATAGAAAACCGCATTATCGCGCGACTGCTCAATCACCTTGGCAAGGTCGAAATCGAGCACCGCATCGTTCTTGCGGTAAAGCATCATGAAACGGACAGCATCGGCCCCGACCTCGTCGACAACCTCGCGCAGAGTGACGAAGTCCCCGGCTCGCTTGGACATTCTGACCAGCTCGCCGGCCCGCAGCAGTCGCACCAGCTGAACAATCTTGACGTCGAGATCGCCCTTGCCTTCGGTGACGGCCTTGATCGCCGCCTGCACCCGCTTGATGTAGCCGCCGTGGTCGGCGCCCCAGACGTCGACCATCTTCTTGAAGCCGCGGTCGAACTTTGAGCGATGGTACGCGATGTCGGAGGCGAAGTAGGTATAGGAGCCGTCGGACTTCAACAGCGGCCGGTCGACGTCGTCGCCGAAATCGGTCGCCCGGAAGAGCGTTTGCTCACGATCCTCCCAATCCTCGTCAACGGCCCCCTTCGGTCGCGGCAGCCGCCCCTCATAGACCAGGCCGCGCTTGCGCAAGCCGTCGATCACCGCGGCCACCTCGCCGCCGTTCGCACCTTGCAGCGAGCGTTCAGAAAAGAACACGTCGTGGCGAATGTTGAGCGCCGCGAGGTCATCGCGGATTTCAGCCATCATCATCTCGATGGCCTTGGCGCGCACCATCGGAAGCCAGGCGCCTTCAGTCATCTGTGCGAGCTTATCGCCGTGCTCGGCGACGAGCGCCGCGCCAACCGGCTTCAGGTAGTCGCCCGGATAAAGCCCGTCCGGAATCTCGATTGTCTCGCCCAGCGCCTCGCGGTAGCGCAGGAACGCCGAACGCGCGAGCACATCGACCTGCGCGCCTGCGTCGTTGATGTAGTACTCACGTGTCACATCATAGCCCGCGAACTGCAGCAGGCTTGCCAGCGCGTCGCCGAACACGGCGCCCCGGCAATGGCCGACATGCATTGGCCCGGTGGGATTGGCGGACACGTACTCGACATTGATCTTTTCGGCGCGGCTGATATTGCCGCGGCCGTACGACCTTCCGTCACGCACGATCGAGGCGAGCACCGCGGGCCAGACCTGCGCCTTCAGCGTCAGATTGATGAAGCCGGGTCCGGCCACTTCGGCAGCTTCGACCAGAGCATCGGCGCGCAGTGACGCAGCGATACGCTCCGCAAGATCGCGCGGCTTGGCTTTCGCGTCCTTCGCCAGCACCATCGCTGCGTTCGTCGCCATGTCACCGTGGGCCGAATCTCGGGGTGGCTCGACGACAATGCGCGAAAGGTCGATCCCAGCAGGCAGCACGCCCTGCTCCGAAAGCGAGCGGCAAACGGCCTGGACGCGCGAAAGGACGTCGGCAAAAAGGTGCGGCTGGGTATTTGTCTGGGTCATGACGCACGCGCGCCTAACGCAAATCAGGGGTCGAGTCAAAAATCCGGCGGTGCTCGACAATCGCAAACCGGTCGGTCATGCCGGCGATGAAATCGCCGATGCCGCGGGCGATTTCGTCGGCGGCAGCCCCCTCGGCAAGCCAGCCCGGTGGCAGCTCATCCGGGTTGGCGAGATAATGGCCCGCCAGGTTTGTGACGATGGTCGCCGCGTCGCCCATGATCCGCATCACCCGTAAATGCCGGTACATCCGGCTGTAAAGAAACGCCTTGATCTGTGCCTCGGCCTCGACCATTGCCTGCGAGAATGCCGCCATCGGGCGGCTATGACCCCGGACGGCATCGGCGGAACCGGGCGCCGCCTCCGTGAGCCTGCGCGTGGCTTCAGCGACAACGTCTCCAATGAGACGGGAAATCAATTCACGTACAAGCTCGGCGCCTCGCCGCCCCTCGTCCAATCCCGGATAGGCCGCATCGATCTCGCCGATGATGCGGCTGATCATCGGCACCTCATTCAGATCGTCGATCACGAACAAGCCGGCGCGCAAGCCATCGTCGATGTCGTGCGCGTCATAGGCGATGTCGTCGGCGAGGCCCGCGACCTGCGCTTCCAGGCCGGCATTGGTCCAGAGCTCGAGGTCATGGCCATGCACATAGCCGGCGATCGCCGGCGGCACACCGGTTTCACCAAAACGCTCAAGCGGCTGGCCGGCCCGGTCGATCAGCGGACCATTGTGCTTGGCGATGCCTTCCAGCGACTCCCATGTAAGATTCAGCCCATCGAAGGCCGGGTATCGCCGTTCGAGCGTGGTGACGACACGCAGCGTCTGCGCGTTGTGGTCAAACCCGCCCCAGTCGCGCAGGCAGGCGTCAAGCGCGCGCTCGCCGGCATGGCCGAATGGCGGGTGACCAAGATCGTGCGCCAGCGCCAGCGTCTCTGTCAGGTCCTCGTCGAGGCCGAGCTGCCGCGCGATCGCGCGTGCGATCTGCGCCACCTCAAGCGAGTGGGTCAGCCGCGTCCGGTAGTGATCGCCTTCATGGAACACGAAGACCTGGGTTTTGTGCTTCAGGCGACGGAATGCCGTCGAATGGATCACCCGGTCACAATCGCGGCGGAAGTCGCTACGGGTCCTGCTGGGCGGCTCAGGATACAGCCTCCCGCGGCTCCGTTCCGGATCGCAGGCGTAAGGCGCGCGAGGCGCAGCCATGCCGACCGCCATCATTTACCTCTAAACTGTACGAATTCGGTTTGATTCTGAACCCTGCCGCACTTAACTATGAGTTGCGGGGCGATCAAACCCCTGAAGGTCATCCTGGAGCGTGCAATGAGCGGAGACGTCATCATCACCGAACGGGCTGCCCGGCGCATCGGACAGATCCTGAAATCGGAAGGCGACGGCGCAATGTTGCGCATCAGCGTCGAGGGCGGCGGCTGCTCCGGCTTTCAGTACAAGTTCGACATCGAGAAAACCCGCGCCGACGACGATCTGGTGATCGCGCGTGACGGTGCGGTCGTGGTGGTAGATCCGGCATCGGTGCCGTTCCTGGCGGGCTCGGAAGTCGACTTCGTCGACGATCTGATCGGCGCGTCGTTCCGTGTCGCCAATCCGAACGCGACCGCCTCCTGCGGTTGCGGCACCAGCTTCTCGATCTGATCCGCGATCACTCCGCCGCGACCTGACGCGGCCGGTCTTCCTCGACTTCCTGCAGCTCCGGCTCGAGACGACGCTTCAGCTTGCGGTCGATGCGGTCGAGGTAGATGTAGACCACCGGCGTGATGTACAGCGTCAGAAGCTGCGAGACGATCAGGCCGCCGACCACGGCAACACCGAGCGGCTGACGCAGTTCGGCACCGGCGCCGGTGCCGAGCGCGATCGGCAGCACGCCGAAGATGGCCGCGAACGTCGTCATCATGATCGGGCGAAAGCGCAACAATGCCGCCTCGCGGATCGCGTGCTCGGCGCTGAGACCTACCGCACGACGGCTGATCGCAAAATCGACCATCATGATCGCGTTCTTCTTGACGATGCCGACCAACATGACGATGCCGATCATGGCAATCACGGACAGTTCCATATTGAACAGCATCAGCGTCAGGATCGCGCCGATACCTGCCGATGGCAGGCCGGAAATGATCGTGATCGGATGGACGAAGCTTTCGTAGAGGACGCCGAGGATCACGAACGCAGCGAATACGGCGGCGAGAATGAGCACGCCCTGCCCGCGCAAGGAATCCTGGAACACCTGCGCGGTCCCCGAGAACCCTGTCACAATCGTCGGCGGCATGTTCGAAGCACGCTCGACTGCGGCAATCTCGTCGACCGCATAGCCCAGCGACACGTTCGGCGCGAGATTGAACGAGATCGTCACCGCGGGCTGCTGGCCTTGATGATTGATCAGCAGCGGACCAACCGTCGGCACCATGCGCGCGACCGCATCGAGCGGGATGGTCTGGTTGTTGGCCGTCTTCAGGTAGACTTTCGACAGGTCGGAGGGATCAACACGGAAGCGCGGCTGCGCCTCCAGGATGATCTGGTAGTCGTTCGACGGTTTGAAGATCGTGCCGATCTGTCGTGCGCCAAATGCGTTAAACAGCTGGCTGCGGATTTGTTCGGTGGTGATGCCGTAGACGGCCGCCTTCTCGCGATCGATCTCGACGGTCAGCTCCGGGTTCTTGATGTATAGGTCCGTCGTCACGTCGAGCAGCCCGGGGATCTGCGCGATCTTGTCCCGCATCTCCGGCGCAATCGTGTACAGCCGGTTGATGTCGCTACTTTGCAAAGTGTACTGGTATTGGCTTTTTGACGACCGGCCGCCAACGTTCAGATTCTGGATGCTCTGGAAGAACGTCTGCATGCCGGGGACCTGCGAGGTCGCCTGCCGCAGCCGCGCGATCACGACCGGAGCCGGATCGCGCTCGGCCTTCGGTTTCAAGCCGACGAACATGCGCGCATAGTTCGCCGTCGGATTGGGCCCACCGGCGCCCACCGTCGTGTTCAGGAATTCGACCGCCGGATCGGCGCGGACGATCTCATCGAGCTTCTGCTGGCGTTCGACCATGGCGTCGAACGAGGTGTCTGTCGCCGCTTCCGAGACGCCCGACAGGAAGCCCGTATCCTCCTGCGGGAAGAAGCCCTTCGGCACCACGTAATAGAGGTAGCCGGTCGCCACTACTGTAGCGAGCGTGACGATCAGCATCACGCTTTTCGCGGCCAGAACCTTGTCCAGCGTCCATTCGTAAACGCGGTGCCATTGGTTGAAAACGGCCTCGAAAATGCGCAGCACGATGTTGGGCCGCTTGTGCGGGTCGTGGGCCTTCAGGACGCGTGCGCACAGCATCGGCGTCAGCGTGAGCGAAACGAAGCCGGACACGACGATCGCCACCGCGATGGTCACCGCAAATTCGCGGAACACGCGCCCGACGATGCCCCCCATCAACAGCACCGGGATGAACACCGCGATGAGTGAAAACGTGATCGACATGATGGTGAAGCCGATCTCGCGCGCGCCCTTGAGCGCCGCCTCGTACGGCCGCATGCCGTTTTCGATGTGACGGACGATGTTCTCGAGCATGACGATGGCGTCATCGACGACGAAGCCGACCGAAAGCGTCAGCGCCAGCAAGGTCATGTTATTGATCGAGAAACCCAGCAGATACATCGTTGCGCAGGTGCCGATCAGCGAGATCGGAACCGCCAGAGCAGGAATGAACGTCGCCGACGCCGACCGCAGGAACAGGAAGATCACCAGCACCACGAGGATGACGGCGATCGCCAGCGTCTCCTGCACGTCGAACACCGATTGCCGGATCGAGATCGAGCGATCCATGGTCACGTTGGTCTCGATCGACGGCGGCAGTTGCGCCTGCAGCGCCGGCAGACGCGCCTTGACGGCGTCGACCACCGCCACGGTGTTGGCATCGGGCTGCTTCTGGATCGCCAGCACGATCGAGCGATTGCCGTTGAACCAGGTCGCCGTCTTGTCGTTCTCGACGCTGTCGTAGATCCGCGCAACTTCGTCGAGCTTGACCGGTGCGCCGTTACGCCAGGCGACGACGATGTTGCGGTACATATCCGCCTTGTCGAGCTGGCCCGATGCCTGCAGCGTTACGTTCTGGCTGGGTCCGTTCAGCGTCCCGACCGGCGTCGTCGAATTGGCCCGCTGCACGGCGTCGCGGATGTCGTCCATCGACAGGCCACGGGCGGCAGCTGCCTCCGGATCCGCCTGCACCCGCACCGCGAATTTCTGCCCACCGTAGATGCTCACCTGGGCGACGCCGGCGATCTGCGACAGCGCCTGGCCGATGTAAATGTCGCCATATTCGTGCACCGTCGACAGCGGCAGCGTCGATGATGAGAGCGCGATGAACAGGATCGGGAAGTCGGCCGGGTTGACTTTCCGGAAACTCGGCGGCGTGGTCATCTCGATCGGCAGCCGGCGCTCGGCGATCGTCAGCGCGGTCTGGACGTCGAGGGCGGCGGCGTCGATGTTGCGATCGAGATCGAACTGGACGGTGATCGAGGTCGAGCCTTGCGAGGATTGCGACGACATCGACGAGATGCCGGGCACCGTCGCGAGCTGCCGCTCGATGGGTCCTGCGACGGAGGCAGCCATGGTGTCTGGGCTGGCGCCAGGCAGCGTCGCCGTGATCGCGATGGTCGGAAAATCAACCTTGGGAAGCGCGGAGACCGGAAGGAGGCGGTAGCCGAAGACACCGAGCGCGATAATGGTCGCCGTCAGCATGGTCGTCATGACCGGACGGCGAATGCTCATCTCCGACAGGTTCATGACGTCAGGCTCCCGCCCTGCGTTCGCGGATATCCACCGCAGTACCGTTCGACAACATCATCTGACCGTCGGTTACGACGGTTTCACCGCCTGAGAGGCCCTTTTCGATCACCGAGAGCCCTTCGAACGTGCGCGCAACGCTCACTGGCTGCACGGTGGCCTTCCCATCCTTGACCGTGAACACGAAGTTTCCGGTCTGGCTTCGCTGCACAGCGACCGACGGTATGACGATCGCGTTCTCGCTGCGCACGCTGAGCTTGGTCGTCACCAGCGTGCCTGGCCACAGCGTTTCACTCTTGTTGTCCATGACCGCGCGCGCGGTCACCATTCCGGTCGCCGTGTCGACGGTGTTCTCGATCATCGCGACCTTGCCGGTCTCCTGCCGGCTGCTTCCCGGCATCGACGCAACGACGCTGGCGACGCCACTCTTAAGCGCATCGCGCAGATCGGGCAGCACGCGTTGCGGGACACCGAACGTGACGTAGATCGGCGCAATCTGATTGATAATGGCGAGCGGCGTGGTGTCGGCTGGACGCACGAAGTTGCCGACCTTGACGTTGGCGGCACTGATGCGGCCCGAGATCGGCGCATGGATCACCGTGTAGGTCTTCTGGACCTTCAGATTGTCCAGAACGGATTCATTGGCTCGCACGGTGCCGCGCAGAATGTCCCTCTGCGTCTGCGCATTGTCGACATTGATCTGCGGGGTCGCGCCCTTGACGATCAGCTCGCTGTACCGCCTGAGGTCCCGCTCCGCGCCGGCAAGTTGCGAACGATCCCGCGCGAGCGTTGCCTCTGCCTGGGCGATTTGCGCGTCGATCTGGCGCGCATCGAGCGTAAACAGAACATCGCCTTCCTTCACGCGCGCGCCGTCCTCGAAATGCACTTTCAGGATGGTGGTCTCGACCCGCGCCTTCAGCGCCACGCTCGCAATCGGCGAAACCGTGCCGATGGCATCGACCTCGACCGGAACCTTCTTGCGCACGACATCGGCGACCTGCACGGCGATCGCGCGCCCCTTGGCTTGCCCCTGGGCCTGCGCCTTGCTCGCACCAGTCGGAGCCATCCAGGTCGAACGCGTTGCGTAAGCTGCGGCGCCGGCTGCCGCCACGAGGCAAAAGACGATAATCGAACTGCGCGTTTTCATGATCTCGTATTCGCCAGCGCGAACTCGCGCCGCTCCGCAGTCTGCCCCCAAAAAACTTAAGTTCCCCCCAGACCCGTTAAACCCGGGCTCTTGGCATGATATTCCAGAAGCAATTATCACACCTGGGCGGGCGGCGCAGTAACGACAGCTGGAATCGACCACTCTCATGCCAGTCGAAAACTGCACAACCAAGTGAAGAAAAGTTAACCATGGGTCTTTCCGCAAGACGCCAACGAAATAGGTTGCAAAGATGCGCATTGCCACCTGGAATGTGAACTCGATACGCCAGCGTGTGGATCACGTGATTTCTTGGCTGAAGGAAACGGCGCCCGACGTCGCCTGCCTGCAGGAGATCAAGTGCACCGACGAGGCGTTTCCGCGCGAGCCGATCGAAGCGCTCGGCTACAACGTCGTGACGCACGGCCAGAAGACCTTCAACGGCGTCGCCCTGCTCTCACGCCTGCCGTTCGACGAAACGCGGCCGCGGCTGGAAGGCGACGAGGAAGATGTGCAGGCGCGATTTCTTGAAGGCATCGTCTCGCTGAAGCGTGGCGTGCTCAGAATAGCCTGCCTGTATTTGCCGAACGGCAACCCGCCCGAGACTGAAAAATATTCGTACAAGCTGAAATGGATGAAGCGACTTGCGGACTATTCTGTCGAACGGCTGAAGACCGAGGAGCCGTTCATCCTCGCCGGCGATTTCAACGTCATTCCCGCGCCTGAGGACGTGCATAATCCTGCCGCATGGGTAAACGATGCGCTGTTCCTTCCGCAGACGCGTCAAAGCTTTCGCGCGCTGACGAATCTCGGCCTGACGGATGCTCTCCGCGCCGTCACCGATGAGCCTAAACGCTACACGTTCTGGGACTATCAGGCCGGCGCCTGGCAGAAGAACAACGGCATCCGCATCGACCACATGCTGCTGTCGCCGCAGGCCTCCGATCGGCTGGTGACGGCCGGAATCGACAAGCAGGTCCGGGCCTGGGAAAAGCCGTCAGACCATGTCCCCGTCTGGGTTGACCTGGATTTCGAGACCAAAGGTTAAAAACGAAATCGCCGGGCGGGCTTTAAAGCAGCGGCCTACGGCGTCAGTCGCGCCGCCCCTGCACCCAGCGCTCCAGCAACCGTCCGGCCATGGCGCGGTCATCCTCGGTCGCCCGCTTCAGCGCGCTGGTGTAAACCTCGTTGATCCAGAGCTCGTCGGGGCCGGCATTCTCGCGCGCGAGGGTCAGCCACATCAGGCCACGGGCCGCCTGGCGCTGCAGCACGTCGCCGTTGAACAGCATCTGTCCAAGCAGGGCTTGGGCCTGGTACTGGCCTTTCTGAGCTGCCTGCGACAGCCAGCGCGCCGCGTAGATCGGATCGCGCGGCGAGCCGACACCGTCGAGATACATCCGCGCCAGGTTGTACTGCGCATCGGCATTGCCGAAATACGTCGCAGCGTAGTGGAACATTTCTCGCGCGCGTTCGCGGTCCGACTTAACGCGCGTGTTTGGAATTCCGTCGCGATAGTAGCGGCCGAGGGCAACGAACGCGTTCGCCACGATCTGTGCCTGCGGTGCCGACGGGCTGTCCTCCGCATGCTGGTTGGCGATGCGGCTGAAATAGTCGAACGCGCGGAGATCGTCGCGATCGACGCCATCGCCGCTGGCGTACATCCGTCCGAGCCGCCACTGAGCGATCGGATGGCCGCCCTCGGCGGCATATTGCAACGCGGAGAGCGAGTTTGCCGGAGGCGCCGCATTCTTACCGACCGCACCAGCAGATGCGCCGGCGGCAACGGACATCGGCGGAACGGGGATGGCCGCGTTTGATCCAGCGAGGCCGGCGGCCGGCGCGGACAAGGCAGCCGCGGGACGCCCGCCGGGGGTCGTGCCCTCGAAGGCGAGCGCCGAGCTGGCGGCCAAAGCCGCGCCCGCCATCACCGACGATGCGATATGCCTAGATATCCGCATAGCACTGCTTCTCGGCGCCCCCGCCGGGGTGGGTGACCGCGCCATTCACCGCGGGCCCAACCTGCTGGGCGTATTTCCACAAAACGCCGGACCCGAACCGTTCGGCGCGCGACTTCCAACCCTTTCGACGCTCGGCCAGTTCGGCGTCCGACAACCTGACATTCAGCTTGCCGTCAACTGCGTCGATTTCGACGATGTCACCATCGCGAATGAGCGCAATCGGCCCGCCAACCGCCGCTTCCGGCCCGACATGGCCGACACAGAAGCCGCGCGTCGCGCCCGAAAAGCGGCCATCCGTGATCAACGCCACCTTGCCACCCATTCCCTGGCCAGTCAGCGCTGCAGTGGTCGACAGCATCTCCCGCATGCCGGGGCCACCCTTCGGCCCCTCATAGCGAATGACGATGACTTCGCCTTCCTTGTAACTCTTCGTCTTCACGGCCTCGAAAGCGTCTTCCTCCCGGTCGAAACAACGCGCAGGGCCCGAAAATTTCAAGTTACTCATGCCGGCAACCTTAACGATCGCTCCTTCCGGAGCGAGGTTGCCCTTCAATCCGACGACGCCGCCCGTGGCCGTGATCGGCTTGTCGGCGGGACGCACGACATCCTGATGGGGGTTCCATTTTACACTGGCCATATTCTCAGCAATGGTGCGGCCAGTAACGGTCATGCAATCGCCGTGCAGATAACCCTGATCAAGCAGGGTTTTCATGAGAATTGGTATTCCGCCAGCTTCGAACATGTCTTTGGCGACATAACGGCCGCCCGGCTTCAAATCCGCGATATATGGTGTCTTTTTGAAGATTTCGGCGACGTCAAATAGATCGAATTTGATCCCACATTCATGAGCAATTGCAGGCAAATGCAGTGCAGCATTTGTCGAACCACCTGAAGCGGCGACGACGGCCGCAGCGTTCTCCAAAGCCTTGCGAGTAACGATATCGCGCGGGCGAATATTCAGCTCGATCAATTCCATGATCTTTTCGCCCGCCGCCATGCAGAAGGCGTCGCGGATCTCATACGGTGCGGGGGCACCGGCCGAGTACGGCAGGGCCAGGCCAATGGCCTCCGAGACTGTCGCCATGGTGTTGGCCGTGAACTGTGCACCGCACGCGCCGGCTGAAGGACAGGCGACACGCTCAATCTCGTCGAGATCAGCGTCCGACATCTCGCCGACCGAGTGCTTGCCGACCGCCTCGAACATGTCCTGGACGGTCACCTGCTGGCCGCGGAAATTGCCGGGCAGAATCGAGCCGCCATAGATGAAGACGGAAGGGACATTGAGACGAACCATCGCCATCATCATACCCGGCAGCGACTTGTCGCAACCGGCGAGCCCGATCAGCGCGTCATAGGCATGACCACGAATGGTCAGTTCGACCGTGTCCGCAATCGCCTCGCGCGACGGCAGCGACGAGCGCATGCCGTCATGGCCCATGGCGATCCCGTCGGTCACAGTGATGGTGCAGAACTCGCGCGGCGTGCCGCCGGCTGCCGCGACGCCCTTCTTCGCGGCCTGCGCCTGGCGCATCAGAGCGATATTGCAGGGCGCCGCCTCGTTCCAGCAAGACGCGACACCAACGAACGGCTGGTGAATCTGGGCCGTCGTCAGGCCCATGGCGTAGTAGTAGGACCGATGGGGCGCTCGCTCAGGCCCCTCCGTCACGTGCCGGCTGGGCAACCTGGATTTGATGTTGGTCTTGGCGTCCATAGCGACCCGAATTTCCAACCAACCACACTAAACGCCCCAACTTGGCGAACGGTCAATCGGACTGTCGTGCCGCAGCGTTGGCTTGCGCTTTACGAGATCAGTGAGGCGTGTGGCTAAATCGCGGCGCGGGCAAGAGCTCCCGGCGTCCGCAATCAAATGTTCAGGAACTGTGGTAACGTCGCAACATCTGTGGGCACCACGCAACGGTCCGCTAACGCACCGCAGCATTCTTCATCGGCATCGCCGGATCTCTACCGCCTTGCCAGCATCCGCCACGCGGCGAGGATGATGATCGCGCCGATCGAGGCGGAAATCAGTGTCCGGACAAAGCCGAACACCGGCACCTCGGCAACTTCGGCGAGCTTAGCGCCGACGAAGGCACCAGCCACACCGATCAGGATATTGGTGAAGATCCCGTGGTTGGATTGAGTGACGCGCTCGGCGATCCAGCCCGCAATTGCACCGATCAGGATCAAGGTGAAGAACCCGACGCCCGGCTGGGCGAAAAAGGACTGTGCCTCGTTCATTGCCGTTCCTCTCCTTCGTCGGCGCGCATTAACCTAACTTAACGAGTCCTTCGCCGCCCGCACTCTTGCTGCGCTGCAAAACAGACTACGCCAGAAAGGGTATTTCAACCGCAAGTATATAACCATTGATCATCAATAGCGCGCCGAGCGCGCCCACTACCCCACCAAGGACTGCAAGCCAGGGCAGCGTCGCGACGATCGAAACCGAGATCAGCACGATCGCGATCTGCAGCAGTGCCTCAGCATAGTCGAAGTAAGGATCCTGCTTCAGCGCATGATCGCGCTTCGTTTCGTAGTCCTTTGCCCGCGCCAGCAGCTCCTTCTTGCCTTCGTTTGTCTCAGGCTCGGATTCGTAGCGCGCAGATGTCTTGCGATAGGCCTCCGCCTTCGACGTCAGCGCCGCCTTCGCCTCCCCGTTCAAGCTCGCGTCCTGCAGAAGCCCGAGTTCGATGGCGTCCGCGGCGAGATTGAAATTGGTCTGACGAATGTTCTTGGCCTGATAGAAGGCATAGAAATTGGCGGCATGAACGTTGTTGTTGGTGGCTTCCTTGCCGGCGTTGGCTCCGCCGAGGCCGGTGATTGCCAGCAGCATTGCAAGAATGGCGATGCCAACCGCGGCGCGCTGCTTGAAGCGATCGTTCTGCTTCTCCTGATCCATCATTTCGGCGGCGTCTTCGGCTTTCATCGATCCAGTATCCTGTTGGTTGCGGCGCGACGATAGTCAGCCGGCTGTGTCATCATCGAGACGCACAGCACAAGCGGCGCGACTTTTCGCGCGAGGCTTACGAGGGACTGGTTGCGTTCAGAAATTCAGCACGCGCCCATAGGCATCGAGCACGGCTTCCTTCATCATCTCCGACAAAGTCGGATGCGGGAACACCGTATGGATCAGCTCTTCTTCCGTGGTTTCGAGGTTCATGGCCACGACGTAGCCCTGGATCAGCTCAGTGACCTCGGCACCCACCATGTGGGCGCCCAGCAGCTGTCCGGTCTTCTTGTCGAAGATCACCTTGACGAAGCCCTGGTCCTCGCCGAGCGCAATTGCCTTGCCGTTGCCGGCGAACGGAAACCTGCCGACCCGGATTTCCCGGCCCTGCTCCTTCGCCTTTGCCTCGGTCAATCCGACAGAGGCAATCTGCGGCTGGCAGTATGTGCAGCCGGGAATGAGGTTTCTGTCCATCGCATGTGGATTCAGACCTTTGATCGCCTCGACGCAGATGACACCCTCGTGCTCGGCTTTGTGCGCCAGCAAAGGTGGACCGGCAACGTCGCCAATCGCGTAGATACCGGGCACGTTGGTCCGGCATTGACCATCCACGACAACAGCGCCGCGCTCGACCTTGACGCCAAGCTTCTCGAGCCCGAGACCTTCAACGTTGCCGACGACGCCGACCGCTGAAATCACGCGCTCGACCTCAAGCGTCTGCGTCTTGCCCTTACCATCGTCGATGGTGGCAACGACGCTGTCGCTCTTTTTGTCGAGCTTCGTCACTTTGGCGCCCGTCAGGATCTTGATGCCCTGTTTTTCGAAGCTCTTGCGGGCAAAGGTCGCAACCTCGGCATCCTCGATCGGAAGGATCTGCTGCAGCACCTCGACGACGGTCACCTCCGCGCCCATGGTCCGGAAGAACGACGCGAATTCAACTCCAATGGCCCCGGAGCCGACCACGAGCAGCGACTTCGGAATCCGTTCGGGCGCCATCGCCTCGAAATAGGTCCAGACCAGCTTGCCATCACCCTCGAGGCCAGGCAGCACGCGCGGCCGCGCGCCGGTCGCAAGCACGATGTGCTTCGCCTGATAGGCGCCGGGTCCAAGCGCGCCCTTCGGCGCCTCAACCTTCGAGGCCTTGACCGTAAGCTTGCCGGGCGCATCGATCGCGGCTTCACCCCAGATCACCGCAACCTTGTTCTTGCGCATCAGAAAGCCAACGCCGTCGTTCAGCCGCTTGGAGACAGCTCGGGAACGCTGCACCACCGCCTTCGGATCGAACGACACGTTGTCGGCGGAGATCCCGTAGTCCTTGGCATGCTGAAAATAGTGGTAGATCTCGGCCGAGCGCAGCAGCGCCTTGGTCGGAATGCAGCCCCAGTTCAGGCAAATGCCGCCGAGGTAAGCGTTCTCGATGATTGCGGTCTTGAAGCCGAGTTGCGCCGCGCGGATCGCCGCGACATAGCCGCCTGGACCGGAGCCGATGATGATAACGTCGAAAGAGGTATCGGCCATATCAGTCACTCATGTACTCTTTCGACTTTCCTTTGCGGATATCGATGCGCATCAGGGGCGTCGATCGCTACACCACCATCATCACAGGATTTTCGATCAGCACTTTGAACGCGGCCAAGAACTCCGCCCCAAGGGCGCCGTCGACCGCACGATGATCGCACGAAAGCGTCGCACTCATGATGGTCCCGATCTCGATCTTGCCGCCACGCACGACGGCGCGTTGCTCACCTGCGCCGACGGCGAGGATCGTCGCATGCGGCGGGTTGATGACGCCGGAGAATTCCTTGATGCCGTACATTCCAAGGTTGGACACTGCTGTGGTGCCGCCCTGGTACTCCTCGGGCTTAAGCTTTCTCGCCCGTGCGCGCGCGGCGAAATCCTTCATCTCGTTCGAGATCACCGACAGCGGTTTCGAATGCGCATTGCGGATCACCGGCGTGATCAAACCGCCAGGAATCGCCACAGCGACGCCGACATCAGAGGCCTTGTGCTTCAACATGGCGCCGTCGGTCCAGGTGACGTTGGCGTCCGGCACGCGCTGCAAAGCGAGCGCCAGCGCCTTGATGACGAAATCGTTGACCGACAGCTTGTAAGCCGGCTTGCCATCCTTGTCTTTCGGAGCGGCCGCGTTGATCTCTTCGCGTGCAGCACTGAGCTTGCCGATGTCGCAGTCGATCGTCAGGTAAAAATGCGGAATCGTCTGCTTCGACTGTGACAAGCGCTGCGCGATGATCTTGCGCATGTTGTCGTGTGGTACGACGTCGTATGTACCGTCGGCGAACATGGCGCGCACCTGCTGTTCGCTCGGCCCTGCAGGCGCCGCGCCCGCCGCCGCAGTCGGTGCCGCAGCCGGCGCCGTCTTCACGCCCTTGCCTGACTTTGCGCTCTCGATGTCGCGGGCAATCACCCGGCCATGCGGGCCTGTACCGCTGATACGGCCGATCTCGATGCCGGCTTCTTTCGCAAGGCGGCGCGCCAGCGGCGAGGAGAAGACGCGGGCGCCGTCTTGTCCGTTGACGGCTTGGCGCCCCTCAGCCGGCGCCTTCGGCATCTGCGCGCTTGGGATCGCGGAAGGAGCGTCCGTGCTCGCACGAGACTCCTGCTGTGTGGCCGCTGGCTTTGCGCTCGGCGTCGGCTGAGCGGTGCTGACCGCCTTCTCGCTCTCCTGGGGAGATGGTTCGGGTGAAGGGGCCCCGGCAGCCGTCGCTTTCGCCGCACCGGCTCCCGCGGCCTTCACATCCTCACCTTCGCTCGCGAGCACGGCGATAACGTCGTTGACCGCAACGTCCTGAGTGCCTTCCGGAACGAGAATTTTGGCGATCGTGCCGTCGTCGACCGCCTCGACCTCCATGGTCGCCTTGTCGGTTTCGATCTCGGCGATGACGTCGCCGGATTTAACCGCGTCGCCTTCCTTCTTCAGCCATTTCGCAAGGTTGCCCTTTTCCATCGTGGGCGACAGCGCAGGCATCAGGATGTTGATCGGCATTCTTGCAACCCTGGCTCAGGTCGGCACTTCAGGCATGTGCACGACTTCGAACTTAAGACCATCCGCGTCTTCGAAATAGAGGGCGTAATAGCCCGGTGCGTACTGGGGATACTCCGCCGGAGCATCGAGCACCTTGATGTGTTTCTCGCACAGAATCCTGTGCAGAGCGTCGACGTCGGCACGGCTATCCACGTCGAAGGCGCAATGGTGGAAGCCCGACGCATAGCGCGCATGCTGCTTGGCGGCGAACTCCGGTCGGGCTTGCCAAATATTGACGGCGAATTTCGCCTCGGCATTGAACCAGAGCGTCATCGTCTTGGGAACGTCCTCGACTTTGTTGTAGCCGAGAAATCCAAGCACCGGCGCATAGAATTCCGCTTCGCTCTTCGCCAGATCGCGCACCGTGAGTGCGAGATGGTTCATCGTGCCTTTCGCCATTGTCAAACCCCTCCTGCAATTCACCGAGGATTCGGACACGAAGTCGCCTATCGCCGGTGTTTCATCAGGCCCACGATAATGGGGGCGGGACAATTTCTCGGCAGCATCGAAGCTTCCGTCCCGCGACGACGCTGACAGAGCGGCGCCACAGTGGGGGTCATGCGCGAGAACAAGTTGAGCCACATTCGTCCTCACGAATAGGTCACGGCCTTCACCGCCGCGACGACGTCAGCGACGCTCGGCAACGCCAGCTTCTCGAGATTGGCGGCATAAGGCATCGGCACGTCCTTGCCGGACACCCGCGCCGGCGGCGCGTCGAGCCAGTCGAAGGCCCTCTCAACGACGCGTGCGGAGATCTCGGCGCCAACGCCCGACTGTTGCCAGCCCTCCTCCACCGTGACGATGCGACCAGTCTTCTTCACCGACGCAATCACGGTGTCGGTGTCGAGCGGGCGCAGCGTGCGCAGATCGATCACCTCGGCTTCGATGTTCTCCTTGGCGAGTTCATCGGCCGCCTTGAGCGCATAGGTCATGCCGTTGGACCAGGCGACCAGTGTCACGTGCTGCCCCTTGCGGGCGATGCGCGCCTTGCCGATCGGCAGCACAAAATCGTCGAGCTTCGGCACCTGTCCGTTATGGCCGTAGAGAATTTCGTTCTCGAGGAAGATCACCGGGTTCGGATCGCGGATCGCGGCTTTCAGAAGCCCCTTCGCATCAGCCGCCGAATAAGGCGCGATCACCTTAAGCCCCGGAATATGCGAGTACCACGACGAGTAATCCTGGCTGTGCTGGGCGGCAACGCGCGCGGCCGCGCCATTCGGCCCGCGGAAAACGATCGAGCACCCCATCTGGCCGCCGGACATGTAGAGCGTCTTCGCCGCCGAATTGACGATCTGATCGATCGCCTGCATGGCGAAGTTGAAGGTCATGAACTCGACGATCGGCTTCAACCCGGCAAATGCCGCGCCGACGCCGACGCCGGCAAAACCATGTTCGGTGATCGGCGTGTCGATCACGCGCCGCGCGCCGAACTCCTGCAAAAGGCCCTGCGTGATCTTGTACGCGCCCTGATACTCGGCGACCTCCTCGCCCATCACGAACACGTCGCCGTCGCGCCGCATTTCCTCGGCCATCGCATCGCGCAACGCTTCACGCACCGTCATGTTGACCATCTCGGTGCCTTCAGGCACCTCGGGATCTTCGGGCGGCGCGGCAACGGCGGAGCTCTTCGGCGACGGCGCGGCCTCGACCTTCTGCGGCTCGGCAGGCGGGGCCTGCTCTGCGGCCTTCTGTTGCTGCGCGGGTTTGGTTTCGGCGACGGCGGACTCGTCTTCACCGTCGCTCAGAATGACGGCAATGGGCGTGTTGACCGCCACATCCGCCGTGCCTTCGGGCACGAGGATCTTTCCCAACGTGCCCTCGTCGGTGGCCTCGACCTCCATTGTCGCCTTATCGGTTTCGATCTCGGCTATGACGTCGCCGGATTTGACGGTGTCGCCCTCCTTTTTCAGCCATTTGGCGAGGTTACCCTTCTCCATAGTCGGAGAGAGAGCGGGCATCAGAATCTGCACTGGCATCGTCCGTCCCCTCGCTCAGCGCGTCACGTCGGTCCAAAGTTCGGACGCATCCGGCTCTGGATCATTTTGCGCGAAATCGGCGGCCTCGTTGACGAGCTGCCGCGCTCGCGCATCGATCTTCTTCAGATCATCTTCGGGAACATTCATCGCCAGCAGGCGCTGCCGCACCTGCTCGATCGGATCCTGATCGTGCCGAACCTTATCGACTTCCTCGCGTGTCCGGTATTTGGCCGGATCGGACATCGAGTGGCCGCGATAGCGGTACGTCTGCATTTCGAGGATGTAGGGTCCGTTGCCTTCGCGGCACCACTTCACCGCCTTCTCACCCGCCGCTGCCACTGCGCGCACATCCATGCCGTCGACCTGCTCTCCCGGAATATTGAAGGACGCGCCGCGCTTTGAGAAATCCTGCTGCGCCGAGGACCGGCTGACCGAGGTCCCCATGGCATAACGGTTGTTCTCGACAACATAGACGACAGGCAGCTTCCAGAGCTCCGCCATGTTGAAGCTCTCGTAGACCTGGCCCTGGTTGGCCGCGCCATCACCGAAATAGGCCAGGCAGACATTGCCATTGCCGCGGTAACGGTTGGCAAAGGCAAGACCTGTCCCCAGCGAGACCTGCGCGCCGACGATGCCGTGGCCACCGTAAAAGTGCTTCTCCAGGCTGAACATGTGCATGGAGCCGCCCTTGCCCTTGGAATAGCCGCCGCGTCGACCGGTCAGTTCGGCCATCACGCCCTTCGGGTCCATGCCGCAGGCGAGCATATGGCCGTGATCACGATAGCCGGTAATCACCTGGTCGCCGGGGTTGAGCGTCATCTGCACACCGACGACGACGGCTTCCTGGCCAATGTAGAGATGACAGAAGCCGCCTATCGCACCCATGCCGTAAAGTTGACCCGCCTTCTCTTCGAAGCGCCGGATCAGCAACATCAGGCGCAGCGCTTCGAGCTCCTGCTCCTTACTAAATGTTGCGATGGCGGGGCCTGATTTGCCGTTGCCGGTGGCGGGAGGGGCAGACTTTTTCGCGACGGCCATGGCTCATCCAACGTAGGCGGGAACTGAACGTTGCATATCCTAATTCAGGAAAGCCTGAAAGGATCGCCCGCACCGGCAAATAGACGCGGTGCAGCAAGCAGTGTACAGCGCCATGAACTTTCGCAGGACGCGAGTTATTTGAAAGAAAGTTCAGTTGCGATTGATCACGCGCACGAGATCGCGCGGGTGGGCGAACTCGAGCTGGAAGCGAGCACGCTCGTCCAGCATGTCCGGATCGAGGCTCTCGGCGCGCAGCAATGACACGCGCTGCTCGAGCACGAGGCGCTCCTGCTTCAACCGCGCAAGTTCTGCGGTCAGCGCGACCATCTCCTGATCGAGCGCCGCCTGCGCGTGCAGCCCGTATTTTCCGGTGTAAGCGTTGACGCCGAAATAGCCGATCAGCGCGGCAGCCATGACATACAGCGCAAGGCCGGTCAGAAACGATTTAAGTCGGGTATGCGAGACCATATCAGACGATGCGACGGCCGGGTTAATGCAAACTTAAGTTCCCGGCCGCGCATTCTGAAAAACGATTATTTCTTATGCAGTTCTACCCAGGCGGCGAAGGCCTGGATGTACGTCGTCAGAAACTCCTTCAACGAATCCTTGGCCAGTTCACCCTTCTCGTCAAAGGCGTCGCCAAGCCCGCCTGCATAGGCTTCCGGCTGCTGCATGATCGGTCCACTGATACCAGGCAGGATCCCCTGCAGATGCTTGACCGCGCTGACGCCGCCATGCACTCCCGGCGACGTGCCGAAAAGGCCGATCGGCCGTCCTAGAAATGAGCTCTTGCCATAGGGCCGCGAAGCAATGTCAATGGCATTCTTCAGAACGCCAGGGATCGAGCGGTTATACTCCGGCGTCACGAACAGGACGGCGTCGGATTTCTGGATCGTGTCGCGGAATTCGACCCAGTCGGCCGGCGGGTTGGCCTCAAGATCCTGGTTGAAGAATGAAAGTCCGTTCAGCGTGACGATGTTGAGCGTGAGCGAGCGCGGCGCCAGTTTCGCGAGCGCCTTTGCGGTCTTCAAGGAAAACGCGTCTTTGCGGATGCTGCCGACAATGACGGCGACGTTACGAGTGGCCATGACGAATATCCTCTAATTGGGAAGATGCCGATGGCGATCGCCGCGGCACCGGGCGCCCCACATAGATGCACTTGCATGAAAGAACATGCAAGTGCATACTCCGAGAAATTTCGCGTAAGCTTTCGCTGTCCGAAAGTCTGTTGTTCCCTGAAAGTCTATTGTCCCTTGATCGCGGACCGCCCAGCGTATCTTGCCTGCGTTCCAAGTTCCTGCTCGATCCGCAACAGCTGATTGTACTTCGCCGTCCGATCCGATCGCGCAAGCGAACCGGTCTTGATCTGGCCGCAGCTGGTTGCCACCGCAAGATCGGCGATCGTTGAATCCTCGGTCTCGCCGGAGCGGTGCGACATCACTGCGGTGTAGGCCGCCTTGTAGGCCATCTCCACTGCCGCCAGCGTTTCAGTGAGCGTGCCGATCTGGTTGACCTTGATGAGGATCGAGTTGGCGCGGCCATGCTTGATGCCGTCTGCAAGGCGCTTCACGTTGGTCACGAACAGATCGTCGCCGACGAGCTGACACTTGCTGCCGATCAAATCGGTCAGTTCCTTCCAGCCCTCCATGTCGTCTTCCGACATGCCATCCTCGATCGAAACGATCGGATAGCGCGAGACCAGATCGGCAAGATACTTCGCCTGCTCCGAACGTGTGCGCGTCTTGCCCTCGCCCTCATAGACGTACTTGCCGTTCTTGAAGAACTCAGTCGACGCGCAGTCGAGCGCCAGCAGCACATCGGTGCCTGGCTTGTAGCCGGCTTTGGTGATTGCATTCATGACGAATTCGAGCGCGCCGTCCGCCGACGGCAGGTTTGGCGCAAAGCCGCCTTCGTCGCCGACATTCGTGTTGTGGCCGGCCTTCTTCAGTTCGCCTTTCAGGGTGTGGAAGACTTCCGCTCCGATGCGTAAGGCCTCGGCGAAGGAGTTGCCGCCGACGGGCATGATCATGAATTCCTGAAAGTCGATCGGATTGTCCGCGTGCACACCGCCGTTGATGATGTTCATCATCGGCACGGGAAGCGTTCGGGCGGACGTGCCGCCGACATAGCGATAGAGCGGCAAGCCACTTGCCTGCGCGGCTGCCTTGGCAACCGCGAGCGAAACGCCCAGGATCGCGTTGGCGCCGAGGCGGCTTTTGTTAGGCGTGCCATCCAGCGTGATCATCGTCTCGTCGATCAGCACCTGCTGTTCGGCGTCGAGACCGCCGATCGCATCGAAGATTTCGCCGGTGACGGCGCTGATGGCCTTCTGCACACCCTTGCCGAGATAACGCGCCTTGTCGCCGTCGCGCAGTTCGACGGCCTCATGCGCGCCGGTCGACGCTCCGGACGGAACGGCGGCGCGGCCCATCGAACCTTCTTCGAGCACGACATCGACCTCGACCGACGGGTTGCCGCGGCTATCGAGAATTTCGCGTCCGATGATGTCGACGATAGCTGTCATGGTAGTTCCACCTGATTGTCGTTGTCTGCGCGGCCTATACACGGGGCGCAAGCAAATGTGAACGCTTCACGGCTCGTCTCGCCCTGACGGCCGCGCATGGTTCGGCGTATGCTCGACCGAGGTTGGTCCCGCGCTTCGCATTTTCCTTCATGGAGATGGGGCATCATCATGAATCGGCGCCAATTTCTTACCTCGGCCGCGATTGCCAGCCTGGCCGCTCCAACGCTCCTGCGCGGCGCCCGTGCGCAACAGGAGTCCCCGTTCAAGGTGAAATACTATCCAGTCGCCGCCGGCATGGGGTCGCGCGACGTGACGCCGGCGCCGGATGGCAGCATCTGGTTCTGCGGACAACGCAATGGCACGCTCGGACGGCTTGATCCGCGCGACGGCTCCTACAAGCTGACGGACCTCGGCAAGGGTGCCGCCCCGCATGGCGTCATCATCGGGCCAGACGGAGCACCATGGGTGACTGAAGGCGGGCAGAACGCGATCGCCCGTGTCGATCCGACGGATCACAAGGTGACGCTGTTCAAGCTGCCGGAAAGCGCCGGCTACGCCAATCTCAACACGGCCGTGTTTGACCGGAACGGAGTCTATTGGTTCACCGGGCAGAGCGGAATCTATGGCCGCCTCGATCCGAAAACGAGCGACATGCAGGTGTTCAAGGCGCCACGCGGCCGCGGCGCCTACGGCATGACCGTCACGCCGACCGGTGACGTCTGGTACGCGTCTCTTGCCGGCAACCACATCGCAAAGATCGATCTTGCGAGCGGCAATGCGACCGTCGTCGAGCCGCCGACCCCGAACCAGGGAGCGCGGCGGATCTGGTCCGATTCCAAGGGACGCCTGTGGGTCAGTGAGTGGAACAGCGGAAACGTGTCGATGCACAACCCGGCAGACGGATCGTGGAAAGCCTGGAAGCTGCCGGGCGATAGCCCTCGCACCTACTCAGTCTATGTCGACGACAAGGACAAGGTCTGGCTCACCGACTTCGGCGCCAACGCCATCGTTCGCTTCGATCCGGTGACGGAAAAGTTCAGCTCATTCCCGAGCGACAGGCCCGGAGCAAACGTGCGTCAGATGGATGGCCGGCCGGGCGAAGCCTGGGGCGGCGAGTCGGGCACCAATCGACTGGTCGTGATCCAAACTGTCGGACCGGCGTGACGCAGTCAGGGCTTCTTCTTGTGTGCATGGTGCTGACGGCGACCTCGGCCATGGCGGAGGAAACCGGTATGCGGCTGTTCGAGCCATGTCGCGCCTGCCACAGCCTCGACCCGGCAGAGCGCGGCTTGCCGGGACCCAATCTTGCCGGCCTGCTTGGCCGCAAGGTCGGCGGCGATCCGGCCTTCGACTATTCGCCCGCGTTGCGCGCCGCCCGCGATCAGGGGATTGTCTGGGACACGATGCGCCTCGAGACTTTCCTCGCCGATCCCGCGGAGATGTTTCCGGGCCTCTGGATGGCGACGCGTGGCCTCGACGAGGCCGCAGACCGCCGTGCGCTGGTGCAGTTTCTGGCCGATCCCGCCGCGCGCTGACGGTTGACGCACATCGTCTTTGAGTGCAATTCGGCATCATGGCCCGAAAACCCTTGCAACTTGGCCGCGCTGTCGCCTGGCCGAAATCGCCGACCGAAGCGCAGATCGATCGCGTGCCCAATCCGCAGAGCGACACGAATTATGTCGTCCGCTTCGCGGCGCCTGAGTTCACCGCGATGTGCCCGGTCACTGGCCAACCGGATTTCGCGCATCTGGTGATCGACTACGTCCCGGCCCGCTGGCTGCTCGAGTCGAAGTCGCTGAAGCTCTATCTCGCGAGCTTTCGCAACCACGCGGGCTTCCACGAGGACTGCACGGTGAGCATCGGCAAGCGGATCACCGCCGAGATCAAGCCGCGCTGGCTGCGGATCGGCGGCTACTGGTATCCGCGCGGTGGCATTCCGATCGACGTATTCTGGCAGACCGGCCGCACGCCGAAGGACGTGTGGATTCCGGACCAGGGCGTCGCGCCTTATCGCGGACGCGGGTAAGCCGGCCTCATCAGGGACTCGCGGGCTTGTCCTTCGGCCCGATGTCGGGCGGATGGCGGTGCCGCAGCAGCTTTGCGCAGAGAATTCCGACCGACAGCAGCAGTGCCGCGGCAGTGAGCAGTGTCGGCACCTTGCCGATGAACGTCAGCCCGAAGCCATAGAGCAGCGGTCCGGAGAACTGTCCGCAGTTGAAGCAGAACGCCTGCAGAGAGACGGCGCTGGCGCGGGCGTCGGGCGCGATCTCCGAGGTGAAAACCTGAAAGCCGCCGTGGATCAGATAGAAGCCGCAGCCCATCACCACGAAGTTGACGAACTGCACCTGCCAGGGCGGACCGAAGGCGATGATAGCGATCTGCGAAGAGATGAAGATCGCACCGAGCACCATCAGCGCGTTGTCGCCGAATCGCGCCAGCAACCTGGTGACAGTCGCCGCATAGAACAGTCCGCCGACCGCATAGCCGCCGATCACGAGCCCCGCGATCGACAGACGTGGTTCGCCAAGGTCGGCCAGAAACGAGGCGACATACGGCAGCATGCCGAAGATGCAGATGCCTTCGACGAACACACCGAGATAGCAGACGTGTGCATTCGGATGGCTGAGGATGCGCCTGTAGTTGGCGGCTATCAATTTCGGATTGACCGGCTTGCCCGGAAGGGTGAGCTGGTTGCGAAAGCCCCACGCGACAGCAAGCGACATGACAAGGATAAAGCTGCCGAGGATCGACAACACGCCGCGCCAACCGAACAGATCGCCGAGCACGCCCGAAAAGCTGGCGCCGAGCAGATTGCCGGTCAGCGCACCGGCCATGATCCGGCTCATCGCTACGCGACGCTTCTCGACCGGAAACAGATCGCCGGTGAGCCCCATGGCCACAGGAAAGACACCACCCGCCCCAAGCCCGCAGATCACGCGGGTCGCCAACAGCAGCTCGAACGAATCGGTGTACGAGCCGACGATATTGGCGATGCCGAGAACGATCAGGCAGGTCAGGATCACCTTCGGCTTGCCGAACAGGTCGGCCACCATGCCGAGCGGCAGTTGCACGAACGCGAAGGCGATGGCCGAGGCAGAGGCGAGCGTCGCGGCCGTTGTGATGTTTACGGCCAGTTGCTCGCTGATCTGCGGCACAACCGGATCGATGACACGCGACGTAAGCCCTGCCGCAAAGTTCCCCATCGCGATGATGGGCAACAGATACTGCATGGCATGGGACGGCGGTGCCATTCGGCGGAACGTTGAGCGCTAAGTGTTTGGTGTGAGATCGTCTGTGCAAGGCTGGCGTAGCAGGTGCTGCGAGCTCCGACCAATGACCAATGGTCATGCCGCTGCGGCAAAAAGCGTTGGAATGAACTAAAGGAAAATCCAGCCCCTCGCCCTGCAACCGATCACGAGCAGAACGCGCGTCTTCACGTCTACTGCACGATTTGAGAATGCCGGTGCTTCAACAGTCGGGAGCACACAATTCCGAGCAAAAGCATGACCACGGCCGCAAACAGCACGGTCGGAACCTTGCCGAACTGTGAGATCCCATAGCCGTAGGCGATCGGCCCCGCCGTCTGTCCGAGGTAGAAGAAAAATGCATGCAGGGCTACGGCCGTGCCACGGGCGTCGACGGAGATCTCGGACGCAAAGGTCTGCAGCGAGCCGTGGATCATGTAGAAGCCACAGCCCATCGCCAGAAAACTTGCGAGTTGCCACTGCCACGGCGGACCGAGCGCGATGACCACGAGCTGCGAGGCCACCAGCGCCCCGCCGCCGATCATCAGGCCCTTTTCTCCGAGCCGGGGCAACAAGCGCGACACGCTGCTCGTATAGATCAGCCCGCCGACAGCGAAGCCGGCGATCACGATACCTGCGATCGACAGGCGCGGTTCGCCGAGATCGGCGAGAAAGGCGGCAACAAACGGAAACAGGCCGAGCACGCAGCTCCCTTCGATGAATACCGCGGCATAGCAAACGCGTGCATGCGGGTGCGCGAAGACATCGCGATAGTTTCGCGCCATCGCGGTGAAGTTCGTGCGCTTGCGGGGCATGCGCATCTGGTGGCGAAAGCCCCAGCCGACTGCCACGGATGCCCCGAGCACCAGAAGACCGATCGCGATCAGCACGCCGCGCCAGCCTATGAAATCACCAATGACGCCGGACAGGCTGGCACCCAGCAGGTTGCCGGCCATTGCGCCGGCCAACACCTGGCTCATCGCCACCTGGCGCTCTCGCAGCGGAAAGAGATCTCCGACGAGACTGAGCGTAATCGGAAATACGCCACCGCCGCCCACGCCCGACAGGATGCGGGTGATCAGCAGCACGTCGAAGGATGTCGAGAACGCGCCTGCGATGTTCGAGGCGCCGAGCAGCATCAGGCAGATGACGATGAGTTTCGGCTTGCCGAACATGTCGGCGATGATGCCGAGTGCTGGCTGGACCAGCGCGAAGGTAATGGCAAATGCGGACGCCGCCGTGGCAGCTATCTGGATGGTCACCATGAGGTCGGTCGCGACCTGCGGCAGCACTGGGTCCATCGCGCGCACCGAGAGCGAGCCCGCAAACGTCGCCATGGAAATGATGGGAAGCAGATACTGCATTTGCCGCGTTCGCCGCCGCTCGAGGCCGCGCGGTTCGTTTCTATGTCTTAGCGAGTTTGTCGAACGCGATCAGTGTCCGCAGAAGGCCCTCGAACTCCTTCAGCGGCACCATGTTCGGCCCGTCGGACGGCGCCCGATCTGGATCCTGGTGCGTCTCGATGAAGACGCCGGCGACGCCGACAGCGACGGCAGCGCGCGCCAGCACCGGAACGAACTCCCGTTCGCCGCCCGAAGAGGTGCCCTGCCCGCCCGGCTGCTGCACCGAATGGGTTGCGTCGAAGATCACCGGCGCACCGGTCGACCGTGCAAGGATCGGCAGTGCGCGCATATCGGAAACCAGCGTGTTGTAGCCGAACGACGCACCGCGCTCGGTGACCAGCACATTCGGATTGCCGGTGCCGGTCAGCTTGGCGACGACATTCTTCATGTCCCAGGGCGCGAGGAATTGTCCCTTCTTGACGTTGACGATCTTGCCGGTGCGCGCCGCCGCCACCAGCAGATCGGTCTGGCGGGACAGGAAAGCCGGAATCTGAAGGATGTCGACGACCTCTGCGGTTGGCGCACATTGATCCCGTTCATGCACGTCGGTCAGGACCGGCAGGCCGAGGTCCTGTCGAATATCGGCGAAGATCGGCAGCGCCTGCTTCAATCCGATGCCGCGCACGCCGCTCGCACTGGTGCGGTTCGCCTTGTCGAACGATGTCTTGTAGACGAGACCGATCCCAAGTCGGGTCGCAATCTCCTTCAGCGCCGTTGCCATTTCGAACGCATGGGCGCGGCTCTCGAGCGCGCAGGGACCGGCGATGACCGCAAGCGGCAGCGCATTACCGAACTTGACAGAACCCGCGGTCACGACGGACGCGGCGGAAGTCGTTTGGGTCACGTAGCTGTCCTTAAAGGTTCGCCCGACCATGCCGGGCGACACGCGACCGATCAACCCTCGATCACGCCTCAATCGGCTCGAATATCAGGGTTGCGCCGAGCGCCGTAGCCGGTCCCGTGACGAGCGCGTTCAGATGCCGATACAGCGCGACGCCGTTGTCGCGCGCGCACGCTTCCAGCGCCTCTTGCCCGGCGACGCCGATGCGCAAGCCTGCCAGCGTCATTCCCTCACCATCGACCGAAAGAGTCACACCGAAACGGTCGCGGAAAGCCACCGGTTCGATGATTTCGACATCGCCACGCGGCGTCCGTGCGGCAATGCCGGCAGAGGTCGAGTGCAATTCCCGCTCGCCAGTAAAGGCCGAAAGGAAGACGTGATGATCGGTCGGGTTGTCCGCGATCAGTACGGCACCGAGAACGGCACGCGCCCCGTTTGTGTGTGACTGGAATTTTTCATTCCAGAAAACTCCCGGATTGTGCTGCTGCATCACCGCAAAGGCCGCATGCGGCGAGGTCTCGTCGCTTGCGAAGCCAAGCGAAAAGCCCACGGTCACGTTCGAGCCATCGGCTTGCGTTGCTTGCCGCGAAAACCGCAGTTCGCCGGAACAGCCGATACCTGCACTTGCAAGGGCCGAAACGTCCGCGGCGATCGCCTTGCTTTCAAGGATCAGCGTGGAGAATCCGTCGCCCCGGGCGATCGCGTCACGGTTGAATACGCCGAACAAGCGCGCGAGGTCCCGATGCTCGTCGTCGCGATCCAACAGGTGCGGCTCGGCGACATTGAGGATCTCGATGAAGAAGCCGGCAAGCTGAACGATATGATTGTGCGTACCCCACGGATGGCGGTTGCGCGCGCCGACCGTGAAGCCTGCGCGGCGGTAGAAATCTGCCGCCGTGTCAAGATCGCGCACGGCATGAACGATATGATCGAGACCGCGCGACATTTCAATCTTGCGAAACGCTCGATTACTTTACGGCCGAGAACGCGGTCGGAGCGAGCATCTGGTTGCTGACGCGCGCGACGATCGGACCATTCTTCTCGGTCTCCGCACGTGCCGTGAGCCACTCCGGATCAACCATGAACGCGCCCCACTTCTTTTCGCGCTCGGCAAGCGACTCCCAGGCTAGGAAGTACGTCAGGTGCTGGCTGTGCTCGCCAACCATCGTCGTGAAGAAGCCGGCCTGCTTGATGCCATGCTTTTCCCAGATGGCGATCGTCTTGGTCTCGAAGCGCTTGATGATGTCGGGAAGTCGGCCCGGCACAGCCTCATAGACACGCATTTCGTAGATCATGTTCCCTCCCGACGGCTTTGGTTCGGATGCCGACTGTGACACGGAGGTAACCGCCGCCGCAATGTGCTCGCAGGGAATAGCTGCATGCCGCGACAATCAAGCGAGACCCATGGGTGACGGCGGCAAACCGGCCCGAGGCCAAGTGGCATGCCTACGTGTGCCATCTGCTGCGGATCGCTGTCGTTCAGGGAGCCTGCGGACGCCCGGCCCTACACCAGCCGGCTCTGCACCACGGCCGCCTCGATGAACGATGCGAACAATGGATGTGGCTCGAACGGGCGCGACTTCAGTTCGGGATGAAACTGCACGCCGATGAACCAGGGATGATCCTCGTATTCGACGATCTCGGGCAGCACGCCGTCGGGCGAGAGCCCGGAGAAGCGCAGGCCGTGCTGCTCCAGCCGATCCTTGTAGCCGGTGTTGACCTCGTAGCGGTGCCGATGGCGCTCGGAGATCTCAAGCGCGTTGTCGTAGATGCCTGACACCCGGCTGCCGCGCTTCAACGTGGCCGGATAAGCACCGAGTCGCATGGTGCCGCCCAGATCGCCCGCCGCCGTCCGCTTCTCCAACTCGTTGCCGCGCAACCATTCCGTCATCAGACCCACCACCGGCTGCGGCGTGGGTCCGAATTCGGTGGAATTGGCGTCTTCGATGCCGACCAGATTGCGTGCGGCCTCGATCACCGCCATCTGCATGCCAAAACAGATGCCGAAATAAGGCACGTGCCGCTCGCGCGCGAACCGTGCAGCCTTGATCTTGCCTTCAGCGCCGCGCTGACCGAAGCCGCCCGGGACCAGGATGCCGTGCACATGCTCGAGGAACGGCGCCGGGTCCTCGCGCTCGAACACCTCGCTCTCGATCCAGTCGAGATTGACCTTCACTTTGTTGGCGATGCCGCCGTGGCTCAAGGCCTCGATCAGTGATTTGTACGCGTCCTTCATGCCGGTGTACTTGCCGACGATGGCGATCGTCACCTGCCCTTCCGGATTGCGGACGCGCTCGTTGATGTCGTTCCAGCTTTGCAGCGACGGTGGAATTTTCGGCTGGATGCCAAACGCGGCGAGAACCTCGTCGTCGAGCCCCGCGGCGTGATAGGCCTCCGGCACCGCGTAGATATTGTCGACGTCGCGCGCCTCAATCACCGCACTTTCGCGCACGTTGCAGAACAGACCAAGCTTGCGGCGCTCCTCCTTCGGGATCGGCCGATCGGTGCGGCACAGAAGGATGTCCGGCTGAATGCCGATCGAGCGCAGCTCCTTCACCGAATGCTGCGTCGGCTTGGTTTTCAGCTCGCCCGCACTCGGGATGAACGGCAGCAGCGTCAGATGGATGTAGACCGCGTGGTCGCGCGGCAATTCGTTCTTCAGCTGGCGGATCGCCTCGAAGAACGGCAAGCCTTCAATGTCGCCGACGGTGCCGCCGATCTCGCACAGGACGAAGTCGTAGCCATCATTGCCGTCAAGAATGAACTCCTTGATCGCGTTCGTGACGTGCGGCACGACTTGGATCGTCGCGCCGAGATAGTCGCCGCGGCGCTCCTTGGTCAGGATATCCTGATAGATGCGACCGGTGGTGATGTTGTCCTTTTTGGTCGCAGGCCTGCCGGTGAAGCGCTCGTAGTGGCCAAGATCGAGGTCAGTCTCCGCGCCATCGTCGGTCACGAACACCTCGCCGTGCTGATACGGCGACATCGTTCCGGGATCGAGGTTGAGATATGGGTCCAGTTTGCGGAGGCGGACCTTGTAGCCGCGGGCCTGCAGGAGTGCACCCAGCGCTGCGGAAGCGAGACCCTTTCCCAAGGAGGAAACCACGCCGCCGGTGATGAAGATGTACCGCGCCATGGGACCCAACCTTTAACCCCTCCAGCGCGATTCGCAAAAGCCAAACGCGGGTTTCAGGATCAATTCACCGATCCTGTTCGTGACAGTGAAAGCTCTAAGGAAATTCAAGCGGTTGCGCGCCGCCGCTCATATGCGGCTCACATAATCCCGCCGCACGGGCGTTGCAAGGCGGCTGTGCTATTGCGACTGCGGAACCTGTGGACCACCAGACGGCGCCTGCTTCTGCTGCTGTTCCTGCTGACGCAGCGCGTCGAGCACGCCGCCCGAACCGCCACTGCTGAGCGGCGGCGCCGGCGAGCCGGGCTGGCTCTGGGGCGCGGCCGGCGTCGTCGTATCCAAAATCGATGTGGGTTTTCGGTCGAGACCGGCGAGCCACGACAGAAAAAGACTGGTGAGGAAGAAGCCGACGGCGAGAAATGCTGTGGTGCGCGTCAACAGATTTGCGGTGCCGCGCCCGGTCATGAACCCGCTCCCACCGCCTGACCCCATGCCGAGGCCGCCGCCTTCGGAGCGTTGCAGCAGCACGACGCCGATCAACGCGGCGACGATCATGAGATGGATGACGATAATGACGGTTTGCATCGATCCTGTCCGGCGCAAGGCCTCATGGCCGCCGCGCGCAACGGCTTTCTTTGACCACTGACGATTTAAATTTGCGCGGTCTCTACACGATCGGGGTTGCGATTGCCACCCCGCCGCGCTCGTGCCGATTTAGGGACAAGCCGCAGCTATCGCAAGGAAATCCGCGGCCCTCAGGCTGGCGCCTCCGATCAGCGCGCCGTTGACATTGGCAATCGAGAGCAGTTCGGCAGCATTCGAGGGCTTAACCGATCCGCCATAGAGGATGCGAATGGCGGCTCCCTCGGCCGGGAACCGCGCCGTCAGCTTTTCGCGAATGAAACCATGGACTTGTTCCACGTCCTTGACGGTCGGTGTCAGTCCGGTGCCGATCGCCCAGACCGGCTCGTAGGCGATCACGAGGTTCTCTGTCGTTGCCCCGTCCGGCACTGACCCCGCAAGCTGGCGGCCAACGACTTCCAGCGTCTTGCCGCTGTCCCGTTCGGCGCGCGTTTCGCCAACGCAGACGATCGCCGTGAGGCCCGCGCGCCACGCTGCTTCGGTCTTCGCGTTCACCTGCGAATCTGTCTCGCCATGGTCGGCACGCCGCTCCGAATGGCCGACGATGACGAACCAGGCGCCGGCGTCCTTCAGCATCTCGGCGGAAATGTCGCCGGTATGCGCACCTGAAACGGCCGGGTGGCAGTCCTGCCCGCCGACCGCGACGACGGAGCCCCGTGCGCGGGTTGCAAACGCCTGGACAAGTGTTGCCGGCGGGCAGATCAACAGATCGGCCTTGGCGGCGAGCGGTTCCGAGGCTGCGATGATTGCCTGCAATTCGGCGGCCGAGGCCGCCAACCCGTTCATTTTCCAGTTGCCCGCGATCAGCGGGCGGCTCTTGCGTCCGGCCATGCTTTGTCGGTCCCGTTAACTATTGGTAATTCGGCCGTACCAGAGAGGGCTCGAATCCGCCAGTGTCCCCAACACAACACCGAGGTGGCGCCAGCGGCGTTTTGCCCCTGGTTGCGGCTGGCGCAAGGCATCTTTATTATGCAGATCAATCATAGCGATATCGCATAGGGCGTCGCTTTCACTCCATCAGACGACTGGATCTAATGCTTCGAGGAATTCGCACGGCCTCATCGGGCTGGCTTGGCAAAACCATCATGGCCTCCGTGATGGGCGTTCTCATTTTCTCCTTCGCCATCTGGGGCGTTGCCGACGTTTTCAGGGGATTTGGCCAGTCCACGGTCGCCAAGGTCGGCGATTCCGAAATATCGATCGATCAGTTCCGGCAGCTCTATAACGAGCGGCTGCAGATGATCGGCCGGCAGATCGGCCGGCCGATGTCGTCCGCGCAGGCGCGCGCATTCGGTCTCGATCAGCAGGTGCTGCAGCAGTGGCTTGCCGATTCGGTGATGGACGAGGCGGCGCGCCGCATGGGCCTCGGCCAATCGGACGCGGAGATCGTCCGGCTCATTCACAGCGACCCGACCTTCGCAGGCGTGAACGGCAAATTCGATCCGCAGCGGTTTGCGCAGCTCATCCGCCAGGTTGGCTACAACGAGCAGCGTTACATTGCCGAGCAGCGCAAGCTCTCTGTGCGACGGCAGATTGCAACGACCATCAGCAGCGGAGTCGAGCCGCCGAAGGCGCTGCTGGACGCCCTGCTCCGCTACCGGGACGAACTGCGCTCGATCGACTACGTGCAGCTTGGCCCCGCACAGGCGGGTAATGTCGGCGAGCCCTCGCCCGAAGCGCTCGCAAGCTACTTCGACGAACGCAAGGCGCTCTTCCGCGCGCCGGAATTCCGGAAAGTCGCCGTGGTGGTGCTGACGCCGCAGGACCAGGCCAAATGGACCGAGGTCTCGGACGATGAGGCGCGCAAGGTTTTCGAGGCGAGCAAGGCGAAATACGAAACCGCCGAAAAGCGCCATGTGCTGCAGATGGTGTTTCCGACCGCCGAGGAAGCAAATGCCGCCCGTGCCAAGCTGACCAGCGGCACGTCGTTCGAGCAACTGGCCAAGGAACGCGGGCTTTCGACGAGCGATTACGATCTCGGCACGGTGACAAAGTCCGGCATCCTTGATCCCGCAGTGGCGGAGGCCGCATTCGCGCTTCCTGAAAACGAGATCAGTCAGCCCGTCGTCGGCCGCTTCGGCGTGGTGCTGACGAAGGTCACGAAGATCGAGACCGGCGTCGCCGCGTCGTTCGACAAGGTGGCACAGTCGATCAAGAACGAAATCGCACTTGAGCGCGCCCGCGCCACCGTGCGCGATGTTTACAACAAGATGGAAGACGAGCGCGGCGGCGGCGCCAGCGTGATCGAGGCAGCAAAGAAGGTCGGCTTGCCGGTCACGACCATCGAAGCGATGGACCGCTCGGGACGTGCACCGGACGGCAAACCGGTCCCCGGCCTGCCGCCGACTCTGGATATCGTGACGCCGGTATTCACTGCCGACGTCGGCTCCGACAACGATCCGCTGCAGATCAATCGCGGCCCAAGCGACTCCGGCTATGTCTGGTACGATGTCCTTAACGTCACGCCGTCGCGCGACCGCACGCTCGACGAAGTGAAGGATCGGGTCATTGCCCGCTGGCGCGACAACGAGATCGAGAAGCGGCTGCGCGCCAAGAGCGACGAGATGGTTGAGCAGCTCCAGAAGGGACGCAAGCTCGCCGAGCTGGCCCAGGCCGCCGGCCTCAAGGTCGAGACCGCCGCCTCCTTCAAACGCGGAGCGAATGTTCCAGGCATGAGCGCCAATGGCGTCGAAGCCGTTTTTGCCGCCAACAAGGGCGACGCCGGACAGTCCGACGGCGCGCAGGCGGGACAGCGCGTTGTCTATGTCGTCACCGATATCGTCGAGCCGAAGGTCGACCTTACCTCTGCCGAGATCAAGGCGCTGCGCGACAATGTCCAGCGCACGCAAGCTGAGGAACAGGTGAACCAGTTCGTTCAGAGACTTGAGCGGGATTTCGGCACGCAGGTGAACGAGGCCGCGCTGGCGCAGGCCACCGGCGCACAGGCGGCGAACTGATCTTCCAGTGCGGCGGTTTTCCTCTCCGCCGGAACATGCTTTATGACCCGTCAGGGCGGCATTGGGCGCTGCCTGAAAGAGGTTGGGTTTGGGTCTGGGCGCAATGGATGATCTGAAAGCACTGATCGGCAAGGTCGCGACCGGAGCGGCACTGACGCGGCAGGAGGCCGCCATCGCCTTCGATCGAATGATGTCCGGTGAAGCCACCCCATCGCAGATGGGCGGCCTGCTGATGGCGCTGCGTGTGCGCGGCGAGACCGTCGAGGAAATCACCGGCGCGGTATCGGCTATGCGTGCGCGGATGTTGACGGTCTCGGCGCCGGCCGATGCGATCGACATCGTCGGCACCGGCGGCGACGGCTCCGGATCGGTGAACGTTTCGACCTGCGCCTCCTTCGTCGTCGCGGGCGCGGGCGTGCCGGTCGCGAAGCACGGCAACCGTGCGCTCTCGTCGAGATCCGGCGCCGCCGACGTGCTCGCCGCGCTTGGGGTCAAGATAGAACTCACGCCTGAGGAGGTCGGCCTCTGCATCCGCGAGGCCGGCATCGGCTTCATGTTCGCGCCGGCGCATCATCCCGCGATGCGCAATGTCGGCCCGACCCGCGTCGAACTTGCCACCCGTACGATCTTCAATCTGCTCGGACCGTTGTCGAACCCGGCGGGCGTGACACGGCAGATGGTCGGCGTCTTCTCACGCCAGTGGGTGCAGCCGCTCGCGGAAGTCCTGAAGAATCTCGGCGCCCAGTCGATCTGGGTGGTGCACGGCTCTGACGGCCTTGACGAGATCACGCTGACCGGGCCGACCGCGGTCTGCGCGCTTGAGAACGGCCACATCCGCAGCTTCGAGGTCACGCCGGAAGACGCCGGGCTTTCGCGCGCGAACGGCGGTGCGCTGAAGGGCGGCGATGCGGCAGCGAATGCTGTCGCCTTGCGCGGCGTACTTGAGGGCAAGACGGGCGCCTTTCGCGATGTCGCGCTGCTGAACGCTGCTGCAGCCTTCGTGGTCGCCGGCAAGGCGAAAGACCTCAAGGAAGGCGTCGCGCTCGGCGCCAAGTCGCTCGACAGCGGCGCGGCGCTCGATCGCCTGAGTCGCCTCGTTGCGGTCTCAAACACGTGACATAGCTTTAAGAGCGATGGCCGATATCCTGACGAAAATCGAAACCTATAAGCGCGAAGAGATCGCGAGCGCCAAGCGTGCGCGCCCTTTGATCGAGCTCGAGGCCGCGGTCAGCGCGGCACCCGCCCCGCGCGGTTTCGCCGACGCGATCCGCAACGTGCTAGCGCGCGGCGATTACGCGCTGATCGCTGAAATCAAGAAGGCCTCGCCATCGAAGGGCCTGATCCGCTCAGACTTCGATCCGCCGGAGCTCGCACGCGCCTACGAAGCTGGAGGCGCCACGTGCCTGTCGGTCCTGACCGACGGGCCCTCATTTCAGGGCAGCCTCGACTATCTGACGGCGGCGCGCGCAGCGGTCTCGCTACCGGTGCTGCGCAAGGATTTCATGTACGATACCTATCAGGTGATGGAGGCCCGCGCGTACGGCGCCGACTGCATCCTGATCATCATGGCGGCGCTCGACGACGCGGCGGCCCGCGACATCGAGGACGCAAGTCTCGCGCTCGGTATGGACGTGCTTTTGGAAGTGCATGACCGCGCCGAGCTCGAACGCGCGTGCAAGCTGCGCTCGCCGCTGCTCGGCGTCAACAACCGCAACCTGCGCACCTTCGAGACGACGCTCGCAACCAGCGAGGCACTCGCGCCGCTGATTCCGAAAGATCGTATTGCCGTCGGCGAAAGCGGCATCTTTACGCCGGCCGATCTCGCGCAGCTTGCGCGCGTCGGCGTTTCCACGTTCCTTGTCGGTGAGAGCTTGATGCGCCAGGCGGACGTCGCGGCAGCCACGCGCGCCCTGCTCGCGCACCCCGGCGCGCCGCAAACGACAGGAACGCGCTAGATGCCGCGCGGCCCTTCAGCGAACGAGAGATCGCTGACGCATATCGATGCGAAGGGTGAAGCGCGGATGGTCGACGTTTCAGAAAAGCCCGCAACCGAGCGTATCGCCGTCGCCGAAGGCGCGGTGGTCATGCAACCTGCAACGCTCGAGTTGATCGTCAAGGGCGACGCCAAGAAAGGCGACGTGCTCGGCGCCGCACGCATTGCTGCGATCATGGCGGCAAAGCGGACGCACGAGCTGATTCCGCTCTGCCACCCGCTGCTGTTGTCGAAGGTCGAGGTCGACATCGAAACGGACAGCAAGCTTCCGGGCTGTCGCGTGCGCGCCACCGTGAAGGTATCAGGTCAAACGGGCGTCGAGATGGAGGCGCTCACCGCCGTTTCGATCGGATGTCTGACGATCTACGATATGGTGAAGGCCGCCGACCGGGGCATTCGCATCGAAGGCATCCGCCTGGTCGAGAAGAAGGGCGGCAAGTCGGGGCATTTCAAAGCGAAGGAGTGACGCCATGGCGCTGATGCCGGTCGCGGACGCGCTGAATGCCGTGCTCGACGGAGCAGCCGGCCTTGCTGAGGAACAGGTCGGGCTGGACGAGGCGTTCGGGCGCGTGCTTGCGCGCGATCTGGCAGCGTTGCGCACCCAGCCGCCCGACGACATGTCGGCCATGGACGGCTACGCGGTGCGTGCGGCGGACGCGACGTTGTCGGCAAAGCTGAAGGTCATTGGCGAGGTCGCTGCCGGCCGGCCATTTGCACGCCCCGTGCAGGCCGGCGAAGCGGTCCGGATCTTCACCGGCGGCGTGATCCCGAACGGCGCGGACGCTGTGGTGATCCAGGAGGACACGACGCGTGACGGCGACTTGGTCACGGTCAACGAGGCCGCGTCCCCTGGCAAACATATCCGCCGCGCCGGGATCGACTTTCGCGCCGGCCAGATACTCCTGAAAAAATCGCACCGTCTCTTGGACCGCGATCTCGCGCTCGCCGCATCGATGAACCATGCGACACTGCCGGTGCATCGGAAACCGAAGGTGGCGCTGTTTGCAACCGGCGACGAACTGGTGATGCCGGGGAATGCGCCGGCTCCAGGCCAGATCGTCTATTCGAACGGCTACGCGCTGCGGGCGCTGACGCGGCACGAGGGCGCGGACGTCATTGACCTCGGCATCGCGCGTGACACCGTTGCGGAGACAGCGGCGGCGATCCGGCAGGCGATCGATGCCGGCGTTGACATCCTGGTGACGACCGGCGGCGCATCGGTCGGCGAGCACGATGTGGTGCAACAGGCGCTTCAGAGCGAGGGCGTGGAGATCGCCTTCTGGAAGATCGCCATGCGCCCGGGAAAGCCAATGATGCATGGGCGGCGTGGCGCGCTTCGCGTGCTGGGTCTGCCGGGCAATCCGGTCTCGTCCTATGTCTGCGCGATCCTGTTCCTGGCCCCCCTGATTCGGACGCTGACCGGCCGGACCGATACCGCCTGGCCGCTCGAGGACGCAGTCCTGGGGACCGACACGCCCGCCAACGACTTACGCGAAGACTACCTGCGCGCCTCGTTACAGGAACGTCACGGAGCCCCTCCTCTGGCCACCCCCGTGGGCCACCAGGACAGCTCCCTGCTCGCCAATCTCAGCCGTGCCGATGCACTTATCATCCGGCCGCCACACGCGCCGGCAGCCACCGCAGGCGCACCATGCAGGGTGCTAAGACTCCCCTCATGATCTGGCGCGGTCGCGCGACCCAAAATCCTTCTCCAAAATCCATCTCCGTTGACCAGAAATTAAGGGCTTGCAGAACACATATGGAACATATAGTGTTCGTTCATGATTTGTTTCTAGGTTTAGTCGAAAGATCGGAACCGGAGAACAATCGGAAACGGCCTTGAGGCCGGCGGGTCCCCCACGGACATTGGCCGGCCATGACAGATTTCGGGGGATTCGCCGACGATGCTGACGCGCAAACAATACGAGCTTCTGCGGTTCATCAATGAGCGGCTGAAGGAAGCGGGCGTCCCGCCCTCCTTCGACGAGATGAAGGACGCATTGGACCTGCGCTCGAAATCGGGCATCCATCGCCTGATCACGGCTCTGGAGGAGCGTGGGTTCATCCGTCGCCTGCCCAACCGTGCGCGCGCCATCGAAGTGATCAAGCTGCCCGAACAGGCGGCCGGCAACTTCGGAAACGGGCGGCGTGGCTTCACCCCGAACGTCATCGAAGGCCATCTCGGCAAGGTCCGCTCGGTCTCCGAGGATGAAGGCGGCCGTCCGGTCGCGATCCCGGTGATGGGCCGGATCGCGGCGGGTACGCCGATCGAGGCACTGCAGACGCGCAGCCACACCATCAATGTGCCTCCCGAAATGCTCGGCTCCGGCGACCACTATGCGCTCGAGGTGCGCGGTGATTCGATGGTCGAGGCAGGCATCCTCGACGGCGATGTGGCGATGATCCAGAAGACGGAGGCCGCGAACACCGGCGACATCGTCGTTGCGCTGATCGACGAGGAGGAAGCCACGCTGAAGCGCTTCCGCCGCCGTGGCGCATCGATTGCGCTCGAACCTGCGAACTCCGCTTACGAGGTCCGCATCCTGCCGCCGAATCGCGTGCGCATCCAGGGTAAGCTGGTCAGCATCTTCCGTCGCTACTGAAAGTCTACTGATCTTCCGGCGAAAGGCTGTCGACGGAAGGCGTCGCGTCGGTCGGACGCGACGTCGGCTGGCGGACCGCAGCATCGTTGGAATCGCTGGTAGCTTGGGCACGACGCGCCCACGGCCGGCTGCTTCCGGGAGGCTTGACGGCATCGACCACGAAAGCGCCGTCGCGGACGTAGAGCGCGACGCTGCCTGTTTCATTCAAGCGATCCTGTCCGAACACCAGAGCCTTGCAGCCCGCAGGCGGCGGCAGTGCCGTGACGATCACCGCGGCCTTCGCACAATCATCCGCAAATGCATTGAGGCGCTGTGCGATCGTGACGTAGCCTCCATTGGCTGTTCGTACCGCGCAGCCGGCGGCGTCGCATCGCGCACCGTGCGCAAGCGTCGCGTCGCCAGCCCCTCGGGCATCGGCATCGGCGGCAAGCCAGTCCTTGACGGCAAAAGCATCCTTCTTCGTCTGCATGAAACGCAGCTTCCCGTCACTCCCCCGCACCGCGACGCTCTGTCCGTCGCTGGCGATCAGAACATCTGGCTGCGGCGTGACGAGCGCCAGAGCAGCTCCGATCAGTATCGGCAGGGCGCCGCACCAGCGCAACGGCGTGCGCATGAGGGCGATGACGATCAGGCCCAAGGTCGCGAGCAGCAGCGGTAGCATGCCGAAGGCGGAGACCCGCCCGACGGCGCCCGGCAGTGCGGCCACCCATTGCGCGACCGAGATCATCCAGCCGATGCCCAGATCCATCAACCTCCAGAACACGCCGTCAAATCCGAACGGCATCGCCAGCAGTCCGAACAACCCCGCCGGCATCACGACTCCCGAGACGATCGGCATCGCCAGCAGGTTCGACACGAGGCCGTAGGGCGTCGCGCGATGAAAGTGGAACGCCGCGTAGGGCATGGTGGCAAGGCCGGCGATCAGCGAAGCGAGAGCAAGGATCGCCACCTCGCGCGCGCCCCAAAGCGCCGCACGCGCCGCGCCCGAATGATCTGCGGTAGAGAACAGCGGCCGGTCGCGATCCATGAGCGCGACAAGACCGAGCGTCGCCGCAAATGACATCTGGAAACTCGGATGCACCACGGCTTCGGGTGCAAGAAGCATCACGACCATCGCTGCGACCGCAAGTGTCCGGAAAGTGATCGCGCGGCGGTCCACCATGACGCCGATGAGAACCACCGCTGTCATCAGGAACGACCGTTGCGTTGCGACCTCCGCCCCGGACAGCAACAGATAGAACGCGGCTGCGACAAGCGCTGCGGCGGCGGCCCATTTCTTGATCGGAAATCCGACCGTCAACGACGGGATCAGCGCCAGTAGCGCGCGGAGCACGAAGAACACCGCGCCGGCGACGAGCGCCATGTGATAGCCAGAGATGGACAGGATGTGGCCTAGGCCCGATACGTACATCGCCTCGTTGACCGGCGAGGTGATCGCGTCCCGTTTGCCCGTGAGCAGCGCCGTCGCGATCGCGCGGGCGTCACCCGACAGTGTCTGACGGATGCGTGCATCGATCGCATCGCGCATGCTGTTGATCGCGACGGCATAGCCAAGCCACCAGCCGCCGCTCTCCGGCGCGGCAAGCGGCTTGATCGCGCCGAGCACAAAACCCGACGCGCCGATACGCTGAAAGTAGATGTCGCGTGCGAAATCGTAGCCGCCCGGGCGCAGAGCGGTGAAGGGCGGCGACAGACGCGCCTTCAACTCGACGTAACTGCCCACTGCAGGCGCAGTCCCCTTCTTCACCGACAGCCTGACGCGCTCGAGCTTGGGCAGTGTGTCGGTCGTGACCCGCGCAGGCTCGAACCGGTCGAGGCGCAGCACGAAGCGGTCACTGCGTTCACGTTCTTCGCGCACCTCGATAAAACCTGCGAGCGTAACCGCGAACATCGGCCGCGCCAGTACCCCGTGCTCGATCCGCGCAGTCTTCAGGCTGGCAGTGGCGAAACCTGCCGCAGCAGCGGCTGCGAGAGCCGCGAGCGCAAAATAGCGCGATCGCCGCGCAAGCCATGCAGCGACGACGAACACGGCTGCAACCAAGAGCACGATCCATACGATTGGCTCGCGATCGGCTGCAAAATAGGTCGCAATTCCCGCACCGAATGCGACGGCAAGCCACGGGAAAAGCCGGCCCTGCGCCGCTTCGACGACGAGCTGGCTCTTGATCCAGGCGGCGATCCGCACTGCGCGTGCACCTGCGCGATCGAGCCATGGCCAATCCCTGCGGCGTCGCCATGCGACGTCGGGAAGCCAGGTCTCGACCTTGCTCCTGCCCCTGCCCCACTGGACCACAACGCACTCCGCAACGCGTGACTGTGGCTAAGCCCCGCGGCTTTCCGCAACAGCAATCAACTCTTGCCAACTTCCTTCGCAAATGTGTCGCGCAATCCGACTGTCCTGTTGAAGACAAGACGGCCCGGCTTGGAGCCCGGGTCGCGCGCGAAATATCCCTGACGCTCGAACTGCATCGGTTCGGATGAATTCGTCTCCGCAATCGATGGCTCAAGTCTGGCGTCGCTCAGGACCTCGAGCGAATTGGGATTGAGGTCGGCGGCGAAATTCGCCACGTCCGGCGCCGGTTTGGCAAAGAGCTGATTGTAAACGCGTACCTCGGCCTGCACCGCGCTGTTGGCAGCGACCCAGTGCAACGTCGCTTTCACCTTACGCCCATCCGGCGCGTTGCCGCCGCGTGTCGCAGGATCATAGGTGCAGCGCAGCTCGACGATTTCGCCAGCCGCGTTCTTCACCACGTCATGACACTTGATGAAGTAGGCGTAGCGCAGACGAACCTCATTGCCAGGCGAGAGCCGAAAGAACTTCTTCGGCGGATTCTCCATGAAGTCTTCCTGCTCGATGAAGAGCTCACGGGCGAAGCTGATACGACGGGTGCCGGCCGTGGGGTCGTCCGGGTGGTTGACCGCTTCGAGCTCCTCGACCTGGCCTTCGGGATAATTCTCGATCACGACCTTCAGCGGTCGCAGGACCGCCATGCGCCGGCTGGCGGTCTTGTTCAAAACCTCACGGATCGAGAACTCCAGCATTCCGACGTCGACAACGCTGTTGGCCTTGGCGACGCCGATGCGCTTGACGAAATCGCGGATCGCGGCCGGCGGTACCCCCCTGCGTCGGAGCCCGGCGAGGGTCGGCATGCGCGGATCGTCCCATCCCGAGACATGGCCGCCGCGGACAAGCTCCGTCAGCACGCGCTTGGAAAGCACCGTGTAGGTGAGATTGAGGCGCGCGAACTCATACTGCCGCGGCTTCGACGGCACTGGAAGCTTATCGAGGAACCACTCATACAGGGGCCGATGGTCCTCGAATTCCAGCGTACAGATCGAGTGGGTAATGTGCTCGATCGCATCCGACTGACCGTGTGCGAAATCGTAGCTCGGATAGATCGACCACGTCTTGCCGGTGCGCGGATGCTCAGCATGCAGGATCCGGTACAAGACGGGATCACGCAGGTTGATGTTGCCCGAAGCCATATCGATCCTGGCGCGCAGCACGCGCGCGCCATTTGGAAATTCGCCCGCCCGCATCCGCCGGAATAGATCAAGGTTCTCGTCGACCGAGCGGTCACGAAAGGGGCTGTCCCTGCCGGGTTCGGTCAATGTGCCGCGCGCCAGCCGCATCTCCTCAGGCGACTGGTCGTCGACATAGGCGAGCTTGGCGCGGATCAGGTCCTCCGCCCACTCATAGAGCTGCTCGAAATAATCCGATGCATAATGGAGATGCTGGCCCCAGTCATAGCCGAGCCAGCGCACATCGGCCTCAATGGCGTCGATATACTCCTGCTCTTCCTTGGTCGGATTCGTGTCGTCGAAGCGGAGATGGCAGCGGCCACCAAACTCCTCGGCGACGCCAAAATTCAGTGAAATGGATTTCGCGTGGCCGATATGCAGGTAGCCGTTCGGCTCCGGCGGAAAGCGCGTCACGACGCCCGTATTCCGCTTGCTCTGCAGGTCGGCAGCGATGATATCGCGGATGAAATCGCGCCCTGCGTCCGCCTCTGCCGCTACCGCCGCCATGTCGTGCCAGATCCAGTTCCGTTCATAAGAGGCCTATGTGCCAAATCCAGCCCCGAGAGCCAAGCCCGCTGCGGTGCAACGAGCACTTTTGTTATGCCACGGACCACGCTATCTAGCGCCTAAATCAACACTATCGCACGGTAAATGACCAAATCTGTCGTCACGCGTTTTGCGCCCTCACCTACCGGCTTCCTCCATATCGGCGGCGCCCGTACTGCACTGTTCAATTGGCTGTACGCGCGCGGCCGCGGCGGCAAAATGCTGCTCCGGATCGAGGACACCGACCGCGAACGCTCGACCGAGGAAGCGATCGACGCGATCCTTGACGGGCTGAAATGGCTGGAACTTCACTGGGATGGCGAGGTTGTCCACCAGTATGCGCGCGCCGCACGACATCGTGAAGCGGTCGAGCAGTTGCTGGCGGCCGGCAGGGCCTACCGCTGCTATGCCTCACCGGAAGAGTTGGCCGAGATGCGCGAGAAGGCGCGCGCCGAGGGCAAGACCCGCCTTTACGATGGCCGCTGGCGCGACCGCGATCCGTCGGAGGCGCGCCCGAACGTTAAGCCGGTCATCCGTCTGAAGGCGCCGCTCACCGGCGAGACGGTGATCGAGGATCAGGTGCAAGGACGCGTGGTCTGGCAGAACGAGAACCTCGACGATTTCGTCTTGCTGCGCTCGGACGGCAATCCGACTTACATGCTGTCGGTGGTGGTCGACGACCACGACATGGGCGTGACCCACATCATCCGCGGCGACGACCATCTGACCAACGGTGCGCGACAGAAGCAGATCTACGATGCGCTTGGCTGGGAGGTGCCGATAATGGCACACATCCCTCTGATCCACGGGCCGGACGGCTCAAAGCTTTCAAAGCGGCACGGCGCGCTCGGCGTCGATGCCTATCGCGCCATGGGTTACTTGCCGGTTGCTCTTCGCAACTATCTGTCGCGGCTCGGTTGGAGCCACGGCGATCAGGAAATCTTCTCGACGCAGGAGCTGATTGACGCATTCGATCTGCCGGCAGTCGGACGTTCCGCCGCGCGGTTTGATTTCGCGAAACTGGAGAGCCTGAACGGGCACTACATCCGCAACTCCGACGATCGCGCGCTCGTCGCCGCGTTCGAGGATGTGCTGAAATTTGTACCGAACGGTTCCGACATTCAGAACAGACTGAACGATCACTCCCGTGCTCAGCTGTTGCAGGCGATGCCCGGCCTGAAGGAGCGGGCAAAAACCCTTCTCGACCTGGTCGATAGTTCAGCGTTCATCTTCGCCCCGCGACCGCTGACGATGGATGCGAAGGCATCGGCGCTGCTCAACGACGACACGCACAAGCTGATCGGCGATTTGAAGAACATTCTGAGCCAGGTATCGCCGTGGACAGCCGAAACAACCGAAGCAGCAATCCGCACCTTTGCCGAACAGAGTTCCCTCAAGCTCGGTGCCATTGCACAGCCGCTGCGCATAGCGCTGACCGGGCGTACGACGTCACCGGGAATTTTCGACGTGCTCGCGGTGCTCGGTAAGGACGAATGTCTCGCCCGGCTTGGTGATTTGTCGTCCGGTTAAAGGCCTGTTAAATGCCGGGTTTCAGCCATCTTGCGATGCAAACGGCAATAAGCTACGCAAGTGACCGGAGCCCTTCCCGCGGCCCAAGGTCGCGCTTCCAGCGACGACCTTCAGCCGCATCAGCCACCGAAAACGATCCGGGGAATTAGCCATGGACGCAAGCAATACAAGCAAGACCGCCACGCTGACGGTTGGCAACAAGAGCTACGATTTCCCGGTCAAGAACGGCACCGAGGGTCCCGACGTGGTGGACATCTCGACGCTCTACAACAAGGCTGGCATCTTCACTTACGATCCGGGGTTCATGGCTACCGCAAGCTGTGAATCGAAGATCACCTATATCGACGGCGATGCCGGCATCCTCCGCTACCGAGGCTACCCGATCGAGCAGGTCGCCCAAGGCGATTTTCTTGAGACCTGTTACCTGCTGCTGGAAGGCGAACTTCCGAACAAGGCCCAGAAGGCCGATTTCGTCAACCGCGTTACGAACCACACGATGGTTCACGAGCAGATGGCCCGCTTCTTCCAGGGCTTCCGCCGCGACGCACATCCGATGGCTGTAATGGTGGCCTCGGTCGGCGCGCTGTCGGCGTTCTATCACGACTCGACTGACATCAACGATCCACATCAGCGCATGGTCGCCTCGATGCGCATGATCGCAAAGGTGCCGACACTGGCGGCGATGGCGTACAAGTACACGATCGGCCAGCCGTTCATCTATCCGCAGAACTCGCTCGACTACGCGTCGAATTTCATGCGGATGTGCTTCGCCGTGCCTTGCGAAGAGTACAAGGTCAATCCCGTCCTCTCGCGCGCACTCGATAAGATCTTCATCCTGCATGCCGACCACGAGCAGAACGCCTCGACCAACACCGTGCGTTCGTCCGGTTCGTCGGGCGCGAACCCGTTCGCCTGCATCGCGGCCGGCATTGCCTGCCTGTGGGGACCCGCGCATGGCGGCGCCAACGAAGCGGCACTGAAGATGCTGACCGAGATCGGCGACGTGAAGAATATCCCGGCCTTCATCAAGCGCGCCAAGGACAAGGAAGACCTCTTCCGCGTCATGGGCTTCGGCCACCGCGTCTACAAGAACTACGACCCCCGCGCGAAGATCATGCAGCAGCTCTGCCATGAGGTCTTGAAGGAAACCGGCCACGAGAACGATCCGGTGCTGCAGGTCGCGCTGGAGTTCGAACGGATTCTGTTGAGCGACGATTACTTCATCAGCCGCAAGCTCTATCCAAACGTGGACTTCTACTCAGGTATCACGCTGAAGGCGCTTGGCTTCCCGACCTCGATGTTCACCGTGTTGTTCGCCGTCGCGCGCACCGTCGGTTGGATCGCGCAGTGGAAGGAAATGATCGACGACCCGAACTACAAGATCGCCCGCCCGCGCCAGCTCTACACGGGCGACGTCGAACGACAGTACATCCCGCTCGACAAGCGCAAATAACGGACGCAGGTCCACAGTCAGGGCCGGCGCCATTGGCGCCGGCCTTTTTCGTTCAGGCCTCGCTCGCACAAACTCTGCTATCTGCGGATGGTCGCGGCCACGGCGTCGGCCGCGCGCTGGCTCGGCGATCGTTCACCGGTCGACATGACGGTGTCGAGCCGGCCGAAGGCATCGAGCTGTCTCCTGCGGACCTGGCCGTCCTGCATGAGATCGCGCAGGGCCGGCGCCAGCCGGGCGGCCGTGCAGTCCTCTTGCAGGAACTCGGGCACGGCGTTCTCGCCGAGGACGAGATTGGCCAGGATCACCGACGGCACGCGCACCAGCCGGCGCGCGATGAATGCCTCCCACGCCGTTCCTCGATAAGCAGTCGCCATCGGCACTCCGGAGAGCGCGAGCTCAAGCGTCACGGTGCCGGACTTTGCCAGCGCCGCCCTGGCGATCCGAAAGGCCGCTCGTCGCTCATCGTCTCCGATCACGATGTGCGGCTGAACAGGCCAGTTCGCGCTCGTTTCGCGGATCAGATCGGCGAGATGTGGCAGCGCCGGCAGTACCGGCTCGAAGGCGACGCCCATGTCACGCAGTTGCGCCAGCGTTTCGCCGAACGGCTGCATGTGATGGCGGATTTCAATGCGGCGGCTACCTGGCAGCACGACGAGAACGGCCTCGCGCTGCCGCCGCTCCTCTTCCAAAACATTCGGCCGCAATACATCGAGCTGTTCGAGCAGCGGGTGGCCGACATAGGTGCATGGTGGTCCACCAAGGCGTTTGTGAACATCCGGCTCGAACGGCAGGAGCGCGAGCAGGCGGTCGACATATCGGCTCATGGCGCGGGCACGGCCTGGTCGCCAGGCCCAGACCGTTGGCGAAACATAGTCGACGATCGGGATGGCAGGATCGCGTCGCCGCACCCGCTTGGCGACACGCTGCGTAAAATCCGGGCTGTCGATGATGACGAGCACGTCCGGCCTGACACTCAGCACGCTGTCGGTCGTCTGCCTGATGCGGCGAAGGATCATCGGTAATTTACGCGGAATTGACGCCAGCCCCATGATCGAAAGTTCGTCGATTGGGAAAAGCGTTGCCAGACCCTGCTGCGCCATGGCGCGACCACCGACACCGGAAAACGTGACGTGGTCGCCAAGATTAGCACGCAGTTCGCGCATCAGATTGGCGCCGAGCCGGTCGCCGGATTCTTCCGCGGCGACCAGGAAGATGTTTGCTCGTTGCGCCATCCCGGGAGCGTTCATGCCACAGGTGCAGCCGGTTTGGCGGCGAGGCCCGTCAGGAACAGATGCGCCTTGTCAGCGGCCGCCACGACCTTTTCCGGCTCGGCCATCAGCGTGTAGCCGGCGACGATGGCGATGCCGCCAAGCCCCGCGGCCGCTGCGCCCTCGACCGTGCGCGGCCCGAATGTAGGCAGGTCGTACCGCACATCCTGCTGAGTTTTCGGCGCTTTGACCAGCACGCCGCGCCCTGCCCTCGACCTGATGCGTCCCTCGCCGCGGAGACGCTGGACACGCGCAAGCAGGGCGTCGGTGCCTTCGATGTCTTCCACCGCAACGACGTTGCCGTCGATCACCACCACCGCCTGGCCGACATCGAAAGGGCTCAGTGCGCGCAGCAGATCGAGACCCGTAGCGATGTCCGTTTTCGCGCCGTCATCGGGTTCGGTGCGCGTCAGAACGCCTTCAGGCATCACCAGATCCGGCGCGACCTCCTTCACCCCGACCATTCGGAATCCGTGCATTTCCATGATGCGGCCGATACCGGTGAGCAGATGATTGTCGCCGCCGCGAAAAGCGGCAATGATACGTGGCGTGACGCGCAAGGTGCCGAAATCCAGTCTGATCTCCGACAGGGCCGGACGAACAAGCCCGCCAATGAACATGACGTCGCGGCAGCGTTCCGCGCGTAGCAGTCGCGTCAGCCGCCCCAGTTGCCCAAGTGCGATCCAGTGGTGACGGTAACGCGTGATCCTTTCCGGATCGCAGAAACCGCGGATGCCGAGCACGACGGGTACGCGCCCCCGGGCAACCAGGGAGTCCGCAACTGCAAATGGAAGCGCGCCGCTACCCGAGACAATGCCGGTATTGAAATTGTCCGTGGCACCCGGCATCGCCATCAAGCCTCGAGTGAAGCCCGGCCGCTGGATTGCTTCGGAAGCACAAGCGATCGCTTTCCGTCCTGTCCGAGGAAATCGAGGATCTCGGCGATCGCCGGATCGCTTTCGCGCTCGTCCTGCAAGGCGGCCAACCTGTCCGCGAACGCGCCCCCACCGTGAAACAGCTCCTGATAGAACGAACGAACCTTGTGTAACCGCTCGCGCGTGAACTTGCGCCGACGCATGCCGACGATGTTCAGCCCGTCAAGGAACGCATACTGCCCATTGGCCAGTCCGAACGGGATAACGTCGCCACGTACGCCGGTCACGCCGCCGATCATCGAATTCGAACCGACGCGCCCAAACTGGTGCACGGCGCTCAAGCCCCCGATGAAGACATTGTCGCCGACGTCGCAATGGCCGCCGAGCGTGGCAGAGTTCGCAAAAATCACATCGTCGCCGACCCGGCAATCATGTCCGACATGGCTGTAGGACATGAAGTAACCTCGACGTCCGACCCGCGTCACGCCGCCACCACTGACCGTCCCCACGTTCATCGTTACCGACTCGCGGATCGTGCAGTTCTCGCCGATCTCAAGCATCGTCGGTTCACCACGATAGGCAAGCGACTGCGGCGCTGTCCCGAGTGATGCGAACGGATAGATCAGGGAGCCGGCGCCGATCGTCGTGCGGCCCGTGACGTTGACGTGTGAGAGCAGCCGGCAGCCGCTGCCGATCGTCACGTCCTTGCCAACGATGCAGAACGGACCAATCTCCGCGTCGGCCGCGACGCGCGCTCCATCTTCGATCCTGGCTGTGGGATCAATCGTCGCCATTTCACCCCTCATTGCCGCGCGTTACGGCGACACGCTGCAAGACCTTTCCTTGCGCGTATATGCAAATTCGATCGCCGCATGTGGTCATGAATTGTTACGCATGATGACGGTGTCCCGGTTCTAACGTTCGCATGCCGGGCTTGGCGCCAAGGGTAGTACGAACGTCAAAGCGGTAAGACTAGCACGCGGGCATCAAACATTCAGGCGCTGAGCATGGCGCTGACTTCGGCCTCGGCGACCAGCACGTCCCCGACCCGCGCCTCGCCGCGATACCACCACATGTTCTTGCGCTGGGCGATCTTGGTCATGTGATATTCGATCGTGTCGCCCGGGATCACGGGCTTGCGGAATTTCGCCTTGTCGATAGTCATGAAGTAGACCGTCGGCGAGCTCCCTGTCGGCACTTTGCCCGAGCAGATGCAAATAACGCCTGCCGTCTGCGCCATTCCCTCGATCATGTAGACGCCGGGAAACACTGGTCGCTCCGGGAAGTGTCCCATGAATTGCGGTTCGTTGGCGGTCACGTTCTTGACGCCCACAGCGAACTCATCACCGCGGATTGAATGCACGCGGTCGATCAGCAGAAATGGAAAGCGATGCGGCAGGGTCTTCAAGATGAAGTTGATATCGGCCGCTTCGAGCGTCGTTTGTGTCATTCCTCGGGTCCCGGGTGCGCTCCACGTGGGCGCGCGTCCGCCTCTCCTGTCGCGGCCTCGCGGGCCATCCGTTCAAGCAGCATCATCTCGCGGAACCAGAGTTTGACGGGCTTGGCTGGCGTACCACCCCATCGGGCGCCTGGCGGCACGTCGTCGTGCACGATACTGGTTGCGGCGATCTGCGCGCCGTCGCCGATCGTCACGTGATTGTTGATGCCGACGCGCGCACCCAATGCCACTCCCTCGCCCAGGGTCACGCTTCCCGCGATACCAACCTGGCTGGTGACGAGGCAGCGGCGGCCGACCACCACGTTGTGTGCAATTTGCACCAGATTGTCGATTTTCGTACCTTCGCCGATCACGGTATCACGCAGCGCTCCGCGATCAATCGTGGTGTTGGCGCCAATCTCCACGTCGTTCTGGATGATAACCCGGCCGGTCTGCGGCACCTTCGCATGGCCATCGGCGCCCGGCAGAAATCCATAACCATCCTGCCCGATCCGGCAGCCCGGATGGACGATGACGGCGTTGCCAATCAGGCTGCAGGCAATGGTGGTGCCAGCGCCGATCGCGCAACCACGTCCGACCGTTACATAGGGACCGATCACGGCCCCTGGCCCGATGATGGTACCGGTTCCGATTTCGGCACCCGGTCCGATCACTGCGTGAGCTTCGACGGTCACGTCCTCTTCAAGCCTGGCCGTCGGATGAACAACGGCCATCGGCGAAACGCCTTCGGCGCCAGATTGCACATGCGGCTTGAGTGCGTCGGCATGCATCCTCCGCGCGACAGCGACAAAGGCCCGATAAGGATCGGCGACGCGAAGCACCGCCACGCGGGACGGCAGCTCCTGCTCCAGCCGCCGGCTGACCAGACATGCCGCAGCGTGGCAGCTCGCGAGCTTCGGCGCGTACTTCGCATTCTCCAGGAAGGTCAGCTGCGAAGGCCCTGCCTCGTCCAACACGGCGAGACCAGTGATCGGCACCAGTGCGCGCGTTGAATCGGCGAGCACTGCGCCGGTCATCTCGGCGATATCGGCAAGCGTCAGCCTGGGCGGCTCGCTGAAAAATCTGTGATGCCTCATGACCTCGCCATCATCAGCCGAAAACGGCCTCGCTCCGCCAAAGCAGCGAGACCGTTCGACTTTCCGACCGCTCCACGATCAGAAGCTGGTGCCGCCGCCGAACCTGAATTCCTGCGTGCGGTCGTTCGGGCCTTTCGCCACCGGGATGGCATAGTCGAAACGCAAGGGTCCGAACGGCGACTGCCAGATGATGCCGGCACCAACCGAAGCGCGAACCTGCATGCCGTTCTGCGCGACCGTGATCGACTCCAGTGTCGAGGGGAACGTCTCCGGTCCCTTATAGTCCCAGAGCGAACCGGCGTCAGCGTAGATCGCTCCCTTCAGACCCGCTTCCTTGGGTAGGAACCAGAACGGCATCTGCAGTTCGACCGATGCGCCCCAGTACATCGTACCGCCAAGCGCGTCCTGTGCGGTGCCGAGCGTGATGTCGCGCGGACCGATGCCGACCGGCGCAAAGCCGCGGACCAGGTTCGGGCCCATCTGGAAGTGGTCCAGCATACGAAGATCGCCGCCGCCCAATCCCATGATGTGACCGCCTTGACCGCGCAGCACGCCGACGACGTCCGAAATAACCGGGAAATAGAAGCGGGCATCCACGGCCGAACGGAGGTACTTCACGTCGCCGCCCAGACCAGCAATGTCCTGGCGGAATTCGGCGAGCAGACCACTCGTCGGGTCCTTGTTGTTGTCGAGGGTGTTGTAGGCGAGCGTGTAGCCAACCGACGAAGTCCAGACAGCGCCGTTGGCGAGCTCGATCTTGATCGGCAGCGACGCCTCGCCGTCCGCATAACACCCAAGGCCGCTGGTTGCAGCCAGGTAAGCCGCAGAATCAAAGCCGACAGGCAGTCCGTTGGTTGGGTTCAAGACGTAAGACGGCGTGGGATTGAACCCCAAGCTCGCGTTGTTAACGTTGTTGTTACAGTTCTGCAGTGTCGGATCGATGCCAACTTCCTGCCGGTACAGCGAGTAGCGCACCTGCATCGAGAGGTCTTCGCGAAGCGCAAAACCCAGCCGGGCCGAGCCGCCGATCGTCGTCGTCTCATACGAGACGTAGCTCGATGGCAGCTGTTGGCGCTGGAAGATGTCGATGCCGCCCGCAATGCGATAGCCGAACAGGAAGGGCTCGACGACGGAGACGTTGTAGCCCCGCGTACGTTCGCCGTACTGTACGCCCGCCTTTGCATAAAGGCCTGTTCCGAGCAGGTTACGTTCGGAGACGCTGACCTCCGCCAGGAAGCCGTCCGAGGTCGAGTAGCCGCCGGACACCGAGAAGTCGCCAGTGGATTTCTCCTCGAGATCGACAACGATAACGACGCGGTCTGCCGACGAGCCGGGCTCGGTCAGGATCTTCACCGTCTTGAAGTAGTCGAGATTCTTCAGGCGGCGCTCGGCGCGGTCGATCAGCGCACGGTTGTAGGCGTCACCTTCGGCGATATCGAATTCGCGACGGATCACATAGTCCTTGGTGCGCGTGTTGCCGCGAACGTTTATTCGCTCCACATAGACGCGCGGCCCCTCTTCGAGCACCAGGACGATCGAGACGGTCCCGTTCTCAAAGTTGCGCTCTCCACGCGGGCGCACGGTGGCGAAGGCGTAGCCGCGCCGCGCCGCTTCCACGGTAATTTCTTCGACGGACTTCTCGATCGCCTCGCCATTATAGACCGAGCCGACACCGAGGCGCAGGAACGACCGGAAGGCGTTCGGATCGAGACCGCGAATGTTCGATTGGATGTCGATCGAACCAACGCGATACTGCCGACCTTCTTCGATCTGGAAGGTCACGAGGAAGCCACGTCGCTGCGGATCATATTCGGTCAGCGCCGCAACCACCTGAATGTCGGCATAGCCGTTCTTCAGATAATAGCGTCGAATGAGATCGCGGTCGGCCTCGACGCGATCCGGATCATAAACGTCGCCCGAGCCAAGAAAGCTCAAGAGGTTGGTTTCGCGCGTCTTGATGACGTCGCGCAGGCGATAATCCGAAACCGCCTTGTTGCCGACGAACTCGATGGATTTGACGCCAGTCTTGCCGCCTTCATTGACCTCGAAGATAAGGTCGACGCGGTTGTTGGGCTGCTCGATGATCTGAGGGACCACCGAGACGTCGTAACGGCCCTGGCGGCGGTAGATTTCCGTAATGCGTTGCGTGTCCGACTGCACCAGCGGTCGGGACAAGCTGCCGCGCGGCTTGGACTGCACCTCGCTGGCGAGCTGCTCGTCCTTCATCTTCCGGTTGCCCTCGAAGATGACGCGGCTGATCACCGGGTTTTCGATGACAGTGACGACGAGACGGCCGCCGGCCTGGTTGATGCGCACGTCCTGGAACAAGCCTGTCTCGTACAGTGCGCGCAGCGCATCGTTGATGCTGCCGCTGTCGATGCGACCGCCCGAGCCGGGCCTGAAATAGCTGCGAATGGTATCGGCTTCGACCCGCCGATTGCCTTCAACGACGATCGATGAAGCACTCTGGGCGATGGCCGGGGATGCAACGGTCGTCGCACCCACCAACGCGGCCGGCAGTGCGACAGTTATCAGGACAGCGGCGAGACCCCCCCGCAGCGTTCTCAGTCCAAGTCTCATTCGCCAAGCGCCCTCATCAAACTCACGCCGACACGCGCCCCGCGTCCGACAGAATCCCCATTCCGAGGCTGCTTGTAGCTAATTTCAGCAAAGCGGCAAACCTCGTTTCGCAGCCAATTTCCAATTTCCAACCAACACGTTGCTCTTCCGCCACGGCTTGACAAAGGTCCCCTATCGGACGTGGCGGCAGAATCTCTACGACGTGGCCCGGAAGATGTGCAGGATGTCGTTGTAGGTCGCGAAGATCATCAACATCAGAACGAGGGCAAGACCGACACGGAAGCCCATTTCCTGTGCCCGCTCGGACAGGGGGCGTCCTCGAATGGCCTCAACCGCGTAGTACAAAAGGTGACCGCCATCGAGCAGCGGCACCGGAAACAGGTTCAGGAGCCCGATCGATACGGACAAAACCGCAGCCAGATGGATAAGCGCGGTCAGTCCGATGGTCGAGACCTGGCCGGAAATCTGCGCGATTCGAATAGGCCCGCCAATCTGGTCGGCGGCTTCGCGTCCCGCGAACACTCCGCCGATATAGGCAAGCGTCCGATCGACGACGAACCAGGTTTCCTTCACACCGAGCCCGAGCGCGGTGACCGGATCGACCTTTGTGTTCGCGGCATCCTCGGGCGACGAGGCGCGGGTGATGCCGAGCACGCCAATGCGATGCGTATTGCCGAAATTGTCCTTGATTTCGCGCAGATTGGGCGTCGCGCGGAGTTCAAGGTTCGTGTTGCCGCGTTTGACCGCAAGTGTGAGCGCCTGACCGGCTCTGGTCGAGACGATCCGCTGCATGTCCGAGAAACTCTCGATAGCGGCACCGTCGATCGCGGTGATCAGGTCGCCCGGCTGAATGCCGGCCGCGGCGGCTGCGCTGTCGGCCTGCACGGTATCGACACGCGCGCTCGCGCTCGGCTTGCCAAAGAAGGTGAAAAGGCTGGCAAATATGACGATCGCCAGGAGGAAATTCGCGATCGGCCCGGCAGCGACAATCGCCGCACGCGCCAGAACGCCCTTGTGGTGGAAACTGACCTTGCGATCCTCGTCCGACATCTTGGCGAGCGCCGAGGCGGACGGCGTGCTTGCTTCACTTTCGTCGCCAAAGAACTTGACGTAGCCGCCGAGCGGAATGGCCGAAAGCTTCCAGCGCGTTCCGCGTCGGTCGTTGAAGCCGATGAGTTCCGGGCCGAAACCGATCGAGAAGGTCAGGACCTTTACGCCTGTCCAGCGCGCGACCAGAAAATGGCCGAGCTCATGGAAGAAGACGACGATCGTCAGCACAAACAGGAATGGAACCACATAGCCCACCACGCCGTTGCCAAGCGTGCTGAACCCACTCAGAAAAAAGTCCACCATCCGTTCCCTTAGCTACACGCCCAATCGGCCGGAACCGGGGCCGTCGTGGCGAAGATCATGCGCGGCATCAACAGCTTAGAGCGCACGCGGCTGCGGCGACCCTCCCCCCAATCCGTTAAGATGCCTTTGCGGCAATTTCAGGCAAGAGGCTGCGCGCCATATTTCGTGAACTATGGTCAATAGAAAGCGCATCGTCGGCCGTCTGCGGTAACGAATTGGTCCGTGCAGCCGCCTCCATGGTCGCTTCGACCAGCCGCGCGATGCCGCCGAAGCCGATCCTGCCGTTCAGGAACGCGTCGACGGCGACTTCGTTCGCCGCGTTGAATACGGTCGGGATCGCCCCCCCCGCCCGAAGCGCCGCCTGAACGAGGCGAAGTGACGGAAAGCGGACCGGGTCCGGGGCCTCGAACGTCAATTGGCCAATGGCGGCAAGGTCGAGCTTCTGCGCTGGACCGTCGATGCGCTCCGGCCACGCCAGGCAATGAGCGATCGGCGTGCGCATGTCGGGCGCGCCCATCTGTGCGATCACCGAGCGGTCGGAGAATTCGACCAACCCGTGGATGATCGACTGCGGATGGACCAGCACATCGATCTGGTCTGGCTCCAGGTCGAACAGATGGTAGGCCTCGATGATTTCGAGCCCCTTGTTGAACATCGAGGCGGAATCGATCGTGATCTTCCTGCCCATGCTCCAGTTCGGATGCTTGAGCGCCTGCTCGATCGTCGCGTTCTCGATTTGCTCGCGCGTCCAGGTTCGGAATGGTCCGCCCGACGCCGTCAGGATGACCTTGGTCAGATCCTCGCGGCGGCCCGCGCCCATCGCCTGAAAAAGCGCATTGTGCTCCGAATCCACCGGGAGCACGCAGGCGCCGTTCTTTTCTGCAGTCCGCATGAACACTTCGCCGGCGCAAACAAGGCATTCCTTGTTGGCAAGCGCCACGGTGACGCCGCGCTCGGCGGCAGCGATTGCGGGCTTCAGCCCAGCGGCACCACTCATCGCTGCCATCACCCAGTTGGCAGGACGCTGCGCCGCTTCGATCATGGCGCCCTCACCTGCGCCGACAGCAATGCCGGTGCCGGCCAGCGCGGACTTCAGTTCGTCGTAACGCTGCTCCTCTGCGACTGCAGCGAAGCGGACGTTGAATTCGATCGCGAGTTTGGCAAGTGCCGCAACGTTGCTATGTGCGGTCAGCGCCTCGACGCGGAAGCGGTCCCGCGAACGGCGCAACAGATCGATCGTGCTGGTGCCGATCGAACCGGTGGCGCCAAGCACGGTCACAACCCGATCGACCTGCGGCTGAAATTCGCTCGCCCGCAGTGGAACTGCGCTCATTACATCACCATACCAAAAGGCCCTGACCGATCGCCTCGGTCCCAGAGCGCATGTAACCTATTATTGCGGCGGCAATGATCGCCGCCATAAATCCATCGAGTCGATCCAGAAGACCGCCGTGTCCAGGGATAATCTGGCTCGAATCCTTTACGCCGAACTGCCGCTTGAGGGCAGATTCGAACAGATCGCCAAACTGGGATATGACGGAGATCACAGTTCCAAGCAACAGCATCGGCAGCACTTTACCGTAACCGGCCGCCGCAAATGCCACGGCAAAGGCCATGCTGCCGAGCACGCCGCCAATCGCGCCCGACCAGGTCTTTTTGGGGCTGATCCGGACCCAGAGTTTTGGACCGCCGAGACCTCGGCCGACGAAATAGCCGAGAATGTCCGTGATCCACACCACGAGGAACACGAAGATCAGCGCGATAAAGCCATATGCCGGATCGCGCCGCACCAGCACGCAGGCAAACAGCGCCGCTGCGGTATAGGCAAGTCCGATTGCGGTCCAGGAGCGATGCGCCGGCGTAGAAAACAGGAACATCGCGAACAGGCCGAGCGCGACCGAGAGATTGGCGATCTCCAGATTGCCGACGCCGAGTGAAATGCCAACGGCGGCCAATGCAAGGAACCCCCAGAACAGCACCGGCCGCCGCAAGTTGCCGACGATCATCAGCCATTCACCAAACAGGCCGATGACTGTGATGGTCGCAAGGCCGAGCCAGAACGCGCCGCCGAACCAGGCGGCTGCGATCGCCAGCGGCGCCAGCACCAGCGCCGCCATCACCCGCAATGCAAGGTTGGATCGCAGCCCCGAAGCGCCGTCGCCTGCCGTTGCGCGGTCGGCCACCGCCTCAGGATCCCGTCTTGGCGGCGAGACCACCGAAACGACGCTCGCGCCGCGCATACTCGTCGACCGCGCGTTCAAGCGCGGCCTTGTCGAAATCGGGCCAGTGCAACGGCACGAAGACGAACTCGCTGTAGGCCGCCTGCCACATCAGGAAATTCGACAGCCGCTGCTCGCCGCTGGTGCGGATGATGAGATCCGGATCCGGAATGCCCGATGTGTCGAGATAGGTTTCGAGCAGGTCGGCATTGATTGTCGACGCATCACGTCGACCATCCGCGACCTCCTGCGCCAGCCGTTGCGCCGCGCGGGCAATCTCCTGCCGCGAACCATAGTTGAAGGCCACGACCAGCGTCATGCGGGTGTTGTCGCGCGTGAGGTCTTCGGCCTCGTTCAGGAGCGCGACGATGTCGGACTCAAGGCCTTCGCGCTCGCCGACCACTCTCACGCGAACCCCATCGCGGTGCAGCTCGGCGAGATCGTTGCGAATGAAGCGGCGCAACAGGCCGAACAGATCACCGATCTCTTCCACCGGCCGCGACCAGTTTTCCGAGCTGAAGGAAAAAATCGTCAGATAGGCAATGCCGAGCTCGCCGGCGCCGCGCACGACCTTGCGCAACGCCTCTACACCCCGTCGATGGCCTTCGCCGCGCGGCAATCCACGCGCCGCCGCCCAGCGGCCGTTGCCATCCATGATGATGGCAACATGGCGCGGTACATCGGCGTGCGCCGGTGCCTGCGCAAGCGCAGCTGTTTCGGTCGTGCTCATCAGACCGTCATAATCTCCTTTTCCTTGGTGGCGAGCATCTTGTCGATTTCGGCGATCTCGTGATCGGTCGCCTTTTGTACCTCGCTAGACAAGCGTGTCTGATCATCCTCGGAGATTTTGTGATCCTTTTCGAGCTTCTTGATGACGTCGAGGCCATCGCGGCGAACATGGCGGACTGCAACGCGGGCGGCCTCTGCATATTTGTGCGCCACCTTCACGAGCTCTTTGCGCCGCTCCTGATTGAGTTCAGGAATTCTCAGCCGGATCACCTGCCCCTCGGTCGCGGGGCTCAATCCCAGATTGGAATTGATGATCGCCTTCTCGACGGCGTGCACCATCGATTTGTCCCACACCTGGACCGACAACAGGCGCGGTTCGGGCACGCTGACGGTCGCCACCTGGTTCAGCGGCATATGCGTGCCGTAAGCTTCGACCTGCACCGGCTCGAGCATCGAGATTGCCGCACGCCCGGTACGCAATCCGCCAAGCTCATGCTTGAGCGACGACGTCGCGCCTTGCATCCGGCGTTTCAGATCGTTGATGTCAAATGATCCGGACGACATGTCCTTAACTCCTCGCAAAGCTGATTTCGGCCGGTACCGTGAGCTTCGGCCGATTTGACCGACTTCATGCTCAACCGGCGACGATGGTGCCCTGCCCGTCGCCGCTCAGAATAGCGCCGATCGAGCCGGATTCGGCGATGGAAAACACGATGATAGGCATCGCGGTTTCCCGGGCAAGGGCGAAGGCGGTGGCGTCCATGACCTTGTAGCCGCCTTCCAGCGCCTGAGAGTGGGTCAGTCGTTCAAAACGCGTCGCGGAAGGGTCTTTCTTCGGGTCGGCCGAATAGACGCCATCGACGTTGGTGGCCTTCAGGACCGCGTTCGCGCCGATCTCGGCGGCGCGTAGAACTGCAGTGGTGTCGGTGGTGAAGAACGGATTGCCGGTCCCACCGGCAAGCAACACGATCCGGTTCTCGGCGAGGTATTTGTGTGCTGCACTGCGAGTGAACAGTTCACAGACCTGCGGCATCACGAAAGACGACAGCACCCGGGCCGATTGGCCAAGACGCTCGAGCGCGGATTCAAGCGCCAGGCAGTTCATCACTGTGGCCAGCATGCCCATAGTGTCACCTCGCGCCCGCGATACACCGCGCGAGGACACCTCGACGCCACGAAAGATGTTGCCGCCGCCAACAACGACAGCGAGCTCCACGTCCAGCTCCTGAGCCTCGATCAGGTCGCCGGCGATTCGGTCGATGGTCGGCTGATGAATGCCAAAAGGCTGGTCGCCGGCAAGGTATTCGCCGGAGAGCTTGACGACGACGCGCCGGTACTTCGCTTCAGCCATTGCGGCGCTCCCTGTGACCTGGTGTCCCGGATCTGACGTTCGCATCACTTGGCGGCGACCTCGTATGCGAACGGTAGAACCAGAGGGACACTAGCAACTTTATGCAGCGAGTGCGCCTTTGGATTTGACGTTCGCACGCAGGACTTAGCGGCGATGGTGCTACGAACGTTAATCCAGCGCACTGGTCAGCCGGATGTGCTCACGCGCATCCGGAAAGCCCGCTAGATCAGTCGGCGAAGCCTGATCGGAGCCGGGCAATCCAGCCGATGGTTCCGTCAGTTGGTTCCGGCAGCCGCGGCGACTTCCGCAGCGAAGTCGGATTCCTGCTTCTCGATTCCCTCACCCAGAGCATAGCGTACGAAACCGGTCACTTTCACCGGACCGCCGATCTTGCCCTCAGCTTCCTTGAGCGCCTGGGCGACGCTCTTCTTGTCGTCGAAAATGAAGGCCTGCTCGAGCAGCGTCTGTTCCTTGTAGAAGGTCTTCAAACCCGACTCCGTAATCTTGTCGATCATGGCCTCGGGCTTGCCCTGCTGGCGAAACTTGTCGGCGAGAATATCCTTCTCGCGCTTGACGACCGACGGATCGACGCCCGACGGGTCGATCGCAAGCGGGTTCGTGGACGCGATGTGCATCGCGACCTGGCGGCCCAATGCTGCCAACTCGTCCTTCTGGCCGGTCGACTCCAGCGCCACCATCACGCCGATCTTGCCGAGCCCATCAGTGACGGAGCTGTGCACGTAGCTCGCGACAACGCCGGACCCGACCGAGAGCTGGGCGGCGCGCCGCAGCGACATGTTTTCGCCGATCGTTGCGATCGCATCCGAAATCGCGGTCTCGACCGTCACGTCGCCGACCTTCGCCGCCTTGATCTTTTCGACGTCGCCACCAACGTCGAGCGCGACCTGGGCGATCATCTTCACGAGACCCTGGAACTGCTCGTTGCGCGCGACGAAGTCGGTCTCGGAATTCACCTCGACCATCGCTCCCTTGGCCGGGGAAACGACCACACCGATCAGGCCTTCAGCTGCGACGCGGCCGGCCTTCTTCGCCGCCTTCGACAGGCCCTTCTTGCGCAGCCAGTCGACCGCGGCTTCCATCTCGCCGCCCGATTCATTGAGCGCCTGCTTGCAATCCATCATTCCTGCGCCGGTCTTGTCGCGCAGTTCCTTGACCATTGCTGCCGTGATCGTCGCCATGTCCATCTTCCTTTTGCCCGTCCGGGCCGATGCGCATAGATGGCCATCGGCCCATGCGGCATCAAGATCGTAAGGGATCGGCCGGACGCGCCGCCCGGCCGCAGGATTTGCCTTAAATTATTCAGCCTCGGCGAACTTCTTCGCCTGCGCCACCCAGCTGTCGGCCCGGCCTGGCAGACCCACCTCTTCAGCGATGTGGTGCGCCGTATCGTGATCGAGTTCAGCAAGCTGCCAGTAGTGGAAGATGCCCAGATCGTTGAGCCCCTTCTCGATCGCTCCCGACACGCCGGTCAGCTTCTTCAGGTCGTCGGCAACGCCGCGCGGCCCCGGCAGGCCCTGGAACTCCGGCTTCGCTGTCGCCGCCGGTAGCGCCTCGTCGATCGGCGCCGCCGACGCGCCGACGTCGACGCCCGATGCGCCCTGCGAGCGCGAGATGCCGTCGATCACCGCGCGGGCGATGAGGTCGCAATAGAGTGTGATCGCACGACCGGCGTCATCGTTGCCGGGGACAAGATACGTGATGCCCTTCGGATCGCAGTTGGTATCGACGATGGCAGCAACCGGAATGTTCAGCCGCTGCGCTTCCTGGATCGCGATGTCTTCCTTGTTGGTGTCGATCACGAAAATCAGGTCGGGCAAACCGCCCATGTCCTTGATGCCGCCAAGCGAACGGTCGAGCTTGTCGCGCTCGCGCTGCAGCGTCAGCCGCTCCTTCTTGGTGTACTGCGTGCCCTCGGCCGAATTCAACACCTCGTCGAGGTGGCGCAGCCGCTTGATCGAACCGGAGATCGTCTTCCAGTTGGTCAGCGTACCGCCGAGCCAGCGCGAGTTTACGAAGTACTGCGCCGAACGCTTCGCCGCGTCGGCGATCGACTCCTGCGCCTGACGCTTGGTGCCGACGAACAGCACGCGTCCACCCTTGGCGACCACGTCGCTCACCGCCTGGAGCGCGCGATGCAGTTGCGGCACGGTCTGCGCAAGATCGATGATATGGATGTTGTTACGAACGCCGAAAATGTATTCGGCCATCTTCGGATTCCAGCGGTGAGACTGGTGACCAAAGTGAACGCCAGCCTCGAGCAGCTGGCGCATGGAAAATTCAGGCAGCGCCATTGATAGTTCTCCGGTTTGTTCCTCCGGGAGCGCGTGAGCAATATCCGAGCCTTTGCGGCCCGGAGTGCCACCGGACGGCCTGTTCAGCCATGCTCCCGTGTGAGATGGCCGCGCTTATAGCCGCGACCTCCCGAACTAGCAAGCAAATCCGCAGCTTAAGCCGCCATCAATGACCCGGATTCGAGCGCCGCCGAACCGGGCTGGTGGATCCGGGCAAGTGCCTATTCCTTAACTCGCTCAACGTGTTGCGGGGCGCCGCCACCAGCCGCTAGGCGACCGTCCCTTACACGGTCTGCACGTCCACCACGCCTGGGACGGCCTTGATGGCGCCGGCGATCTGCGGCGAGACCCTGAAGCGACCTGGAAGCCGGATTTCGGCCTCGGTCTGGAGGTCGAGCAGCATCACCAGTGTGACCTCTCCGTCGGCTCTCTCAAAGCTGGCCCTGGAAACCGGAGCATCCGGGGCCTTCGCCTGCGGCCGTGGCGCGGCACCGGGCGGCTGTTCCAGCCGCCTGGCGATCGATTCCAGCGGCTTGGAGTCGCGCAGGAAAATGCGCAGGCCCATCCGGGTCTTGGCGGCGGCCGCGTCCAGCGGCTCGGCATGCAGGATGCGGGCACGAACCTCCTCGCCCTGCAATTCCGCGCCAAGCTGCAGCAGCACGGCCATGCCCGGCTCCAGCACATCGCGGTACTGTGCAAGCCCCTCCGAGAACAACACCGCCTCGAAATGCCCGGTCGGATCCGACAGCCCGAGGATGCCCATCTTGTTGCCGGTCTTGGTGCGCCGTTCCATGCGCGAGACCACCGTCGCCGCCACTTTGCCTGCCGTCGCTCCAGACTTCACGGCGCGGGTGAATTCCATCCACGACTGGATCCGCAGCCGCTTCAGCGCCGTCGCATAGTCGTCGAGCGGATGGCCCGACAGGAAGAAGCCAACGGCATCGTATTCCTTTTGCAGTTTCTCCTGCGGCAACCACGGCTCGATCGCCGGCAGGATCAAAGTCGGCGCGTCCGACGCTGATCCGAACAGGCTGTGCTGGCCCGTGGTCTCGGCCTGATGATGGCTTTGGCACGCGGCCAGAATGGCGTCGGCGCCGGCGAAAATCCGTGCCCGGTTCGGCTCCAGACAGTCGAACGCACCGGCAGCGGCAAGGCTCTCGATCACCCGCTTGTTCAACGCCTTCGGCGGAACGCGCGAAGCGAAGTCGGCGAGTGACGTGAACGGCCGATCGCCGCGCGCCCCGACGATCATCTCCACCGCAGCAGGCCCGACGCCCTTCAGCGCAGCGAGTGCATAGTGGATCGTCGCGTTGGCCACGTCGAACACGACGCCGGAACGGTTGATCGACGGCGGCTCCATCTTGACGCCGAGACGCAATGCCTCGGCGCGAAATTCCGACAGCTTGTCCGTGTTGTTCAGTTCGAGCGTCATCGACGCTGCGAGAAACTCCACCGGATAGTGCGCTTTCATATACGCGGTCTGGAACGAGACGAGCGCATAGGCAGCGGCGTGACTCTTGTTGAAGCCGTAGTCGGCGAACTTGGCGAGCAATTCGAAGATCGCGTCCGCCTGGCCCTTTTGAATGTTGCGTTCCACCGCGCCGGAGACGAAGCGCTCGCGCTGCTTCTCCATTTCGGCGCGGATCTTCTTGCCCATCGCGCGCCGCAGCAGGTCGGCTTCGCCGAGCGAGTAGCCTGCCATCACCTGCGCGATCTGCATCACCTGTTCCTGATAGATGATGACGCCGAAGGTCTCCTTCAGGATCGGCTCGAGGATCGGATGCAGGTACTCCGGCTCCTCCTCGCCGTGCTTGCGCGCGCAATAGGTCGGAATGTTCGCCATCGGACCCGGCCGATAGAGCGCGACCAGCGCGATGATGTCCTCGAACCGGTCGGGCCGCATCTCCACCAGCGCCCGCCGCATGCCCTGACTTTCAACCTGGAACACGCCGACCACCTCGCCGCGCGCGAGCATGGCGTAGCTCGCCGGATCCTCCAGTGGCAGCCTCGCGATGTTGATGTCCTCGCCGCGCTTGCGCACGAGCTTTTCGGCGACATCGAGGACCGTCAGCGTCTTCAGTCCGAGGAAGTCGAACTTCACCAGGCCGGCAGGCTCCACCCACTTCATGTTGAACTGGGTCACCGGCATGTCCGATTTCGGATCGCGGTAGAGCGGCACAAGCCCGCTTAAAGGCCGGTCGCCGATGACGATACCCGCGGCGTGGGTCGAGGCGTGGCGCGTCAGCCCTTCGAGCTTCTGGGCGATATCGAAGGCGCGTGCCACTACGGGATCGCTGTCGCGAAACGCCTGCAGCTTCGGCTCGCCATTGATCGCAGCAGCGAGCGTCACCGGCGCCGCCGGGTTCTGCGGCACCAGCTTCGTCAGCTTGTCGACCTGTCCATAGGGCATCTGCAGCACGCGGCCGACGTCGCGCAGCACGCCGCGCGCCTGCAGCGTACCGAACGTGATGATCTGCGCGACCTGATCTCGCCCGTAGCGCTCCTGCACGTAACGGATCACTTCGTCGCGGCGGTCCTGGCAGAAGTCGATGTCGAAGTCCGGCATCGACACGCGATCCGGATTGAGGAAGCGCTCGAACAGCAGCCCGAAGCGGATCGGATCGAGATCGGTGATGGTAAGCGACCAGGCAACCAGCGAACCCGCGCCGGAGCCGCGGCCCGGTCCGACTGGAATGCCCTTGCTCTTTGCCCACTTGATGAAGTCGGAGACGATCAGGAAGTAGCCCGGATATTTCATCCGTTCGATCACGCCGAGCTCGAAGGCGAGCCGCTCGCGATACTGCTCCTCGCTTACGCCCGGCGCGCAACCGGCCGCTGCGAGGCGCATCGCGAGCCCCTCCTCGGCCTGACGCCGCAACTCGGTCGCCTCTTCGGTCTCCGCATCCGCGGCACTTGCGGTGCCGCCGACCGTGAAGCGCGGCAGGATTGGCTTGCGCGTCAACGGCCGGTACGAGCAGCGCTGCGCGATCTCCACCGTCGAGGCGAGCGCCTCGGGAATATCGGCCAACAAGACGGCCATCTCGGCACGGGTCTTGAAGCGATGATCGGCGGTGAACTGCGGACGGTCGGTTTCAGCAACCAGCCGGCCGCCGGCAATGCAAACCAGCGCGTCGTGCGCTTCGTAATCGTCTGCGGTCGCAAACAGCGGCTCGTTGGTCGCGACCAGCGGCAGCCCCTTGGCATAGGCGAGATCGATCAATCCGCCCTCGGCGCGGCGCTCGACTTCGAGCCCGTGTCGTTGCAATTCGACGTAAAGGCGATCGCCGAACAGCGCCGTGAGCCGCTCCAGGCGCTGGGCCGCGACCGCCTGATCGTTGAGGATTGCCATCGAAATCGGCCCCGCCGGGCCGCCCGTGAGCGCGATCAAGCCGGCGGTCTCACCCTCCAGCCAGCTGAGCTTGATGTGCGGCGCCTGATGCGTCGGTGTCTCGAGGAAGGCCCGCGAATTCAGCCGCATCAGGCTGCGGTAGCCCTCCTCGCGCGCCGCAAGCAGAATGAGCCGCGCCGGATGAGCGAGGACCGATCGGGAACCAGCCTCCTGATCGCCGAAATCGATCGCCAGCGCGCAGCCAACGATCGGCTGGATACCGTAACCTGCGACCTTGTCGGAGAACTCGAGCGCACCGAACATGTTGTCGGTGTCGGTCAGCGCCAGCGCCGGCTGGTGATCCTTCTTGGCAAGCTCCGCGAGCTTGCCGATCGTGATCGCCCCATGCAGGAGCGAGTAGGACGAGCGGACGTTGAGGTGGATAAAGCCGGGGCTGGGCATGGTTCCAGGGATCTATGGCTTCCAGGATGTAGGGTCGCGCCGTCCGTGCGGCGACTCAAGTCTGCGATGTGCGGCCCGCAGCCATCCCTCTCCTGCGGCGGCGCCGCAACCACCTGAACCGGTTGTCCCCAGCGTATCAGCCGGGGAACAACTTCAGAGCTGCGGAATCACCTGCGCCCAGACCGCAATCATTCCGACGAACAGCACGACCGAGGTCAGTGCCGCTGCTTCCTCGACGAACAACTTCAGCATCACACCCTCCTGAGACTCTGGAACATAGGAAGAACATTGTTCCGTCTTTGTTCTACAGAGTCAACGTTCCTTGGACGGCGCTTCTCGGACGAAAGCGATGATAGTTAATCGGCAAGCCCGGCTGGCTCGTGTGCCCTGCCCGCCGTCCTGCAAGACCCGCCAATGGCCTCCACAGGGCGAGGAACGGGGGCCGCCCCGTTCCTCGCCCTGTCCCAGATCACCGTGAACGCTACCAGCCCTCAAGGCGGGCCCGCCGCGTCACGAACATGTTCCGCGGGTCGATCGCTCAGCGATGCTATAAGGCCGCTCTGACGCTCCTAACGCCGGTCCAAGACGATCATGAAGCCCAGCTTGCTTTTGCTCGCCGCTCTGGGAGGCGCCGCCCTCGCTGGCGGGATGCTGCAGCAGCCCGCGCCTGCGCAAGCCGCCGCCCCGATCTATCCCTGGTGTATGCAGCCAAGCGGCCGGTGGGGCCCTGATTGCTACTATGCGACCATCGAGCAATGCCGCGCGGCGGCGTCTGCCGTGGGCTTCTGCTACCAGAACCCAGCGTTCACCCCTAATCCAGTTCCAGCACCTGGCCGTCGCGCAAGGTGACGCGGCGATCCATCCGCGCCGCAAGATCCATGTTGTGAGTGGCGATCAGCATGGCGACCCGTGTCGCCCGGACAAGCTGCATCAGGGCGCCGAAGACGTGCTCAGCCGTGTGCGGGTCGAGGTTGCCGGTCGGCTCATCCGCGAACAGGATGCGCGGCGCGTTGGCGACCGCGCGCGCGATGGCGACGCGCTGCTGTTCACCGCCCGACAGTTCGGCCGGTCGGTGGGTGATGCGATCTTTCAGTCCGAGATAACTGAGGATCTCCTCGGCACGGCGGCTCGCGTCGCTGCGCGACAGGCCGCGCACGAGCTGCGGCATCATCACATTCTCCAGCGCGGAGAATTCCGGAAGCAGCCGATGGGACTGGTACACGAACCCGACATCGGTCCGCCGCAGCATCGTCCGTTGCAGGTCGCTCAGCGCCGAGGTCGCGGTGCCCATCAGGTAGACCTCGCCCTCGTCAGGATGCTCCAGCAGACCTGCGATGTGCAGCAGCGTGGATTTGCCCGCGCCCGACGGGGCCACCAGCGCGACCGACTGCCCTGCCCAGAGCGCGAGTTTTGCGCCGTTCAGGATGACCAGCTCGCTCTCGCCCTGCTTGTAGCGACGGCACACGCCGTGCAGGTAGACGACCGGAACTTCCTCGTCGCCGCCCGCCGTCCCTTCGGTTTCACTCATACCGAAGCGCCTCGACCGGGTCGAGCCGAGCTGCACGCCACGACGGGTAGAGCGTGGCGAGCAGTGACAGCGTCAGCGCCATCAGCACCACGGCAAAGGTCTCCCCGGCATCCATTTCCGCCGGCAGCTTCGACAGAAAGTACAGCTCGGGTGAAAACAGTTCGGTATTGGTGACCCACGAGATGAACTGGCGGATCGTTTCGATATTCATGCAGATGACCGTCCCCACCAGAAAGCCGATCACGGTGCCGACGACGCCGATCGATGCACCGGTTATCAGGAACACGCGCATGATCGAGCCTTGCGAGGCGCCCATGGTGCGCAGGATGGCAATGTCGCCGCCCTTGTCCTTCACCAGCATGATCAGGCCGGAGATGATGTTCAGCGCCGCGACCAGCACAATCAGCGTCAGAATCAGGAACATGACGTTACGCTCGACCTGCAACGCGTTGAAGAACGTCGCATTGCGCTGCCGCCAGTCCACCATGAAGATCGGCCGGCCCGCCGCCTCCGTTATGCCCTTGCGGAACACGTCGATCCGATCCGGATCGGTGGTGTAGACCTCGATCGCCGTGACATCGTTTGGCCGATTGAAATAGGCCTGCGCCTCGGTGATCGGCATGAACACGAAACCAGCATCGTACTCAGACATGCCGATCTCGAATACGGCTGCAACGCGATAGGTCTTGGTACGCGGGAGCGTACCCATCGGCGTCACCGCGCCCTTGGCGGCGACGATGGTGATGTTGTCGCCGGCGCGCAATGACAGCGTGTCCGCGAGCCGTCGTCCGATCGCAAGCCCCTGGCCCTCGTCGAAGCCTTCGAGCGTTCCCTGCTTGATGTTATGGGCGATCGAAGTGATGTTGGTCAGATCTTCCGAACGGATACCGCGCACGAGAACGCCGGTCGCTCCGAACGGCGACGTCGCGAGCGCCTGCCCTTCGACGATCGGTGCGGCGAGACGGACGCCCTGCACGCCGTTGATACGTTCCGCGACCACTTTCCAGTCCGTCAGCGGGCTCTCCAGCGGCTGCACCAGCAGGTGACCGTTGAGACCGAGAATCTTGTCGAGCAGCTCTTTGCGAAAGCCGTTCATCACCGCCATGACGATGATCAGCGTGGCCACGCCCAGCATGATGCCGAGAAACGAGAAGCCGGCAATGACCGAGATGAATCCCTCCTTGCGCCGCGCCCGGAGGTAACGCAACGAGATCAGCCACTCGAACGGGGCAAATGGGCGGGTCTGAGGCGTCGCGCTCATCGCATTGTCCTTGAAATTTCACCACGATTCGGGCGGTTTGATGCCGCGCCATATCCGTACGCAACGCCGGTTGCACAACTCAAAGCGTCAGTCGTGCCACCACATCTTCAGGACTCAAGAGTTCACGCGAGCCGTCGCTCCGCCGCTTGAGCTCCACCTTGCCGTCGGCAAGCCCCTTCGGCCCGACCAGAATCTGCCACGGGATGCCGATCAAGTCAGCGGTGGCGAACTTCGCACCGGGCCGATTGTCCGTGTCGTCGTAGAGCACATCGATGCCTTTGCCCGACAGGTCGCGGTAGAGCTTTTCGCATGCGGCGTCCGTATCGGCACCGCCTTGCTTCAGGTTGAGGATGGTTACCCTGAACGGCGCCACTGCTTCCGGCCATTTGATGCCGGCGTCATCATGAAACGCCTCGATCAGCGCCCCGATCAGTCGCGTCGGGCCGATGCCATAAGAGCCCATGTGCACCGCATGTGGCGTGCCGTCCGGCCCGGTCACCTCCGCGCGCATCGGTTCGGAATATTTCGTGCCGAAGTAAAAGATGTGACCGACTTCGATGCCGCGCGCCGACATTCGCACCGGCTCCGGCAGAGCCTCGAACTTCGCACTGTCGTGCATCTCGGAGGTTGCCGCGTAGAGCGAGGTCCACTTGTCGACGATGGTTTGGAGTCCGGTAGCGTCCTCGAAGTTCACATTCTCGTCCGGCACCTCGTAGGTCAGGTAGTCGGAATGGCAGAACACCTCGCTCTCGCCGGTGGGAGCGAGGATGATGAATTCATGACTGAGATCGCCGCCGATCGGGCCGGTGTCGGCGACCATCGGGATCGACTTCAGCCCCATCCGCGCGAAGGTGCGCAAGTAGGCGACGAACATCCGGTTGTAGGAGTGACGTGCGGCCGCCGCGTCGATGTCGAACGAGTATGCGTCCTTCATCAGGAATTCCCGCCCGCGCATCAGGCCGAACCGCGGTCGCACTTCGTCCCGGAACTTCCACTGGATGTGATAGAGATTCAGCGGCAGGTCCTTGTAGGATCGCACGTAGGCGCGGAAGATCTCGGTGATCATCTCCTCGTTGGTCGGCCCATAGAGCATCTCGCGCTCGTGGCGATCCTTGATGCGCAGCATCTCCTTGCCGTAGTCGTCGTAGCGTCCGCTTTCGCGCCAGAGTTCCGCCGACTGGATCGTCGGCATGAGCAACTCGTTGCCGCCGGCGCGGTTCTGCTCTTCGCGCACGATGGCGGTGATCTTGTTCAGGACGCGCAAGCCCAGCGGCAGCAGCGCGTAGATACCCGCCGCTTCCTGCCGCATCATGCCGGCGCGCAGCATCAGCCGGTGCGAGGCGATTTCCGCCTCTTTCGGCGTTTCTTTAAGAATCGGCAGAAACAAACGGGACAGGCGCATCGTCAAAACTCAGGAATCGGAGGTGTTCAAGGCCACTGAAAGCGGAAGGACAGGTAAAACACAAGGGACACGGGGCCGAAATCCGCTGGCAGCGCGTTTGAGCGCCTTTCCGCCGGCTTTCGCGACATTCTCACGTTCCTCGCCGCTGAGTTGCCGCGCGTTTGCGCCCTTTTCCCGAAGGCCCTGCTCGCGGGCACGCCGCTCGATCTGGACTATCAGACCACGGCTATCGCCTGTCCGATTACGAGACCGGCGACCGCCCATCCGCAGCAACCGCAACCGCTTCATTCAACGTTCACGCCGGACGGATCGTACTGCAGCGGGGCAGAATAGGACGATGGCAAATCGTTCGCCGCCAAGCTCAGAGGTCGCAACCTCACGAACGCCATATTGCCACCGCAGGCGCCATCATCATCGACGCGCCAAGCGTTGGCGGCGCGCTTCCTTTGCAATGAATTGGGACAGTAATGCTGCCTCATCTGCCGCCATGCATGGCGGTGGAGAGCCCCATGCGCTCTCCGTCATGACTGCAACTCCACGTAATTGCGTGGGAAAATGCCGACGACGCCGTGCCGCGAATTTGGACGAATGTTGCCGAAAATGGTGACAGCACGAAATCTTTCCGCTATGAACAAATCTTCAGATCGGTTCGGCCTTTCGGCTCGTCCCATCTGGTGGTCCAAGTCTCGGGAGGAGCCCTGGCGCGCTCAAGCAGCGTCACCCCTGGCAAAGCACGAACAAGCCAAGCTAATCAGGGATCAATTGGGTCGACACAGTTCCGCAGGGCTCCGAGCCCTGCTTTTTTTTGCAGTGTTGCAAAGCGTGATCTCGCTCAGTGCGGCAGACCCATCAGCCGCGACAGATTCTCGACGTTGAGCAGGCCGATGCGATGCGCCGCCAAGCCCGCACCGAAGAGCACGGCCGAAACGAGCGTGGTCCAGATGAGCTTCCGCGCCATGCCGTGTACGACTGGTGCGCCCGGGTCAGTCCCCTGCACGCCGCCGCCATCTTCGTGCTGGCTGCGCACACCGAACGGCAGCACCGCAAACAGCACGATCCACCAGACGACGAAATAGATCGCGAGCGCCGACGAAATGGTCATCAGACTTCAGACCTGTTCGATCTCGACCAGCGCACCGGAGAAATCTTTCGGGTGAAAGAACAGCACTGGCTTGCCGTGGGCGCCGATCTTCGGCTCGCCATCGCCGAGCACGCGCGCGCCGGCGGCCTTCAATTGGTCGCGCGCCGCGACAATGTCGTCGACTTCATAGCAGACATGATGAATGCCGCCGTCGGCGTTCTTCTCGATGAACTTGGCGATCGGCGATGCTTCGCCGAGCGGCTCGATGAACTCGATCTTGGTGTTAGGCAACGTCACGAACACCGTGATCACGCCATGCTCGGGCAGCGGCACCGCCTCCGATACCTGCGCGCCGCAGGCGCGATAGATCTCAGCGGCCCTCAGTGCGTTCGGCACCGCAATCGCAACATGGTTCAAGCGTCCGATCATCGACAGCTCCTACAATTTGCACGGCACGCGCCTTTAGACGGTCAGCACCTGCACCTGGCAGACCGGCTTCTTGCCCCATGCGGCATTGACCTCGGCACGCACTGCGCGGCGGATGCTTTCCGCCAGCGAGTCGGGATCGCGCCGCCGCGCCCGCGGCAGGCTTTCGAAGGTGGATAGCACAACGTCATAGACGCGATCGTCGATCGTCTTGCCGTCGAGGTCCTTCTCTGGAATGCCGATGAGGTCGACCTGCGGGTCATCGGCAAGCTCGCCCTTCTCGGTGATCGCGAGCGCTACGAACGCTGCGCCTGAAAACGACATCCGCCGCCGCTCGGCCACCGCCCGTGCCTGCTCGGTTTCCAGCAGCATACCGTCCTTGTAGAGGCGCCCGTGAGGCAGCTCGTCGATCACACCTGGCGCACCGGGGCCGAGCTTGACCAGATCGCCGTTGCGGCAAACGATCACCTTCGGCACGCCCGCCTTGCGCGCAAGGTCTGCGTGTTCGGAAAGGTGCAGCGCCTCGCCGTGCGCGGGAATCAGGATCTGCGGCTTCACCCACGAGATCATCTCGCGCAGTTCGTCGCGACGTGGATGGCCGGACACGTGCACCAGGTGCGTCCGGTCGGTGATCACCTCGATGCCTTGGGTCACCAGGCCATTGATGATGTTGCCGACCGCCTTCTCGTTGCCGGGAATCGTGCGTGAGGAGAAGATCACCCGGTCGCCCTTGTTCAGCGTCACGTCCGGGTGATTGTCCGCAGCGATGCGTGCGAGCGCTGCGCGCGGCTCGCCCTGGCTGCCGGTGCAGAGCGCGAGCACCTTGTCCGGTGGAAAATGGCCGTAGAGCCTGGCGTCGCGAAACCCCTGCACGCCTGCGAGATAGCCGGTCTCACGCGCCACCTGTGCGACGCGCTCCATCGCCCGGCCAATGACGACCACCTCGCGCTCGGCCGCGCGCGCGGCATCCGCGACCGCCTTCATCCGCGCGACATTCGAAGCAAATGTCGTCACGGCGACCCGGCCGGGCGACGATTTGACGATGCCAGCGAGAACGGCCGCGACCTCGGTCTCGGATGGCGAACGGCCCTCGCGCACGGCGTTGGTGGAATCGCCGACCAGGGCCAGTACACCCTCCTCGCCGATCTCACGCAGCCGCTTTTCGTCGGTCGGCAGGCCAATCAGCGGGGTCGGGTCGATCTTCCAATCGCCGGTGTGCAGAACAGTACCCACGTCGGTGCGGATCGCGAGCGCGTTCGATTCCGGAATCGAGTGCGCGACGGAAATGAATTCGACGTTGAACGGGCCGATGTCGATGCGTCCACCGAGCGGCACCACGGTCACCGGGATCTTCGGCGAGTTGAACTCGGCCTCGCATTTGGCAGCGAGCAGCGCCGCAGAAAACGGCGTTGCATAGATCGGGCATTGCAGCTTTGGCCAGAGATCGATGATGGCGCCGAAGTGATCCTCGTGCGCGTGCGTCAGCACCAGACCGAGCAGGTTCTTCCGCTCCTTTTCGAGGAAGGCGATGTCCGGCAGAATCAAATCGATGCCCGGCAGATGCTCCTCGTCGCCGAAGGAGACGCCGAGATCAACCGCGATCCAGCTTCGCTGATGGCGGTTGCCAAGCCCGTAGATCGACAAGTTCATGCCGATCTCGCCGATGCCGCCAAGCGGCGCGAACGTCAGTTCGTCCGGTCGAGCCATCAGGCCGCACCTGCCGGCTTCGAGCCTGCGTCGCCGAAGAACACCTCTCCCGAAGCGATCGGCACGCGTCGTCCGTCCGCGGTCGCGACGATCAGATGGCCGCTTTCATCGATGGTCTCGAACGTGCCCGCCACTGTTTGCCCGCCGACCTGGATCGTGACCGGTCGGCCGACGCCGGCCGCGCAGGCCAGCCATTTGCTGCGAAGCCCCGCCATCCCGCGGCCTGCGTCCCAGAGCTGACGCGCCTCGGCCCAGCGATCCGAGAGCGCCGCAAACAACCGCTCGGCCGAAATGCCGGTGCCGGCATCGGCGAGCGACGTCGCCGCATAAGGCACGCCCTGCGGCGCGCCTACCACGTTGACGCCGATACCCGTCACCACCGCCATCCGTCCCTCCGCCAGGCTCTCTGCTTCGAGCAGGATACCGGAGAGCTTCGCGCCGTGCAGCAGCACGTCGTTCGGCCATTTGACTTCCGCCTCGACTCCGAGAGACCGCAACGCCTCGGCGAGCGCCACGCCTGCAGCAAAGCCGAGCGTCGCCGCCACCGCTGGCTGCACCGCCATCACCTCAAGGACGCTTGCCGCCAGATTGCCGCGCGGTGAGATCCAAGCACGGTTGCGCCGCCCACGCCCGCTGACCTGATGGTCCGTTACGAGCCACAGCGGCCCCGTCTCGCCCGCTTTCGCACGTGCGAGCCCCTCCGCGTTGGTCGAGCCGATGCTGTCAAACGAAAGCAGCCGATAACCCGCGGATTGCGCCTTCGATCCGAGGGCGAACGCCATCAGAACAGCGACTTCGCAGCGGCCGACGCCGCCGACACGAGCGGTCCGGGATAGACCGCGAACAGGATGTTGAAGAGGCCTGCGACCGCAAGCACCGACCGCAACTCCATGCGCATCGGTTGCACCGCGCCGATCGGCTCGTCGAAGTACATCACCTTGACGATGTAGAGATAGTAGTAGGCGCCGACCACGCTCGCCAGCACGCCAAGCACTGCAAGCGTGAACAGGCCGGCATTGATGGCCGCCATGAACACGTAGAACTTCGCGAAGAAGCCTGCGAGCGGCGGAATGCCGGCGAGCGAAAACAACAGCATCGCCAGGAAAAATGCCAGCATCGGATTAGTGCGCGCGAGGCCGGCAAAATCACTGATGGTTTCGACCGCCTCGCCGTTGCGTTTCATGGCAAGTATGATCGCAAAAGTGCCGAGCGTCATCATCACGTAGATCGCGATGTAAACGAGCACGCCCTGCGCGCCCTCCGCGGTCCCGGCCGCGAGCCCGACCAGCGCGAAGCCCATGTGGCCGATCGACGAATAGGCCATCAGCCGCTTGATGTTGGTCTGGCCGATTGCAGCGAACGAGCCTAGCGCCATCGAGGCGATCGAGACGAACACCACGATTTGCTGCCACTGATGGGTGATTTCCGGAAATGCGGTCATCGTCACGCGCGTGAACACCGCAAGGGCTGCGACCTTCGGCGCCGAGGCGAAGAAGGCGGTGACCGGTGTCGGCGCGCCTTCATAGACGTCCGGCGTCCACATGTGAAACGGTACCGCCGAGACCTTGAAGCACAGGCCGGCAAGCAGGAACACGAGGCCGAACATCAGGCCGACATTGCCGGCCGTCGCGGCGGTGGCGATCCCTGCGAAGCTCACGGTGCCGGTGAAGCCGTAGATCAGCGACGCGCCGTAGAGAAGCATGCCGGACGAGAGCGCGCCGAGCACGAAATACTTCAGACCGGCCTCGGTGGATTTGGCGTTGTCGCGGTGGCTTGCCGCAACCACGTAAAGCGCCAGACTCATCAGCTCGAGTCCAAGATAAAGCGCGATCAGGTCGCCGGCGGAAATGAGGATCATCATGCCGACGGTCGACAGCAGCACCAGCACTGCGAATTCGAACATCCGCCGCGACTGGTCCTGCAGGAACTCGATCGACAGAATCAACGTCGCCGCTGAGCCCAGAAGCGTCAACAGCTTCAGGAAGCGAGCGAAATCGTCCAGTACGAAGCTGCCGCCGAACGTCTCGACCTTTCCGCCCGGCGACACGACGATCACCGCCGCCGTACAGACGAGGAAGAAGATCGCAAGAGCGATGATCGTATTGGTGGCGCGGGCGCCATTAAAGGCGCCGATCATCAACAGGATCATCGCGCAGACACTCAGGAGCAGTTCCGGCAACACCGGGAGCAGCACGTAACCTGCGGCCGTAAAGCTCATGATCGTGGCCTCTGCGTGCTCATTGGACCAGCGTCGCGGCCTTCACGGCCGAGATCGCGGTCTGATAGTTGCTGACGAGTTGCTGGATCGATGCCGCCGACATGTCCAGCACCGGCTTCGGATAGACGCCGAACAGGATGGTCAGCGCGACCATCGGTGCGAGCACGATGCCCTCGCGCAGTGTCAGATCCTTGATGCCGACAAGGCTCGGCTTCTCCAGTGCGCCGAACACCACTTTGCGGTAGAGCCAGAGCGCATAGGCCGCCGACAGAATGACGCCAAGGGTCGCCAGCGTCGCCGTCGGGACATTGACCTTGAAGGTACCGAGCAGCGTCAGGAACTCACCGACGAAGCCGGACGTTCCGGGCAGGCCGACATTGGCCATGGTGAACACCATGAACGCCACCGCATAGAGCGGCATGCGATTGACCAGACCGCCATAGGCGCTGATCTCGCGGGTGTGCATGCGGTCATAGATCACGCCCACGCAAAGGAACAGCGCGCCGGAGACGATGCCGTGCGACACCATCTGGAACACGCCGCCGGCAATCCCCTGCGTGTTGCCGGCGAAGATCCCCATGGTGACGAAGCCCATATGCGCGACGGATGAGTACGCAATCAGCTTCTTGACGTCCTCCTGCATCAGCGCGACCAGCGATGTGTAGACGATGGCAATCACCGACAGTGCGAACACGAACGGCGCAAAGTCGGCTGACGCCAGCGGGAACATCGGCAGCGAGAAACGCAAGAAGCCGTAGCCGCCCATTTTCAAAAGGATGGCCGCAAGGATCACCGACCCGGCGGTCGGCGCCTCGACGTGCGCATCCGGCAGCCACGTATGCACCGGCCACATCGGCATCTTCACCGCAAATGACGCGAAGAACGCAAGCCACGCCCAGGTCTGCATATTGCGCGGCACCGCCGTGCGCATCAACGTCGGAATATCGGTAGTCCCGGCATTCCAGTAGAGCGCCATGATGGCAAGCAGCATCAGCACCGAACCGAGCAGCGTGTAGAGGAAGAACTTGAAGCTCGCATAGACGCGGCGCGGTCCGCCCCACACGCCGATGATCAGGAACATCGGAATCAGGCCGCCCTCGAAGAACAGGTAGAACAGCACCAGATCCAGCGCGGAGAACGTGCCGACCATCAGCGTCTCGAGGATGAGGAACGCCATCATGTATTCGCGCACGCGAACGGTGATCGCCTTCCAGCTGGCCAGGATGCAGAACGGCATCAGCGCCGTGGTGAGAATGACGAACGGCAGCGAAATGCCATCCACCCCCATGTGGTAGGAAATGCCCTGCGCCAGCCACTGCGCCTTCTCGACGAACTGGAAGTCCGGATTCGAGGGATCGAACTGCATCACCAGAATCAGCGAGACGGCGAACGTGATCAGCGTGGTCCAGAGCGCGATCCAGCGCGCGTTGCCTTGCGCAGCCGCGTCCTCGCCGCGGCTGAGCCAGATCAGCAGCGCGCCGACGACCGGAAGGAAAGTAACGACGGAAAGGATGGGCCAGGTCATCGTCAGTTGGCCCCCGCGCCGAACATGAACCAGGTAATCATCATTGCAGCGCCGATCAGCATCGCAAAGGCGTAGTGGTAGAGGTAGCCGCTCTGCAGCCGCACGACGTTACGTGTCACGTCGAGAACACGCGCCGATACCCCATCGGGCCCGAAGCCGTCGATCACGGCACCATCGCCCTTCTTCCAAAGGGTCCTGCCGAGCCACTTCGCGGGTCTGACGAAGATCGCGTCGTAGAGCTCGTCGAAGTACCACTTGTTGAGCAGGAAGCGGTACAGCATCTGGTGTTGGCTTGCGAGTTCGACCGGCAGGTACGGACGGCTGATGTAGAACAGCCAGGCGATCGCAAAGCCGATTACCATCATCACCGTCGGCAGAAGAGCAATCGTCGCTGGAACATGATGGATCTCATCAAGCAGCCCAGGCTTCATCTTCAACGACTCGCGGAAGAACTCCTCCGTTCCATGGCCCGCGAACACGTCCTTGAACGGGAAGCCCGCAAGGATAGACCCCGCCGCCAGCACGAACAGCGGAATGAGCATCACCAGGGGGCTTTCATGCGCCGCCTCGTAATGCTCGCGATCATGCGGCTCGCCGTGGAAGGTCTTGAAAACGAGCCGCCACGAATAGAACGAGGTCAGGGCGGCGGCGATGACCGTCAGGATGAAGCCATAGAGTGCGAACGGGTTATGCGCGACGAACGCGGACTCGATGATCGCGTCCTTTGAGAAGTAACCGGCGGTGAGCGGGAAGCCCGTCAGCGCCAGCGTACCGACCAGCATCATGATGTAGGTGATCGGGATCTTCTTGTAGAGGCCACCCATCTGGCGGATGTCCTGCTCATGATGCATCGCCGTGATCACCGAGCCGGAGCCCAGGAACAGCAATGCCTTGAAGAAGGCGTGGGTGAACAGGTGGAACATTCCGACGGAATAAGCCCCCGCCCCCATCGCCACGAACATGTAGCCGAGCTGCGAACAGGTCGAATAGGCGACAACGCGCTTAATGTCATTTTGCACGAGACCGATGGTGGCGGCGAAGAAGGCGGTCGTCGCGCCGAAGAACATGACCGCGGCCTGCGCGGTCGGGGCGAGCTCAAACAACGGCGACAACCTTGCCACCATGAACACGCCCGCGGTCACCATGGTCGCTGCGTGAATCAGCGCGGAGACCGGTGTGGGTCCTTCCATGGCGTCCGGCAGCCAAGTGTGCAGCAGGAACTGCGCCGACTTGCCCATCGCACCCATGAACAACAAGAGGCAGGTCAACGTCAGCGCGTCCGCGTGCCAGCCGAAGAAGTTGATCGTCTTGCCAGTCAGGCTCGGAGCTGCGGCAAAGATCGTCTCGAAGTCGGTCGACCCGACCAGCATGAAGATCGCAAAGATACCGAGCGCAAAACCGAAGTCGCCGACGCGGTTGACGATGAAGGCCTTGATCGCCGCAGCGTTGGCAGACGGCTTCTTGAACCAGAAACCGATCAGCAGGTAACTCGCAAGTCCCACGCCCTCCCAGCCGAAGAACAGCTGCACGAGATTGTCCGACGTCACCAGCATCAACATCGCGAAAGTGAACAGCGACAAATACGCCATGAACCGTGGCCGGTTCGGATCCTCGGCCATGTAGCCGATGGAGTAGAGGTGAACGAGCGCGGAGACTGTGTTGACGACCACCAGCATGACCGCGGTCAGCGTATCGACCCGCAACGACCACGAGACATTCAAGTCGCCGGACTCGATCCACGGCGCCAGCGCGATACGCGCGTCCTGATGCTGGAATCCGACATTGACCAGCACCACCCACGACAGCGCCATTGAGACGAATAGCAGTGCCGTGGTGATCAGTTCGGCCGCCCGCGAGCCCGCAGCTGCGGGCTCGGTCGGATGGTCGTGCGAATCGTCGTGGTCGTCATGCGCGTGATCGTCATGGGCCTGCGCCGCATGGTCGTGCCCGTGGGCATGATCCATGTCGTCGCCGCTCGGATTGCGTGCATGTGCGCCGACGATCGCGATCAATCCAGCAAGGATCGCGCCGAGCAGCGGCAGGAAGACAATGGCTTGGATCATCTTAGCCGCTCAGCCCTTCATCAGATTGATGTCTTCGACCGCGATCGAACCGCGGTTGCGGAAGAACACGACCAGCACCGCCAGACCGATCGCCGCCTCGGCGGCGGCCACGGTCAGCACCAGGAGCGCAAACACCTGGCCGACGATGTCGTTCAGGAACGTCGAAAACGCCACGAGGTTGATGTTCACGGCAAGAAGGATCAGTTCGACCGACATCAGGATAACGATGACGTTCTTGCGATTGAGGAAAATTCCGAGGATGCCGATCGTGAACAGGATCGCGGCGACAGCGAGATAATGGCCGAGCGTGATGGTCATTCGGCGGCCTCCCTCGGCGGCGTATCCTGCAGGCCCTGCCCGGGCGCAACCTTGACCACTTCCATCGCCATCGCCTTGGTGCGTGCGTTCTGGATCGCGATGTCCTGGCGCTTGACGTTGGGCTTGTGACGCAGTGTCAGCACGATCGCGCCGATCATCGCCACCAGCAGCACAAGGCCGGCGATCTGGAAGTAATGGATGTACTTCGTGTACAGCACCAGGCCGAGCGCCTCGGTGTTGCTGATATTGGCCGGGATCGGCGAGCCGATCGACTGGCTCACGTTCGGATTGATCACCCAGCCGCCGGCCACCAGCAGCAGTTCGGCGAGAAAGATCGCGCCGATCACCAGGCCGACCGGCAGGTAGTTGAGGAAGCCTTCCCGCAACTCAGCGAAGTCGACGTCCAGCATCATGATCACGAACAGGAACAGCACCGCAACAGCACCGACATAGACGATGATCAGGATCATCGCGAGGAATTCCGCGCCCATCAGGATGAACAGGCCGGCTGCGTTCACGAAGGCCAGGATCAGGAACAGGACGGAATGCACGGGATTGCGCGAGGCGATCACCATGACCGCCGACGCCACGCAGACGCCGGCGAACAGGTAGAAGAACAATGCGGGAATAACCATCCCCTACCTCACCGGTACGGCGCATCGAGCGCGATTGATTTCGCGATCTCGCGTTCCCAGCGGTCGCCGTTCGCCAGCAGCTTTGCCTTGTCGTAGTAAAGCTCTTCGCGCGTTTCGGTCGCGAACTCGAAGTTCGGTCCCTCGACGATAGCGTCGACCGGACAGGCTTCCTGGCACAGACCGCAGTAGATGCATTTCACCATGTCGATGTCGTAGCGCACCGTCCGGCGCGTGCCGTCGTTCCGGCGCGGCCCCGCCTCGATGGTGATCGCCTGCGCCGGACAGATCGCCTCGCACAGCTTGCAGGCGATGCAGCGCTCTTCGCCGTTTGGATAGCGGCGCAACGCGTGCTCACCGCGGAACCGCGGCGAGATCGGTCCCTTTTCGAACGGATAGTTCAGCGTCGGCTTCGGCTTGAAGAAGTAGCGCATGGCGAGGAAGAACGCCGACACGAACTCCTTCAGCAGCAGCGACTTGGCTGCGGTTGCGACACTCATGATGTCCTCACTCTCACGGCCCGCATCATTTCGGCGCGAGCCCGGCAAAATGCAGAACGCCGGCGACGATCACCACCGCCGCAAGCGATAACGGCAGAAAAACCTTCCAGCCCAGCCGCATCAGCTGGTCGTAGCGATAGCGCGGCACGATCGCCTTCGCCATCGCAAACAGGAAGAACATGAAGCAGACTTTCAGCACGAACCAGATCACACCCGGAACCCAGGTGAACGGCGCGAACGGAATCGGCGACAGCCATCCGCCCAGGAACATGATCGTGGCGAGCGCGCACATGGTGACGATGGCGCAGTATTCGCCGAGCATGAACATCATGTACGGAGTGGAGCCGTATTCGACCATGAAGCCCGCCACAAGCTCGGACTCCGCCTCCACCAGGTCGAACGGCGGGCGGTTGGTTTCCGCCAGCGCTGATACATAGAAGATGACGAACATCGGCAGCAGCGGCAGCCAGTACCAGCCGAATACGCCGTACTGGGTGTTCTGGGCCTCGACGATCGCAGTCAGATTCAGTGAACCGACGCAGAGCAGCACAGTGATGATGACGAAACCGATCGAGACCTCGTAGGACACCATCTGCGCCGCCGAGCGAAGCGCCGCGAGGAACGGATACTTCGAGTTCGATGCCCAGCCGGCCATGATGATGCCGTAGACCGACAACGACGAGATCGCGAAGATGTAGAGGATGCCGACGTTGATGTCGGCGATCACCCAGTTGAGATTGACTGGAATCACTGCCCAGGCGGCGAGCGCGAGCACGCAGGACACCAGAGGCGCCAGCAGGAACACGCCCTTGTTCGCACCCGCCGGGATCGTCGGTTCTTTCAACACGAACTTCAGGAGATCGGCGAAGGATTGAAAAAGGCCCCATGGCCCGACCACGTTCGGACCACGCCTAATCTGTACCGCCGCCCAGATCTTACGGTCAGCCAAAAGAATGTAGGCGATCGCCACGAGAAGGATGACGAGCATCGCCACGCTCTGCACGACGATAACCAGGAGCGGCCAGAGATAATCGGCCCAGAGTTCGGCGAAAGTCATTGTGGTCACTCCGCCGCCTGCTGAACACGGTCCACGGCAAGCTTTGAGCATTCGGCCATGATTGCCGAGGCGCGCGCGATCGGATTGGTCAGATAGAAGTCGGTCACCGGGCTCTTGAACGGCGTCTTGTCGTAGGCGCCGCTGCCCGCCGCAAGCTTGCGGATATCGTCGGCACCGCCCTGCTCGATCTGATCGATCCGCATCATATGCGGACGGGCCTTGAACAGTGCCTGCCGCAGCGCCGGCAGCGAATCGTAGTCGAGTCTCTTGCCGAGAACATCAGACAGGGCACGAATGATCGACCAGTCGTCGCGGGCGTCGCCCGGCGGGAAACCAGCGCGGCTCGTCATCTGCACGCGGCCCTCGGTGTTGACGTAGATGCCGGCCTTCTCCGTGTAGGCCGCGCCCGGCAGGATCACGTCAGCGCGGTGCGCGCCCTTGTCGCCATGGGTGCCGACGTAGACGACGAAGGTGCCGTCCGCGATATCGATCTCATCGGCGCCGAGCGAGAACAGCACGTCGAGCGTGCCATAGGTGGCCATCTGCACCGCCGTCAGCCCGCCGCCGCTCGGCGCAAAACCGATATCCAGCGCGCCGACCTCGGAGGCGGCATTGTGCAGGATGCCGAACCCGTTCCAGCCGTCCTTCACCGCGCCTGCGTCGAGTGCAATTTTCGCAGCGCTTGCCAGAACCACCGCGCCATCATGACGCGCCGCTGCCCCTGCCCCGACCAGAACGATGGGGTTCTTCGCGTTCTTCAGAACGTCTGCGAACGAATGTTTGCCGGCGGCAAGATCGGCGAGCGTTTCGGGACCTGCGCCAAGATAGTCGTAAGTGAAGGCCAGATCTGCCTTTTCGCCGATCACCGCGACCCGCAAGTTTGCACCGCTCCGCCAGCGTTTGCGGATGCGCGCATTCAAAAGCGCGGCTTCCTTCCGCGGATTCGCGCCGACGATCAGGATGGCGTCGGCCTGCTCGATGCCCGCGATCGACGGGTTGAAAATGTACGATGCGCGACCATGCGCCGGATTGAGCGCCGTCCCGTCCTGTGTCGCAAAGTTCACCGAACCGTATTTGCCGAGCAGGTCCTTTAGCGCGAACATCTCCTCGACGCTTGCGAGGTCGCCGGCGATCGCGCCCATGCGCTTGCCGTCGGAGCGGGCGACCTGCGCGGCGATTGCTGCGAACGCCTCCGGCCAACTCGTCGGCTGCAGTTTGCCGTCGACACGAACGTACGGCCGGTCGAGCCGCTGCGTGCGCAAGCCGTCCACGACGTGCCGCGTCTTGTCGGAGATCCATTCCTCATTGATGGCTTCATTGACGCGCGGCAGGATGCGCATCACTTCACGGCCACGCGTGTCGACGCGAATCGCAGACCCCAGCGCATCCATGACGTCGATCGACTGCGTCTTGCCGAGCTCCCACGGCCGGGCGGCGAACGCATAAGGCTTCGAGGTCAATGCGCCGACCGGGCAGATGTCGACGAGGTTGCCCTGCAGCTCCGAGCTCAGCGCCTGCTCGAGATAGGTCGTGATCTCCATATCCTCGCCGCGGCCGATGGCGCCCATTTCCGGCACACCGCAGACCTCCGCCGAGAAGCGGACGCAGCGCGTGCACTGAATGCAGCGATTCATCGATGTCTTGACCAGCGCACCGAGATACTTGTCCTCAACCGCACGCTTGTTCTCGGCGTAACGGCTGGTGTCGACGCCGTAGCCCATCGCCTGATCCTGCAAGTCACACTCGCCGCCCTGATCGCAGATCGGGCAATCGAGCGGATGGTTGATCAGCAGGAACTCCATCACGCCTTCGCGCGCCTTCTTCACCATCGGCGAGCGGGTGCTGACGCTTGGCAATTCGCCGTTCGGACCGGGACGACAGTCGCGTACGCCCCAGGCGCAGCTTGCGACCGGCTTCGGCGAGCCCTTCAGCTCCACGAGGCACATGCGGCAGTTGCCGGCGATCGACAGCCGCTCGTGGTAGCAGAAGCGCGGAATCTCTGCGCCCGCGGCCTCACACGCCTGCAGCAGCGTGTACTCCGCCGGCACATCGACTTCCTTGCCATCGACGAGAAGCTTGGTCATGGCCTTTACGTCTTCCTCAGCTGGCAACCGGCGTAACGACGCCGGCGTTGAATTCCGCAGAATGCGTGCCGTCAGGTTGCATGGTCCTACTCCGCTGCGACCATAACCGGCTCGGCGGGCCGCGCCGCGTCGGCGTTGCGCGCGAACTCGTCAATGCGCCGCTCGATCTCCGGCCTGAAATGCCGGATCAGCCCCTGGATCGGCCAGGCCGCCGCGTCGCCGAGCGCGCAGATCGTGTGGCCTTCCACCTGTGTCGTCACCTCCAGCAGCATGCCGATCTCGCGCTTGTGGGCGCGGCCCTCGATCATGCGCGTCATGACGCGCCACATCCAGCCAGTGCCCTCGCGGCAAGGTGTGCACTGACCACAGCTCTCATGCTTGTAGAAATACGACAGCCGCGCGATCGCGGCGATGATGTCGGTCGACTTGTCCATGACGATCACCGCAGCGGTCCCGAGACCGGACTTCAGGTTGCGCAGTGTATCGAAATCCATGTGCAGGTCGTTGCACTGCTCGGCCGGCAACAGCGGCACCGATGCGCCACCCGGGATGACAGCCAGCAGATTATCCCAGCCGCCGCGGATGCCGCCGCAATGGGTATCGACCAGCTCCCGGAAGGTGATGCCCATCGCCTCTTCGACGTTGCACGGCTGATTCACGTGACCGGAGACGCAGAACAGCTTGGTCCCGACGTTATTCGGCCGGCCGATGCCGGCAAACCAGGCCGCCCCACGCCGCAGGATGTCTGGCGCAACCGCGATCGACTCGACGTTGTTGACCGTGGTCGGACAACCGTAAAGGCCCATATTGGCCGGAAACGGCGGCTTCAGCCGCGGCTGGCCCTTCTTGCCTTCGAGGCTTTCCAGCAGCGCCGTCTCCTCGCCGCAGATGTAAGCGCCAGCGCCGTGATGCACATAGAGATCAAAGGGATAACCGTGCACGTTGTCCTTGCCGATCAGCTTCGCCTCGTAGGCCTGATCGACCGCGGCCTGCAGATGCTCGCGCTCGCGGATGAACTCGCCGCGCACATAGATGTAACAGGTGTTCGCACCCATCGCGAAGCTCGCAAGCAGACAGCCTTCGATGAGCAGGTGCGGATCATGCCGCAGGATCTCACGATCCTTGCAGGTGCCAGGCTCCGACTCGTCGGCGTTGACGACGAGGTAGTGCGGCCGGCCGTCGTTCTCCTTCGGCATGAACGACCACTTCAACCCGGTCGGAAATCCGGCGCCGCCACGGCCGCGCAGTCCCGACGCCTTCATCTCGTTGATGATCCAGTCGCGGCCCTTTTCCAGAATGGCTTTGGTGCCGTCCCATGCGCCCCGATCGCGGGCGCCCTTGAGGCCCCAGTCCTCGAGACCGTACAGGTTGCGGAAGATGCGGTCCTTGTCGGCGAGCATCGTTGCGATCTTCCTCTATTGCTTCTTCTGCGACGCGTGGCGCCAGGCCATCGCAAAGGCGATGGCTGCGAACATCGCCGTCCACATCAGCGACGTCTGCATATCCGCATGGAGCACCACGCGATTGATGATGAACACGACCAGCGCGATTCCCACCGTGTACAGCAGGACGAAACGCAGCTTGTCATTCGGCATAGCAGCCTCCGTCATGACGTCTTGGCCGTTGCGTCGCCGCTGGGCGGCTTCGGCGCCGGACGCTCCTGCGTATTCGCTGCCTCGCCGGGCTTCTTCGCCTCAGCGTCGGCGACAACAGGCTCCTTCGCCGGCTTCGCGCCCGCGTTGGCGGCGACGTCGGTCTTGAGCGTCGTGATGCCGTCGATGGGCGCGGAGAACTGGCGGCCGTTCTGCGGACCGGGCTTCGGCGGCTTGCCGGCGGCCAGGCCGTCCAGCACCTTGCCGAAGCTTTCCGTGGTCAGATCCTCGTAGGTGTCCTTGCCGATCAGAACCATCGGAGCGTTCACGCACGCGCCGAGGCACTCGACCTCCTCCCAGCTGAAATCGCCGTCCGCCGACACATGAAATGGATCATGGTGGATCCGGCGCTTGCACAGCGCGATCAGCTCGCTTGCGCCGCGCAATTGGCACGGCGTCGTTCCGCACACCTGCACATGCGCCTTCTTGCCGACGGGCTGGAGCTGGAACTGGGTGTAGAAGGTTGCGACCTCGAGCACGCGGATATACGGCATGTCGAGCATATCGGCGACCGTACGAATGGCGGCTTCCGGCAGCCAGCCACCTACCTGCTCCTGGGCGCGCCACAAGATCGGGATCACGGCCGAAGCCTGCCTCCGCTCCGGATACTTCGCGATCCGCTCCTTTGCCCATGCGAGATTCTCATCGCTGAATGCGAAGCTCGCGGGCTGAAGCTCTTTTGGTGCGAGGCGGCGGACAGCCATTTCGAAACTCGTTCCTTCTAATGCTTGCGTACGGGCTCGCCGGAGAGCGCGCGGATGCGGCTCTCCCAGAACGCGCTCGCCGTCGCCAGCACATTGTAGCCGACATTGGATGTCTGCTTGACGCGATTCAAGGCAGCAACATCGCGCAGATGCTCGAAATGACCCGTCGCGCGGTCGTAGCAGAACAGCTTCAGACCTGTCTGCTCGAGGATATGCAGCGAGGCTGCGCGGTCTGCATCGTTGCCCCGCTCCTTGCAGATCAGCACGCAGTCCGATTTCAGCAACCGCTGGCCGCCACGCATGGCCTGAACCTCGGCGCCATCGAGGTCCAGCCTGATGACGTAGCGCCCGAGCGCCGTGATCAGACTTCCGTCGATCAGGCTGTCCAGCGAAATCACCGCGACATCCTCGCCGGCCGGAAGACGCGCCATGCCCGGCCTCTCGCCGATCGCGCGCCGTATCGTCTTGATGCGACTGCCGTTGATCTTCGCATTGTGCGCAAGTCTTGCGAAATTCCTCGACCTTGCTTCGATCGCAATACCACGATGCGCGCCGTACGGCTTGCTCGTGGTAAGCACCGGCCAGTAGCCGTAGCTCGCGCCGCAATCGATCAGCGTGTAGTCGACGTCGGCGATGCCGTTGAGGAAGAGCTCGATGTCCGGTTCGTAGCGATAGTTGCGATCGAGCAGCAGCGTCCAGTTGCCGTCGCCATAGGGAAACGCAAACTGCGCGTCTTCGTTCAACACCACAGTGATATCCCGCCCCGGCAGAACCGAACGAACCGCTTTGCAGCCTGCGGCGAAGCCTCGATAAGACCACGCCGAGCTCAGGCGCGCGCCTGCCTGAAAGGCGTACGCGGCCAGCTGCTCGCGCACCGACGCGCCATCAAAGGCGCCGGTCGCGCGATCAAATGCAAGACGCGGCCCGGCGCTCATCGCCATGCCTCCGTTCGCAATCGCCTCGCTCGCCGCCTCGCGCATTGCCACCTCAGCGCACCGGCTTGCAATAGCGGGTCGTCACATCCGCAGACGATGGCGTCTCGGTGACGACACAGAGCATCAGTCTGTCGCCCTTCTGCAGAAAGAGCCCTGGTCCAGCGGAGGACTGAATTACACCCGCGATTGTAAAGCCGTCCTTCAGGAGCGAGCCGACGCTCTGCTCCTGCGCAACGGCCATACCGGCGCCGGAAGCGATCAGTGCCGAAGCTGCAAACGCGCGCACGATCATCGGTCCACCTCACCGAACACGATGTCGATCGAGCCGAGAATGGCCGAGACGTCAGCGAGCAGGTGGCCCTTGCAAAGAAACTCCATCGCCGACAGATGCGCGAAACCTGGAGCGCGGATCTTGCACTTGTAGGGCTTGTTGGTGCCGTCCGAGACGAGGTAGACGCCGAACTCGCCTTTCGGCGCTTCCACGGCAGCGTACGCCTCGCCGGCAGGCACGTGCACACCCTCGGTATAGAGCTTGAAGTGATGGATCAGCGCCTCCATCGAGCGCTTCATCTCACCACGCCGTGGCGGCGTGATCTTGTGGTCTTCGACGACGACCGGGCCCTGCCCGTCGGCGACGCGCAACTTCTCAATGCATTGCTTCATGATGCGCACGGACTGGCGCATCTCCTCGACGCGGATGCAATAGCGGTCGTAGCAGTCGCCGTTCTTGCCGATTGGAATGTCGAAATCCATTTCGGCATAGCACTCGTAGGGCTGCGACTTGCGCAAATCCCACGCAGCACCGGAGCCGCGCACCATTACACCGGAGAAGCCCCACTTCCAGGCGTCCTCCAGCGACACCACTCCAATGTCGACGTTGCGCTGCTTGAAGATTCTGTTGTCGGTGAGCAGCGTCTCGAGATCGTCGCAGACGGTGAGGAACGGATCGCACCAGTTCCAGATGTCCTCGATCAGCTGTGGCGGCAGATCCTGGTGCACGCCGCCGATGCGGAAAAACGCCGCGTGCATGCGCGAGCCGGATGCACGCTCGTAGAACACCATCAGCTTCTCGCGCTCTTCGAAACCCCAGAGCGGTGGCGTGAGTGCACCGACGTCCATCGCCTGGGTGGTGACGTTGAGCAGATGTGACAGGATGCGGCCGATCTCGCAGTACAGCACGCGGATCAGTTGCCCCCTGCGTGGAACGGCAATGCCCAGCAGCCTTTCCGCCGCAAGACAGAACGCATGCTCCTGGTTCATCGGCGCGACGTAGTCGAGCCGGTCGAAGTATGGAATCGCCTGCAGGTAGGTCTTCTGCTCGATCAACTTCTCGGTGCCGCGATGAAGCAGGCCGATATGCGGATCGACGCGTTCGACCACCTCGCCGTCCAACTCGAGCACGAGACGCAGCACACCGTGCGCCGCAGGATGCTGCGGGCCGAAATTGATCGTGAAATTGCGGAGCTGGGCTTCAGTCATGAACTCTGTTCGCTCTTCTTCGCCTTCTCGTCGCCCGGCAACACGTAATCGGCGCCTTCCCATGGCGAGAGAAAATCGAACTTGCGGAACTCCTGGTTCAGCCGCACCGGCTCATACTTCACCCGCTTTTCCTGATCGTCGTAGCGAACCTCGACGAAGCCGGTCAGCGGGAAGTCCTTGCGCAGCGGATAGCCGTCGAAGCCGTAGTCGGTGAGGATGCGGCGCATGTCGGGGTGACCGGTGAAGATCACGCCGTAGAGGTCGAACGTCTCGCGCTCGAACCAGTCGGCTCCCGGAAACTCCCCGACGATGGATGGCACCAGCGTCGTTTCGTTGGCGGGGATCTTGATGCGGACGCGCGTGTTCAGGTACGGCGACAGGAAGTGATAGACGACTTCGAAGCGGTGCGGTCGGCCAGGGTAGTCGACAGCTGTGACGTCGGTGAAGTTGACGAAGCGGCAGCGCGGATCGTCGCGCAGGAATTTCACGACGTCGACGATTTTTGCGGCGTCGGCCTCGAGCGTCAGCATGCCGTGGGACAGGCTGCGGCCCGTCACCGCCTCCGGCAATGCTTCTGCAATCGCCGCGCCTAGCTGGTCGAGTTGGGTGTCGTCCATTGGCTGATCCTCACCGCTCGATCGTGCCGGTCCGGCGGATCTTCTTCTGCAGCAGCATCACACCGTAAAGCAGCGCCTCGGCTGTCGGCGGGCAGCCCGGCACATAGATGTCGACCGGCACAATGCGGTCGCAACCGCGGACGACCGAGTAAGAGTAATGGTAGTACCCGCCGCCGTTGGCGCAGGAGCCCATCGAGATCACATAGCGCGGCTCCGGCATCTGGTCGTAGACCTTGCGCAGTGCCGGCGCCATCTTGTTGGTAAGCGTCCCCGCGACGATCATCACGTCCGACTGCCGCGGCGACGCACGCGGCGCGAAGCCGAATCGCTCGGCGTCGTAACGCGGCATCGACATCTGCATCATCTCGACCGCACAGCAGGCGAGCCCGAACGTCATCCACATCAGCGAACCGGTACGCGCCCAAGTGATCAGGTCGTCGGTCGCAGTGACGAAGAAGCCCTTGTCGGCGAGCTGGTTGTTCACATCGACGAAAAACTGATCGTCCGCGCCGACCGGCTGGCCGGTCCGCGGATCAAGAACGCCGGTCGACGGCTTCGACACGACGGTGTCACGTGTTTGAATCAATCCCATTCGAGCGCGCCCTTCTTCCACTCATAGGCGAAGCCGATGGTCAGCACCGCAAGAAACACCATCATCGACCAGAAACCGGTGGCTCCGAGCTGACCGAACGCCACCGCCCAGGGAAACAGGAAGGCGACTTCGAGGTCGAAGATGATGAACAGAATGGCGACCAGATAGAACCGGACATCGAACTTCATGCGTGCATCATCGAACGCATCGAAGCCGCACTCATAGGCCGACAGCTTTTCCGGATCGGGGTTGCTGTAGGCGAGCATGAACGGCGCGATCAGCAGCGCGAGGCCGATCACGCTGGCAATGCCGACGAACACCACAAGCGGCAG
>NZ_JAVIFX010000010.1 GCF_031157255.1 Bradyrhizobium sp. LHD-71 | reverse complement strand
CAGGCCGCTGACGGCGAGCGAACTCGCATAGATGGTGTGCTTGACGTCAAACAGCCTTGCTGCCTCAAAGCAATTGTCCATGCCGACGATGTTCAGCTTGGTCGCCAGATGAGGAGCCAGATCGCTGCCGATGTGGTAGCTCAGATTAATCAGTCGATCCGGCCGAACCTTTGCCACGGCTTCGATGACGTCGTCGAACTGCGTCACGTCACCTCGGATGAACTTCGCGTTCACATCAGCAATGTGCGTGTTTATGTCGAAGCAGGTCATCTCGTGACCTTCTTTGGCAAGGCGAGGAATTAGCCGTCGTCCAATCAGCCCTGCGCCACCAACAACAAGCATCTTCATGTGCTGCCCCCCGGTTGAACGCTGAGACGTAATGATCGAGCGCGTGGTTGCTGGGTGTTTCGTGCAATCTTCACCACAGCAACGTTGGCAGCCCTGCAGCGCCAGCCGCTTTGATAGTGCTGCGCAGTTGGCGATGAGTCAAACTAACAGAACGATATTCTGACAAGCAGAACAAAGGACGCAAATAGTTCTGTCTGGCAGAATTATGTTCTGTTTATTGACGGACGCTCCGCTCTTCGCGTTATTATCGCCTTGTGATCGGAGGGCTTGCGAGCAGCCGCTCACCGATCATCGAAGCAAGTCGAATGCGGGAGTTGAAACAGCCTCTGGAGGGATCGTCATGATCAGGCTTTGGAGTTGTGTTCGGGCGGCGCTGTGTCTTCTCGCGTCATTGTTCGTCTCCTGTCCGACGGTTGCCCAGGACTATCCCAGCCGACCGATAATCCTTGTGGTCCCGTTTCCTGCGGGAGGCTCTACGGACATTGTTGCGAGAATTACGAGCCAGGAGCTGAGCAAGCGCATCGGCGTGCCGGTCGTGGTCGAGAATCGGCCCGGCGGCGGCACCATTGTCGGATCGCTCTCCGTGAAGAGCGCGAAGCCTGACGGCTACACCCTGCTCCTCTCGACAAATACGTTCTACGCTTCTGCGCTGTCTCAGAAGAATCCAGGTTACGATCCTTTTCGTGACTTCGTGACGCTCGTCCCGCTCGCCAGTGCCGCCTACGTGTTGATTGCGCCGCGCGACGTGCGAACGCTGGACGACCTCATCGAGCGCTCCAAGGCCCAACCGGGCCAGTCAAACTACGGCTCGCTGGGAACCGGCGCTTCTCAAATGGTCCTCGCCGAACAGCTCAAGGAGGCCATCGGCATCGATTGGCAGGAGGTGCCGTATAAGGGCGCCGCTGACGCTATCCTCGCGATCATGAGAGGCGATGTGCAGGGATTTTTCGGGACTGACGGTCTGGCTGCGCAGTACGTCAAAAATCCGGACGTGAATCTTCTCGCCACAAGCGGCGCCAAGCGATCAAGTTACATCCCCGGTGTCCCAACATTTGCCGAGCTGGGACATCCGGAGATATACGACCTCGGGCTCTTCGCGGTGGCCGCACGCTCTGAAACGCCGGACCAAATCGTACAGGTCCTGAGGCAACATTTGGCATCCGTTGCACGAGCGCCCGAGCTCTTGCAGGTCCTGAAGTCGAATTCGCTCGAACCCTACGAAGGCACCCTCGTCGAGTACGATACGTTGGCTCAGGACCGATACGCCAGGTCAGCGACGATCCTGAGAAAACTGGGATTCACGGCCAAATAACTCTCGTTGCTGGTCGCGAAGCCCGACCGTTCGCGCCCTACCCCATCATCACAATTTCGGACAGCTTGCCGCCTTTTGAGGCGACTTCCTTCAGCAGGGCGGACGGACGCCAGCGCGGGCCGAGTTCGTTGTGCCAGCGCACGATCTGCTCGTAGATGTCTTTCGAGCCGATGGTGTCGGCCCAGAACATCAGGCCGCCGCGATAGCGCGGGAAGCCAAAGCCATAGAGCCACATGATGTCCACGTCGCTGGCACGGCGCGCCTTCTTCTCTTCGAGGATCTTGCACGCTTCGTTCACCGATGCGAACAGCAGCCGCCGCAGGATCTCATCCTCGGTGAAGCTGCGTTGCTTGATGCCAAGGCTGCTCGTGACCTCCTTGATCGTCTGCGCGACGATCGGATCTGGATGCGGCGTGCGGTCGCCCTTCTCGTAGCGGTACCAGCCGGCACCCGTCTTCTGGCCGAAGCGCCCCATCTCGCAGAGGCGGTCGGCGATCGGGTTCTTGCGGAAAGTCGGGTCTTCCGCCGCCTTCCGCTTGCGCACGGCCCAGCCGATGTCGAGGCCGGCAAGGTCGCCGACCGCGAATGGCCCCATCGGATAGCCGAAGTCGACGAGCACCTTGTCGACCTGCTCCGGCAGAGCGCCGTCCTCCAGAAGAATGCTCGCTTCCGCCGTGAAAGGCCCGCGACTGCGGTTGGCGACGAACCCGTCGGTGTTGCCGGCCCAGGCGCTGACCTTGCCGATCTGCTTGCCGAGTTGCATGGCCGCGGCGATGGTTTCCGGCGCACTCTCGGTCCCCTCCACGACCTCGAGAAGCCGCATGACGTTCGCCGGGCTGAAGAAGTGGGCGCCGGCGACATCTTTCTTCCGCTTCACATCCGCACCGATCTTGTCGACGTCGATGGTCGAGGTATTCGACAAGAGAAGTGCGCCGGGCTTCATGACCGCGTCGAGCTTCCTGAACACCTCCTGCTTCACGCCGAGCTCCTCGAACACGGCTTCGATCACCACGTCCGCCTGACCGATATCCTCATAGGCCAGTACCGGTTCGATGAGCTTCAGCCGCTCGTCCATCTGCGCCTGCGTGATGCTGCCGCGCTTCACCGCAACCGCATAATTGTCCTTCACCCGCTTCATGCCGCGGTCCAGCGCTTCCTGTGTCGAGTCCAGAATCTTCACGGGGACGCCGAAATCGGCAAAGCTCATGGCGATGCCGCCGCCCATCGTGCCCGCGCCGATCACCGCGCCTTTTTCGATCTTCTTCTGCTTCGTGCCTTCCGGCAGATCGGGCAGACGGCCCGCCTGCCGCTCGGCGAAAAAGGCATAGCGCAGCCCCTTCGAGGCGTCGGAATTCTCCAGCGGCGCGAACAGTTCGCGCTCGCGAACGATGCCCTGATCGTAAGGCAGCGTGACCGCGGCCTCCACGGCGTCGATGCAGGCGAACGGCGCCGGCTGGCCCTTGGCCTTCTTCTCGATGCTCTTGCGCATCTTGTCGAACATGCCCGGGTCATTCTTATATTCGTCGAACTTGGTCGTCATCTTGCTGACGATCGGCATCGGCTTCTTGTCCGCGATGCTCTTTGCAAACTTGATCGCCTCGGCGCGCAAGTCGGCCTTGTCGTCAATCAACGCATCAAGGACGCCATAGCCCTTGGCCTCCTCGGCAGGCACATGGCGGCCGGTCACGATCATGTCCAGCGCGATCTTCGGGCCGACGAGGCGCGGCAGTCGCTGCGTGCCGCAGCCGCCCGGCAGCAAGCCAATCAGCACTTCCGGCAGGCCAACCTTGGTCGCCTTCTTCGCGATACGGTAGTTGCAGGCCATTGCCGTCTCGAGCCCGCCGCCCAGCGCGAAGCCGTGGATCGCGGCGACGATCGGCTTCTCGCTCTTTTCGAGTACGTCCACCGGGCGCTCGCCGATACCGAGGCGCTTTGCGCCCTTGCCGAACTGGCGAATGTCGGCGCCGGCAATGAAACTACGGCCTGCGCCCATCAGCACCATGGCCTTCACATTCGGGTCTTTGTTGCCCTTGGCGACGGATTCGAGGATGCCTTCCGGCACGCCCGGGCTCAGCGCATTCACTGGCGGATTATCCACGGTGATGACGCCGATGCCGTCTTCCACTTCAAATCGCACAAGTTGTCCGCTCACGACGCTTCCTCGCTGTTACCGCCGGACACGTTCCGGCGCCTTTCCGATTGGCGACGACCTTGGGCGTGTGCCCAGGTGTCCGCAAGGTCGAAAATAGCGCATGGCTTTGACCAAGCGGTATGCCTTGGTTCCTTCGACCGTGCGCGCTAAGACAGGGGCCATCACCGGCCCGAAGGCCACCGAAGTTCAAGGGAGGCAGCAGTGAACACCAACGACATCAATGCCGCGGCAAAGCTCCTCGCCGATGCGAGACTAACCGGGGTCAAGCGCGACCCGCTGCCGGCCGCGCTGCAGCCAAAGACCATCGAAGACGGTCACGCGATCCAGGATGCGACCATGGCGTTGTTGAACGAGGCAATCGGCGGCTGGAAGGTCGGCCTCGACAAGGAAGGCACCATGTCGCGGGCGCCAATCCTGAAAAGCGTCATTCAGGAGAGCCCTGGACGCGTCAGAGCCAGTGGGGAGCACCTGCGCGGCATCGAGGCCGAAATCGCATTCCGCTTCCTGAAGGACCTGCCGCCGCGCGGCAGCGACTATTCGCGGCAAGAGGTCGAGGATGCCGTCGAGGCGTTTCCGGCGATCGAGCTCCTCAACTCGCGCTACGCCGAACCTGGCCCGCGCTCCACACTCGAAAAGCTTGCGGACTGCATCATCCAGGGCGGGTTCGTCTGCGGCAAGCCGCGTGCGGACTGGAAGTCCGTCGATTTCGCAAAACTCGAAGTGGTGCTGACAGTGGACGGCGCCGAAATCGCGACCGGCACCGGCACGCATCCGGTCGGCGATCCGGTGGCGCCGGCGGTGGCGCTGGTCAACGCGTTGCGTACGACGTCAGGCGTCAAGGCTGGGCAGATCATGACCACCGGCACCTGGACCGGCATCAACTATGCCGGGTCGGACAGCCTTGCGGTTGCGAATTTCGACGGCTTCGAACCGGTGCTGACGCAGTTCGAAAGCAGCCAGGGCTAGCGTCCACGGCCGGTCCGTCGACGCCGGCTGTGTCTCAAGGTCGCGTGGAAGACACCCTCGCGTGCCAAAGCCTCGGCTTGGCCACGCGCCCCGGGCGTTGAGTGCATCAAGCGTCCGATCCAACGGGTCGGCCGCGAGACGACGGCGCACACACGGCTGCCGAGGCCGCGTCCCGAATTCCGCCCAAGGGCAGCCGTCAATTCTCCGCAAATCCGGCCTGTCGAAGGCGGGGCCAAGGCTCCGCGACGAATATGCTCAGGTCATTTGCGGCTCGCGCCGCAGCCAGCCATTTGTTCCCTGCGTCATGAACCTTATATAGGCTTTCACCGACACATGGTGCGCGAAGGGACATGAGCAGCGGTTGCGCTGATCCGGGGGTGATTGTCTTGCGGTTCGGACTGCTGCGCACGTCTTTGGCCGCATTTACAACCATTCAAACCTGTTTCTATACAGGCGCGCATCTCCACTGGATCCAATCACCAACCACGGTATCTAGCATATGATCAACCCCCGTTTGTTGCTTCGGAGGCTGCTCGGCAGCGCCGTCCTTGCCGCTTCCATGACGCTGCTGGCGTCGCCGGGCCAGGCTCAGAGCGGCCCGTTCGCAAGTTTCGCCGGCGCATGGACTGGGACCGGTCAGATCATGGTCGCCGATGGCGGGAAAGAGCGCATCCGCTGCCGTGCCACCTATAAGGTCGCCGGCGCAGGACTCAATCAGATTTTGCGGTGTGCGAGCGACAGCTATCGTTTCGACCTGACGACCAATGTCACCGCTTCCGGCAACAGCGTTTCGGGCAGCTGGAGCGAGAGCAGCCGTAACATCAACGGAACGCTCGGCGGCCGCATCAATGGCGGTCATATCGACGCTCTGGTAGAGGCCAACGGATTTGCAGCATCGTTGAGCATGAATACCAATGGCAACAAGCAGGTCATCGCAATCCGTTCGCAGAACACCGATCTGCGCGGCGTCGACGTCACGCTGACACGATAGGATGACGTGACGACCAAGGATTGAGACATCATCAGGAACTGAAACGCGCCGGGAAGGTTTTCCCGGCGCTTGTCTTTTACGCGTCGCTTCGCTCGCCCGTAGCCGTTCGAAGAACGGCGTCGCTTCGCTCGCCTATGGGCGGGGCGCGATCAGATCGCCGGCTTTGGACCTTTGTTGCCGCGGATGCGCTCCGCGATGCTGATCAGGAACATCGCGGTCGGCCGGAGGATGAAGAGATCGGCGATCAGTGCCGCGACCATCGAGAACGCGCTGAGCCAACCGAACAGCCGCAACGAAGGCAGATCGGAAAAGACCGTCACCACGAGTCCGCAGGCCAGCACCACCGTTGTCAGGATCAGCGCAGGTCCGACCAGGATCGTCGCCTTTTCGACGGCAGCCGCTGCCGTCGTGTCCGGCGTGTTCTCCAGCCGCAACCGGTTGAGGAAGTGGATCGTCGCGCTCAAGCCCAATCCGAACGAGACGATCAACGCCACCACGGAGGCGAATTGCAGCCCCTCGCCGAGCGCCCAAAGGACGGTGCCTGAGAGCACCACCGGGAAAATGCCCGGCAGGATGCTGACGAGCATGACGACGAAGGAGCGGAACGCAAGGCCGATGAAGGCCGCAACCAGCAGGAATTCGACCGTCAGCGCCGCGTTGAGCTTGCCGATCATGTCGGCGCTGTTACGCGCCGCGATCGCCGAAAGACCGGTGACGGCGATCTCGTAGCCCGGATGCTGCGCACGGACCCCGTCGAGTGCCTTGTCGAGCTTCTCGACGACAGGAAGGATGTCGCTCGAGTCCAGGTCAGGCACCCGGCCCGACACCACGACGGCGTCGAGCTGCTCAGAAACGAAGCGCCGTACCAGATAGGCCGGCAACAGATCGATATATTCCTTCAGCGTCGAGACATCGGCCCGGCCGACCTTCTCGGCCAGCCACCGCCGCAGGGTCTCGACCGACCAGACGTTGCCGACGCCGGCCTGCTTCTCGATCAACGCATGCACCTCAGCGATCGTCTGCAGGCTTTCCGGCGCGTAAAGATCCTTGCCCTTCGGGAACTCGATGAGAATGTCGATCGGGTTCGCGCCGGTAAGCTTGGCGTCCAGCCGACTGGAGGCTTCGACCGCCTGCTTCTTGTCCGGCACCTGATCCGCAAGCCGGTAGCGAGGCTCCAGGCTGATGTAGATCACAGTCAGGCCAGCCACGACCAACAAGGCGATCAGACTCCAGAGTGCCGGCCGCCGCGTCATCCGCACGGCGATCCACGCACAGAAGGCGCGCAGCGCGTTGACGCCCCAGTCGGCTGTCTTGATCTTCTGCGCAAAAACCTCTTCACGGCGCACCAGGAGCACGCCGAACAGCGGCACCAGCGACAGCACGGCGACCAGCGCGATCGCGGTCGCGGTCAGGCCCGCTTCGCCGAAGGCGCGGATCAGATCGGAATTGGAGAACATCAGCGCGATGAACGATAGCCCCGCCGTGCAATGCGTCAGCACACAGGCCGGTCCGACAACGAGGACCGCGTTGCGGAAGGCTGAGACCTTGTCCTCACCCGCGATCAGACGGTCGCGCGCCGCGAAGGTGAGCTGCATCGAGTCGGAGAAACTGATCACCATGATGAGCGGCGTCATCACGTTCAGGAACATGTTGAGGCTGAAATTGAACCAGCCGAGCGTCCCAAGCGAAAGCAGGATGGCGAGGATCGGCGGGAACGCCGCAATGACCATGAACGAGATGCGCCTGAAGAAGACGATCGCGATCAGACAGCCGGCCAGCACACCGGCGACATTATAGATGATGCCGTCACGCGCCACCGCGTTACGGATTTCGAGCTGCATGATGGGCACGCCCGAGAGCTGGCCGACGAGATCGGTGCCCTGAACCGTGTCTGAAACCAGCTGCCTGATTTCTCCGACCACTGTCCCAAGCCGGTTGTCGGAGACGACCGCGGGGTCGAGCGCGAGCACGATCAGCGCCAGCGTACCATCGTCAGACAGCAACTTGCCGCGCAGGATCTCGTTGCTTTTGACGGTCTCTATGAATTTGTCGTAGGCGGCGCCCTCCGGCAGCTTATCGGGAAACAAAGGGGCCGGAAGCTTCCCCGGCTCAGGCGCCTGCCGGGCCGAAAAAAGCGAAATGATCCCGCGTGTTCCGTCGACAAGCTGAACATCCGTAACAAGGTCGCGGAGCTTCTCCAGCGAGTCGCGTGCAAGCAGCGACTTGCCCTCGATCACGATCAGGACGTCGAATTCCGTCGCCGGGAAGCGCTTGGTGACTTCCTCGTACTGACGGAATTCCGTGGTGTCCGACCGAAACAGCTGGCTGAGCGAGTCGTCGATCTTGATGCGCTCCAGACCGAAGAAGGCGCCGACGCACAGCAACGCCAGGATCAGGACGGACCAGATCGGCGTGCGCATCGCGACGAGGCCGAGCCGCTCGATCCCGAACGCAATGCTCGGCAAGGCGCGGGCCGCTTTTGTGCCGCCCGCCTTCTGCGACGTCTGATCAAGCATTGAAGATCCGCTTTAGAATACCAACCCCGTGGCGAAACGGACTTCCCCGTCGAAGCCCGGTTCCACATTTTCGCTTGCCAAGCTCTAGCACGTTTTCGGCCCTGCTCCAGCGATCAACTCCGCTTGAGGGAACCACACACGCCTGCGCCGACCACCGAATTTTCGTGCAAAATCAATTACTTATACCAGGACCCGTAAGCATGGCCCGCGGCTATTCAGCAACAGTGACAGCTTCGCGCAGACGCGTCGAATAGTTCGATGCGTTCTGCAGGCCACCCGAGGCCGCTCGCGAGAACGCGATCAGATGATGCGAGATCAGCGACGTGGCGATCAGCACTTCGATATCGCCGCGGATCAGGCGCGAAATGGCAAACTTCCAGAACACCCGCTTGTAGTCGCCGACAACGCCGACCTTCCAGGTGATGCGCGCGAGCATCTTCAGCCCCCGCTTGACATCCCGCCACGAAAACACACGCGCGCTGGCCGGCACCTGGAGCCGGTTTGGGAACGTGTGCTCGACCTGATGCTGGAAGCGCTCATACAGCTTCTCGGGCCGGTACGCATTCTTCATGCAATTGCGCCAGCTCGTCACCACGTGTTCGTACGGCAGTCGGAATTTGACGTTTGAATCCCGCTCCTCGTCATCCTCGATCAGCCGCCCTTCCCGCGCGAGCCGGTCCCAGAGCGGCGTCTTCGGCAAAGCCTGCAGCAGATTGATGGTCAGCAGCGGGATTTGCGACTGTTCGATGAATTCCAGGAGATGCTTGCCCGTCTCGGGCGTGTCGGTATCGAGGCCGAGGATGATGCCCGACACGACCTCCATGCCGTAGTCGTTCAGGGTTTTGACCGCGTCCATGATGGGCACCATCATGTTGTGGTCCTTGGAGATGGCCCTGAGCGCATCCGGGTCCGGCGTTTCGATGCCGCAGAAGATGGTGATAAAGTAAGCCTCGCGCATCAGCGACAGAATTTCCGGCCGCTTGGCAATATTGAGTGTGGCCTCGCACGACAGGCGAAGGCGAAAACCGGTCCGCTTTTGCCATGCAACAAGATGCGGCAGCAGCTCAAGCGCCGCCTTGCGGTTGCCAATGAAGTTGTCGTCGACGAAGTAGACCGAGCCGGAAAGACCGCATGCGAGCAGCTTGTCGAGCTCGGCGACGACCTGCTCCGGCGTTTTCAGGCGCGGGTTACGTCCGTAGAGTCCCGGGATGTCGCAGAACTCGCACTGATAAGGGCACCCGCTCGAATACTGGATGCTGCCGAGGAAATAGCGGTCGATCTGCGCAAGCTCATAGGCCGGGAGCGGAAATTTCGCCATTTCGACCCGGTCTTTCGTCCGGAGCACGACTTGTTGTTCTGGCCGGGCCGTATCCTGCGCGAGCCGGGCAATCAGTTCGTCCGTGGCGTCGCCGAGCTCGCCGATATGGAGATAGTCGAACGCCGGATAGTAATCCGGACACGCACTCACCGAGGGGCCGCCCAGCGCAACCGGAAGGTCAAAGGCATGTGCCCGGCGGCAGATATCGTTCATCTGTCGCCGCTGGATGTGCATGCCGCTGACGAACACCGCGTCCGCCCACTCGAAGTCAGAGTCGGTGGCGGATCTCATGTTCTCGTCGATGAATCGCACCTGCCAGTCTGCCGGCATGTAGGCGGCAATGACCAGGAGCCCTTGCGGGGGCATGAAGGCGCGGACTCCATCGGTCAACGGATAAGCGTACTCGAATGTCCCGAACGAGGGCGAGTAGCGCGGGAATACGCAGAGAATCCGCCGCTTGCCGTAGCTGCCTTCGCCCCTCATTCCGCCTCCATCCCCAGCGCCGCCAGCAAGATCGCGACCCGAGGTCAGGGCCAAGAACGCGCGGCTCGGTCTGATGTTCCTGTAACGGCAAGCACTATGATCGAGGCATGCCCTTCATTCAATCCGAATCGGTCGAACAATCTGATCGCCGACTCGAACGAACCGAACGTCGAACACGGAAATGCTTCGTTGGCAGAAGAAAGGCAAAAGATCGCCGCTTCGAAGGCGAAGGCAAACTTGATCGTTCGCGAATCCGACACACGAGCAATCGACAACGCGAGCAATCGGTCAACTTTTCGGGAAATGCCGCGTGTGTGACCGTGCGCTGCTTGACCCTTCGCTGCATTTTTTAGAGCTTCTCTAAAGCAATGCGGGTCGATTGGGAGGGACATCCATGGCGCGATTGTCGATCAACGGCACAATGCGTGAGGTGGAGGTCGAACCTGACACTCCGCTGCTCTGGGTCATTCGCGAACAGGTTGGGCTGACAGGCACGAAATACGGCTGCGGCATCGCGCAATGCGGCGCCTGCACCGTACATATCGATGGCGTGGCCACGCGCTCGTGCAGCATGCCAGTCAGTGCGATTACCGAAGAGCAGAAGATCGTCACCATTGAAGGGCTGTCGCCGGATCTCAGCCATCCGATCCAGAAGGCCTGGCTCGAGCTCGATGTGCCGCAATGCGGCTACTGTCAGTCCGGCCAGATCATGGCGGCAGCAGCGCTCCTGCAGGCGACTCCGAAGCCGACCGACGAACAGATCGCGAGCGAGATGACCAACATCTGCCGCTGCGGCACCTACAATCGCATCAAGGCGGCGATCAAGCACGCCTCCGCGAATATGGGCTGAGGGATCGGAGACAGACATGAGCATCGCGACCGAACTCTCGCGCCGCAATTTCCTTAAGACGAGCGCGGCAGCCGCCGGCGGGCTGGCGCTGGGCTTTCACGTCCCCTTCACGCCGCAAGCCGTGGCGCAAACCGAGACGCCCGAAATCAACGCCTGGGTGATGATCAAACCGGACGACACGGTTGTCGTCCGCATCGCCCGCGTCGAGATGGGCCAGGGCACCCTCACCGGCCTGGCGCAACTTGTCGCAGAAGAACTCGAATGCGACTGGGCCAAGGTCACGACCGAGTACCCGACGCCAGGTCAGAACGTCGCCCGCAGTCGCGTCTGGGGCAACTTCCAGACTGCCGGCAGCCGCGGCATCCGCGATTCGCATGAGTATGTGCGCAAGGGCGGCGCCGCCGCGCGCATGATGCTGGTGCAGGCGGCTGCGAACGAATGGCATGTGGAGCCGTCCGCCTGCACCGTCGCCAAGGGCGTCATCACCCATGCGGCCTCCGGCCGCTCGACCACCTTCGGCAAGGTCGCGAACGCTGCGAGCAAACTGCAGACGCCGAATGACATTCCGTTGAAGGACGCCAAGTCCTGGACGATTGCCGGAAAGCCGCTGAAACGCTTGGATACGCCTGACAAGATCAACGGCAAACTCGTCTACGCGATCGACGTACAATTCCCCGGAATGCTGAATGCGGCACTGAAGAACTGTCCGGTGTTCGGCGGCAAGATCAAGAGCTTCGATGCGGCCAAAGTCGAGCAGATGCCCGGTGTCAAAAAGGTCGTGCAGGTCGCCGACACCGGCGTCGCCGTTATTGCCGACACCTGGTGGCGGGCGAAGACCGCACTCGATGCGCTGCCGATCGAGTGGGACAACGGACCCAACGGCTCGGTCCAGAGCGCGGACATCGCCGCCGCCCAGAAGGAAGGCCTGACGGCCACGGAAGCGTTCCTCGGCAACCGAAACGGCGATGCCCGGGCGGAGCTCGCCTCCGCCGCGCGCAGGGTCGAGGCGGTGTATGGGGTGCCGCACCAGCACCATGTCACCATGGAGCCGATGAACGCGACGGTGCGTTGGACGCCGGACAAGTGCGAGGTCTGGACGTCGACGCAGAATGCGGAATCGGCACTTGCGACCGCGGCGCAGGCGTCGGGCCTGCCGACCGACAAGAACGAGGTCTTCCGCCATCACCTTGGCGGGGGATTCGGCCGCAGGTCGACCAGCCACGACTTCGTCCGCTACGCCGTGCTGATCGCCAGGCAGATGCCGGGCACGCCCGTCAAGACGATCTGGTCGCGCGAAGAGGACATGACGCACGGCTGGTACCACCCCACTACGCAGTGCCGCATGGTCGGCGGGTTCGATGCGAACGGCGAACTGACCGCACTGCACATGCGCATCTCGGGCCAGTCGATCCTCGCCACTGTCAATCCGAACGCGCTCCAGAACGGGCGCGATGCGGCGACCTTCCAGGGTCTTAACCCGCAAGGTCCCGAAGGCCAGTTCGGCTACACGATCCCGAACCTGCTGATCGACCATGCGATGCGCAACCCGCATGTGCCCCCGGGGTTCTGGCGCGGCGTCAACAACAACCAGAATGCGATCTACCTGGAGTCCTTCATCGACGAACTGGCGCATTCGGCCAAGCAGGATCCACTGGAGTTCCGCCGCAAGCTGATGGCGAACCATCCAAAGCATCTCGCCGTGCTGAACGCGGTGGCCGAAAAGGTCGGCTGGGGCACCCCGCCGGCGCCCGGCGTGTTCCGCGGTCTCGCGCAGCACATGGGCTATGGCAGCTATGTCGCGGCCTGCGCCGAAGTATCGGTCAGCGACGCCGGCGTGCTGAAGATCCATCGCATCGTCGGCGCGACCGACTGCGGCCATGCGGTCAACCCGCAGCAGATCGAGGCGCAGGTCGAGGGATCTTTCGTCTACGGCCTGACGGCGATGCTCTACGGCGACATCACCGTCAAGGACGGCCGGGTCGAGCAGGAGAACTTCGATACCTACCAGATGATGCGAATGGACGAGATGCCGGTCGTGGAATCGATCATCATTCCGTCCGGCGGCTTCTGGGGCGGCGTGGGCGAGCCGACCATCTGCGTCGCGGCACCTGCGGTCCTGAATGCGATCTTCGCGGCCACGGGAAAACGCATTCGCCAGATGCCGCTGTCGAAGGCGGATCTTCGAAAGGCGTAAACGACACCAACTGTGAAAGCGGACGGCAGCTTCAAGCCGTCCGCGCACATCGCGCTTTTCTTGCAGGGATCGAACATGCGAACAGCCGGCACGATCGTCACGTGCTTGATGGCGCTGGCCGCACCTGCGGCGGCGCAATCGGCAGCGCCGGCCGGCGCTTCGTCGTGTTCGGGCTGTCACGACGCCCGCATCGCCAGCCCTGCCATCCCGCCCCTGAAGGGCCGTCCCGCGCCAGAAATCGTGGCCGCGATGGAGGCGTTCCGCAACGGCGGGCGGGAGGCGACGGTCATGGGCCGCATCGCCAAGGGCTACACCGACGACGAAACGCGCGCGATCGCCGCGTGGTTCAGCCAGCGTTGAAGGGGGCGCCGATGCGCAATGCCTCACTCGATCGCCGCACGCTTTTGAAGTCTGCGGCGGCGGCGAGCGCCGCAACCCTCCTGCACGCGCCGGCGCTTGCACAATCGGCACCGCGCGTGACCGTGATCGGCGGCGGCTTTGCTGGCGCCACCTGCGCACGAGAACTCAAGCGAAGCGGAGTTGCCGTAACGCTGGTCGAGCCAAACGCGACCTACACCGCGTGCCCGTTCAGCAACAACGTCCTGGCGGGGCTGCGACCGCTCTCGGCGCAGGAATTCGGTTACGATGCGATCAGGAGAGACGGCGTCACAGTCGCACAGCAGCGCACCAGCAGCATCGATCCACAGGCCAAGCAGGTCGCGCTCGCCGACGGGGGACGCCTGGACTATGACCGGCTGGTGCTGGCGCCGGGCATCGACCTGCGGTTCGATGCGCTGCCCGGCTATGATGAGGCGGCGGCGCAGACAATGCCGCACGCCTGGAAGGCTGGCGAGCAGACCACCCTGCTCCGCCGCCAGCTCGAAGCTATGGATGATGGCGGCACTGTTGTGATGTCCGCGCCCGCCAATCCGTTCCGCTGCCCACCTGGCCCCTACGAACGCGCCAGCCTAATCGCCCATTACCTCAAGACGCAAAAGCCGCGTTCGAAGCTCATCATTCTCGATGCCAAGGACGCGTTCTCGAAGCAAAGGCTGTTTCAGAATGCCTGGACGCCCCTCTACCCGAACCTCGAATGGATTTCACTATCCTCCGGCGGCAAGGTGACGGAGGTCGACGTCAAGGAAAAGACACTGGTCACAGATTTCGACCGCCACAAGGCCGATGTAGCGAACGTCATTCCGCCGCAACGGGCCGGCCTGATCGCTCAGCTTGCCGGCATCGCCGATCGCTCCGGCTGGTGCCCGATCGATCCGGTGACGTTCGAATCCAGGCAGCAACCAGGGATTCATGTCATCGGCGACGCCTGTATCGCCGGCGGCATGCCGAAGTCGGCATTCGCCGCCAACGCACAGGCGAAAGTCTGCGCCGCTGCCGTCGCCGGTCTCCTGCGCGGCGAAACGCCCGTGCAACCAAAGCTCATCAACACCTGTTACAGTCTGGTCGCGCCGGACTACGGCATCTCGATCGCGGGCGTATATCACCCGGCCAACGGCGTACTTGCGGATGTCGAGGGCGCAGGTGGCGTCAGCCCGATCGATGCGCCCCCATCATTCCGCGCGCTCGAAGCAACCTATGCGGACACCTGGTTCCAGACGATCACGACAGAAGTCTTTGGCTAGCGCCGTCGCGATGCTGCTCGCAATGACAGCGGCCGATGCCGATGAGCTCCGCGCGTTCAAGGTCACCGGCGACGCCATCGTCGAGCCGCTCGGCGGCGCGCGCGGCGACGTGGCGCGCGGCCGCGCCATTGTGGTCGATCGGCAAAAGGGATTGTGCCTCTTGTGTCATACCGGTCCGTTCCCAGATCAGCGGTTTCAGGGCACGCTGGCGCCGACTCTGGCCGGCGCAGGCGCGCGCTGGACCGAGGGCCAGCTGCGGCTGCGGCTGGTGGATAGCGCCAAGTTGAACCCGGCGACGATCATGCCGTCGTACTATCGCACCGAGGGGTTAACGCGGGTCGGCGCGGCCTGGCAGAACAAGCCCGTGCTGACCGCGCAGGAGGTCGAGGACGTGGTGGCCTTCCTTGCGACATTGAAGGATCCGCAATGAGCGGCTTTGACTTGTCATTTCTGTCCCGACGACGCGCCCTGATCGCAGGCGCCGGCGCGCTGTCGACGCTGATCGTCCGGCCCGCGCGCGCGACCACCGAAACGATGCAGGCGGCCATTCACGCGTTTTCGCACGGAGCGCCGATCCGCCAGGGTCGGCTGAAGTTGGACATCCCGCCGCTGGTCGAGAACGGAAACTCGGTGCCGCTCGTCATCACTGTCGACAGCCCGATGACGGAGAAGGATTTCGTCAAGGCGGTCGCCGTTTTCAACGAGCGCAACCCGCAGCCGAACATCGCCACCTTTCATCTCGGGCCGCGATCCGGCCGCGCCTTCATCTCGACGCGCATCCGGCTTGGCGATTCCCAGACCATCATGGCCATCGCCCAACTCAGCGACGGTACGCTGTGGTCCGGCTCGGCGGAGCTGATCGTCACGCTGCCCGCCTGCGTGGAGAACTGACATGGCGCGTGTGCTGATCAACGTCCCGCCGAAGGCCAAACGCGGCGAAGTGATCGAGATCAAGACGCTGATCTCGCATCCCATGGAAACCGGCTACCGGCCGAAGGGCGACGGCACATTCTTTCCGCGCGACATCATTCAGACATTCGTCTGCACGCTGGATGGCGAGGAGATCTTCCGCGCCGACCTTCATCCGGCGATCGCCGCCAATCCCTTCATCGCCTTCACCACGGTGGCGCGCGAAAGCGGCCTGTTGGTATTCTCGTGGACCGACGACCGCGGCGAAGTGCAGACGGAACAGGCAAAGCTCGTGGTCGAATGATACGGCTTGTGGCAGCCCAGCGCCTCCTCGTCCCGGCGGCGATGATGTGCCTAGCGGCAGCGAGCGCGGTGATGGCCCAGACGATCGACGGCCGCCGCTCGGGCTTCGATTTCATGAGCCGCGACTCGCAGCAGCTGCAGCGCGACGACACGGCAAATCCCGGCATGCTGGCTGTGCTCGACGGCGAAGGCCTATGGAACGCAAAGGCCGGTCGCGCCAACAGGTCCTGCGCCGACTGCCATCAGGACGCCTCAACGAGCATGAAGGGCGTCGCTGCGCGCTATCCGGCGTTCAGCGCCGCGCTCAACCGCCCGATAGACCTGCAGGGCCGCATCAACGCCTGCCGCGAAACGCAGCAGCAGGCGACGCCACTGCCGTGGGAGAGCAAGGAGTTGCTGGCGCTGTCCGCCTATGTCGGCAACCAGTCACGCGGCATGCCGATCGCGCCGCCGGACGATGCCCGGCTGGCGCCATTTCGCCAGCGCGGCGAAGCGCTCTACACCCGCCGCGTCGGCCAACTGAATTTCTCCTGCGCCAACTGCCACGACGACAACGCCGGCGGGAAGCTCGCCAGTGCCGTGATCCCGCAGGCACACCCGACGGGCTATCCGATCTATCGGCTCGAGTGGCAAGGCATCGGCTCGCTGCAGCGGCGCTTGCGCGGCTGTTTCATAGGAGTGCGCGCCGAACCATACGCATACGGCGCGCAGGAATATGTCGAGCTCGAACTGTTCCTGATGTCACGCGCAAAAGGCATGACGATCGAGACGCCGGCCGTCCGGCCCTGATAGCGGCAGGTCGCCTTACTGCCCCCTCTTCCCCGTCGCGTCGAACTGCTTCAGATAAGCGATCAGGTCGGTGACCTGCTGCGGGTTCTTGAGGCCGGCGAATACCATCTTCGTGCCCGGAACCTTCCCCCTCGGATCGACGATATAGTCGCGGAACGTCGCCTCGTCCCAGGTGATGTTCGCGTTCTTGTTGGCTTGGCTATAATTGTAGCCTTCGATCGTACCGCTCTTGCGGCCGAAGATGCCGTTGAGCTGCGGACCAACCAGATTGCGCGCTGTCTCACCGACCTGATGGCAGGCGCGGCACTGCGTGTACACGCGTTCCCCCGCTTCCGCGCTTTGCGCCAGCACGTGACTGGCGCTCGCAGTCAAGACAGTCAGCGCCAGAAAAAAAGTCCGCATCGATTTGTCTCCAGTTCGGATAAGCGTCTATGCTTGCCCGAACAAGACGGCAAAACGAGGAAACCTATATGACGCCCCTGGAACGTATCCGCAGCTTTCCACTTCCGTTCGCAGAGCTGATGGGTATCGCGTTTGTCGAAGCGGACAAGGACCGCGTGGTCGCGACGCTGGATGTGCGCGACGATCTCTGCACCGTCGGCCACTCGATCCATGGAGGCGCGCTGATGGCGCTCGCGGATACGGTCGGCGCGGCCGCCACCGTCGTGAACCTGCCAGCCGATGCGAAAGGTACTACGACGATCGAAAGCAAGACCAACTTCGTCAGCGGCGCCTTGGCCGGCACGACCATCAAGGCCATTGCGACACCCGTGCATCGCGGCCGGCGCACGCAGGTGTGGCAGACGCGGATCGAGAGCGCCGACAACAAACTCATCGCACTGGTGACACAGACGCAGATGGTGCTTTAGTTGAATCTCCTCGGCTGCGGTGGGTTCTGGTTCGGAGATTAACCATGCGGCTTAACGGAAAAGTTGCCATTGTCACCGGTGGAGGTTCCGGTTTCGGCGAAGGCATCATGAAGAAATTCGTGGCCGAAGGCGCGAAAGTCGTGGTCGCCGATCGCAACGCGGAAGCCGCCTCCTCGGTCGCCGCCGCGCTTGGCGCGAACGCGGCAAGCCTTCACGCAGACGTGACGGTGACGGCCGACGTCGCCGCCATGCTCGAGACCGCGAAGCGACAATTCGGCGGTCTGGACATCCTGGTCAACAACGCCGGGATCGGCCACCTGCCGCAGCCCTTGGACGAGCTCGACGAGGCCAGCTTCGATCAGATCACCGCGGTCAACATGAAGGCGATCTACCTTGCCGCAAAACAGATCGTGCCTTATTTCAAGCAGAAGAAGCGCGGCGCCATTCTTAATATCGCCTCCACGGCCGGCGTCAGCCCACGCCCGAATCTCACCTGGTACAACGCCTCGAAGGGCTGGGTGATCACGGCGACGCGCGGTATGGCGATCGAGCTCGCACCGTTCGGCATCCGCGTCAATGCGCTCAATCCTGTCGCCGGCGAAACGCCGTTGCTTGCAACATTTATGGGCGACGACACGCCGGAGAATCGAGCACGGTTTCTGGCGACGATCCCGCTCGGCCGCTTCTCGACGCCTGAGGATCTCGGGAATGCCGCTGCGTTCCTGTGTTCCGATGAAGCCAGCATGATCACCGGCGTTGCCATGGAAATAGACGGCGGCCGCTGCATTTAGGCGATCAATGCGTCATCGCATGTCAGTGGCGGCACGATCGGCCCGATTGACGGACATCGTGCAAAGGGCGATGATTTGGCGCCCTCAAAAATAGGAAATGGGACGATGAATCATCCCCGGCCGCTCGACCTCGCGCAACGCGACCTCGCCTACATCGTACATCCCTACACCAACTTCAAAACCAATGAAGCGAACGGCCCGTTCATCATCGACCGTGGTGAAGGCATCTATGTCTATGATGCTGACGGCCGGCGTTATCTCGAAGGCATGGCAGGTCTCTGGTCGGCCTCGCTGGGCTTCTCCGAGCCGCGGTTGGCCGAAGCTGCCGCCAAGCAGTTCGCCCGCCTGCCCTATTCGCAGATCTTTGGCGGCCGCTCGCATGAGCCGGGCATCCAACTCGCCGAGGAGCTGGCGAAGATCACGCCCGACGGACTGAACCACGTGCTGTTCGCCAACTCGGGTTCGGAAGCCAACGACGCCGCCTGCAAGATCGTCTGGTACTACAACAACCAGATCGGCCGTAAGGCGAAGAAGAAGCTGGTCGGCCGCTATTTCGGCTATCACGGCATCACCGTCGCGTCCGGCAGCCTGACCGGCCTCGCGCCCGTGCATGCCGACTTCGACCTGCCGCTCGACCGCATGGTGCACACCGATGCGCCGAGCTATTACCACTTCGGCAAGGCCGACGAGACCACCGAGCAGTTCGTCGCCCGGCTCGGCGCCAGCCTCGAGGAACTCATTCAGCGCGAGGGCCCAGAAAATATCGGCGCATTCATCGCCGAACCGGTGATGGGCGCCGGCGGGGTGATCGTGCCGCCGCCCGGCTATTTCGAGTGCATCCAGCCGATCCTGAAGAAGCACGACATCCTGTTCATCGTCGACGAGGTGATCACCGGCTTCGCGCGCACGGGCGAACTGTTCGCGTCGTACACCTACAATCTGAAGCCGGACATGATGACCATGGCGAAGGCGCTGTCGTCCTCGTACCTGCCGATCTCGGCGCTGATGATGACCGACAAGATCTACCAGGCGGTCTCCGACGGCAGCGCCAAGAATGGCGCGTTCGCGCACGGCGTCACATATGCTGCGCATCCGGTCTGCGCAGCGGTCGCACTGGAGACGCTTGCGATCTACAAGGAGCGCAACATCGTCGATCACGTCAAGAAGGTGGCGCCGCGGCTGCAGAGCGGGCTCGGCGCGCTGCAAAATCACCCGCTGGTCGGTGAATCGCGCGGTGTTGGCTTGATTGGCGCCGTCGAACTGACGCGCAGCAAGAAGGAGAAGACCGCGTTCGACAGCAAGCTGGGACTCGGCGCCTATGTACAGTCCCGCGCTGCGCATCATGGCGTCATCCTGCGCAACGTGAAAGATGCCATCGCGGTCTGTCCGCCGCTGATCATCACCGAGGCAGAGATCGAGGAACTGCTGCAGGGCCTGCATCGCGCGCTCGATGATGGCCTCGATCACGCCCGCAAGCAGGGTTGGGTGTAGAGACGGAACACCGTCAGATCGAATTCGCTGGCGCGAGCGGCCGCCACAGGTCCTCGCGCCAGCGCACGGCGATGAAAAGCGTGAACAGGAGACCGACCGCCGCATAGAGAGTTGCGGTCGGCGCGAACCCCAGCCGCTCGATCATCGGCCCCGCAATCAGTAGCCCGATCGGCAGGCTGTAGATCGCCATCATGCGCACGCCCATCACCCGGCCGCGGAAGCGTTCGCCGGCGGTGCGCAGCAGGATCACCGCCAGCGTGATCATGCTGAAGCTCTGCGCAAATCCCGCCATCATCAGGCAGGCGATCGCGGCCGGCATCGTCTGCATGTGCGCGAACAAAATCAGCAGCACGTACCAGATCACGGTCGACGTGATCATCAGCCGCGCAAGCCTCACCCCGCCGATGTTGCTCAAGATCATCGAGGCCGCGAGCGCGCCGAAGGCGAAGCTTGCGGAGAGGTAACCGAGGCCCGTCTGGTCGGTTTGATGAACGTTGCGGGCAATGTAGGGCAGCAGGTTGCCGGTGAAAGGATACGCCGTCAGGTTGACCAGGAATGCGATCCACATCGCCGCCTGCATGCGCGGCGTGTTCCAGATATAGGCGAGCCCTTCCGAAAGATCGCGCCAGGGCGACGGACGCGCGCTCGTGCTGTCGGTGTCGCGCTGAGGTGCGGTTTCGGCAGCCGGAGAGATACAGAGCGTCAGTATCGTGCTGAGCACGTAGAGGCTGGCGATCGCGATATAGGCCGGCCCCATGCCGAGCGTTGCGAACATGCCGGCGCCGGTCAGCGCTCCGGCGATGCGCGCAGAGTCCATGGTGGTTCGGGACACACTCATGGCGCTGACAAGGTACTCATGCGGCATGGTCGCCGCCACCAGCGCGCCGCGTACGCCGAGATCAGACGGCCGGATGACCCCGAAGATCGCCGCAAGAATGAACACGTAGACCGGGTTGAGCAGCCCCGTCAGCGCCAGCACCAACATCGTCGTCGCCAGCACGGCATAGGCGGCACGCATGCCCGCAAGCAGATTGCGGTGGCCGATACGGTCGCCGAATACGCCAAACATCGGCGCCACCAGCGTGCCGAGATACATCAGCGAGCCGAAAAAGGTAAGGACGACGACCGAGCCGGTCTCGACCAGGATGTACCAGCCGAGGATCAGGAACTCCATCTCGAAGGCCCAGGATGTGAGCACGTCCGCCGGCCACTGGAAGCGGTAGCTGCGAACCCGAAACGGAGCGAGCGCGGAATTCCGCGCAGGCGCAGTCAACTCTTCAGGCCGCGATTCATCGCGCGCCGACCCTTCCTTGGCTTCTTCCCTTTGAATTGTCTTAGCGCCTGACTATGGCTCCGACCACCCCTGTCCGTGCGTGGCAACGTTCAAACGCGCACATGGCTCGTCTGCTCGCAAATCACTTGGCGTCAGCGAGAATCATGTCGCTCGCCTTTTCGGCGATCGCGACGATCGGCGCGTTGGTGTTGCCGGACACGAGATCCGGCATGATCGATCCGTCGACCACGCGAAGGCCGTCGATGCCGCGCACTCGCAGCTGCTGATCGACCACCGCCAGCGGATCATTGCCCATCCGGCAGGTCGACGTCGGATGAAAGACCGTGCTCGAGCGCTGGCGGGCATAGGCGAGAAGATCCGCATCGCTCGTAACCTGTGGTCCCGGCTCCTCCTCGCCCGCGCAGAACGGCTTCATCGCAGGCGCCGCCAGGATCTTGCGCAGGATCTTCAGTCCCTCGACATTGGTGGTCCGGTCGGTGTCGGTCGAGAGATAGTTGATGCGGATTTCCGGCGCGACCTCGGGGTCCGCGCTTTTGATCTTTACGGATCCCCGGCTCTCGGGGCGCAACTGGCACACATGCGCGGTGAAGCCGGAGAACGTGTGCAGATTCTCGCCCATCTTGTCGGTCGAGAACGGAATGAAATGAATCTGCACGTCCGGCGTTGACAGCCGCGGATGTGTCTTGAAGAACGCGCCGGCGGAGGCGGCGGCGATCGTCAGCGGCCCCTTGCGAAGGAACGCGTAGCGCATCGCCATCATCGCCTTGCGGCGAAGGCTCATGACATCGTCATTGATGGTAATCGCCCGCGAGCAGCGTGTGACGATGCGGACCTGCAGGTGATCCTGCAGGCTCGCGCCGACGCCGGGCGCATCGTGCACCACATCGATGCCATGCTGGCGCAAGAGCTCGCCCGACCCTACTCCGGAAAGCTGCAGAAGCTGCGGCGAATTGTAGGCGCCGCTCGAAACCAGCACTTCCTTGCGCGCCCTTGCCGACTTCAGGGCGCCGTTCTGGCGATATGCGACGCCGGATGCGCGCTTGCCGTCGAACAGCACACGCTGCGCCAATGCATTGGTCTCGATCTTCAAATTTCGCCGCTCGCGCGCGGCGCGCAGATACGTGCGCGCCGTCGAGCCTCGGCGGCCGTTGCGCGTCGTGGTCTGGTAGTAGCCGGCCCCCTCCTGGCTCGCGCCGTTGAAATCGTTGTTTGCCGGAATGCCGACCTGCGTCGCCGCCGTGATGAATGCATCGCTCAGCGGATCGTTGATGCGGGAGTTGGACACATGCAGAGGTCCGCCGACGCCGTGATATTCGTCCTCACCCCGCTGCTGGTTCTCCGCGCGCTTGAAATACGGCAGGATGTCGTCATAGCCCCAGCCGACATTGCCGAGCTGCTGCCAGCGATCGTAGTCCGCATGCTGACCGCGGATATAGACCAGGCCGTTGATGGAGCTCGACCCGCCGAGCACCTTGCCGCGCGGCTGAAACACCTGCCGGCCGTCGAGTCCCGGCTCCGGCTCGGTCTGGTACATCCAGTTGACCTTGGGATTCTTGAACAGCCGTGCATAGCCGATCGGGATGTGAATCCAGATATTGCGGTCACGCGGACCTGCTTCCAGCAGCAGCACCGAATGCTTGCCGTCGGCGGTCAGGCGGTTGGCGAGCACGCAGCCGGCAGAGCCTGCGCCGACAATGATGTAGTCGAACTCACCCGTGTCGACCGCCCCGTCTCGTCCCGCCATGGTCGTCCTCCAGATCTTGTTCTTGTGCCGCCCGCAGTTTCCGCAATGGGCTCGCGCGGCTGGTTGTTTGACCATGCCGTCTGATCGCGATTAAAGCAATCCGACGCGCGTCTCTGGAGTATTTCCGGGTGGATACCGGCCTTCCGCAAGCAGATGCGACCACAAGTAATTGGGAGATCACGCCGCAATGTCCGCCAAGCCGCTGTTCCAGCCCTTCAGCTATAAGTCTTTGTCGCTCGCCAACCGCGTGGTGATGGCACCGATGACCCGCTCGCGCAGCCCGAAGGGCGTGCCGGGCACCGACGTCGCAGCCTACTACCGCCGGCGCGCCGAAGGCGGCGTTGGCCTGATCGTTACCGAGGGCACGACGGTGGACCGGCCCGGTGCGTCGAACAGTCCGAGCATTCCCAATTTCCATGAGTCCGCCAGCCTCGAAGGCTGGAAACGCGTGGTCGATGAGGTGCATGCCGCCGGGGGCAAGATCGCTCCCCAGCTCTGGCACCAGGGCATGGTGCGCAAGCCGGGCACCGGACCGCATCCCGACGGGAAATCCGACGGTCCGTCCGGTCTCTCCGGTACGGGCAAGGCGGTCGGCGAGCCGATGACGGATGAAGATATCGCCGACACCATCGAAGCGTTTGCAAAGGCGGCCGCCGCGTCGAAGAAAATCGGCTTCGATTGCGTCGAGCTTCACGGCGCGCACGGCTACCTGATTGATCAGTTCTTCTGGGAAGGCGCAAACAGGCGCACCGACGCCTGGGGTGGCGATCTCGTCCGCCGCACGCGTTTCGCCGCAGAGATCGTCAAGGCGGTGCGCAAGCGCGTGGGCGCGGACTATGTGATCATCCAGCGCTTCTCGCAGTGGAAGCAGCAGGATTATGCGGCCAAGCTCGCACTGACCCCGAAGGAACTCGAAGCGTTCCTTGCGCCGCTGACGGAGGCCGGCGTGGACATCTACCATGCCTCGACACGCCGCTTCTGGGAGCCGGAATTCGAAGGCTCAAACCTCAATCTCGCCGGCTGGACCAAGAAGATCACCGGCCTGCCCGCGATCACTGTGGGTTCGGTCGGCCTGAAGGGCGTCGATTTCGTCCACTCGCTGCGCAATCCAGGCGACCAGTCTGAGGTGAGCGATCTCGGCGAACTCGAAGCCCGGCTCGAACGCGAGGAGTTCGACCTGGTCGCGGTCGGCCGCGCCCTGATCAGCGATCCGAACTGGACCGCCAAGGTCCGCGACGACCGCACCAACGAGCTGCAGCCGTTCTCGCCTGAAGCCATGAAGGAGTTTGCGTAATCTCATTGCGAGGCATAGCCGTTCGAAGAACACGTCGCTTCGCTCGCAAATGACGGCTACCCCGCAATCCTGCGACAATGCTCCAGCGCGGCGGCGATCAGATTGTCGCTGGCTTCCGGCGTACGAAACGCTGAATGCGCCGACAACGTCACGTTCGCCATGGTTTTGAGCACATGACCGTCGGGTAGCGGCTCTACCATGAACACATCGAGGCCGGCGTGACGCAGTTGGCCTGAGTTCAATGCGTCGATCATCGCCGCTTCGTCGACCAGGGCGGCGCGCGCGGTGTTGACAAGGATTGCCCCCTTTTTCATCGCGCCGATCCGTTCCCGCGAGAGGAAGCCGCGCGTCTCGTCGTTCAGTAGAAGATGCATGGATACGACATCGCTTTCCTTCAGAAGCGTGTCGATATCGACGAACGCAATATTGTCACCGGCCTTCGGTGTCCGGTTCCAGGCGATCACCCGCATGCCGATGCCGGACGCCATTCGCGCCACTTCGGCGGCGATCCCGCCGAAGCCGATCAGGCCGAGCGTCTTGCCAGTCAGCTGCATGCTTTCGGTGCGCAGCCACGCCCCCTTGCGCATCTCCCGGTCCATGCGGGCGATGCCGCGCGCGGACTCCCACATCAGCGCCATCGCGCATTCGGCGACCGCGGTGTCGCCATAGCCCTTGATGGTGTGAACGGCGACGCCAAGCTCAGCAAGCTCCTCAGGGCTCATGTAGCTGCGTGCGCCAGTTCCGAGGAACACCACATGCTTCAATCCCGCGCAGCGTTTTGCGATATCAGTCGGCAGATAAGTGTGATCGATGATAGCGATCTCGGCCCCGCCGAGGACATCCGGCAGCGTCGGCGGCGGCACGTCCGGGTCGAGGTGGACATGCACCACTGGATCCCCCGGCCTCTTCAACCGCTCGAAGATCCGGCCAGAGGCTGCATCGCCATCGACAAAAACCGCCCGCATTCCATCTTCCCCCGTTTATGCACCGCACACGTCATCCGACCGATTGCCGAACAGACCACTTGGCGGCAGACTACAGCAAAACAACAAAGGGAGGCAGCGCCGTGGCCGAATACGAAACCATCATCTATCAGCAGCCCGCGCCAAATGTGGCACGGATCGTCATGAACAGGCCGGACGCGCGCAACGCGCAGAACCTGCAGATGACCTACGACCTGAACGCCGCGTTTGACCGTGCCGTGCAGGACGATGTGATCAAGGTGATCGTACTGGCAGGCGCAGATCCGCATTTTTCGGCCGGCCATGACTTGCGGGCGAGCGGCAAGACCAGGGCCGGCGTCGACTTCCCGCCCGTGAGCTGGTGGGGCGGCTTCAACGAGCCGAATGCGCATGGCCGCTTCGCTCGCGAGCAGGAGATCTACCTGCAAATCACCCGCCGCTGGCGCAACCTCGCCAAGCCGACCATCGCCGAGGTGCAGGGCCGCTGCATCGCCGGCGGGCTGATGCTTGCCTGGGCCTGCGACCTGATCGTCGCGAGCGACGATGCGGAATTTTGCGATCCGGTCGTCACCATGGGCGCCTGTGGCGTCGAATGGTTCGTGCATCCGTTCGAACTGGGCCCGCGCAAGGCCAAGGAATTCCTGTTCACCGCCGACCGCTGGACCGCGCAGGAGGCGCACCGGCTCGGCATGGTGAACCACGTCGTGCCGCGCAAGGAGCTGCAGGGGTTCGTCCTCGACCTGGCGTCGCGGATCGCCTCAAAACCATCGTTTGCGCTGAAGCTGACCAAGGAAGCCGTCAACCGCGCGATGGACGTCTCCGGCCAACAGGCAACGATCGAGCATGCGTTCGCGCTGCATCAGCTCTGCCACGCTCACAATCTTCAGGAGTTCGGCATGGTCGTCGATCCGGCAGGCCTGCATCCGTCGGTGCGAAAGCCTGCTGCGGCGGAGTGATACGCCCGGCAGAGAGAGCATCTATTACGAACCAAGCGAAGCTCCCCGTCATTGCGAGGAGCGAAGCGACGAAGCAATCCAGCGCAGCATTTGCCGCAATCTTAGACTGGATTGCTTCGCCATAGGCGAGCGAAGCGACGCCGTTCTTACGAACGGCTATGGCTCGCAATGACGTGAGCGGACTTGCTCGCCCGTCTGCATGTCATTGCGGATCGTCCGACCTCACCTAAGGCGCTGCTTTCACTTGCCTAAATTCTTACCCGCAAGCTGAACCTGAAACCACGCGCGCTGCCTAACGCACATGGGACTGCTGCAGCGCGCAAAAGCTCTCAAACCGGAGCCGCGCTGCCATTCGGAAGGACATCCTCCATGTTGCAGGATCGCTATGGCAATCCGGTTTCTACGCGTTCGCAAGGAGCCATCGACAAATACAACGCTGCGCTCGAGCTCATCCGTCTCTATCGCGGTGATCCGATCGCCGCGCTCGACGCCGCGCTTGAAGAGGACCCGAACTTCACGATGGCCTGGGCGGCGCGCGCCGGCGTGCTCGTGCAACAGACCGACAAGGCTTATCTCGGCGAGATCGACCGCTCATTGAAGGCCGGTCAGGCATTACCCGGCAACGAGCGCGAGCGCGCGCATCTTGCGGCCGCCCAGGCCTGGGCGCGCGGTCACATGGACGACAGCGTGTCGAAATATGCGCGCATCGCCCAAAACAATCCCACCGACCTGTTCGCTGTGCAAACCGCCCATGTCGGCTGCTTCTTCACCGGCCGGCAGCAGGAGCTGCGCGACGGGCCGCTGCAGGCGCTGCGCGCCTTCAAGCGCGATGACGACGGCTATCATGCCCTGCTCGGCATGGCCGCCTTCGGACTCGAAGAGTGCGGCGACTACGCGAGGGCCGAAGCGCTCGGCACCGAGGCGGTGTCGCTCGATCCGCGCGATGCCTGGGCGATCCATGCGGTCGCACACGTGCACGAGATGCGCGGCGATGTCGAACGTGGCGTGCCGTGGCTGCGCGACAGCGCGCAGGACTGGTCGCCGGAAAACGGGTTTGCGTTCCACAACTGGTGGCATCTCGCACTGCTGCATCTTGACCGCGGCGACGCCAAATCGGCGATCACGATGTACGACACCAAGGTGCGTCCGAACGCCGACGCAACCGCGATCCTCGAATGCATCGACGCGTCCGCCCTGCTCTGGCGGCTGCATCTGGAGGGCGTGGGCACAGGCAACCGGTTCGCCAAGCTCGCCGCCTGCTGGGAAAGCCGCATCGAAGACGGCCATTACGCCTTCAACGATCTGCATGCGATCATGGCGTTCCTCGGCGCCGGGCGCCGCAAGGACGCAGAGCGCGTGCTGACGGCGATGCGCTGTGCCGCGATGAAGACGGACGACAACGCCTACATGTCGCGGGCCGTCGGTATCCCGCTCTGCGAAGCATTCCTCGCCTTCGACATGGGTCGCTTCGCCGAGACCGTGGAGAAGATTGCCGCCGTGCGCGGCATCGCCCAGCGCTTCGGCGGGTCGCATGCCCAGCGCGACATTCTCTCGCTCACCGTGCTGCATGCTGCATTGCGTGCCGGACTGAAGCCGACAGCGGAAGCCTTCGCGAGCGAACGCGTCGCGCACAAGCCGGAAAGCCCATGGGCACGCAACCTCGCCGAGCGCGCCCGCAAGCTGGTGGCCGCCTGACATAGGCGTCATTGCGAGCGAAGCGAAGCAATCCAGTCTGAATCTACCGCGAGTACTGCGCTGGATTGCTTCGTCGCTTCGCTCCTCGCAATGACGAGCAAAAGGAATAACTGATGATCCCGCAAATCAAGTCGACGAAGCTGCCAACCGGCGTGACCGTCGAGTTCATCGAGCACGGCGCGGCGACTGGAGCGCCACTGTTGCTGCTGCATGGCCTGTCCGACAGCTGGCATTCGTTCCTGCCACTGTTGCCGCACCTGCCACAGGACGTGCGGGCGCTCGCCTTCAGCCAGCGCGGGCATGGCCAATCAGCCAAGCCGCGCACCGGCTACAGCCTCGACGCGCTGACTGAGGACGCGAGAGCGTTTCTGGACGCCATGCACATCGATCGCGCTGTCGTCGCCGGTCACTCCATGGGTGCGGCGGTCGCGATGATGTTCGCCGCCGCATATCCTGACCGGGTTGCAGCCCTCGCCCTGCTCGGCGCATTTGCGGACCTCCGTACCAACGTCGCCGTGATCGCGCTTCGCAAAGACGTGCAGGATCTCAGCGATCCGATCGATCCTGCTTTCGCACATGCGTTTCAGGTCAGCACCACTGTCAGGATGATTGACGACGACTTCATTGACTTGGTCGTCTCCGACAGCCAGGCGTTACCTTCGTCGGCGTGGCGCAGCCTCACCGAAGCGTTCATCACGTCGGATCTGCCGGCGACCTTCACTCGGATCAAGGCTCCTGCCCGGCTGATCTGGGGCGACCAGGACGTATTCGTGCCACGCAGCGAGCAGGACACACTGCTGTCAGGCGTGCCGCACGCAACGCTGCACGTGCTTGAGGACACCGGTCACGCGGTCCACTGGGACAAGCCTGGCAAAACCGCCGGCATCATCGGCTCGCTTATGCGGGACGCGGCCGGACGTCTGCCGGCCTGACCGCGTACGGCTCCTGCTCTTCAGACCAGAAAGTCTACGACCATGTTGATGACATTGATCGCACTGCAGGCGCTGTGGCGCGTCTGGCGCGAGCGTCAGCGCCAGCGCAACGTTCTTGCGCAAATGACATCGCGCGAACTCGCCGATTTCGGCTTGACCGACGCTGAACGGCAGGTCGAGGTCGACGCCCCGTTCTGGCGCGCGGTCTTCGAGCACTATCGTCGAGACGCCCTCTCCCTGCAAAACAAGCGGACGCGGTTGCAGCGAGCCATGTCGCGCCTATCCCGGATGTCGGAACGTCGGCTTGCGGCAGACGCTGAATCGCGAACAGAGCGCGTCTGAGGCTGCGCAATTTTAAGGCATCCGCCAAGCGATGTGTCGTCAATCTGTCGCAATATCCCGCATCGGTTTTCTGTCGATCATGCGTTGCGATCAAACAATCGTGTCCGCGGCCGGGAATTCGCCCGCATTCGCGGCAATGCGAAAGCGAGCAGGCATGTCTGCGCAAATCGAATAATTTTGCGGGAATTGACTATCGGCTTGTCAACGCTGTGCTGCAAACATAGATCGCCGGTGAAGCGAGCAAACCGGAGGCGCATATGGCGCGAGCAACGGCACGAGAGCCTGTTCAGGACCCCATCCCGATACCGGAGAAGATCTCGATCCAGATCACAGTGAATGGCAAGGCGACCGAACTCAAGGTCGCGCCCTGGACCACGCTCCTCGACGCCCTGCGCGATCGGCTTGACCTCACCGGCACCAAGAAGGGATGTGATCACGGCCAATGCGGCGCGTGCACCGTGCTGGTCGACGGCCGACGTATCGTTTCCTGCCTGACACTGGCGGTGATGAAAGACGGCGCGCAGATCGTCACTGTCGAAGGTCTCGCCAAGGATGGCGAGTTGCACCCGGTGCAGCAGGCTTTCATCGACCATGACGCCTTCCAGTGCGGCTACTGCACACCGGGACAAATCTGCTCCGCTGTCGGCCTCCTGGCAGAAGGAAAGGCCAAAAGCGCCGACGAAATCCGCGAGCTTATGAGCGGCAACATTTGCCGCTGCGGCGCCTATCCGAACATCGTGGCAGCGATCCAGCAGGCGATGGGGCGATCATGATCAACTTTCAGTACTCGCGCGCGACCGACGTTGCCGACGCGGTCCAGCAGATCGCGGCTTCCACTTCCGCGAAATTTATCGCCGGCGGCACCAATCTGATCGATCTCATGAAGGATGATGTCGAACGCCCGACACGGCTGATCGATATCTCCCGGCTGCCGCTCAAGCAGGTGCAGCAGACAGCGGACGGAGGCTTGCACATCGGTGCCCTCGTGCCGAATTCCGATCTCGCCTACCACCCCTTGATCGAGCAGCATTATCCGCTCGTCAGCAGCGCGATCAGGGCCGGCGCTTCGCAACAGCTGCGCAACATGGCATCGACCGGCGGCAACCTGCTGCAGCGGACGCGCTGTGCCTATTTTTATGACACGGCGACGCCGTGCAACAAGCGCGAACCAGGCAGCGGCTGCTCGGCCCTGACCGGAGCGCAGCGGATGCACGCGATCCTCGGAGCCAGCGAGGCCTGCATTGCGGTCCATCCCTCCGACCTCTGCGTGACGCTCGTCGCGCTGGATGCCAAGGTGCATGTGGCAGGCCCGGCCGGCGCGCGTGTCATCCCATTCCAGGACTTCCACCGGCTCCCCGGCAACACGCCGCATCTCGACACCAATCTTCATCCGCACGAGATCATCACTGCCATCGAGCTCCCGGCCCAGGGCTTCGCCAAGAACTACTCCTACCTGAAGATCCGCGATCGCCTGTCCTACGCCTTCGCCCTCGTCTCCGTCGCTGCGGCGCTGGAGCTGGAAGGCGGAAAGATCAAGCAGGCACGGCTTGCCCTCGGCGGGGTCGCGCACAAGCCCTGGCGGGTACACGCCGCCGAAGCCGCACTGCAAGGACAGGTGCCGGACGGAACGGCCTTCGCGCGAGCCGCCGACCTGGTGCTGAAGGATGCGAAGGGCTATCCGCACAACATGTTCAAGATCGATCTGGCGCGGCGAGCGACGATCCGTACGCTTACGCAAGCCGCGAAAGGCACTCCGCAGCCCCCGTCGAACAAGAAAATTATGTGAGTTTTCGCCTGCCTGAAGGCAGGACACGCCTGCGTCCCGCAACCTTCGAACTGATCAACGAGAGACCAAGACGATGACCGCATACATCGGCACCCCTGCATCTCGCATCGATGGTCGCGCCAAGGTGACCGGCGAAGCCCGATATGCCGCCGACTTCAACGAGCAGAATCTGGTCTATGGAGCCGTCGTCGCATCAACCATTCCCAAGGGTCGCATCAAGCATATCGACGTGAGCCAGGCACTCCGCGTCGCCGGCGTCCTCAAGGTGCTTACACATCAAGATCGGCCGCAGATGGCCGCAGACGACGACGCCTACAAGGATGATGTCGCCCCCGAGGAGGGCTCTCCTTACCGGCCGCTCTACGATGACAAGATCCTGTTCAATGGCCAGCCGCTGGCACTGGTGCTCGCGGACGACTGGGAAACAGCGCGCTTTGCCGCGACGCTGGTCCAGGTCGACTACGACGCGGCGCCGTATGTCACCGACCTGCAGGCGCAGCTCAGCACCGCCTATGTCGTTCCGAAGCCCGAAAAACCCCGCGGAGATGCGGCCAAGGCGTACGCAGCAGCGCAGGTCCGCCACGAGGCCGAATATTTCATCCCGACCGAGTACCACAATCCTATGGAATTGTTCGCCTCGACGGTTCACGTCGATGGCGCAGGCAAGCTGACGGTCTATGACAAGACCCAGGGCGTGCAGAACGTGCAGGGTTACCTGTCGAAGATCTTCGCCGGGTCCGTTCAGGAATTCCGCGTGATCTCGCCATTCGTCGGCGGTGCATTCGGCGCCGGCCTGCGGCCGCAATATCAGGTCGTGCTTACGGTCCTCGGCGCGCTGGCGCTCGATCGCTCGGTCCGCCTCGTGCTGACCCGTCAGCAGATGTACGCGCTTGGCTACCGGCCCGCGACGATCGAGCGGCTCGCGCTCGGCGCCAACGCCGACGGAACGCTCGCTGCGATCAACCACGAGGCGATCGCCGTCACCTCGCAGTTCGAGGAGTTCTCCCGCAACGACACCGGCTGGTCAGGACTGCTTTACAAGAGCCCCAACACCAAGTTCGTGCACAAGCTGGTGCGGCTCGATGTGCCGACCTCCTCAGACATGCGCGCGCCGGGCGCCGCAACTGGTGTGTATGCGCTGGAAAGCGCGATGGACGAGCTTGCGGTTGCCCTGGACATCGATCCGCTGGAGCTGCGGCTTCGCTGCTATTCCGATCGCGATCAGAACGAGAACCTGCCCTACACCAGCAAGGCGCTGCACGAATGTTATCGCCAGGGCGCGGACGCCTTCGGATGGAGCCAGCGCAATCCCAAGCCGCGTTCGATGCGGGACGGAGCGGATCTCGTCGGCTGGGGCATGGCGACAGGTGTCTGGGAAGCCTTGCAGATGCCCGTGGCGGCGCGCATCGTGCTGACCGCCAACGGCCATGCAGAAGTTTCCTGTGCGGCGTCCGATATCGGCACCGGCACCTATACGATCGTTGCCCAAGTCGCAGCTGACAAGCTCGGCCTGCCGATCGAGAATATCAGCGTGAAGCTCGCCGACTCCACCCTGCCCCAGGCGCCGGTCGAAGGCGGATCCTGGATGGCCGCATCCGCATCTCACGCCGTCGCGAGCGTTGCAGATGACATCCGCGACGAACTTCTCAAGCTTGCGAAAGCGGTCAGCGGTTCACCGCTAGCCGGGGCCGCAGGCGCGGACGTGACGTTGGCCGGCGGACGGCTTGTGTCCAGGAAGGATGCCGGTCGGGCGATGTCCATTTCCGACCTCATGCGGCATGGCGGACTCGACAGGATGACGAAGGAGAAGCTCAACACCTTCGCGCAGGACCATTCGCATGCGCGCAACACGCACTCGGCGATCTACGCGGAAGTCAAGGTGGACGAGCAGCTTGGCGTGATACGGGTAACCCGGGTCGTCAGCGCGGTGGCGGCCGGACGCATCCTGAATCCGAAGACCGCCGGCAGCCAGGTCATGGGCAGCGTCGTCGGCGGCATCGGCATGGCCCTGCACGAAGAGGCGGTTTACGATCACGCCTTCGGTCGCATCATGAACGCAAACGTCGCCGAGTATCATATGCCGGTGAATGCGGACGTGCACGACATCAAGGTCATCTTTGTCGATGAGCCGGACGACCAGGTCAATCCGCTCGGAATCAAGGGCGTCGGAGAGATCGGCATCGTCGGCGTCGCTGCCGCGATCGCCAATGCAGTCTACCACGCGACAGGCAAGCGGGTGCGCGACCTGCCAATCACCCTGGACAAACTGAAAGCCTAGCACTGATGTTAACTGCTCTTCCCGCTTGCGGGAAGAGGCCGACGCTCGTCGTGCGGTTGCAGGTCCTTTCGAAGCGGCGCGGCTGCATGCGAAGGCCCACGCGGCGGTGCAGCCGCGGCGAAATCCGAGTGGTTAACGCTAACGATACGGATCGTTGGCATTCTCGGCCGCCATCGGTGAAACCACCCGGCGCGTCTCTATGAATCAGGCCAGAGAACCAGCAATGCCCGCCGTGGCCGTCGTGATGGCTGCTTACAATGCAGACAAGACAATCCGCGACGCCGTGACAAGCATTCTGTCCACGAGCGTCGACTGCAAGGTCTATGTCGTGGACGATCAGAGCCGCCAGCCTGTCAGTCAGGTGCTGAGCGACCTTCTGGACCGCATCACCGTTCTCCGCATGAAGCAGAACGCGGGTCCGGCGGCTGCACGAAACGCTGCTCTGGAAGAGATCCTGAAGACCGACATCAAATATGTAGCGATCATGGATGCGGACGACATCGCCGCACCCGACCGACTCGAGAAGCAGGTCGCTTTCATGGAGCAACATCCGAATGTCGGCGCCTGCGGCACGTTCTTGCGCGAATTCCACGAGGAGACCGGTGAAACCATCCGGATCTTCAAGAAGCCGGTCGCGCCAAATGACGTGCGGAACGTGATGTTCTTCAACATGGGCATCGGCCATGCGAGCGCGATGTTCAGGACGGATGTCCTGCGGCACGTCGGCCTGTATTCGCTGGATTACAGGGCCGCTGAAGATTACGAACTGCTGCGCCGGATCGGCGCACGATACCCGATCGCCAATATTCCCGAGCCTCTGGTGCACTATCGAATTTCATCGCAAGGCCAGTCACTCCGCCTGCGAAAGCGCCAAGTCTATGAGCGCATGCTCGTTCAGCTTAAATACTTCGAGATTGGCGAATGGCGGGCCTGGGCTGGTCTGGCGCGCTCGCTCGTATCGATGATTCTTCCGCCGCGCATTCTGCAGGCGCGGGCCGAGCGAGCCGCGGCCAGCCAGGATCGGGCACCCTCGCCGCGCTAGCCTCCAGTAGTCGGCGTTATGGTTAACAATCTATCACCTTCGTGCGTGTCCAATTTGCGATCGTAGAGGCCAACGCCTATGTGATAAAAATATCCATGAACGCACGCCCTCAAGACATCTGTCGAGCGGACCTCGCTTCGAACGGCCTTCCGCCTGACTGCGAAACGAAAAATGTCGCTTCCCGCCTCTCCGCTCGCGCCCGCTGAGCAGGCGGTGTCCGCCGGCGTTGACGCGCCGGTGGATTATGCCGAGACAGCCCGAATTGGAAACGAAGCGTTCTCGGCCGAGGATGTCTTCACCCCCGATCATATGCGGTGGCTTTATGAGCAGTGCTTCTCGGAAGGCGCCACCGTCGTCTCGCTGCGCACCGCGCAGCAGAAAGTTGGGCAATTTGTCATCGTGCGGCAGGAAATCGTCGCAGACGGCGTGCCGCAGCCGGCCGCGCAACTGGTAGACCTGTTCGTCCTGAAGGCATTCCGGTCGCGCCAGACGCTGGCGTCGCTCTATGACGCCGTGGCCGACCAGTGTCGAACACAGCATATTCGCTTTGCGATCGGGATGCCGAACGAGAAGGCGATCGCCGCGAACGATCACTTCTTCGGATTGAAGCCACATCTCTGGTTGGATATCCGTGCGGGGCTGGCGCTGCGCGGCCCGCCGTCCACGCTCACTATCAATGAACGGTTTTCGAAAGATCGCGCGGCGACCTGGGTCAACGCGCTGCACCCGTATCTTCCGCCGTTGAGTGAACAAGGCGTGTTCTGGACTGCCGACAGCCTCTGCACGCGTCTCACCAATCCGAGATTCTCTTACGGCATCCACGCAACGAACGATCTGTTGCTGATCTCCTCACCGCGTGAACGACGCGGCGTACCCTACACCCTGCTCTGCGGTTTCTTCCCGCGCGCTGGGGCGCACATCTCGCGCGCCGACGTGCAGGCCGTGACACGCGCGGCCTGCCGCGTCTGGCAGCGCCCTCTGTTCGTTTACCCAGGCATCCACAGGCGCATGCCCGACCTTCCAGGATGGCGACTTCCGCGGCGGCTTCGTCCGTCGACGATGCTCGTCCAGTTGCGCGATTTCTCTCCAGAGATGCCGCCTCTGGTGTTCGACCGATACCAGCCGCTCGACTCCGATTTCGCCTGAGTAGTGAGTAGCCCGGGCGAGCGAAGCCACCCCGGATAGACTCCACCGGAAACATCCCGGATGTCGCTGCGCCCATCCGGGCTACAGGCTGAGCGCTGGACAATGCCGTTCTGCAATCCAGAACGCATGTCGCTCGCAAAACCTGTTGACACTGCATTCGCTTGTCGCGAACCTTTACATCGAACGATGCACGGATTTCGATAAGGCGAAACAGCCGCGCACGGCTGTCGGATCGATGAGAATGCCCGAATAATCGGGCCATCGGCTGGCAACCAAGGTCACGGGAGGACCGCACGATGAAGTTCGGCATTTTCTACGAACTGCAGCTGCCCCGCCCCTGGACTGCAGACAGCGAATACCAGCTCTTCCAGGATGCGCTGACCCAGTTCGAGCTGGCCGACAAGCTCGGCTACGATTACGCGTGGGTGGTCGAGCATCACTTCCTGGAAGAGTATTCGCACTCCTCGGCGCCCGAGGTCTTTCTTGGTGCCGCCAGCCAGCGCACGAAGAACATCCGCCTCGGTCACGGCGTCGTCCAGATCACGACGAACCAGCCGCAGCGTGTGGCGGAAAAGGTCTCCACCCTCGACCTACTGTCCGGCGGTCGCGTCGAGTTCGGCATGGGAGAAGCCACAGGGCCGGCCGAGCTGCACCCCTTCGGGACCCGCGTCCGCGACAAGCGCGATCGCTGGGAGGAAGCGGTGCGTGCGATCCTGCCGATGTTCACCAAGGAGGATTGGGAGTTTCACGGTCAATACCACGATTTCCCGGCGCGTAACGTGATCCCGAAATCGCGCCAGAAGCCGCATCCGCCGCTCTGGGTCGCCTGCTCCAACATCCAGACGATTGCGAAAGCCGGCGAATGGGGCATGGGCGCGCTCGGCTTCTCGTTCGTGTCGCCCGAGGCCGCGCGCGCATGGGTGCATCGCTACTACAACAACTTCCTGCACAACCGAAATCGGCTGACGGAGTACAAAGATAATCCGAACATCGCCGTCGTCTCCGGCTTCATGTGTGCACCGACCGATGAGGAGGCGCGCGAGCTCGCCGCCGGCTGGACCTTCTTCATCTTCGCGCTCCAGTATTACGGTCGGGCCGGCGTCGATGCGCCAGGCAAAAGCGACCTCTGGAGCGCATATCAATCATGGCGCAAGAGCGACAAGGCGCAGGCCGCGCTGAACTCCGCCCTGGTCGGTTCACCCGAAACGCTGCGCAAGAAACTGCACCAGTTCGCCGAGTCGCACGTGGATCAGGTGATTCTGCTCAACCAGGCCGGCAAAACCACCCACAAGGCGATCTGCAACAGTCTCGAGCTGTTCGCAAAGGACGTGATGCCGGAATTCCACGCACTGACGCCGGCCCATGAGACGTGGAAGGCCGACGTTCTCGCAGGCCGGATCGTGCTCGAGAATCTCGCGACCGACGGTTACGATATCTATGCACACCAGAATCCGGGCGAGCAAAGAATGACACCGGAGGAGCTGAAGAGGCGCATGGCGGAAAAGGAAATGGCGAAGGCCGGCGCCAGGTAGCAAGTCGCGTTCATCTCACTAAACCAGCCTGAGGAAGTTTCATGCCCATCGTTCAAGCCGACCGCCTCACGAAAATCGGCGCTGCCCTCCTCCGCGCAGCGGGAGCCTCGAAGGACGAATCCGACGCGGTTGCGGTCGGCTGCATCAATGCCAACCTCGCGGGTCACGACTCGCACGGGATCATTGCGATCCCGACCTATATCGACCGCATCAAGGTCGGCCATATCGTGCCCGGCGAGAAGTGGACGATCGTGCAGGAGAGCCCGGCGACAACAGTCATCGACGGCCACTGGGGATTTGGCTTCTACGTCAACGCCAAGGCGATGGAGCTGACGATCGAGAAGGCCAAAAAATCAAACGTCGCCGCCTGCACCGTCTTCCGGCAAAGCCACGTCGGCCGGCTCGCCGCTTATCCGCTGATGGCAGCACGCGCCGGCATGATCGGCATCGCGACCGCGGATTCGGGCCGTTCGACCAAGGTCGTCGCGCCCTTTGGCGGCCGCGAGGCGCGGCTCGGCACCAATCCGATCTCGATCGCCGTGCCGTCTGATCTCGACGGGCCGATCTATCTCGACATGGCGACGTCGGCGGTTGCCGCCGGCAAGGTGGCGCTGGCCGCTGCCCGCGGCGAACCGATCCCGCAGGGTTGGGTGGTCGGCAAGGACGGCAAACTGACGACCGATCCAACCGACCTTCGTAAAGGCGGCGCGCTGCTGCCACTCGGCGGCACCGAGGGCTACAAGGGTTCAGGCCTCGCCGCGATGGTCGAGATCATGTGCGGCATTCTCACCGGTCTCGGCTTCGGCGTCGAACCGACCGGGCGGCACAACGACGGCACGTTCATGGCGGTGTTCAATGTCGAGGCGTTCCGGCCGCTGAAGGATTTCAAGAAGGAGGTCGCCGACTTCGCGCGCTATCTCAACGCTACGCCGCCCTCGGAAGGCTCCAAGGGTGTGCTGTATCCGGGCGAGATCGAAAATCGTACCGAGAAGGAGCGTAGCAAGTCGGGCATCCACGTTGAGGATGCCACCTGGGACAAGCTCAAGACGCTGGCCAGCGAGTACAAGCTCGCCGACGAACTCGGACTGTAGGACCGTACAGGACTGTAGCCCGGATGAGCGCAGCGACATCCGGGTCTGATTCCACAGCAAGTACTTCCCGGGTATCGCTTCGCTCACCCGGGCTACGGACGCGCACAGGAGAATTAGCATGACGCGGCAAATGGTGATGGTGGGCTTCCTGCAGGCACAGAACTGCACCAACCTGCCATCCTCCTGGCGCCATCCCTTGTCCCGCGACGATTCGACCTCCGCCGACTACTATCAGGAGATCGCGCGCATCCTCGAAGCCGGTAAATTCCATATCGGCTTCTTCGACGATCGGCTCGCGATGCCGGACCGGCTCGGCAACGATCACGCGCACACGGTCGAATACGGCATCCGCTGCGTGAAGATGGACCCGATCGTCGTGCTGACGATGATGGGCGCGGTCACGACCAAGCTCGGCCTCGCCTCCACCGCGTCCACCACCTACTTCGAGCCGTTCGACGTCGCGCGGCGCTTCCAGACGCTGGATCTGATGAGCAACGGTCGCGCGGCCTGGAACGTCGTCACCTCCGTCAACGACGGCGAGGCGTTGAACATGGGCCAGGACGCGCACATGGAGCACGACGCCCGCTACGACCGCGCCGACGAATTCATGGAAGTGGTGCTTGGCCACTGGGACGCCTGGGATGATGGCGCGATTCTGAACGACAAGAAGAACGGCCGCTATGCCGATCCGTCGAAGGTGAAGCGGCTCGACTACAAGGGCAAATGGTTCAAGTCGCGCGGGCCGTTCACGGTGCCGCGTTCACCGCAGGGCCATCCGGTGGTTATCCAGGCCGGCGCGAGCGGTCGCGGCCAGCGCTTTGCCGGGCGCTGGGGCGAAGTGATCTTCGCAGCCGGCCGCAACACCGACATCGCCAAGGAAGGCTATGATGCCGTGAAGGGTGAAGCCGCCCGGCTTGGCCGCAATCCGGACCACATCTTCATCTGCAACATGCTGCTGACTGTTGCGGGCGCCACCAAGACCGAGGCCGAAGACAAGATGGCGCTCATCCAGAAGCTGCCGACCGAGATGGATGCGCTGTCGCTGCTGGCGGAAGGCCTCAATTTCGACTTCGCGGCAAAGCCGATCGACGAGCCGCTCACGGACGAAGAGCTCACCGGAATGTCGGGCATCATCGGCATCCGCGACGGCGTCATCCGCAAGAGCGGCATCAAGAATCCGTCGGCCCGGGATTTCATCGTCCATAGCGGCCGCGGTCAGGTCGAAGGCGCCATCGTCGGCGGACCCAAGGAGATTGCCGACCACATGGAAGAAATGTTCGAGCGCAGAGCCTGTGACGGCTTCGTGGTGGCCGCGACCTATGTGCCGGGCGCCTATGCCGACTTCGTCAAGCACGTGGTGCCTGAGGTGCAGAGGCGTGGCTTGTACCACAAGGACTACAAGGGTACGACGCTGCGCGAGAACCTTGGGCTACCCGTGCCGCCGGTCGGTGCCTGGAAATTGCCGCCGCAAATGGCCGCGGAGTAGGAGTTCGAAAAATGCGTTTTGCGAAGATCACCGCGAACGGAAAGACCAACTGGGTATTGGTCGAGGGCGACCGCGCCACGGAGATTTCCGGCGAGCCATTCGGTGACTGGCAGAAGACGCAAACCAGGCACGAGCTGAAGGACGTCAAGATCGAGCTGCCGCTCGTTCCCCGCACCTTCTATTGCGCCGGCCTCAACTATGTGAAGCACCTGAAGGAAGCGGCGGACCGGCGCGGCGAAGTGCCGAGCGTGCCGGACCGCGCCGAAATCGGCTATCGCGCGCAGAACGCCCTGATTGCGCACGACGAGGACGTGATCATTCCTGCCGATGCGACCGGCAAGATCCACTACGAAGGCGAACTCGTGGTCGTGATCGGCAAGAAGGCAAAACACCTCAGCGAGAAGGACGCGATGTCCTGCGTGTTCGGCTACACCATCGGCAACGATGTATCCGAGCGCACGTGGCAGAAGGCTGACCGCGGCCTGTGGCGCGCCAAGAACGCCGATACCTTCAAGCCGATGGGCCCGTGGATCGAGACCGACGTCGACCTCGACAGCATGGAAACCACCGTGCGGTTGAACGGCAAGGAGTCGAACCATTTCAAGACCAACGACATGGTGTTCAACATTCCTCAGTTCATTGCCGCCATGACGAAGTATTTTACGCTCTGGCCCGGAGACGTGATCTGGATGGGCACCGACGGCTCCTCGCCGGACCTCAAGGCCGGCGACGTGGTGGAAATCGACATCACCGGTATCGGCACCCTTCGCAACAAGTTGGTCGCGGAGGCACCGCGATAGATCCTGCTCCCGGTCCCACCCGCGCGATCGCGGTCGCGGCGCTTTGCTTCGGCACGATCGCTGTCCAGTTCGACTCGGCGGTCAACATCGCGTTTCCCGATCTCGTGCGCGCGTTCGCGTTGCCGATCCCGGACATCCAGTGGATCGTCATTGCCTACACACTCACCTATGCAGCACTGATGCTGGTGTTCGGCCGCGCCGGCGACATTTTCGGCCACCGTGCGGTCTTTCTGCTTGGCGCGGCGATCAGCGCCGTTGCGTTCGCCCTGTGCGCGATCTCCACCGCCTATGGCTGGCTGCTCGCGGCGCGCGTGCTGCAAGGCGTCGGCGCGGCGCTTGCTCTGAGCTGCGGGCCGGCGCTGATCACCAGCCTCTACGCGGAAGAGCACCGCGCGAGGGTGCTCAGCCTCTATACCCTGCTGATCGGTTTCGGCGGCGCGATCGCACCGGTGGTCGGCGGACTTCTGGTCGAACGGTGGGGCTGGCCTGCGGTGTTTGCGTTTCGCGTGCCGCTCGCGCTCGCGGCGCTAGCTGCGGGTTTCGCCCTGCCCGCAGGCAAGGCCCGTGCGGTGCGCGAGGGTTTTGACGGCTGGGGCGCAGCTCTGCTGGTGCTCGCGATCGCGGTGATCGTTCTGGCCCTCAACCAGCTGCAGGGCCGCGACCAGCTTCTCTTGAGCCTCGCACTGCTCGGCGGATCGGCCGTGCTCGGGGCTGCATTTGTGTGGCGCGAGGTCAGCGTCGATCATCCGATCATCGACGTGAGGTATTTCCGCGACGCGGATTTCGCGCTGCTCAACGTGGCGCACATGCTGCTCAATCTCGCCGGCTTTGCGATCTTCCTGCTGGCGCCGTTCTATCTGCATGCGGTCGGCAACCTGTCCGCGCCGGCCGCCGGTCTGGTGCTGGCCGCATCGCCGATCGGGCTGATCCTCGGCGCGCCGGCCGCCGCGCGGCTGGCCGGCGCAATCCATGCTCGCCGCATGGCGCTGATCGGCGCGGCGCTGTCGGCGACGGGGCTGCTCGCGATCAGCCTGCTTGGCGACCGGTTGAGCCTCCTGATTCTCGTGCTGGCATCATCGCTGCAAGGATTTGGCGTCGGCCTGTTCCAGGTCGCCTACTTCGACATCGCGACCGCGACCCTGCCGAAGAAGGATCGTGGGGTCGCGGGCTCGCTGGTGCTGATGACACGCACGGTCGGCATCGTCATGGGTGCGAGCGTGTTGATGCTGGCCTTCCGCGCCTTGAGCGAGGCCGGAAGCACTGACGCCGGCCAAGGATCACTGCTCGCGGGCTTCAGCGGCGCCTTTGCCATCGCGGGAAGCATCTCGCTGCTTGTGGTCGTGCTTGCGCTCGCCCGCGGCTGGGCCCGAAAAGACGGGCGCGCGTGACACTGCGGGCAAGTTCCATGGTTTCACGCAACCCCTGTCCCTGCTAGACCGCCCGCCATGACGTACAAGGTTGCGGCCCTCTATCAGTTTGTGTCTCTGCCGGACTATCGCGAGCTGAGTGAGCCCTTGCGCGTGCTCTGCCACGAGTTCGGCCTCAAGGGCACGCTGTTGCTTGCGAGCGAGGGCATCAACGGAACGGTGGCGGGCGGCAGCGACGCGATCGATGCCTTCATCGCCGAACTGAGAAGCGGTGTGCTTTTCGGCGGCCGGCTGGACGATCTCGAGCTGAAGTTCTCAACCGCGGCAGCGATGCCCTTCCAACGCTTGAAGGTGCGGCTGAAGAAAGAGATCGTCACCCTGGGCGATCAGGCCGCCGATCCGGCCCGGCGCGTCGGCGTCTATGTCGATCCATTTGCATGGAACGAGCTGATCGGCGATGGCGAGACGCTAGTGATCGACACCCGCAACGCCTTCGAGGTGGCGATGGGGACGTTCGATGGCGCGCTCGACCCGAAGATTTCGCGCTTCAGCGAGTTTCGCGACTTCGTCCGGCGCGAGCTCGATCCGGCGAAGCACCGGAAGATCGCCATGTTCTGCACCGGCGGCATCCGCTGCGAGAAGGCGAGCAGCTACCTGTTGGCGAAAGGCTTCGGTGAGGTCTACCACCTCAAGGGCGGCATCCTGAAGTACCTCGAACAGATCCCGGAAGAGACAAGCCGCTGGAAAGGCAGCTGCTTCGTGTTCGACGATCGCGTGGCTCTCGGCCACGACCTGACCGAGCGTCCGGACGGCGGAAACGAGCGAGAATAGCCGATTTTACTGGAATTGGCTGGGGAACCTGGATTCGAACCAAGACAAACAGAGTCAGAGTCTGTTGTGCTACCGTTACACCATTCCCCATCGCGCCGGAGCGGCTCCGCTTCGGCCTCGAGAGCGGCCCGATTCCGAGAATCCAGCCTGTCCGGGCACCATATAATGGGACGGACGAGCGCGGTCTACCCCTTCTGAGGCCGTCAACCGGGTTGTCCGGACCCAAAAAAGCAGCGGCCTAGACCGCCGTCAGGTGGTGGCGCGAGAGCATCTGCTCGCGTCTGGCCAGCGAGAAGGCTGCGAACACGAACAGACCGACCAGGAACTGGATCGACACGGCTTCGACGGTCGCATTCAGGCCGATGTTTTCGAGCCACCCGGCATGTTCGAGCGGCGTGGTCGTGACGAATTGCTGCTCCTGGAATTCCAGGATGGCATCGCCGATGAACTTCAAGGCGGTCAGGAACAGGAATGCCGACGTGATGATGAACAGCGGTCGCAACGGGATCCGGCGGGCGACGCGATTAAGCAAGACGAACAGCACGGCAAGCAGCGCGGTACCGACCAGCAGGCCGGCGAAAATACCGAACGTCCAGCCGCCCTCGGTGTTCGCCAGCGCAGTGATGAAGAGAACCGTCTCGGCCCCTTCCCTGAACACCGACAGGAATGCCAGCAGACCGATCGCCCAGGCCGTTTCCTTGGCCAAGGCGTCTTCGGCCTTGGCCGCGACGAAGTCTTTCCAGGACTTGGGGTCCTGCTTGAGCATCAGCCAGCCGCTGACATAGAGCATGATGGCGGACGCCAGAATGATGACGATGCCTTCCGACGTATCGTCATGCTGGCCGGAGTTGAAGACCGCGAAGATCCATGCCGCGACGAAGCTCGCGGCGATCGCAGCGAGCGCGCCGAGATAGAGCGCCTTGATGCGATGGCCGGCGCCGACCTTGCTGAGGTAGCCAGCAAGCGCCGCGATGACCAGCATTGCCTCGAGGCCTTCGCGAAAAAGGATGGTTGCCGCTTGGGTCATGCTGGCCAGCATAGGAGACGTCCTGGAGTTGCCGATTCAGGCGCGGGCGATGCAATAGACGGGGATCGCGACCGGCGCTGCCAGCGTCAGCCACGAGAGTCCGTCGAAGATACCGTCACCGACAAGCGCCGACACGAGGCCGATCGTGGTCAGGACTCCCAGGACTGCCGGAACGGCGAAGATCCGCGAGAGCGACTTCCTGGCGCTTGTTGAATTCGAACTGGTCATGACGCGTGCAATGCTCGTTTCGAGGCGTTGGATAAACTGACCATGCGTGCGACGCTGCGCGCAGATCGCAGGCGGCGGAACCAGAGGTAAAGGCCGGTCCAAAGCACCGCGACGGTGAAGATGTCGAGGATGGCCCAGATGATCTTCATGGGCATGCCGCCGTAGTCGCCGAAGTGAAGCGGCTGCGAGAGCAGAAGTGTCGACACATACCAGGGCATCTCGCGGCTGTCGGTCAGTTGTCCGTTCTCCGCATCGACCAGGGCCGGCTTGAGCATGCGCGAAGTCACCGGCGTGTCGCCGCGCAGGAAGATCGCATAGTGGGTCTTGCTGCTGAACAGCGTGCCCGGAAACGCAACGAACGAAGGCTTCATGTCGCGCTCGGTCTCGAGCGCCGTGCGCACGGCCGCCTCGATCGGCGACGGCCGCACCACCAGCGGCTTGTCCTTATAGGCCGACGTCATCTCGGCGAGCTGGCCGTACTGCCACATCTTGATGACGAGATCGGCCCAGGTGTTGATGACGCCGGTGAAGCCGACCACCAGCGCCCACATCACCAGAACGATGCCTGCAAGATTGTGCACGTCGAGCCACCGGACGGCCCGATTGCGGTCCCGGCGGTAGGCGCCGAAGCTGAGCTTCCGCATCGACGGCGCATAGACGACGATGCCGGAGATGATCGCCACGCAGAACAGGATCCCCATCAGGCCGAGAAAGAGCTTGCCCGGCAGGCCGGCGAACATGTCCGTGTGCAGCTTGAACATGATGTAGGTGAACCGCCCGGTGACGTCGGGCGCGTCCAGGTACTCGCCGGTATGCGCATCGACGCGGACGAAGCGATTGGTGGACGGATCAACGTCGAGGGACTTGCCGACGCTGAGCAGCAGCGAATTGGCATCGTGCGGATCCCAGATGAGGAAATGCACGACCTGCCCCGGCTCGCGCGCGAGGCCATTGGCCACGACCCGGTCGAGATCGGCTTTCGGCGTACCGGCGGCCACCTGGGCGGCCGGCACCTGTTCGTGCAAGAGCTCGTCGATCTCCTCATGAAAGATCAGCGGCAGCCCGGTGATGCAAAGCAGCAGCATGAACACCGTGCAAACTAGGCTGGACCACTTGTGGACCCAGTTCCATCGGCGGAAGGATTTGCGCGATGCCGACACGACAGCCTCTCCTAGTTCCAGGCGTAACGCAGCGTGCCGAGCACGCGACGCGACGCGCCAAGGCCGCAATATGCAAGCCCGGTTGCACACGATGCCACGTAGTAGCGATCGCCAAGGTTGGTTGCATTCACCTGGACGCTCCAGCCCTTCAGGTCGGGCCGCATGTAGCGGAAGTCGTAGCTGATCGATGCATCGAACAGCGTGTAGGACGGAATACGAATGGTGTTGAACGTATCGCCGTAGTTCTCGCCCACATAGCGGACGCCTGCACCGAGCCCAAGGCCAGCGAGCGGGCCGTCGTACCAGGTATATTTCGCCCAGAGCGATGCCTGCTGCAGCGCTACGCCGGGAAGGTAATTGCCGACCGTGCCGTCGTTTGCACTCGTCACCTTGGGATCGAGATTGCTGTAACCGCCAACGATCTCGAGCTCGCGTGTGACGTTGCCGCGCACCTCGAACTCAAAGCCACGGACCTTCGCCTCGCCCGTCTGCACACTGAAGAAGGGATTGATCGGATCCGGCGTGAGCACGTTCTGCTGAACGATCTCGAACACCGCGGCGGTCAACAGCAGGTTCATGCCGAACGGCTTGAACTTGACGCCGATCTCCTTGCCTTCGCCAGTCGTCGGCTTGAAGACGTTACCGGCGAGATCAACATTCGCAACAGGCTGGAATGAGGTGGTGTAACTGGCGTAAGGCGCCAGACCGAAATCGAACAGGTAGTTGATGCCAACTCGACCGGTCGTTGCCCGGTCGTTTTGCGGGAAGACCCCGGGCTGCGGGAACATCCCTGTGCTCACGGTTTCAGCATCCGCCCAATCTTGGCGGCCTGTCAACGAGAGGGTAAAGCGGTCGAACTTGATCTGGTCTTGCAGATAGATACCGAGTTGCTCCTGTTTCGTGTGGACCTTGATGAACGGCACCAGCGTGTCCGCCGGAGGCAGGGAGGCGCCATACACTGGGGCAAAGGCATCGATGCTGGCGATCGCTGAAGTGCGATAATCGGAGCGATTATCCGAGTTAATATAATCCAGCCCGGCGAGCACCTTGTGCACGAACGGTCCGGTGGCGAAATCCGCCTGCAGTTGATTGTCCAGCGCGATGTTCCGTGCCGAAGACGAAACGTAGTTGATCGATCGCTGCACATTCCGGAAGTCGGTAAGCCCTTCGCTGCGCACGCCCGTCAGGTCGTTCGTGACATCGGTGTAGCGAAAGTTCTGGCGGAACTGGAGAAAGTTATTGAACCGGTGGTCGAAGGCATAACCGACCGCGCCCTGTTCAAGCTTGAAGCCGTCAACGGACGGTTCGCCGAGATAGCGGCTATATGGAATTCGCCCGAACGGATTGAACGTCAGCCCCGCGACGCCGCCGGGCACGTATTGCTGCATGCCGTCGTTGTCTATTTTCTGATAATGGCTGAGGAGCGTGAACGTGGTGTTCGCGGTCGGCGCCCACGTGAAACTCGGAGCGATGAAGATCTTGTTGTCAGTGACGAAATCCTGCTGCGAGTCGCTTAAGCGGCCGAGACCGACCACGCGGTAGAGAAACTCGCGGTTCTTGTCGATCGGGCCGCCGACATCGAAGGCGCCCTGAAAGCGCTCGAACGATCCGAACGTGCCTTCGACTTCATAGTGTGGATACCAGAGCGGCCGCTTGCTGACCATGTTGATCAGGCCGCCGGGCTCCGTCTGCCCGTAAAGGCCGGACGACGGCCCGCGCAAAACCTCCAGCCGTTCGAGACCGTACGGTTCGACACGGGGATAGGCGAACTGTGTGCCCGGATCGAGCGGAAGCCGCAGCCCATCCAGATAGCGAGGCGCGTCGAAGCCACGCACCTTGATCGCGTCGAAGAATGTGGTCGCGCTGTACAAATCGAGGCTCACACCGGGCGTATAATAAAGTGCCTCACCGATGTTCTGCGTCTGCTGGGCGACCATCTGGTCGCGCGTCACCACCGAGATCGCCTGTGGCGTTTCGAGGATCGGCGTATCCGTCTTGGTTCCCGTCGCGCTTTGACTCGCGACATAGCCGTTGACGGGACCTGTGGCACGCTCAGGCGCACCCGTCCCGCGATCAGCCTGCTGGACGTCGGGCGCCGCGGGCGCAGGAACGCTTCGCGGCGCGGATCGAACCCGCGTTGCAGCCCGCCGGGGCGCTGTGCGCCGCGTTGCCTGCCGTGCAGGCGCATCAATCGTCACCGGCGGCAAAGCTGCGCCAGGGCGCGCTTCGGTTCCACCCTGCGATGTCTGCGACAAAGTCGGCGACACTCCGAAACCAATCGCCATTGCGCCACCAAGCAGGACCGCCTTGCAGCGAATTCCCACACCAAACTTAACCTTACGCCCCATTCCCAAAGTCCCACGTCCGATCGCCCCCGTCGGATTCGTCATCCGATCTCAAGGCCTCTCATACCGACCCCGGAGCAACGCTCGAAATGGAATCGTTCAAAAGAGCGGTGACGGATATGTGCCATGCACCGCTTCGCTGTGTTTTGGACATGTCAGACGCACCTCTGCGCAGATCGTAGAGAGCAGCACGATTAGAACGATTTCAAATTGCAAACTGCTGTTTGTGCACACGAACGCCACATAACCGAATAGTTTGCGCGCGAACTGAAGCATCGGATGTTGTCACGGGCGACGTCCCTTGCCTCGACTGAAGGCAGATAGCAGCGCTCCGGCATTCCGCTTGCGCTGCCGATGCGGCGTTTGTTACGCCTCGGCGTGCAGACCTACCTGGACGATGTCATGACTTGCTTGCGACGCGCCGCAATAGTTGCGCTCCTCCCCCTGCTCCTGATCGTTGCGCTAACTCCCGTCGCGGCCCAGGAGCCGCAATCCAGCGGACCGGCCGTGTCGGAGACGCAGGCACCGGCGGCGATCCCGCCGACCACCGCGACGACCGACGCTGCGGCTCCTGCGAAGGGCAGCGTGCAAGTCGGAATCCACGACCTCTCACCGTGGTCGATGTTCCTTTCGGCCGACATCGTCGTCAAAGCGATCATGATCGGGCTTGCCTTTGCATCGCTTCTGACCTGGACGATCTTCGTCGCCAAATTCCTGGAGCTTTCCATTGTCCAGCGACGGCTGGCGCAAGCTCTGAAGGCGACAGCTCAGGCCGGCTCGCTGCAACAGTCACTTGAGATATTGCGCAGCGACAAGAGCGTGCTGCGCAGCTTCATGGCGACGGCGATCAATGAAGTGCGCGTTTCCGCCGGCATCGACAACGACGCCGGCATCAAGGAGCGCGCGGCCTCGCGCTTCTCGGAGGTGACCCGCACCGAGGCACGCCGCATCCGCGTCGGCATGGGGCTGCTCGCGACCATCGGCGCCACGTCGCCGTTCGTCGGACTGTTCGGCACGGTCTGGGGCATCATGAACAGCTTCATCGGCATCTCGAAGACGCAGACAACGAACCTCGCGGTCGTGGCCCCCGGCATCGCCGAGGCGCTGCTCGCAACCGCGATCGGTCTCGTTGCCGCCATTCCGGCCGTGATCATCTACAACCACTTCTCGCGGATGACGAAGGGCTACATGGACCTGGTCGGCAAGGCCAGCGGCGCCACCGGCCGCCAGCTCTCACGCGACCTCGACCGGCTTCAGGGCGCCCACCTTCGGCGCGCCGCGGAGTAGCACCATGGGCGTCACCTTCAACGATGTCGACGACGAGGATGATTTCGGCGAAACGCACGAAATCAACGTCACGCCGTTCATCGACGTGATGCTGGTGCTGCTCATCATCTTCATGGTCGCAGCGCCGCTCTCGACCGTCGATCTTCCCGTCGACCTGCCGACGTCGAGCGCCGCGCCGCAAAAGAAGCCAGACAAGCCGACCTACGTCTCGATCAAATCGGATCTCGCCGTTGCCATCGGCGAGACGCCTGTAAGGCGCCAGGACCTGGTCAGCACGCTCGATGCGGCCGACTCCAACAAGGAACGCCGCATCTTCCTACGCGCTGATCGTCTCGTTCCCTATGGCGACATGATGGATGTGCTCGAGCTCCTGCGGAGCGGCGGCTACACCAAGGTCGCCCTCGTCGCGCTGGAAGGCCGGCCCGACGCAGCGGATCAAGCTGCGCCGCGCCCGGCGCCCCAAGCACAATGAAGCGCGACGATCCGGCAGTTTCGCCGCCTCATCCCTCGACCGGCAAGGGGTTATGGATCTTTGCCGCCGTCGTTGCCCTGATGCTGCACGCAACGGTCGCGGCCTTCGCCTTCATGCGCATGCAGGAGATGGAGGACGAAGATCTCGGAGCGCCCGGGATCGAGATCGGCCTCGAACTGACGTCCCCGCAGACGCCGCCTTCGGCGCTGCCGCCAGGCCCCGAGAGTGAGGCGTCAGCGGCTTCTGCCGCCGTTGCCGAACAGAAAGCGCCGGACAAAGAGGTCGACCTTCCGGAAGAAACACCGGTCGAATCCGAGAATCCGGACCGGCTCGTCACGCAGCAGAAGACCGACAAGCCGGTCGAAGAGGATGCCGAGCTCAAGGAGAAGGAAACCAAAGCCTCCGAGGCATCCGTCGCGCAGGAAGCCAAGGCTGCCCCCTCGATCCAGGACGCCCCGCAGGGCGAGAAGTCGGTGACCGTCGATCAAGGCACCGGCGAAAGCCGCCGGCGCGTTCGGGTCACCTGGCAGAAGGAACTGCTGGCCCATCTCGACAAGCACAAGCGCTACCCGAACGACCGCAACCAGAAGGCCGCCGAGATCCTGCTGGCGCTCGAACTCGACCGGATGGGCCGCGTCGTCGCCGTGAGCGTCGCCAAGAGCTCGGGCGACGAGGCCTTCGACGCCGCGGCCATCGCTATGGTCCAACGCTCAGATCCCGTCCCGCCGCCGCCACCGCTCGTCGCCGACGAAGGCCTGACCTTCTCGCTCCCCGTCATGTTCCGCGTTGGCGGGAGGCGATAGGGCGTCGTGCCGTCAGCCTCCTACGACTCAATCCCGCGGCTTCAGCCGCGACTGGAAGAACCTCCTCGCAAAGGCCATGAACGCGCGCAGTGCCGTCGACTGGTCGCCGTTGCGGTGGACGATGTAGACGTCAGCCGCGGGCGCTGATGCGCCGAGCGAGCGAAACCTGATTTCGCCGGTTGTGAAGCGCGCAATCGACGACGGCACCAGTGCCACGCCGAAGCCGGCGGCAAGCAGACCGGTGATCGACTGCGCATCAACCACCTCATGGGCGATCCGCGGCAGAAAGCCGGCGGCGACGCAGCTGTCGCGGATCGAGGCGGCGAACTCCGAACTTTCGGGCGCGAGCGCAACGTATTCCTCGTCGCGCAAATCCTTCAGCGCGATCCGCTTGCGGCCGGCCAGACGGTGGATGCTCGACATCGCCACGACCACATCCTCGCGCCAGGCGAGTTCGCTTGCGAAATCGTCGCTCTCAGGCCGCAGTCGGATGAAGCTGATGTCGGTCTTCTTGTCCTGCAGCGCGCGCATTTGCAGCCGAGGCGCCTGTTCGAACAGGGTCGTCGTGACCTCCGGAAACTCGTGCCGGTAGCCCGCGAGCAGGTCGGCCAGCCCGCCGCTCAGGATCGAACCGGTGGCGCCGATGAGGATGCGGCCTCGCTCGCCACGGCCGATCGAGGCAGCCTCCTGCACCGCTGCATCGACCTGCTCGAGGATCGATTTCGCCCGAGCATGCAGCGCCTCGCCAGCCGCAGTCAGCTCGACCCGACGACTGGTGCGCAACAACAGCTGCGTCTTCAGGACTGCCTCCAGATCCTGGATCTGCTGGCTGAGCGGCGGTTGGGAGATACGCAGCCGCTGCGCGGCACGTGTGAAGCTCAGTTCATCGGCCACGGTGACGAAGTATCGAAGATGCCGAAGCTCCAGGCTCATCCATATCTCTCGGATATAAATCAATACGAACAATATATTGGACGGATGAATCCCGCCTTGCAACCATGCACTGGCCGGGACTGGCCCAGAACATGCAGCGAGGCGACGGACGCGCCCCGTTGCCGGGCATTCGAGAGGGGATATTTCATCATGTTTGCGCGTCGCCGGATTTCGCCTGCAGCCACACGACCTGGGCTTGGGCTTGGACTTGGACTTACCGCGGCTGTCATTGCAGCCGCTGTCGCGCTGACGGCCGTGACTGCGCGCGCGGACGCGCTCGCCGGCATCACGAAGGCCAAGGTCATCAAGGTGGCAGTCCCACAGGACTTTGCACCGTTCGGCTCGGCCGGCGCCGATCTCAAGCCACAGGGCTACGATATCGACATGGCCAACGTGATCGCCAGGGAACTCGGCGTAAAGGCGGAGATCATTGCCGTCACCAGTGCCAACCGCATTCCTTATCTGCAGACCAAGAAGGCCGACCTCGTCATTTCGAGCCTCGGCAAGAATGCGGAACGTGAAAAGGTGATCGATTTCACGGTCGCCTACGCGCCGTTCTTCTCCGGTGTCTATGGCACCAAGGCAATCGAAGCGGCCAAGGTCGAGGACCTCGCCGGCAAGACCATCGGCGCGACCCGCGGTTCGATCGAGGAGCAGGAGCTGTCGAAGAGCGTGCCGACCTCGACCGTGGTCAAACGCTATGAGGACAACAACGCCACCATCGCAGCGTTTGTCTCCGGCCAGGTCGACCTGATCGCCACCGGCAACACCGTCGCAGCCGCAATCGCGGAGAAAAGCACGGCACGACCGCCGGTGCTGAAATTCGTCGTCAAGGATTCCCCCTGCTACATCGGCCTCAACAAGGACGAGCCCGCGCTCCTCGCAAAAGTGAACGAGATCATCGCCAAGGCGAAGAGCAGCGGCGAGCTGGAGAAGCTGTCACAGAAGTGGCTGAAGGCGTCACTGCCCGCAGGCTTCTAACTGCCCGGCGGCGCGCGCGGCCATGACTTACAAGCTGCAGTTCGCCGAGCTCCTGCCCTACTGGGACGTTCTGCTGCACGGGCTGATCTTCACGATCGTCCTGACGATCGTCTCGACCATAGGCGGCATCGCGGTCGGCACGGCGGGCGCCGCCGCCCGCACCTTCGGGCCGAAATGGCTCGATCCGATCGTCGCAGCCTATGTGGAGATCATCCGCAATACGCCGTTCATCGTGCAGCTCTTCTTCATCTTCTTCGGCCTGCCTGCCGCGGGCGTCAAACTCTCGGAGACTGCCGCGGCATTCCTGGCGATGGTCGTCAACCTGGGCGCCTATTCGACCGAGATCATCCGCGCCGGCATCGAGGCGGTGCCGAAGGGGCATCTCGAAGCCGCCGAAAGCCTGGCGATGACCCGCATGCAGATCCTGCGCCATGTCGTGCTCAAGCAGGCGTTTCAGAAGATCTATCCGGCGCTGGCGTCGCAGATCATCATCGTCATGCTCGGCTCGGCGGTGGTGTCGCAGATTTCCGCGGAAGACCTGACCTACGCTGCGAACTACATCCAGTCGCGCAACTTCCGCGCCTTCGAGGTCTACCTCGTCGTCGCCCTGCTCTACCTGCTGCTTGCGATCGCCGCGCGTGCAGTTCTTCGCGGCATCGGGCGCGTGATCTTCCCGAAGGCCTGACCCATGAACGATTTCAGCTTCTGGGTGATCCTTTCGAACCTGCTGCTGGCGACGCGCTGGACCGTGCTGCTGTCACTGGTTGCCTTCGTGTGCGGCGGCGCCGTCGGGCTGGCACTGCTGTTCGCCCGTGTTTCGAAGATCCGATGGCTCGACACCGCAACGCGCGCCTACATCGAGTTTTTTCAGGGCACGCCGCTGCTGATGCAGCTGTTCCTCTTCTTCTTCGGCGTGGCGCTGCTGGGCATCGAGGTCAGTCCGTGGCTCGCAGCTTCGCTGGCGCTGACGTTCTGGACCAGCGCGTTCCTCGCCGAGATCTGGCGCGGCTGCGTGGAGTCGCTACCCAAGGGCCAATGGGAGGCCGCCGAAACGCTGGCGCTCTCCTATATCGAGCAGATGCGCTATGTGATCCTTCCCCAGGCGCTACGCATCGCCATTCCACCGACCGTCGGCTTCTCGGTGCAAGTCATCAAGGGCACCGCTCTTGCTTCGATCATCGGCTTCGTCGATCTGACCAAGGCAGGAACCATGCTGAACAACGCGACCTTCCGTCCGTTCCTCGTCTATTCGCTGGTCGCGCTGATCTACTTCGCGCTCTGCTACCCATTATCGTGGTACGCGCACCGGCTCGAAAGGCAGTTCAATGTCGCTCGTTAGCATCAAGGACGTGCGCAAGAGTTTCGGCAGCGTCGAGGTGCTGAAAGGCGTCTCGATCGAGGTCGGCCGTGGCGATGTGGTCGCCATCATCGGCAAATCCGGTTCGGGCAAGAGCACCCTGCTCCGTTGCATCAACGGGCTTGAGACTTACGACGCCGGCTGCATCAGCGTCGACGGTATCGACGTCGGCAAAACCCGGGGCAACCTTCGCGATCTGCGCCGAAATGTCGGCATGGTATTCCAGCAGTTCAACCTGTTTCCGCACCTGACCGCGGCCGAGAACGTGATGCTCGCGCCGAAGGTCGTCAACCGCGAGAGCGCGCACATCACCAAAGCATTGGCCAAAGAGACGCTCGCGAAGGTCGGACTGTCGGACAAGGCTGACAGCTACCCCTCCCAGCTCTCCGGGGGCCAGCAACAGCGCGTCGCCATCGCCCGCGCGCTGGCGATGCGGCCAAACGTGCTGTTGTGCGACGAGATCACCTCGGCGCTCGACCCAGAGCTCGTCAGCGAGGTGCTGCGGGTGGTCGAACGGCTGGCCAGCGACGGCATGACGCTGATCCTCGTCACCCACGAGATGCGGTTCGCCCGCGACGTCGGCACCAAGCTGGTGTTCATGCACCAGGGCAAGGTCCATGAGGAGGGACCGCCGAAGCCGTTGTTCGCCAGTCCGGGCACGCCGGAGCTCGCCCAGTTCATTGGAATGCAGCACTGACATCATGGCAACGACCAGCATGACCGGTCAAACGACGGGCGAGGCGATTGCACAGCGCATCGATCAACTCGCCTCGATCTCCGAGAGTGCGACCGGCCTCACCCGTCTCTTCCTGTCGGCTGAGCATCGGAACGCGGCCGAGCTGCTGCTGACGTGGATGCGCGAGGCCGGCATGTCGGCGCGCACGGACGCCATCGGCAATGTGATCGGACGCTATGAGGGGGCCAAACCCGATCAACCCGCCCTTCTGCTCGGCTCGCACTTCGACACTGTGCGCAACGCCGGCAAGTGGGACGGCCCGCTCGGCATCATCACCGCAATCGCCTGCGTGGCGGAGCTCAACCGTCAACACAAGCGGCTGCCGTTCGCCGTCGAGGTGATCGGCTTCGCCGACGAGGAGGGCGTACGTTTTGCCTCGACACTGCTCGGCAGCCGTGCCCTGGCCGGCACCTTCGATGAAAGCGCCCTCGCCGGCCGTGACAGCGACGGCGTGAGCCTGCGTGAAGCGTTAACCGGCTTCGGGCTCGATCCGCAGAATATCGGCACCGCTGCTCGCGCGCCGTCCGACTACCTCGCCTATCTCGAACTGCACATCGAGCAAGGCCCGGTGCTGGAGGCGGAAGGCGTTCCGGTCGGAGTTGTGACGGCCATCAGCGGCGCGACGCGGTTGGCGGTCACGCTCGAGGGCATGGCCGGGCACGCAGGGACGGTGCCGATGGCGATGCGGCGCGATGCATTGAGCGGCGTGGCCGAGTGCATCGTCGCCATCGAAAAACAATGCCGCGATGACCCCGGCCTCTTCGGTACCGTCGGCACAATCCGCGTCGAGCCCGGAGCAAGCAACGTCATCCCCGGCCGCTGCACGTTTTCGATCGACATGCGTTCGGCCTCCGATGAACATCGCCAATTCGCCGTCAAGGCTGCGATTGGCTCGATCGAACGCATCGCAGGGCGGCGGCGCCTCGTGCCGCGGATCGAGATCAAGCACGAAGGACGCACGACGCCGTGCGCTCCCTGGCTGCAGGCGCAGATTTCAGCGGCGATCGCCCGGCGCGGATATCGTGCGACGGCCCTGCCGAGCGGCGCCGGCCATGACGGCATGGCGGTCGCCGACTTGACCGACATCGGCATGATCTTCGTGCGCTGCCGCGGCGGCGTCAGTCATCATCCGGATGAACATGTCACGCTGGAAGATGCAGCTGCCGGCGCCAGCGTGCTGCTCGACGTCATCGAGCAGTTCCAGCCCAAGACGGCGGCTAGCTGATCACATGGGCGTTTCTGGCAAGCGCGCGGTGTTCCCTGTGCCAGTGCTCGGCGATCTCGAGCCGGGTCGGCACCCAGACCCGATCGTGCTTTTCGACATAGTCGAGAAAGCGCGCCAGCGCCGCATACCGGCCCGGGCGGCCGACCAGACGGCAATGCAGCCCGATCGACATCATCTTGGGCGCCGTTTCCCCTTCGGCATAAAGCACATCGAAGCTGTCCTTCAGGTATTGGAAGAACTGCTCGCCGTCGCCGAACCCTTGCGCGTTGATGAAGCGCATGTCGTTGGCATCAAGGCTGTAGGGAATAATCAGATGCGGCACGCCGCGGTGCCTGACCCAATACGGCAGGTCGTCCGCATAGGAGTCGCACGAGTAAAGGAATCCGCCCTGTTCGATCACAAGTTTCAGCGTGTTCTCCGACGTTCGGCCGGTGTACCAGCCGAGCGGCCGCCGTCCCGTCGCCTGCGTGTGGACGCTGACCGCCTCTGCGACGGCGGCACGCTCGTCGATGTCGGTCATGTCCTTGTGCTCGACCCACTTCAAGCCGTGCGAGGCGATATCCCAGCCGGCCTCGTTCATGGCCGCCACGGCTTCCGGATTGCGCGTCAGCGCGGTTGCGACAGCAAAGACCGTGGGCTTGATGTTGCGGGCCGCAAAGCCGCGCCAAAGCCGCCAAAAGCCCGCGCGCGAACCGTATTCGAACATCGACTCCACATTGGGATGTCGGCGCCCGGCCCAGGATTTGGCGCCGAGCACATCCGAGAGGAACGCCTCGGATCCGGCATCGCCATGCAGGATGCTGTTCTCGCCGCCCTCCTCGAAATTGACCACGAACTGCACGGCAATCCGTGCACCGTCCGGCCACTTGGGATCAGGCGGATTGCGGCCGTAGCCTTTGAGATCGCGCGGGTAGCCGGCGCCTGTCATGATGTTCGCACCAAGCGGAAAGCTTCGCCCCGCATTCAACGTGTTGCCTTGCGCAGGTCAAGCGCAGCGTGACATCGGAATGCGAAATCCTCCCCCTGAAACCTGAAACCCGAGACTGCTTATCCTCATGACCCATCTCCGCATCAAGGCCGGCCCCTTCGCGTTCGAAGCTAAGCTCGAAGAAGAGCTCGCGCCGAAGACCTGCGCCAAGTTCAAGAGCATGCTCCCTTTCAAGAGCAAGATCATCCATGTCCGCTGGAGCGGCGAAGGTTGCTGGATCCCGCTCGGCGATCTCGATCTCGGCCTGACCTACGAAAATCACACGAGCTTTCCGGCGCCGGGCGATATCATCGTCTATCCCGGCGGCATCAGCGAAACGGAAATCCTGCTGGCGTATGGCGGCGTACGGTTTGCCAGCAAGGTCGGTCAGCTCGCAGGCAACCACTTCCTGACAATCACCAAGGGGCGCGAGAACCTGCTCGCGCTCGGCAAGATGACGCTGTGGGAAGGCGCCCAGGAAATCCTGTTCGAAGCGGCCTGATCACGCGCCAATCAGTTTCGCCAGCGGCAGGCTGAGGCCGGTGCTCTCAAGTGCAGGCGCTTCCCGCCTGCCACGAGGCCTGCTCTCGGCTGCGGCGAGCGTTGCCTTTGCGCCGACCTCGACCGAACACAATAGCGGCGCCGTCACGCGGGGTTGAATGCGCCGCGCCAGTCCTGCGAGGGCGGCTCCACCGAGAATGACAACCTCGGCGCCGTCCTCCCTTGCGCACGCCATGCACGCGTCCGCGAGCAGCGAGAGTGCGGCCTCCGGATCGCTCGCGATCTGGTCGCCGGTCGGTGCAATGGTCCTGATCGCAGCCAGCTCTCGCGACAGGCCAAGCGTCGCGACGAACTCCGTGAGCATCGGCTTCCACAAGACGCCGCCGGTCACGATCGCAAAACGCCGGCCGCCGCGGGCCGCCTCAACACACGCGGCTTCCGCCATCCCGACCACCGGAACGGGCGAAACTTCCTTCAAGGCCGCCAACCCCGGATCGCCGAAGCAGGCGAGATAGACTGCATCGCAGCCATCGACGTGCTCGGCGAGCGCCTCCAGTGCCGCGTGAGCGGCGATCGCAGCCGCCGCGCGGCTGGAGATATAGCGGGCGCCGAACCTGCCGGTCACCGGTACGAAGGTTGCCGTGGTGCCCGCAACCTCGTCGACATACGCGCCCATGCGATCGGTGATCGCCCCCGTCGTGTTCGGATTGATCAGAAGGATACGCATGCGTCACGTCTCCTTACGTCATTGCGAGGAGCGCAAGCGACGAAGCAATCCAGCGCGGCGGTTACGATAGACTCAGACTGGATTGCTTCGCTTCGCTCGCAATGACTAAAATCCCGCCGCCGCTCCGTCGCTGCGCGGGTCGGTTGCGCCCTCGAACGTGCCATCGGCGTGCAGCACGATCGCGCCGGCGTGCCCCATCGTCGACGTGAACGCGGGCAGCACCTCGACATTGTGGCCGGCGTCGCGCAGTTGCGCAATCAAGTGAGGATCGAAGCGGCTTTCGAGCTTCAGCGTCATCGTCTCCTCGCCCCAGGTCTTGCCGAGCAGCCAGCGCGGGGCTGTTACCGCAGCCTGCAGCTTCTGTCCGAACATCGCATAGCGGGAGAATACAGCCGACTGCGTCTGCGGCTGTCCCTCCCCGCCCATGGTGCCGTAGACCATGCGTCGACCGTCGGCGAACAATGCCATCGCAGGATTGAGGGTGTGAAATGGCTTTCGCCCTGCGCCAATGACGCGAGGTCCGCTGCCATCGAGCGCGAAGCTCGCCCCGCGGTTCTGCCAGACGATGCCGGAGTTCTCCAGCACGCAGCCCGAGCCGAACTCGAAGAAGATGCTCTGGATGAAGCTGACAGCAAGCCCGCTGGCATCGATCGCGCCGAGCCAGATGGTGTCGCCCGGCTGCGCCACATGCGGCCACGGCAGCGCGCGCCTGCGATCGATCCGCGCGGCGAGCTTATCGAGAATTGTCGCGCCAAGGAAATCTTCTGCGCGTTCGGTCATTGATCCCGGATCGCCGATGATGCGGTCGCGCACGATGAACGCCTGCTTTGCTGCCTCGACCAGCCCATGCACGTAGTCGAAGCCTTCGGCCTCGCCGACCCCAAGGCGTTCGAACAGTGCCAGGATCATCAGCGATGACAGGCCTTGCGTCGGCGGTGGGAAGTTGAACAGCTCCGCGCCCTTGACGCCGACGGAGAGCGGTTCGCGCCGCTGTGCGCGATGGGCCGCAAGGTCTTCGGCCGAGACGGGGGACTTGCAGCGCGTGAGATCGGCGGCGATCTCGCGGGACAGCTCGCCGGTGTAGAAATCCATCGGTCCTTTGGCGCCGATGCGCTTCAGGGTGCGCGCCAGCGCCGGCAGCTTCATCACCTCGCCTTCACGCGGCAGCTTGCCATCGAGAAGGAACGTCGCAACGAAATTCGGCGCATCCTTCAATTCCGGCAGCTTGCTTTCGGTCAATTCCTGCTGGCTCGCGGTGACGGCGAAGCCATGCTCGCCGGACCACACCGCGTCCTCGACGAGGCGCGACAGCGGCAGCCTGCCGCCGAGTTCGCTGCTGATCGCAAGCGCCTCCGCCCATCCGGACAAGGTGCCGGCCACCGTGTTGGCTGCAAGTGGCCCGCGCTGCGGTATCGCTGCGTGCCCCTGCGAGGCATACATCGGCGCGGTCGCAAGCGCGGCAGCGCCGCCACAAGCATCGACAGCGATCGGCTGACGCCCCTTCGGCGCGATCAGCCAGAAGCCATCGCCGCCGATTGACGTCATGTGCGGATAGACCACCGCAAGGCTCGCGGCCATGGCGACCGCCGCCTCGATGGCGTTACCGCCTTCACGCAGCACGCGAACGCCCGCTTCGCTGGCGAGATGGTGCGGCGATGTCACCATGCCACGGCGGGAACGCGGAGTATTCAGCATTGCACAAATCCGGTGAGAGCGAGGGGCATCCGGCCGGATGCCGCCCCCTCTTATTCACTCCAGCCCGATCGTCGTCAAATCCTGAAACCAGTGCTGCGCCTGCATGAACTTCTTGACCTTCGGCGACAGGGCATGCGGATTGGTGTCGTGCACCACCCACACCAGCACCGCATCGTCGACGATCTGCTGATGGGCCTCGGCCAGCAGTTCGTCCTGCCTCACCGGATCGAAGTTCTGCTTCGCAGCATCGATCAGCGCATCCACCTTGGGATTTGCGTAGAAGCCCCAATTCACGCCGACCGGGGCCGCCTGGCCGGAGTGAAAGAACCGGACGATCGCATACAGCGGATCAGAGGTGACGTAGGCGATGTTGTTCGACGTGATATTGGCGTTCATTTCGTCCTTGGCGCCCTTGCGCCAGTGCGTGTACAGCGTCTCGAGCTCGACCACCTTGAAATCGACGTCGATGCCGATCTCCTTGAAACTCTGCTGCAGAAACTCGTTCATCGGCAGCGACAACATCTGCCCGGTGCCGCCCTGGGCGATGACGAATGTCGTCTTCAGCGGCTTCGCTTTCGAATATCCCGCCTCCTCGACCAGCTTCTTGGCTGCAGCGAGGTCGTACTTGATGTCGAACGTCGGCTTGCCGAACCACGGGCTCGACGGGTCGACCTGCCCCTTGGCCGGTTTTGCGAGCCCGTTCATCAGGCCGACCACCGCCTCGCGATCGATAGCAAGGTTCAGGGCCTTGCGCAGGCGGATGTCGGTCCACGGCGAGCCGGGCAGCACGCTCAAGTGATAGTTCCAGACGTGCGGCGTGACATTGTCGACGATCTTCATACCGGCAGACTTCAGTTGCGGCACGGCATCGGGCGCCGGCGTTTCGATCAGGTCGACCTGTCCCGACAGCAGCGCGTTGGTGCGCGTCAACGCTTCCGGCATCGGCACCAGCACCAGCCTGTCCGATTTCGCCAGCCGACTCTTGTTCCAGTAATCAGGGTTCTTCACCAGCTCCGCCAGTTCGCGCGGCACCAGCTTGCCCAGCTTGAAGGGACCCGTGCCGGATGGCTGCGAGGCGAATTTGTCCCAGTCCTTGCCGACATTCTCATACTGCGCCGGGCTCGAGACGAGGAACCAGAGCATCTGGTATGGGAAAAAGGAGTCCACCTCTTTGGTCGTGATCTCGACGGTGAAGTCGTCGAGCTTGGCGTAGCCTGCGATCGACGGCAGGCGCGTACGGACCTGCGCGCTTTGCCGCTTGTCGAACTGCGGCGCCTTCTCGTTCAGGACCTTGTCAAGATTCCAGATCACGGCATCCGCGTTGAAGTCGCTACCGTCGTGGAACTTGACGCCGCGTCGCAGAGCAAAGATCCACTTCTTCTTGTCGGCCGCGTCGACTTTCCATTCGGTGGCCAGCCCGGGCACCAGCTTGCCCGGCCGCTCAGCCACATCCATTTCCCATGCGACCAGCGGGTCGTAGAGCGTGTAGCCGGTGAATTGATACCCGCCCGCGCCACGATCCGGCTGGCCGGTCGTCAGCGGGATATCGGCCATCGAGATGCCGTATCTAACCACGGTCTCGGCTTTGGCGGGGCTCATGGCGCACGGCGCCACCGCCGCCATGGTAAGAACAATCAGATTCCGGAAACGCATTGAGGAGCTCCAAGTCAGCGGCATGTTGACGCTGCATTGAAGCAAGCCGAGTGCCAGCAAAGCCCTCAGGTGCGCAGTGTTCGACTTTCGATTGACACGACGGATAACGCCTGATGCAATCTGCAGCAGCGTTGCCGCTTCTCGCGCCACACCGCCCGCATGATCGACCGCTCAGTCCGCGCGTCGCGATGACGCACTCTCCCGTGCTTTCGTCTAATGACGCAGGGCAACGAGGACAATCTTTTCAAGAGCGGCCAATAACCGCCTGCAGCATCATAAACTTTTTGATTGCTTCGCGGCAGGCCCGCCGACGCAGCGTCATCGCAGCGGCCAGGAACGCTGGCACAGCCGTTGCATAACTCTTAGCCACAATGAAGCTGGAGTGAAGTCGATGCATACAATCAAGTCCGCAACACAAGAACCTGCCACAGCCGTTAAGGGGACGGCGTCGCTTCGCTCGCCCGTAATCGTTCGAAGAACGGCGTCGCTTCGCTCGCCTATGGCGCTGGCAATGATGGCAGTCGCCGCGTCGTTCGTTTTGGCGCAGGCCGCGGTCGCCGAAACCGTGGTGCGGATCGGCATGACCGCCGCGGATATTCCGCGGACGCTTGGCCAGCCGGATCAGGGCTTCGAAGGCAACCGTTTCACGGGCCTCACAATGTATGACGCCCTGACCGGATGGGACCTCTCGTCATCGGACAAGGCGAGTGTTGTCGTTCCCGGCCTGGCGACCGAGTGGGCCGTCAATCCCGACGACAAGACCAAGTGGGTGTTCAAGCTTCGACCCGGCGTCAAATTCCATGACGGCTCGCCGTTCAATGCCGACGCGGTCGTCTGGAATGTCGAGAAGGTGCTCAAGCAGGACGCGCCGCAATTCGACGCCAGCCAGGTCGGCGTGACCGCATCGCGCATGCCGACCCTGGCGTCCGCGCGCAAGATCGATGATCTCACGGTGGAACTTTCGACCAAAGAGCCGGACAGCTTCCTGCCGATCAATCTGACCAATCTGTTCATGGCGAGCCCTTCGAAGTGGCAGAAGCTCTACGAGAGCGCCCCGGGCGCCGACGCCAAAGCGAAATCGCAGGCTGCCTGGGCGGCCTTTGCCGCCGATGCCTCCGGCACCGGGCCGTGGAAGATGTCGAAATTCACGCCGCGCGAACGGCTCGAGGTGGTGAAGAACCCTGAGTATTGGGACAAGGCACGCGTGCCGAAAGTTGACCGCATGGTCATGTTGCCGATGCCGGAGGCGAACGCACGCACCGCCGCCCTGCTCTCAGGCCAGGTCGACTGGATCGAGGCGCCGGCGCCTGATGCCGTCCCACAACTCAAGCAGCGCGGGTTCACGATCTATTCGAACGAGCAGCCGCACGTCTGGCCGTGGCAGTTCTCACGCATCGAGGGCTCGCCCTGGAACGACATCCGCGTTCGCAAGGCCGCCAACCTGTGCGTCGATCGCGAAGGCATGAAGGACGGACTCCTTGCTGGGCTCATGGTGCCCGCGACCGGCACCTTCGAGCCAGGACATCCCTGGCGCGGCAAACCGACCTTCGAGATCAAGTACGACAAGGCGGCCGCCCAGAAGCTGATGCAGGAAGCCGGCTACGGCCCTTCAAAGAAGCTGACGGTGAAGACTCAGACCTCGGCATCCGGTTCGGGGCAGATGCAGCCGCTGCCCATGAACGAATACCTGCAGCAGGCGCTGGCGGAATGCTACTTCGACGTCCAGCTCGACGTAATCGAGTGGAATACGCTCTTCACCAACTGGCGTCGCGGCGCAAAGGATCCGTCTGCAAACGGCGCTCACGCGACCAACGTGACCTACGCCGCAATGGACCCGTTCTTTGCCATGGTCCGTTTCCTGCAGTCATCGATGGCACCGCCGGTGTCGAACAACTGGGGCTTCATCAACGATCCCAAATTTGATGCTCTGGTGAAAAAGGCGCGCGAGACCTTCGATCCGAAGGAACGCGATGCCGCGCTCGCCGAACTGCACGCCGCCTCGGTGGATGATGCGGCGTTCCTCTATGTCGCCCACGACGTCGGCCCGCGCGCGATGACGGCAAAAATCAAGGGCCTCGTGCAACCGAAAAGCTGGTTCGTCGATTTCTCGACCATGTCGATGACACCGTAAGCTCAACAGGGATGGCGGCCCGGATGCCCCCGCGCATCCGGGCCTGCAACTTTCGTCACTCGGCCTTTCAAAGGGCACAGCAATTCGCATGACCAAAGGGTGACTCGTGCTTGCCTATGTTGCGCGGCGTTTCGTCTACGCAGTTCCAATTGTTTTGAGCGTCGCACTGGTTTGCTTCCTGCTCGTCCACATCACGCCCGGCGACCCTCTCGTTGCCGTGCTTCCGGCCGACGCGTCGCAAGAGCTCGCCGCGCAACTGCGCACAGCCTACGGCTTCGACCGTCCGCTGCCGGTTCAGTTCGGCCTTTGGCTCTGGAAGGCAGTGCATGGCGACCTTGGCAACTCGATTGCGACCGGCCGGCCGGTGCTGTCGGAAGTGATCCGTGCGGTTGCCAACACCGTCACACTCGCCGTTGTCGCAGCAGTGATCGGCTTCACGCTCGGCCTGTTCTTCGGCATCGTCGCCGGCTACTTCCGCAACACCTGGATCGACAAGGTCGCCACGTCGGTCGCGATCGCCGGCGTTTCACTGCCGCACTACTGGCTCGGCATGGTGCTGGTCATCATCTTTTCCGTGCAACTGAACTGGCTGCCCGCGGTCGGTGCCGGGCCCGGCGGCTCCGGCGAATGGAAATGGGATTGGGCGCACTTAAGCTACCTCGTTCTTCCCGCCATCACCACGTCTGTCATTCCAATGGGTATCGTCACCCGCACCGTACGGGCGCTGACCGGCGATATCCTTTCGCAGGATTTCGTCGAAGCGTTGCGCGCCAAGGGCCTCAGCGAAACTCACGTGTTCCGCCACGTCATCAAGAACGCCGCGCCGACCGCACTCGCGGTCATGGGCCTTCAGCTCGGTTATATGCTCGGCGGCTCGATCCTGATCGAAACGGTGTTTTCGTGGCCGGGCTCGGGGCTGCTTCTGAACTCGGCCATCTTCCAGCGCGACCTGCCATTGCTGCAGGGCACGATTTTGGTGCTGGCGCTGTTCTTCGTTTTCCTCAACCTCATGGTCGACATCGCACAGGCGTCGATCGATCCGCGCATCAAGCGAGGGTAAGCCCATGAGGACACCGCCATGACCGTGATCACCGAATCCGTGCTGCAAGCCGCCCCCGTCACCAAGACGCGCGGCTACTGGGGAACGGTCGGCCGGCGCATTCTGCGCGACAAGGTGAGCTTGATCTGCGCATGTGTGCTGATCGCGATCTTTCTCTCCGCGCTGTTTGCACCCTGGCTCGGGCTTGCCGATCCCTATCAGGGATCGATGATCCGCCGCCTCCGGCCGATCGGCACGCCCAACTATCCGCTCGGCTCGGACGAACTCGGACGCGACATGCTGGCGCGCCTGATCTATGGCGGTCGGCTCTCGCTGATCATCGGCATCCTGCCGGTGGTCTTCGCGTTCATGATCGGCACGGTGCTTGGGATCGTCGCGGGCTATGTCGGCGGCAAGCTCAACACGGCGATCATGCGCACGGTCGACGTGTTCTTCGCCTTCCCCTCCGTGCTGCTGGCGATTGCCATTTCGGGCGCGCTCGGCGCCGGCATCGTCAACTCCATTGTGTCGCTGACGATCGTTTTCGTACCGCAGATTACCCGCGTCGCCGAGAGCGTCACTACCGGCGTGCGCAACATGGACTTCGTCGATGCCGCGCGGGCGTCCGGCGCAGGCGCGCTGACGATCATGCGGGTGCACATCCTCGGCAACGTGCTCGGGCCGATCTTCGTCTACTCGACCGGCCTGATCTCCGTTTCAATGATCCTCGCCGCAGGCCTGTCGTTCCTTGGCCTGGGCACCAAACCGCCGGAGCCGGAATGGGGACTGATGCTCAACACGCTGCGGACGGCGATCTACGTCAATCCATGGGTTGCCGCCCTGCCAGGTGTGATGATCTTCGCGGTGTCGATCTGCTTCAACCTTTTGAGCGACGGCTTGCGCAGCGCCATGGATATCCGGGAGTGACCCCATGAGCGAAGCCACATTGCCAAAGGCCATGCTCGAGCGAATTGAGGACTTCGGCGGGGCAGCCCAGCCGTTGCTCAAGGTCGTCGGCCTTACCAAGCACTTCCCGGTCCGCGGCGGATTGCTTTCCAAGGCCAGGACCGTGCGCGCCGTGGACAACGTCTCGTTCGAGATCGCCAAAGGCGAGACCGTCGGCATCGTCGGCGAATCCGGTTGCGGCAAATCGACGACCGCGCGCCTGCTGATGCATCTGATGACCCGCGACGCCGGCGAGATCCTCTACGATGGCATGCAGGTCGGCCGCGCGCTGTCGCTGCGCGAGTTGCGACGCGGCATGCAGATGGTGTTCCAGGACAGCTACGCTTCGCTCAACCCGCGCCTGACCATCGAAGAGTCGATCGCGTTCGGGCCCAAGGTGCACGGAATGGACGATGCGCCGGCACGCAAGCTCGCACGCGAGCTGCTCGACAAGGTGGGACTGCGTCCTGAAACCTTCGCCAACCGCTATCCGCACGAAATCTCCGGCGGCCAGCGCCAGCGCGTCAACATTGCCCGCGCCCTGGCGCTATCGCCGCGCCTGGTGATCCTCGACGAAGCGGTCTCGGCACTCGACAAGTCGGTGGAGGCACAGGTGTTGAACCTGCTTGCGGACCTGAAGAGCGAGTTCGGGCTGACTTACCTGTTCATCAGCCACGACCTCAATGTCGTGCGCTACATCTCCGATCGCGTGCTGGTGATGTATCTTGGCGAGGTCGTCGAGCTCGGTCCCGTGGACCAGGTCTGGGACGCGCCGGCGCATCCCTATACCCGCGCCCTGCTCGCCGCGATGCCGGCTGCCGATCCCGACAACCGCACAGAGACACCGCCGATCACCGGGGATCCGCCGAACCCGATTGATCCTCCACCCGGTTGCCGGTTCCACACCCGCTGTGCCTCCGCCGAACCGATGTGCTCGGCGGCAAGCCCGACACTCACCGACCTCGACGGCGCCGGACACCAGGCTGCCTGTTACATGGCAATCCCTGGCTCAGGACACAGCCGCGCATCCGCCGCGGAGAAGGCTGCATGACTAAACTCGTCGAGGTGGAGAACCTCAACGTCCGCTTTACCGGCGAGCGCACGGTCCATGCGATCAACGGTGTGAGCTTTTCGCTTGGCGAAGGTGAAGTGCTCGGGCTGCTCGGGGAATCCGGCTCTGGCAAGAGCGTCACCTTGCGCGCGTTGATGCGGCTGCTGCCGAAGAAGCGAACCGTGATCAACGGCAGCATTCGGGTCGCGGGACGCGATGTGCTCGCCCTTGACGACGATGAGCTCTCGATGTTTCGCGGCGCCACTGTCTCGATGATCTTTCAGGAGCCGGCGCTTGCGCTCGATCCCGTCTATACCATCGGCCAGCAGATTTCCGAGGCGGTGATCCGCCACGAAGGCAAAAGCCAGCGCGAGGCAACGGCTCGAGCGCTGGAGATGCTGGAGGTCGTGCGCATTCCCTCTGCGAAGCGGCGCCTCGATGCCTACCCGCATGAAATGTCGGGCGGCATGCGCCAGCGTGCGATGATCGCGCTGGCGCTCGCCTGCAAGCCGAAGATCCTGTTGGCCGACGAGCCGACGACGGCGCTCGACGCCACCGTGCAGATCCAGATCCTTCTGTTGCTGCGCGAACTGCAGCGCGAGTTCGGCATGTCGGTCATCTTCGTGACCCATGACATCGGTGTCGCCATCGAGATCTGCGACCGGGTCGCGGTGATGTATGCAGGACAGATCGTCGAGACCGGCACGCTCCGCCAGATCGTACGCTCGCCACTGCACCCCTACCCGCGCGGCCTGCTCGCTTCGACGACGCACGGCGCAAAGCGCGGCCAGCGGCTGGAGACGATCCCCGGCACGCCGCCATCGCTGGACAAGGCGCCCACCGGCTGCTCGTTCGCGCCTCGATGCGCGCTAGCGGAGGCCCGCTGCACGGAAGCGCTGCCGCCGGCCATCGATGTCGGCGACGGACGAATGGCGCGCTGCGTTCTGGCGGAGCGGATTCAGCCCGCCAGCGTCTAATCATGCTCGAAACTGCACGAACGCTGGTTTGCCTGCATCCGTGATCGCCTACAGCGCGCCCTCCGCCGCAAGCACGTCCGACTGAACCGACTTTCGCAGATAGTTTCGAAGCATGGATGCCGGCATGTTCTGCAGGATGAGATTTCGCAGCTTGAAGCCAATGGTCGTTTTTGGAACGAACCATCTCGCAACATTTCTACTTCGCGTCTGCAGCCGCTGTGCCGGGCCGCGCATGCGCGCCTCATATGCAGTCAGCGCCTCAGCCTGGCTCGTCGTTCTCGCCAACTCTTCGGCCAGCACGCAAGCGCCAGTCATGGCCATGCCCGCCCCCTGCCCCGAGATCAAGCTGAAGCAATGTGCAGCATCGCCGAGCAGAACGACCCGCTTCAAAGACCAGCGGTCCATGTCGACGATCGCAAGGTCATCCAGTATCGGCAGCACCCCACTTTGCCGCGCAAGTCCCATCACGGCACGCACCTGATCGTGCTCATCGCTAAAGACCTTCTCCAGCTCCGCATACGCCGGCAGGGATTCCTGCAGATTTCCCGATCTCCAGACGTGGAGCGCCGCAAGCCGCCCTTCGTCGAGCGAATAGAACTCGCTAATTCGTGCGGGAGCCGCATAGGCCAGAAAGTTGGCCCCGAGAGACACGCGATCGTCGACGTCGTAGGCCGCAAAGCGGTAGCCGAGAGGTTTGACGAACCGATCGTCCGGCCCGAACAGCATCCTCCGCGTTGGGGACCTGAATCCGTCGGCGCCAATGACGAGCGCCGCGTCGATGATCGAGCCATCCGTCAGGGTCACGCGCGCGAAATGTTCGCCATTGTTGATCGACGCCACTTCGGTGGAGAAGCGAAACTCGGCATGCTGCGAAGCGCGCTCGAACAACACCTTCAAAAGATCGGTCCTGCGCAGGACAATGTAGGGAAAGCTTTCGATCAGGTGCGCATGTTGCAGCCGTAGCAGCTCGCTCCCATGCCTGTCGCGATAGATTGTCTCCGCCGCCGGACGCCTTATTGCCTCCAGCCGATCGAGGATGCCCATCCGTTTGGCAGCCGCGTGGCCCGGGCCGGACAGGCTCATCATGTAGCCGTTCGATCGGACGCTCGCAGCCCGCTCGACGACAATCGGCGTCCACCCGATTTCCTTAAGCCAGAAGGCGGAGGAAAGCCCTGCTACACCCGCACCGACAATAACCGCTGTCCGCTCGCTCATTCGGCTGCTCCGGACCGTTCCGCCGCACCGGCGCGCCTGAGGAGAAGCGGCAGCGCAGCACAGGCGCCGATGCCCAGCACTGCGGCGATCCAGAAGGCGATCGGATAGCCGGTGCGCTGTGCCACGACCCCTCCGGCGAAGCCTGCAAGTGCAGCAACCAAGGCGTCCGCACACTGGAAGAGCGTGAAGTCGACACCGGCCTGCCGCGGCGACGCGTAGCCCATCAACAGCGAGTAAAGACAGACAAAGCCGAACGCCATGGCGACCGACTTCAGCACGACGACGGTTCCGAGACACCACAGCGGCGCAGTGGGCACGAGGCTGACGCTGGCCAGCACGACGACCGCCAGCGTCTGCAGGCCCACGGCGGCGACGACGCTGCGTCGAGGTCCGTGCCTGCGGATCGCCAGACCGCCCAACACGGTGCCCAGCACCGCCGAGACGATCGCGCCGCCACCGGTCAGGTAGCCGAGCGTCGCCAGATCGAACCCGCGATCGACCAGAAACGGCGCGCTGATACCCTGCGTGAGGCGAACACCGATCTCGAAGCAGGTAACGACAACCAGGCCCGCCTGCACCTCCGAACGACGCAACGCATAGCCGAGGCTTGGCCTGTGCGGAGCATGGTCTCCGATGCTATGGCCCGGTTCAGGCGTCGCAAGGAACGGAAGCGTCAGAACGACGACAAGCGCACTCATCGCCAGGCAGGCTGCGGTCCAGCCAAAGGACGGAATCAGAATAAGGAAAAGGCCGCCGCCGACAACGATGCCGAGATAACCGCCACCCACCTGAGCGGTATTGCCCCAGCCACGATCGGCGGGTGAAAGTTGCTGAATGGCAAAGCCGTCGCAGGCGATGTCCGCCGTCGCGGAAGCAAAGGCCATGACCGCAAGGCACGCCAGAACCATCGTTACCGACAGTGGTCCCACGAACGCTAGCGCGACGAGGCTAAGCATCGCCACAACCTGGCACATGGCGACGACTTGCCGCGACCGTCGCGGTCGCCCGTGCGGCAATCGATATCGTTCGATCGCAGGCGCCCAGATGAACTTGAGCGCCCAGGGCACCATGACGAGCGACACCAGCCCGATCGAATCCAGTGAGGCCCCGCTCGATCGCAGGGCGGCCGGAACGCCGTTGAACGTCAGTCCCGAGATCAGGCTCTGAACCAGGTAGACGCCGCCAATAGCAAGCAGAACACGATAGAGCGGCAGCGATGCATCGGCTTGCCGAGTCGGCACGGCATCAGCGGAGATGGCTTGCGAGTGACTCTGCATATCGTTACAGCGCGCCCCGCAGTGTGACACCGAAAATCCGTCCCTGCCCGATGTTGCTGAAGACCGCCGGGCCGGATCGGAAGCTGTAGGTGCGGTAGATTTCGTCCGTGAGATTTGTGCCGAAGATCTTCAACGACCAGCCCTGTCTGAATTCCGCTTCCAGTCCTGCGTCCAGAGTTGCATAGGCGGGCTGCCCGAGAGAGTTCGCCTCGTCGAAATAGGTTCGGCTGAAGACATGAACGGCTCCGGTCAATGCGACCGTGCCGCTAAAGACAGACTGCGGGATCACTTGCCTGAACGCCGCGTGCAGCGTCAGGTCAGGCGCGTAAGGGACCCGGTTGCCGCTGAAGTCGATGCCCGTGACCGGATCGACGTAATCCTCAAAGCGCGACACTCCGTAGCTCACGGATGCATTCAACGTCAGCAACTCAGTCGGACGAAGCGCCGTTTCGATCTCAATTCCCGTGCTGGTGGCCTCGCCAACATTGCGGATCACCAGGTTCGGGACGACTCCCACATAGATCTGCTTGTCCTCGGACTTGATGTGATAGACGGCGCCGGACAACAGCAAACGGCCGCCGAGGAAGGCGCTTCTCGCGCCAATTTCAAAGTTCAGCGCCTTCTCGGGACGATATGGATTGGCATCCAGCGGGGTGGAGACCGCATGGTTGAAGCCGCCTGCCTTGTAGCCTCGCGACACGAGTCCGTAGAGCCGCACGGCCTCGGTGATCTGGTAGCCGAGCGACAGCTTAGGCTGGAGGCTCGTGAAGTCAACGCTGTTGGTGAACGCGAACGGACCGCGAAAGCTGATCTCCGACGCATCATAAGACAGTCGCGCGCCGCCGGTCAGCGTCAGTCGATCCGTCAGTTGATAGCTCAGCTCCGTGAAGGCGGCCGCCGCACGGGCATTGACGTCGTTTCGCGCATTGGCAGCCGGGGTCCAGCGCGTAAAATCCGTGTCTTGATAGTAGATGCCGAACAGAGCGGTGAGCGGTCCCGCGTTGTCGTAGACCGCCTTGAGTTCCTGCGACCACAGCCTTGTCGCTTCAGGGGTGGAGAATCCGAACAACCGCCGCTGCAGATCGATGTCCTGGTACGACGATACGCCGGAGATCTTGAAAGGACCGGCAACGTAATTCCACGAGAACGCGCTGGACAGCGTATCGCGCTGCAGATCCGGGTACGGAACGCCAACCGGGTAGATGCGCTGGTCAAGCTGCGTATCCAGCACATAGACTTCCTCCCGCGAATCCAGCCGTTCTTTGGCGACGCTAAGTGTCGCATCGAATGGACCACCGGCCGGCGCATATCGTAGTTGGGCCCTGCCGCTCCAGACTTCGGAGGTGTCGACCTTCCGTCCGGTCGTCAGATCGGTGATCTGGCCGCTGTCGTGTAGCCCACGCACCGCGATATCCGTGAACCACATGTCGGTGGCGAGCACGCCGGTCGCTGCTAGCTCGCCGCCGATCGTCCGGTTCGTTCCGGTGATCGCGCCCGCGACGCGGTTCTCTCTCGCCCGCCGGGTGACGATGTTGAGAACGCCGCCGAAGGCGTTACGACCATACAGCGTGCCCTGCGGGCCGCGCAGAAACTCGACACGATCCACATCGAGCAACTCCTGCGTCAGAAACGAGTCACCTTGCGGAACGCCGTCGACGTAGACTTGCACGCTCGGATTGTAGAAATCGGGCGATGACATCCCTCTGACGGTGAAGTTCGAGTAGGCGCGGTTTCCGCGCTGGCGGATGACGAGCCCCGGAAACACCCTCTCAAGATCAGACACGTTGGTTATGTTGGCCTGACGAAGCTGTTCGGCGGTTTGAACCGAAACCGCACCGTCGATCTTCTCAAGCTCCTGCTCTCTCTTGTTTGCCGTAACGACCAGTGTGTCGAGCGTCTGAACCGCCTGTGCCAAAGCTTCTGTCGCGCTGCCTGCGACACAAGCCGCGACGAGCAGCCGCCACCTGAATGAGAACATTTCTAAAGAACCCCCGAGCGCCCTTGATTTTCCGTAGCGGCGGTTATCCTTTTCAAAGGCGATTGTTCGCTAACGTTGCCGGGGGCCAAATTGACGCGATCGGGGACAAATCGCCTTTCGATCTTCGGAATCGATCTAGAATTGCACGCAAATGCCTGAGCCATCCGTGGAAGGATCCGTCTGGAGCATCGACTACCGGGCTTCATCGGATGCGCTGGACGGCCTCGCCGCTCATCGCGGCAGCCACAGGCTGGACGATCTCGGCGACATCAGGATCAGCAGCACGGATATCTGGCTCGACCAGGATCTTTCGGTCGCCGTCGCCGGCCCCCCCACCGTCTCGCTGTCGCTCCTGCTTGACGGTGAATGCGTCAGTCAGTTGGCCGATGGCGAGCCGGTGACATTGACCGCAGGCAGCGCGATCATCTTCGCGTCAGAGAACGGCTCCTCCGGGCAGAACTTTGCGCGCGCCAAGCAGCGGATCCGCCTCGTCGATATGCGGTTCGACAGGGCCCTGCTCGACCGCGCAGGCGGCCTCGAGCTGTCGCGCTTCGCGCGCGAACTGTTCGTGGATCGCAGCCTCGTCGACCAGAGGACCGTGTTCATCAGCTTCGCGGCCTCGAAAAACCTGCTCGAGACCGGCAGACAGCTCATCGAGTGCGGATATCCGCAGGGCAATCTGAGAAATCTTTATCTTCAGGCAAAGGCGCTGGAGGCGCTTGCTCTTTCCATTGCCTATCTGAGCGAGGAGCAACGACAGCGGCAGTCAATCAGTGCACGCGATCGCCAACGGCTCATCGATGCAAGACAGCTGCTGCAAGATCGCTTTGAAGAAGCATGGACGATCTCCGGTCTCGCAAAGGCAACCGGCATCAGTGAAAAGAAGCTCAAAGCCGGCTTTCGGCAGATCATCGGCCGCTCGGTCCATTCCTATCTGCGCGAGGTGCGGCTGACCGCGGCCGCCACCATGCTGAACGAAGGTCATTCCGTCACCGACGTTGCATTGAGCGTCGGGTTCGCAAACCTCAGCCACTTCAGCAAAGCCTTTCGCGAGCTTCATGGCGTCAACCCGAGCGAGTATGCGAGAGTCTCGAGCTGAGCCTCGACTTCCGCGCGTCCCATTTAGCAAGGCGCGGCACGTTGCACCGGCCCGGGTTAGGCTCGCGCTAACCATTTGCTGAGGCGGCCCCCTTCGCCCCAGACCTTGTTCAGATCTCGTCAATCAATTCCGACGGAAATTGTTCGCGCATTGTTAAGATTTGTGGAGGGGGCATGTTCACAATCCTGGGCGTAGGCGTCGCCCTTATCGGTCTGAGCTTGTGTGCGCTGGCACATTCCTCAGGACAGCCGCGTTCGCGATATTCGCGCAACAGTCCGTGACGCCAGCATCGATGAACGCACGATATTAAGCTTCCATTAACCGTAATTGACGAGCATGGCGGCGGCCTTATGATGAGAATCATGCCATGCTCAACTTCACGCTCGTCTGCCGGTTTCTCGCGATCCCTGTCGCGATGACGAGTTTCGTGCTGCTTGCTTCTCAGGCAGGCGGCTTCGTGCTGCGCAAGAATCAAGCCCCCGGCATCGAGATTCAGATGGCCGCCCCACGAAGCTGACACGGCAGGCGGTATCGTTCAGCTCACCCGGACGTGGCTTAACAGTTTGTCCAGCAGGGCCGTGCATAGTCCTGGCGAACTTTTCCGGGAAACACCTTGTTCGACATGCCGAATTCACCTTCCGGCGCGCGTTTCGGTCGCATCATTTCGGTGAAGGGATCTCTCGCGCGTATCGGGATTCATGCTGCGCCGCAGATGGGCCAGTTCGAAGCTCGCGCGACAGTGGGCCGCCTGGTCTCGATCCGCTGCAGCTCGTCGAACGTGGTCGCGATGATCACTGAGGTTTCCTGCGAGGGGCTGTCGCCCGCCGACCGCGATCACACCATAGCGACTGCATCGGCTGATCTGCTCGGCGAGATCAACACGACCGGTTCGGGCCCGCGGTTCCGGCGTGGCGTAACGGTCTATCCGGCGATTAACGACGAGGTCGATCCGATCACCAGCCAGGAACTGCGGACGGTGTACGCGCCAGCACACAAGGACGCGATCCATGTCGGCCACCTGCAGCAGGATCCAAGCGTCGGCGCATACGTCGACGTCGATGAGATGCTCAACAAGCACTTCGCTGTCCTTGGCTCGACCGGCGTCGGCAAGTCCAGTGGCGTGTCGCTGCTGCTCAATGAAATTCTAGGGCGGCGCCCAAACCTGCGCCTTTTCCTGCTTGATGTGCACAATGAGTATGGGCGCTGCTTTGGCGAGCGCGCACTGGTGCTGAACCCGCGCAATCTGAAGCTGCCGTTCTGGCTGTTCAATTACGAAGAGTTCGTCGACGTGATCTTCGCCGGCCGGCCCGGCGTGCCGGAAGAGCTCGAAATTCTTTCCGAGGTCATTCCATATGCCAAGGCGATCTACACGCAGTACCAGGCGGCGGATCGCGTCGGGCTCAAGCGGGTCGATCCGAAGACGGTCGGTTACACCGTCGACACGCCGGTGCCATACCGGCTGACGGACATGATCTCCTTGATCGACGAACGCATGGGCAAGCTGGAGAACCGCTCCTCGCGCGTCATCTACAACAAGTTGCTTTCGCGGATCGATACCGTCCGCAACGATCCGCGCTACGCTTTCATGTTCGAGAACGCCAATGTCGGCGGCGACACAATGGCGGAGGTGATCAGCCACTTGTTCCGCATGCCTGCCAGCGGCCGGCCGATGACGGTGATGCAACTCGCGGGCTTTCCCGTCGAGGTCGTCGATTCCGTCGTGTCGGTGCTTTGCCGCATGGCGTTCGACTTCGGCCTGTGGAGCGACGGCGCCTCGCCACTGCTGTTCGTCTGCGAAGAAGCGCATCGCTATGCCTCCGCCGACCGCAACATCGGCTTCGGGCCGACCCGCAAGGCGATTTCCCGCATCGCCAAGGAAGGGCGCAAGTACGGCGTTTTCCTTGGACTTGTGACACAGCGTCCGGCCGAGCTCGACGCCACGATCATTTCCCAGTGCTCGACACTGTTCACGATGCGCCTTGCCAACGATCGCGATCAGGGGTTGTTGCGCTCCGCTGTGTCGGATGCGGCAGCCAACCTGCTGTCTTTTGTGCCCTCGCTCGGCACCCGCGAGGTACTTGCGTTCGGCGAGGGTGTCGCGCTGCCGACGCGGCTTCGCTTCAAGGAGCTGTCGCAGCAGCAATTGCCGCGCAGCGAAGCGACGATCGCATCGGTTTCAAGCTCGTCGAGCGGCCATGATCTGGCGTTTGTGAGTTCGGTGCTGGCGCGTTGGCGCGGCGCCACAACCCATCGCGAGGCTCATGCCGCCGACCCGGTCTTGCCAGAGCGTGCGCCGGTTCCGCGAACGACTGACTCGCCCTTGCTGCAACCGTCGATGGGGCTCGACCCTGACCGGTTCTCGCTGTTGAAGAAACCGCTGCGCTGATCGGATCCGCGCAAGCTTTTCGTTGCGCGCCCGATACTTTAGGGTCCCATGCTTCCGCAAAGCTCGAGGACCAGCATGACCGCGCCCGCCATCAGCCGTTTCCCCGTACCGTCTTTAAAGTCGATGCCGGACGACATCCGCGAACGCATTCTGGCGGTTCAGGAAAAATCCGGCTTCGTACCGAACGTCTTCCTGGTGCTGGCACACCGGCCGGACGAGTTCCGCGCCTTCTTCGCCTATCACGACGCGTTGATGGAGAAGGACGGAGGCCTGACCAAGGCCGAGCGCGAGATGATCGTTGTGGCCACCTCAAACGCCAACCAGTGTCAATACTGCGTGGTAGCACACGGCGCGATCCTGCGGATCCGCGCGAAGAATCCTCTTGTCGCCGACCAGGTCGCAATCAACTACCGCAAGGCCGATATCACCGAACGCCAGAAGGCGATGCTTGATTTCGCAATGAAGGTCAGCCTTTCAGCGCAGACGGTAAACGACGCCGACCTCGCGGCGCTGAAGAAGCACGGCTTCACGGACGACGACGTGTGGGACATAACAGCGATCGCCGCCTTCTTCGCCCTCTCCAACCGGATGGCCAACGTCACCAATATGCGTCCGAATGACGAATTCTACCTCATGGGCCGGCTGCCGAAGCAGGCCTGACGGAGCGGCATCGGACCGTCAGGCGGCAATGCCGACCACCGGGACGCAGTTGAGCCATGCTTGGCGGCCATGCTTGGAGCATCTGGCTGGACATGCGCGGCATGATAATATCTTTGGTGTTGGGCCCTGCCAGGGACAGCGTCAATGACCAAGGAACAACCGAAACCCGCAGATGACGGCGATCATGTCGTCATTAAGTTTCGCCCGCGGACCAGTGCCGAAGCCCCCAAAACCCGGACCGCGCAGGTATCGCCGCTCCGGCCACCACCTCCTGACCTCTCGCGGTACGAGCAATCAAGCGAGCCTGACGACTATCGGCATCGGATGCGGATGAATATTGCCGCCGGACTGTTCACGGTGGCGCTGATCGGTTTCGGGGTCTGGCTCGCCATGAGCATTGCCGACTTGCGCCGCACCCAGGATTGCATCCTGTATGGCCGGCGCGATTGCGCGGTCATACCTCAGCCGAGCCGGTAGTAACGGCAAGTCCGTCCCGCGCCAGAGGAATGCAGCTTTTGGCGGTCCTTGTCGCGCGGCCCTGCCGCCATTGAATTAAATGCCTCGCTCCGATATACGACCCTGAATCATGCGCGGGCGATGGGCTGGCCCGGCTATTCCCCCGCCTACGCCCCACCAAATACAGGCGTCAAATCAAAGGCTTACGATGTCGACCTTCGATCAAGTTGCCAACATCATCGCCGAGACTTGCGACATTCCGCGCGATACCATCACGCCGCAAAGTCACGCGATCGACGATCTCGGTATCGACAGCCTGGACTTCCTCGACATCGCCTTTGCAATCGATAAGGCGTTCGGGATCAAGCTACCGCTGGAAAAGTGGACGCAGGAGGTCAACGACGGCAAGGCAACGACCGAGCAATATTTCGTCCTCGGCAATCTGAGCGCGCGGATCGACGAACTGGTTGCCGCCAAGAGCGCCTGACCGCGCCAGCACCCCCATGCACCTCGAGTACTTCCAGCTCATCGACCGGATCGCCTCGCTTGATCTCGAGGGTCGCAGCATCAAGGTCGAAGCTGAAGTTCCTCTCACCAGCACGATCTTCGAAGGACATTTTCCCGGTCGCCCGCTGATGCCTGGCGTCCTTTTGATCGAAGCGATGGCGCAGGCGTCAGGATTTCTCTTGATCGCCTCGATGAACTTTGAGCGGATGCCGTTCCTCGCCGCGGTCAAGGACGCGAAGATGCGCAGCTTTGTCCAACCAGGAGCCAAACTTGAGATCGCCGCAAAGGTGACCCACGAGGGCTCAGGCTTCGCGATGACGATCGCGGAAATCACGATCGCCGGCAAGAAGACGTGCAACGCGTCGCTGACGTTCAGCCACGTGCCATTCCCGAACGAGGAATTCCGCAGGCACATGGCGACCGTTGCGAAGCGGATCGGCCTGCCGCAATCGGCAGGCACTCAAGACTGAAGGTGATCGCGTGCCCTCCTCCCGCAAATCCGAGGCCTGGATCACAGGAATTGGCATCGTCTCTTCGCTCGGCGAAGGTCTCGATGCCCACTGGGACGCTTTGCAAAAGGGCACGATCAACGTCGACGAAAAGACGTTCGCGCCCTACGTGGTTCATCCGCTCATACCCGTGAACTTCGATCAGCAGATTCCGAAGAAGGGCGATCAGCGCCAGATGGAGGCGTGGCAGCGCATCGGCACCTACGCTGCCGGTCTTGCGCTGGACACCGCCGGTATCAAGGGCAAGACCGACATCCTCGGCCGCACGGACATGATCGTCGCCGCCGGCGGCGGCGAGCGCGATCTCGCGGTCGACAGCGGCATTCTCAACGCCAAGGTGCAGGGTAACGCGGCGCCGAACTTCCTGAACGAACGGCTGATGAGCGATCTGCGCCCGACGCTGTTCCTTGCCCAGCTCTCCAATCTCTTGGCCGGCAACATCTCGATCGTTCACGGTGTGACCGGCTCCTCCCGTACCTTCATGGGCGAAGAAGCCGCCGGCATCGACGCCGTGCGGATCGCCCTGGCGCGCATTGCATCGGGCCAGAGCGACATCGCACTGGTCGGTGCCGCGCACAACGGCGAGCGGAAAGACATGCTCATGCTCTATGAGTTCGGCGACTTCAACCTCAAGGAAAAGTTCTCGCCCGTGTGGTCGCGCGGGCCGAGCGGCGGCTTCGCGCTGGGATCCGGCGGCGTGTTCCTTGTGATCGAGTCGAAGGAGCATGCCGTGGCGCGCGGCGCCAAGCCTTACGCGAAGCTGTCGCATGTGAGCGCCGATCGCGCGGCGCGCAAGACGCAAGGCGCGACCACCGAGACGCTGGAATCCCTCTGGAAGGCCTCCGGCGCGCGCGACGACGTTGCGATCATTACCGGGGCAACCGGCGCGGAGCCTGTGACCGCCGAGGAGCGCCAGTTTCTCGAAAAGCACAAGGCGCTTCCCGTACGCGCGACCGGCACGCGGTTCGGGCACGCCATGGAAGCACAGTTTCCCCTGGGCGTCGCGCTGGCCGCCCTCGCCCTTTCAAGAGGGGGACTCTTTCCCCCGGCAGATCCATCCGGCTTTGAGATTGCAATGACGGCTGCGCCCACCCAGATTGTGGTGGTTGGGACGGGTCATTGGCGCGGTGAAGGCATCGCGCTCGTCGAAGCGGTGAACTAGGCTGCGGGGAGAACGCCGATGGGGAATATGCGCGATCATGCAGGCCGGCCGATCGTCGTTGTCACCGGCATGGGCATCGTCACCTCGCTGGGTGCGGGAAAGACCGAGAACTGGTCAAAGCTGACCGCCGGCGAATCCGGCATCCGTGCGATCACGCGTTTTCCGACCGATGGCTTGCGGACGACGATGGCGGGCGCGATCGACTTTCTGCCCGCCGCGCGCAATTCGGCGCCCGAATTCGCCGACCGCTTTGCGGACGTCGCCACTGAGGAAGCCGTCGCGCAATCCGGCATCGGCTCACCCGGAAGCTTTCCCGGACCGCTCTTTCTCGCGGTCGCGCCGGTCGAGTTGGATTGGCCGATGCGCGACGAGCTTGCCTTCACGATCGGTAAGGACGCGGCGATCGACTATGATGCGATGCTGAAACTGTGCGGCGGCGGCAAATACAAGGACATGCATCGCCGCTTCCTGTTTGGTTCGTCTGCTGATCAACTTGCGGACAAGTACGGCACAAAGGGATCTCCTATTTCGATCTCAACGGCTTGCGCATCCGGCGTCAGCGCTATTCAGCTCGGTGTCGAGGCGATCCGTCGTGGCGAAACCGATGCCGCCTTGTGTGTCGCAACCGACTCGTCGGTGAACGTCGAGGCGCTGGTCCGCTTCTCGCTGTTGTCGGCGCTATCGACACAGAACGAGGTTCCGGCGAAGGCATCGAAGCCGTTCTCGAAGAATCGCGATGGCTTCGTGCTGGCCGAGGGAGCCGGCACACTGGTGTTGGAGAGCCTGGAAGCGGCAACTGCCCGCGGCGCGCGTGTTCTTGGCGTGATCGCTGGATGCGGCGAGCTTGCCGACTCGTTCCACCGCACCCGCTCGAGCCCGGACGGCAAGCCGATTATCGGCTGTGTGCGCAATGCACTTGCTGACGCGGGTCTGGCGCCAGAGCAGATCGACTACATCAACGCCCACGGCACCTCGACGCCCGAGAACGACAAGATGGAGTACCTCGGCATCTCGACAGTATTCGGCGAACGAGCGAAGCAAATTCCGGTTTCATCCAACAAGTCGATGATCGGGCATACGCTGTCCGCGGCCGGTGCCGTGGAGGCGATCTTCTCGCTGCTGACGCTGGAGCACCAGCGGATTCCGCCGACCATCAACTACGACGTCCCCGACCCTGGAATTCCGTTCGACGTCGTGCCGAACAAGGCGCGTGACGCCCGCGTGACCGCCGCCATGTCGAATTCGTTCGGCTTCGGCGGCCAGAACGCCTCGATGATAATGACCCGCGAGCCGGCCTGAGGCCGGCTTGCCGGTTGACGCAACGGTCCGGACCGGCGATACGCAATCGTCATAATCAGGTCTTGCCAACGCCAACCGATGCGCACGCTCAGCCTCGTCAAGGAACGCCAGCTCGAAGTGCTGGAGGTCGCCGACCCGCCTCCGCCTGAGGCCGGCGAAGTGCAGGTTCGCGTTCGCGCGGTTGCACTCAACCACCTCGATCTATGGGGCTTCCGCGGCATGGCGTTCGCCAAGCGCAAGTTTCCCCTGATCGTCGGCGCCGAAGCCTCCGGCGAGATCGCCGCCGTCGGCGCAGGCGTCACGCGTTTCAGGCCTGGTCAGCCGGTCGTCATGTTCGGCGCCTTGACCTGCGGCACCTGCCCCGCCTGCCGCGAGGGGCGCGACAACCTGTGCGAGAACGTCGGCGGCGTGCTGGGCTTTCACATCGACGGCTTCGCGCGCGAACTGCTTAACATGCCGGAACGGCTGGTCATCCCGGTACCGGAGGGCGTCAGCCTGCGCGACGCCGCCTGCGCGCCGATCGCGTTCGGCACGGTGCAGCACATGCTGTTCGACAACGCAAAGCTCAAACCCGGCGAGACCATCCTTGTCCATGCTGGAGGGGGTGGCATCGGCACCGTCGCCATCATGATGGCGAAGGCGATCGGCTGCACCGTGATCACCACCGTCGGCGATGACTCGAAGATCGACCGTGCAAAGGCGCTCGGCGCCGATCACGCGATCAATTACCGCAAGGACCGTTTCGAGCACGAAGTCCGCAAGCTGACCAAGAAGAAGGGCGTCGACGTCGTGTTCGAGCATGTGGGCGCCGATACGTTCAACGGTTCGCTGCTGGTGCTGAAGCGCGGTGGACGGCTGGTCACCTGCGGCTCGACCTCGGGGCCGACGACGACCATCAACCTGATGCAGCTGTTTCAGCGGCAGTACCGGATCTTCGGCTCGTTCGGTCAGACCATGCAGAACATCGTCGACAGTCTCGACAAGATGGCCGCCGGCATGAAGCCCGTGATTGACAGCGAACTCCCGCTGTCCAACGTCGACGCGGCGCTGGAACGGATGGAAAGCCGGCAGCTGTTCGGCAAGATCATCGTCCACTTTTGATGCGCCGCTCCCGCGCCGCTGCCCGCGTTGGCAAAGCGCTCAAGCCGGTCGTGCATGCCGTGCTCGGCGCGGCCACCGTTTCCGTGCTGCGAGGCGTGCGCCGGTTTGATCCGCATAAGACGGCGAACTTCGGTGCGCGTTGCGCCCGCATGTTCGGACCGCTGCTGAAGGAGCAACGTATCGGCCGCACCAATCTGCGAGCGGCCTTCCCTGAGAAAACGGATGCCGAAATCGATGCGATCCTGGCCAAGGTCTGGGACAATCTCGGCCGCTTCGGCGGCGAGTTCGCACACCTTGACCGGATCTGGGATTTCGATCCCGCGCATCCGGAAAAAAGCCGCATCGAACTCCCGCAAGAAAGCATCGCGACCTTTGAAAAACTGCTCGCGGACGGCAAAGGCGCACTGATCTTCTCGGCTCACCTCGGCAACTGGGAATTGCCGGCGCTGGCCGCCCCCGCCTACGGGCTCGACTCCGCCGTGCTTTTCCGGCGGCCAAACATCGCTGCCGTCGACCGCGCCGTGCAGGACATCCGCGCCGTCAACATGGGCCAGATGATCGCCACATCGCTCGACGCACCGGTGCGCCTGGCCGACGCTCTGCAGCGGGGCCTTCATGTCGGCATGCTGGTGGACCAGCACTATTCCAAGGGCGTCGACGTCACCTTCTTCGGCCGGCCGGCGAAGGCCAATCCCCTGCTCGCCCGCCTCGCGCGCCAGATCGAGTGCCCGATCCACGGCACGCGCATCGTCCGCCTGCCCGGGGACCGCTTTCGTGCCGAGATCACCGACGAGGTCGAGCCGGTACGCGATGCGAACGGCGCGATCGACGTGCAGGGCACGACGCAGAAGATCAACGCGATCATCGAGGGATGGATTCGCGAGCATCCCGAACAGTGGCTGTGGCTCCATCGACGATGGCGTTAGCCGGCCGATTCTGACCGCTACCTGCCCGTCTTCACCCGCGTCCAGATCCGGTTGACGACACGCTGCGCCGCCTGATCTCGGGCAGTGATCACGAACAGCTGCTTCAATGTGGCTTCGTCGGGGTAGATCGTCTTGTCGTTGATCACCTTCGCACTGATCAACTTCTGGCTCGCCAGATTGCCGTTGGCATAGGACAGGAAATCGGAGTTCCTCGCCGCGACCTCCGGCCGATAGAGGTAATTGATCAATTCGTGCGCCTCAGCGACATTCCTCGCGTCCGCAGGAACCGCGAGATTGTCAAAGAACATCTGCGCGCCTTCCTTCGGAATGGCGTAGGCGATCTCGACGCCGTTCTTTGCTTCTTCGGCACGGCTCTGCGCCTGCTTGATGTCTCCCGACCAGCCGAACACGAAGCAGATCTCACCGCCGGCGAGCGCCGCAAGGTATTCCGACGAATGGAACTTGCGCACGAAGGGCCTGATCTTGCCGATCAATTCCGCCGCCTTCTCCAGGTCCGCCTGCTTCGATGAATTCGGATCGAGCTTCAGATAGGTCAGCGCCGCGGGCAGGATATCGTCGGCGGAATCGAGCATCTGGATGCCGCAGTCCTTGAACTTCGAGAGATTCTCCGGCTTGAACACGATATCGAGGGTCCCCATCGCCTCCTCGAGCCGGACGTTCGGGCCCAGCACCTCCCTCGCCTTCTTGACATTGTAGCCGACGCCGGTGGTCCCCCACATGTAGTTCGCGCCGTACTGGTTGCCGGGATCGTAGACGGCGAGCTTCTGGGTAACCTCCGGCCAGGCGTGAACGAGGTTCGGCAGCTTCGACTTGTCGAGCTTCTGAAAGACGTTGGCCCTGATCTGCCGCTCAAGGAAATAGGCGCCCGGCACGACGAGGTCGTAACCGGACCGGCCAGCCAGAAGACGTGTCTCCAGCGTCTCGTTCGCATCGAAGGTGTCGTAGACGACCTTGATGCCGGTCTCCCTGGTGAAGTCCTCGAGCACGCCCGGCGCGATATAGTTCGACCAGTTGTAGAAGTTGACCTTGCGCTCCTGTCCTTCGGCTGCGAACGGAACGACGGTGAGCGCCGCCACAAGCAGACGAGCAAGCCGCATCATCCTCTCCTTCATCGTCCGCCGCTCACCACGCGCGACATCCGTTCCAGTGCCTGATCGATGGTCGCGTCCTTCTTTGCGAAACAGAAACGAACGACCGATGTCACCGGGTCGCCCTCGTAGAGTGCTGACACCGGAATTGCCGCGACCTTGTGGTCCACCACCAGGCGCTTGCAAAAGGCCTCGTCCGTCTCGTTGAGGCCAAGCGGTTTCAGGTCGACATTGAGAAAATACGTGCCCTGCGACGGCAGCACCGGGAAGCCGATCGACGTCAGCCCGCTTGCCAGCCGGTCGCGGCTGCGCGTCAGTTCGGATCGCATGCCGACGAAATAAGCGTCGGCCTTGTCGAGACCGTAGGCCACTGCGGCCTGCAGGTTCGGCGGTGTCGTGAAGGTGAGAAACTGGTGCGCCTTCGCAAGCACGCGCAGGATATGCGGTGCCGCACACACGAAGCCGACCTTCCAGCCCGTCAGCGAGAAAATCTTTCCTGCGGATCCGATTTTCACTGCGCGATCGCGCATCCCCGGCAGGGTGATGAGCGGAATGTGTTCGCGGCCGTCGAACACGACATGCTCCCACACCTCGTCACACACCGCGATCGTGTCGAACTCCTGACAAAAGCGCGCGAGCAGTTCCAGGTCTGCGCGCGGATAGACGACCGCCGCCGGATTCTGCGGGCTGTTGAAGACGACCACCTTCGTCTTCCGGCTGAACACGGCGCGCAACGCCTCTTCGGTCAACCGCCAGTCCGGCGGCTGCAATCGCACCACCCGGACGATGCCGCCGGCTCGCCGGATCAACGGGAGATAGGCGTCATAAGCGGGCGCAAACACCACGACCTCGTCGCCCGGCTCGATCAGCCCGAACAGCGCGCTGGCGACGGCTTCGGTTGCCCCGGACGTCACCATGACCTCGCTCTGCGGATCGAGCTTCAGGCCCTGCCAGTGCGCGTAGTGACGGGCGACCGCCTCACGCAACTCCGAGGTGCCCATCATCGGCGGATATTGGTTGTAACCGTCGATCGAGGCTTCAGCGGCCTTGCGGCGAACGTCCTCCGGACCCGGGTCGTCTGGAAACCCCTGCCCGAGATTGATGGCGTCGTGCTCGCGCGCGAGCTGCGACATCACCTCGAAGACGGTGGTCGGAAGATTCGCGTAGACTGGGTTCATCGCACCGGTCAGCCGCCGGTCTTGGTTGGAAGGCCTGCAGCCTTCCAGCCGATAATTCCACCGGCCAGATGCTTGTCGTACGGAAGCCCGGCCGCCTGGGCCGCGAGCGAGGCCGTCACTGACCGCTTTCCGGACCGGCAGGCGAACACCACCTGCTTGCCTTTCGGGTCGGGAATGCTCGCCGGGTCGAAGCTCGAGAGAGGAACGATCTCTGCGTCCGGATAGGCTTCCGCAGCAACCTCATTCGGCTCGCGCACGTCGACAAGGAGATATTTTCCTTCCGCGATGCCGTTTGCGACATCAGCCGGCGTCAAATCCTCGACGCTATGGTTTTGATCCGCCACTCAAAGCCTCCAAAGTCTCTAACTCTGCGGCCAAGGTCGCCCTTGGCACGTCGAAAATCAAGCCGTTCGCCAGTGTCCCGAACCCGAAGTTCGCTGTGCTTCTCGGCACCCTCGGCCCTAGATCGTGACCTGTGTTCCGACCTCGACCACCCGCCCGGTCGGAATGTGGAAATAGTCGGTGGCGTCGTTGGCCGACTGGCTGAGCCTGATGAACAGGCTGTCCTGCCAGCGCGGCATGAAGGAATGCGGCGCGGGCTTCAGCGAGCGCCGCGAGACGAAGAACGAGGTCGACATCATGTCGAACTCCCAACCGAGCTTGCGGGCATGCGCGAGCGCCACGGGCACGTTGGGCGATTCCATGAAGCCGAACCGAAGGGTCACCTGGGTGAACCGGTCACTGATCTTGTTCAGCCTGACGCGGTCGGAAAGATCAACGCGTGGCAGGTTGTCCGTCTCGACCGTCAGAATGACGTTGTTCTGATGCAGCACCTTGTTGTGCTTGAGATTGTGCATCAGCGAGGTCGGTACGAAGTCCGGGTCGCTGGTGAGGAACACGGCGGTGCCCGGGACGATATGCGGCGGACGTTTCTCGAGACTGCGAACGAGGTCCTGCATTGGCACCTCGATCTTGCGGGTCTTCTTGATCAGGATCGCCGCGCCTCGCAGCCACGTCCAAATGATGACCGCCATCAACAGTCCGAACAGCAGCGGCAACCACGCGCCTTCGAACAGCTTCAGAAGGTTTGCAGCGAAGAAGGTGAGATCAACCACAGCGAACGGAACGACCAACGCCGCGGCTGCGGCTGCACGCCAGTTCCACAGCTTCCACACAACGAAGAAGGCCATGATCGCGTCGGCGACCATGGTGGTCGAAACGGCGATTCCGTAAGCGCCCGCGAGGCCGCTCGAGGTCCGGAACAGGCCGACCAGCAACAGCACGCCGATCAGCAACATCAAATTGACGCGCGGCAGGTAGATCTGGCCCGCGTGCGCAGCGGACGTGTAGCGCACCTCGAAGCGCGGCAGCAGCCCGAGTTGCACCGCCTGCCGGACGATCGAGAACGCGCCAGTGATCACGGCCTGGCTGGCGATCACGGTGGCGGCCGTGGCGAGCACGATCAGTGGCAACAGAAGCCAGCTCGGGGCCAGCTTGTAGAACGGATTTTCGATCGTTTCCGGATGCGCCAGCACCAGGGCGCCCTGCCCGAAGTAGTTCAGCAGCAGCGCCGGCAGGACGAAGAACAACCACGCGAACTGGATCGGTTTGCGCCCGAAGTGACCGAGATCGGCGTAAAGGGCCTCGCCACCGGTCACGACCAGGAACACGGCGCCGAGCGTCACGAGCGCGATCTTTCCATGGGAGCCGACGAACTGGATCGCATACCAAGGGTTGATTGCCGCCAGCACCCCCGGATCGTCGCTGATGTGCATCAAGCCGAGCACAGCGAGCGTCAGGAACCAGACGATCATCACAGGCCCAAAGGCCGCTGCGACCCTCGCCGTCCCGTGGCTTTGCACCGAAAACAGCGTGACGAGAATGATCACGGTCAGTGGAACCACGTAATCCTGCAAGGCAGGCGTGACAATCTTCAAGCCCTCCATCGCCGACAGCACCGAGATCGCCGGCGTGATCATCGAATCGCCGATGAACATCGAGGCCCCGACGATGCCGAGCACAAGCAATGGCAAGGTGCGGCGTCCGAGCGCGCGCCCGCCAAGCGCCATCAGGGAGAGCGAACCGCCCTCGCCGTTGTTGTCGGCGCGCAGAAGCAGCAGCACGTACTTCGCAGTGACGACGATCAGGAGGGCCCACACGATCATCGACAGCACGCCGAGCACGATCTCGCGGGTCACCTCCCCGCCATGCGCCGCGGCGTGCGCGGCTTCGCGGAACGCGTAGAGCGGCGAGGTGCCGATATCGCCGTAAACGACGCCGATGCTGCCGACGGTCAGCGCGGCAAAGCTCGCATGGGCGCGAGGCTCTGCCGGCGGCGCGTCGGCGGTTGTATCACTGACAGCCATGATGGAAGAAAATTCTCCGCGTGTCCCGTCGTCCGTAAAGGCGCACTCGTCAACTCTCGACGGCCGGAATCGGCTGTGCCTTATACACCCGGATTTTCAAACACCAGTGTCGCTGGCAACCCATTTCGAGGTATTTTAATACCTTCCGGCCGACAAAAACTACGGCTTCAGGTTTGGCGGCAGCGGAGGATCCTCACGCATCAGCGTGATGGTTACGCGGCGGTTAGCAGCCAGACTGGGATCGTCCGGAAACAGGGGCTGCGTATCCGCCTTACCGGCAACCATGAAGAAGTGCGCCGCAGGCAACCCCTCCTTCTGCAGGATCTGCCGCACCGCGTTCGCGCGATCTGCGGACAGATCGAAAGCGTTGTAGTCCGAGCGCTGCGAAACAACGCTGGCCGCCGTGTGTCCGATAACCGCGACCCGCAGCGGCGTCGCCCGCAGCGGGCCGGCAAGTTTCTGGATCAAGAGCCGCGTTCGCTCGTACGGCTCCTTGGCGCCATCAGGAAACATCGAGCGGCCGTCCTGGTCGACGATTTCGAGGTTCAGACCCTCCTTGGTCTCCTCGAACATGATGTGCTTCGACATCTCGGTCAGTTCGGGCATATCCTGCAACGCTTGGCGCAGCGAGGCTGACGCAAGCGCAAATTCCCGATCGATCTTCAGCCGCGCGCCGTCCAGTTTGCCGCGCTCGATCATCTCCGGCAGAACCGGATTCCTCGCTTCGTCCGGATTCTGCTGGATCTGCTTCAGCCGCGTCCGCGTCGGCAATCCCTCCGTCTCGACCACGCCGGAGAAGCGCGACTCGGTCTGCACGCCGAAGGCCTCGCGCATCGAGCCGGCGACGATCTTCAACTTCGCCTGGTCCTGGCTCGAAAACGCCACCAGCATCACGAAGAAGCTGACGAGCAGTGCCATGAGATCGGCGAAGGTCACGAACCAGCCGTGCCCTCCGTGTACGGCGGCGCGCTTTTTCTTGGCCATGTTCTATGGTCCGGAAAGTGCGGTTGGGTCAGGCGGGAACCGGCTCGCCTTGTTCCTCGCGATGCTTTTCCGGCAGATAGGCCAGCAGCATTTCGCGAACGAGCGCCGGGCTCTTCGAGTCGCGGATCATCAAAATCCCGTCGATGATCAACGTGCGGTTGGTCTCTTCGTCGATCAGTTTCACATGAAGCTTGTCGGCGATCGGCAGGCAAATCAGGTTCGCGACCAGCGCGCCGTAGAGGGTCGCCAGCAGCGCCACAGCCATGAACGGACCGAGCTTGGACGGATCGGACATGTTGGAAAACATCTGCACCATGCCGATCAGCGTGCCGACCATGCCGAATGCCGGCGCACAATCGCCGATGGAGCGATAGATCTTCGAGCCCTCGTCGAGGTGCATCAGGAAGTTGTCCCGGTCACGCTCCAGATTGTCGCGGATGAACGTGGCGTCGTAGCCGTCCGCGACGTAGCGGATGCCCTTCGCCAGAAAGACGTCGTCCGTCTCCACCTTCTCCAATCCTACGGGCCCCTGCTTGCGGGCGATCTCCGCCACCGAGGCCAGTTCGTCGACGAGATCGCGTGCGGTGGAACGACGCAAGGTAAAGGCGAATTTCGCGCCAAGCGGCAAGCCGTGCAGGATCGAGGACAGCGGAAAGCGGATCAGCGTCGCGGCGAACGAGCCGCCGAAAATAACGATGATGGCATGGATGTCGTAGAACATCCGGAAATCGCCGCCCATCAGGATCAAGGTCGATACGACGATCAGGCCGGCAAGCAGCCCGAGACTGGTGGCGATATCCATGGAAGGCTCCGACGCATACGCACTATTCGCCGGCGGCGCGGGCGCGGCGGCGCGGACCCTTCTGGCCCGTGCGGAAAAACCCTAGCGCGCGCGCCATTAAAGTTGCGTGAAGCTATGCGGCACAGTGACAATTGTCGGCACGCCGCAGCCGCGTCGAAGCATCAACGGTTCGCTAACCATTCAGCTGCACGCGAACGGTCGAATGCCGGCAACGTCGCTAGTTCAGCCGTTGCGGGCGGTTGTCTTGGGTCGCCTCCGGCGGCGAGGCTGTGAACGACGCCGGGTGTTCTGCCGCCACATGGCCTGCGGCGGCTTCCGCGGCGCGTCGTTCATACTGGCGATATGAGTGCCAGCCAACCGGCAGGCTGCAGAGGAACAGCAGCGTAGCCGCGCTGAGTACGTGCCACGGATAGCTGATCAGCAGAGCGATCAGGAGGATGACGAAAACAATGACCGGCAGCACCATCTCACGCGGCACACGTGCGCCGACCTTCTTGCCCGAGAACACCGGCAGCCGCGAGACCATCAGAAACGCGATGACGAGCACGTAGATCGCGATGATGATCGCGGGAATTGCCGGAGCCCCGAGCAAGGCCAGGTAGATCGGCAGCAGGACGCAGACGGCACCGGCGGGCGCCGGCACGCCGGTGAAGAAATTCTCCGCATAGGCAGGCTTGTTCGGATCGTCCATCGTCGCGTTGAAGCGCGCGAGCCGCAAGCCCATGCTGATGGCGAAGACAATGGTGGCGATCCAGCCGACATTGCTGAGCTCATTCAGCTTCCAGAAGTACAGGATCAGGCCGGGCGTCACGCCGAAGTTCACGAAATCGGCGAGGCTGTCGAGTTCGGCGCCGAAGCGGGACTGACCTTTGATCAGGCGCGCGACCCGCCCGTCCAGGCCGTCGAGGACGACCGCGAACACGATGGCGCCCAGCGCAAGCTCGATCCGTCCCTCGATCGTCAGACGGATCGCCGTCAGCCCGGCGCAGAGCGCCAGCAGGGTGATGATGTTGGGCACCAGCATGCGCACCGGAATGGGGCGAAAGCGGCGCCGGCGGGCATCGGAAGAATTGGGGGTCGGGACCATCGCCTAGATATAGCTGCAGGACGCCGGTTGCGCCATGGCCGGTTCCGTACAAGCCCCTTGCATCGGCTTGCGCTGCTCAGTCGGCACGGTAGCTGCGTCCACCGTCGCCGATCCGGAAATCGGCCAGCACGGTTTCACCGGCGACGGCGGTTTGACCTTCCGCGACCAGCGGCTTGGCTCCCTCGGGCAGGAAGATGTCGAGCCGCGAACCAAACCGTATGAGGCCGAAACGCTCGCCCGCCGTCATGGACTGGCCCTCGCGGACAAAGCAGACGATCCGCCGCGCTACGAGGCCGGCGATCTGGATCACCCCGATCTGGCCGGACGGCGTCGCGATGACCAGCGAGTTACGCTCGTTGTCCTCGCTTGCCTTGTCGAGCTCGGCGTTGATGAATTTGCCCGGACGATAGGCGATAAGGTCGACGCGGCCGGTGGCCGGGCTCCGATTCACGTGACAGTTGAACACGCTCATGAAGATGGAGACGCGCGGCAACGGCTTGTTGCCAAGTCCAAGCTCCGGCGGCGGCACCGCCTGAACGACCATCGAGACGCGGCCATCGGCGGGGGCGACCACGAGGCCTTCGCGCAACGGTGTGACCCGCTCCGGATCACGAAAGAACAGCGCGCACCAGACGGTGAGAATAGTGCCGATCCAGCCAAGCGGCGTCCAGATCAGGAACAGGACGAGGCTCGCGAGCGCGAAGCCGCCGATGAAGGGATAGCCTTCAGGGTGAATCTTCGGCACCTGCCCGCGAATGGAATCAACAATCGACATTGGTCACCGGATGCAGCGAGATACGTGAAGCCAAACTACTACTCTGCCGCATTCGGCGTGACCAGCGGTATGCGCTCGGCCGGCGCATCGTCGTCCGTGTCATCCACACGAGCCGGCGCAGACGCTACAGTGCTGTCGCCGACCCGCGCCAGCTTCTCGCGTGCAGCCTCCGCCTCGCGCTGCCTGTTCCACATGCTGGCGTAGAGGCCGTCCGTCGCGAGCAGCCGCGCATGGGTGCCGCGCTCGACGATGCGGCCCTGGCTGAGCACGATGATCTCGTCGGCGTTGACGATGGTCGACAGCCGGTGCGCAATCACAAGCGATGTGCGGTTCTCAGACACCCGTTCCAGCGCGTCCTGGATTTCCTTCTCGGTGTGGCTGTCGAGCGCCGAGGTTGCCTCGTCGAGCAGAAGAATTGGCGGACCTTTCAGGATGGTGCGGGCGATCGCAACGCGCTGCTTCTCGCCGCCGGACAGCTTCAAGCCGCGTTCGCCGACCTCGGTCTCGTAGCCCTTGGGCGACATGCGGATGAAGCCGTCGATCTGCGCAAGCCGCGCCGCTTCCTCGACCTCGGCGTCAGTGGCGCCCCAGCGGCCATAGCGGATGTTGTAGCGAATGGTATCGTTGAACAGCACGGTGTCCTGCGGCACCATGCCGATCGCCGCACGCAGCGACTGCTGGGTAACGCCGGCAATGTCCTGGCCGTCGATGGTGATGCGCCCCTCTCCCACATCGTAGAGACGATAGAGCAGCCGCGAGAGCGTCGACTTTCCCGCGCCCGACGGACCGACGACGGCGACCGTCTTGCCGGCGGGCACCTCGAAAGTGAGCCCTTGCAGGATTGGACGATCCGGATCGTAGGCGAATTTCACGTCGTCGAAGCGGATCGCGCCGTTGACGATCTTGAGCGGCTTCGCGCCAGGGACGTCCTTTACCTCCGTCTCGCGCGCCAGCACGCCGAACATCTTCTCGATGTCCACCACCGCCTGCTTGATCTCGCGATAGACCATGCCCATGAAGTTCAGCGGCTGATAGAGCTGGATCATCATCGCGTTGATCATCACGAAATCGCCGACCGTGTGCGTGCGATTGCGAACGCCGATCGCGCACATCACCATCACCGCGGCAAGGCCAATGGTGAAGATCACCGCTTGTCCGGCGTTCAGCACCGCAAGCGACGTATAGGTGCGGACGCTGGCGCGCTCGTAACTTTCCATCGAGCGATCGTAGCGCGAGGCCTCCCTCGCCTCCGCTCCGAAGTATTTCACCGTCTCGTAGTTCAAGAGCGAGTCGATTGCCTTGGTGTTGGCTTCCGTATCGGACTCGTTCATCCGGCGGCGGATCTCAATCCGCCATTCGGTGGCGACGTAGGTGAAGTACATGTAGAGCGCCACCGTCACGAGAATGACCATGACGTAGCGCCAGTCGAATTGATAGAACAGAACGGCTGCGACGAGTGCGACCTCGACCAGCGTCGGCAAGAGCTGCAGGATCACCATCCGCACCATCACCTCGATGCCGGTGCGGCCGCGCTCGAGGATGCGGGTCAGCCCGCCGGTCTTGCGCTCCAGGTGAAAGCGCAGTGACAACTCGTGCATATGGACGAAGGTGAGATAGGCGAGCCGGCGGACGGCGTGCATCGCCACCTTGGCGAAGATGCCGTCACGGAATTGCGTCAGCACCGCCATGATGATGCGCATGCCGCCATAGGCGATCGTCATGATCAGCGGCGAAGCGATCAGCCAGACCCACCATTCGGTTTCGATCGGTCCCGAACTCTCTCCGGTGAGCCCGTCGACTGCCCATTTGTAGGTGAACGGAACGGCGATGGTCGCGAGCTTGGCGACCAGCAGCACCAGCGTGGCCGCAAGCACGCGCATCTTCAGGTCGCGCCGATCCCCCGGCCAGATATACGGCCACAGGTGCACGAGCGTCCTTACGAGCGAGCCGCGGTCGGAGATGTCGGTAAAGCGGCGGGAGGCCGCCTGTGCGTGCTGGACGTTAGGCGCGGTATCAGCTTGCGTCATTCATGAATGTCTGCTGCGAACGACCTGGCGTCCGCGGAAGCGGCCTTAAGTTAAGATGTCGCCTTCCATATAGAGTGTTTCTAAACCCGGCGCACCTCGCCCGGGAGTTGTTTTGCAGTTGCGAGCAGATTTCGAAGCATTAACCCTGCGCGAGAACAGCCACCGAAGGCCTTGATCCTGCCTTGGTGCGACGCCACATTCCGGAGAATGAATGATATCCGCAGTGTTTGCGTCTATTGCGGTTCCGGCCCGGGCGCAAATCCCCGCTTCGTCGAAGCGGCCAAAACATTCGGCAAACTCCTCGCCGACAATGGCATCAGACTCGTCTACGGCGGCGGCTCCATCGGATTGATGGGAGCGCTGGCGCAGTCCGTATTGCAGCACAACGGCGAAGTCACCGGCGTAATCCCCGAGTTCCTTATCGCCCGCGAGCATGCCATGGCGGAAGCGCATGAGCTGATCGTCACGCCCGACATGCACACGCGCAAGCAGATCATGTTCGACCGCGCGGACGCGTTCGTTGCGCTCCCCGGCGGCGTCGGCACGCTGGAGGAGCTGGTCGAACAGCTCACCTGGGCCCAACTTGGCCGCCACAAAAAGCCGATCCTGATCGCCAATATCGACGGCTTCTGGGAACCATTCCTGAAGCTGATCGACCACATGCGCGACATGGCGTTCATCCGCGCCGGACTGAGCGTCAACCTGCTCACCACAGATAAGGTGGCCGACATCCTGCCGAAGCTCAACGCGGCTGCGCAACTCGATGGCAACGGCAAGGTGCGCGAAGTCGTCGAGAAGCTGTAGTCTTCGGCCGATCGCCCCGTGGCGCTACGGTCTTCCCTGTGCACCCGTCATCATGCCGGTGCGTTGGACTTCACCAGCTTGTAGACGACTGAATCCATCAGCGCCTGGAACGAGGCATCGATGATGTTCGGCGACACACCGATGGTGGTCCAGCGCTCGCCCGCCTCGTCCTCGCTTTCAATCAGCACGCGTGTGACGGCCTCGGTGCCGCCATTGAGGATACGCACGCGGTAGTCCGTCAGCTTCAGCCCCTCGATGAACTTCTGGTACTTGCCGAGATCCTTGCGCAGCGCGACGTCAAGGGCGTTGACCGGACCGTTGCCTTCCGCGGCGGAAATCAGCATCTCTCCCGCAACGTTCACTTTCACAACCGCAAGCGCAACCGTCACCCGGTTGCCGAGCGCATTGAACCGTTGCTCGACGTTCACGTCGAACTGCTCGACGCTGAAGTATTCCGGAACGCGGCCGAGCGTTCGCCGCGCCAGCAGCTCGAACGAGGCATCCGCCGACTCGTAAGCGTAACCGATCGCCTCGCGTTCCTTGACCACCTCCAGAAGCCGCACCAGCTTGCTGTCGTCCTTGCTGTAGGGAATCTTCATCCGCTCAAGCTCGGACAGGAGATTCGAGCGCCCGGCCTGGTCGGAGACGAGAACTTTCCGATGGTTACCGACCGCTTCGGGCGCCACATGCTCGTAGGTTGCCGGATCCTTGACGATCGCCGACGCGTGGATGCCCGCCTTGGTCGCGAACGCGCTCTCGCCGACATATGGCGCATGCCTGTCCGGCGCGCGGTTCAGCATATCGTCCAGCGCGCGCGACACATGCACCAGTGACGAGAGCTTGTCATCCGGGATACCGATCTCGAACCTGTCCGAGAACTCACGCTTGAGCTTCAGCGTCGGAATGATCGAGCAGAGATTGGCGTTGCCACAGCGCTCGCCGATGCCGTTCAGGGTTCCCTGGATCTGCCGCGCCCCGGCGCGCACCGCCGCAAGCGAATTTGCCACTGCCTGCTCAGTGTCGTTGTGCGCGTGAATGCCAAGATTCGCGCCCGGCACATGCTTGGCAACCTCGCCGACGATGCGCTCGACCTCGTGCGGCAGCGTACCGCCATTGGTGTCGCACAGGACGACCCAGCGTGCGCCGGCCTCGTATGCGGCCTTTGCGCAGGCCAGCGTATAATCAGGGTTCGCCTTGTAACCGTCGAAGAAGTGCTCGCAGTCAACCAGCACCTCGCGTCCCTTTGCGTTCACTGCGGCAACGCTGTCACGGATCGAGGCGAGGTTCTCCTCGTTGGTCGTCTCCAGCGCCACTTTCACGTGATATTCGGACGACTTTGCAACGAAACAGATCGCATTCGCCTTGGCCTCGAGCAGCGCGGCGATGCCCGGATCGTTCGCGGCCGAACGCCCGGGACGGCGTGTCATGCCGAAGGCGGTGAAGGTCGTGGTCTCGAGCTTCGGTTCGGTCGAGAAGAACTCCGTATCGGTCGGATTCGCGCCCGGATAGCCGCCTTCGACATAGTCGACGCCGAGGTCGTCGAGCATGCTCGCGATCAGCTTCTTGTCGTGCACCGTGAAGTCGACGCCATTCGTCTGCGCACCATCGCGCAGTGTCGTATCGAACAGGTAAAGCCGTTCGCGGCTCATTGGGTCGCCCCTTTCGAGGTCTCGTTGAATGTTTTCTGCATGGTGGTATTGCCGAGCCACTCGTCGCCGAGCGGCACAGTGTTGCGACGCTGCGCCGCGTAGCCGCGCCGGGTGAAGAAACGCAGTGCCGTGTCGCTGACGTCCGCCGTAAGCTGGGTTGCTCCACGCGCACCCGCGAGTTTCTCCAGCGCGTCCAAGAGGGCTGTCGCCACTCCCTGCCCGACGGCCGCCGGATGCACGAACAAAAGGTCGATATGGTTACCGTCTTTCAGGGACGCAAAGCCGACCGGTGCCTCTCGCAGCGTCGCAATCAGCGTCAGCTGACCGCCGAGCCTGCGACCGAGGTCGTCGTCACCGAGCGCCGCAACCCAGGCTTCCTGCTGCGCCTCGGTGTAGTCGTCTCCGGTCAGTTCAGTGATGCTCGCTTCGGCAATCGCTGCACACACCGCGGCATCTGCCGGCAGATACGGCCTGAGACCTGGCTTCGGCATAGACTGACCCATGATGCTCACCAGACGCGGAACAGGAGTGTCAGCGCAAGCGCTGCCGCGCCGGCCAGCACGATGAACTTGATCGCGATGTAGTAGAGCCAGTGCCTCGGGAACGGAGTATCGGGTTTCTTCATCGCGCGACCTCCCACGTTGTCACCGGGTTGCCGTTAGCGTCCTTGCCGTCTTTCACGACGACCCCCATCGCGGCGAGCTCGTCGCGGATGCGATCGGATTCCTTGAAATCCTTTCGCGTGCGGGCGGCCTTGCGCGCATCGATCAGCGCGTCGACAGCAGATCGATCGATCAGCAGCGCCTGCGGATCGCTTGCCCGGTACTCCTTCTGCGTTCCGTGCAGCAAGCCCATCAGCATCGCAGACTGTTTGAACTTGCGCCTCAGGTCGGTCGCAACCGGTCCCGACGCTGCCCGTATCTCCGACGCCAAGGCATGCAGGCGCGCAATCGCGCCCGCGGTGTTGAGGTCGTCCCCCAACGCCGCGGCAACACTCTCGTCCAGCGCGCCTGTCGCCGGCGTATCGTCGCCGATGATGTCGTACCAGGAGTCGAGAGTCTTCTTGCTCTCCTCCAGCGCGGCAACCGTCCAGTCCAGCGGCGACCGGTAATGCGTTCTCAGCATCGCAAGCCGCAGCACTTCGCCCGGCCACCGGCGTTCGCCAAACGTATCCGTGCCAAGCAACTCGCGGATCGTGACGAAGTTGCCGAGGCTCTTCGACATCTTGTCGCCTTCGACCTGCAGGAACCCGTTGTGCATCCAGACCTGCGCCATGCGGTCGGAATGAAATGCGCAGCACGTCTGCGCGACCTCGTTCTCGTGATGCGGGAATACGAGGTCGATTCCGCCGCCATGGATGTCGAACTGTTCACCGAGATGCTTCCAGGCCATCGCCGAGCACTCGATATGCCAGCCCGGACGTCCTTCGACCTTGATGCCGCCGGGCGACGGCCACGACGGCTCGCCCGGCTTCGACGGCTTCCAGAGCACGAAATCCATCGCGTCGCGCTTGTACGGCGCGACGTCGACACGCGCTCCGGCGATCATCTCGTCAAGCGAGCGTCGTGACAGGCGGCCGTACTCCGGCATCGTCCCGACCGCGAACAGCACGTGGTTCTGCTCGACATAGGCGTTGCCGTTCGCGATCAGCCTTTCGATGATCGCCCGCATCTCTTCGATGTGCTCGGTTGCCCGTGGCTCGACCGTCGGCCGCAATGCGCCGAGCGCGTCCACGTCCGCGTGGAACTGGGCGCCCGTCTGTTCAGTGACCTTGCGGATCGCTTCGTTCAGCGGCAATTCGGGATAGTCGCGCGCCGCGCGGTCGTTGATCTTGTCGTCCACGTCGGTGATGTTGCGGACGTAGGTCACGTGCGTCTCGCCGTACAGGTGCCGCAGCAGGCGGAAAAGCACGTCGAAGACGATCACCGGGCGGGCGTTGCCGATATGCGCAAAGTCGTAGACCGTGGGTCCGCAGACATACATACGCACATGCGCGGGATCGAGCGGCCGGAACGGCTGCTTCTCCTTGGTCATCGTATCGTAAAGACGCAATTCCATAGCTTTTAGCCCCTATGGCCGGGCGTCGGTTTATCTCTGCCTTGAGAAAAAAGACGGCCTCAGCCAGCGAATCGCTAGCTCGTAATCTCGCGGCAGATGCCGCAAATGGCGAGGAGACCGTTCATGCAGCCACAAATGGCGGAGAGCGGGCATTTCGTCAAGGAAAAAGGCCGGACTGTGGCTGATTTGCTCTACGCATTGCCTTGAAAGTGCGCCAATCATCGCGTCCTTCCTTAACGAAGATTAACCGCTTCAGGCTTTCCGGGCGGATAGTTTCGATCCCGTCCGGTGACCCATGAAGCTTGCGCCATATATCTTGGCCCTCGAAATACTGGCCCTCGAAATGCTGGCTCTCGCGCTTATGGTGCCGGTTTCGGCGACGGCCGATAGTCGGGTGTTCATCATTGCCAATCAGCCGGATGGGTACGGAATCGACCAGTGCCTCGCCGACGGCGAGCCCTGCGGCGCATCGGCCGCACGGGCTTACTGCCGCTCACGAGAATTCAAGGCTGCATCAGCCTATCGTCGCGTCGATCCGGGCGAAGTTGCCGACTCGACGCCGGCGTCCACCCGCGAAACGTGTCTCGGTCAAGCGTGCGCCCTCGCATACGTTGCAATCACCTGCGAGCGGTGATCGTCTGGTCGCGAAGGCTTGTGCAGACCGCCACATCGCTGCCGCGGAAACGGCGTGACCTCGCCGCGGGAAGAAGCTATGTCACTGCATCCGGCCGCATCGCGGCCTCCTGGCTGCGGCTGATGACTGAACCTTACTTCTTGCGTTTCCGCTTCGCCATCGCGCTCGTCTCACTCGCCAGCGTACTGACGTTGGTTTCGCCGTCGCGTGCGCAGAATTTTCCCCCGCCGCAGGGGGGCGTTGCCGCCAACCCGGTTTGCCAGCGGCTTGAAGCGCAGCTGGCCATGGTGGACCGCGGCACCACCGATCCCGCACGCGCCGAGCAGATCAGGCGCTACGAAGATGCGGCATCACGCCAGGCCGGCGAACTCGAGCGCGTCACCAACCACGCCAAACGCATGGGCTGCGACAGTTCCGGATTCTTTGCGCTGTTTAGCAACCAGTCGGCGCAGTGCGGCCCGGTGAACAGCCAGATCCAGCAGATGCGCGCCAATCTGGACCAGATCACGACCTCGATCGAGCGCCTGCGCGGTCGCGGCGGCGCAGGCAGCTTCGAACGAGACCAGCAACGCCGCTCGGTGCTGGCCGCGCTCGCGCAGAACAACTGCGGGCCGCAATACGCGAGCCATGCCAACCAAGGCGGCGGCTTCTTCGACACGCTGTTCGGCGGCGGCAACAATAACGTCACCACCCCTCCTCCGGAGGAGTTTGGCGCGCCGGCATCAACCTACAAGACGGTTTGCGTGCGCACCTGTGACGGCTTCTATTTCCCGGTCTCATACGCGACCACGCCCGCCCGCTTCGCCGACGACGAGCAGGCCTGCAAGAGCCTGTGTCCGGCGGCCGAGGCGACACTGTTCACCTTCCACAGCAACGAAGACATGACGCGCGCCGTGTCGATCAACGGCCAGCCCTATACTGCGCTTCCGAACGCATTCAAGTACCGCCAGGCGTTCAATCCCGCCTGCTCCTGCAAGGCGCAGGGCCAGACCTGGGCGGAAGCGCTGAAGGGGATCGACGATCGCGGCCAACAGGGCGACATCATCGTCACCGATGAGCGCGCCCGGCAGATGTTGCAGTCGCGCGACGCCCAGGGTCGGCCGGTCCGCATCCCCGCCCAGCAGGCGACAGGCAGCCCAGCACAAGCGTCGGAGGCTCCGGCGGCAACAGCGCCGGCAACGCCGCCGCCCGCGGACCGTCCGATCCGCACCGTCGGCCCGCCTTTCATTCCGGCGACGAAGTAAAGCCCCTCTCGGGGCTGTCGCATATCGGTCCGGGGAGAAGTTTAAAGGCGCGTAGCTGTCACTTGCGCATATATGACAGCCGCGACGTCTCTCCTCAGACGTCGATGGCCTCGGTTGACGCGCGGTTGGCGCGCACTGCCAGCGACTCATCCGGCTTGGGCAACGGCTTGCCGGAGTCACGGAAACGATTGGTGATCGGATAGCGACGATCGCGGCCGAAATTCTTCAACGTCACCTTCACGCCCGGCGCCGATTGGCGCCGTTTGTATTCGGCGATGTTGAGCAGTCGATCGACGCGCGCAACCGTCTCGCGGTCGAAACCGTCGGCGACGATCGCGGCCAGCGAATCCTCGTGCTCGACCAGCCGCTCGAGGATAGCGTCCAGCACCTCGTAGGGCGGCAGCGAATCCTGATCGGTCTGATCTTCGCGCAATTCTGCGCTCGGCGGCCGGGTGATGATGTTCGGCGGGATGACGACGCCGGAAGGACCGAGCGCACCGTCGGGCTTCCATGTGTTGCGCAGGGCCGAAAGGCGAAACACCTCCGTCTTGTAGATATCCTTGATCGGATTGAAGCCGCCATTCATGTCGCCGTAGAGCGTCGCATAACCTACCGACATCTCCGACTTGTTGCCGGTGGTCACAACCATCAGGTTGAACTTGTTCGATACCGCCATCAGGATCGTACCGCGAGCACGTGCCTGGATGTTCTCTTCGGCGATATCACGTGCACGGCCCTCGAAAATGCTGCCGAGCGAGGCCTCGATGCCGTTCACGGCATCCGCAATTGGCAGCACATCGTGGCGAATGCCGAGATTCCTGGAGAGTTCGGCGGCGTCGTCCAGCGACATCTGCGCAGTGAAGCGAAACGGCAGCATCACGCCGCGCACGCGGTCTGCACCAAGCGCATCCACCGCGATCGCTGCACACAGGGCGGAATCGATGCCGCCCGATACGCCGAGCAGCACACCTGGAAATCCGTTCTTGCGGACATAGTCGCGCAGGCCCAGCACGCACGCAGCGTAATCGCCCTTGTCGCCATCGACGAGTTGCGCGACCGGCCCCTTGCATTGCCACCCGGTTGCCGTACGCACCCAATGCAAGGTGGTGAGGCTCTCCTGGAACGCCGGCAGCTGCGCAGCCAGCGAACGGTCGCCGTTCAGCGCGAACGACGCGCCGTCAAACACCAGCTCGTCCTGGCCGCCGAGCTGATTGACGTAGATCAGCGGCAGATGGCACTCGGTGACCCGCGCAACTGCGACATTGGTGCGCACGTCGTCCTTGTCGCGGTAGTACGGGGAGCCGTTCGGCACGATGAGAATTTCCGCGCCAGTCTCGGCAAGACATTCGACGACATTCTCGTAAGCGGGTGACTCGTCGGTCCAAATATCCTCGCAGACGGGCACACCGATGCGCACCCCCTTGAGCGTCATCGGTCCCGAGGGCCGACCAGGCGCGAACACGCGCCGTTCGTCGAACACGCCGTAGTTCGGCAAGTTGACCTTGTAGCGGATCGCCGCAATCCGTCCGCCCTCAAGCAGCGCACAGGCGTTGTAGAGCTTTCCGCCGTCGACCCACGGTGTCCCGATCAGCATCGCCGGCCCGCCATCCGCGGTTTCCCGCGCCAACGTTTCGATCTCCGTCCGGCAAGCGGCTTGCAGGGCCGGTTTCAGAACCAAGTCTTCCGGCGGGTAGCCGCAGATATACAGCTCGGGAAAGACGATCAGGTCGGCGCCTTCGGCAGCCGCCTTCGCGCGCGCCTCGCGCGCCCTGGCGGCATTGCCTTCGACATCGCCCATGGTCGGGTTCAACTGGGCCAGGGTGATCGCAAGACGGTCGGCAGCTTTGCTGTTCATGTCATCTCATCGCTTATCGGGCTAAATCTAGCGCCGAAGCGCATTTTCGCAATCATCCACCCGCGCAGATCAGACGATCCCCAACCGCTCGGCAATCGCGAATATCCACACCGCGCCAGCGATCAGCAGCGCCACGCCGACTGCTGCCGAGCCCATGTCCTTCACCCGGCCGATCTGCTCGTCATGATCGAGCGTCAGCCGATCGGCCAGTTTCTCGATCGCCGTATTCAAGAGCTCGACGGCCAGGAGCAGCATCAGCACCAGAACCAGCTCGATTGAACGAGCCGTAGTGACGCCGACGAAATAGGCGAGCGGGATGGACAGAAGAAGGAGAGCGAGCTCTTCCCGGATGGCCGCCTCGGAACGTGCCGCTGCAACCAGCCCGTTCCAGCTATTGATGGTCGCCAGATAGAGACGCCTCACATCCGTGCCCCGCTTCCGAAGTTCGTGATGCCGCCGCAAACCCCTTACACGAACTATCGGCAGGCCCCTAGAGTCCCGAAGCGGCAGGCAAAGGCCTTGCCCGCGTTGCGCGCTCCCGCTTCAGCAGTTCGGCGATCAGAAACGCCAGGTCGATCGACTGCTCGGCATTGAGCCGCGGATCGCAGACCGTATGATAGCGGTCATTGAGATCCTCGTCGGTGATGGCGCGCGCGCCACCCGTGCACTCGGTGACATCCTGGCCGGTCATCTCCAGATGGACGCCGCCGGCGTGGGTGCCTTCCGCGGCGTGGATGGCAAAGAACGATTTTACCTCGGAAACGATGCGGTCGAACGGACGTGTCTTGTAGCCCGAGGTGGACGTGATCGTGTTGCCGTGCATGGGATCGCACGACCACACGACGACGCGCCCTTCGCGCTGCACCGCGCGGATCAGCGGCGGCAGGCATTCGTTAACCTTGTCCGAGCCGAAACGGTTGATCAGCGTGATGCGGCCCGCCTCGTTGTCGGGATTGAGCACGTCGAGGAGACGAAGCAGTTCGTCCGGCTTCAGCGATGGGCCGCATTTCAAGCCGATCGGATTCTTGATGCCGCGGAAATACTCGACATGTCCGTTCTCGAGTTGCCGCGTGCGGTCGCCGATCCAGATCATGTGACCGGAGGTGGCGTACCAGTCGCCGGTAATGGAATCGACACGCGTCATCGCCTGCTCGTAGCCGAGCAGCAACGCCTCGTGGCTGGTGTAGAAATCGGTCGCCCGCAGTTCCGGGTGGCTCTCCAGATCGAGGCCGCAGGCGCGCATGAAATCGAGCGCTTCCGAAATACGGTTCGCGAGCTCCTGGTAACGCCGCGACTGCGGCGAATCCTTCAAGAAGCCCAGCATCCACTGATGCACGCTGGCGAGATTGGCGAAGCCGCCGGTCGCGAACGCACGCAGGAGATTCAGGGTGGCCGCCGACTGCCGATACGCCATCAACTGCCGTGCCGGATTCGGCACACGTGCCTCCGCCGTGAAGGCGCTGTCGTTGACGATATCCCCGCGATAGCTCGGCAGCTCGACGCTATCCTGCTTCTCGGTCGGCGACGAACGCGGCTTGGCGAACTGGCCGGCAATGCGGCCGACCTTCACCACCGGCGATGCGCCCGCGTAGGTCAGCACCACCGCCATCTGGAGGAAGACGCGGAAAAAGTCGCGGATGTTATTGGCGCCGTGCTCGGCGAAGCTCTCGGCGCAGTCTCCGCCTTGCAGCAGGAACGCGTCGCCGGCGGCGACCTTCGCCAGCGCCTTCTTCAGGTTGCGCGCCTCACCTGCGAAGACCAGCGGCGGAAACGTCGCAAGCTGCGCTTCAACCTCGGCCAAGGCATTCGCGTCCGGATATTCCGGCACTTGCAGCACCGGCTTCTTGCGCCAGCTATCGGGTGTCCACCGCTCGGACATGGGTCGTGCTCCTGGAAATCCGGCGCCATCAGGTCCGATGCATGCCGGCGGGCCGGGTTATACACAGCCCTTCCCCGCCGCGCCAGTTGGAATTCAGCTTTGGGACTCAAGGCCTTGCAGGCAAGGCTGGCCGCGCCGTAAACGGTTTTTCAAGGTAAATGGTGGGGGCTTTGAGGTGGCTGAAGCCGGGCTTGCGGACGTCTTCGTGGACGACATCACGCTGCCGGCCAGTGACGGGTATATGCTGGCGGCAACGCTGTTCCTGCCGCGCCGCACGAGACGACACAGCATCCTGATCAATTCCGCCACGGCCGTACCACGCAAGATCTACCGCGGTTTCGCCACCTACCTCGCCAGCCGCGGCTGCGTCGTCCTGACCTACGACTACCGGGGCATCGGCGGCTCGCGTCCCAAGACACCTCCCACCAAGTCGCTTGCAGGCTTCAAGGCGAGCATGGCCAACTGGGCCACGCTCGACGTCACCTCCGCGGTGACCTTGATGCGCGGGCGTTACAAGGGCCTGCCGCTTGCGGCCGTCGGACACTCCTTCGGAGGCCAGGCCATCGGCCTGCTGCCGAACAACGACATGATCACCCGCAGCCTCCTGGTGTCGGCGCAGGCCGGCCATTGGGGATTGATGACGCCGCCGGAAAACTATCGCGTCTATCTCATGCTGGCGTTTCTCGGCCGGCCGATCACGCGGCTTCTGGGCTACATGCCAGGGAAGCTTGGCCTCGGCCAGGACCTGCCGAAGGGCGTGTTCCTGCAATGGACCGACTGGGTGATGAACGAGCGCTACTATTACGACGACCCGGACCTGAAAGCGCTCGCCAACTACCGCCAGTACAAGGCGCCCCTGCGCGCATTGAGCTTCACCGACGATCCGTGGGCGACACGGCCGATGGTGGAGCTTTTGTGTTCCGGCTTCACCGCCACCAGGCCGGAAATCCTTTCGATCGCGCCGAAAGACGTCGGCGCGAGCAAGATCGGCCCTTCCGCGACGAATTTCGCGAGACGCTCTGGCAAGACAGCGCCGACTGGCTGACAACGAAGTGAGCGGCGCAATCTTTCGAGCGAAAGCGCTAATCCGGACAGCGCTTGCGGCCCGCCGGGGGGCGCTTGCGCACCACCCGGACCAGGCTGACGGATACCTGCTTCAAATCCCCGACGCGATCCGGCCGATTTCGGCGTGAACGGCGTTGCGCTGGTCGGCGGAAATTGCCGGAGCCTGGCAATATGCCGTCACGATGATGGGCGTCCGGTCCGCCGGCCACGCGACTGCGATGTCATTGACGTTTCCGTGTCTGTCGGGGCCGGTGCCGGTCTTGTCGCCGACGAGCCAGGTCTTCGGAAAGCCTGCACGCAGCCGCGTATCTCCTGTCTTGTTGGCGATCAGCCAGGCCGCAAACTGGGATCGCGAAGGCGCAGACAGAACGTCGGTGAAGAGAAGCCGCCTGAGGTTTTCCAGCATCGCCGCCGCCGTGGTGGTGTCACGAATGTCCTCCGGACCGTCGTGCGCGTTGAGCTCGAGCTCCATGCGATCAAGGCGTGAAACCTCGTCGCCGAGACTGCGGAAGAAGGCGGTCATTCCCGGTGGTCCGCCGAAGCTGGCGAGAAGCAGGTTGGCAGCTCCATTGTCGCTGAGCGTCACGGCGGCATCGCAGAGCTCCGCGACCGTCATCCCGGTTGCGCCGATGCGCGTCCGGGTCACCGGCGACCAGCCCACGATGTCCTTCTTCGTGATCGCGATGCGCCGATCGAGCTTCTCCTGCCCCTTGTCGACACGCGCCAGCACGAGTGCCGCCGCCATGGCCTTGAACGTGCTGCACATGAGCATGCGTTCGTCGGCGCGATGGCCCGTGCGCTTGCCTGTCGCGACATCCAGAATGCCCACGCAGATGCGCCCGCCTGCCTTCCGTTCCAGCTCGGCGAGCCTGGCCTCGGGTGCCTGAGCGTCCCGGGCAAATCCAGCACCACTGAGTGCGGCAAGCGCCGGAAGCGCAAGCAGACTGCCGGCAAGCGTCTGCCGACGCGACATCGATATCGTCATTCCTGACTCCATATTCGGAAAATGCCTCTCGGAGCGGTCGGCGACCGTTTGGCCTTCCGGAAACAACCGTGACGCCACCGCCTGGAATGCCGATACGCGGAAACCCTGCCCCTCGCCAAACGATCAATTCTCTGCTTAGACCTGAGAAAATCTTAGGCATCTGGTCCGGGCGAATGGAAGTCTCGCAATTGCCTCTCAACGCCTTGCGCGCTTTCGAGGCCTCGGCCCGGCTCGGCAGCTTCACGCGCGCAGGACTGGAATTGCGGGTCACGCAAACGGCGATCAGCCACCAGGTGAAGGCGCTGGAGGAAACGCTGGGCGTGGTGCTGTTCAAGCGTCTGCAGCGCGGCCTGGCGCTCACGGACGAGGGCCACGCCCTGCTGCCGGTGCTGACCGACGCGTTCCGTCGGATGAGCGCCACGCTCAGCCAGTTCGAGGAAGGCAATTTCCGGGAGATACTGACAGTCGGCGTGGTCGGGACGTTTGCGATCGGCTGGTTGCTGCCGCGGCTGAAGACGTTCAGGGAGCAGCATCCCCATGTCGATCTTCGTATCAAGACGAACAACAATCGCGCCGATATTCTTCTCGACGGCCTGGACTTCTTCATCAGGTTCGGTGACGGCGCATGGCACGGCACCGGCGCTATCCATCTGATGGATGCTCCGCTGTCTCCGGTTTGCATGCCGTCGATCGGCGCACGATTGCGCTGTCCCTCAGACCTGGCAAATGAGGAATTGTTGCGGTCCTACCGCGTGGACGAATGGCCGCTCTGGTTCAGGTCGGCAGGTGTTCAGCCGCCAGGCCTTCGCGGCTGGATATTCGATTCGTCACGAGCTCTCGTGGAAGCGGCCGCACAAGGCGCCGGGGTCGCACTCGTTCCTGTTGCGATGTTCGCCCGCGAGATCGCTGAAGGTCGCGTCGTCCAACCCTTCAGCATCACAGCGTCCGCGGGAAGCTATTGGCTGACGCACCTGAAATCGCGTGCGGAAACGCCAGCGATGGGTGCGTTTCGGACGTGGATTTTGGCGGAGGTGCAAGTGGCGAATTCGTGAGTAGTGAGCGCGACCCTACTCACTCCTACTCACCCTATTCGCTACTCCGCCGCTACCCCGCGGACATACCGCGCACTCGGCGTGCGCATCGTCACAAGTTCTTCTGCGGCGGTCGGATGCAGCGCCATCGTCGCGTCGAAATCGGCCTTGGTGGCTTTCATCTTGACCGCAATGCCGACGACCTGGATCAACTCGCCGGCTTCGTCACCGACGATATGGCAGCCGACGACACGATCCGTGTCGGCGTCAACAATCAACTTCATCAGCATGCGGGTCTGGCGTCCAGACAGCGTCGCCTTCAACGGCTTGAAATCAGCCTTGTAGATATCGACCCGTGCAAGTTGCGCGCGCGCCTGTTCTTCGGTGAGACCGACCGCCCCTACCTCAGGCTGGGAAAACACAGCGGTCGGAACGTCGGCATGGTCGACACGAGTCGGCTTGTTGCCGAACACGCTGTCGGCAAACGCGTGTCCCTCGCGGATTGCGACAGGCGTGAGGTTGAGCCGATGCGTCACGTCGCCGATCGCATAGATGTGTGGCACTGAGGATTGCGAAAAGCCGTCGACGGCGACGCCACCGTTCTTCGGATTGATGGCGACGCCAACCTTTTCAAGGCCAAGGTTCGCGACATTCGGATGTCGGCCGATCGCGAACATCACCTGATCACTGGCAACGCTCGAACCGTTGGAAAGCTGCGAGGTGAACTCCTCGCCGTGCTTGCTGACAGCGGTCAGGGTGCAGCCGGTGAGAATGGTGATGCCGGCCTGCTCCATTTCCTTGCGCACATGCGCGCGCACGTCGTCGTCGAAGCCACGCAGAATGTTATCGCCGCGATAGACCAGTGTGACATCGGTGCCTAGCCCCGCAAAGATGCAGGCGAACTCCAGCGCGATGTAGCCGCCGCCCTGGATCAGGATCCGCTTCGGCTGCTTCTCCAGGTGGAAGACCTCGTTGGAAGAGATCACGTGCTCGATACCGGGAATCTCCACACCGTGATTGGGCGCAGCGCCAACCGCGATCAGCACGTGGCGCGCGCGAACCCGTTCGCCGTTCGACAGGGCGAGCGTATGTGGGTCCTCGAACACCGCACGCGCCTTGACGATGTCGGCACCTGCCCTGTCGAGATTGGCCGTGTAGGCGGCTTCGAGACGGGCGATTTCCTTGTCCTTGTTCGCGATCAGCGTCGGCCAATCGAACGTCGCCTGCGGAATCGACCAGCCGAATCCGGCCGCGTCTTCGATCTCCTGTTGCACATGCGAGGCGTAGACAAAGAGCTTCTTCGGTACGCAGCCACGGATCACACAGGTGCCGCCAACCCGATACTCTTCCGCGACCAGCACGCGAGCGCCATAGCCCGCGGCAATTCTCGCAGCCCGCACGCCGCCCGAACCGCCGCCGATGACGAACAGATCGACGTCCCGATCAGCCATTTCTTCCAGCCTTTCTGGGCTTCCAGCCTTCCCCGCAGCATTCAACCGCCATCAAAGATCCTAATCAAAGATCTTTGCCGCGCTTCTTCAACTCTTGACGGAACATCTCGTTGACTTCGAGCGCAAGGTCCTCGCCCCAGTTGCGCATATAGTTCAGGCTCGCCTCGATCGACTTCGGCTCCTGCTCGAGGCTCTTTTTCCCAAGCGGTGACTTGTAGAAGGCCAGCAGGTCCTTCAATTCCTGTTCGGAGAAATGCGTGGCGTAGATCGCGGCCATGCCTTCGCCGATTTCACTCTCTTTGCCGCTCAGGTCACGGGCCAGCTTCAACGATATCTCTTCGATGTCCCTCTGAAGGTTGATGTTGCTTTGCAGGAGCGAGTTCTTCACGTTCTGGATCGTGGAAACGACGGCTCCCTGATAGACGGAGGACGCGTTCTTCAGGACCAAAATCTCTTTCGCTGCGGCGATCGCGCCGGGAGGCAGCGTGTTCGGCGCCGGCGCCTCCGCCTTTTGCTGCGTCTGCGCCTTCTGCTGAGCCTGCGCCGTTGCCGTCACGGCCGTCAGGGCGAGAATCGCGGCCGACACCGCAACCGAAAGCTTCCTCATCGATCGTCTCCCAAAGATCAGCGGCCGACGGGCCGCTCAATAACTCGCACCCCCGCCGGATCGGCGAGAATAACCTTAGTTGCCAGACCTATGAAAAGCCCGTGTTCGACGACACCCGGGATGCCGTTCAGTGCAACGGCAAGACGTCCGGCGTCGGGAATCTGCTGGCATTTCGCATCGACGATCCAGTGACCGCCATCGGTGACAAAAGCAAGGCCACCGGCGCCCGCGCGCAAAGTCAGGTCGGCCGGACAGCCATGTTCTTCAAGCGTCCGCCTCAAGGCGGCGCGCGTCGCACCAAGACCGAACGGCATGACTTCGATCGACAGCGGAAACCGTCCGAGCGTATCGACCCACTTGGTCGTGTCCGCGATCACAGTCATGCGACTGGAGGCTGCAGCCACGATCTTTTCCCGCAACAACGCACCGCCGGCGCCCTTGATGAGATTCAACGCGGGATCGATTTCGTCGGCGCCATCGACCGTCAGGTCGAGTTGCGGCGTCTCGTCGAGTGTTGTCAGCGCAATCCCGCACTGCTCGGCCTGCGCACGTGTCGCCTCCGACGTCGGCACCCCAACGACGTTGAGGCCCGCGCGCACCCGTTCGCCGAGCAGGTCGACGAAGTGCCGTGCAGTCGAGCCGGTGCCGAGACCGAGCCTCATGCCGTCACGGACGTCTTCGAGCGCACGCGCCGCAGCCTGGCGCTTCAAGCCTTCCAGATCCATCCTCTGTTCCTGTGGCCGATAACCGGCAGTGCACTGCCATCCGATGGGATAGCCGGGCGTGTCTAGCCCCGAAACGCGGTCAGGAACAGCCTGTTGGGGCGCCTCCCGCTAAATTGCAGGGGGTGTGTCGCGGCGACACTTGCGCAGGCGCTGTACGACAAGTAGCGAAACAGGCATGGCTAGCTCCCCGCTCCTCGTTTTCGACCTCGACGGTACGCTCGTCGATACCGCGCCCGATCTCATCGGCGCGCTCAACGTCATTCTCGAACAGGAAGGGATTCCCGAGCTTCCGCTCAGCACCGCGCGTAACATGATCGGCGGCGGCGCGCGCAAACTGATCGAACGCGGCCTCGAGGCCGCGGGCCGTGATTGCACGGTCGCCGAAATCGATCGGATGATGAAGGATTTCATCGCCTACTACGCCGATCACATCGCCGACCAATCGCAGCCGTTCGAGGGGCTCGAAAGTGCCCTCGACACTCTCGCCACCAAGGGCGCCGCCTTCGCGGTCTGTACCAACAAGCTCGAATGGCTCTCGAAACTGCTCCTGGATCGGCTCAAGCTTTCGCATCGATTCGGCGCAATCTGCGGCGCCGACACCTTCGGCATCGCCAAGCCGGACCCAACATTCCTGCGCCAGACCGTTGCACGCGCCGGCGGAAACATGGCCTCGACCATTATGGTCGGAGACGCCGGAACCGACATCGGCGTGGCTCGCAGGGCCGGTGTGCCTGTGATCGGAGTGACCTTCGGCTACACCGAGACCCCGATCGAGGAACTTGCGCCCGACCGTGTGATCTCCAGGATGGGAGACCTGCCGGACGCGGTTTTCGCACTTCTCGCCGAACGCCAGGTTTTGGCCTCAAGCCTTTAGCCGCTTTGGGATTTTCGAGACCCCGCCGGGCCTTCTGCACAGATTTTCAACGCCTGGACCAAGCTTTTGGGGACTAAACCGGTTCGGGCGGTTGCCGTCCCATGGGGACGCTCCTATGGTCGATCAAGGGGATGTTGCGGCTCGCACGCCGCACAAGATGACGGGTGGGGCATGCGGCGTATCATCGTAATCTCACTAGCGGGCATTGCACTTTCCGGCTGCAGCTCGTTCTCCTCGGTGCCAGGCCTTGGTTTTCTCACCCCGTCACCGCCGATGGTCACCCTGCAGCTCGACTCGGTTCCAGCAGGCGCGGAGGCGCGCACCTCGACCGGCCCCTCCTGCCGGACGCCTTGCTCGGTGTCGGTTCCTGTCGCCCCGTTGACCGTCACTTATACGCTGGACAAGTACGAGCCGCAGACCGTGGCGGTGCAGCCACCTGAGCAAGCCGTCGCCAATGCCGACGCCGATGGTCCGACGGGCTCTGTTCCTACGCTCGATCCCAACCCTGTGTTCGCCGAACTCGCGCCCATGGCGCCTCAGAAGCGGACGAAACGCCCACCGCCCAAGCGCACGGCGAGGCAGGCTCCCGCGGAAGCGCCGCCGCCTCCCGCTGACGCAGCGCCACCGCCGCCCGCGCCCACTTCCCCGTTCCCGCCCGCAGCATCGAGCCCGTTCCCGTCACGTTGACGTGTGCTTGAGGATCCCCTCCGTGGGCCGAAGCTTGATCATCGGATGCTCCCATTCGACCGGTTGCCCCGAGCTCACAGCGCCCATAGATTGAGGCCTGCAAGGTCTCGCGCACTTGCTTTCCGGGGTTCAGCACGATGATTGCGACCGCACTTCAACCGCAAGACATGATCGATCCGTTCGGACGGACGATCACGTATCTGCGCGTGTCGGTGACCGATCGCTGCGACCTGCGCTGCTTCTATTGCATGTCCGAGGACATGACGTTCCTGCCGAAGGCCGACCTGCTGACGCTGGAGGAACTCGACCGCCTCTGCTCGATATTCATCGCCAAGGGCGTGCGGAAGTTACGCCTGACCGGCGGCGAGCCGCTCGTACGGCGCAACATGATGTCGCTCGTGCGCGCGCTGTCACGGCATCTCACAAGCGGTGCTCTGGATGAGCTGACGCTGACCACCAACGGGTCGCTCCTGTCCAAATTCGCCGCCGAGCTGGCCTCCTGCGGCGTTCGGCGGATCAATGTATCGCTCGACACTCTTGATGCCGACTGCTTCCGCCACATCACGCGCTGGGGCGAAATCGACAAGGTTCTGGCGGGCATCCGCGCCGCCCAGGCGGCCGGCCTGCGCGTCAAGATCAACACGGTCGCGCTGAAGAACATCAATGAGGACGAGATCCCTCAGCTGATCGAGTGGGCCCATGGCGAAGGCATGGACCTGACCTTGATCGAGGTCATGCCGCTCGGCGACATCGGTCCAGGGCGTGTCGATCAGTACCTGCCGCTGTCGCTGGTCCGCTCGCGACTGGAAGGCCGGTTCAGCCTCACCGACCTCGACGAGCGGACGGGCGGCCCCGCCCGCTATGCGCGCGTGCGCGAAACCGGCGGCAAGCTCGGCTTCATCACCCCGCTGACGCATAATTTCTGCGAATCCTGCAACCGGGTGCGGATCACTTGCACCGGCACGATTCATACCTGCCTCGGGCAGGAGGACGCGTCGGATTTGAGGCGGCCGCTGCGCGCCTCCGACGACGACGCGCTCGTCAGCGAAGCGATCGACCGGGCGATCGGAACCAAGCCGAAGGGCCACGACTTCATCATCGACCGCCGACACAGCCGTCCAAGCGTCAGCCGCCACATGAGCGTGACGGGCGGCTGAGGTCGCAATTTCTCGCCAACCGTCCAATTGACACCCGGCGCCAAATGGTCAATTGACCGCGGCGAATTCGTGTTGGAATGGTGGATTGCCGGCCGCCACCACTGCGGCGGCATTTGGCCAACAATAACAAGAATTTCTTGACGCTTGCTGGGAGGGGATTTCAACTTGCACGCACTCTTGCGCGTAAGCGGCGCAATCGACGCGTTCAGCGAACGGTTTGGCAAGCTGCTGTCATGGCTCGTGGTCGCGGCGGTCGCCGTCTCTTCCATCAATGCTGTCGTTCGAAAGCTGTTCGACATGTCGTCGAACTCCTTTCTTGAGCTTCAGTGGGTGCTGTTCAGCATCGTCTTCCTGTTTTGCTCGCCGTGGACGCTGCTGCGAAACGAGCATATCCGCATCGACGTGATCAACCATTCGCTGCCGCTCAGAGTGCGCAGCTGGATCGACATGATCGGTCACGTTTTCTTTCTGGTGCCGTTTACGCTCATCCTGCTCTGGACGTCGGTTCCGTTCTTTCTGACATCCTGGCGCCTCAATGAGCAGTCGTTCAGCGCTGGCGGCTTGCCGCAATGGCCCGCCAAATCCCTGATCATGATCGGGATGGCGTTGCTGTTGCTGCAGGCCATTTCAGAAATCATCAAGCGGGCCGCGGTGATGGCCGGGACGATTCCCGACCCTAACGCCGCTGTGCTCAGCGCCCATGAAGTTGCCGAAGCGGAAGCCGCCAGGCTGGCCGCCGATATCGCGGCCGAGCGAAAGCCGTGACCGTGCGGCGCACCGGGGGATTCCTCTAAATGACTGCGTTCATCATCCACAACATGGCGCCGATCATGTTCGCGTCGCTTGTTGTGTTTCTGCTGCTTGGCTACCCGGTCGCCTTTTCGCTCGCGGCGAATGGGCTGGTCTTCGCGTTCATCGGCATCGAGCTAGGGCTGTTCCGGCCCGACTTCCTGCAAGCGCTGCCGGAGCGCGTCTACGGAGTGATGAATAACGATACGCTGCTGGCGATACCGTTCTTCACGTTCATGGGCTTGATCCTTGAGCGATCCGGCATGGCCGAGGATCTTCTGGAAACCATCGGGCAGCTTTTCGGCAGCGTGCGCGGCGGCATCGCCTATGCGGTGATCTTCGTCGGCGCGCTGCTCGCCGCCACGACCGGTGTCGTTGCGGCCTCGGTCATCTCGATGGGCCTGATCTCATTGCCGATCATGCTGCGCTATGGCTATGACCGCCGCGTCGCCACCGGCGTGATCGCTGCCTCCGGTACGCTGGCGCAGATCATTCCGCCATCGCTGGTTCTGATCGTCATGGCCGACCAACTTGGCCGCTCCGTCGGCGACATGTACGAAGGCGCGTTCATCCCCGGGCTCGTGCTGTCGCTATTGTATGCGTTCTATATCTTCCTGGTCTCAACATTCGCGCCCAGCGCCGCACCCGGCCTGCCGCTTGAAGCGCAAACGCTACGCGAGCCGGAGACCGCGAAAAGCCGACTGATCTTCCCGCTCGCGACCGTTGCCGCGGTGGCAACCGCATGGCTCCTCGTCTCGCGCCTCGGCCTGCTCGACTGGACGCTGCCGGTATTCGAAAAGCTGTCGCTCGGTCGCACTGTCGGGCATGCATTCTGGATCGTCGCGGTGGCAGCGCTCCTCACCAGGATGTTCGTCGGCCTCATCCGGACGATGACGATCTCGCTCTTTCTGGTAGTTTGCGGATCGGTCGCCGCCGCGATATTTGCGATGAGCTATACGAACGTGCGCGCGGGGGCCGACTACGTGGTCCTGACGATGACCGTAGGTGTTGCGGTTTCCTTCGTGATCGCAGTCATCAACCGCTTCAGCGGGCTGAAGATGCTCTCGAAGCTCGCCGAGCAGGTCGTGTTCGTGATGGTGCCACCGCTCGGTCTCGTCTTTCTGGTCCTTGGCACGATCTTCATCGGGGTTGCCACCCCGACCGAAGGCGGCGCGATGGGCGCTGCGGGCGCTATCATCCTCGCCATCATGAAAGGTCGGCTCAGCTTCGACCTGACGCGCCAGGCCGCTGAATCGACCGCGAAACTTTCCGCCTTCGTCGTCTTTATCCTGATCGGCGCGCGCGTCTTCTCGCTGACATTCTATGGCGTCGACGGACACCGCTGGGTGGAAGAGCTGCTCACCTCGCTGCCCGGCGGACAGGTCGGCTTCCTGATCTTCGTCAACGTCATTGTTTTCCTGCTCGCGTTCTTCCTCGACTTCTTCGAGCTGGCCTTCATCATCGTGCCGCTGCTCGGGCCCGCAGCCGAGAAGCTCGGGATCGATCTCATCTGGTTTGGCGTCATCCTCGGCGTCAACATGCAGACGAGCTTCATGCACCCGCCGTTCGGCTTTGCGCTGTTCTATCTGCGGTCCGTGGCCCCTCGGGAAAGCTACATCGATCGCGTCAGTGGCAAGCGCATGGAGCCCGTGACGACGGGACAGATCTACTGGGGCGCCGTGCCGTTCGTCATCATTCAGTGCATCATGGTTGGTCTTGTGATCGCATTCCCGCAAATGGTGATGCACTACAAGAGCGCAGGCACGGGCGTCGATCCCGCCAAGGTCGATTTCCAGCTGCCGCAACTGGACCTGCCGCCGCTCGACCTCGGACCGCCGAAGATGGAGTGAGAGAGCGAAAGTAGTGAGTAGCGAATAGGGAGTAGTTGGATAACCTCTCCCTACTCACTACTGACTATTCGCTTGTCAGCTCTTCGTGCGCGAGCGGACCATGAAGTTGTCGTAGGAGAACTCCGCGACCTGCCACCACAGATACTGGTCGTTGCGGAACGCGACCATGCTGTCAAACACCTTCTTGAAGTCGGCGTTTTTGGCCGATGTCTCTGCATACACCTCATTCGACGCCTTCAGGCAGGCTTCCATCACTGGCTGCGAGAACGGCCTCAGCTCCGCACCGCCAGCGATCAGCCGCTTCAGCGCCGCCGGATTATACGCGTCGTAACGCGCCTGCATTATCTCGTTTGCCAGCGACGAGGCCGTCTTGATGATCGACTTGTAGGCCGTTGGCAGCGCGTTCCACTTCTCGAGGTTGACGAAGTTGTGCAATGCCGGGCCGCCTTCCCACCAGCCGGGGTAATAGTAGTATTTTGCGACCTTCTGGAAGCCGAGCTTCTCGTCGTCGTAAGGTCCGACCCATTCGGCGGCGTCGATGGTGCCTTTTTCAAGTGAGGGATAGATGTCACCGCCGGCAATCTGTTGCGGCACGACGCCCAGCCTGCTGACGACCTGGCCGGCAAAACCGCCGATGCGCATCTTCAGGCCTGAGAGGTCCTTCGGCTCCTTGATCTCCTTGCGATACCATCCGCCCATCTGGCACCCGGTGTTGCCCGCCAGAAATGCGATGATGTTGGCCTTCTTATAGAACTCATTCAGCAAGTCGCCGCCGCCGCCCACCTGCAGCCACGCCGTCTGCATCCGGCTGTTCAGCCCGAACGGCACTGCGGTCGCCAGCGCGTAAGTTGGGTCCTTGCCAACATAGTAGTACGATGCGGTGTGGCACATCTCGACCGTGCCGTTGCTCACCGCGTCAGCGGCCTGCAGGCCTGGGACAATTTCGCCCGCCGCAAACACTTGAATCTGGAACTTGTTGTCTGTCGCCTCGGCGACGGCTTTGGCGAAAACCTCGCCCGCGCCATAGATCGTATCCAGCGACTTCGGAAAGCTCGATGTCATGCGCCATTTCAGCTCCGGCATGGACTGAGCGATCGCCGGCGCAGCGACCGCCGCACCGGCTACTCCAAGGCCGGCGCTCTTGATGAAGTCTCGTCTCTTCATGGAATTCTTTCTCCTTGGCGTTTTCTCCTAACTGCCCTTCTTTCGCGAGGGCTTGGTCCTGCATGGACTTGGGTATCGAGCATACACGGAATTGCTGGTCAGGCATGCAAAAAGCCCAGCCAGACGGCTGGGCTTTAGTCGCAGAAGTCGCCTGAAGCGGCTTGAGAAATCAGCCGCGCGTGCGCGAGCGGATCATGAAGGTGTCGTTGGTGTATTCAGCCACCCGCCACCACAGATACTGATCAGCGCGATAGGCCAGCATGGCGTCGATCGCCTTCTTGAAATCGGCGTTCTTGGCCGAGATTTCAGCCCAGAGCTCGTTGGTCGCTGTCAACGCTGCATTGAGGACCTCGTCCGAGAATGGGCGCAGTTGCGTACCGGCCGCGACCAGGCGCTTGATGGCGGCCGGGTTCTGCATGTCGTAGCGTGCCAGCATCCACGTGTTCGCACTGTTGGACGCATTGAAGAGCGCGGCCTGGTAGCTCTTGGGAAGCGCGTTGTACTTGTCGAGATTGAAGAACGCGTGGACGGTTGGCCCGCCTTCCCAGAAGCCCGGATAGTAGTAGTACTGCGCCACTTTCGCGAAGCCGAGCTTCTCGTCGTCATAGGGACCGACCCACTCGGCAGCGTCGATGGTGCCCTTCTCCAGCGCCGGATAGATGTCGCCACCGCCGATCTGCTGCGGCACCACGCCGAGCTTCTGCAGCACCTGGCCGGCGATGCCGCCGATGCGGAATTTCAAGCCCGACAGATCGGCGACTGTCTTGATCTCCTTGCGGAACCAGCCGCCCATCTGCGTTCCCGTGTTGCCGCAGGGAAAGCCGATCACGTTGGCCTTCTTGAAGAACTCATTGGCGAGTTCGTTGCCGCCGGCCTGATAGAGCCACGAGTTCTGCATGCGAGCGTTGAGGCCGAACGGCACCGACGCGAAAATGGCGTAGGTCGGATCCTTGCCTACGTAGTAGTATGAGACGGTATGCGCGGCATCGACCGTCCCGTTGCTGGTCGCGTCGAGCGCCTGCAGAGCCGGCACGATTTCGCCGGCAGCGAACACCTGAATCTGAAACTTGTTGTCGGTCAGTTCGGCAACCTGCTTGGCGAAATACTCTGCGCCGCCGTAGATGGTGTCGAGCGATTTCGGAAAGCTCGACGTCAATCGCCATTTGATTTCCGGGGAGCTTTGCGCAATCGCCGGCGAGGCAACAGCCGCCACGGCCGCACCGGTCACTGAAGTCTTGAGAAAGTCGCGACGCTTCATTGAATACATCCTGTTCCTTGGGGGGACCCCTGCCGGTCCTCTAATGGACCGGCCTCTAGCACGGCTGGTTGCAAACGAAAACGAGCACCTGCCCCGCGCTTGAACGAAAGTCGAATAAGCCCCTACTCAGCCGGTCGGGCGCAATTATGCAGCCGGTGTGGCGATCCTGAGCCGGTCCTTGATGGCGGCCGCGATCGCACGATAGGCGGCCGCGTGATCGCTGGCCGGCTCACTTTCGACCAGCGGCGTGCCGGCGTCGGACGTCGCTCGGATGTCCATGTGCAACGGGACCTCGCCAAGGAACGCAACGCCGAGCTTTTGCGCCTCGTGCCGCGCCCCACCATGGCCGAAAATATCCGAGCGGGTGCCGCAATGCGGGCACTGGAAGTAGCTCATGTTCTCGACGATGCCGAGCACCGGCACGTTGACGCGGCTGAACATCGCTAGCCCGCGCCGGGCATCGATCAATGCGAGATCCTGCGGCGTCGAGACGATGACTGCCCCCTGCAGCGGCACCTGCTGTGCAAGGGTGAGCTGCGCGTCGCCGGTGCCCGGAGGCATATCGACCACCAGGATGTCGAGCGTACCCCATTCCACCTCGCGCAGCATCTGCGTGATGGCCGACATCACCATCGGCCCACGCCAGATCATCGGCGTCTCCTCCTCCACGAGAAAGCCGATCGACATGATCGCCAGGCCGAAGCGCGAGATCGGAACCATCCTTTTGGCGTCGTTCAGCTGCGGCTTCTCGCGAATGCCGGTCAGCTTGGGCATCGAGGGGCCGTAGATGTCGGCGTCGAGAACACCGACCCTTAGGCCGAGGTCGCGCAAGCCCAAAGCGACGTTGAGCGCCGTGGTGGACTTGCCGACGCCGCCCTTGCCGGATGCGACGGCAATGATGGCGCCGACGCCGGGGACCGGCGCCTGCTTTGCCATCGGCGACCCGTGCGGCGCCTGCGGCGCGCGATGCGAACTCGCCGGCGGCACGCCCCGGCGCGCCTGCGGTGGCGGACCCGGCGGCTGGCCGCCGGGCTTGCGTTCCGCTGTCAACGCGATCATCGACGAGGTTACGCCCGGCAGGGCCCGCACCGCGGCTTCCGCCTTTGAGCGAATGTCCTCCCAAGCTTTCGCCTCGGCGGCGTTGACATTGATCGAGAAGAACACCTTGCCGTCGTTGACCACGATCTCCGAAAGAACACCGGCTTCGGGCAGCGAAGCGCCACGCGGCGACTTCACTTTCGCAAGCGCATCGAGAACTTGCTGCGCCGTCACACTCACTTGTAATCTCCTCGCCGGATACCGGCACGAACGCCGGGCATCACTGCTCTTTTGCGGTCTCGTAATTGAGCTCGATCATCACGCCGTTCGGATCGTGAACGAAGATCTGCCATAAATCGCCGCCGGGCACCTCGCGCGCCTCGAAAGCGACGCCCTTGGCCTGCAGCCGCTGCTTCATGCCTGCAAAGCCCCGGCTGTTGAAAGCCACATGATGAACAACGCCGGAATCCGGCTTTTGTGGCTCATCAGTCGGCGAAATATCGACGAGGTGCACGACCGCACGCCCTTCGCTGTAAAGCCACGCGCCGGGGAACGCAAAATTCGGCCGCGGCCCCTGCTCGAGGCCAAGAATGTCCGTGTAAAATCGCACGGTCTCGCCGAGATTCCTGGTGCGAATATTGAAATGGTCGAGAACGCCGACGCCCATATCGTACCTCCCGCCTGAAACGATCTGCCGTTGCCCTTCGCGCAGCATTCCTTATGCTGCGATCCGATGCAACGCGCAACGACGGCGCTGCAGCGTAAACCGGCGCGGCCGTTCCCAGCGCGGCTTTGTGCGCTCGAAAATTGGCATTCCGACAATCCAGGCAAAGGCTCAGATTATGGCTAAAGTGGCGTTCATCGGTCTCGGCGTGATGGGCTTCCCCATGGCAGGGCATCTCGTCAGCAAGGGCAAGCACGAGGTCACCGTCTACAATCGTACACCCGCGAAGGCCAAGGCGTGGTCGGACAAATTCGGAGGTCGCGCAGCACCGACGCCGAGAGAAGCGGCCCAGGGGCAGGACTTCGTGATGACCTGTGTCGGCAATGATGACGACCTGCGATCGATCGCGCTTGGCGCGGATGGCGTCCTCGCCGGCATGAAATCCGGCGCGGTGTTCGTGGATCATACGACCGCCTCTGCGGAGGTCGCGCGCGAGCTCAACGCAGAAGCCGGTAAGCGCGGATTCGGATTCGTCGACGCACCGGTCTCGGGCGGCCAGGCCGGTGCCGAAAACGGCGTTCTGACCGTCATGTGCGGCGGCGACGAAAAAGCCTATGCAGCGGCAGAACCGGTCATCGCTTCGTATGCACGGATGTGCAAGCGGCTTGGCCCTGCCGGTTCGGGTCAGCTCACCAAGATGGTCAACCAGATCTGCATTGCAGGGCTAGTCGAAGGCCTGTCGGAAGCTATCCATTTCGCCAAACGGGCCGGCCTCGACGTCAATGCCGTGATCGAGACGATCTCGAAGGGTGCCGCGCAGTCCTGGCAGATGGAAAACCGCTACAAGACGATGAACGAGGGAAAGTTTGACTTCGGCTTTGCAGTCGAGTGGATGCGCAAGGACCTGTCGATCTGCCTTGCTGAAGCGCGACGCAATGGCGCGAGCCTGCCAGTGACCGCCCTGGTCGATAACTTCTATTCGGAAGTGCAGAAGATGGGCGGCAGCCGGTGGGATACGTCGAGCCTGATCGCGCGACTGGAGCGGTGACCAGAGCAAACAGCGCATAGCAATTGGCGAGGGATTTCCCCTCGCCATATGCTATTGATGCCGTTCTCCATTGATCGCGTCTTACCGGAACGAACGCCCGAAGCCCGCGCCGCCGGCGAACCGGCCGGCCGCACTGCTACCGCCGCCGCCGAACGAGGCCGGCTTGGCGCTGCGGAACTGAAAATTGGAGCCGCTGCCGTTGTTGCCGGCGAACGTTGAGCGCCGACCCGTCTGAAGCCGCTTTACGGTCGATGTCTCATTCGATCCGAGATTGGTGACGCGCGGGCGGTCGAAACGCTTGATCAAAGGCGATCCGTTGGCCCGGTCGTTGAGTGACTGGTTGGTTCCTGTCGGGGTCTTGAGGCGACCACCGCCGATCTTCGTATCGAACCGTTTCGCCGTATCGAAACGCTTTACCCCCTTCGCCAGGTCGACGCCCGGCACCAGCGGCTTGCCGTTGTCCGGCAACGAAGCGCCCTGCCCGCCATTGCGGCCGGGCAGGCCGAGCTTCTGGCCAGCATCCGGCCCGGTGCCGAAACCTTGGGTGGATCCGAACTTCTTGGTGAACAGCGAACCGGCGCCGCCAAGGCCAACCGGAGCGTTGTTGCCTTGCGGAACGTTCACACCGTTGAAGCTGCCGAGCCCGACCCGCTGCGCGATCTGGGGTGCAACCATGATCTTGGTCGGCTGATAGAGCGGCATGGCCTTCGGCTGCACAGCAAGTTTCATCGCCACCTTCGCATACGGGCTGTCCGCATACTTACTGTAGAAGTCCTTGTAGACGATTGGCGAGTTTGCAAGCACTGCCCTATGCCATGCCGCGGCGAGCAGCTTCGCGGTTAGCAAACGGCGGATGTGGTTTGCGAACGGGTCATACGGATAGATCCGGACGAACTCCTGGTAGTGCTCGACCGAATTTTCCGCGATCGCGTAGCTGTAAGCTTCGCGTGGTGTCCGCGAACGCATGTTCTGCGCGACCACCGCCGGCTTATCGGCAGAGGCGTTCGCTGACAGCGCCGGATCCACGGTCTTTGCTTCGGCAACCGCCGTGTCGCCAAAGAAGTAGAAGTCGCTGGTCAGGGACGAACTTTCCCACGGCGTCTGCCGGCCTTCTGTCACGTCGTTGACGACCACGCGCACCTTCTTGAAGAACTGTTCGATCGGCAGGTTCTGTTCGCGGCCAAGGCGCAGGAATGCCTGGGTATACGGACTGTTCTGCCCCTCCCCGTCGAACGCTTCGGTACCCGGAGCGGTGGAGTAGCCGACAATGGAGCCGTTCGGCGCATCGACGATGGCCAGACCCCGACCGGTGTCCTTCAGTTGCGAGAACGGGTTGTTGCGGCAGGCATCGAGCACGACGATCCGCATCCGACTCGGCACGGCCTGCAGGGTAGCCATGACGTCAACCAGACGAACGGTCGCGTTCGAAACATCCGCTTCCGAGGCGATCCGGGCATCAACCGGCACGAGATAGTTGTCGCCGGCGATCTGCAAGCCGTGCCCCGCGTAATAGACGAAGGCGACGGTATTCGGACCGCGTTCGGAAATCCTGGCGGAGAAGTCCTGCAAGACCTGGATCATCTCGTCGTGGTCCAGATTGGTCGCCTGGATGACTTCGAAACCGGCCGAGTTCAGGAGCTGGCCGATCGCCTTTGCGTCATTTGCCGGGTTCGGCAGCGCCGTGACGTGCTCGTAAGCCGAGTTGCCGATCACCAGCGCGACCCGCCTCTCCGCGCCCCTCGCCGGCGCAGGATTGCCCACATCGGCCGATTGCTGGGCATTCTCATCGGCAGACGCGGCCGGGGCCGGCACCTCGGCAGCACGGGATCTGCCGAAATTCGGCGTCTCGGTCTGGGCAAGAATGGGGCCGGCGGGCGCAGGCGTCGGTGTCCCGATCGCGAGGAAGCAGGCAAAAGCGGCCGCAAGCAAACGGCTTCCGAGCGACGATCGATAAAGAGCGGACATGGGCACTCCCCTTTTGGGATACGGTTTCGCCGTTCGTGCCTCTGTAACTTTGTCCGTTCCGGCGTTATGTGATCAATATCACACTCAAGGCATTCGATGCCTGGACGACAGTGGGACCCTTCGCGCCCACCAGAGCGCGAGTCTGGCAAAAATTAGCAATTTGTTAGCCGAAAAAGGCAGCTGTTTAAGGCAGCCCTAACTCTTTGACGCCAGAGATAGGGATCAAGCATTTGTGCGTCCGAGTCCGGTCTTAAGTGCGTGTCCGTAATGAGTGAGTCCGGGGAAAGGCCTGAGGTCGTCGCTGTTCCCCTCGAGCAGCCGACGCCACAGTCGCGCGGACGTCGCGCGGCCAGCCAGCGTGTTCGCGAGGCACGCGACCGCCTGACCTCGACCAGCGGCACCCGTCCTGCCTTCGATCACGAGTTATTGCGCCAATACGCCCAGACCCGGCTGTCGGCCTCGCTGGTCGTCATGTTGCTAGTGGTGGCAGCGGGCCTGCTGTCCAGCATCTGGGTCAGCGCGCTCGGCGCGGCGGTCTGGACCTGCGTGATCCTCGGTGTGCACGCCGTGATGATCACGAACTGCCGCCGCTTCCTGAATGAACCGGCGTCGCCGGCGACCACCCGGCGTTGGCGCACCCGCTTCATCCTGATCGATCTGCTGTTCGGTCTGTCCTGGACCTTCATCCTGATCCACCCGTCCGGCTTCGACATGGTCTCGAACACGCTGCTCGTGTTCCTGATGCTGCTGGTGGTCGCAGTCTCCAGCATGCTTGCCGCCAGCCTGCCGATGGCGGCTTTCGCCGCCACTGTCCCGGTAACGACGGCGATCGCCCTGAACTTCGCACTGCGCGGTTCTTTCGATGATTATGTGCTCGCAATCCTCGCGATCGCTGCCGAAGGCTACTTCGCGCTGCTGGCCTATCGGCTGCACTCGACGACGCTCGCAGCACTGGAGGCGCGTGCCGAAAAGGATGCCCTGATCGGCGAGCTTGAACAGGCCAAGGCCATCTCGGACGAAGCGCGCTTCCGCGCCGAATCCGCCAACGTCGCCAAGTCGCGCTTCCTCGCGCAAATGAGCCACGAGCTGCGCACGCCGCTGAACGCCATCCTCGGCTTCTCGGAAGTGATGAAGAGCGAGATCTTCGGCAAACATGCTGTGCCGGTTTACAAGGACTATTCAGCCGACATCCACAACTCGGGCGTCCATCTGCTCAACCTGATCAACGAGATCCTCGACCTGTCGCGTATCGAGGCCGGCCGCTACGAATTGAACGAGGAAGCGGTTTCGCTAGTTCATGTCGTCGCCGACTGCCATCATCTATTGAAGCTGCGCGCGTCGAGCCGCGGACTGACGATCCACGAAGTCTTCGAGGCGGGCATGCCGCGACTGTGGGCGGACGAGCGCGCGGTCCGGCAGGTCGTGCTGAATCTCCTGTCGAATGCCATCAAGTTCACGCCGCCCGGCGGCGAGATATGGCTCAAGGTCGGCTGGACCGCGTCGGGTGGGCAGTACCTGACCTGCAAGGACTCAGGTAGCGGCATCGCCGAAGAGGAAATTCCGATCGTGCTTGCATCGTTCGGACAAGGCTCGAACTCGATCAAGTCCGCCGAACAAGGCGCAGGGCTCGGACTGCCGATCGCCAAGAACCTGATCGACATGCATGGCGGCACCTTCACGCTGAAGTCGAAACTGCGGATCGGCACCGAAGTGACCGTGACCTTCCCGCCTGAGCGCGTGATGTCAGCGCTCGCGCCGATGCAAGAGCCGTCACCCGCATTGCAGCCGGAGTGGGATCCGACCCACGAGAATCATCGCGCGCGCAAGGTGCCGATCATGAATGCAGGCACCGGCCTCAAGGAATGAGGGTTGTCGCGCGTCAGGGAATATGCATGTGATGTCCAATGACCGAAAGGAAGGCCGAGACGCCCTGCGTCGCCGTGTGTCTCATGGATCCCAAAACCAATATGTGTCTCGGCTGCGGCCGCACACTCCCGGAGATTGCGCGCTGGGGTCGCATGGAAAGCGCGGAGCGGCTGTCGATTATGGCGACGCTCAGGCAGCGCATGCTGGACGCCGGTCTCTCGCCGGTGGAGACCTGACGGCGGGTGCGCCGTGAAACTGCTGATCGCCATCGTCTGTCTGCTGCTTGCTGCCGGGGCGCTCATCTATGGCGACGCCGAACGCATCGCTTACGCCCAGAAGACCGTCGCGGCGACCGCGACCGAGGTGACCAGCGCCGTGCGCGCTCGCGCGGCATCGAGCCTGCGCGCCGTGGACATTCCGCGCAAGAATGGCGGCGAGTTCGCCGTGCACGCGAAGATCAACAACTTCCGCGCGCCGATGGTGGTGGATACCGGCGCGACCTCCGTCGTCTTGACCTACGAAACAGCCAAGGCCATCGGCCTGCCGCTGGAATTTCTCGAGTACAATGTCGATCTGGAAACCGCCTCCGGACGCACGCGCGCTGCGCGGCTGACGCTCGATCGTATTGCTGTCGGCACCGTGGTCGAGCGTTCGGTGCCGGCGCTGGTGGTCCCGCGCGGCCAGGCAAAGTCCAACCTGCTGGGCTTAAGCTTCCTCGACCGGTTGGAAAGCTGGGAAGTCCGCGCCGATCGGATGACGATCCGCGGCTACCCTTGAGCGCCGCGGCCGTCGCCCAACGACGCTCCGTCAGATGAAGTGAAACTGCACACGCTCGCGCTTGGCGAGTTTCGCAAGGGCCTGCCCCTGGATGATCGTCTTGAAGTGCTCGGTTTGCTGGTGATCGGCGAACGCCGCTTCATTCGCAAAGACTTCGTAGAAGAAAAATTCGCGCGGCTTGGCCGTGTTTTGATGAATCTGAAACTGCCTTACGCCGGGCTCCTTCTGAGCCTGCGGAAGGAAGCTGCGAAGCAAATTCGCAACGACGGCCTCCTCACCTGGATGAGTTTCCCAGAACGCAGCTATCACGAAACTCTGGCCCGAAATATCGGTCATTGCCTCTCTCCTGTTCTTCGACGTTACAGCGGCTGATTATATGATTTAGCCACATCTATGCTTCGATACATATCGAAGTGTTGGCGACACAAGCGGGGATGCAAAGACTTTCGATGTGAGGGCAATATCCGGAGTGCTTCGATCGATCTCCGAACCCATTTTCGGGAGGCCGCTGAATGCGGGCGGCAATCGAAATACAAGGGAGACCGATCATGTCGAAAGAAGATGACAACAAGGCCGTCGTCGGCCGTTGGTTCGCGGACTTCTGGGGCGAAAACTGCAACCTCGGAGTTGTCGATGAACTCGCTGCACCCGATATGCTGCTGCAGTATTCACTGCACGCGCCACGCAGGGGGCGTGACGACATCAAGGCGTTCATGACTGGATTTCGCGGGGCGTTCCCGGATCTCAATTTCTGGGGTGCTGCCGATCTTATCGCCGAGGGCGACTGTGTGGTCGGCCGTTGGGAAGGCGGCGGAACACATACCGGGCCCGCTTTCAGCGACTTTCTGATGGGATCTTTGCCGGCCAACACCGGCCGCAAGATGAGATTCACCGGCACGACGGTATTGAAGCTGAAGGACGGCCGGATCACCGAAGAAGTCGGCCTCGACGATGGTGTCACCGCGCTCCAGCAACTCGGTCTCATTCGCGCGGCTTAAGTTGGCATCTGGTCGCCGCGGGAGTTCCTTGCGGCGACCTTGCCATTCGACTGCGCTCGCGGCTGTTCCGCACGAAAGCGCAGGAAACGGGTGGCTCGGCAACTCATCGTGTGATGACACTGATGGCATGGCAATGAGAACCACTGTGACCGCAACGCTTCGGGCGCTGAGCACTACGCATCAGGCGACCATAACCAACGACCCGCGATGGGCACGGATCGTCGCCCGCGATCGACGGGCCAATGGCCAGTTATGGTATTCCGTGTCGACGACCGGAGTGTATTGTCGGCCATCATGTCCGTCGCGGACCGCCAACCCCAGGAACGTGCAGCTTCACGATTCACTCGATGCGGCAAAAGCGACCGGCTTTCGACCATGCAAGCGCTGCAATCCGGACGGTCTCACTACAGACAGTGAGAACGCCACCATCATCGCACGGGCGTGCCGCCTGATCGAAAGCAGCGAGAAAGAGCCGTCGCTCGCGGCTCTTGCCGCGTCCGCTGGACGCAGCACCCGCTACTTCCATCGCCTGTTCAAGGCGACCACGGGCCTGACGCCCAAGGACTACGCTTCAGCGCATCGCGCAGCGAAGCTCCGCCGAGGACTCGTGCGGCGCAATACGGTGACCGAAGCGATCTACGACGCCGGCTTCAGTTCGAGCGGACGTTTCTACGAGAAGTCCAACTGGATGCTAGGGATGACACCGACACAATACCGCTCCGGCGGCTGCAACGAAGAGATCCGTTTTGCGATCGGCCAGTCGTCGTTGGGCGCGATTCTGGTTGCCTCGAGCAGAAAGGGCGTCGCCTCGATCCTGCTCGGCGACGACCCTGAGGCGCTGATACGCAACCTGCAAGACCGCTTTCCGAACGCGCATCTGATCGGAGCCGACAGGGACTACGAAAATCTCGTGGCGCGCGTCGTCGGCTACGTCGAGGCCCCGGCCCTTGGCATCGACCTGCCGCTCGACGTGCGCGGCACCGCCTTCCAGCAACGGGTGTGGCGAGCCTTGCAGGAGATTCCCGACGGGCACACCGCCTCCTACGCGGAAATCGCGCGGCGGATCGGTTCGCCCAAGGCGGTTCGGGCCGTCGCCGGTGCCTGTGCGGCGAACAACCTCGCAATCGCGATCCCGTGTCACCGGGTCGTGCGGAATGACGGCGCACTTTCGGGGTATGCTTGGGGCGTGAAGCGCAAGCGCACCCTGCTCGACCGTGAATTCGCCTGCAACCACCGCCGCCGGGGCCAGTGAACGAGATATCAACGAGACGATGAAGGACCTGTTCGACACGCCTGATTCATTGGATGCGCCACGCGACGTCGTGGCGCGAGATGCCTTTTCACGCGAAGTCATGGCCGAGAACGCCGTGCTCCTGCGCGGCAAGGCACTTGCATTTGAGACCGACGTCCTGGCCGCGCTGAATGCAATCATCGCTCGGGCACCGTTTCGGCGCATGATCACGCCAGGCGGTTTCATCATGTCGGTGGCGATGACCAATTGCGGAGCGGCCGGCTGGATCACCGACCGCACGGGCTATCGCTACGGGCGCCTCGATCCGGACAGCGGCCTACCGTGGCCAGCGCTCCCGGACTGTTTTGTTGACCTCGCGGGAGCTGCTGCTCGCGAGGCAGGCTATCCAGATTTTGTACCGGACGCATGCCTGATCAACCGCTATGAACCAGGCGCCCGCCTGTCCTTGCATCAGGACAAGAATGAACGCGACCTTTCCGAGCCGATTGTCTCGGTGTCGCTGGGCCTGCCGGCTACCTTTCAATTTGGCGGCCTGACACGAACCGCACCGGTCGGCAGGTATGTGTTGCGTCACGGCGACGTTGCAGTCTGGGGCGGCCGGTCGCGCCTTTGCTACCATGGCGTCACGGCGTTGAAGGATGGCGAGCACGAAAAGCTCGGCCGCATGCGGCTCAACCTGACCTTCCGGCGCGCTCTCTGACGAAACGGCTTCGACCCGAATGCATGGCATGCGACTGCGATGCAGTCTCGATCGGACCGCCAGCACGCCCTCGGCATCAGGCTGATCTTTCGGCAATACGTCTCAGCGAAAAGTGGCCCGGACGTTCGTCCGGACCGCTTTTTCACCATCGCGGGTTGCCGATCAGAACATCAGTCCGCTCTTCACCACGACCCAGCGGCCCTTCTCGACCTTCTGCACCTGGGTCACGGTCGACGCCAGATGATTGGTCTTGGAGAATTTGGTGGTCGGATTGCCGAAGATGTCGTCGAACGGGTCACCGCTTTCAAGCGCGTCGAGGAATTTCTGACCCGTCAGGTCCTTGCCTGCGAGCTTCGCGTAATGCGCAAACGTCATCATGGCGTTGTAGCCGATGACCGCCTGCGTATTGCCGTCGCTGCCGAACGTCTTCTTGTAGTTGACGAGCCAGTCCTTGACCTTGCCCTTCGCCGTGTCCTCGTACGGCACCTCGAACGCGGCCGCGGCATAGAGCCCCTCAACCACCTCCTTGCCGAGAGCGGGCACCTCGAGCACGTTGGTCGCCGATGCGCCCATGAAGCGGACATCCCAGCCGAGCTTCCTGGCCTCGGCCATGGCGCCGATGGTCTCGCGGATGATGGTGCCGAGCACCACGAGATCGCATCCGTCCGACTTCATCTTGGAAACCTGGGCGCTGAAATCCGACACGCCGCGCTTGAAGTTGGTGATGGTCGCCGGCTTGACGTTCATCGCCTGCAGCTGGCTCTCGAAGCCTTCAAGCACGTTCTTTCCGTACTCGTCGTCCTGATACATGATGCAGGGCTTTTGCGGCTTGAAGGTCTCGACCATGTACTTCAATGCAGCGCGGGTGCTCTCGATGTATGGCAACAGATTGCCGAACTTCAGCCTTTCCTGCGGCTTGGCCGGGTCGAACTTGTAAGTGAACTCGGCGGCCGTCAGCGGGAAGAGCTGCGTGACGCCGGCCTCCAGCACCGCGTCCTGTGCGGCCAATACCGGTGCCGAGCCTCCGCCGCCGACGATCGAGAACACCTTGTCCCTCTCGATCAGCTTCTGCGTCGCGAGCACCGCCTTCTTCGGATCGTAGCCCGAGTCTTCGATCACGAGTTTGATCTTGCGGCCGTGGATGCCGCCCGCCGCATTGATCTCGTCTGTCGCCATCTTCAGGCCGTTCGTGAACGGCACGCCCCAGACCTTCACCGGACCGGAAAGGTCCGAGTGGTTGCCGACAACGATCTCGGTTGCCGAAACTCCCTGGTTGGTGACCTTCGTTTGCGACAGCGCCGGCGTCGCAGCAAGCATTATCGCCGCGCCAAGCAGGCCGGCTCTGAGGATTGAGTGGTCCATCAGCACGTTCCTCCACAGACGATCTCGCGTCGTCGTTGATATTTTTCGATCGGGCTCTGCGGCCCCGCTCAAATCTTACTCCGGAACTGGACTTCGTCGATTCCTTTCGTTGCTTCGCAGTAAAGACGGCCCGCTCGTGGAACGGGCCGCCTTGTAAGAAACCGGCACTTCGGATTAGCTCAGAACATCAAGCCGCCCTTGACCACGACCCAGCGCCCCTTCTCGACTTTCTGCACCTGCGTCACAGTCGACGCGAGATGGTTGGTCTTAGAGAACTTGGTGGTGGGATTACCGAAGATGTCGTCAAACGGCTTGCCGCCTTCCATCGCATCGAGCAGCTTTTGGCCGGTCAGATCCTTGCCGGCTTCATTCGCGTAGTGCGCGAATGTCATGATCGCGTTGTAGCCGATGATCGCCTGCGTGTTGGCGTCTGTGCCAAACTGCTTCTTGTAGTTGGTGAGCCACTCCTTGACCTTGCCCTTCGCCGTATCTTCGTAAGGAATTTCAAAGGCAGCCGCCGCATAAAGACCCTCGACCGCCTCCTTGCCAAGGACCGGGACTTCCAGCACGTTTGTCGGTGTCGCGCCGAGGAAAGTGACATCCCAGCCGAGCTTCTTTGCCTCGGCCATGGCGCCGATGGTCTCGCGGATGACCGTGCCCAGAACGACGAGGTCGCAACCGTCGGCCTTCATCTTTGAGACCTGGGCGCTGAAGTCGGATACGCCGCGCTTGTAGCTCGTGACGGCGGCGGCCTTGATATTCATCGCTTGGAGCTGCTTCTCGAAGCCGTCAAGGACGTTCTTCCCGTACTCGTCGTCCTGATACATGATGCACGGCTTCTGCACCTTGTTCGCGTCGATCATGTGTTTCAGCGCCGCACGCGTGCTTTCCACATACGGCAGCAGGTTGTTGAACTTCAGCCGCTCCTGCGGCTTGGCCGGATCGAACTTGTAGGTGAACTCGGCTGCGGTCAGCGGGAAGAGCTGGGTGATGCCGGCATCCAGCACCGCGTCCTGCGCGGCGAGCACGGTCGGCGAACCCATCGCGCCGATCATCGAGAAGATCTTGTCCCTCTCGATCATCTTCTGCGTCGCCAACACCGCCTTCTTCGGATCATAGCCTGAATCCTCGATCACGAGCTTGATCTTGCGGCCGTGGATGCCACCGGCGGCGTTGATCTCGTCGACCGCCATCTTCATGCCGTTGGAGACCGGCACGCCCCAGCCCTTGATCGGTCCCGACAGGTCCTGATGAGTGCCGACCACGATCTCGTTCGCCGAGATGCCCTGGTTCGTGGTTTTAGTTTGGGCAAACGACGGCGTCGCGGCAAGGGCGATCGCGGTCCCCAGCAGACCCGCCTTGAGTGCAATGTGCTTCATGGAAGTCCCTTCCTCCTTGGGTTATCCGGATCGTCCTGCTTCGAGCATGACGCTGGGCCGCTCGTTCCGGCGTGACCGGCCCTTCCCTGTCAGGCAACCTTGACCGTCTCCCTCGGCCCGTACATCGCCTCGATTTCTTCGACGTATTTCTGGTTCACGAACTTGCGCTTGAGTTTCATCGTCGGCGTCAGCTCCTCGTCCTCAGGCGTCAGTTGTCGCTCGATGAGGTGAAAGCGCTTGATCGTTTCGACGCGCGCGAAGTTCGCGTTCACCCTCTCGACCTCGTCCCAGATGAGCTGCTGCACCTGCGGCGAGCGGCAGAGGCTGACGTAGTTGGTGAACGGAATGCCCTTGTCCTGTGCGAACTTCTCGACGTTGTCCTGCTCGATCATGATCAGGCATGTCAGATACGGCCTGCGGTCGCCAATCACCACCGCGTCGGAAATGTAGGGCGAGAACTTGAGCTGGTTCTCGATTTCCGACGGTGTAATGTTCTTGCCGCCGGCGGTGATGATCAGGTCCTTCATGCGATCGCTGATCTTAACAAAACCCTCGTTGTCGATCTCGCCGACGTCGCCCGTGTGCAACCAGCCGTCCTTGTCGATGGTCTCGGCGGTCTTGTCAGGCTGATTGAGATAGCCGGCAAACAGGAAGTCGCCCCGTAGCAGGATCTCCTTTTCCGGCGACAGCTTCAGTTCCGCCCACGGCACAACCTTGCCGACGGTGCCAAGCTTGATCTGGTCGTGCGGCATGATGGTCGCGACGCCGCAGTTCTCGGTCTGACCATATACCTCGTACATGTTCATGCCGAGCGCGAGGTACCAGCGGATCAGTTCAGGCGCGATCGGCGCCGCGCCGGTGTAGAGATATTGGCAGCGATCGATGCCCAGCACCTTGCGGATGTTGCGCAGCGCTAGCCAGTAGGCGATCCGAAACTTGGCCTTCAGGACTGGCGTCGCTTCCCGGCCTTCCAGTCTCCTGTCGGCAATCTCGTAGCCGACGGCGATCGCCTTGCTATAGATCCATTTCTCGAGCGGCGTCGCGTCCTTGAGCGAAATCATCACCGCTGAATAGAATTTCTCCCAGACACGTGGCACCGCCAGGAAAGCCGTCGGCTGCACCTCGCGAATGTTGTCTGGCACCGTCTCCGGGCTCTCGGCAAAGTTCATGATCGAGCCGGTCGCCAGGCTGTAGTAGTAGCCGCCGACGCGTTCGGCGACGTGACACAACGGCAGAAACAACAGCCGCTCGTCCTTCTCGAGCACCGGAAACAGCGTATCCGCATGCGAAATCTGGAAGCAGACGCTGTGATGGGTATGAATGGCGCCCTTGGGCGGCCCGGTCGTACCCGAGGTGTAGACGAGGACGGCCAGGTCCTGAGGCCCCCGCGAGGCGATCATCTCCTCCCACAGCTTCTCACGTCCGACCATGTGCTGGCGGCCCGATGTGATGAACGCCTCCAGCGACATCACCATCGGGTCGGAGAACGCGGCCAGCCCCTCCATGTCGAACACGATGATCTTCTCGAGCGTCGGGCAGCGGCCGCGGCACTCCAGAACCTTGTCGAGCTGCTCGTCGTCCTCGACAAAGATCACCTTGGTGCGGCTGTCATTGACGAGGTATTCGACCTGCTTGACGGAATCGGTCGGATAGATCCCCGACGACACGCCGCCCGCACACAGCACACCCATGTCGGCGTAGACCCATTCGACGACCGTGTTGCTGAGGATTGATGCCACGTCGCCGGGTCTGAAGCCGATCCCATCGAGCGCGTAGGCGATCTCCTTGGTCGTCTGTAGCCACTCCCGCCACGACACCGACTTCCAGATGCCGAACCGCTTCTCGCGGATCGCCGGTTTGTCGCCCCGCGCCTGGACGCCAAGCAGAAACGTCTTCGGCAACGTTTCGCCGACCGTCAGGGCTGCTGACTTCACTTTCATCGTCGCGCTCCTTGAACCTCACACCGATGACGCTTCGGTCTTTTGCCGAAGTCTGTGCACCGATCCTCCAGTCTTCCCCCAAAGCAGCCCGACTTAGCGCCAGGTCTTGTTGCCGTCGGGTCTTTTTAACGCCACGTCTTTTTCTTCTTCCAGCGGCGCTCGCCGCGCGCGCTGTCTTCCTTCGCGCCGAGATAGAACTCCTGGATGTCCTTGCTCTGCATCAGCCGCGCGCAGGTGTCGTCCATGACCACGCGGCCGACTTCGAGCACGTAACCGTAATCTGCGGTTTCCAGCGCCTTCTTCGCGTTCTGCTCGACGAGCAGGATCGAAACCCCCTGCTCGGCATTCACCCGGCGGATGATGCCGAAAATCTCCTTCACCAGCAACGGCGACAAGCCCAGCGACGGCTCGTCCAGAAGCAGCACCTTCGGTCTGTTCATCAGCGCACGGCTGATCGCAAGCATCTGCTGCTCGCCGCCGGAAAGCTGACCGGCCGGCTGATCCAGACGTTCCTTGAGCCTTGGAAAGTAGCCGTAAATCCGCTCCAGATCCTGCGCCACCTCGTCGCGGTTGGTGCGCAGGAAGCCGCCCATGGCAAGGTTCTCCCGCACCGTCAGGAACGGAAACACTTCCCGCCCTTCCGGCACGTGACTGATACCGAGCCGGACGATCTTGTCAGGATCCATGCGCTGGACGGATTTGCCCTCGAACTCGACCGCTCCCTTCAACGGGTCCAGGACGCCGGAGATGGTCTTCAGAATGGTCGTCTTGCCGGCTCCGTTCGCGCCGAGCACGGTGACGATCTTCCCCTCCGACAGGCTGAGGCTCACGCCACGGATCGCCATGATCGGCCCATAGTAGCTTTCGATGTTCGACACCTTCAGGATCGGCTGCGCGTCACTCATATCGCCCGCACCTTACGTTTACGTGCCGAGATAGGCGGCCACGACTTCCGGGTGGCTCTGCACCTCGGAGGGCGTGCCCGTGGCCAGCTCGCGTCCATAGTTCAGCGCCAACACGCGATCCGACACCCGCGAAACCAGGTTCATGTCGTGCTCGACCATCAGCACGGTGATGCCGAGCTCGTCGCGGATGTCACGAATCCAGAACGACATGTCGTCGGTCTCTTCAACGTTCAATCCGGAGGACGGCTCGTCCAGCAGCATCAGCTTCGGCTCGGAGCAGAGCGCGCGGGCGAGTTCGATCACCTTGCGAACGCCGTAGGGAAGCCCCGAGATCAGTTTGTCGCGATAAGGCTCCAGGTCCAAGAGCTCGATGACCTGCTCGACCCTGAAGCGGTGTTCGAACTCTGCCCGTCGCACGGCCGGCAGGAACAGCAGCTCCTGGACGAGGTTCGTGGTGGCGTGACAGTGCCGGCCGACCAGAAGGTTGCTCAGCACCGTCGTGTTGTCGAACAGTTCGATGTTCTGAAACGTCCGCGCTATCCCCATCTTGGCGATGCGATGCGGCGGTGCGGACGTGAACTCCTCCCCATCGAAAAACAGGCGGCCGGAGGTCGGATTGTAGAACCGTGAAATCAGGTTGAAGATCGAGGTCTTGCCCGCCCCGTTCGGCCCGATGATCGTGAAGATCTCGCCCCGCTCCACCGCGAAGTTGACCTGATCGACCGCCTTGAGGCCGCCGAACTGCAGCGAGATGTTTTCCGCAACCAGGAAGCTCATCGGTTGCGCTCCGATTTAACGTAAGTCTTCTGCCGCTTGAAGGTCGCCGCCTTGTACATCGGGAAGGTCTGGAAATAGAGCTTGATCTTGAGCCAGCGACCGTACAGGCCGGTCGGTTCGAACAAGATGAAGCCGACAATGATCAGGCCGTAGATCGCGCCTTTCAGGCCGGGCGCGGACGCGATGCTTGCGGCCTGGTCCTGCACCTTCGAGGCGGTCGGAACGTCGGCACCGAAGACATGCACGAGGTTACCTATCATCCCGGGCAAATCGTCCTTCAGCGTTGTCAGGAACGGATCGATCATAACGATGAAGATCGCGCCGAGCACCGCTCCGTGCAGGCTGAAGATGCCACCGATGATGATGACGATGATGAACTCGATCGACAGCAGCAGCGTGAACATCTCGGGGCTGATGAACGAAAGCTTGTGTGCATAAAGGCACCCGGCGAGCCCGGTGATCGTCGCACTGATGCCGAACGAGCGGACCTTGTAGGCAGCGACATCGATGCCCATGCTCTTGGCGGCCGTCTCGCTGTCGCGAATGGCGACGAACGCCCGACCGGTCGGCGAACGCAAGAGGTTCAACGTCGCGAGGATGACGAGGATGAGGACGGCAAGGCACAGGAAATAGAAGCCGGGGCTGTCGCGCGGCACCGCCTGGCCGAACAGCTCCAGCGTGCGCAGCTTCATGCCCTCGTTGCCGTGGGTGACGCTCTCCCATCGTGCAAGGATTTCCTCGACAATGGCGCCGAACGAGATCGTCGCGATCACGAGGTAGATGCCCTGCAGGCGCAGCGCCGGAAAACCGACCAGCACACCGACCATGCCTGTCAAAATTCCGGCGAGTGGAAAATACACCACGAAAGGCACGCCATGCTGCTGACAATAGGCCGACGTGTACGCCCCGATGGCCAGAAATGCCGCATGGCCGAGTGAGGCCTGGCCCGTGAAGCCGACGAGGATCAGCAGTGAAATCCCGACCGTTGCGTAGATGAACACGAACACCAGCTGGCTCTGCAGATAATTGCCGAGCACGAATGGCGCCATGGCCAGCACGAGCAGCAGGATGCTGTACGAGTACCAGTAGCCGCTGTGCTTGAAGATGCGGATGTCCTGGTCATAGTCCGTCTTGAAGATGAAACGCATGACGGACGTCCCTTAAACCTTCTTGCGGCCGATATGGCCGAACAGGCCTTCCGGCTTCAGAAGCAACATCGTCAGCAGCACGATGTGCGGTGCCACGTCTTTCCAACCTTGCGCCAGGTAGAAGCCGGCCATGTTTTCAATCACGCCGATAATGATGCCGCCGACCACTGCGCCCGGAATGCTGCCGAAGCCACCGAGAACCGCGGCAGGAAAAGCCTTCAGCGCCAGAACCAGGCCGACATTCGAGTGAATGAAGGTGATCGGCGCGAGCAGCACGCCGGCGCAGGCAGCGACTGCCGCACTGATCGCCCAGGTCAAGGACACCACGGTTTTCACCGGGATGCCCATGTAATACGCCGCCAGCATATTCTCCGAGGTTGCGCGCATCGCCGTTCCAAGCTGGGTCTTGGTGAAGAACAGGTAGAGTGCGATGCAAAGAATGGCGGTCGCGACGATTACCGACAGCTTGTCATGCGCCAGCACCAGATCACCGATCCGCAGGACGCCAGTGGAGAACGGCGTATCGATCTTCAGATCGTCCGTTCCCCAGATCATGCCGGCGACCGACCGCAGGAAGAAGCCGAGACCGACTGTTGCCATGACAATCGAAAATTGCGGGCTTCCCAGGACCGGTCGCAGGACAAAGCGCTCACTGGCCGCGCCGAATGCGGCCATGCAGACCACCGCAAGCGCAAAACCGATCCAGTAGTTCAGGCCGAGCAGCGCGATGAAGGTGAAGGCGAAGAAGCCGCCCAGCATCAGAAGCTCGCCCTGGGCGAAATTGACGACTTCCGTTGTCTTGTAGATGAGCACAAAGCCGAGCGCGATCAGCCCATAGATACAGCCCAGCGCGACGCCGCTCACGAGCTGCTGAATGAAATCCAGCATGCCTGCACGTTCCCCCTTTCCGGTCGCGCGTCCTGCGATCTTTTGCGATCGTCTCGTGCGCGCCGGAGTAAGCGTTTCCTGCCTGTCATAAGGGCATGTTTGGGGAAATTCAGCAAGCCGCCTTTGTAGGCTGTCGCACTTTGCCGCGAGCGCCGGTCTTGTCTTAATTATGACTCAGGTCGCATTCCGGCGAACGAAATCCAGCAGCGCCGCATTGAAGTCTTCCGGCTGCTCCCAGCTTGGCGCATGGCCCGCCTCCTTGATGACCTTGACCTCTGCGTGCGTCAGATGGCTCGCCTGAAGGCGCAGGACCGACGGTGGTGTCCAGAGATCGGAGTCGCCGGTCATCAACAACGTCGGAACCTTGATCGCCTCCACCTTATCCCATGTGATGACGTTGGCGTTCTTCTGATTGAGGCGCTCGCCGATCATCGACGTCTTTGCCAGTGCAGCCCACGCTGCCGCTCCTTCCGGGTTGCCGGCGCGGTAGCTCGGGCTCAGCTCCTGGAAATCCTTCGGCAACTGGGCAAAGAACGCCGGGCGGAAGATGTTGCAGAGATCCAGGTAGCTCTTGTCGGTCACACCCATGATCGTCGAAACAAGCGTGAGGCTCTTCAGCCGCTCTGGATACGAGAGCGCATAATCGGTCGCGACGATGCCGCCCGCCGCAAGACCGATGACGTGAAACTTGCCGACGCCGAGAAACCCGAGCAGGTTCTGCAGGTCTTCGGAGGCAACACCCGGATCGTTCCGATCACCGGGATCGGATTTCAGGTAGCCCCGTCGGGAGTAGCTGATGACACGGAAACCGGCTTTGGCGAGCACCGGCTGCTGATAGCCCCAGAACGCCCCGCTTCCGGAGGCGGCGTGCAACAGGACGACCGCGTCGCCATCCCCTCCCGTGTCCCAGTACCAGAGCGACGTGCCGGGAAGCTTGGCGATGCCTTCCTTGACCGGCACCTGCTCGGGTATCGGAACCGGCGTCCAGACGGCGGGTTTCCCGGGCGAGATGGATGCTTCAGGCATGAGCCATGTCCGATCATAACTTGTGCAACGCCCCCCAGCGGGCGGGCAGCGATGCATCTATAGGGGCGTTGTCAACCTTGAAGCAACCGCCGATCTTTGATTGAAGGGCGCAGGCCGACCGTGAACCTTGAGTTCTTGGCAGGCGATGAGGACAGCTTATGAGAATTTGCGTTGTCGGCGCGGGCGCGATCGGCGGACTGCTTGCAGCGAGGCTGCAGCAGGCAGGCGAAGAGGTCAGTGTAATCGCGCGCGGTCCGCATCTCGCCGCAATCAAAGCCAACGGGCTGAAACTCATCGAGGAGAACGGCAGCGAGATCGTCGCTCGCGTTGCGGCAACCGACAAAATCGCGGAGGCCGGAGAGCAGGATCTCGTGATCCTCGGCATGAAGGCGCATCAGGTCGCAGCCGTCGTCTCCGACCTCAAGCAGCTTTACACATCTGAGACCATGGTGCTGACCGCTCAGAACGGCATCCCGTGGTGGTACTTCTTCAAGCACGGCGGTCCTTATGAGGGGCGGAAACTCGACAGCGTCGATCCGGGCGGCGTGGTTGCAGCCAACCTGCCGGTCGAGCGCGTGCTCGGCTCGGTCGTCTATCCCGCCGCTGAAATCATCACGCCTGGCGTCATCAAGCACATCGAAGGCAACCGCTTCTCGCTTTCGGAGATCGACAACAATGAGACCGCGCGCGTCAAGCTGGTATCGCAAGCCCTGACGAAGGCCGGCTTCAAGGCGCCGGTCGTCTCGGACATCCGCGCGGAATTGTGGACCAAACTGTGGGGCAATCTCAGCTTCAACCCGGTCAGCGCACTGACGCATGCGACTCTTGAAGATCTTTGCCGCTATCCGCTGACGCGAGGCCTTGTCGCCGACATGATGCGCGAAGCACAGGCAGTCGGCGAAGCGCTCGGCATCCGCTTCCGCATCCCGATCGAGAAGCGCATTGCCGGCGGCGAAGCCGTCGGCCCGCACAAAACCTCGATGCTGCAAGACATCGAGGCTGGCCGGCCGGTCGAAGCCGACGCGCTCATCGGCTCGGTGATCGAGCTCGGGCGCATCGTCGATGTGCCGACGCCGCATCTCGACACGACCTACGCGCTGGTCAAGCTGCTGAGCAAGACATTGTCCGACCAGCATGGCCGGTTGCGCGTTGCCTCGACTTAAGCCTGCGCCCTTTCCAATGAGATGAACACCATGTCCAGAAGCTCGACCCTTCGCCAGTTGATGTCGACCGGCGCCGATGGTGCGCCGGCAGTCACTGCGCCCGATACAGCGCCCCTGAGCTATGGCGGCCTGCGCGCGCTGGTCGACAGAACGGTCGCCGCGCTCAACGGTTTCGGCGTCGGCCGTAATGACCGCGTTGCGATCGTGCTGCCGAACGGTCCCGACATGGCGACCGCCTTCATCGGCATCGCCTCGGCTGCGACCGCTGCGCCCTTGAACCCGACCTATAAGGCCGACGAGTTCGAGTTCTACATGTCGGACGTGAAAGCGAAGGCGCTGGTCGTGGAGGCCGGCAGCAACTCGCCGGCGATCGCAGTCGCCGGCAAGCTTGGCATGAAGCTCATCGTACTGCAGCCGGACCACGCCAAGGGCGCCGGCGCCTTCTCGCTCACCTGTGAGGCCGCAGGCGGCGATTGCGTGAAAGGCTATGCCGAGGCGGACGACGTCGCGCTGATCCTGCACACCTCGGGCACCACATCGCGGCCGAAGATCGTGCCGCTGTCCCAGCGCAATGTCAGCGTCTCGGCCGGCAACATCGCCGAGACGCTCGCCTTCGGGCCTAAGGATTGCGGCCTCAACATCATGCCGCTGTTTCACATTCACGGGCTGATGGCCGGCGTGCTCGCGCCGTTGTCCGCGAGCGGCCGTGTGTTCTGCACGCCGGGCTTCAATGCACTGCGGTTCTTTGCGTGGATGGATGAGGCGGCGCCCACCTGGTACACGGCCGTGCCGACAATGCACCAGGCGATCCTGACGCGCGCCGGCGGCAACAAGGAGATCATCGCGCGCCACCCGCTCCGCTTCGTGCGCTCGTCCTCATCGTCGATGCCGCCGCAGGTGATCGCAGAGGTCGAAAGCACGTTCGGCGCTCCGCTGATCGAATCCTATGGAATGACCGAGGCGTCGCATCAGATGGCGTCCAATCCGCTTAAGGGCGCCCGCAAGCCCGGCGCCGTCGGGCTCGCCGCGGGACCGGAAGTCGCCATCATGGGCGAGAATGGCGAGTTGCTGAAGCCCGGCGAGATCGGCGAGATCGTCATCCGTGGCGACAACGTCACCCGCGGCTACGAGAACAATCCGGCCGCCAACGCGTCTGCCTTCACCAACGGCTGGTTCCGTACAGGCGATCAAGGCACGATGGATGACGATCGCTACATCAGCCTGACGGGGCGGCTGAAGGAGATCATCAACCGCGGCGGCGAGAAGATTTCACCGCGCGAGGTCGATGAGGTGCTGATGGATCATCCGGCCGTCCAGCAGGTCGTCGTGTTCGCCATGCCGCACGAGAAGCTCGGCGAGGAAGTCGCCGCCGCGATCGTGCTGCGCGACGGCGCGAAGCCAAACGAGAAGGAGCTGCGCGATTTCTGCGCGCAGCGGCTCGCAGCGTTCAAGGTGCCGCGCAAGATCGTGTTCCTGGAACAGATTCCGCTCGGCGCCACCGGCAAGCTGCAACGCATAGGCCTTGCCGAAAAGCTCGGGCTCGGTTGAACACTGCGACCACTCACATCGCCCGGATCAGGGCTTCCACCGCGTGGAGGGTCAGCCCCGCGAGACCGCCGATCAGGGTACCGTTGAAGCGGATGTATTGCAGGTCCTTGCCGATGTTGGTCTCGATCAGCGTGATGAGCTGGCGCATGTCCCACGCCTTCACCTGATCGGCAATGAAGCTCGACACCCCGCTCTTCTGCTCGGCGATGAAGGAACGCAGCACCACCACCATGCCCTGGTTGATCTCCGCGCGCATGTCGGCATCGCCGGCGAGTTGCCGGCCGAGCCCGGCAAAGGCGTCGGCCAGGTGTCGCTGCAGCACGTCGCTCTCGCCGGACGCATTCTTCTGAACGAAATCGCGGACGCCCGACCACAAGTCTTGCACCAGCCGGCCGATCTCCGGCCGCGCGAGCAGCTCGCGTTTCAAGTCATCAATCTTGCCCGCGTAAAGCGGATCCTTCTCGAGCTTGTCGACGAATGACAAAACCAGGCGCTCGAACTCGCCGCGGAATGGATGATTGGGATGAGTCCGCACATCTTCGAAGAACGCCGTTGCCGAAGCGGCAACCTTCTTCATGACGTAGGCATCGGCGCGATAGAAGCGCAGAATGGTCGGCAGCTCGTCACGTATCTTCGCACGGATGGCAGCGAGCATCTGCGGTTCGTTGATCGCGTTGTGGATCGCGAGCAGGAGGTCGTCGAGCAGCGAGCGGTGGCGACCGTTGCGCACGAACGAGCGCAGCGTGCCGCGCACGAGCGGCGCGAGATCCAGCGCCTGCAGCCGACCGACGACTTGCTGCGCGAGAAATCCGCGCAGTCCTGAGTTCTCGGCAGCGTCGACCGCATCCGGCAGAAGTTTGACGGCGAAACGGGCGAGCTCGGCGCTTCGTTTCTCGTTCGCCAGCCAATCGGCAACGAACGAGGCAAAGTCGACGCTGCGGAGTTTGGCCTCCACCGGCGCAGCATCGAGAAAATGCCGTTCGACGAATTCGCCGAGCTTCTCGGCAATCCGCTGCTGGTTGGCGGGGATGATCGCCGTATGCGGGATCGGCAAGCCAAGCGGCCGGCGAAACAGCGCGACCACGGCGTACCAGTCGGCCAGCCCGCCGATCGCGGCGGCTTCCGCGAATGCCGCAAGAAAGCCGAAGGCCGCATGCCGTGGCTCCATGAACTTGGCAAATGCCAGGACGACGAGGCACGCGACGAGCACCGCGGCCGCAACGGCCTTCACACGGCGCAGCTCTGCAGCGCGCCCGGCATCCACCTGTCCGGCCGACACGAGCCGTTGCTGTCCCGTCATTGGATATCCAATGCTGTCGGCACCTCGCACCAGTGCGCCTTGAATTCGACGTCCTTAACGCAGGACTCGCGACAATCCCGGTCCGAACGTCAGATCCGGCTCACTAGGAAATAGACGCCGCAGCGCAAAAAGAAAGCCCGCTTTGACAAGCGGGCTTTCGCACGTGCAGCCTTGAAGTCCCCGTCAGGCTGCCTTGTTCGCCGAAACGACCTCGGAGAAGTTCTCCTGTGCCGTTTTCGCGCTGGTCGCAAACCGCTCACCGATGTAGTCGGCGGTCGCGCGGGTCCGCGCCATCACGACGTCAATGCGCTCACGCACGATATCGCTCTGGACCTGAAACGCCTCGCCAAGAGACTGGGCGGACGCCAGCTTGTCGACGCCGGTAAAGAACGCCTGCGCGTCCTCAAGCAGCGCCTGCTGGATGTTACGGCTGATCTTCGCGGTCTCATCGACCTGCTCGGTCACCGTGGTCTCGATCGCGGCAGTCGCCCTCTCTGTGCCGGCATGAATTGTCTCGGCGCGCGCCGCGGCGTCCTGGGCTACGCGCTTGACGAAGTCGCGGGCAGGTTGCGGAACCTGAAAGGTCTTAAGAGCATCAGCCATTGACGCGAAGGCCTGCCTGGCTGCGTCGAACGTGAATTCGTAAGGGTTGGTCGTCATCTGGTCTTCTCCATCCTCGGTTTGAGCTATGGCTCGCCCCGTCCGGAAAGGCCCGGGGATGAAGCTTATATGACACGTCCCATATTGCATCGCAACATAAATGTTGCGATGCAATATCACGAACCCGTGATCTGACGACTACGCATCGGACAGTCCTCTGCGATCAACGAGGGCCCTCAGCTGCGCCACACTGCGCGGCCATCATCCAGCAGTGTCGAAAGGACAATCCCTTGACCGAGGTCCCCTACTCTTCCCCGCAGCTGGCGAAGGCTAACGGCATCGAGATCTGCTACGACACCTTCGGTTTGCCGGACGCTGAGCCGCTGCTGCTGATCATGGGACTTAGCGCGCAGATGGTCCTGTGGGACGACGAGTTTTGCCAGCAGCTTGCCTCGCGCGGCTTTCGCGTCATCCGCTTCGACAACCGCGATATCGGCCATTCGACGAAAATGTCCGGCGGCGGCGGCAAACGGATCACCGTCACCGAATTCCTGAAGCTGCGCTTCTTCGGCATTCTTCCGTGGGCACCCTACACGCTGCGCGACATGGCGGACGACACGGTCGGGCTGATGGATGCGCTTGGCATCCGAACCGCCCATGTGGTCGGCGCCTCGATGGGCGGCGCGATCGCACAGGAGGTCGCCATCCATCACCCGGAGCGGGTCAGCTCGCTGACGTCGATCATGTCGACCACCGGCAACCTGCGCCTGCCGCAACCGAAACGCGAGGCCATGGCGTTGTTGATGTCGCCACCTCCGAGAACGAAGGACCAATACATCGCCACGTTTGCGCGGAACTGGAAAATCCTGCGCGCCGGGCGCTTTCCGCTCGACGAGGCCAAGGACCGCGAGCGCGCCGAGCGATGCTATGCACGCGGGCTGAACCCTGCCGGCGTCGCCCGGCAATTCCGCGCCATTCTGGCCTCCGGCGCCCGCAACAAGGCGCTCGCCAGCGTGAGAGCGCCGTCGCTTGTGATCCATGGCGCCGCCGACCCGCTGGTGCGGCCTGAGGCGGGCGTGGACACCGCCAGATCAATTCCCGGAGCAAAACTCCTGATGATCGAAGGCATGGGTCACGCCATGCCGATTCCGCTCTGGCCGCAGATCATCGACGCGATCGCCGACCACGCGCACGCCGCGACGAAGCAGGCAGCGTGAGGAACTTCACTCCGCTGCCGCTGCCCAAGCTGCGACATGTCCGATCATTGCGGGGACGTGCTGCGGATCGTCGGCCAGCGCGGCGAGCTCCGAAAGACGATGAAAGCCGGTCAGGATACTGATGCGCGGGCGATCGAGCTTCCGGCCGCTGCTCGCCTCGTAGGCGTCGATGACCCGTCTGGTGAGATCCGGGGATATGAAGTTCGTATAAATGAACTCCTGATGCAGCGGTCCGAGGCCAGAGTCTGCGAAATCATAAATTCCGTTGAGCCTCGCCCGGTCGTGATCGAACGCCATGTTCCATCCGTGGCCGTCAAAGAAGCCGTACGTTGTACCGCAAGGATCAGGCGGCAGTCGTTCGAAAGCAGAGACGATGCCTTCGGCATAATCACGCAGGTCGAGGTCCAGTTTGGGCAGCGCTTTCGTGCGAACGGCCTGTGGAGATTGCCAGGCGTCAATTGGGCGTGCGCCCGCAGCCGTCATCCGCTCCCTCTCCAATCGGTGAATTTCAGCGTAGAAGCCGCCTAACGCCACACCGAGACGATCACGGGCCGTTTCCGGAAGCCTGTGGTAGCCCTCGGTCAAGAGATGCTCGCCATGCAGCTTGGTGTGGCACGAGAAGACCGGCGGACCATGATGGATGCGCATCTCGGGCACCGGCATCGACACGTGGGGGCGGACCACAGCGAGCAACGACGCTTCCCTGAGCAGCGCCTTCTCTGCAGCTTCGCTTTTGGGAAACTTGAAGATGAGCCGGCCGTCGACCTCCACCGCTGTGGAATCCCAGCCTTCGGCGAGAAGCCGAAACGGTGCTGCATGCAATTCCGGACAGGCGCGCGTTATCGCTGCGGCATGGCTGCCAACAAGATCTGCCATGCTCTTCACTTACGCACCATCACAGCGTCCGCAAAGGGGGCGACGCGCAGGACAGATCGCGACGCCTACTTGTCCTTTCGGACTCCGAAGCCCGACATGTTCATGAACATGTCCTGAAAACGTTCGGCGACCTTCGGATCGAACGAGAACCAGCTTCGCATCAAGGCGTCAGGCGTGAAATTGTCGATGTTCTCCTGCATCTTGGAATGCATCTGGTCCATCATCGCTTCCTGCATCGGCTTCACGTCCGGAAGTCCGAGAAAGTCCCGCGCCTCGATCGGCGTGCAGTCGATTTCGATTTTGACTTTCATTGCAAAGTACCCCGAAGCAGCCCATCAGATGGGTTAAGAATAGCCACGAAAGGTCTAAGCGGCCAGCCGTTTCGCCCGAGGACTCCCCGACCTGCCAGATCCCGATTGAGGACGGCTCAGTCCTGTGGCATCGATTGGCCTCAAAGAGCCTTACACAGGCCGAACGACAAAGCCGCGACACGCGGCTTACGGGAGGACTCTAGGATGTGGAAGCGACTGATCCTCGCATCAGCGACGGCTGTTCTCGCCGCAGCGACACCGGCAAAAGCACAATCGAATGAGCTCACGGTCGGCGTGACGATTTCCGCCACGGGTCCGGCGGCCGCGCTCGGCATTCCGATCAAGAACACCATCGATTTCCTGCCCGCGGAGATTGGCGGCGCCAAGGTCAAGGTCATCCAACTCGACGACGCGGGCGATCCGACGACAGCGACGACCAACGCCCGCCGCCTGATCACCGAGTCCAAAGTCGACGTGCTGATCGGCTCCTCGACAACACCGCCAACCATTGCCGTCTCCACGGTCGCCAATGAAGCAGGTGTCCCCCACTTCGGATGCGGTCCGATGCCGATCTCACCCGGCCGCGAGAAGTGGACGGTAATCATGCCGCAGCCGGTACCGCTGATGGCCAAGGTGCTGTTCGATCACATGAAGAAGAACAATGTGAAGACGGTCGGCCTGATCGGCTTTTCCGATTCATGGGGCGATCTTTGGCTGAACGAATTCAAGAACCAGGCCGTGCCGCTGGGGCTGGAGCTGGTCGCCGACGAACGGTATGCGCGGCCCGATACGTCGGTCGCCGGCCAGGTATTGAAGCTCGTCGCCCTCAAGCCTGATGCAGTATTGGTCGCCGCTTCTGGCACCGGCGCCGCCCTGCCGCAGGCGACGCTGCGCGAGCGCAACTATGCCGGCCCGATCTATCAGACGCACGGCGCCGTGAGCATGGATTTCATCCGCATCGCTGGCAAGGCCGCGGAGAACGTGATCATGGCGTCGGGGCCGGTGATGGCGCCGGAAGGCCAGGCCGACAGCGCACTGACCAAGAAGCCGGGGCTCGCCCTGAACGCCGCCTACGAGGGCAAGTACGGAGCCGGCAGCCGCAACCAGTTCGGCGCGCACATCTACGACGCATTCGAGATCCTCAAGCGTATCGTCCCGGTGGCGTTGAAGACGGCAAAGCCCGGCACGCCGGAGTTTCGTGAGGCGATCCGTCAGGCGTTGCTGAGCGAAAAAGATCTTGCGGCGAGCCAGGGCGTCTACAACTTCACGGAGAAGGACCGGTATGGCGTCGATGAGCGCGCGCGCATTCTCCTCACGGTGAAGGAGGGCAAGTTCGTGGTCGTGAAGTGAGAAATGCCGTTCTCCGTCATTGCGAGCCATAGCGGTTCGTAGAACGGCGTCGCTTCGCTAGCCTATGGCGAAGCAATCCAGTCGGCATCTATCGCAAATGCCGACTGGATTGCTTCGGCGCTTTGCTCCTCGCAATGACGATACCTAAACCCCGAGATAGCTCGCCGCCACGCGCGGGTCGGCCGCGACTTCGTCGGCCGGACCGTCGAGGATAAATTCGCCGAGTTCCATCACATAGGCTCTGTCGGCGACCTGCAGAGCGGCTCGGGCGTTCTGCTCGACCAGGAGGATCGATACGCCAGACCGCTTAAGCTCCGCCACGGTCCGGAAGATGTCGGCGGCAATGCGCGGTGCAAGGCCGAGGCTCGGCTCATCGAGCATCAATAGCCGCGGGTGCCCCATCAGCGCCCGGCCCATCGCCAGCATTTGCTGTTCGCCGCCGGAGAGCGTGCCGGCGAGCTGCCGCCGACGTTCCTTCAATCGCGGAAACAGCGCAAAGACCTTCTCCAGTGTCGCGGCCGACTGCGCAGCCTTGATGCGGAACCCACCGAGCCGGAGATTATCTTCCACGGGCATCGCGCCGAACAGCTCGCGGTGTTCAGGCACGAGGCAAAGTCCGGTCGCGACACGGTCTTCGATCTCCAGTGTGGTCAAATCGCGAGAGCCGAAAGTCAATCCGCCCTTCAAGCGCTGAATGCCGATGATCGCATTCAAGAGCGTCGTCTTGCCGGCGCCGTTCGCGCCGATGATCGTGACGATCTCGTTCTGGCCGACGTCGAGTGAGACGGAGCGGACGGCTTCGACGTTGCCGTAGGCCACAGACGCGCGGACGACCGATAACAGCGGTTCGCTCATGCGGCGATCCCGAGATAGGCTTCGATCACCGCCGGATCGTTCTTGATCGCGTCCGGCACGCCTTCGGCGATCTTCGTTCCGAACTCGAGCACCGTGACGCGGTCGGCCAGTTCCATCACGAAGCCCATGTCGTGCTCGACGAGCAGTACGCCCATCCCGTCGCTGCGGAGCTGGCGCAGCAGTGCAGCAAGATTCTGCTTCTCCATGTGCCTCAAGCCGGCTGCCGGCTCGTCGAGCAGAAGCAGTGCCGGATCGGCGCAAAGCGCACGCGCAATCTCGACGATGCGCTGCTGGCCAAGCGGCAGGCTGCCCGCAGGCTGATACATCCGATCGGCCAGGCCGACACGTTCGATCTGCCGCACGGCCTCGCCAAGCAGGCGCGCCTCATCAGTCCGATCCAGCCGGAACAGGCTCGCCAGCGCGCCCGCATGCCCACGCGTATGCGTCCCCAGCGCGACGTTCTCCAGCACCGTCATGTCAGGGACGAGCTTCACGTGCTGAAAGGTGCGTGCGATCCCGAGCCGAACGATATGTTGCGGCGTCGCGCCGTCGATCCGCTGGCCCTGCGTGGAGATCTGTCCACCGTCGGCTGGAAGCACGCCGGTGATCAAGTTGAACATCGTGCTTTTGCCTGCCCCGTTCGGACCGATCAGCGCGACGATCTCGCCGGCCTTCACCTCGAACGAGACGTCGTTCACCGCTACGACGCCGCCGAATTGCTTGCGCGCCTTCTGCACTTCCAGGAGTGGCCCGGCCGCAGCGTCAGATTTCTGGCGCGCTGCCAGCGGCTCTGCGTCCGTCACGACGCCAACGCCGCCTGGCGACCGCGTAGGAAACAGCGCCGTCAAACGAGGCCATAGGCCGCCGGGCGCTACCTGCAACAGCAGCACTAGCAACACACCGAACACAATCGTCTCAAGCTGCGCCTGGACATTGAACAGCGCCGGCAGCGCGCCCTGCAAAATTTCCTTGAGGACGGTGACGACGCCGGCGCCGAGCACAGCACCCCAGACATAGCCCGCGCCGCCGACCACGGCGATGAACAGGTACTCGATGCCGGCGTTCAGGCCGAACGGCGTCGGGTTCACTGCGCGCTGGAAGTGCGCATAAAGCCATCCGGACAAGCCCGCCAGCACAGCCGCATGAATGAACACCAACAGCTTCATCTTCGCCGTGGGCACGCCAAAGGCCTCCGCGGCCACATGGCCGCGTCGCAGCGCGCGAACGGCTCGGCCGGTGCGTGAGTCAAGCAGGTTCATGGTCAACAGGGCTGCAACGATCACCGCCAGCCAGATGATGAAGTAGATTGCGCGCGGATCGGCGAATGCGATCTGACCGATCATGAGCGGCGGAATGCCCGAGATGCCGTCATGACGGCCGAGCAGCTCGACCTTACCGAAGATGTAGTAAAGGCTGATACCCCAGGCGATGGTGCCGAGCGGCAGGTAATGACCCGACAACCGGACAGTGATCAGCCCCAGCAACACCGCCGCGCCGCCCGCGACCACAAGCGAGGCGGGAAGCGTCAGCCAGGGTGAGAGACCATAGGACGTGGTCAAGACCGCGGTGGTGTACGCGCCGAAGCCGCAGAACGCCGCCTGGCCGAATGACGTCAATCCACCGACCCCGGTCAGAATGACGAGACCGATCGCTACCAGTGCAGCCAGGCCGATGTTGTCCAACAGCACAAGCCAGAACGGTGGCATGCCCGGCACGAACGGAATGACTGCGATCGCCAACGCAAACAGAAGGACGGGCCAGCGCCGCATTCAGTCGTGCTCCTCTTCGACGGCAGGAGCAGCGAGCGAGCGCAGGATCAGCACCGGCAACAACAGCGTGAAGACGATCGCCTCCTTGTAGTTGCTCGCATAGAACGACGAGAATGCCTCGACGCAGCCGACGAGGATGGCGGCCAGCGCCGTCAGCGGATAGCTGACCAGGCCGCCGATGATGGCGGCAACGAAGCCCTTCAGGCCGATCAGGAAGCCCGTGTCATAATAAATGGTCGTAATCGGCACGATCAGGATGCCGGACACCGCACCGATGATGGCAGCCAGCAGAAACGCAAGCTGACCGGACAGTGAGGTGCGGATACCCGCAAGCCGCGCACCGATGCGGTTGACGGCGGTGGCGCGCAGGGCTTTGCCATAAAGCGTGTAGCCGAAGAACAGCCAGAGCGCCACGATGAGGCCCGTTGTCACACCATAGACGGCCAGGGCCTGCCCTGAGATCGGGACGGGTCCCAGCGTAACGCTGGCCGACGACAGCGCCGGGCCGCGCAAGCCCTCGGCGCCAAAAAAGACGAGGCCCAATCCGAGCAGCGCGAAATGCGCGCCCACGGAGGCAATCAACAGCGTCAGCACCGACGCTTCCGCCATCGGTTGATAGACGATGCGATAAAGAAACGGACCAAGCGGCGCGACGATCACCAGCGACAGAAGCACGTTCATCGCGATCGCGTTGGTCGGGCCGACAACGGCAGACGTGAGCGCGAGAATCGCCAGCGGCAGAAGCAAGTTGAGCACGACCGAGCGCAGCAGCGGCGCGAGCCGGAACGACAGCCGCATGCTCCAGAGATCGAAGGCAAACGCGATCGCTCCCATCAGCACCGCCAGCCAGACGGTACCCGGCAGCTTGCCGGCGGCAAGCGTCGCGTAGGTGAGCGCACCGAAGGTGACGAACTCACCTTGCGGGATCAGGATGACGCGCGTGACCGCGAACACCAGCACCAGCGCGAGACCCAAAAGCGCATAAATCGCGCCGTTGGTAATCCCGTCCTGGAGCAGAAAAAGCAGGATCGTGGTGTCCAAGGCCCCTTCCCCTCACGATCAGCACTCCAGTCGGACTAGCAACGCAACGGGGGCCAAGCAAGTGGGGTTCAATCGAGAAGCCGGAGTCCCGTTCGGGTGCCCAAGCTACGTTCCGGGTCGCCCCTGCGAAGGCAGGGGCCCATAGCCCCAGAGCCAATGGTATTCGCAAGCAGCTTTTCACAAACAAAAAAAGCGCACGTCGTCTCATCAGCGGCACGGGTATGGATCCCGGCTCTGCGCTTCGCTTGGCCGGGATGACTCTTTCTTTTTGGGCTGGTCCTCGATCAGATTACTAATTTAGCTCGCCAGCCGTGTTGCTCCGTTACGGGCCTTGGCGGCCTCGAAGGCTGCAAGTCGTTCGGCGAACTTGCCGTTGGCGGCGTGGCCCTGCTTGACGGAGCCTTGCAGCGGAATCGTCTCGAAGAAGTGGCAGGCGACGCGATGGCCGGGACCGGCCTCACGCAGTTGCGGCTCATCCTGCTTGCAGCGCGCCTGGGCATAGGCACAGCGGGTGTGAAAGCGGCAGCCCGACGGCGGGTTCAGCGGACTCGGCACGTCTCCGGGCAGCAGGATCCGGTTACGTTCGAGCGTCGGATCGGGACGCGGGATCGCTGACAGAAGCGCCTGCGTATAGGGATGCGAGGGCTTGGCGTAGAGCGTACGCTTGTCGGCAATCTCGACCAGCTTGCCGAGATACATCACTGCGACGCGGTCACTGATGTGCTTCACAACGGCAAGGTCGTGGGCAATGAAAAGATACGACAAGCCGAAACGCTGCTGCAAGTTCTGCAGAAGATTGACGACCTGTGCCTGGATTGAGACGTCGAGCGCAGACACCGGTTCGTCGCAGATGATCACGTCAGGGTTCACCGCCAGCGCGCGTGCAATGCCAATGCGCTGTCGCTGGCCACCGGAGAACTGATGCGAGTAGCGGCTGGCGTGCTCGGGCGCGAGGCCGACCACCTGTAGCAGTTCCCGCACGCGATCGTCGCGTTCCTTGCCCTCGGCAATGCCATGCACCGCCATCGGCTCGGCGAGGATCTCCCCGACCGTCATGCGCGGATTGAGCGAGGCGTACGGATCCTGGAAGATGATCTGCATGTGGCGTCGCATGCGGCGAAGCGCATACTTGTCGAGGCCGGCAATATCCTTGCCCTTGAATTCGATCGAGCCCGTGGTCGGGTCAAGCAGTCTCAGCACCAGCCGCCCGGTGGTCGACTTGCCGCAACCGGATTCGCCGACCAGTGCCAGCGTCTCACCGCGCCCGATTTCAAAACTGACGTCATCGACTGCGCGCACCAGGCCAACGGTCTTTGAAACCACGACACCGCGCTTGACGCCGAAATGCTTCACGAGGTTTTTTACCCGCACGACAGGTTCGGCATTCATGCGGCAACTCCCGAAAGCAGTTCCACCGGCGCCTTCCAGCAGGCGACCTGGTGCCTCGGCGTGATGTCGCGCAAAGGCGGTGGTTCAGCGTGGCAGCGCCGGTCGGCAAACGGGCAACGTGGCGCGAACCGGCAGCCCTTCGGCTGGTTGTGCGCGCTCGGTACCATACCTTCGATCGTCGCAAGCCGCGCCCGCTCGACATCCATGCGCGCGATCGAGCCCAGCAGGCCGATCGTATACGGATGCTGCGGATCGCCGAACAATTCACGCACCGGGCCGCTCTCGACGATCTTGCCCGCGTACATCACGACGACCTCATCGGCGATCTCTGCGATCACGCCGAGATCGTGAGTGATGATCAGGATCGCCATGCCGAGCCGCTGCTGCAGGTCACGTAGCAGATCGAGAATCTGAGCCTGGATCGTCACGTCGAGCGCCGTCGTCGGTTCGTCGGCGATCAAGAGTGTCGGATCGCAGGACAGCGCCATCGCGATCATCACCCGCTGCCGCATGCCGCCCGACATATGGTGCGGATAATCGTCGAAGCGCGAGGCAGCGGACGGAATCCGCACGAGGTCGAGCATCTCGATCGCGCGGGCGCGCGCCGCTTGCGGCGACAGGTTCACATGAGCGCGAAGACCTTCGACGATCTGTTGGCCGATGGTGTGAACCGGGTTGAGTGAGGTCATCGGTTCCTGGAAGATCATCGACAGCTTCTGTCCGCGCAGGAGCCGCCGTTCCTCCTTCGACAGCTTCAGGAGATTGCGGCCCTCGAAGATGATGCCGTCGCCCTCTACCCGTCCGGTATCGGCCACGAGTCCCATCACCGACAGCGACGTCACGCTCTTGCCGCAACCGGATTCGCCGACAAGGCCGACCGTCCGTCCCCGGTCGACCTTGAAGCTGATGCCGTCGACCGCTTTGAACAGTCCGCGATCCGTATCGAAGTAGGTGCGCAGGTTGCGGACCTCGAGCAACGCATCAGACATTCCAACCGACCCTTATTGCTGCCAACCGACCCTCATGGTGCAACGTCGAGCGCCTTGTAGAGCAGCGACGACGGATAAACGTTGTGCGCTTTCAGGTTCTTGAGCTTCTTGCTGGCGACCATCACCACACCTTCGTGCACGATCGGCACCCACAGCGCGTTGTCGTGGACCTTCTTCATGACCTTGGAGAAGTATTCATAGCGCTCCTTCTCGGTGAGCGCCGCGCCGCCGGCTTCGAGCCACGCGTCGGTTTCCTTGTCCTTCCAGTTCATCCGGTTCGGCGTCGGGACGTTCTTCGAATGAAAGTAGAGTAGCGACGCGTCGCCGACGCTCGCGTAAGGAAACGCGATCGACCAGACATCGTAATCCTGCTGCGCCAGCTTCGAGAAGACGATGGTGCCGTCCCACATCTGGATCTGCAGATCGACCCCGATCTTGCGCCAATCGCCCTGCACCGCTTCGGCAACCTTCGGCGAGCGCCCGCCTGCGAAGCCGTAAAGCTGCAGCGTCAGCTTCTTGCCGTCCTTGTGGCGAAAGCCGTCCGACTCGAGTTTCCATCCAGCCTCATCAAGCAGCTTGCCGGCAGCGACAGGGTCATATTTGCCGAGATGGGTCGGGGTCTCCGGATTGAAGTCGGGCGTCTTCGGATGCACGAAGGTCGATGCCGGCTCGGCGTTACCGAAGTAAACCTGCTCGGCGATCGGCTTGCGCTGCACGGCCATGTTGAGCGCTGTTCGTACCTTGACGTCGGACACGTTTTCCCGCGAGGTCTTGAATCCGAGATAGAACGTCCGAAGCTCGCTCTCGGGACGCAGCAATTGAAGCGTCGGCATCTTGGCAACTTGCGGGATGTACTGGTCCGGCATCGAGAAAGTGACATCCACCTGGCCTGATGCCATCGCCGCAAGCCTGGCGGCTTCCTCCGGCACGATCTTGAAGACGATCTTGTCGAACTTGGCGGGGCCCTGGTTCTTGTAGAACGGCGGGCCCCACTTGTACTCCGGACGCCGCGTGATCACGGCCTGGTTGCGCGGTTCCCAGGACGTGAAACAGAACGGGCCCGTCCCATCGATACCCTTGACGCCGAAGTCGCGGCCGAGCGCCTTTACGTTGTCTTCGTTGAGGATCGTCGCCTGAAAGACCGTGAGATTTGGCAGGAGCTCGCTGAACGGCTCCTCGAGTTCGTATTCAACCGTGTAGTCATCCTTGGCGCGAACTTCCTTGACCTTGCCCATGCGCCAGTAGAACGGCGACTTGGTCTCCTTGTCGACCACGCGATTGACGGTGTAGACGACATCCTTGGCCGTGAATTTCTTGCCGCTGCAGAACGTCACGTCGTCGCGCAGGTTGAACGTGTAGGTCTTGCCGTCCTCGCTGATGGTCCAGGACTTGGCCAGCAAGGGCTTGATCGTCTTCAGGTCATAGTCGAGCGAGACCAACGTATCGCCGACCAGGTACATCAGCGGAGAGCCTGCGCTGGTGCGTGCCGGATCGTGGTGGGCTGCCTCCACGGCGTTCATCACAGTCAGCGTCTGCGCGTGCGCATATGACATCACGCCTATCGCAGCTGCAGCTCCCAACAAGATTTTCCTCATCGTAACCCTCCTTAGCGCCAGCGCGCGCCGCCCCCCGGTTCGTGCCTCTTTTCAAATTCTGCGATCACCCCCTACTGCTGCAGCCTCGGATCGAGCACGTCACGGAAGGCGTCGCCGAGAATGTTGGCGGCCAGCACGATCAGGAAGATGACGAGGCTTGGGATGATCGCGATATGCTCGGAGATGAACAGGAAGTCGCGGCCCTGGGACGCCATCATGCCGAGTTCGGCAGTCGGCGGCTGCGCACCGAGTCCGAGGAAGCTCAAGGCCGAGCCGATCAGGATGATCTGGCCGAACCGCAGCGTCAGGAATACGAAGATCGTTGAAATGCAGTTCAGCGTCAGGTAGCGCCAGATCAGCACCGTGTCGGACACGCCGACGGCGCGACCTGCCTCCATGAATTCCTGTCCCATCACGCCGATCGCCGCGCCGCGCGCGACGCGCGCAACGTCCGGAATTGTCGCGACGACGACCGCGACGATGACCGCCGTCAGGCCCGCGCCGAAGATCGCGGCGACCGCAAGGCCAAGCAGGATCGCCGGGAATGCCAGCATGATGTCGACGATGCGCATGATCCAGCCGTCGAGCTTGCGGAAATACGCGGCGAGTATGCCGAACAGTCCGCCAACTAACCCGCCGACGATGACGCCGATGAGGCCGATTGCGAGCGTGTTGCGCGAGCCATAGATCACACGGCTCAGCACGTCTCTGCCCGCCGTGTCGGTGCCGAACCAATGCGCGGCACTCGGCGCCTGCATCGCCTTGGAGAGGTCGGTGTAATAGGGATCGTACGGTGCGACGATCGGCGCGAATATCGCCGCAAGGACCACGAGTGAGAGGAAGGTCGCAGCCAGAGCCGCTGCCTTGTCGCGCGCCAGGCGACGCAGAACACTTGCACGGCCCGGCAGCGCAGTCTGCGCCGGCGCAACGTCAGGAGCTTCGGATGCGACATCGAGCGCCAGCGGTGCCTGCATCGTCATTGGCGCGCCACCCTTGGATCGAGATAGACGTAAAGCACGTCGACCAGCAGGTTGATCAACAGGAACGCCAGCGCGAGGATCATGATCGCGCCTTGGGCGGTCGGGAAATCACTCGAGATGATTGCACCGACGGCCAGGCGGCCAACACCCGGCCACGAGAACATTGTCTCCGTCACCACCGCACCGCCCAGAAGGAAAGCCGCCTGCAGGCCGATCAGCGTCACGACCGGAATCAGCGCGTTACGCAGCGCGTGGTGCACGATCACGACGCGCTCGCGCAAACCCTTCGCCCGCGCCGTTCGCACGTAGTCGGCGCCGAGCACCTCCAGCACTGACGTACGCGTCAACCGCGCGATCGGACCAATCAGTACGCTGCCGAGCGTAAGCGCAGGAAGAACAAGGTTGGGCAACCCTCCGGCCCACACCGGACCGGCACGGCCGAGGAACGGCAAGAGGCCCCATTTGTAACCAACATACTGAATCAGGATCAGGCCGATGAAAAAGATGGGCATCGAGACGCCGGCGACCGCAATAGCCATGATTGAGCGATCAATCAGCGTGCCTCGATTCACTGCGGCGACGGTGCCGAGCGCCATGCCGATCGGAATCGCAAACAGCATGCCCGCAAACATGAGCTCCAGCGTCGGGCCCATGGTCGAGGCGATCTCCTCGATCACCATCTTGTTCGAAATGATCGAACGGCCGAGATCGCCGTGCATCACCCGCCAGATATATTCGGCGAACTGGACGACGATCGGCCGATCCAGACCAAGATCCTGTCGGATCGCGGCGATGGTCTCGGCTTTGGCGTCGGGACCGGCGATGATCGCTGCGGGATCGGCCGGCACCACCTGCATCAGACAGAAACAAAGGAACAATACGCCCAGCAACGCCGGGAGCGAGATCAGGAGCCGATGGACGATCTGCCGTCCCATGCTGAATCCGTCGGATCGGACTCTCGAGCGCGCGCGGCGAGACTCTTCTAGTCTCAACTTGATCTCAGTTGCTTATTTTTGCGACGCCGCGAACGTCACTCCTCCCTAAGCCGTCCGGCCCGATCCAAGCCTTACGACTTTCATTGTTTGGAAACGTTACAGCTTTCGCTTGAGCTGTCAAACAATGAAGGCTTCCAGCGCTGTGCGTCAAAATGCGTCGGCGCATGCTGCAGGACTTGCATCACAGCGTGACCCAACTCGCTTGCCGGCGGCGCGCTGCTCTTGCTCACGCGAATTCGTCCGGCGACGTACCTTGTCGCTGCTCGCGCTGTCATTAGATGACGCAGATGTTGATTTTACGAAGCACAGCCCGCGCGTTAACCGGCTCGCCATGACCCTGCCCCGAAACCCGCAAGCCGTCGTGTTCGACATGGACGGCCTGCTCTTCGATACCGAGGCGATCTATCGAGAAGCGATGATCGCCACGGCGCTACGGCTTGGATTCGAGATGTCGGATCAGGTGTTCCTGGCGATGGTCGGTTTGCCGCCGGAGGCAAGCCGCGCGCATCTGCGGGATCACTATGGACATGACTTCGACGTCGAGACTTTCTGGATCGAGTCGGCGAATGACTTTCACAAGCTGTCGACCGGCCGGCAATTCCTCAAGGCGGGCGTGCTGGAGTTGCTTGCAGCACTCGACCGTTCAGACCTGCGGCGCGCGATCGCTACGTCGTCCCGCCATCTGGATGTCCAGCGGCACCTCACCGCGCACGATCTCCAGTCACGGTTCCACTGCGTTGTCGCGCAAGGCGATTACGTGCTGGGCAAGCCTAATCCGGACCCGTTCCTGAAGGCGGCGGAAAGGCTCGGCGTCGCGCCAGAGAACTGCCTTGCGCTGGAGGATTCGTTCAACGGCGTCCGCTCTGCGGCGGCCGCCGGCATGATGACCGTCATGGTCCCGGATCTGATCCTGCCCTCCGACGAAATCCGCAGGCTTTGCCTGCGCGTCGCGGGCGACCTCCACGAAGTCCGCGAATTGTTGCTGACCACGACATCGCCCCTCGACCGGACGTGATGCCGACGCTACCAGCTCAGTCGCAGACCGAGATTGCCAGCCACGCTCTGCCGATCGGCAGAACTGAGGTTGGTGGTGTAGCTCGCAGCACCGTAGACGCTGACCATCCGCGTCACCTGCGCCGCAAGTCCGCCGCCGATCTCGAAGGCGGTCGCGCCCCGCTGCAACGCGATCGGCGTCGTGGCAAACGTCACGGTGTCTGTGCCTGCGAACGTGTGCCACACATTGGCCTTCAGATAAGGCTTCAGCAGTGCCGCATTGGCCTGAACGCTGGCCTGCAACCGGACACCCAGACGGCCGACAAACGCATCCGTGTCGTCGTAGCCGATCGGCGAAAAGACGTCGGCGGCATCGCGTAGCGATGTCCGCTGCCAGATGATCTGCCCCTGAGGCTCGATGCTCCACGTTCGGTCCAGCACGATGGGATAACCTCCTTCCAGCGACGCCGTGGTCACGCCTCCCCGTGCGCCGGTATCAACATTGCGAAGGGAGTGGGTGTTGCCGTTCAGCCAGGTGTGCATCACCACGCCATCGAGATACCAGCCGGGCGGGCCGATATGGGTCCAGTAGCCGCCGAAGGTATTGCCTTCGAGGCTGGTACTGCCCGCATCGCGATCCCGCTCGCCGACGACAGTTCCGCGCAAGTCACCGCTCATACGGGCGAACCCATAGAACACGCCGGCACGGTCGCTGTGGCCGCTCGGCCGCTCGACACCGATCAGGTCAAGGCCAACCTGGATGCCCCAGATATCGCCGTCGAAGCTCGGCGCGACGTCGCCGCGCCACGATTGATTGTGCGGACCGCCAAACGCGCGCGCCCATCCGGCTGATGCGAAACCATTGCCGCGAAGCAGTCCCTGATCGCCCTGTCGCTCGTGGAACGTCCCGAGGGTGGACAGAGCGATCTGACGCGCGACCGGCGGCAGGGTCGAATGCTGCGGCACCTCGGTGCGAAGCAGCGGTACCGGCGGGGTCACCGCAGCCAGAACCGGATCGGACGGAGTTGCGCTCGAACGCAGATAAAAGTTCTGCTCCGTGCCCGGTGTCAGTCCGCCGCGGAACAGCAGGTATTCAAACGGTCCGGCGGCGACCGCCGACGCCAGGGCGAAAGTCCCGTTCGCCGTAGTGCCGCCGTTGATCCCCTCGACGACCAGGATGCCGTTGCCGGTCGTCAACGCGCCGGGGCCGCCAAGATTTGAAATCAGAAGCCCGGTGGAGCCTGACGCAGCACCGTTGGAGATCACGAGTCGATCCGACGCCGAACCGTCGCTGCCGAGGACCGTGTTCAGGGCGAGCCGGCCGCCCTGGCCGACGTAATTGCCGAAGATCGTGAGGCTATCGGCGGCCGAAGGCGGCCCGTTGGTCAGATCGATCAGACCGGCGTTGGTGACGGTGACGAGTTGTCCCGCCGTGAACGGAGCGACGGCGTGCGCGCCCTGCCCGGCGAAAACCGTGCTGGTCGGATCGACCGAAAGCGCGCCGGTGCCTGTTCCGGCGTCACCCAGGGTGAGCGTACCGGAAAACGTCAGTTGCGATCCAGCGGTGAGATCGATCGTCTCCCAGTTCAGAAATCGCGCGACATCGCCCGCACGCGTATTGTTGAAGGTCAGGCTGTCGACGCCGGCCCCGCCATCGAGCGGCAGTCCGGCGACCAGGTTGGCGGCGGTCAAATTCTGCAGCGTCGCCCTGTCATTGCCCGCACCGAGATTGACGCCGCCACCGATCGTTCCGCCGCCGTTCCAGACAAAGGTATCGACGCCGGTCCCCGAAAGCGCCGTGCCGACAATCTGTCCGCCCGTGACCGTGAAGCTGTTGACGCCGTTGCCGAGATTGACGTTACCGCCAATGAAGCCGCCGGAAAGATTGAACGTGTCGTCGTTGCCAAAGCCGATGACATCGCCGACCACCGTTCCACCCGACATCGTGTAGACATTGTTGCCGACATTCATGTTGACCGAACCAATCGAGCCACCTGTCACGGTGATGATGTCGCCCTCGATGAAGGCGCCGGCGATGGTGCCGGCGGACATGAAGAATATGTCCCGGCCACCGCTCTGCTCGAGATTGCCGGTGATCAGCCCGCCGGTCATCGTGAATGAATCGTCGCCGCTGCCTTGATCGACGTTGCCGTTGATGGTGCCCGTGTTGCTGAAGATGTCGACTGACGTCCCGGAGCTGACGACGTTGCCGTTCACTGTTCCGTCGTTGGTGAGACCGATGACGCCCACGCTGGTCGCGAAGGTGATGGCATTGCCGTTCGGAGCGATCTGAACGGTCGCACCTGACTGCACATCTAGCGTGAGCGCCGTATTCACGGGCGCAATGAACCCGTTCGGATCGACCCCGCTGCAAATCACCGCGGCCCCGGCTCCCGGAGGATCCGGCACACACTGCGCATGCGCCTGGGTTGGTGCAACAAGATAAGCCGGCGCCAGCATCAGCGCGCCGACAAGAGCACGCGGGAAGGCAACCGATCGCGGCGCTATCGTCCGAGCAACCCCCATTGGCGTCCCCCACAGGTCACGCAAGTCCCGCCGACTCACAGGTTACCCAAGGTAGCGACAGTCGTCCATTGCGGCCAACGTTTTGCCAACCGAAGCTCAGAATAACGTGACCAAGCCACATAAGAAGCTTGCGCCAGCCTGCTGAGCGCAAACGAGAAAGAAGGATCGGCAAAAGATTGCCGGCGGCTCGATGAACATCGTCTGCCGCCATCTGCTCAAGCTTGCAGAAACCAAGGCGCCACTTGGCGTCCGCGAGCGTCCTATTCGGCGGCGGCCACGCGATCCTTGTCGTCGTTGCGAGCGAGCACGCCTGAAGCAACGAGGCCATCAAGCTCGCTTGAGGACAGTCCGAGTTCGGCAAGAACTGCGAACGTATCGCCGTTGAGCGCGGGCGCCGACTTGATGTCCGTCGTCTCGTCGGGAAAGCGGAACGAACGGCCAGGGATCGTGACCGGCTTCGGATTGTTCGGCAGCTTGACTTTCGTCAGCACACGCGAGTTGGGCTTGCTGCCCTCTTCCTCGAAGATGCGCTCGATGGTCCGCACCACCCCGCTCGGAATACCAAGCTTCTGGAAGATCTCCACCGCCTCCTCCGCCGTCCGCTGCGCCGCCCACGCATCGACAGTCTGGTCGATCTGCTTGCGGAGTTCGGGATCGGTAACATAGCCGGGCCTGCGGCCGACACTCGGGTCGGCCCATTCGGGATGACCCATCAACTTACACAGATCCTTCCACATCTTCGGTGTCGCCGGCGCGACGGTGAAATAGGCATCCTTTGCCTTGAACGAACCGCCGAACCGATCGAACGGGCGCTGGCCGTAGCGGCGCGCGATCTCGCCATTCACCTCGTAGTCCGGCACCAGCGTGTTCAGCATCGAGGACAGGACTTCCAGCATGCCGACTTCGATGAACTGCCCCTTCCCGGTGCGCGTCCGTTCGAAGAGTGCGCAAAGCGCGGCGTTCGCCGCATGCGCTGCCGTCCCGTGGTCGCCAACAAGGACCTGGCAATTCAGCGGTGGTCCATCGGGATGACCGTTGAGATTCCAGACGCCGCTCATGGCCTGGATGATGCCGTCGAAGGCAACGTACTTCTTCTTGTCGCTCCAGCTTCCGAAGCCGGTGATGTGCACAAGGATCGCGCGCGGATTGACCTGTTGCAGCCGCTCGAAGCCGAAGCCCAGCCGGTCCGGCACACCTGCAGCATAGTTGGTAATGATCACGTCCGCCCACTTGAGCAGCGGGTCCAGTACCTTTTTCGCGTCGGCGTGGCCGAGGTCGAGCGCCACAGCTCGCTTGCCGCGGTTGTGGCATGCGAAGAAAAGGCTGTTGCCGTGGGCGTCGACGGCAACAGCGTTGCGCGCATGCTCGCCCGCTGGTGGCTCGATCTTGATGACGTCGGCGCCATGGTCGCAAAGGATCATCGCCGCGTGCGGGCCGGCGATGAAGTGCGCAATTTCGAGCACATGGACGCCGTCGAGCGGGCCTTTTGTCTTGGGTACGTTTGTCATTCGGGGCCCCTCTTGCGTTTCCGTTTTGCCTGGCGCCGGATCAGCCCGGCACTTCTTGATCCTCATCTTTAAGGGAGGCCGCCGCGCCGTCGCAAGCCTTGCAAGGTTCCAGCAGCCGTGCAGTCGCGGCACGCCGGAACGCCCGATGCGGCGCGGCAGAAGGTCCGTGCCGGAAGCATGGGGCTCGCGCGCCGATAAAGGTCTCGGCCCGGTGGACAATCCGGTTCAGCAACGGCAATCTGACGGTACAACCAACAGCGCGCAATGTGCGTCAGTAAATCCTGGAAACGGCAGGGGAATACGAATGTTAAGAACACGTTTCACCGATCTCGTCGGCATCGAGCACCCGATCGTGCAAGGCGGGATGCAATGGGTCGGCCGCGCCGAGCTGGCTGCTGCCGTTTCCGAGGCCGGCGGCCTCGGTATCATCACGGCGCTGACGCAGCCGACGCCCGACGATCTGCGCAAGGAGATCGCCCGCGCGCGAACGATGACCAAGAAGCCAATTGCGGTGAACCTGACGATTCTGCCGACCATCACACCGCCGCCGTATGCGGAATACCGCCAGGCGATCATCGACAGCGGCATCAGGATCGTCGAAACGGCTGGCAACAAGCCGCAGGAACATGTCGACGAATTCAAGAAGCACGGGATCAAGGTGATCCACAAATGCACCAGCGTACGGCACGCGCTGTCGGCCGAGCGCATGGGCGTGGATGCCATCTCGATCGATGGCTTTGAATGTGCCGGCCATCCGGGCGAGGACGACACGCCGGGCCTGATCCTGATTCCGACGGCAGCCGACAAGGTGAAGATCCCGATGATCGCCTCGGGCGGCTTCGGCGACGGTCGCGGGCTTGCCGCAGCTCTGAGCCTCGGAGCCGAGGGCATCAACATGGGCACCCGCTTCATGGCGACCAAGGAGAGCCCCATCCATCAGCTGGTGAAGGAACAGATCGTCGCCAACGACGAGCGCTCGACCGAGTTGATCTTCCGCACCATGCGCAACACCTCGCGGGTCGCCAAAAACCCGATCAGCACCAAGGTCGTGCAGATGGAAAAGGAAGGCGCCAAGTTCGAGGACGTGCGTGAGCTCGTCGCCGGCGCGCGTGGAAAGCAGGTCTACGCCACTGGAGATTGGGAGGACGGCATCTGGTCCGCCGGACAGGTGCAGGGCCTGATCAACGATATCCCAACCTGCGCGGAACTGATCACTCGCATCGTGCGTGACGCGGAACAGATTATCCGCGGACGCCTCGAAGGGATGATCGCCGGCGGCGCCAAGCGCGGCGCAGCCGCCTGACGCTGTTTCGGCGGCGACAGTAACTTAAGGAAGCGCAGGTCATCGATCTGCGCTTTCTGGTTTTGGACAGATGGGCATTTTTCAGGGAGGCCGTCATGGATCTTCACCTTCGCGGCAAGCGGGTCCTCATTACCGGCGCCTCGAAGGGCATTGGCGCCGCGGGCGCCGAAGTCTTTGCCGAGGAAGGCTGTGACGTGGTGATCGCCGCGCGCGACGGCGCTCTGCTCGAGCAAGTGTCGCAGCGCCTCCGTTCAGCCTATCAGGTCAATGTCACCCCTCACGTCGTCGATCTGCGCGACGGTGCGGCTCTGGCGCGGCTGGCGGAGGCCGCCTGGCCTTTCGACATTCTCGTCAACAACGCCGGCGATATTCCGCAGGGAACGATCGAAACCCTCGATGAGGCCAGATGGCGTCATGCGTGGGAATTGAAGGTCTTCGGCTATATCAATCTCACCCGCCTCGTCTATTCGCGAATGAAGGCGCAAGGTCACGGTGTCATCGTCAACATTCTCGGCGCGGCCGGTGAGCGGCTGAATGCCGGTTACATCGCCGGCTCCACAGGCAACGCCGGCCTGATGGCATTCACACGCACGCTCGGCAGCCGCAGCCTCTCCGACAACATAAGGGTGGTCGGCATCAACCCCGGCCCCGTCGAGACGGATCGGATGACCACTCGTCTCAAGCACACTGCGAAAGAACGCTTCGGCGACGAGGCGCGCTGGCGCGAGCTGATCAAGGGCTATCCCCTTGGACGCGCAGCGAACCCGCGTGAGATCGCCGACATGATGGCATTTCTCGCATCCGATCGCTCGGCCTACACGACCGGGGTGGTCATGACGATCGACGGCGGCCTGACGGCCGGCGGCGGTGCGATGTAGTGGATGAGGTGACGCCATGAAAGCCTACGTTCTCGGTGACAACGGCCCGTCGATTGTCGACATCCCGCAGCCTCAAGCGACCGGCGAAGAGGTGCTGGTGCGCGTGCGGGCCGCCTGCTTGAACAGAGCCGATCTCGGTATGGCGAAAGGCCGCGCGCATGGCAGCCGCGGCGGCGCCGGCACGACGCTTGGCGGCGAAGGTGCTGGCGAGGTCGTCGCGGTCGGGCCGCAGGCGAAGGGAATGAAGGTCGGCGATCGCGTGATGGGCTCGATCTCGGGCGCGTTCGCCGAATTCGGTTTGATGGATGCCGGCCGCGCCTTCGTCATTCCGGCAAACAACATGAACTACGAACAGGCAGCGACGCTGCCGGTTGCGCTCAACACAATGCACAACGCGGTCGTCACCGCCGGCGCATTGAAGCCTGGACAAACCGTGCTGATCCAGGGCGCGAGTTCCGGCGTCGGGTTGATGGCAACGCAGATCGCGAAGCTGAAGGGCGCGAGCCTTGTGATCGGCACCTCAACCGATGCCAGCCGCAGGGCGCGGCTTGCCGAGTACGGCGCGGACCTCGCCCTGGATACGCGCGAAAAGTCCTGGGTCGATCGGGTGCTGGAGGCGACGGACGGCCGCGGCGTCGATCTGATCGTCGATCAGGTCTCGGGCCATCTCGCCAACGACAACCTGCGGGCGACGAAATACGAAGGCCGGATCGTCAATGTCGGCCGGCTCGGTGGCATGAGGGGTGAATTCGATTTCGACCTGCACGCGCTGCGGCGGATCAACTACATCGGCGTGACGTTCCGCACGCGCACAATCGAAGAGATTCGTGCGATCACGACGGCGGTAAAGAACGACATCTGGGACGCGGTCGTCTCCGGAAAACTGAACCTGCCGATCGATAAGGTCTTCCCGTTCGAGCAGGCCGACGACGCCTACGCACACATGACGGCCAACAAGCATTTCGGCAAGATCGTGCTGCGCATGTGACCGTGCCAAGTCCGGCGCGCGGCCCCGCGGCTCATTCGGGTTCGATGCCGGCCTCGCTGATCATGCTGTTCCAGCGCGCGATGTCCTGAGGCAGCTTTGCCTTGAAGTCCTCTGGACCGATCCATGAGATCTGGGAGCCGATGCGTTTCGCATGATCCCGGACCTCGTCCTGATCGAGCGCATTGTTGAGCGCCTTGGCGACGTGATTGACGATATCGCCCGACGTGCCAGCGGGAGCGAACACCCCTGTCCAGAACGAAAGGTCCAGCCCCGGAGCAATCGTCTCGTGATAGGTCGCCACCTGCGGATAAACCGGATTCCGCTGCAGTGAAAAGAACGCAAGGGGCTTGAGCTTGTTGGCTTCGATCAGTTGCCCCGCGGTCGCCACGTCCGCGACCATCAGTTGCAGGCTTCCGCCCAGCAAGTCGGCCATCGCCTGAGGGGTGCCACGATATGGCACCGCAACGACGTCGATGGCCGCACGGCGCTTCAACACCTCGACGGCGATCTGGCCGGTGGCGTTGGCGAATCCGATGTTGAGCTTTCCGGGGTTGGCCTTCGCATAGGCGATCAATTGAGGAATGGATTCGACGCCGAGATCCGAACGAACGACGAGCAACGTCGAACCGCTGTAGACGATCCCGATCGGCGTGAAATCCTTCACCGGATCGTAGGGTACGCTCCTGTAGAGGCCGAGTATGGAAGTGTGCGTCGAGCTGGTGGTGAAAAGCAGCGTGTGGCCATCCGGCTTCGCACGCACGAATGTCCCACTGCCGTTCATGCCGTTGGCGCCCGGGCGGTTTTCAACAATGACCTTTTGACCGAACTCGCTCTCCAGTTTCCTGGCGAAGATGCGCCCGAACGTATCGGTCGCCGTGCCGGCCGGATAAGGAATAACCAGCGTGACGACGCCTGTCGGATACCCTTGGGCGGCGACCTCGTACGTAAGGCAAAAGAGCACGATCACGACGAATGCACTTGCACGGCTCAGATACCGTCGGCCGAACATCGAAGTCCTCCCCTTTTTGTTTTTGGTCGCATCCGCAAGTTTAACTCAAAACGCGAGTTGCGAACCGTATTCATTTGCATAAGCACAAGATCCGGCTCCATTGACCGCGCGCCCTCGCCTGCTAAACGGGCGCCGGACAGGACCGGACATGGCAGGCAGCAAACCAGGAGGCAAACAACGCGTCGCGGCGATTTCGATCGCGGCGAGCGCCGGTATGGCGGCGCTCAAGTTCGCTGTCGGTATCGCCATCGGCAGCCTTGCGCTGATCACCGACGCGCTGCACAGCCTGACCGATTTTCTCGCCACCGTCGTGACCTGGGTCGTCGTTCGCATCTCGGACAGACCGGCCGACAGCGAGCACCATTACGGTCACGGCAAGATCGAAAGCCTGTCAGCGCTGGGCGTCATCGCCCTGCTCTATGTGCTCGCGGGCGGAGTGGTGGTCGAAGCAATCGACCGGCTCCGTGCCGGCACGGCACCCTCCTCGATCTCCGCCATCCCGTTCGTGGTGCTTCTGCTCGACATGGCGGTCAACCTCTGGCGCTCGCGCGCGCTGCAGAAGACTGCGCGCGAAACCGGCAGCCAGGCGCTCGCGGCCGACGCCCTGCACTTCGCTTCCGATGTCTACGGCTCGATCGCAGCCATTGCCGGACTCGCTCTCAGCGCCTGGGGTTACGTCTGGGGCGACGCCGTAGCTGCGATCGGCATCGCGTTGCTGATTTCCTGGCTCGGCTTGCGGCTTGGACGGTCGACGATCGAAACGCTGATGGATCGCGCACCGGAAGGCGCCGCCGAGAAAGCCGAGGCGGCGATCCGGGCCATTCCAGGCATTCTCGACATCGAACGGCTTCGCGTCCGCATGGTCGGACCGACCCATTTCGTCGATGCCAGCGTGAAGGTGCCGCGTACGCTGCCGATCGACCGGCTCGACGCCATCAAGCAGCATGCTCAGCTGGCGGTCGACAGTGCCCTGCACGATGCCGACCTGACGTTCACTGCAATTCCGGTTGCGCGTGATAACGAAAGCGTCCGAGACCGCATCATGGTCATTGCGCGCAACTCCGGCCTGGCGATCCATCATGTGACGGTGCACGACCTCGGCGACAGGCTGACGGTCGGAATCGACCTTGAGGTCGACGGAGGAATGCCGCTCGGCGAGGCGCACGAGATCACCCATGCGCTCGAGCTGGCGATCCGGTCCGATTTCGGGTCGGATGTCGAGGTCGACACCCACATCGAACCGCTCGCACCGGAACTCCCGCTCGGCATCGATACCGGACCCGCGCGGGCCGACATCATTCAAAGGGAATTGGCGCGGCTTGCAACAGCAGACGGCGCGCTGCACGACATTCACAATGTTCGTGTCCGTGACAGCGACGCCGGCGAGTTTGTGAACTTTCACTGTCGCGCCGATCCGACCATGACGGTGACCGAGGTGCATGAACGCATCGACGAGATCGAGCGCGGACTGCGCCGGGCGTTCCCTACAGTGAAACGTGTGATCAGTCACGCCGAGCCTGCGCGCTGACGTCTCGATTAAGAAAAAGAGTCATCGTTCAAAAAAGAGTCTTGAAGACGGTCGAGCCGAGAGATTCGTGCAGAAAGATGAATCGCAATCGTGCCGCGGTTCACGTTTCGGACTCATCATCGGCATCCGAAAACTTCTTGGGACAGATTTATTTCGCATTAACGATTCGTTGACTCTCGACAAACCGCCGCTCGTGGATTCAAAATCAAAAATGATTCGGGAAGATGTTCACATCCTTCCGAAACTTGGATGATGGGGCTTCAGTCCGAGGGGGTAATGCATGGCGCCTGTGCGTGCCGCCGACGCGTGCGTTCAATCCGATTCGATCAAAGGATTAGCGCAATCGATTGCCAAGCCGGCGTACAACCGGCTTGTGCTCGCCGAGCCGATGCTGCGCCGCGCCGTTCCGACTCTGATCATTGCGTTTCTGTTGACCATCTGTATTGGCGCGTTTGTTCAGGTGGTCGACCAGAGCCGGTTGCAGTTCGCGTCGGCGCGAAAGGAAGTGACCGCGTTGGCCGATCTCGTCGCAGACCGGCTCGATCGGCCACAAATGACTCGTCAGGACCGTGCGGCCGCCGCCGAACGTCTGCAGGCCTTGTTGCCGGGCCTGATTCCCTCCTGGGGTATAGCGGCTGGCCGGCACGTGTTCATTGTCGATGATGTCGGCCGCGTGCTCGCACGCACGCCCGAAACCGGCGGCAGCGGAGTGGCCAATCAGGCGGCCGATATTCTCAACGGCGCCGAGGCCTCGCTGACACCGGCTTCAAGGACAGGTGCAACGGAGGTCCAGTTGCCGGGCGGCGCGGGAGCCCTCGCCGCACTGCGGACGCTCAGCTCGAGCCCGCTGCAGCTCATCGTCGTCCACGAATTACCGCAAAGCATCCTGCCGCCGCAGGCTGCCTTGTCGATCACCCTGTCGGCGACCACCGGCTTCGTCGTGCTGATCCTCGGCTTCGCCTTCCACTGGCAGTCGACGCGCGCGCGCGAGGGCGACCTGATCAATGACGCGGTGCGCGGCCGGATCGACACCGCACTCAATCGCGGCCGCTGCGGACTGTGGGACTGGGACCTGTCGCGCGGCCGGATCTTCTGGTCGCAATCGATGTTCACGATGCTCGGCCTTGAAAGCCGCAGCGACCTGTTGACGTTCGGCGAAGTCAACGCGCTGGTCCACTCCGACGACATCGATCTGTTCCATTTTGCCGACAAGCTGATCTCCGGGTCCGCCGACCAGTTCGACGAGACATTCCGCATGCGCCACATCCAGGGTCACTGGATCTGGCTCCGTGTCCGTTGCGAACTGGTCCGCTCGACCAATGACGGCGGCCCGCATCTGATCGGCATCGCCCTCGACATTACCGAGCAGAAGAGCCTTGCGGCAAAGACCGTCGAAGCCGACCTGCGCCTGCGCGATGCGATCGAGACCATCCCCGAGGCCTTCGTGCTGTGGGACGCCGAGAACAAGCTGGTGCTCTGCAACTCCTACTTCCAGCGGCTGCATAAGCTTCCCGACTCGGCCATCGCCCCCGGCACCTCGTACGAAACGGTCGTCGAAGTCGGTCGCATGCCCCACGTTCGCGAGCGCGTCGCCGACGGCAGCTCCCAGGAGCATGGTGCGCAGACCTTCGAGGCACAGCTCGACGACGGTCGCTGGTTGCATATCAGCGAACGCCGCACCAAGGACGGCGGCTATGTTTCGGTCGGTACAGACATCACGAAGATCAAGGCGCACGAGCAGAAGCTGCTTGATAACGACACTCAGCTTCGCGCCAACCTGAAAGACCTTCAGAAATCGCAGGCCGCACTGGAACGGCAGGCGACCGAACTTGCCGATCTTGCACAGAAATACGCGCTCGAGAAAACCCGCGCCGAGGAAGCCAACGCCACAAAGTCCAGGTTTCTCGCCAACATGAGCCATGAGTTGCGGACACCGCTGAACGCGATCATCGGCTTTTCCGAGATCATGGGCAGCGGAATGTTCGGCCAGCTGGGCTCGGAAAGATACCAGGAGTACTGCCGCGATATTCTGACCAGCGGGCAATATCTGCTCGATGTCATCAACGACATCCTGGACATGTCGAAGATCGAGGCCGGCCGCGTCAAGCTCGATCTCGAGCCACTCGATCTCGCTCGCACGGTTGGCGAATCCCTTCGCGTGGTATCCGGCCGCGCCGAGAACAAGCGCCTGTCGCTGCTTGCGCAGACAGAACAGGACATGCACATCGTCGCCGATCGCCGGGCGATGCAGCAGATCGCACTCAATCTTCTGTCCAACGCCGTAAAGTTCACGCCCGACGGCGGCACCGTCACGGTGCGGACACGTCGGCTGGAACATTCGGTGATGCTGATGATCGCCGACACCGGTATCGGCATCGCGCCGCAGTCGCTGGTACGGCTCGGCCGCCCCTTCGAGCAGGTCGAAAGCCAGCTTTCAAAGACCTATCACGGCTCCGGCCTTGGCCTTGCCATCGCAAAGTCGCTGACCAAGCTGCATGGCGGGTCGATGCGGCTCAGATCCAAGCTCGGCACCGGCACCGTCGTGATGGTGACGCTTCCCCGCGAAGCCAACATGCTGAAAGCGGCCGCCTAAATCACCCGATCACAAATCAGGACCAGGCGGCACATGCGCTTCCTAAGCGCGACCGGCCGCAGCCATAAACTTGAGATCCCGTCGGTGAGCAGAGGTTGTACCAGCAACGAGGGCCTTCTGCATCAGGTGAAGATCGTGTGGCGCGTCCGGGTGCCAGCCGCACGGGCAGTCGCCGCGATGGTGCGCCGCAGATACCTCGCGATAGACGCCGCCCAGCGACCTCGCCATCATCTCCAGCACCTGCATCGGCGGCAGCCTCGACGACTCCAGCGCACGGCAGAAGCTCGCCATCAGCGAGTCCGCAATCCCGAGCTCGAGTTCGAAGTCGTCGCAGGTGCTTGTGTCATCGTTGGCCTTCGTCATGTCGCCGGCCTCCGCTTGTCGTGCGAACGATGTCTCTTTTGACGCACCCGATGCGCAACCGCAACGCAAGAGATGCGCTCACGCTTAGAATGTCTCGATGTCTGTCGGCGGCCGGCATCATCGCGCGAAGCTGACGCTGCCGCTTTTAGATCGATTCCAGCTACGCGCCCTCAAGGATCTTCAGGAACACGCGCCGGACTTCGGCCTCAGTCTCCTTCAGCCGCGCCTCGAGCGCCGAAAAATCCGGCACGTCGGCCGCGCGCGCCAGCAGTCGGAGGAGATCGGCACCGGCACTGTCGGGCTTGAAGCGCTCGTTCAGGCACAGCCGCAAAATCTGGCTGAGATCCTGATAGAGTCGCATCGCCGGCCGCAGCACATCGGCGTCTTCCTGTTGCAACACGCCAAGTCGCGCCGCGGCGTCCAGAACGTTCATCGTCGAGGTGTCCAGGATCGACGGCTGCTCGGAAGCATGTACGAGTTGCAGGTACTGAGCGGCGAATTCAATATCGATCAAGCCACCCGCCGCGTGCTTGATGTCCCATATGTCGGCGTCGCCCTTCTCCTGCGCGATTGCCTGCCTCATCTCGAGGACGTCATTGGCAATGATGCGCTTCTCACGCGGACGCGTCAGCACGCCCCGGATTACCGTCTCGATCTTCTCGCGGAATGCAGGCGAAGCGGAAACGACACGGGCGCGGGTCAGCGCCATGTGCTCCCACGTCCAGGCCTCGAAATCCTGGTACTGCGCGAACGCGTCGATCCGCGTCGCGACCGGACCTGATCTGCCCGAAGGCCTCAGCCGCATATCGACGTCGTAGAGCACTCCATGATTGGTGCGGGTGGTGAACGCACTGATCAGGCGCTGGGTGAGGCGCGCGAAGTATTGTCCGCCCTGCAACGGCCGCGCGCCGTCGGAGTCCGGGTTGTCGTGGTCGAAGTCGTAGATGAAAATCAGGTCGAGATCGGACGAGGCCGTCATCTCGCGGCTGCCGAGTCGCCCCATGCCGATAACAGCGGTCTCCTGGTCCTTGATCTTGCCGTGCTGCTGGGCGAACTGGTCGGTCACCAGCGCATGGATTGTGCTGACGATACCTTCGGCCACGTCGGCGAAGGCGATGCCAGCGAGTTGCGCCGACACGGTTCCGGAAAGAATGCGTGAGCCGATCAGAAACAGGCTTTCCTGTCCGAACAGCCGCAGCCGGTCCAGAAACTCCTCGTAGGAATCGGCGTCTGCGAGCGCCACCTTGAGTCGCTGTGAGATTTCCTCGCGGCGAGGCATTGCGCCAAAAAAACGCGGATCGACCAGGCCGTCCATCAGCCGCGGCTGCTGCGCCAGCATGTCGCCGAGGCGCGGCGCCGCGCCCATGATCGAGGCGATGAGCGAGACGAGGTCCGGATTCTGATGCAGCAGCGTGAGTAGCGTCGCCCCTCGCTGCACGTCTTGCAGGAAATCGTCGAACTGCACCAGGGCCCCGTCCGGATTCTCGGCGCGAGCAAGATTGCCAAGCAACAGCGGCAGCAAGCTTTGCAGCGCCTCGCGGGTCGGCTCGCTTCGCAGACCGCGATAGTCGCCCTCAAGCCAGCGCTTGAGCGTCTCTGCGACCGCAGCAGGCTGTTTGAAGCCGAGCGACGCAATGTGCTCGAGCACCCGCGGATCGTCGGCGCCGCGGCGGAAGTCCAGCGTGGACGCGGCAGACGCTGCTCGCTCGTCCTCAAACAGCTTGCTGTAGTGCGCCTGCACGCAGCGCAGGTGTGCGAGCAGCACTTCGGCGAATGCGTCGCGGTCGGCAAATCCCAAAAAGCGCGCAAATCGCTCGACGGCTTCCTTCTCTTCAGGAAGCGTATGCGTTTGTTCATCGGCCACCATTTGCAGCCGATGCTCGACCGTGCGAAGGAATTCGTAGGCCTGCGTGAGCTCGTCCCGCGCGTCCGCGGTGATCCAGTTGCCCTCTGCCAGCCGGTCAAGTGCTTCGAGCGTGCGGCGGGTCCGCAGTTCGGGATGCCGTCCACCGGCAATCAACTGCTGGGTCTGCGCGAAGAATTCGATCTCGCGGATGCCACCGCGGCCTTGCTTGAGATTATGGCCCTCGACTGCGATTTCGGCATGGCCCTTATAAGCATGCATCTGCCGCTTCATGTCGTGCACATCGGCCAGTGCCGCGAAATCGAGATATCTTCGCCAGACGAAGGGCGCGATCTCGCCGAGCAGTAGCTCACCTGCCTTCTGGTCGCCGGCGCAAGGATACGCCTTGATCATGGCCGCGCGCTCCCACGTCCGCCCCTCGCGCTCGTAATAGCCGAGCGCCGACGCGGTCGAGACAGCGGCCGGCGTCGACGCCGGATCGGGCCGCAAGCGCAAATCGACACGGAAAACATAACCGTCGGCGGTGCGCTGCTGCATCAACCGACTCATCCCTTGCGCGATGCGCACAAAGAACGGCTGTGGCTCGATGTCAGCTTTGAGCGAATTAGCCTCGATGTCGTAGAAGACGATCAGATCGATATCGCTCGAGTAGTTCAGCTCGCCCGCGCCCATCTTGCCCATCGCAAGCACGATAAGGCCGCTTCCGACCTCCGGCGCTTTCCGGTCGGTCGGCACGATGCGGCTCCTCGCCGCCTCCTGCGCGAGCAGATAGCGCACCGAGCACTGCGTTGCCGTGACGGCTACGTCGGTGAGTGCAGCGGTGACGCGCATGACCGGCCAAACGCCGCCGATATCGCAGAGCGCGATCAGAAGTGCCGCTTCCGCCTTCATCCTGCGCAGAAGCTGCATCGCCGCCGCATCGTCTGCGGCTTTCGCCATGTCGGCGCGGATGCCTTCGATCAACTCGGCAATCCGCCGATCAGGATCGGAGCCCAGCACACGCAGCGTGCGTTCCGCATCGTTGCGGATCAGGTCGAACAGGTACGGAGAGGCCTCGGCGATGCTCTGAAGGATCACCAGCGCTCGCGGCGATTTCCCGCAAGCGTCCTCGATCGCCGCCCGCTGCACGGCCGGCAGGTCCTCCAACCATCCGGCGAACCGCTGCCTTGCCTCCTCAGGTGCAAAGAGCCGCGGGCCGGTAACGAAACGGGCCGCCAACGATTGATCATCCGCGCGGCCGACCGCGGAAAGAGTCATGCGATCTTTTGTTCCGCACCCCGTCGAGGAAGAACAAGTGTTGCGCGCAGCCCGGGGTGATTGTCGCTGAGTCGCAGGCCGCCACCATGCAACGTGGCGACAGCCGACGCCAGACTCAAGCCCAGCCCTGAACCGGGCAGCGTCCGGCTGGCCTCGAGCCGCACGAAACGCTCTACGGCGCGGGCGCGGTCCTCCGCGGGAATCCCGGGTCCGTGGTCGGCCACGCCCAGCAGGACCGTGTCGCCCTCGAGCTCGGACCGGATGACGATGTCCGTCCCCTGCGCCTCACTGGCAGCCCGGTCGGCCGGCGGCTTGCCGTACTTGATGGCATTCTCCACGAGATTGGCGAGCGCCTGGCTGATGAGCTCACGGTTGCCATGCAGCGGCGCCGATATGGCCTCCACCGACAGCGTCAGGCCGTCATCTTCAGCCAGGGGCTCATAGAGCTCGTGGATCCCGTGCGCCACGTCGGCGGCGTCGAAGTCGCTCATATCACCCCGCGCCTGGCCCGATTCGGCCCGCGCGATCATCAGCAGCGCATTGAACGTCCGTATCAGCGCGTCGGACTCGTCTATGGTCCGCTCGAGCGCCGCGCGGTAGTCCGCCTCGTTGCCGGACTTGGCCAGTGCCTCCTCTGCACGATTGCGCATGCGCGTCAGCGGCGTCTTCAGGTCGTGGGCGATGTTGTCGGACACCTCCTGCAATCCGCGCATGAGCGCTTCGATACGCTCCAGCATGGCATTCAGATTTCCCGCAAGCCGATCGAGTTCGTCGCCGCTGCGCCCGATCGGAAGCCGTTCGCTCAAATCACCGGCCATGATGCGCTGGGTGGTGCCGGTCATTGCGTCGATACGCGTCAGCACGCGCCGCGCGACCAGCACGCCGCCGCCAAGTCCCAGCACGATCACAACCAGGAAAGACCATTGCGCCGCAGCGGCGACCACGCCGAACACGCGTCGGCGCTCCTCAAGATCGCGGCCGACAAGCAGGCGAAAGCCGCCGGACAACTGCGTCACCCGCACCAGGGCGCGATGCTCGGCAACGTCCGTCTCTTCGAGTCGACGGTAGCTCGTCTCCGCCCAGCCGGACCGGTCGAGCACGCCGGGTTCGAGCGAGCCGACATTGCCGGCGACGCCCTGGCCGGCCGGGGTCGCGACCAGATAGAGGTTTGAGCCGGGACGCAGCGCGCGGTTCTCCACCGCCGTCACCAGGCCGCGCAGACCGTTGCTTTCAAAGCGCTCGATCAGCTCGTTGGTCTCGGACACCACCGTCTCGCTGATCTGCTCGGTGACGAGACGGCGCGTATTCCAGGCGAAATAGCCGACCAGCGTGAGCGCAAACAGAACGAAAAGCAGCAGATAAACCAGCGTCAGACGAAACGCTGTTGTCCGTATCAGTTTACCGAAGGCCGTCACGGATCATATAACCGGCGCCGCGAATGGTGTGCAGCAAGGGCTTGTCGTGGCCTTTGTCGATCTTCGAGCGCAGGCGCGAGATGTGCACGTCGATGACGTTGGTCTGGGGATCGAAATGATAATCCCAGACGTTCTCGAGCAACATGGTTCGGGTCACGACCTGGCCCGCGTGCTTCATGAGATATTCGAGCAGTCGGAATTCGCGCGGTTGCAGGTCGATCTTTTCTGCACCACGCACGACGCGGCGCGACAGGCGATCCAGTTCGAGATCGCCGACGCGATAGCTGGATTCTTCAGCCGGCCCCGAACCGCGGCGTGACAACACCTCGACGCGAGCGAGCAGTTCGGTGAACGAATACGGCTTCGGCAGATAGTCGTCGCCGCCGGCCCGCAATCCCTTGACACGGTCGTCGACCTGACCGAGCGCGGAGAGGATCAGCGCCGGCGTCCGATTGCCTTTCTCGCGCAACGTGCCGATCACCGACAGGCCGTCGCGCTTCGGCAGCATCCGGTCGACGATCATCACGTCGTAGTCACCGGTTTCGGCAAGCGCCAACCCGATCTCTCCGTCGGCAGCATGATCGGCAACATGGCCTGCCTCGCGAAATGCTTTCACGAGATAGTCCGCCGACTCGCGATCGTCTTCGATGATCAAAAGGCGCATATCGGACGCAGCTTGAATCGATGTTGATTTCATTTTTCGACAACATGGCGGAGGGCGCGGATATGATCAAGCCGCCGATTGGTAGCAGCCTCCGCGCAGGTTGGAACAGATTGGAAAAGGAAAAGGAAACGGGCGGCGAATTGGGGGCTTCGCCGCCCGTCACGCAACTTCCGACAGAGGGGGGCTCTATTCCGCCGGAAGCACAGCGTGGGGACGAGCGATGAGCCCGCCCCCGAGAATGAACCGTCAGCGGGGGGCGACTTATGCCGACGATCCATTCCCAAACTCATATAGGTAGGCCTCAGCCCCGGCCCAATGGGACTGCGACAAACCGCGACTGCTCGCCGGACCGGATCCGGATGAGGACCGTGTTTTTCTTGTCGCCGCGCGCCGCCACAATCGCCTCGCGCACGTCACCGGCGCTGCTTACGGACTTGCCGCCGACCTCAAGGATGACATCGCCTTCCTTGAAACCGCGCTCGGCCGCGGGGCTGCCGCGTTCGACCTCGGTCACGACGACGCCTTCCTTGCCGGCGCCCGCAACGCTGTTCGCAGGCGCAACAGTCATGCCAAGCCGTCCGAGCTCGGCACCGCGCTGCGGGCGGCCGCGGTCGCTTTCAACCGCCGCGCGCGCTTCGCGCTGGTTCGGCAACTCGCCGAGCGTAAGCTCCACCGTCTTCTTCTCCTGCCCCTTCTGCAGGAGGTCGAGCTTGACGTTGGTGCCGGGCGCCATACCGCCGATCGTGCGGGAGAGCTCCCGCGCATCATGAACCGGCTGGCCGTTCACCCCGGTGATGATGTCACCCGAGACGATACCCGCCTTGGTGGCCGGGCTGTTCGCCTGAGGCTCGGCGACCAGAGCGCCTTCGGCCTTCTTCAAGCCAAGGCTGTCGGCGATGTCGGCCGTCACCGGCTGAATCTGAATGCCGATCCAGCCACGGCTGACCGTGCCCTTGTCCTTGAGCTGGGCCACCACCGACTTCACAGTGGACGACGGGATCGAGAACGCAATGCCGACGCTGCCGCCGGACGGCGAGAAGATCGCCGTGTTGACGCCAACGACCTCGCCCTGCGTGTCGAATGCCGGACCGCCGGAGTTACCCTTGTTCACCGGCGCATCGATCTGGATGAAGTCGTCATACGGGCCGTTGCCGATGTCGCGGCCACGCGCCGAGACGATGCCGGCCGTCACCGTTCCGCCAAGGCCGAACGGATTGCCGACCGCCAGCACCCAGTCGCCGATCCGCGGCTGCGTCTCGGACAACTTGGCAAACGGAAAGTCCGTGCGGCCTTCCACCTTGATCAGCGCCAGGTCGGTGCGCGGATCGGTGCCGATCACCTTGGCCGGATAAGTCTTGCCGTCGTCGGTCGCGACTTCGACGCTCTCGGCGCCGTCGACCACGTGATTGTTGGTCACCGCATATCCGTCAGCGGAAATGAAAAAGCCGGACCCCTGCCCGCTGATCGGCCCACGGCCGCGCGGACCGCGCGATCCGGGGAACCCGTCAGGCCCGCCAAAGCGGCGGAAGAAGCGCTCCATCGGCGAGTTCGGCGGGAACGGCGAGTCGTCGCTGTTTTCCGCCACCGGCTTTTCGGCTGCCTTGACTCGCACCGAGATCACCGACGGCTTCACGCGCTCGACGATGTCAGCAAAGCCGACCGGCTGCTGAACATGACGAACGGCTTGATCCACCTGCGCCTGCGCAGGTGTCGAGAAAAGGTCACCGGGCTGGAATGCCGGCATAAGGCCATACGTGGCGGCGCCAAGGCCGCCGACGACGGATGCCATCAGCGCGAATTTGCGCAGGGCAAGCAGCGGGCGGGTCTTGTGTGCCTGGGGGGAAGAGCGGTCAACTTCACCAGTCATCGCAAGCGTCTCCAATTCGAATCTCGTCGGCGCCATTCGCCGTGGCGCTCAACATGGGGGCTTGCGGCTTACCGTGCAGTTTCGGGCAGATTAAACTTTTGTAATGGCGCCGCTCTCGGCGCGCCCGTCTGGTGCGGCACCGGACGATGCCGAAAGGTCCTTGTTCCCGAGGAGTTCCTCGAGCTGTTTCTGCTCTTCGGAACTGAGCGGCGCGGCCTCACCGGTCCGATCGCCTTTCGCGTGCCGGCGGCGGGCCCCAACCAGCAGCAGGATCGCGCCGATACCGAGGACCAGTGGCGGCAGCAGCCACAACACGAGGGTCTGCGCTTCAAACCGAGGTTTCAGCAGAACGAACGCGCCATAACGTGCGACCAGAAAATCGATCACCTGCGCGTCGGTGTCGCCCGCACCGATCCGTTCGCGCACCAACAGACGCAGATCGCGGGCAAGCGGCGCATCGGAGTCGTCGATCGACTGGTTCTGGCAAACCATGCAGCGCAGTTCGCGCGACAGGGCGCGCGCCCTCGCCTCCTGCGCCGGATCGCGCATGACCTCGTCCGGCTGGACCGCAAGCGCATGCGAGCCGCAGACAACGAGCGCAGCGACGAGCAGATGCTGAACAGCGCGTCGAAAGCTCATGCTTACTCCGCCGGCTGTAGTGATCGCGCAGGACGCGCTGGCTTCGGCGCACCAACGCGCAACCTGCGATCGGACAGGGACAGAAGACCACCGAACGCCATCATGACAGCGCCGAACCAGATCAGCACCACCAGCGGCTTGTAATAGAGCCGAACGGAAATCGAGCCGTCTGCACTCTGGTCGCCGAGCGAGATGTAGAGCTGGCTGAGCCCACGTGTCAGCAGCGCCGCTTCAGTGGTGGACGAACCGCGCGCGGAGAATGCCCGCTTTGATGGCGACAACGTCGCGATCGGCTGGCCATCGCGCAGAATCGAAAAACGCGCGACCTGTTCGCGGTAGTTCGGACCCTGGCGCTGGACAACGTTTTCGAGCTTGACCTGGTAGCCGGCGACGGCGACCACGTCGCCGGGCTTGATGGCAGCGATGCGCTCGCTGTTCCACGTGGTCTCGCAGACGATCCCGAGCAACGCCACGCCGAGACCGGCATGAGCGAACGCCGTACCCCAGGTCGAGCGCGGCAGGCCCGCAGCCCGCCGCAGCGAAATCTGCGGCGCAAGCCGCAATGCGCCGGTCTTCTCGATGAGATCGGACATTGCGCCGACGATCACGAACACGGCGAGAGCGATCGCCAAGGGTGCCAGCACCGCACCCGCTCCGGTCCATGCCATCAGGAGCGCCAATGCCAGCAGGGCACAGAGACCCGCAAACATCAGCCGCTGCGCCGCCGCCAACAGGTCGCCGCGCTTCCAGGCCAGCAGCGGACCGAACGGAACCGCGAGCAGCAGCGGCACGAACAACGGGCCGAAAGTGAGATTGAAGAACGGCGCGCCGACCGAAATCTTTTCCGAGGTCAGCGTTTCCAGCACGAGCGGATACAGCGTTCCGACGAAAACGGTGGCGCAGGCGGTGGTCAGCAGCAGGTTGTTGAGCACGAGCGCGCCTTCGCGCGAGATCGGCGCGAATAATCCGCCCTGCGTGAGCGACGGCGCACGCCACGCATAGAGGGCCAGGCTGCCGCCAATGAAAACGCAAAGGATTGCGAGGATGAACACGCCACGTGTCGGGTCGCTGGCAAAGGTGTGCACCGATGTGAGCACGCCGGAGCGCACAAGGAACGTGCCGAGCAGCGATAGTGAGAACGTCAGGATGGCCAGCAAAATGGTCCAGACCTTCAGCGCGTTCCGCTTCTCCATGACCACAGCCGAATGCAGCAGCGCTGTGCCGGCGAGCCAGGGCATCAGCGACGCGTTCTCGACGGGGTCCCAGAACCACCATCCGCCCCAGCCGAGCTCGTAGTAGGCCCAGTACGAGCCCATGGCGATGCCAAGCGTCAGAAAGACCCAGGCGAGCAATGTCCAGGGCCGCACCCAGCGCGCCCACGCCGCGCCGATCCGGCCTTCGATCAGCGCCGCGATCGCGAAGGAAAACGAGACCGAAAATCCGACGTAACCGAGATAGAGCAGCGGCGGATGCACTGCGAGACCAATATCCTGCAGCACCGGATTGAGGTCCCGGCCCTCGATCGGCGGATCGGCGATGCGCAGAAACGGATTCGATGTAAACAGAATGAACAGATAGAACGCACTGGCGATCCATCCCTGCACGGCGAGCACCAGCGAGCGCAGCACGAGCGGCAGGTTCGTGCCGAAGATCGCGACCAGCGCGCTGAACAGCGCCAGGATCAAGACCCACAGCAGCATCGAGCCTTCGTGGTTGCCCCAGACACCCGTGATCTTGTAGATCAGCGGCTTCGCCGAATGCGAATTCTCGTACACGTTGACGACGGAAAAGTCCGAGACGACATAGGCGGTCGTCAGCACGCCGAAGGCGAACAGAACGAAGGCGAATTGGCCGATGGAAGTCGATGCGGCGACGCCCATCAGTCTTGGATCGCCGAGCCGCGCCCCGATCACAGGCACGATCGATTGCACCAGCGCGAGCGCCAGTGCGAGAGCGAGCGCGTAATGTCCTGCTTCGGCAATCATCGGACGGAGGTGGCGGCCTTGGCGCCTGCGGCGTTCTGCTGCTGTGCGCTCTCGTCCTTCCAGTGCCCCTGCTTCTTCAGCGCGTCGGCGACATCCTTCGGCATGTAGGTCTCGTCATGCTTGGCAAGCACGGTATCGGCCTTGAACACGCCTGCCGCGTCCAGCGCGCCTTCCGAGATCACGCCCTGCCCCTCGCGAAACAGGTCAGGCAGGATTCCCGTGAACATAACGGGCAGCGATGCATTGCCGTCGGTGACGACGAACTTCACCTGCAATTGCTTACCCCGTTCGAGCGACCCGGCCTGCACCAGCCCGCCGAGCCTGAAGCGCTGGCCTGGAGGTATGCTTTTCTCCGCCGCCATGCTCGGCGTCGAGAAGAATACGATCGAGTCGCGCAAAGCGTTGAGAACGAGCGCTGCCGCAATAGCCAGCACCGTCAGCGCACTGCCGATGAGAACGAGCCGTCGTTGCTTTCTCGTCATGCCGGCCTAACCTTCAAGTCCCAGATCCTTCAAGGCATCATTCAGGGCGCGCAAACGATCCGGACTGTTTCCGGTCGCCTGCCGCGCGTCGGCGATCGCCTGTTTCGCCTTGTCGGTCTGTCCAAGCACAAGATACGCGCGAACCAGCCGCAGCCACCCCTCGACATCATCGCCATTCTGCTTCAAGCGCGTGGCGAGCCGCTCGACCATACCGCCGATCATTTCCGCGCGCTGTGTCGGCGTCATGTCCTTCGACGCGGCGGCGACGTCGCCGGGAAGCTCGGGTGCGACCCCGCCGAGTTGCGCCAGCGCGCGCACGACCAGCGGCCGCCACGGCGCATTTTCAGGCGCCTTCGTCAACATATCGCGCCAGATCGCGCGCGCCTGCTCGGACCTGCCGTCCTGTTGGGCCGCGACCGCCGTGAAGTGTCGCGCCTTCACCTCATTCGGATCCAGCGCCAGTGCGTGCTCGAATTCCGTGTTGGCCTCAGCAGTGATGACGCCACCGGCGGCCGCTGCGATGGCTTCGCCAAGGTCGGCACGTCGCGCAGCCGTCTCGCCATTGTACTGAAGGGAATTGCGCCATGCCCGGACCGCATCGTCGGCGCGTCCAAGCTTGAGCAGCACCGGCGCCAGCACCTCCCACCCGCGGCCGTCCTTCGGATTTTTCTCCAGATGCGTCTCGACCTGGGCCACCAGCGTTTCGAGCGATGCTGATGCAGGGGGAACCGTCGCACGGGCAGCGAGCGGAACATCCTCAAGCGTGGGCGAGCCCTGCCGCAGGTACAGGGCGCCCGCCAGCAGCGGCAAACCCACGAGCGCCAGCACGGCCACCGTGCGACGGACATAAAGATGAGACGCCGCAGGCACGTCGCTGTCGGCCTTTGCGGACGACAAAAGGCGCCGCGAGATCTCGAGTTCGGCCGCCGCCGCATCCTCGGCAGAAATCAGCCCGGCTGACTGGTCTCGCGCGATCTCGGCGAGCTGATCCTTATAGATTGCCGCCTCATCGCCGCCGCGCAGCCGCGGCGACCGGCCGAGCGGCCACAGCACCGCAAAAACTGCGGCGGCGGTCATCAGCGCAAGAACGAACCACAGCGACATGTCAGATTCCGGCAAAGCTGCCTCAGGTAGCCCTTTCGGCTGCAGCGAACGGCAGGTTTACACCACGGCCGCCCGGCCCATGCAATTGACGATTTTGGGAGATTTCCTGGCCCTAAAGGCTTGGAATCAACCAGTTTTCTGGGTCTTGCGCTCTCCGTTGAGCGCGACTTCCGCGGCCTTCGTCATCAGCGACGCATACTCGTGGCCAAAGATCGACTCGCAAAACCGGATCGCAGTCTCGGTCTGGACCTGGCGAAAGGCGCGGATACGACCGTCGCCTGTGCGCAGCGACTCGACCAGCGCCTCGGTGGCCGTCTCCACGTAATGCTGCACGTCGGAATGCGCCCTCAGCGTCACTTCGTTGATCGCGAGCTCACTCGCGTAGTTGCGGCAGGCCGCAACGAAGTCGACCAGCGCGGAGGTTTCATCGATCTCCGACGGATCGAGCTTCGCACCGGCGATGATGTCCTTGTCCGGACGCTGGCGCAGCAGCCGGCGCACGCGGCCGGGGACGCTTTCGATCTCTGACGTCAGCGCATCCGACACATCTGTACGAATCGCCGAAAGCTGGCGCCCCCATTGAGAATCCGGGCGCGTGTCGAGCTCGGTTCGCAGATCGCGCAGTCCATCATGCAATGTCTTCAGGTGATGTGCGCTTCGACCGAACTGGCCGCGCCTGATATCAATGCGAAGTTCGTCGACAAGGCGGCCGAGCCCTTCCAGGGCCATCGAAACGGCGATGCCGAACGGCGAACTGGCGATGCGGCCCTCTTCGTCTGACCCGACAATGCTGATCGCAAGGCGGATGATCCGCCAGGGAGATATCAGCCGCTGCATCAGCAGCGACAGCGCCATTGGCAGAACATCCGGTCTCTGCAGGGAAGGAAACTGAGTCAGATGTCCCGTCACCGACGCGATCTGGGTCTCGGCGAAGGTGCGAATGATCTTCGGCAGGCGCGCATGGAAGGTGTCGAGCGCTTCGCGATTGGCAAAGATGACGCCGATGACGGGGAGATCCTCCACCGCCGAAGGCGACCCGACACGCGCCAGACCGCGGATGCGGTCGTGGTCCCGGGTTACATGCGATGCTGCCACAGCGATCGCCTCGGCTGCAGCGATCTGAAATTTGCGGATCGCCTGGTCCGTGTCGACGCTGGCCGACAGGCTGTTTTCAAGCGCTGCTGCCGCGTCGACAATGACGGTCTTGCTCAGCCACAGCCACGCCGGCTCCAGCGATGCGCGGCGGACCTGACCAGGACGCGGCCCATCATCGTCGGTCAGAAAGGGATCGAGACAGGCAAATACCTGTCGCGCGACGCTTTCAGCGCGTGAACGGTCGTTGACGTCGTCAACGCGGTTCATCCTGCGCAGCTCGCCGAGAACGAAGCTCGCAACTGCTACGTCGTCGCCGCGCTCCAGCGCCCGCTCGTACTCACGCATCAGAAGCGTTCGTGCGGCCGGTGCGAGCTGCCGCAAATAGTCGCGCAACCGGTCAACCGGTAGCGACCTGGCAGGCTGCGGCTGTGCCTGTTGCTCCATGACGGCCAAGTTCATCCGATGGCGAGAAGATGCCACCGGCCGTCATAACGGGCCCGTCTTAAGATGCCGTTGAGGATTAGCTGACTGCCGTCCAGCTGCCGTCGCCGTTGCGGCAGGCGGTGCCACGGACGACCTCAGGCCGGCCGCCGATATAGACGGTATGGGTGTAGGAGCGACAGCGCGCACCCCGCTCGACGTAGACCGGCCCAGGAACGATGTTGCCGTAGCGGCCGGAGCCCGGGTTGCGCCAGCCGACCGGAGCGCCGACCTGCCCCTGCTCCAGCGCGGACATCTCGGCTTCGTAGGCGTAGCGTCGATCTTCTTCGTCGAGCGACGCGCCGATTCGGTTGCCGATCAGCCCGCCGATCGCGGCACCGGCCACGGCCGCGCCAACGCGCTCGCCCGTGCCGCCGCCGAATGCCGACCCGACCAAAGCGCCCGTCAGCGCGCCGAGCGCCGTCCCGGCGCCCTCGCGCGGCCCGGTTTGCCCATACGGGTCGTTCGCGCATCCGCCGAGCGCCAACGCACCAACCGCAAAAAGCCCAGCCTTGAACTTCAACATCAACGTAGTCCCTCCGGTGCGATTTCAGCCCAGAGAAACCGCGCGCGTCACCAAGGCGGGAGAATTCGGGCGAAGCTTGGGCGGGCCGCCCTCAAATCTTATGCGGCTACCGCCGGCAACAACAACTCCGCCCGCAGACCTCCGATCGGCGCTGTACCCAAACTCAGATTGCCGCGGTACAGCCGCGCCAGATCCGTGACGATCGACAGGCCGAGGCCCGAGCCCGGTTTGGTCTCGTCAAGGCGCTGCCCCCGCTGAGCGACCTTCGCGCGCTCGTCAGGCGTCAAGCCACGTCCGTCATCGTCGACGATGATGCGCACCATCGGCATCGGATCACCAGGTGCGGCGCGTTGAGCCATCACCTCGATCTGCACGTGCGATCGCGCCCACTTGCAGGCGTTATCCACCAGATTGCCGACCATCTCTTCGAGATCCTGCCGCTCGCCGCGGAACTTCAGCGGCTCAGCAATTCTGACCTCGATCTCCACGTCGCGATCGCGGTGGATCTTCTCCATGGTGCGATGCAGGCCGTCGATCACCGGAGTAATGTCGGTGAGCGTCGTGACCGCCGTCAGACGCGCGGCGATGCGGGCACGTTCGAGATGGTGGGCCACCTGATCGCGCATAATATTTGCCTGTTCGAGCACCTTTGCGGCGAACGGCTCGCCGCCGTAGGTCGCCGCCTCGTTGACGATGACCGACAGCGGAGTCTTCACCGCATGCGCCAGGTTACCGACATGCGTGCGCGCACGCTCGACGATTTCGCGATTGGCATCGAGCAGCGCGTTGGTTTCGCGCGCCAGCGGCGCGATCTCGTCCGGAAACTCGCCTTCCAGCCGTTCGGCCTTGCCGGAGCGGATGGCGGACAGGCCCGTGGTGATGCGCTTTAAAGGAGCAAGGCCGAAGCGAACCTGAAACAGCGTCGACAGCAGCAGTCCAAAGGTCAGCGCCACGAAAGTGCCCGAGAGATAGAAATCGAATGTGCGCGTCTCTTCGAAGATTTCGCTCGCATCGCCGGCGACAGTGACGATGAACCGGCCGTCGGAGCCGAAGTCCACGGGCCGCTCGACCACCCGCAGCTGCTGGTCTTCCGGTCCGGCCACATAGCCGATCCGGACGCCGGATGAATTAAGCGGAACGCCCCGGTCCTCGAGCCTGGGCAGCTTCTGGTCCCACAGCGATCGCGACGCCCGCTCGTCGGGCTTCGAACGATCGCCGCGCCTGCCTTCATCCACACGCACCACCTGCCAGTACCAGCCCGACAGCGGCAGCTCGAACAGCGGTTCGCCGAGCGCGGGTTGCGCCTTGTCGTCCTCGGGCGGGGCCACTTCGGCAATCAGGGTCCGCAGGTAGAGGTTCAGCCGCCGGTCGAACGAACGCTCGACCGCCTGCTGATACAGCGACGAGAGCGCGATGCCGGTGACGAACAGGATCACCACGACCAGGACCGTCGCGGAGACGAACAGGCGCGCGGAAAGTGAACTGATGCGTGAGGACATGAGATTGGATTGTATCTCCGGCGTCATGCTCGCGAAAGCGGCATCCAACGCGCCGGGAGACCTCAGCCTCCGGTCGGGCTGATTGCGGCCTTCCAGGCATAACGCTGGAGCATTTGCGGCGTCTTAAGCCACACGTCTTAGCGGGCATCGACCGGCGGCGTCAGAAGGTAGCCGAGCCCACGCACGGTCTGAATGATGTCGACATCGAGCTTCTTGCGGATGCGGCCGACGAAAACCTCAATCGTGTTGGAATCTCGATCAAAGTCCTGATCGTAAAGGTGCTCGACCAGTTCGGTGCGAGAGACCACGCGGCCGGCATGGTGCATCAGGTAGGCGAGCAACCGATATTCATGCGACGTCAGCTTGACCGGATTGCCATCGACACTGACGCGGCCGGTCCGGGTGTCCAGCCGGACCGAACCACAGGTGAGTTCGCTCTTGGCGTGGCCGGCGGCGCGGCGCACCAGCGCGCGAATCCGCGCAAGCACCTCTTCAACATGGAACGGCTTCGCCACATAGTCGTCGGCGCCGGCATCGAACCCCTGCACCTTGTCGCTCCAGCGGTCGCGTGCCGTGAGGATCAGCACCGGCATCGTCCTGCCGGCGCGCCGCCAGGCTTCGAGCACCGATAGCCCGTCCATCTTCGGAAGGCCGATATCGAGGATCACCGCATCGTACGGCTCGCCTTCGCCGAGGTAGTGTCCTTCCTCGCCGTCAAACGCGCGATCCACCACGTACCCCGCATCTGACAATGCTGTTGTCAGTTGCCGGTTCAGATCCGGATCGTCCTCGACCACAAGAAGCCGCAAGCAAACCTCCCTGCTCGACGCGCCCAAACGACGTCAATTGAGCCGGACGCAGGTGAATGGCAGGTGAACGTCCATTGCTCCGTCCTGCACGGACAAACTACCGAGGTTTTGCCATGTTCGCCAGCGACATGGCGTCTCGATCGGTTGACAAGCGGCGCCCGGCGAGGTTTGTCGGCCGCCGATGATCACGCGCATTTTCCGCAATATCGTCCTGACGGCTGGACTTGGCCTTGCGCCGGCAACGACGGCGCACGCAATCGTCGGCGGCGGCGTGCCCAGCGCCGACGGCATTGGGCGCAACGTGGTCACGATCGTCGGCTCGCGCGGCAATTTCTGCTCCGGCACCATGATCGCGCCGAGCATCGTGCTGACGGCAGCCCATTGCGTGCAGAGCGGTGCAACTTACAAGATCGTCGAATACGATGCGCAGCGCACGCCGCAGCTGCGCGACATCGCGCAAATTGCAGCCCACCCGCAGTTTAATCTGCAAACGATGCTGGCGCATCGTGCGACTGCCGATGTCGCGCTATTGCGGCTGGCCAGTCCCCTCGCCGCCGCGCGGCAGCCGCCGCCGATCGGCACACCGCGAGTGCCGATCACGGTTGGCGGGCGCTTCACCGTTGCGGGCATCGGCGTCACACTCCGGGGCGACGGCAAAAGCGGCGGCGTCGTGCGCGCGGCCAGTCTTGCCGCCACCGGCAAACCCGGCAATCTGCAGATCCGGCTGGTCGATCCGCTCGCTGACGGCAAGCGCGAGGGCCTCGGCGCGTGCACTGGCGATTCAGGTGGCCCGGTGTTTGAGGATCAGCAGGGCCGCGCCATCCTGATCGGCGTCATGAGCTGGTCGACGGGACCGAACGGCACGGCTGGCTGCGGCGGCATGACCGGCGTCACACCGCTGTCGCTCTATCGCGATTGGATTTTGCAGACGGCTCGCGGCTGGGGCGCTGCGCTATAGCAGCGAAAGCAGCTTCTTCATTCGACGTTCAGATTACGGGATGGAAAGTCCGCGCCCGCTCGTCGACGCATTATGTTTGCACGGGCGGGAAAACGACACGTCAAGAAGGGGCACGGATATGCGAAATCTCGTCCTCGGCGCGGCCATCGCGCTGCCGCTCTCGTTCGTCATCGTTCCGGCATCGGCGTTTCCCGTCGCAAAGCACGGCGCGGTGATTGGTCAGTCCGTGTCCGGCGACATCATCGAAGTCAAGCGCGGGGGCCGCGGCGGCGGCAGAGGCTAGGGCCGCGGTCACGGTTTCAAGCCGTTCGGCTGGAGCCGCGGTCGCAAGATCGGCTGGCGCGGGATGGGCTGCCCTCCGGGACACTGGAAGAAGGGCTGGTGCTAGTGCCTTCTTCTGACGCGGCTACCAATTCCGGAAGAACAGCAACCAGATCAGCGCGAACGCGATGATCACTGCAATCGTGCTCACGACGAGTACATTGCGCACGGATGGTCCGCGTTCCGCCTGACGCGCTTCCTGCGCGGTTTCGACAATCTGCTCGCCACGCTTCTCGACCATAGAGTCCTCGATCCGTTCAGCCGCGCGAACTCTCACCTTCGCGCGAACTTGCGTTCGTCAGAGCAACGCGGGATGTGCAGCTGAGGTTCCTGGTCCAGCCTAGTGTCGTGGATCAGAAATTCGCGCCATCGTTGCCGCGAGTCCATCGTGCGAATTTCTGATCCATAAACGACACTAGAATCATAAACTTGCTAGTGTCCTGATCGAATCCGAAGTTCGCTCTGAGCTCGCTGCAAAGTACGGCGAACTTCGGATTCGGGACACTAGATAGTTCGAGACCTATCAGCCCGGCTCCGCCTGATCGCGTTCAGGGCCGGCCAGCGGCCGCTCTTCCATCAGCGCCATCGACAACGCTGCGCCTGCCATCATCAACCCGGCCGTGGCGAAGATGTAGCGAAATGCCGACATGGCGTCGGCGCCCGACAGTTCGCGCGCGAGATCGAGATTTTCACGCCCTGCCCCACCTGCGCTGAGCGCGGCCATCAGAATCGCGGTGAACCCTGCGACGGCAAACGACGACATCAGCGCCCTCGCATAATTCATCGCGCCGGTCGCCGTGCCGATCTGGCTGCGCGCCACAGCATTCTGCATCGTCGCCATCGTCGTTGAGAACATCGGACCGACACCGAGCGAGCCGACCGACAGGACGACCAGGAAGAGCCAGAGCGACATCTGGTCCGCAAGCGCAAGCGCGCCGAAGCAGACCGCGGCCAGCGAAGCGCCGGCAATGCTGATCCAGAGATAGCGATGCCGCCGCAGCATGACGCGACCCGCGACCCACGATCCCGGTACGGACAGCGCCACCAGCGGCAGCAATGCGAGCCCTGCTTCGCTTGCCGAGAGCTTGTAGACGACCTCGTAGAACATCGGCAGGTAAACCGTCAGGCCAAGCAGGCACCCGACCGTCAACCCGCCGGCCAGAATGGCGAATGGAACGACGCTGCCGCCCAGCAGACGAAGCGGCAGGAACGGTTCTGCCGTGCGCTCCGCATACCAGACGAACGCGCCCAGCAGCATGAGGGCGCCGACTCCCATTGCGACGATCACCGGTGACGACCACGCGTAGCGCACGCCTCCCCAGGTCAGAATCAGCAGGATGACAATGGCCGAAGTCATCAGCAGCGCCCCGCCGAGCCAATCGACTTTGCGGCGGCGGTGGTTCACCGGCAGGCGGTGCATGTGCGGCAGCAGGGCCGCGAGCGCGAGCGCGGTCAGCGGCAGGTTGATCCAGAATATCGCCGACCAGTGCAGATATTCTGTGATGATACCTCCGAGAAGCGGACCGCTGAGACCCGCCGCAAGCCAGACGCCACTGAAATAGGCCTGATATTCACCGCGCTCCTTAGGGCTGATCGCATCCGCGATGATGGTTTGCACGACGGGAATGATGCCGCCGCCGCCGATGCCTTGCAGAAAACGGGCGAGAATGAGCGTCAGCATGTTGGGCGCGAGCGCGCACAGTACCGACGCAGCCACGAATATGCTGAGCGCAATCACGATCATGATGCGGCGACCGAAAATGTCGCTGAGCGTGCCGAACACGGGGGCAACCGCCGTACCCGAAAGCAGGTAGGCTGTGACGATCCACGAAAGATTACCCATGTCGTTGAACTGCCGACCGATGGTCGGCAGCGCGATCGCGACGATCGTCTGGTCGAGCGCGGCCAGAAACATCGCGACCATCAGGCCTGCGAGCAGCGGACGCAAGTCGGCGGGCGTCAGCGCGGAGCGCTCACCTTCGCGCGCTGCGCCATCGGCTCCGCCGCGGTCCGCGTCGCGGCCTTGTCGCGCAAGATTGTCCATGGGCTTCATTGGGGGTCCGAGGCGAGTGCCGCTTAGCTTAGTCGACCGCCAAGCGGGCAGCAGCGGCGGCGGTGCATGTCAGGCCCCCGCATGCTGTGGCCCATAGCTATTTGGGCGGTCGTCCCCTTGCCTTTTTTGGAAATTGCCCCGGCCATTTGACAATGTAATCTTCCCAATCCGCTTGATCGATATCGCTTTCGCTGCCGACAACCCGCCCACGTACCGAAACACCGGCCTGGTGCACGGTTTCCGGATCGCCGGAGATCAGCGGATGCCACCAGTAAAGGTCCTTGCCCTCCGCGACGAGGCGATAGCCGCAACTCGGCGGCAGCCAGTTCAGAGATCGGACGTTTCCTGGCGTCAGGCGAACGCAATCTGGCACCTTCTGGTGGCGATTTGAGTAATCCTTGCAGGCGCAGCGATTCGCATCGAGCAGGCGGCAGGAGATCGGGGTGAAATAGATCTTGCCGGTGTCCTCATCCTCCAGCTTTTCCAGACAGCAGCGGCCACAGCCGTCGCAGAGGCTCTCCCACTCGGCCGCCGTCATCTCCTCCAAAGCCTTGGTTTTCCAAAACAAATCAGCCATCAGTGTCGCCGTCGAACCTGGCCTGCCGCGTGCGGCGCTCTCCGCCGATGCATCCGCAAACCGTCAATTGCCATCCCTGCTAGATCGGAGAGACGGCGCCCACAAGCAAGCGGGAACTCGTCATTTGTCCTATTGTTAGCCTTTCCCGGCTTAATCCGTTGCACCCCATTGGCCTGTTCGCGCCGCTCGGCTAAAAGTTGCGGAATGCTTTGAGGTTACTTGCGGAATCGCGCCGTCAAAGCGCCACGGGTCGCCGCCATAAGGGATGGCGGTGGAGCAGTGGCGCACCGGACGTCTGCGGCGCGACGCTTCGCAGGATGGATCAGGTTTTTCGTGGGCATATTCGACATGAAGGATCCGAAGACGTGGCTCCGGCATTTCCTGCTGGATCTCGACGCGCGGATCGATTCGACGCTGTTCTCGTCGGCCGCTGGTGCACGGGAGCTCTACGAACGCTTTTCAACCTTCATGGACCGTTTCCACGTCGTCCGCTGGAAGCGTTGGGTCTTTATCGAACCGGCTTCGGAGGCTGCAACGCTCGGTTTACTCGGGCTGATCGCGATGCTTGCGCTCGCAATTCCCGCGTTCCACGAAACTGCCGACGAGGACTGGCTGAAGAAGTCCGAACTGGCGGTGCAATTTCTCGATCGTTACGGCAATCCAATCGGCAGTCGCGGCATCAAGCACAATGACACGATTCCGCTCGAAGAATTTCCCGATCACCTGATCAAAGCGACGCTGTCGACGGAAGACCGGCGCTTCTACGAGCATTTCGGCATCGATGTCGGCGGTACTTTTCGAGCGCTGTTGACCAATGCCCGCGCTGGCGGCGTGGTCCAGGGGGGCTCGTCGATCAGCCAGCAACTGGCGAAAAATCTGTTCCTGTCGAACGAGCGCACCATCGAACGCAAGGTCAAGGAGGCGTTTCTCGCCATCTGGTTGGAATCGCGCCTGACCAAGAATGAAATTCTGAAGCTTTATCTCGATCGCGCTTATCTTGGCGGCGGCACCTTTGGCGTCGACGGCGCTTCGCACTTCTATTTCAACAAATCGGCGCGTGACTTGAACCTCGCCGAGGCGGCGATGCTCGCCGGTCTGTTCAAGGCACCGACGCGCTATGCCCCGCACATCAACCTCCCCGCAGCGCGCGCCCGTGCCAACACCGTGCTCGACAACCTGGTCGAGGCCGGATTCATGACCGAGGGTCAGGTGTTCGGCGCCCGGCGCAACCCGGCCGTCGCCGTCGATCGCCGCGACGAGAATTCGCCGAACTACTATCTCGACTGGGCTTTCGACGAGATGCGCCGGCTTGTCAGCACATTGCCGAGGTCATATGCGGAGCGCGTATTCGTCGTTCGTACGGCGATCGACATGAATGTCCAGCGCACCGCCGAAGCCGTTGTCGAGAATACGCTGCGCCAGTTCGGGCGAGACTATCACGCCACTCAGGCCTCAGTCGTGCTCGCCGATCTCGACGGCGGTGTGCGCGCGATGGTCGGCGGCCGCGACTACGGCACCAGCCAGTTCAACCGCGCCGTTGATGCCATGCGTCAGCCGGGTTCGTCGTTCAAGCCATATGTTTATGCGACCGCGCTGATGAACGGCTTCAAGCCGACTTCGATCGTGGTTGACGGACCAGTCTGCATCGGCAACTGGTGTCCGCAAAACTACGGACGCTCCTATTCGGGCTCTATGACACTGACGACCGCCATCACCCGTTCGATCAACGTCATTCCAGTTAAGCTCTCGATCGCCATGGGAGGCCGCGACGGCCCGCGCGCCGGCCGCGCCAAGATCATCGAGACCGCGCGCAAGATGGGCATCAAGGCCCCGCTGACCGACACGCCATCACTACCGATCGGTGCGGCGGAGCTGAACGTGCTCGAGCATACCGTCGCCTACGCGACCTTCCCCAATCGTGGCCGCGCTGTCGCGCCGCATGCAGCCCTCGAGGTGCGGACGCCTGCTGGCGACCTGGTCTGGCGTTTCGATCGCGACGGAAAGCAGCCGGTGCAGGCCATCCCTGCCGACGTCGCCACCGATATGAACGAGATGATGAGCCACGTCGTCTATGAAGGCACCGCGCGCCGCGCCCAGATCGACGGCGTGCCGGCCGCCGGCAAGACCGGCACGACCAACGGTTTCCGCGACGCCTGGTTCGTGGGCTACACTGGCAATTTCACAGCCGGCGTGTGGTTCGGCAACGATGACTACTCGTCCACCAATCGGATGACGGGTGGCTCGCTGCCGGCAATGACCTGGCGCGCGGTCATGCTCGCCGCGCATCAGGGCGTCGAGGTCAAGGACATTCCAGGCGTCAAGCTCGGCAAGCGCGCCCCTGCGGCGGTTGCCGCAGCGAATGGCTCACCGTCTGGTGCGGACTCTCAGGCCGGACCGCCGCCGGTCCTGACCCGACGCGGCGCCGACATCCTGGTGCGAGTTGAAAAAATGCTCGACGAAGCGGCCAAGGGGGTGGCCGACGTCCCGCCGACCAAGACGACATCACCGCGCGTGCCGCCGCAAGCCGCGGACAGCTTTGCAGCCGCGACACAGGGCAGCGCAACCGCGTCGGCGCCGCGCAAGAACTAGAGACGCCGTGCGGCTGATCTTCATATCATTGATCGCTCTGGTTATCGCGACGGCCGTTGGCCTCGGTATGACCTGGATTACCTCGACGCAGGGCTTGAGCTTCGGCGCGGTACGTATAGGTCCGTGGACCGCCTGGCCCCGAACCGGCACCTCGGACATCGATCCTTACGCACGCGCCGCCGTCGCCCGCAGCGGCGAACTGCCGATCGGCAGCGGCGACGGCGTCGCCTTCATCGCCCGTAGCGACGACAAGGGACGGCCGCTCGATGGTCGTTGCGACGTGGCAATCAGCGGTATCACTCCGGCCGCACGCTTCTGGACCCTGACGCTGTACGACCCGCAGGGGCACCTGGTAAGCAACTCGCTGCAACGCTATGGATTCACAAGCCAGGAGATCGTACGCGGCGCCGACGGCGCATTTGAAATCCACATCGCCCCGCGCTCGCGCGCCGGCAACTGGCTGCCGACCGGCGGGCTCGATCGCTACCTCCTGGTGATGCGGCTGTACGACACGCCGGTCGGCGTCTCCACCCGCACACAGAAGGACGCGCCGATGCCGGCGATCGTCACGACGGGTTGCCCATGATCCGCTGGCTGTTTGCCATTCTGGGCGGCATCGTGCTGGGCGGGATCATCCACCTGGTCAGCGTTCTTGCACTTCCACGCGTCGCGACCAAGGATGCCTATTCGCGCCTTGAGCCGATCACGACCGTCAACGCGGTGACGCAGCTTCCCGTCGCGGAGCCGCGCAATGCCCTGCTCCCTTTCCAGGATCCGGCTATCGCAACGGCCGTATGCCGCTACGACCTGTCGCCGGGACCGATCAAGTTTTCAGTGCCGGTCAGCCAGGCCTACACATCGGTCTCGTTCTACACACGCAACGAGATTGCTTATTACGCGATCAACGACCGCTCCGCGGGCCGCAGGATCATTGAGCTCGATCTCATGACGCCGGATCAGCGGGCTGAATTGCCGGAAGACGACGAAGTTACCGCCGCCGACAGGCTCATCATCGAATCGCCGACGCCGACAGGCCTGATTATAATCAAGGCGTTGGCGGCAGAACCTGATCTGATGGCGCAAGCTCGCGCCTCGCTGATGGCGGCGACCTGCCGCCCCCAGAGCGACCCCGCCCCACGCTGAGAACAACAACGTCAGCCTTTGCTGACCACGACACTGCCTTCGGCAGGTGAGGCAACCGCTGGCGCGCTGCGGCCGGCGAGTTGAGAAATGAGCCGATCCGCATCTGCGGCGATATCGTCAGGTGCATGTATGACGAGGCGCTCCAAGGCCCAGCGATAGGACGCCACCCGCTGGCGCAGGCACTGCTGCACCCATTCGACGATCAGGCGGTTCTCCTTCATGCGCGCGATGGCGTCACTGTACTCAGGCGCCGAAAGCCCGGAAACGAGCGTCAGGCTTGCTTTGCGCTTGCCATCGAGATCGGCGACGACCGCCGCTGTGGTGAAGAACGGATCCAGCCGTGTGAGATCGTCGCGAACATCTTCCATGAGCTGGGCATAGCGCGACGCGTGCGAGCGATGGGGCTCATCGATGAGGCGGCGGCCGTAGGCTGTTCGATCGAACCGGATCTCCTGACGCCACGGCGCCGGCATCGGCGCATAATCGCCGAAGACGCTCTTCCATGCCGGGCGCGAATGCGGCGGCTCGATGAAGGGATAGGCGAGATCGCGCAGTTGGCGCTCATTGTCGGTCAACTGGAATTCAGAAGCGCGCCTGCCGATGCTGTTGACCGCTTCCGCGCCGATCCAGCGATGCATGTCATCATTGAGCGCGGACGCACGTGTCCGCCCGAGGTCGCCGCCGGCGCATCCGCCGAGCACCGCGGCCGATAACCCAATTAGAATGATCGCGAATGGCGGTCGCCGACCGCGAACGCGATCGGCGGACGGGATATCTGGCATTTGGCGGCGCTTCGTTGGTCGGCTTAAGAGCGCGCGCGACGCCTGCGACGCCGTCGCGGCGGCGATCTCTGATCCGAGCCGCCTCCCCCGAAGGCATTGTCGTCGTAACGCTCGATCCGGATAACCGGGAGGATAACCACCGTCGCCATCCCTTCGTGCCGCGACATGTCAATTGCAGCCGGCCGCCGTTGAGAGGCGTCCGCCGGAAACTCCACGACCATCCCCATTGCTCTCTCCTCGCTCCCGTGCGCCCGATGGAGCGTCAGCGATCGCATTAAGAGCGCGGCAAGGTTAACGCGCTCTTAAGGCCATCGCGATAACGTGCAGTCTGTTGTTGCCTTCCTGTTGCGTCACACCGTCATGTCACAGCCGCCGCCATTCCCGAGTTTCGACGGGCTCATGAATCTCGCAAAGCGAGAGGGCGTCGACATCAGGCCGACGCTGCTGCGCGTACTGACGGACCTCTATGTCCAGACGCCAGGTCATTCGGCGGAGGAGCAGCAGCATTATGTGGAGCTCGCATCACGACTGATCGGACAGGTCGACGATGCAACGCGTGCGGTCGTTCGCGCACGCCTTGCGGCCTATCCTGATGCGCCTGCCGAGGTTCGTGCACTGCTCGGACTGGCGGAGCCACCTGCGTCGCTGAACGCGCCCAACCCCGAACCCGTGGCGCAGACCGATCCGCGGCAGGGCCGGACGACTGTGGAGCGTCATGACACGAAGCTGACGATGCAGCCGAGCGACGCTGCATCGATCGACGAGATGTTCACGCGTGCGACACCGGCTGAGCGGATCCAGATCCTTCGCAACCTCGAGAGTTCGCCGCTCAGGCCTGCTGCGCGAATCGAGCCACGCCGCGCCGGGCGCGCTGTCGCCGCGCTTGAGCGTGCAGCGTTTGCCCGCGACCAAACAGCGTTTGCCGCCGAATTGTCCGACATCCTGCTGCTGCCGGCCTCGAGCGGTGAGCGCATCGTCGCGGACGCGAGCGGTGAGCCGCTTGCCTGCGCGGCCAAGGCGTTGGCAATGCCCAGCGACGTGTTCCAACGCGTCTTGCTGTTCCTCAAGCCCGAATGGGGCGCCTCGGTCATCAGCGTGTTTCGCCTTGCTCGACTCTACGATTCGCTCAGCGAGCATGCCGCGCTGATCATGCTGTCCGTATGGCGGGGCGCGATGCTGGCTCACATGAGGGCGAAATACCGGCCGACGCTCCATGATGACGAGCGGCGGCGTGCGCGCGCGGCCCCTTCGGCCGTCCAACCTGCCGGCGCTGCCGGGAGCGCAAAGCCTTTGCCGGGACGACAGACACGGGGCGCGTAAGCAACTGCTTCTATGGCCTTGCCAGATCGAGCAGATGTCGCCCGGCCCGGTCCTCGATCTCGACGATCCAGATGTCGGAATCGAAACGGATTTCCTTGGCAAGCCGATCTTCCACGACCTGCTCGGCCACCGGCGCAGCCGTTACCTGCGAAAAAACCCTGTCGACCGGCCGGTCTTCGTCATAGGCGGTCTGCGGCGCCGGCGTGAAAAGCAGCGCATTCCCGTCGAGCAGAGCGAGCTTCACGAAGATGGCGCCGGCTTCTTCAGCCCCGCGCCGCCGCACGACGCCAAAAATGTTTTCCGTCTGGCAGCGTCGCAAATACGCCGCCACCCAGATGTTGGACTTGATCCTCATGCGGTGAAGTTATGCGAAGCTGGCTTGGGCTGCTACTCGAAGCTGCGCCCGGTCGCCAGACTGAGCTCGCGCACCAGACGCTCCGATATCTGTCCGGTGACCGGTAATTTGCGCTCGCGCTCGAACTTCTGGATTGCCGCTTGCGTATCCGCACCAACCGTTCCGGTTGCCTTGATCTGACCATAGCCATAGTCGGTCAGGGCGCGTTGCACGGCCGCCACCCGCTGTGACGACAAGTTCGCCGGCGGCTCCCCCTTCCCTGGCGCGATTGCAGCCGGGATGGCGCCGGGCGGACGCAAATTGCTCGCAGCGAGCGCGGACTGCATGCTGGTCGAGCGCACAAGATTGCCCAAGGGATCGCTCGGTCTGGCCTCCGCTTCAACCGGACGCGGCCGTGGCAGCGGACTGCCGGCCGTCTGCGGCGCAGCCGACGGCGCCTGTTGCGCCGGAGCGGCCGGCACCACTTCGACCTTTTGTGCGACCGGTGGAGGCGAGAGATTCTCTGCGACCGGAACCATGGTTCCAAACAGCGGCGACGGATGACGGCCGGCCTGCAGGAATACTGCGTTGACAGTGATCGCCAGCACCGTCGCAAGCGCGATTGCACCGGCAAGTGTGTCCTTCGGCGAATGAAGCATGATCTGCATGACAAGGCCGCGCTCCTTCTGCGCGGCCGCCGCCTTCCGGCGCCGTGGCTGATCGTTCATGGCGATGGATTTAGGCACTTCGCTTCACCTTCTGTTCGACCTTGTCCTTCTGGCGGGGCGTGAGCGTGGTGACGATAGACCGCTTGTTGCGTTCCAGATCGAGCGGCAGCATCACGGTGATCGTGGTTCCGACATCGAGCTTGCTTCGCACGCTCATTTCGCCCTCATGCAGCGAAACAAGTGATTTGACAATCGACAGACCGAGGCCGGTGCCTTCGTGACGGCGGCGGTAAGTCTTCTCGGCCTGGAAGAAAGGGTCACCTACCCGCTGCAGATCATCTGCGCTGATACCAACGCCCGTATCGCTCACCGCGAGCACAAGGTTGACGCCTTCGACCGAGGCCGAGACGGTGACGGCACCGCCCCGCTCGGTAAACTTGATCGAGTTCGACAAGAGATTTAGCAGGATCTGACGCAGGGCACGCTGGTCGCCGATCATGTCCGGCAGATCTTCCGGCAGGTCGACGACGAGGTCGATGCCGCTTTCCCGCGCCTTCAGCGCCATCAGGTTGCAGCAGCTGACGATGGCCTCCCGGGGAACGAAGGGCTCGGCTGAAATCTCGAACCCTCCGCTTTCCATCTTCGACATGTCGAGAATGCCGTTGACGACCGACAGCAGATGCTGGCCCGAATCATTGATCAGTTTCGCGTATTCGTGGCGACGCTCGGTATCGAGAGCGAGTTCTTTCTCCCGCACGATCATTTCCGAGAAGCCGATGATGGCGTTCAGCGGCGTGCGGAGTTCATGGCTCATGGTCGCCAGGAACTGACTCTTGGCGGCATGTGCTTTTTCAGCCTCGTTGTGTGCATCCTCGAGCGCCTGCTCCTGTGCCTTGCGCTCTGTGATATCGCGCATGACCGCGACGACCTGAGCGTCAGTTCCACGCGCGGTCTGCTCCAGCGGCCGGCAACGCATTTCTATCCAGATGAACCGGTTGGCCGGCGACGGATTTCGTGCGTCACCGTCGGTCCCGCATTTCACCCGGAACTCGACATCGCGTTCGCTCGCGCCACGCGCAACGTCCGCAAGTGCCGTCAGATAAGCCGGTCGATCCGCCACATGCACACGATCGAACAGGCCGTGTGCCATCAATTCATTCAGCGGGGCGCCGAACAGGCTTTGCGCCGCAGGTGAGATGAACTCTATCGCGCCATTGCGCCGATGACGTGTGATCACATCCCCCATGTTGCGTGCAAGGAGGCGGTACCGCTTTTCTTCGGCGTTGAGCAGGCTGCGGCTGGTGGCCACGAGCATCTCGGCCACGAACGCCAGCGTCGCACAATAGAGCACAACCGATGCCGTCCCGAGCGCCTCGAAAGTCGGGCTCAGGCGTTGCGGAATCTGCGACGGCGGCAGCCAGCCGAACGCATCGAGACCGACCAATAGCGCGGCGCAAACGAGCGAGACGATTGCCGAAAAAGTCACGACCTTGCGCGACGTCGACAGCGCGGCCTCGATCGGAATGGCAACCAGCCAGACAGCGGCGAATGACGACATCCCGCCGGTGTTGATGGCGACCAAGGTCACGAGACCGGCAACGCAGATCGACGACAGCGCATGGGCCCGTTCGTAGCAACCGGTTCGCGACAAATAATAGGCGATCAGGATCGGCGCGATCAGCCAAGCGAAGCACGCGACTTCGACAATGCCCGGCGCGCCGCGCAGCACGACATAGATCGGAAAACTCGCGAGCAGCGCAAAGCTGCCGAACAGTCGCGTCCCGATGAACACGCGATGGCGTGCGGTAGCCATTGCATCGTAGCGCGCAGACGGATGCACCAATGCATCGAGAAAGCGGCGTATGCTCACGAAAAACGTCAAATCGATCCCTGCGTCCGGGCAGTCTGGATCCATGAGAGGATCGGCCGGCACGCCCCCTTTTTCTGTTGCGCGGATCGTCTCAGAGCGAACTTAAGCGAACACTAAGGCGCACGGGCTTGAAGGCGGCAAACCCAGCGAGAGCGGGAATTCCCGGACATTTTAGCGAGCCATTCTCCCCACATGGTGAACGCAGCGTTGCCGAAGGCCGGGCGATTATGGTTTCGAAATTCTCCACACGAATGAATGACGTGCCCGAAAAGCGCTGGATTTTGAACGACAAGCGCGTCAATCGAAAATTTACGTCAAAGAAAATCAGTCAAATTTTGCGCAGTTTGCACGGGCCATGAAAACCCGGACTTCACGGCTGGTCGCTATTGCTCACTACAGATTGCGAAAAATCGCAACAGGGATTGTGTCGAACTGGACGGGAGAACACGATGTTCTTTCTAATGCGCGTGGCATTCTGGCTCGGGCTCGTGCTCGTGCTGCTGCCGACCGAGAAAACGCCCGAATCGGAGAAGCTGCCGCAGATCGGCGCGAGTGAAGCCGTGACCGCTGCGGGAGCTGCGATGTCCGACATGAGCCAGTTCTGCGCCCGTCAACCTGCGGCGTGCGAGATCGGCAGTCAGGCTGCGACCGTAATCGGGCACCGTGCACAGGCTGGCGCACGTAAGGTCTACCAGATGATCACCGAGAAGAAGCCGGATCACACCGGTTCGATCGACCGCAGCGATGAAGAGGTCGGGCAACACGCGCCGGCGGACACGCTCACGGCCGAAGACCTGAAGGCCGACTGGCGAGGTCCTGGCGCCCCGTCGCGCGCGGCCACCGTACGCGGGAGCTAGTGGAACTCCCTGTAACAGCACGGCAAATTCCAGCCGAAAGACCTCGCTTTCGGCCAAGAGCGTTCTCATATATGGCTCACGGGATTCCGCTGTCCCGCGGATCTGGGCGGTATTTGAGACATCATGGCGACGATCGACGACATCAAGGACAACTTCGCGCTGCTCGATGAGTGGGACGACCGCTATCGTTACGTCATCGAGCTTGGGCGAACGCTCACCCCGTTGTCGGAAGAGGACCGTTCCGCCAACAACAAAGTCCAGGGTTGCGCCAGCCAGGTCTGGCTCGCAAAACGCCTTGAGCGCAACGAACGCGGCGAGGCCGTGCTGTCCTTCATTGGTGACAGCGATGCACACATCGTGCGCGGGCTGATCGCGATCTTGCTATCGCTGTACTCGGGACAGACGCCCAAGCGGATCATCGAGACCGATGCGATTGCAGTCTTCGATGAGCTGGGCTTCCGCGAACACTTGTCGCCGCAGCGTTCCAACGGCCTGCGCTCGATGGTCAATCGCGTCCGCAGCGATGCCCGTGACGCGCTGGCCATCGCTTCCTGAAGAATGGCGTCCTGACAGAACGATCAGCGTTTGCCATTGCGCGGCTGGCCGAGGCCCATCTTCTTGGCGAGCTGCGAACGCTTGACCGCATAGTTCGGCGCGACCATCGGATAGTCCGCCGGCAATCCCCATTTGTCGCGGTATTGCTCCGGCGTCATGCCGTATTGCGTGCGCAGATGACGCTTCAGCGATTTGAACTTCTTTCCGTCTTCAAGACAGACGATGTATTCAGCCGTCAGCGATTTTTTCACAGGCACGGCCGGCTTTGCCGGCGCGGTTACCGCAAGCGCCTGACCTTCGGACACGCGCACCAGCGCCGCATGCACCTGGCCGATCAGCGCCGGCAACTCCGACGCGGGCGTCGTATTATTGCCCACGTAGGCCGAGACGATCTCGGCGGTCAGATCGATGAAGCCCTTCGCGGGCGGATTCGTCATGCGGGCAGCTCCTGAATTTACTTGCGTATATCAGGAACCCGATCGGAACCAAAGACTATCCAAGATCAGGCGAGCGACTACAGAGTATAGTCTCGAGTAGACTTGATGCGGCAGCTATTACTTCCGCTGTTCGACGTAAGTTCGCAACGCATCGAGCGATGCGAAGCGGATCGGTCCTTCGCCTGGCAACTGCGCCTCGATCGAACCGTCCGAGTAATACGTGTAGGTCATTTCATCGACCGAACCCGATCGAACGACCGTGACGCCGGGCGGAAGGTCGGTCGAGGACGTGGTCGCTGCCTCTGCAGGCGTATCCTCGTTTTGAGGCTCGGTGGAAGCGCCGGCGCTCCTGTCATCGCTCGTCGTCGCCTCGGCCGGCGAAGCCGACGGCTCCACGCGTTCCGCCAGACTGTTCTGCCGCAAAGGTCGCGACCAGGCATTCTCGAACGACGACATCCTGGGTTCAGCGTCCTGCGCGATGGGCGACGGCGGCGCGCCGCCTTGTTGCGCAAGCGCTTCAAGCCTCTCACGCCGCTTGCTGGTGAACAGCAGGTTGCGCCGGATCGGGCGATCGGGTTCGGGCGGAGGCGGCACTGCGACAGGTTCGATCGGAGGAACCCCTGACATGGGAGGCCTCGGCCTGCTGCGCGCGGGCGGTTCGGCCCACGGCGGCGAACCAGACACACGGACATGATCGGTAACCGCATCACCACCGAGCCGTTCGACCAGAGACTCATCGACTGCTGAAGCGGGCGGCCTGTCGGAAGCGACGAAGCGGCCGAGATGCGCGTCGTGAGCGACCATAAGCTTCCCGAGCTTCACCAATTCGCGCGCGACGAACCACATGCCGATCAGGATGAGGCCGGTGCACAGGATGACAACGCCGGCGATCAGCAGCGCGTTACCGAAGCTGGAGTCGCTGATGGGAATGCCGAAGCCGACAGCAAGCAAGCCCATCACTAATACGCCGACGCCCGCGGCGAGCAGCACCATCATCTGAAAACCCCACGCCGCGACACGGGCGGCAGCGCCATCCGCAGTCCGGTTCAGCCAAGGGAACCGGTCCGATCCCGAAGCCACAATACCGTCATACGGCTCGCTCTGCAAAAGTGCATTTGCCAAGCAATCGACGCCTTTACGCGCTTTGGTTGGCGGATGTCCTCAACATTGGACGCCGCAGCGCCGGCCTTCGCTGCACGACAGTCACGATCCAAGCGGTTCCGGCACTGCTATAAGCAGCCGCCCGTGACGACCATCTCAGATGGCGGCCCTGGCACCGCACCCTGCGCCGCACGATGAATGCCGCCGGTATCGAAGGATGCGAGCATCATTTTTTGCGCACAGAATGTCCCAACGAGATGAACAGGCGGTCATGTTTCGCGTGCAACGTGTTCCAAATAATCTTTACCGTACCGAGAGTTATTGCATTGCACTCATAAAATAAGCCTATAATTAGCTTACACGTGAACGTGATCACGATATAGTCAGCGTCGGGGGAATAGGCCTGCGCTGTGAAATTTCAAAGGTCCTGAGGAACGGTCGGTCTAGCAACAGATGACCAGTATCACTTCGATCGTCGATACGCCGGAACGGCGATCGATAGGGCAAACCTGCGACGATGTTGCTCTGCTGCTGCTGGCCGCGATCGCCATCATCGCATCGCTGACGTTCAAGAATTACGGCCTCGGCTGGGACGACTATACCCATGCAGAGTACGCCGAGCTTCTGCTCAAGCTCTACGGCTCCGGATTCACTGACAAGAGCGCACTCTCCTTCGTCAACCTGTACATGTACGGCGGCGGCTTCGATATGGCTGCCGCGCTGCTGCATAAAATTCTGCCGCTCGAACTGTTCGAGACACGCCGTCTGGTCGGCGCATTCGTTGGCGTCCTCGGGATCGCCTTGACGTGGCGGCTTGGACGTCGCGTCGGTGGGCCGGTCGCGGGTCTTGTCGCGTTGGTCCTGGTGACGGTCTGCCCGGCCTTCTATGGCCACATGTTTATGAATCCGAAGGACATCCCGTTCGCGATCGCCATGGTCGTGCTGATGCTGGGCCTGGTCCGCCTCGTCGAGGAATACCCGTCCCCGTCATCACATACCGTGTTGATTGTCGGCCTCGGCGCCGGGCTTGCCTTGGGTTGCCGCATTCTCGGCGGCTTCGCGCTGATCTATGTGCTGATCGCGTTCATCCCGCTGCTTCTTGAGGAACTGCGGACGCAGGGACTACGTGAGACGGTGCATCGGCTCGTCCGCGTCGTTTACGTGCTGGTCCCCGGACTGTTGTTCGGCTACCTGGTGATGGGGCTGATCTGGCCGTGGTCGATCGTTCGGCTCGACAATCCCCTGCAGGCGATGACCTACTTCTCAGCCTTTTTCGAGAAGCCGTGGAAGGAACTGTACAACGGCCAGATGGTGTCCGTGCCGGATATGCCGTGGTCGTACCTGCCGACGCTGTTCGCACTCAAATTGCCCGAAGCGATGATGGTAACGCTTGCGGCCGGCCTCGGTGTCACTGCAGTTTCGCTCTTTCGCCGCGACGTGCCGGCAAAGCGCAAGATGATCCTCACTATGCTTGCGCTCGCGGCGACCCTGCCGCTGATGGTCGCGATGGTGAAGCGCCCTGCCCTCTACAACGGCATCCGCCACTTCCTGTTCGTCATTCCGCCGATGGCTGTCATGGCCGGGGTCGGCTTTGCCTGGATCAACGACCGTGTAAGGCGCCAGGGCGCGATGGCGGTCCTCGGCGTCAACATCGTGTTCGGCGCGGCCTTGCTGTTGCCGCTGGCAGAAGGGATCCGACTCCATCCCTATCAGTACACCTACTTCAATCATATCGCCGGAACCGTGCGCGCAGCCGAGCATCTTTACATGCTCGACTACTGGGGTCTTGCGCTGAAACAGGCGTCCGAGGAATTGCGCCTGCAACTCGAGGAACGTCAGGAGATCCCGCCTGCGAACCGAAAGTGGAAGGTCGCGGTCTGCGGACCGCAGCAGGCGGCCCGGGTCGCGCTGGGCGAGGAATTCAGCATTGGCTGGGACAGCCAGAGCGCCGATTTCGCGATGACGCTCGGCGAGTTCTATTGCAAGGGCCTCAATGCGCCGGTGCTGGTCGAGATCAAGCGCGACGACGTCGTGTTCGCGCGCGTCTATGACATCCGCGGCTCGAGCATCTCGAGTTTGCTGACCATTCCGGCGCCGCAGTAGCGCTGCTAGAGCATTTTCCGGAAAAGTGGGCACCGGTTTTCCGCAGAAAATGCGATCAAACAAACGAATCTAGGCGCGCGCCTTGGCGAATGCCGCCAGGATGCGCGCCCACGAGCGGATGCCCTTGTGGAAGCTCTTCAGATCGTACTTCTCGTTTGGCGAATGAATGCGATCGTCCTCGAGCCCGAAGCCGACCATGACTGTGTCGAGCCCTAACGTATGCTTGAAGTCCGCCACGATCGGGATAGATGCGCCGCAAGCGATCAGAAGTGCCTCCTTGCCCCATTCCTCGGTCAGCGCACGTTGCGCCGCGCCAAGCGGCTTCATCGTCCAGTCCAGCGCGATCGCCGGCGCATTGGTGTGATCGGCAAATTCGGTCGAACAGTCGGCCGGCAGCCGCGCCTTCACATAGGCGCGGAAGGCATCGCGGATCTTTTGCGGATCCTGGCCTTCGACCAAACGGAACGACACCTTTGCGGTCGCTTCCGCAGGTATCACCGTCTTTGCGCCCTCGCCGGTGTAACCACCGAAAATACCGTTGATGTCGCAGGTCGGTCGTGACGAGACCTGCTCGATCAGCAGCCGGTCCCTTTCGCCGGCGGGGATCGACAGGCCGATCGGCTTGAGAAATGTCTCGGCTGAGAAGTTCAGCTTCTTCCACGCCTCGAGCACGTCGGGCGGCGTATCTTTCACCCCGTCGTAGAAGCCCGGAATGGTGATGCGGCCGTTCTCGTCGTGCAGCCCGCCGAGAATACGTGTCAGCACGCGGATCGGATTCTGCGCGCCGCCGCCGAACAGCCCCGAATGCAGATCGCGGTTCGCGGCCTTGATGCGCACCTCCTCATATACCAGTCCGCGCAGCGAGGTCGTAATCGCCGGCGTGTTCTGGTCCCACATATTAGTGTCGCAGACGAGCGCGAAATCGGCGGCGAGATCGCTCCTGTTGTTCTTCAGAAACGCGCCGAAGTTCTTCGAGCCAACCTCCTCCTCACCCTCGATCAGAATCGTGACCGGAAGCGGCAGATCACCCGTCACCGCCTTCCAGGCCCGACAGGCCTCGACGAAGGTCATGAGCTGGCCTTTGTCGTCCTGTGCGCCTCGCGCGACGATCGCTTTGCGGCCATCGGCCAAGGTCCTAACCGCGGGCTCGAACGGCGGATGCTCCCAGAGATTCAGCGGGTCGACGGGCTGCACATCATAGTGTCCGTAAAACATCACTCGCGGGCCAGAGCCCTCCGACTTGCCGACAATCGCCGGATGTCCGCCGGTCGGACGCACGTCCGTTGCAAAACCGATGGAGGCGATATCCTTCGCCAGATGGTCCGCCGCCGCTTTGCAGTCGCCTGTGAATGCCGGATCGGCAGAAATCGACTTGATACGCAGCAGCGCAAACAGGCGTTCGAGGCTGCTGTCGATATTAGCGTCGATGTGCCCGAGCACAGCGTCGAGCGATTTCTGATCTGGCATTCCCGTCTCCGACGGTTAGAGGTCGGCGACGATTATAGCTTGCTCGGACGGTGTTGCGAACGGGGCGTCTCGCCGGAATGCCAGGTCGCTAAAGCTGCAAATGATCGGGACGAACTCACCGTCGCAGCATTCCTCCCAGCGCGCCGCGGACGATCGCACGTCCAATCGTGCCGCCCATCTGCCCTGCAACTGACTTTCCGAGATTGGCCGCGACACCGCCCGCGACACGATTGGTCATCGATCGCGTCACGTCGCGGGCAATGATCTGCCCGGTCGTCAATCGCGTGCCGCGCTTGCGGTTGGTGCCGAAGATAATGTGAGCGATCGCGCTCAGATGCCCGAACACGCCGGTTGGCGCCTCTGTCGGCTCATCGCCTTCTACCGCCGTTTCGTTCACGCGCTTCTGCAGCATTTCGAACGCGGACTCCTGATCGACCGGCGTATCGTATTTGCCTTTGACGGGGCTCCTGCTCATCAATTCCTTGCGCTCTTCCGCTGTGATCGGGCCAATCCGCGCCGAGGGCGGGCGAACGAGAATACGCTCGACTATCGCCGGCGTACCGTTGCCTTCAAGGAATGAAACCAGCGCCTCGCCCTTGCCAAGCTCGGTGATGACCTTCTGCGTGTCGAGCTTGGGATTGGGTCGGAACGTCTGCGCTGCGGCGGCGATCGACTTCTGGTCGCGCGGCGTGAAGGCTCGCAGCGCGTGCTGCATGCGATTGCCGAGCTGAGCCAGAACTTTGTCCGGCACGTCGATCGGGTTCTGCGTGACGAAATAAACGCCGACGCCCTTGGAGCGTATCAACCGCACCACCTGCTCGATCTTGTCCATCAGCGCGGCCGGCGCATCGTCGAACAAGAGGTGAGCCTCATCGAAGAAGAATACCAGCTTTGGCTTCGGCAGGTCGCCGACCTCGGGAAGTTGCTCGAACAGCTCCGACAGCAGCCACAAAAGGAAGGTGGCGTACAGCTTCGGATTCTGCATCAACCGGTCGGCAACCAGGATGTTGACATAGCCCCTTCCATCCTTGTCGGTGCGCATCAAATCCTGCAGCTCCAGCGCTGGCTCGCCGAAGAAATTGTCGCCGCCCTGGTTTTCCAATACCAGGAGCTGGCGTTGGATCGTCCCGACCGTCTGCGCCGATACGTTACCGTACTGAGTTGTCAGCGCCTTCGCGTTCTCGGCCACATTGGCGAGGATCGCGCGCAGATCCTTCATGTCGAGCAGCAGCAGTCCCTGCTCGTCGGCGACGCGGAAGGCGATATTCAGCACGCCCTCCTGCACCTCGTTCAGATCCATCATCCGCGAGAGCAGCAACGGCCCCATCTCCGAGACTGTCGCGCGCACGGGATGGCCGTTTTCGCCGAAGACATCCCAGAAGATGGTCGAAAACTGGTCTGGCTGAAACTCTACGTCGACGTCCTTCGCGCGCTGGAGGATGAAATCCTTAGCCTCGCCAAGCTCCGAAATGCCGGAAAGGTCTCCCTTGATGTCCGCGGCGAACACCGGGACGCCGGCACGGGCAAATCCTTCGGCCAGAACCTGCAACGAGACCGTCTTTCCGGTGCCGGTCGCACCGGTAACAAGACCATGCCTGTTCGCGAGCGCCAGCGTCAGCCACGCTGACTGTTCCTCCTTGCCTACGAAGATTGCTTCCTTGGTATCAGCGTTCGCCATGACGTGCCTTCTCATCCGAAACCGAAGAACAGGTTCGGAGTTGTTCGCGAGAAAATGAATCTATCTGAATCGCTTGCCAATGCGACATGTTCGATCGGCTCCTTCGACGATTGGCGCCGCACGAACGCACCGTTCGGCAGAACGCCCGCCTGACGACTGCGAGATATCGTCAATTCTGCACCTACATACATTTCCTTGCAGGATTTCGCCACGACTCTGGCATTGTTGCAACACTTGGCAGAGATGAGACGCAAAAAACCGACTCCGACAGTGTTGATGCTTGTCTTTCACGACTAGCGCGACCTAAAGTAAAAATTGAACAAGAGACACACTCAGAGCGGAATGACATGCAGGTGGATCGGCGAAGCGCAACCGTCGAGAGCGGATCCTCGGCGGCAAGGCGATCGGCGTGCCCCGGTTCGCTCCGTTCTATTCTTCTGCTGATGGATTAAGCGGCGCTTCCGGTTTCTGCGTACGCCTTTTTTTGATTCGGCTGCCTGAGTGTCTTTGCGAGTGCCATGAACTACCCGCTGAAATATATTGATGGAATGACCCCGTTTCTGGAGGTCAAGCTGAAATCGAGACACATCCGGACGACGGAGAAGTTGCTCGAAGCGGCACGCACAGTGAAGGGCCGCAAAGATCTCGCTGCCAACACTGGTATCTCCGAACAGCAGTGGCTCGACTGGGCGAACAACGCCGACTGCATGCGCATTAAAGGCATGGGCAGCGAAAAGGCGAAGTTATTGCGGCGCGCGGGCGTCACGACGGTTGGCGAACTCAGCCACCGAAACCCCAGGAAGCTCGCGGAAGCAATGGCGGAGGCCAACAGCAAGCATCGGTTGATGCGCGCGCAGCCCACCGAGAAGTCGGTGCGCATCCTGATCGAGCGCGCGCGAAAGCTGCCGCGCAAGATCACCTATTGATCAAGTCCATCCTGATCAGGGAAAAATTGGGCAGTTTCCCGCCGCTGAGGCCGGTTCCAGGTCCTTGACTTGAGCCGACGGACCGCGCAAAGCGCGTCCATGACCGAGGCGTCAGAGAGCCAGTCCGTTCGCGTAGTCCGGAGCGCAGTGGCCCCCGGATGGCCACCGGCGACGCGCCCATATCCGGCAGTGATGGGCATCCTCAACATCACGCCGGATTCGTTCTCTGACGGTGGGAAATTCCTTGATCCGAGGCACGCGCTCGCCCAGGCGGAACGCATGATTGCCGACGGCGCCGACATTATCGATGTCGGCGCTGAATCCACGCGGCCTTACGGCGGCCAGGCGCCGGTATCGGCGGACGAAGAGATCGGTCGGCTCCGACCAGTACTTAAAAATATCGTCGCATTGGGAACGCCCGTGTCCATCGATACGATGAAGGCTGCGGTCGCCCGGTTCGCCCTGGATACCGGAGCAGCCATCGTCAACGACGTCTGGGGCCTGCTGCGCGACGGCGAGATGGCCCGCGTGGTCGCCGAGTATCGGGCGCCGCTGGTCGCCATGCACAATCGCGATGGCGTCGATCCGGCGATCGATATCATGAGCGACATCGCCGCCTTTTTCACCCGCACACTGGACGTCGCCGAGCAAGCTGGCATCGTGCGGGAGCGGATCGCGCTCGATCCCGGTATCGGCTTCGGCAAGACGGCGGATCAAAGCATGACGGCGTTGGCGCGGCTATCCGAACTGAAGGCGTTCGGTTGCCCGCTGCTGGTCGGCGGCTCCCGCAAGCGCTTCATCAGCGCAGTTGCGGAGTCAGAACCGGATCGGCGTCTCGGAGGTTCGCTTGCGGCACACCTCGTTGCCGTGCGAAACGGTGCCGCGATCATTCGCGCCCATGACGTAGCGGAGACTGTTCAGGCCCTGCGCGTTTACGCTGCAATCGAAGGAAAGCGATGACCGACACAATTTTCATCCACGGCATCGTCATCCATGCCCGGCACGGCGTGCTCGAGCATGAAGCCGAAGTCGGCCAGCGCTTCGTCATCGATCTGGAGCTGTCGACCGACCTGAGCGAACCGTCACACACCGACAAGCTGAAAGATACGATCTCATATTCGGACGTGGTCGCGACGGCGACGAAAGCGTTTGCCGGTCACAACTATTATCTCCTTGAACGGGCAGCGGGCGCGGTGGCCGATGCCGTCCTGGCGGCCTTCCCGGCCGTCAGTGCGCTCAAGGTCACCGTCCACAAGCCGCACGCGCCGATCGCCGCTATTTTTGACGACGTCGGCGTGATCCTGACACGAAGGCGACATGGCTAGTGCTCCGGTTCCGAAGTTCACATCACTTCGCGGCACACGCTACATGCGAACTTCGGAAACAGGAGCATTAGCAACTTTACGTTTCTAGTGCCGCTTTCGATTTGAAATTCCTGGGAGGAGCTTGCGTCAGGTGGTGCAGGAATTTCAGATCGGCAGCACTGGTGCCGGGCCTCGGGTTACAAGCGCGCTGATTGCGCTCGGCGGCAACGTCGGCGACGTCCGGGCGCGCTTTGCCCGGGCAATCCCTGCGATCTGCGACAGAGCCCGAGCCCGCCTGGTTGCGCGCTCATCGGACTATTCGACGCCGCCCTGGGGCGAAGAGCAGCAGCCGTCATTCGTCAACGCGTGCATCGAGATCGAAACGCCGCTCGATCCCCACGCGCTCTTGCAAACCTTGCACGACATCGAGAGGGAGCACGGCCGCGATCGCCGCAACGAGCGTCGCTGGGGACCGCGCACGCTGGACCTCGACCTGCTCGCCTTTGACGACCTGGCGATCGACGAGCACGGACTGACATTGCCCCACCCTCGCCTGTTCGAGCGCGCCTTCGTCCTGGTGCCGCTGTCCGAAATCGCCCCCAACCGAACGATCGGCGGCCGCACCGCCGCCGCAGCGTTGAGAACGGTTGCCGCGGACGGGGTTGAGAAGCTGCCGCCAGCGTGAGCAAAATGGCCGTCTGCCACCCCTTGCGCCATGGCATTTTTCGGTCAAAGAACTAGTGCTCCGTTTCCGACGTTCGCATCACGGCGCGGTACACTCGATATGCGAACTTCGGAAACATAAGGAGCACTAGCAACTTTATGTTTCTAGTGTGGTTTTTGAATTTGAAATTCCTGCGCCGGACTTGCCGCGACGTTGGGACGTTGGCAGGAATTTCAAACTCACCGCGCTAGAGATCGGCGCCTATCGATACTTGGAGTGGTTCGCGTTCATGTCTGCCGATGCCGAGGACCTGCCGCTTGCGTCCGAGTTTCCCGCCGCCACTCGCGAGACGTGGCTGAAACTTGTCGATGGCGTGCTGAAAGGCGCGCCGCGCGAACGGCTCGTGGCCAAGACCGCGGACGGGCTTTCGGTCGAACCGCTTTACCCGCGCACGACTGATGCGACGATCGTTGCCGGCCGCCCGGCAGCAACGCCCTGGCAGATCATGCAGCGCCTCGATCATCCGGATCCGGCGGAGGCCAATAAGCAGGCGCTCACCGACCTCGAGAACGGCGCAACCGGTCTTTCGCTGGTATTCGCCGGCGCGAACGGCTCGGCGGGTTTCGGGCTCGATCCGTCGCCGGCGGCGATCCGGCGAACCCTGGACGGGGTCCATCTCGATGCAGGCATCGGGATCGAGTTTCAGATCGGACCGCAATCGCGCGAGGCGCCTTTTCACGTGCTCGCCTTGCTCAAGGAGCAGGGCATCGCGGCGTCTGCCTGCGACATCCGCTTCGGTTTCGATCCGATCGGTGCGGCCGCCGTGTGGGGAGCGAGCCCCTATTCCTGGGACGACATGGCGCCCACCTTGGCGGATGCCGTCAATGCTGTCGCCGCACAAGGTGTCCAAGGCCGTGCAGTCGTCGCCGACGGCCGCGTGGTCCACGATGCCGGCGGCTCGGAAGCACAAGAGCTTGCATTTGTGCTCGCGGCCGGGATCGCCTACCTGCGCGCACTCGAAGCGTCAGGCATGCCGCTGTCCACGGCGCGCAACATGATTTACGCGCGCATGCGTGCCGACGCCGATCAATTCCTCACCATGGCGAAGTTTCGCAGCCTGCGAAAGCTATGGGCGCGCGTCGAGCAGGCCTGCGGCCTCACGCCGGCGCCGCTGTTCATTGCCGCGGACACCGCATGGCGGATGCTCACGCGGCGCGACACCGACGTCAACATGCTGCGCGCGACCATGGCGACGTTTGCAGCCGGCCTTGCCGGCGCGAACAGCATCACCGTACTGCCGCACACGCTGGCGCTTGGCCTGCCGGACGCATTCGCGCGACGTGTTGCGCGCAACACGCAGTTGATCCTGCTCGAGGAGTCGAACCTCGATAAGGTCACCGATCCGGCCGCTGGCTCCGGCGGCATCGAAGCGCTGACCGCTCAGCTCAGCACACACGCCTGGGAGCTGTTTCAGAACATCGAAAAGGCCGGCGGAATCTGGGCCGCGCTGGCGAGCAACATGCTGCAAGGCCAGATTTCAGACGTGCGTACGCTGCGCGAAAAGAACGTCGCGCGGCGCAAGGATGTCATCACCGGCACGAGCGAATTCGCCAACCTGCTGGAGAAGTCTCCGAGCGTCCTCCCTGCACGCCCCGTCGCTCTCGAAGCCTATGGCGATGCGAAATACACCTTCGATGCGCTGACGCCGTATCGCCTCGCGGAGCCGTTCGAAGCGCTGCGCGACGTATCGGACGAGATCCTGGCGAGAACGGGCAGCCGCCCCAAAGTCTTTCTCGCCAATCTCGGAACGCCTGAAAGTTTCACCACTCGCGCCACTTTTGCGAAAAATTTCTTCGAAGCCGGCGGCATCGAAGCCCCCGACAATGACGGCTTCTGGGAAATTCCGACGCTCGTGCACCATTTCAAGAAGGCGGGAACCTCGCTCGTCTGCCTCTGCTCGTCGGACGCCGTCTATGCAACCAATGCTGCGGATGCGGCGAAGGCGTTGGCGGAGGCAGGGGCGGCCCCTATCTACCTTGCAGGTCGGCCGGGCGAGAAAGAAGCCGACTATCGCGCCGCTGCCGTCAGCGACTTCATCTTCGCGGGAAGCGATGTGCTGGCGACGCTGCGTGCAGCGTACCAGGAGGCGAAGCAATGACCGGGCGCAAGGCCGTACTGACCGGCGGATGCCAATGCGGCGCCATCCGCTTTGCGGTCTACGCCGAGCCTGTCAAAGTCGGCCTGTGCCATTGCCGCATGTGCCAGAAGGCCGTCGCCGGTCCCTTCATATCCCTCGCCGAGGTCCGCCACGAAGACTTTGCCTGGACCCGCGGCCAGCCGGCGAGCTTCCGGTCCTCGACCATCGCCGAACGCAACTTCTGCGCCGCTTGCGGAACACCGCTCAGCTATCGCCAGATCGGCGGACCCTACATGGAGCTGACAACCGGAAGTTTCGACCGGCCGGACCTTGTGACGCCGACCTATGCGACCGGAACGGAATCACGGTTGCCATGGGTAGGGTCTATCGACGACCTGCCGGGACGAACGACAGGCGAACTTGCAGGCGCGCAGACGCTGGCGCGCATTGTCAGCCACCAGCACCCGGACCATGATACATAGATCAAGACGATCAGGGCCTCGAGATCGATGAGTCGCATTCCAGATTTCACGCAGTTGCCGTTCGCCGACGCTGCGACACCCGTTGTTGAGGCAGGCGCACAGCCCTGGCTCACGCCGGAAGGCATCGCCGTGAAGACGGCCTATTCGGAAGCCGATCTTGCCGGCATCGATTTCCTGAACACGTATCCGGGCGTTGCGCCGTTCCTCCGCGGCCCCTACCCCACCATGTACGTCAATCAGCCGTGGACCGTGCGCCAGTATGCCGGCTTCTCCACGGCGGAAGACTCCAATGCCTTCTATCGCCGCAACCTTGCGGCGGGACAGAAGGGTCTGTCGGTGGCCTTCGATCTCGCCACCCACCGGGGTTACGACAGCGACCACGCCCGCGTCGCCGGCGACGTCGGCATGGCGGGTGTCGCCATCGACTCGATCTACGACATGCGCACGCTGTTCGCAGGCATCCCGCTCGATCAGATGAGCGTTTCGATGACCATGAATGGCGCAGTGCTGCCGGTGCTGGCCCTGTATGTCGTCGCCGCCGAGGAACAGGGCGTCCCGCCGGCGAAGCTCGCCGGCACGATCCAGAACGACATCCTCAAAGAGTTCATGGTGCGGAATACCTACATCTATCCGCCCACGCCCTCGATGCGGATCATCTCCGACATCTTCGGCTACACCTCCTTGAACATGCCGAAGTTCAATTCCATCTCGATCTCCGGCTATCACATGCAGGAGGCGGGTGCGACCCAGGATCTGGAGCTCGCCTACACGCTCGCCGACGGCGTCGAATATGTGCGGGCCGGCGTGGCCGCCGGTCTCGACATCGACCGGTTCGCACCGCGGCTGTCGTTCTTCTGGGCGATCGGCATGAACTTCTTCATGGAGGTAGCCAAGATGCGGGCGGCACGCCTGCTCTGGGCGAAGCTGATGAAGGACTTCAATCCGAAGGACGCCCGCTCGCTATCGCTGCGGACCCACTGCCAGACCTCGGGCTGGTCGCTCACCGCCCAGGACGTGTTCAACAACGTGATGCGCACGACCATCGAAGCGATGGCGGCGACGCAAGGCCACACGCAGTCGCTGCACACCAACGCGCTCGACGAGGCTTTGGCGTTGCCGACCGATTTCTCCGCGCGCATTGCCCGCAACACCCAGCTTTTCCTGCAGCAGGAGAGCGGCACTACGCGCATTATCGATCCGTGGGGCGGCTCGTATTTCGTCGAGCGGCTGACGCAGGATCTGGCAAAGAAGGCATGGGCCCACATCCAGGAGGTGGAGGCGCTCGGCGGCATGGCAAAAGCGATCGAGGCCGGCGTGCCGAAACTGCGGATCGAGGAAGCCGCGGCCAAGACGCAGGCGCGGATCGATGCCGGCCGCCAATCGGTGATCGGCGTCAACAAGTACAAGCCGGAAAGCGAAGCCCCGATCGACGTGCTCAAGGTCGACAATACCACCGTGCGCCGCCTGCAGATCGACAAGCTGACGCGGCTGCGGAAGGAGCGCGATCCCAAGGCGCTCAAGGAGGCGCTAGACAAGCTCACGCGCAGCGCCAGCGATGGCAGCGGCAACCTGCTGGCGCTCGCCATCGACGCGGCGCGCGCCAAGGCGACCGTCGGTGAGATCTCCGACGCCATGGAAAAGGTCTTCGGACGTCACCGCGCCGAGATCAAGTCGATCACCGGCGTCTACAAGCGCGAGGTTTCCACCATGTCCGACAAGGTCGAGAAGCTCAGCGCCCTGATCGAAGCCTTCGAGGACGCCGAAGGGCGTCGACCGCGCATCCTCGTCGCCAAGATCGGCCAGGACGGACACGATCGCGGTCAGAAAGTGATCGCGTCGGCCTTCGCCGATATCGGTTTCGACGTCGACATCGGCCCGTTGTTCGCGACCGCCGACGAAGCGGCACGGCAGGCCGTCGAGAACGATGTCCACATCCTCGGCGTCTCCTCGCTTGCCGCTGCGCATCTGACCGCGGTGCCCGAACTGAAAGCGGCGCTGAAGAAGCACGGCCGCGACGACATCATGATCATCATCGGCGGCGTGGTGCCGCCGCAGGATTACGATGCGCTTTACAAAGCCGGCGCCGAAGCGATTTTTCCGCCGGGCACTGTGATCGCCGACGCTGCCGAAGAACTCGTCCGCAAGCTCAGCCTCCGCCTCGGCCACTCCAGCGAGGCGGCGGAGTAGCGTCGTGCCGCGCTGGATTGCCACCGGCATCGTCGCTGCAATTCTCGCCACCTCGACCCTGCCCGCGCAAGCCGCCCCGAAGGCTGCGATCGCAACCAGGACCAAGGCCGTCGAGATCACCGTCACCCTGGACGATGCGATCAAGGCGAAGCCCGAACTGGCCGTCAACATCCTTGGCGAAAGCAAGCGGTGGGTGGACCGTGAGCGGCGCGAGGCGGACCGCGAATGGCAGAATTCCCCCGAGCTGTTCCGCGGCGGCCGGCGCTGGACGTTCGAGCGCGACTACGCGGTGACGTCGGTCGTTGCAGGTCGGTACATCAGCATCCTTCGTACCGACTATACCAATACGGGCGGCGCGCATCCGAACACCACGCTCGAAACGGTGCTTTGGGACGACCAGGCCAAGAAACGCATCAGCATCCGCCCCTTCTTCAACGATCTCGCCGACAACAGTCGCGCTCTGGTCGAAATCCAGAATGCCGTCATCTCCTCGCTGATCGTCGAAAAGAAGGACCGCGGCACGTACGAGGTGAACGACAACGACTGGTTCAAGAACGTGCAGCCGAGCCTGTTCAAGATCGGCGCGGTCGTGCTCGAGCCGTCGACCGAACCGGGCAAGAGCTCGGGCCTGACCTTCCACTACTCGCCCTATGCGGTCGGCGCCTACGCCGAGGGTGCGTATACAGCCTTCGTACCCTGGCGCATCCTGCAGCCCTACCTGACGCCGGAAGGCCAGGCCATCTTCGGCGGCGACAAGCCGAAGGATCCGACAGTGAACTGAGCCGGACGGCCTCCGCGCGCTGGTAAGCGGCGCCAAAGCATTTTCCGGAAAAGTGGGCATCGGTTTTCCGCAGAAAATGCGACCAAACAAACGAGTTTAGAGCGCTTTCCGATGCAAACTAATCAGAAAGCGCTCTAAACGGCCGATCTTTCGCGCTTGTCGACCTCCTCATCCGGCGTCTCGGAGGCGCGGAGCCAGCCCGCGACGCGGTCGAGATAGATGTAGACCACCGGCGTCGTGAACAGCGTCATGGCCTGGCTCACGATCAGACCTCCGACCATCGCCCATCCGAGGGGCTGGCGCAGCTCCGAGCCGGTGCCGCTGCCGAGCATCAACGGCACCGCGCCGAGCAGCGCCGCCATCGTCGTCATCATGATCGGACGAAACCGAAGCAGTGCGGCGCGCCTGATCGCCTCTTCGGAGGTCAGGTCCTTCTCCCGCTCGCCACTGATGGCGAGGTCGACCATCATGATCCCGTTCTTCTTGACGATTCCGATCAGGAGAATAACGCCGATCAACGCAATCAGGCTGAAGTCGTAACCACCGAGCATCAACGATCCGACGGCGCCGAGCGCTGCCGACGGAAGCGTCGAGAGAATTGTCAGCGGGTGAATATAGCTCTCGTACAGCATGCCGAGGATCAGGTACACCACCACCAATGCGGACGCGATCAGGAGCGGCACGGTGCCGAGCGACTGCTGGAAGGCCTGGGCCGTGCCCTGATAGGTGAAAGACAGCGCGCCCGGTGCGCCGAGCTCCCGCTGCGCCTGATCGATCGCACGGGTTGCTTCGCCGAGCGAAACGCCCTGCGCGAGGTTGAAACTGATCGTGACAGCCGGGAACTGGCCCTCATGGCTGATTGACAGCGGCTGCACCGGCGTCGTCGTCCAGTGCACGAACGATGACAGCGGCACATTCGAATTGGTCGACGGCGACTTTACATAGATGGTGTTCAAGGTTTCGATGCCTTGCTGCGCCGGCGGAACCTCGAGGATCACGCGGTAGGTGTTCGTCTGGGTAAAATATTGCGTGACCTGCCGTTGGCCGAACGCATCGTAGAGCGTGTCGTCGATCACCTGTGGCTGGATGCCGAGTCGCGAGGCCTGGTCGCGATCTATCGTAAGCGTCAGCGTCGTACCCTGGTTCTGCTGGTCAGTCGCGACGTCGCGCAATTCGGGAAGCGTCTTGAGCTTGCCGAGGATTCGCGCCGCCCAGGCGTTGAGCTCACCGACGTCCGCGTCCTGCAGCGTCAGCTGATATTGCGTACGCGACAAGCGGCCGCCGACACGTATATCCTGGGCGGCCTGCAGATAAAGGCGCGCGCCCTCGATCCTGTCGAGCTGTGGACGGAGCCGGGCGATGATCTGGTCGGCACTCGCGGACCGCTCGTCGCGCGGCTTGAGCGTAATGAAGAAGCGGCCGAGGTTGATCGGACCGTTGCCGCCGACGCTCATGGCGACGCTCGCCACATCCGGATCGCTCAGCACAACCTTGCCAAGCTGCTGCTGGTGACGCGCCATGTCCGTGAACGAGATATCCTGCGCCGCCTCCGATTGGCCGGTGATCAAACCCGTGTCCTGCTGCGGAAAGAAGCCTTTCGGAATCATGGTGAACAGGTAGGCGGACAACGCAGTCGTTGCCAGGAAGATGCCGAGCGTCGCCAGCCGGTGACGGAGCGCCAAGTCGAGGCCGGCCTCGTAGGCGCTCAGCATTCTCTCGAAAAGATGCTCGCTCGCCCGAAACAGCCGGCCATGACGCTGCTCCCACTCCGGTTTGAGAAAGCGCGACGCCATCATCGGCGTCAGGGTGAGCGACACCAGCGCGGATACAAGGATCGTCAGCGCCAGCACGACCGAGAACTCGCGAAACAGCCGGCCGATGAGACCCCCCATCAAGAGTAGCGGTATCAGCACCGCAACGAGCGACAGGCTGATCGAGAAGATCGTGAAGGCGATTTCGCCGGCGCCCATCAGCGCGGCCTGGAACGGCGCGACGCCCTCCTCGATATGCCGCGTGATATTCTCGAGCATGACGATGACATCGTCGACGACGAAACCGACGGAGATCGTCAACGCCATAAGCGACAGGTTGTCGAGGCTGTAGCCGAGCAGCCACATGAGCCCGCAGGCACCAAGCAGCGCCAACGGCACAGTCACGCCCGGGATAATGGTCGCCCACAGGTTCCGCAGGAAAGCGAAGATCACGAGGACGACGAGAACGATCGTGATGCCGAGGGTGAACTGCACGTCGGCGACAGACGCACGGATGGTCTGGGTGCGGTCGCTGACGATGTCGACCTTGATGGCCGGAGGCAGCGCCAGTTTGAGCCGCGGCAGCGCCGCCTTGATACGGTCCACCGTGTCGATCACGTTGGCGCCAGGCTGCTTGAAGACAACCAGAAAGATGCCGCGCGTGCCATTGGCCCAGGCGGCTTGCTTGTCGTCCTCAGGACCTGCCACCGCCGTGCCAATGTCGCGGATACGGATCGGCCCACCATTGCGGTAGGCGACGATGACATCGTTCCAGTCCTTCGCTGCCAGCAGCTGGTCGTTGGCGTAGATCGTGTAGCTGCGCTGAGCAACGTCGACGGTCCCCTTGGGGCTGTTGACGGTGGCCGCCGAAATCTGCGCCCTGACATCCTCAAGCGAGAGGCCCTTGGTGGCGAGCTTCGCCGGATCGACCTGGATACGTATCGCCGGCTTCTGCTGGCCACCGATCGTCACCAGACCAACTCCGGGGACCTGGCTGATCTGTTGTGCGATCTTGGTTTCGACCTGGTCGTCCAGCTCGGTCAGCGGCAACGTCGCAGAGGTCGCCGACAGCAACAGGATCGGCGAGTCGGCCGGATTCACTTTGCGGTAGTTCGGCGGACTCGGCAGATTTTTCGGCAGCTGTCCGGCCGCGGCGTTGATGGCCGCCTGCACGTCGTTGGCGGCAGCATCGATGTTGCGGTCGAGATTGAACTGGATCGTGATCGAGGTCGTTCCGAGCGAGCTCGTCGACGTCATCTCGCTGATGCCAGCGATCTGCGTGAACTGGGTTTCAAGCGGCTGAGCCACCGACGAGGCCATGGTATCCGGGCTCGCGCCCGGCAACGATGCCGACACCTGAATGGTCGGGAAATCGATCTGTGGCAACGGCGCCACCGGCAACGCCGGATAAGCGACAATGCCGACGAACAGAATCCCGGCCATCAGCAGCGACGTCGCGATCGGACGGCGGATGAACGCGGAAGAAATGCCCTCGCTCATTGGCGCACGCCGGGGTCGGGCCTCGGCGTCACCAATGCGCCGTCCTGCAGCCCGTACTGACCGGCGGTTACGATCCGGTCGCCGGGTGCAATGCCGCCGACAACCACGGCATTGCGGCTGTCGGCCTCGCCGATCTGGATCGGCCGCGCCTCGGCACGCTGGTTCTTGTCGACCACGTACGTCCAGAGCCCTTGCTGGCCGCGCTCGATTGCCGACTGCGGCAGCACGACGACATTGTCGAGCGTTCCGACCAGCACCTGCACCGACAGTGACTGCCCGGGCCATAGGGCATCGTCTTCGTTGGCGAACGTCGCCTTGAGTTGAATGACGCCGGTGGTCGTGTCGACCTGATTATTGACAACGGTCAGTGTCCCCTCGGCCAGCTTGCGTGTGCCGTCGGTCGTAAAGGCTGCGACCGGCACGCAGCCGTGCGCCATCGCCTTGTTGATGCGGTCGATCTCGCGCTCGGGAAGCGTGAAGACCACCGAGATCGGCCGTACTTGCGCAATCGTGGCGAGGCCGCTCTGGTTCGAGGCGTTGACGATGTTGCCCTGGTCGACCAGTCGGAAGCCCACGCGTCCGGTGATCGGCGCCTTGATCGTCGTGTAGCTCAACTGCGTCTGCGCATTGTCGATCGCCGCCTGATCGGCCTGCGCCAGCGCAGTATCCTGCGCGACCGCGGCGACCTGCGTATCGAGCTGCTGGCGCGACGCAAACTCCTGCTTCGCAAGCGTGGAATATCGCTGCAGATCAAGCTTGGCGTTCGTCAGCGTCGCCTCGTCCTGCGCCTTCTTGGCAACCGCCTGGTCGAGCGTTGCTTGATAGGGCCGTGCATCGATCTGCGCCAGCAGATCGCCCTGCTGCACGGTCTGGCCTTCGCGGAAGGCGATCTTGACGATCTCGCCGTCAACGCGGCTGCGAACCGTCACGGTGTTGAATGGCTGCACGGTGCCGAGCCCCTTGAGCAGCACCGGAAAGTTCGATCGCATCGCGGTCAGCAGCGACACCGGGACCGGCTGCTCGGTCGAGGCGACGGGCGTTGCGCGCGATGCGCGTGCATGGACGAGGTATCCGGCTGCGCCGATCAACGCGAGCGCGGCCAGCAGCAGCTTCGCTTTTATCGTCATCGGCAATCCCCCTCGCCGGCAAACCGCCGGCCAGTGGCCGGCGATCTCGCACGGTCGAATGCGTCAGTTGCCCTGATTTTCGTAGTACTCGCTTCGCAACGACGAGCGGATGTTTGCGTCGGGATCGCGTCCGATCTCCTGTCCGTCGATATAGACGCCGTACGGATCCGGCGCCGCGAACTCGGCGCGTGCATTCATGACGCGATGCGCGCTCATGGCGTGATGCTCATAGCGGTTATGCCTCATCGGTTCGCCGGGCTTCGCCAGCGCCGGGCCGATCAAAGCACCGGCGATTGCTGCTGCAAGAATGATGGCTCTCATTGATGTTCTCCTTCGTTGCATCAAGGCCGACGAAGCTATCGGCGCAGCGCGGAGGAACAATCACACTGGGGTTTGGTCGCCCTAAACGAGAGTTTAGAAGATTAAACGTTCGCAACACCGGCCCGGCGTCGTCTCGACCCGAGCAGGCACGGAAACAAAGAAACGAATCGTCTGCAGCACGACGTGAGGAGCGTTCAGCCCTGCTTCAAATGCAGTGCTTCGGCCATGCGTACCAGATCGGCCAGGCTTCGCGCGCCCATCTTGCGCATTGCCGCCCCGCGATGAATCTTCACGGTAATTTCACTGAGATTGAGTTCGCCGGCAATCTGCTTGTTCATCCGGCCGGCCGTGACCAGGCCCATCACCTGCCGCTCCCTCGGCGAGAGCGTTTCGAAGCGCGCGCGAAGATCCGTATGGTCCTTGTCCGCTGCGCGCCGGACCCGGTCCTTCTCGATCGCCGCCATCACCGCATCGAGCATCTCCTGATCGCGAAACGGCTTGGCGAGAAAATCAACCGCGCCTGCCTTCATCGCCCGCACGCTCATCGGGATGTCGCCATGACCGGTCATCATCACGACGGGAATGTGAGTCCCGCCCTCGGCCAATTGCTGCTGAAAGTCGAGGCCGGACTGGCCAGGCAGACGGACGTCGAGGACCAGACAGCACGCCCCGTCGCCCCTGGCGGCCGTCAGGAATTCGCTGGTCGTACCATAGAGTTTGGTCGCAAGTCCGACCGAACGGAACAGGCTATCAAGCGATAGCCGGATCGACTCGTCATCATCGACAATATGCACAGTATCCATGGGCGGGAACACAGCAAACGCCAGGCCGAAAATCAACCTTTGGTATGGCTGGATCAGACCAGTCGACCACGAAGCAAAACCCTTGTGCAACTGAAGCGCGCACAGAAATCAAATAAATTCATCGCGATCCGATCAGCCCGGCGATAGCATCCCGCGTACGATTTTGAGGAAGGCTGCGCAGGCTGGCAGAAGAGACGACGGGACGCCCCGTGCGGCGTCCGGGAAGGAAGCAGATTGACCACGGCCCGCATTGCCATCGTGGACGACGACGACTCGCTTCGCACAGCGGTGGCCGGATTGCTGCGCTCGCATGGCTACAGCGTGTGCGGACATGAATCGGCGGAAAGCTTTCTGGCAAGCAGCGACATCGGCCAGGTCGACTGCATCGTCTCCGACATTCACATGCCCGGAATGAGCGGCATCGAGCTGAAGAAACGGCTCGACACGATCAACGACGACACGCCGGTTGTGATGATTACGGGCCGGACGCACCCCTCGCTTGACGCCCAGGTTTCGGCAGCGGGCGCATACGGTCCGCTCATGAAACCGTTCGCTGCCGTCGCCTTGCTGGACTGCATCGAAAGCGCGCTCGGAAGCTAGTGTCGTGGATCAGAAATTCGCACCATCGTTGCCGCGAGTCCATCGTGCGAATTTCTGATCCATAAACGACACTAGAATCGTAACTTGCTAGTGTCCTGATCGAATCCGAAGTTCGCTCTGAGCTCGCTGCAAAGTATGGCGAACTTCGGATTCGGGACACTAGTGTCGTGGATCAGAAATTCGCACCATCGTTGCCGCGTGTCCATCGTGCGAATTTCTGATCCATAAACGACACTAGAATCGTAACTTGCTAGTGTCCTGATCGAATCCGAAGTTCGCTCTGAGCTCGCTGCAAAAGTATAGCGAACTTCGAATTCGGGACACTAGACCGGCGGCGGATCATTCGACATGGCGAACAGCGTAACCGGCGGCCCTGAGGCATACGAAAGTCAGAGGTCAAAGGCGTGGCCGGTTCGCGCGGCATGGATGGCGGCGGCGGCGTTGCTGGCACTGGCGATCTTCATCGTCGACGCGTTCTCGCCGTTCGGAATCGCCATTGCCGTCCTTTACGTCGTCGTCGTGCTGCTTGCGAACCAGTTTGCCAATCGGCGCGGACTGTTGCTGATTGCCGCCGGCTGCATGGGGCTGGCGGTCGCCGGCTTTCTGGTCGACCATGGCAACGAGCGCGTCAGCGAAGCGACGTTTCGTTGCCTGATCAGTCTCGCGGCAATCGTGATCACCACGGCCCTGCTGGTCCGCGGACAGAAGATCCGCGAGGCCCTCGAGGAGAGCGAGGCCCGCTACCGCATGTTCTTGAACGTGTCAGCGGTCTCGTTCTGGTGCCTTGACGTGAGCCGGGTGAACGAGATGTTGCGCGAAGTGCGGGCGCAGGGCGTGAACGATCTCAGGGACTATGTCGAAAGAAATCCGGAATTCGTCAGCAAGGCAATGGAGGCGACCACCATTGTCGATGTGAACGAGAAGGGACTGGAGATGTTCGGCGCGCGCAAGCGCGATGATCTCGTCGGGCGCTCGGTGCGGGATGGCTGGCCCGGCAAGAATGACATCTATTTCCGATGCCTGGAGACCAGCTTCCGGCGCGAGCCTGGCTTCCAGGCCGAGATCCGTGTCCCCACCCTCGACGGGCGCGAGTTCGATGCGCTGTTCTGCATGGCCGCTCCACCGGAGATCCGGGCGCGGGGGATGGCGCTGGTCGCGCATATCGATATCTCCGAACAGGTCGAGGCCCGCACCACGGTTGCCCGCATGCAGGCCGACCTCGCCCACGCGGCGCGCCTGTCGATGCTGGGCGAGTTCACCGCATCGATCGCGCACGAGATAAACCAGCCTCTCGCCGCCATCGCAACGAACGGCGAAGCCGGGCAGCGCTGGCTCGCGCGAGCCGAGCCGGACGTCGGCGAAGCGCAAACGCTGATGGGGCGGATCGTCGGCGATGCACGCCGCGCGGCTGACATCATCAAGCGCATCCGCAACATGGCGAGCAAGCAGACGCTGGCGCGGACCAGTCAGGCGATCAATCCGGTGATCGACGAGAGCGTGATGTTCGTTCGCCACGAACTGCACGCACACGATGTGGTGATACGCCTCGATCTCGCGCCGGATCTTCCTGACATCCTGATGGACCGGGTCCAGATTCAGCAGGTGCTCTCTAACCTGATCGTGAACGCGGTGCAGGCCATGCTCGAGCACGGCGTCGCGCGGCCGCGCATCACCATCACCTCGCGAATGGCCGCCGACCAGCACATTTCCGTGAGCGTCGCCGACAACGGCCCCGGAATCATGCCTGACGATATGGAACGGCTGTTCGACAGCTTCTTCACGACGAAGTCAGGGGGCATGGGGCTCGGCCTGCCGATCAGCCGATCGATCATCGAAGCCCATAGCGGCAGCATCACTGTGAACGGTCAGTCGGCCGGCGGCGGGGCATGTTTCACGGTCCTGCTGCCGCAAGCCGCCACGCCAGCGATCGCGCTCGGTCGCCACTGACTTAACACCGCTACGCTGTTCATACCAACGGATGGGCTCAATCTCCGCACGTACAATCGCGCGTGCGATCGGCGCGTCGCATTATTTGCCATGACCTGAACCCATGGAGACGCACATGCCCAGTTCCCTGCGTAAGTTCGTCAGAGAATGCACGATTGCTGCCGTTCTTGGTCTTTCGGCCGCCGGCGCCGCGCAAGCGGCCGATGGTTCCGCGCCAGCCCCAATGCAGGCTCACAACGTGGTGCTCGTTCACGGCGCGTGGGCGGACGGTTCAAGTTGGAGTGATGTCATCGCGCGCCTGCAGGCGGCCGGCCTGAAAGTAACCGCGGTCCAAAACCCGCTGACCTCGCTGGGCGACTCCGTCGCCGAGACGCGCCGTGTGCTGGCGCAGCAGGACGGTCCAACCGTTCTCGTCGGCCATTCGTGGGGTGGCACGGTCGTCAGCGAAGCCGGGACCGACCCGAAAGTCTCCGCGCTTGTGTATGTCGCGGCACGCGCCCCCGACGCCGGCGAAGATTTTGTTGGACTGTCCGGGACCTTTCCGACGATGCCGGCACGCGCGGGCGTGCGTGAATACGGCGGCTTCACCACGCTCTCCGAAGACGCCTTCCTGAAATACTTTGCCAATGGCGTTCCTCAGCGACGAGCGAAGACGTTGTTCGCCGAACAGGAGCCCACTTCAACTGCGTTGTTTGGCGAGCGCACCACCACTGCAGCGTGGCACAGCAAGCCGAGTTGGTATGCCGTTTCCAAGCAGGATCAGACGATATCACCTGATCTCGAGCGTTATCTCGCAAAGCGGATGCAGGCGACGACCGTCGAGCTGGATGCCGGCCATCTCGCCATGGTCTCTCATTCAAAGGCGATTGCTGACCTGATCCTGGCGGCTGCGGGGCAGCGCAAACAGCCCGAAACAGGCATCAGCCGCGCGAGCAAGAGACGACCTCAGGCCTGATCCGCACTTCGCCGAGAGCATTCGTCCAGAATTCATGAGCAATTCAATGACGCTCCAAGTCGAGACACTCCAGGCGGCCCCTCCGCCCCTCCCCGCCAGCCTGAAGGAGACACGAGTCCCGCCGCGGCCAGACGACGCTGGCGGCACCTCATCCGAGGCGACGCCCAGAACCTCGTCAACGGCTGTTCGTCGCGCGCGAAAGCTGCTGATGGGCGTCGCTGCCGCCGCAATTGTCGCGGGAGCGATCTCGTTCGGGTGGCACTACTGGACGGTCGGCCGGTTCGAAATCTCGACCGATGACGCTTACGTTCAGGCCGACAACACGACAATTGCGCCGAAAGTCTCCGGCTACATCTCCGATGTGTCCGTCGCCGACAACGAGACCGTGAAGAAGGGCAAGGTCGTCGCCCGGATCGACGACCGCGACTATAGCGTCGCCCTGCAGCAGGCGAAAGCCAACGTCGCCCAGGCTCGGGCGGCGATCGCCGGAAAACAGGCCGCCCTGGATATGCAGCAGTCCGCAATCGACGCGGCGCGCGCCGCACTCGCCGTCGATCAGGCCAGCCTGACATTCGCTGGACAGGAAAACCGGCGCTACTCCGATCTGGCCGCGACCGGCTCCGGCAGCGCGCAGAACGCCCAACAGGCTGCATCGCGTCTTGCCATCGCCACCGCCAGCGTGCAGCGCGATCAGGCCACGGTGGTATCGTCGCTCAAGCAGGTCGACGCCCTGAAGGCAGACCTCGCGCAGGCACATGCCACCCTGGACGCAACCCTCGCTGCCCAGCGCCAGGCGGAGCTCAATCTCAGTTACACGACCATCAGCGCTCCGGTTGATGGCGTCGTGGGAAACCGCACGCTGCGCGTCGGCCAGTATGTCCAGGCCGGCACCCAGCTCATGTCCATCGTTCCCATCGGCAGCACCTACATCGTCGCCAACTACAAGGAGACCCAGCTCACCCACGTGCTGCCGGGGCAGTCGGTTGACATCGAGGTCGACACCTATCCCGGAGCCGTCATTCATGGCCACGTCGACAGCATCGCACCCGCCAGCGGACAGCAATTTGCTTTGCTGCCGCCGGACAACGCCACCGGCAACTTCACGAAGGTCGTGCAGCGCATCCCCGTGAAGATCGCCCTTGATCCGCATGAGCCGCTCAGCACGCAGCTGCGGCCAGGCATGTCCGTCACGCCGACGATCGATACCAAGGCAGCGAGCACGCGCGTCGCTGAACGCGGCATCAATTGATCAGGCCTGAGCTCCCGCGGCGGAGGCAAAGATGTCCGATATGTCCATCAGCAGCCCGGGCCCGAGGCTTGGTGCAGATCCGACCGCGAGCACGCAGCGCGCCTCGCCGGCAGTCTGGATCGCAGTCCTGGCGGCGACCATCGGCGCCTTCATGGCGGTGCTCAACATCCAGATCACCAATGCGTCCCTGCTCGACATCGAGGGCGGTATCGGCACCGGCGTGGACAACGGTTCGTGGATTTCCACGTCGTATCTGATCGGCGAGATCGTCGTGATTCCGATGACCGACTATCTCAGCCGCGTATTCTCGTTCCGCCGATACATCATCGCCAGCGCCATCATGTTCGCACTGTTCTCGGTCGCATGTGCATTCGCGCACAGCCTCGGAGCGATGATCGCAATGCGCGGGCTTCAGGGCCTCGCAGGCGGCGTGCTGATTCCGATGGCATTCACGCTCGTTCTGACGAAGCTTCCGAAGGCACAGCAACCGACCGGTCTCGCCTTGTTCGCGCTATCGGCCACCGTGGCACCTGCGATCGGTCCGACCATCGGCGGTTACTTGACCGAGACCTATGGCTGGCAATCCATCTTCTTCGTCAATGTCGTTCCCACCATCGTCATGGTGGTGGCGCTCTATCTCACGCTCGAGCCGGAACCGATGCAGCTGCGGCTCTTCAAGCAGGGCGACTGGCTCGGAATGTTGACCATGGCGGTCGGATTGTCCTCCCTGCAGGCTGTTCTGGAGGAAGGCAACAAGGACGACTGGTTCTCCTCGCCCTTCATCGTCCGCCTGGCGCTCATAGCAGCAGTCAGTCTTGTCTGCTTCGTCTGGATCGAACTGCGCGTGCAGAACCCGCTCGTCAAGCTGCGGCTGCTGACCCAGCGCAACTTCGGCCTGGGCACCCTGGCCTTTGCGTTCGCCGGCTTCGCCCTTTACGGATCGGTGTACCTGCTGCCGGCCTATCTCGGCGAAGTGCAGGGTTACAACGCAGAGCAGATCGGCATGGTGCTGGCCTGGACCGGCTTGCCGCAGCTGCTGCTCATCCCGCTGGTTCCCATGCTGATGGCGCGCTTCGGGGTCCGATATGTGGCGTTGACGGGCCTGCTGATTTTCGCCGCAAGCTCCTTCATGAACATCCACATGTCGCCGGACTATGCTGGCGATCAGTTCTTCATTCCAAACATCGTTCGTGCCCTCGGGCAGGCCTTGATGCTGACGCCGCTGTCTTCGCTGGCGCTAGGAGGCATTGTCGCCGCGGACGCGGCGGCGGCGTCGGGCATATCGAATATGATGCGAAATCTCGGCGGCGCGATCGGCACGGCGATCCTCGCGACAGTCGTTACGAAGCGCGAGCAATTTCACTCCAACATCATCGGACAGTCGGTGACGCCGGGCAGCGAACTGGTCCGTGAGCGGCTTGCCCAGCTCACCGATTACTTCATGGCGCATGGTGCTTCGGATCACGCTGCCGCAGCTCACCAGGCGATCGTCGCGCTCGGAAATCTGGTCAGGCGCCAGGCCCTCACCATGGGTTTCAGTGACGCATTCGCGGTGGTGGGCGTTGTGCTCCTCCTCGCGGCGGCCGCCGTGGCCCTGACACGAGGCGTCGACGGCGCGGCGGGCCACCCCAGCCACTGATGAACAGCCGCTAGTGTCGTGGATCAGAAATTCGCACCATCGTTGCCGCGAGTCCGTCGTGCGAATTTCTGATCCATAAACGACACTAGAATCAT
>NZ_JAVIFX010000009.1 GCF_031157255.1 Bradyrhizobium sp. LHD-71 | reverse complement strand
CTCAGGAGCGCTCGATCCGACGATCGGCGACCCGCTTCGGGTGGCCGCCCGAAGCGGGTCGTTCCTCTCGGAACAGTCGGATTATAGCGGGGCGCGCCAATACAAGGAGCGAAGCGACGAAGCAATCCAGTCTGCGGTTACGGCAGACTCAGCGCTGGATTGCTTCGCTTCGCTCGCAATGACGAATTGCAAACCTCACGACGCCGATGCGGCTGCAGGCTTGAAGCTCAGCGCCACGCCGTTGATGCAATAGCGAAGGCCGGTCGGCTTCGGGCCGTCGTCGAACACGTGGCCCTGGTGCCCGCCGCAGCGGGAACAATGCACTTCGGTGCGCAGCATCATCAGCGAACGGTCTTCCGTGGTACCGATCGCATTGGGAAGCGGTTGATAGAAGCTCGGCCAGCCGGTGCCACTATCGAACTTGGTTTCGGAGGCGAACAACGGCAGGTCGCAGCCGGCACAGGCGAACGTGCCTTTGCGCTTTTCCTCGTTGAGGGGACTGGTGAACGGACGCTCGGTGCCGTGCTTGCGGAGTACATTGAACTGCGCGGGCGAGAGCTTGGTCCGCCATTCCGCTTCGGTCATCTCGACCTCGAACTTCGATTTCGCACCTTGAGCTGCCTGCGCCGTATCGCCGCGCAGCCAGCGGAACGCGAACAGCCCGCCGAGACCCGCGGCAGACAGGAAAAGAAGGCGGCGATCGATCATGTCAGCGCTCCCGGCAAACGTAAGGACCAGCGTTGTTGCTCTAGAGATACGCCAAACGACGGCAAAAGGTTACGCGCGGCCAGACGGCCGGTCTCACGATCCCGCGAGGTTTCCGTCTGCGCGTTGCGCCGCGGCAGGCTGAGGTGGGCGCACGTCCTGGCTCGCAGAAGCCGTAGGCCTCAAAGCCGTGGGCCTCACCGCCCGGCTCGCGGCCGCAAGGCGGGCATCGCGCTGCCGTTCGCGTTTGCCTGCGCGCTCCCGATAGCGTGCGAAAGCACCGGCCAACTCGGCCTGCCCCCGCCACCACGAATAGACCAGCTGTCCTGCGACACGTCCCGCAGGCCCGCCGGCCCAGACCAGTTCGAACGGCGAGAACAGCCGCCAGCGGTCGTCGCTCGAAAACATCGCGCCGGCAATCAACTGCGCAGCCATCGCCGAGGTCGCGAGCCCCTGCCCGCCGAAGCCGCTCGCGACCCAGAAGCCGTGACGCAACTGGCCGATCTGCGGCATGCCATGCACGGTTTCGCCGGTAGCCCCGCTCCAGATGTCGGCAACCTTCACCCCGCTGAGTTGCGGAAAAACGCTGCGAATATGCCGCTCGACACGCGAGGCGAACCTGCGGGGATTGCCGTTCCAGGTCGTGACCGGTCCGGCCCACAACAGCCTGTCGCCATCGACGATGCGGTAATGATCTACGCCGGCACTTCCGACGACTGCGCCCCGGTAATCGATCGCGGAGGCCAGGCTGTCGCCGAGCGGCTCGGTGACCGCAGCGTAACGCCAGACCGGCAGCAGCGTGCGCGACAACCGTTGAAACAGGCTGCCGAGATGCACGTTGCCCGCCAGCACGATCGATGAGGCGCGCATCCGCGCCAACGGCGTGACGATGCGCTTGCGCAGACCAGCCGCATCGATGCTGATCACTGGCGTCTGTTCGAAAATGCGCACCCCCGCCTGCTCGGCGAGCGAAACGAGCTCTCGCGTGAAGTTGAGCGCGTGCAGATGAAAGGCGCCCGGATAATGAACGGCTTGGAAATAGCGGGGTGTCTTCAGCGTCTCGCGCACGCGTTCGACCGGCCAGCCCTCGACATCGGCGCCAAAGCGTTCCAGCAATTGCAGGCGACCCGCCAGCCGATCGCCGATGTCGGTGTTGGCGACGTCGAGCACACCGTCGGTCAGCGCGACGTCGGACATCTCCGCGGCCATGGCGCGGATGTGATCGGCACCACCTCGCGTCAGCTGCCACAGCCTGCCGGCGTGGTCGCGGCCGACGCGCGCGATCAGATCGGCGATGTCGCCGCCGAAGCCCGGCCTCACCGTGCCCAGATGATGGCCGGACGCATTCCAGGCGACTTGGTGGGATTCGAGGACCGCGACCGATGCGCCGTGCCGGGCGGCTTCGAGTGCGACCAAAAGTCCCGCAATGCCGCCGCCGACCACGCAAACCTCGACGTCCAGATCGAACGTGAGCTGCGGCCGCGCCTCTGCCGGCGCCGACGATGACGTGGACCAGGGCGCCAGTGCGGTTGTGGTCACGCTCATTTGTCGAAAAGATCCACGATCAATCCACCTAAAGTCCATTCTTTAGGCGGCATGCGTATGGTTGTCACGTTGCAGCGACGGGACCTGTACAATATTGCCCAGATTCCATGGAAGTTCAGAAGATGCGCCGACTGATTTTGCTGCGCCACGCCAAGACCGAACGGGAGAGCCTGAGCGGCCTGGACCGCGACCGGCGGCTCGACACGCGCGGGCGAGCGGATGCGCCGGTGATCGGCCGGTACCTGGCGGAGCACAAGCTTGTTCCCGACCTCGTGCTGGTCTCCCCTGCGACGCGGACGCGCGAGACCTGGGATCTCCTTGCCGCCGCGTTGAACAAGGTCCCCGCTGCAGAAATCGTCCCCGACCTCTACGGCGCCGGTGCATCCGATCTCCTGCAGATCATCCGGATGGCCGTGGGCCGTGCCGACGACAGGACACTGAAAAGCATGATGGTCGTGGCGCATAACCCGGGCCTGCACGAACTGTCGTTTGCCCTGATCGGCAAGGCCCGCGCCGCCGACCGCGAAGAACTGGAAGAGAACCTGCCCACCAGCGGGCTTGCGGTTTTCAAGTTCGCCATCGATGACTGGAGCGACGTTTCGGTACGCTGTGGTACGCTGGAGCGGTTCGTCACGCCGAAGCTGTTGCGTTTTCAGAGCGAAGGCAGCTGAACGCGCTTGGCCAGACGACCGGACCTGTGAGAGCATGCGTGCGGGGACAGAGCACGCCGGCAGGTGGGACGTCGGTTGGCCGCGGTGCTCTCATTATCGCTTGACGCGTATCCGGGTCGCAAAACCGGTCACCACTTTGCGGGATGCGCGCCGGGCGGTCAGCAACGGAGGCGCACGTGTTCAGGAACATACTCGTCCCGATCGATCTCGCAGATGCCGGCTACGCCAAGCCCGCGATTGCCAAGGCCGCCGCGCTCGTTGATGCATCGGGCGGAAAGGTGAAGCTCTTGAACGTTCTGCCGATGACGCCGGTCATGCTGGCCGAATATGTACCGGCCGACTTCGACACACAGCAACGGCAATCCGCCGAAGAGGCGCTCGCAATCGTCGCCAAGGAATCGGAAATCGAATCGGAACGCCTCAGCACCGTGATCCGCCAGGGCGGCATCTATCACGAGATCCTCGAAGAAGCGGCCGCATTCAAGGCCGACCTGATCGTGATGACGTCGCATCGTCCGGCGATGCGCACCTACTTCCTCGGATCCAATGCCGGGCACGTCGTCCGCTACGCGAAGTGCTCGGTGCTGGTGGTGCGGCAGTAGTGCCGCAGTAGGCAAGACACGCTACGGCAGCAATTCCCGCGGCACGTGCGCCGGATCGTACGAGCGCGGCTTGTTGCGCATCAGCATGCGGCCGGTGTACCAGCCGAACCAGGCGGCGAAACCGAGCATGAAGAGCGCCGCCATGTGCTCTCCCGTCATCAGCGCCCGCACGAACATCACCGCGAGCGCGATCATTACCGCTGCGAAGACGGCGCAGGACAAGGCGAAGACGACCTTGTTCGTCCCCGCGAGACAAACGACGCCGCTTCGTTCGGCTGCGACACGCCGATGCAGCTCTTCGATGAAGGCGCGGTAGCTGTCGTTCTGCGGCGTCAGCGCAACGATGCCCGCCCAGGTGGCAGAGATGATCGTGAGCTTGCCTCCGTCCTTGTGCTGGAGGTCGGCGCGAAAGCGGTGCGCAAGCATCGACACCGGCCGATAGCTCAAGCGAATGCGGGCGACGTCGGCATAGCGCCAGTCACCCGAACGGTATCCGGATTTGTAGGACAGTCCCTGCCCGGTCAGTTCGAAGGTCTGAGGTGCGCCCGCAACCGAAGGCTTATAGGCATAGCGCACAGGTTCACGCTGGTCGTCGTCGGTCATTGCGGTCAAAGCGCCCTCAGCACGCTCCGGCACGAGCGCCGCTTGTCTTCTTATCAGCGTCCATCCTAGAAAGAGAGTCTCGGACGCCTCACCACGACACCGAGTGCTGGAACGCTGATGGCCGAACAGGAAATTTATCCGCGCAACATCGTCCTTGCCGGCGCGGTGGGATGCGGCGTGCTGCTCGCACTCGCTGTGCACATGCTCAGTCAGCGCCTGGCACTGGACTTCACCGGCATGTGGCGCGGCGATCAGGTCAGCATCGTTCCGTTCAGCGCAGCGGTGGCGTGGTGGTTGATCGCCACGGTCGGTTTCGCCGGCGGATACATTGTCGCAGCCTTGATGCACGGCACGGCGTCGGGGCGAATGCCGACGGCAATGTGGCAGTTCCTGGCGGCGGTTCTGGTGCTGGTGTTGACCGGCGCGGGCGTCGCAGCTTCGGAGCCCTCGACAGGACCGATAATGGCGCGTGTGCTCGCAGGAATCATCGTGCTTGTTCTTGGCGCTGGCATGGCCTTCTGCGGCGCGCATTTCGCCACGCGCCGGGCCTAATCCCAAATCGCTACACACCCAAGGTTGCGGCGAAACATCGCGGCTCGCGGCAGGCCCGTCATAAATGACCAGACGTTGAGGTGGTAGATGCTCGCTGGCCGCGGCCGGGATTGATGCAAACGGGAGAATTGTGCTCTATGGCCCCCTGCAAACCGGCGGTATTGCTGCCTATGTTTGCGACATCGGCCGCCTACCAACCTTTGCCTCAATCGGCTGCCAGACTGTTTGCGTCCTGCCGGGAGGGCGAATGTATCGGTTTCTGACCGCGCTTCAGCGTGGTTTTCACGACTGGATCGGCTGGAAACGCCTTGGCATCGCGGCCAGCCTGCTCATTATTGCGATCGCGATCACGACCCTCGTCCGCACGTTGAAGGGCGTCGACGTCAACGTCATCCTTTTGGCGTTGCGCGACATCTCGCCCGCGCAGATCGGACTTGCCGCGCTGTGCGTCGCCTGCGCGTTCTTCACGCTGACGTTCTATGACCTGTTCGCGTTGCGGACGATAGGCCGGAATCATGTTCCCTATCGCATCGCCGCGATGTCGAGTTTCACGAGCTATACGGTCGGTCACAATGTCGGCGCCACGGTGTTCACTGGCGGCGCGATCCGCTTCCGCATCTATTCGGAATGGGGCCTCACCGCGATCGACGTCGCAAAGATCTGTTTCGTTTCGGGCCTGACGTTCTGGCTCGGCAACCTGTTCGTGCTTGGCATCGGCATGATCTGGCATCCCGACGCGGCGACGCCGATGAACTTGCTGCCGGCAGAAATCAATCGGCTGATCGGCGTGGGATGCGTCGCCGGCATCATCGCCTATCTCGTGTGGCTCGCGGCGGCGCCCGGCCGGCGCGAACTCGGCCAGAACGGTTGGAAGGTCGTACTGCCGTCGGCGCGGCTGACGCTGCTGCAGATCGCCATCGGCGTTGTCGATCTCGGCTTTTGCGCGCTGGCGATGTACCTGCTGATGCCGTCGCAGCCCGAGATCGATTTCATCTCGTTGGCCGTGGTCTTTATTCTCTCAACCCTGCTCGGCTTCGCGAGCCACGCGCCAGGCAGCCTCGGCGTGTTCGACGCCGCGATGCTGGTTGCACTTCCGCAGTTCAGCAAGGAACATCTGCTTGCGGCGCTGGTGGTGTTCCGCCTTCTGTATTTCGTCATCCCGTTCATTATTTCGATCACGATCCTCACGGCGCGGGAACTCTGGTTCAACGTCATCCGGCCGTGGCGCGACCGGCGCAGAAACGCCATGGAGTGCGCTGCTGCGCCCGGCGAATAGGCGGCGCTGGTCGCCCGGATTCCAGGACCTTTCGTCTCCCATATTTCCGCCTTATCGGGCGGGCTTAACGGAGTGCACCAACCAACAAGACAATTTCTTCGATGATGCGGGTCCGCCCCAAGATATTCAGCCTTCTCTGCCTGACCTTGCTCGCGACGCTGGCAGCCGCAGAGACCGCGGCTGCGCAAATCGGCTCACGCAGCGCGATGCAGATCACGTGGGAAGTGCGCAACCGGTTCCGCCTGTTCAAGGAAGAGCGCGATTTCCTGCTCCATGTCGAGGCGACGAGGAACCGCAGCATTCTGCAGGCCGAGCAGGCGCTCGCAATTCAAAGCGACGGACGCGGTTGGGCGCGCAACACGCTTTCGCGCCTGTGCATCGATCAAGCAGGACGCGTCAGCAAGCCATGCACGCGCGACGATGTCGCCGAGGATTATCTGACCCCGGCCGACCACAGCGTCACCGTTCGTCTCACCGGCGAGGTTCCGAGCGGCTCCATCTGCACATGGCGATTTGAGGACAGCAACGGATCGCAGGAGCAGTCCTTCGACTGCAGCGAGCCGATCAATATCCGCGTGCGTTACGGCCAGTCGACGATGGCGACGGTCGACGTCAACGCGGGCCCCGAGGTTCCGGAACGGCTCACCGAGGAAATTCGCGTCCGTGACATCCTGATCGCCGGCCTCGGCGACTCCATCGCATCGGGCGAAGGCAATCCCGACCGACCGGTGGAGCTGTCGAGCGGTGGCTTCTGTTTCCGCTCCTATATCGGCGGCGGCGAATACTACCGGCCCGGCCGCGCCCGCTTCGAGGGCGACAAGAGCTGCGGCACCAACAGCGGCCTCGCGTCATGGCAGCGCTTCAATGCGCAATGGTCGAATGCGGCGTGCCACCGCTCGCTCTACAGCTATCAGACACGCGCGGCGCTCGCGCTCGCCGTCAAGCATCCGCACATCGCCGTGACGTTTCTGCCGCTGGCCTGCACCGGCGCCACGATCGACAACGGCCTGCTTGGATCGCAGCGCGCACGCGAATGTCTCGTGACGCGCAGCGGCGTCACCTGTCAGGGCAAGGTCAATGCCCAGGTCGCCGAATTGCGCGAGGCGATCACGGAGGCAAAGCGGCGACAACCCGAGCGGCAGATCGACCTGATCTTCCTCTCGGTCGGCGCAAACGATATCGACTTTTCCGGCCTCGTCGCCGACGTCATCGTTGAGAACGGCACCGAGCGTGCGCTGTTCCGGCGCGGCGGCGTGCTGGGTTCACTGGAAGACTCGCGCAATGCGCTGACACGCGATCTGCCGCAGGATTTCTCGAGGCTGCGGGAGGCGTTGAAGCCGCTGGTCAACGGCGACATGTCGCGCGTGGTTTTCGTCTCCTACGCCAATCCGGCGCTCGTCAACGATGGCCCCTGCGCGGGCGGACGCGACGGATTCGATATTCATCCGGCGTTCAAGGCCGATCCGCAGCGCCTCGCCAGCGTCGTCCGCTATGTGCAGGACCAGTTTCTGCCGCAACTCGCCAACCTGGCGCGATGCGAAGGCGGCACCATGTGCCGCGATCCGGCACGCGACCGGATGACTCTGGTCGACCGGCACCAGGCCGCTTTTGCCGACCACGGCCTGTGCGCGCGCTCGCCGAGTGACCCCGAATTCGACCGGCAATGCTTCTCGTCCGGCGGTGAAAGCTTTCATAATGATCCGGTGGCGGGCGCCACGAACCCGCTGGTGTGCGGCCAGAGCGCGTCGGAGTTTCGCGCCTACTCGCCCCGCGCCCGCTGGATCCGCACCGCAAACGACAGTTACTTCGCGGCAATGACTTATCCGCAAGGGCTGCCGTCCTCGATGCAGCCTTCCGATATCCATGACGCCTCATGGGGCGTGCTGTCGGCGGTCTATGGCGGCGCGGTCCATCCGACCGCCGAAGGTCATGCGGCGATGGCGGACGCGGCACTGCCGGCGGCGATCAACCTGCTCGGCCTCGCCGCAGCCTCGCGCGCGACCACTGAAGAACTGGTGCTGCAGCCGGTGCGGTGATTCGAGACCAACTGCGTGTGAGAAACGGGCTCGAGTAAGCTCTTTACCCCGACGTTTGCGGGCGTCAGACCGCGACAATTCTGCCACACCAGGAACTGTTGCGAGAGCAACACAGTCGATCGCGAACTTGGCGGAACTGTCTATTCCCGGTTGTAAGGGCTCAAGGAATCCTGTTTCGTGACATTAGGATTTTGCACTGGAGCTCAAAAAATGATCAAGAGGATCGCCCTCGCCTCTCTCGCCGTTGTTGGCCTTTCATCCGCTGCGCTCGCCGCGGACATGCGGATGCCGGTGAAGGCACCTCCGCCGATGCCAGCTCCGATCTTCACCTGGACCGGCTTCTACATCGGCGGCTTCGTCGGTGGCGCCTTTGCGGACAAGGATGCGGTGTCGACTGAACCGCAGGCCTGCGCCGGCGCAGCTTGCGTGTTCCTGTTCACTCAGCCTGGCGGCATCGTGAGCAACAACGCCTACGACCTGGACTCCTCCTTCATCGGCGGCGGCACGGTCGGTTACAACTGGCAGATGCCCGGTTCGCAGTGGGTGATCGGTATCGAAGGCGAAGTCGGCTACATGGATCTGAACGGCTCGGTTCGCGACATCAACGCAGCACCGCCGCCCGCGCTCGCCGGCTTTGATTCGACCAAGATGGGCGAGCTCTACGGCGTGATCGCCGGCCGGCTCGGCTTCACCTGGGATCGCGTGTTGATCTACGGTAAGGGCGGTGTCGCTTTCGTTGAGAAGAGCTACACCTACGCCGCTTCGGTTCCGCCTCAGACGGCAATCCTCAGCCGCGACGACACCCAGGTGACCTGGGCAGCGGGTGGCGGTATCGAATGGGCGGTCACCAACAACTGGAGCATCAAGGGCGAGTACCTCTACATCGACACCAAGGAAGACTATGACGGCGCTGGTGTTGGCGTCGGTGGCTTCATCAACGGTGCGGCGCTCGTCAACCGGCACTCGGATCCGGGCATCCACACCGGAAAGTTCGGTGTGAACTACCGCTTCTGAAATTAGCTGCAGTGACATCAAAAGGGCCGGAGCGATCCGGCCCTTTCTTTTTGCGTCAACGTCACGGCTCGGCCATTTGGCGCTTCATGCTCGCCAGCTGCGGAGCGATGCGATAGCTTCGATATCGCCAGACGACGCATCCGCTACCGACACGTTTAATCTCCTCGGCGTTGTGACGGTCGTCTCATGATCGAGGGTGATGAACCATGGACACGCGAACGGGCGCCGGCTCCCTCCTCGCTCAACCGCCTGTCCCCGCGCTTCCGATCGCGCTGATCGTCTGGGCGGCGCTGGGAATCGCACTGAACATCGGCGCGGCGCGCTTTGCCTATGGCGTCATGCTGCCCTCGCTGCGCCGCGATCTTTCACTCGATTACTTCACAGCCGGCGCGCTGAACGCCGTGCACCTGCTCGGATACCTGATCGGCACGCTGGTGGCGCCCTCCCTCGCGCGTCGAACGACGATGGCGCGCTTTTCGATGCTCTCTTACGCTGTAGTGGCTGCCGGCGCCCTGCTTTGCGCGATCGCACCGCAGGAGCCGCTGGTTGGCGCGCTGGTGTTCGGGCTGGGGCGGCTCACCACCGGCTTGGGCGCCGGAGGCGGCATCATGGCGGTGATGGTGATCGCCTTCGCCGCCGTTGCCGCCGAGCGGCGCGCACTGGTCAGCGCGATGGTCTGGTCAGGGATGGGCATCGCCACGATATTGAGCGGCGCGGCGGCACCGCTGCTTCTGGCGGACGGTTGGGGATGGCGCATCGCGTTCGCTGCCACAGTCGTGCTGGCACTCTCGATCGCAATCTTCTTTCCCCCGCGCGGAACGCCAGGCGACGCGGCGCAGCCGGAAGGCGCCGCGCACTCGACCTTCAATGTGCGGCAGCTGCTCGCAGCAAAATGGCTGTTTCTGCTCGCAGCCTACTTCATGTTCGCGTTCGGCTACATCGCCTGGTCGACCTTTGCCGGTGCGCGTCTCGCTGCGGCCAGTGCGCCCATGATCGTGATCCAGATGACCTGGATCGTGTTCGGAGCCGCGACAATGATGGGCGCGGCTCTGACGGTGCCGCTTTCGCGTTCGGCCGCGTTGCGACATCACGCGCTGTCGGTCTCGTTCATCCTGGCGGCCGCCGGCGCGCTTGTGACCGCGCTCGACGCGGGCGCTGCCGCACTCATCGGCGCGCTGCTCGTCGGCCTCGGCGCCGGCGCGACACCGACCATAGTCTCTGCGCACGCGCGCGATCGCTGCAGGGCCGAGGATTATGCCCGCGCCTTCAGCTATGCCGCCGCCGCGCTCGGCGTCGGCCAGTTGCTGGGACCGCTCGTGGCCGGCCGGTTTGCCGATCTGTTCGGAACGGTTGCCGTGCCGCTGCTTGCCGCGGGGGTCTACAGCGTCGGCGCGGTGCTCGCCATCTGTGACGGCAGACAGGCCGGTCGCGCGGCGACTTAGCCCACGCCGAGTTTCTTCTGCAGGCTCGACGATGAGGTCGTGTACTGAAACACCAGCCGCTTGTCGGGATAGATGTAGCGGTGCGCCTTCTGCGACATCAGCGCGCCTTCATGGAAACCGGACAGAATGAGCTTCAGCTTGCCCGGATAAGTGTTGATGTCGCCGATCGCAAAGATGCCCGGCACGTTGGTCTCGAACGCTGAGGTCTCGACCGGAATAAGGTTGTTCTCCAGCTGCACGCCCCAGTTGCCAACCGGACCGAGCTTCATGGTCAGGCCGAAGAACGGCAGCATGGTGTCGCAACTGACCTTGAACGTCGCGTTGTCGTTGCCCTTGACGACCGCGGCGGAGAGTTGTCCGCCTTCGCCTTCGAGCGAAGTGACCTGACCGAGCTTGAGCTGCATCTTGCCGGCCTTCACCAGCGCGCGCATCTGCTCGACACTGTGAGGCGCGGCGCGGAAGTCGTCGCGGCGGTGCAGCAGCGTCACGCCTTTTGCGATCGGCTGCAGGTTCAGCGTCCAGTCGAGCGCGCTGTCGCCGCCGCCGACGATCAGGATCTCCTTGTCGCGAAAGGTCTCCATCTTCCGTACGGCGTAATGCACGGACTTGCCTTCGTAGGCCTCGATGCCCGGCACCGGCGGCCGCTTCGGCTGGAACGAGCCGCCGCCCGCGGAGATGATCACGACCTTGGTTTCGAACACCTGGCCGGCATCGGTGGTGACGCGAAACAGCGGATCGCCGATTTTCTCGATCGTCTCGACCATTTCATTGAGATGGAACGTCGGCCCGAACGGCTTGACCTGTTCCATCAGCGAATCGGTCAGCCCCTGCCCTGTCACCATCGGGATGCCGGGAATGTCGTAGATCGGCTTCTCCGGATAAAGCTCCGCGCATTGCCCGCCGATCTTGTCGAGGATGTCGACGAGGTGGGCCTTGATGTCGAGCAGGCCCAGTTCGAACACCGCAAACAGCCCGCACGGACCCGCGCCGATGATCAGCGCATCAGTTTTGATCGTCTCAGCCATGATCGCTCTTCAAAGATGGTGCGGACCGGAACACCCGGACGGCGGGTTGGTGTAACCAAGCAAGCGGCGCGGGGAAAGGGCTAAGTTGCTCATATTTGCTTGCCCGAACGCCTTGTCACGGAGGCGAATTTGCCTGTAAGGCCAACGGGGTGGAGACCAATATCGTGAATGCACCTGAATCGGACAGACATGTGCGGCGCGCACTTCGGGGAATAGAGGACTTTCCGCACCGGACCACCGAGATCATCCGCTTCGGCGACCTCGACGCCAACAATCACGTCAATAACGCCGTCTTTTCCACGTTCTTCGAAGCGGCTCGGGTGACGCTTTTTCGCGATCCGACGCGCAACTTGATGCCCGACGGGCTGATCTGGACGCTCGCCCAGATCACCATCGACTATCTGGACGAGATGCACTGGCCGGGAACTGTCGAGATCGGCATCGGGCTTGCGAGCCTTGGCCGGACCTCTGCCGTGTTCGAGCAGGCGATATTCTTCGAGGGGCGCTGCACGGCGACGGCGAAGGCCATCAATGTGCTGGTCGACCTCAAGACACGGCGCCCAGCACCGATCACCGACGAGATCAGGTCGAACTACCGGCGCTGGATGTTTGCTGCGACTTGAAGGACGCGAATCCGGGGGCTGCGCAGACGCTACGCCTGCCGTTCCGGCACAGTGACGGTGAGCCCCTCGAGTTCCTCGCTGACCTTGATCTGGCACGACAGACGCGAAGTCGGCCGCACGTCGAAGGCAAAATCGAGCATGTCCTCTTCCATTGGCGACGGACCGCCGGTCTTTTCCTTCCAGCCGTCGTCGACATAGACGTGGCACGTCGCGCAGGCACATGCGCCCCCGCACTCGGCAAGGATGCCTGGAACCGCATTGCGGATCGCAGCCTCCATGACCGTCGAGCCCGCCTCCGCCTCAACGGTTTGGGTTTCACCCTTGTGATTGACGAAGTTGATTTTGACCATGATTTCGCGCCGCGGGAGGGACAGAGAGAGGTCGTCTATAACCGTTCCAAGCTGGGGGCGCTAGCCGCATGCATGCAAGGAAGACGGTACGGCGGCGCGCGGCAGTATGATCATCACAGTGCCTCTAGCCGATCGGCGATGCTCGCCAGCGCGCAACCGACCGAGCGCTGAAGCTCTGCAACTTCGGTCGCCACCGGTAGCCCATGCCGGAGCCCATGCTCCAGATCGTCCGCAGCCTTCGCCACCGCGAACGCACCGATACCGCGCGCGGATCCCTTCATTGTGTGGGCAAGCGAGGCCCCCTCGCGCGGGAGTTTCTCGAGCCTGGCCAGGAGATCGGCCGCCTGCTGCGCGAACAGCGTCAGGACCTCACGTTCCAGTTCGCGCTCTCCAAGCGTCATGCGCGCCAGATGATCGAAATCGATCGCCGGCGCGTCCGGAGCCAGCGGTGGGGAAACCACCCAGTTTGCGGGTTTTCGGAGTGAACTCATGCCGCCAAGCAAGCACGGCTTTGGTTAACGGAACGTTGGCGCAGCTGAGGGCTTGCGCCACAAACGAGCCACAATTGGACAGGGGCTGTGCCGCGTTTCTCCACAGGTTGTGCCAATCGTGAACAATAATGACCGAGTTGTCCCGTGTTGAATTAACGATGATTAAAATGTTCTTAATAGTGACGGTTTCATTCGCACTGACTAGCCAATAGGATGTTTGCGGAAAAAGGGGACAAGTCGCGCAACCGGGGGAGCGGCCCGGCGGCCGGCTGGCCGTCACGGACGTGCAACTTGCGCGCAATATCGCCGCCGCGGCGTCGCAATTGCCTTCCCCATAGTAAATGAGGGCGTAGGGACATGGCGAACAATCCCAAAAAGGTCAAAGATCCCACCGAAGTCGCGCTGTCGGCTATCCAGGAAGCACTGAACATCGCTGACGCACCGGAATCCCGTCTTGGTCTTAACCGCGACAATAAGGAACATGACCGCGACGAGCGTGCCGCCCTGCCCCGCACTGAACCTGTCGGCCCCCTCGCCGGCGAGCGTCTCGTGCCGCCGTTCGAGCATAGCGCAACCGATGACCTCGACCTGACCAACTTCGACGCGGCACAGACGTCGCGCCGCCCTGCCAATGATGATCGCGAGACCATTGGCCAACTGCTGCAGGCGATTCAGAAGGGACGCCCGCGACGCAATGCCTATACGGTCGCGACGATCTTCGCCGGCCTCTGGCTTGCCGGCATCGGCGCGTTGATTCTCGCATTCCTGCCCTCGCTGCAATCGCTGATCGGACAAGGCGGCGGCGTGCTGATGATCGCCGGTCTTGCGGCACTGTTGTTCGCGCCGATCCTGTTGTTCTACTTCCTCGCCAGCCTGGCCTGGCGCAGCCAGGAACTGAGCATGATTGCGCAGTCGATGGCGCAAATGGCTATTCGCTATTCCGAACCGGAAGGCTCCGCACGCGAATCGATGGTTACGGTCGGCCAAGCCATCCGCCGCGAAGTCGCCGCGATGGGCGACGGGGTCGAGCGCGCGATTGCGCGCGCCGGCGAACTTGAAGCGCTCGTCTCCAACGAAGTCGCAGCGCTCGAGCGCGCCTACAGCGACAATGAAGTGCGCATCCGCGCGCTGTTGCAGGACATCGCCCACCAGCGCGACAATCTCGTCGGCCAGGCCGAGCAGGTTCGCAATGCGATTTCGGGCGTGCAGATCGATCTCCGCCAGGACGTGGCAGTGATCAGCGACCAGATCGCCTCACGCGTCGACGAGGTAGCCAAGAGCATCACCACCGGCCTGCAAGATCGCGGCGAGCACATCACCCGTGCACTCGGCAACGCTGGCGATAGCATGATCCTCGCGCTCGGCGAGCGCGGCGGCGACCTGCTCGACCGCCTGGAGGAAGCGAGCGCCGAGACCACGCGCGCCGTGCTGGAGGCGAGCGAACGGCTGACGGCAAGCCTGAACTTCAAGACCGGTCACGTGCACGACGACTTCGTCGACCTGTCCGATCGTATCCACGACATGATGGACGAGCGGCTCGACCGCATCACCGCAGAGTTCCAGAAGAAAGCCGACGCGATCGTCGACGGCATCACCGAGCGCACCGAGCAAGTGCACGACGCGCTGAAGACCACAGGCGAATCGCTGCTCCTCGAGCTCGATCTGCGCTCGACCGACCTCGCCGGCCGCATCGACGATGCCGGCAACAGGCTCGCCGAGCAGATGCTGGCGTGCGGCGACAAGGCAAGCGAAGCGCTCGACGTGAGCATCAACTCGCTGGTCGCGAAAGTCGTCAACGAGGCCGATCACGTCAACGACAGCCTGGCGAACCGGATCGGCGCATTCGACGACCTGATGAAGAACCATGGCGCGGAGCTCGCCGAGAAGTTTTCCCGCGACAGCGGCACACTCGGCGCACTGATCACCCGTCACATCGCCGAGTTCGATCGCACCGTGAAGACGTTTGGCGGAGAAATCGTCGACCGGCTCGGACAACGCACGCAGGACATTACCGACAGCCTGAAGAACTATGTCGATACGTTCGATACGCGCGTGACGTCGAACACGGCTGAGTTGAATGCGTCTTTCGACAGGCATCTGTCCCTCTTCGGGGAGCAGGTCGATGATCGGATAGCCAGGATCGACGCCTCGCTCGACAACCGGGTGGCGACGCTCGACGCCACGCTCGACACTCGTATCAGGTCGATGGACGATACCGTCAGCTCACATCTGAGTCTGTTCCAGAATGCGTTCGACTCCCGCACGCAGTCGATCAACGACGCGATTGCCACGCGTCTCTCCAGCTTTACCGCGTCAATGAACCAGGGCAGCGCCGAAGTCATCGCAGCGCTGGACACCCGTATCGCCGGCGTCACCGAGACGATAGACAACCGCCTCGCCCAGGTTACCGACAATATCGACGGCCGCAGCCACTATCTCGCCGAGACCGTCGCTGCACGCTTCCAGAATATCCACGAGGGCATCGAAAGCCGCGCCGGCTCGGTCGCCAAGGACATCGAAATCCGTGTCGACCAGCTCGAGGAACTGCTCGGCACCCGCGTCGAGATCATGACCAACCGTATCGAGTCCTCGGGACGGCACGCGAGCGACGTGCTGGTCTCGCGCGCCGACGAGCTGTCGCACGCGATCAGGGCTCGCACCGACGATGCGGAGCGGTCGCTCAGCGCGCTGATGACGAATACCAGCGAGCAGATTCAGGCGACGGCACGTGCGACCCAGGCAACCCTCGGCTCGGTCTCGGCCGACGTCGGCACTCAGTTGATGACCACCGCCGCCGATATCGAGCGTGCACTGACTTCGCTTGCCGCGACCACCGGAGAATCGCTGCAGACGAACGCACGCGACGCCCAGCTCACGATCGTCAACGCTTCGGACGGAGCCACGCAAAGCATCCGTTCGACCACAGGCGAGGTCGAACGCGTGCTGATCGGACTTGCCTCTTCCACCGCCGAGAAGATCGAAACCCATGCGCGCGACGCGCAAGTGGCGCTGATCACAGCATCCGACAACGTGACCAACCAGCTGAAGACCAACTCAACGGAGGTCGAGCGCGTGCTGACGGCCCTTTCGGCCAACACCAGCGAGGCGATCAAGGTCAGCGCCCACGACACACAAACGGCGCTCGTCAGCACGTCGGATAATGTCGTCGCACAGCTGAAATCAGCTTCTTACGACATCCAGCACGCGGTTGCGGCCGTTGCACAAACGACGAACGACCAGCTCAAGACGAGTGCCGGCGAGGTTCAGACCTTGCTGTTCAAGACGTCGGACGGCATCGCGACCCAGCTGAAGACCACGGCTGCGGACGCGGAACGGGCGATCACGACCGCCGCCGTCACGACCAGCGACCAGATCCGCATCAGCGCGACGGATGCCAAGGTCGCCCTTGTCACCTCCTCCGACGACGTCGCCGAGCGGCTCAAGGCGGCGAGCGCCGAGGCCGAACGCATGATCGCGACGGTCGCCGTCACCACCACCGACTCGATCCGCGCGAGCGCGACGGATGCTAAAGTCAGCCTCCTCTCCTCCACGGACGACATCGCCGAGCGGCTGAAGACCGCCGCCGCCGATGCCGAACGCGCGATCACGACGGTCGCTGTCACCACCACCGATACCATCCGCGCGAGCACGACGGATGCGAAGGTCACCCTCCTCTCCTCCACAGACGACATCGCCGAGCGGCTGAAGACCGCCGCCGCCGATGCCGAGCGCGCGATCGCAACGGTCGCTGTCACCACCACCGATACCATCCGCGCGAGCACGACGGATGCGACGATCGCCTTTACGTCCTCGTCGGACGGCCTCGCCACGCAGCTTCGCTCGGCATCGGGCGAGATCGAGCAGTCGCTCTCACTGCTGGCAACCAGCACCTCCGATCGGTTGCGCAACAGCATCGTCGACGCCAACGCCGCCATGGTCGCCAATGCGGCGACCGCGGGCGACCAATTGCGCTCGGCCGCGTCAGAGCTCGAAAGCGCGCTTGCGCTCGTGGCCGTGACGGCGGTGGAGACGCTGCAGGCCGGCGCCAACTCCTCACGGGGCACCCTGGTTACAACCTCGAACGAAGTCAGCGCCCAGATCAAGGCGGTGACGGCGGAAGCCGAGCGCAGCGTGTCCGCCTCGGCGCAGGTGCTCGGTATGACGCTTTCCGGCAAGGCCGAAGAGATCGTCGGCGTCATGCAGGGCCACACCGAGACACTGTCGCATATGCTCGACGACAAGCGTGGTCCTCTGGTCGAGGCGATCAGCAGCAAGGGCAGCCAGCTCACTGCGGATATTGGCCGCACCACCGACGACGCGCTTAAGGCGATCGAAGGCAAGGGCTTCATCTTCGCGCAGTCGATGACCACGAACTCGGCCGACATCGCCCGAATGATCAACACCGCGACCGAAGTTGCGACCGGTGCGATCAACAAGTCGCTGAAGGACATCGAGCTGACGACCCGCAACGCCATCGATCAATCGCGGCAGGTGTCGGTCGCCGCGGTGACCGAGATGCAGGAAACGAGCAAGATGCTCCGCACCGATACGGTCGCCCTGTTCGAGCGGCTGCGCGAAGGCAACATCCTGCTTCAGGAAGTGCTGACGGGAGCACATGCGAACTTGAACTCGCTCGAGCAGGCGCTGGTGTCGCGGGTGGCGGAATTCGTCTCCACCATGAACGACGTCTCGTCCCGCACCGGCACCACGACCAAGTCGTTGGACGAGCAGATCCGAATGTTCAACAACAAGACGTCCGACGCCCTCGAAGGGCTGCAGGCGCTGTCCGGACAATTCGAACTGCATGGAAGAACCCTTGCCGAAGCGGCAATGGCCATCGAAGCGAGCAATGGCCGCACCAGCGAGACGGTCGAGGCGCGCAAGTCGATGCTGGAGGGCCTGGCAACGATGATCGAACAGCGCACCGACGATCTCGACCAGCGGCTGACGCGCTTCAATACCCTGCTGGAGGAATCGATGCAGGCGGCCGAAACCCGCGCACGCGAAATCGCGCGCGTGGTGGCCGAAACCGCCAGCACCGGTTCGAACGCGATCAGTCAGCAGTTCGAAAACGTCCGCAACATCGCCGAGGAAGAGCGCCGGATCACGTCCGACGCCATGCAGCAGGTCTATCAGCAGGGCATGCAGGAGGCTGACGCCATGTTCAGCCAGGCCGGCGAGCGCTTTGCTTCGATCGTGCAGAACATGCGCCAGATGGCCTCCGAGATGCAAAACGAGCTCGGCACCGCGCGTGAGCAGATGCAGCTCGAGCTCGAAGCAACCCGCGTCGAGCTCCGCCGCGGTGTACTGGAGATGCCTCAGGAAGCAGCCGAGAGCACCGCGCAGATGCGCAAGGTCATCGTCGACCAGATCGAGGCGCTGGCGGAGCTCAACCGCATCGTCGCCCGGCACGGCCGCGGCCTCGACGTGGCCTCGACCCCGCGCGCAACCCATCGCGAGGAAGAGCCGGTGCTGGCAGCGGTCGGCGCGGCACCGCGCGGCCGCGACAACGGCAGCAGCGCCTCCGCTCTTCCGCCGCCGGACCTCGGTGGGCCGGTCACGCGCCGCACCGAAGCGCCGCCGGTGAGCCCGGGCGGAACGGAGGCTGGCCGCGACGGCTGGTTGTCGGATCTGCTGAACCGCGTGGACAATGACGACGATCAGCGGCGTCCGCCGCCACCAAGCAGGCAGGCGGCGGACAATTCGCTCGAATCACTGTCGCTCGACATCAGTCGTCTGCTCGACCGCGAGATCGCGGCCGACATGTGGCAGCGCTATCAACGGGGCGAGCGGAAGGCCTTCTCCAAGCGACTCTACACGCCGGCGGGCCAGAAGACTTTCGACGAGATCAGCCGCAAGTACCGCAGTGACCGCAACTTCAAGCAGACCGTCGACCGCTACATCACGGAATTCGAGCGGCTGCTCGACGACGTCGCGCGCGATCCGCGCGGCTCCACGGCGCTCGCTAGCTATCTCGAATCCGAGACCGGCCTTGTCTACACCCTGCTCGCCCACGCGTCGGGCCGGCTGGGCTAAGCTGGTGCTCACGCGAGGGGCGGGCTGCTCGCCCGACCCTCGCCGCGTGCAGTCAGTCGCGAGTTGCAGCCGTCAATGCCGACCCGAGTTCACTGCGGGAGCCAGCGCTACGCTCTCGTTCGTCGCTTAACGGATATTTGTAGGCACAGCGGCGCGCTCTGGCGATCATTTCGCTCGCAGCGATCTTGCGTCTCAATCGATTTGCGCCAACGCCGCTGCACCAAAAAAAGGCGCCTTCGCGGGGACAACGCCGAATGTGTGTGGCGACGTTACAAACCTAGTTTCATCATGCTCTAGTAGCTGCTCGACTGGTCAGCGAAACACTGATCGAAACGGCAACTATCGAAGACGCCCAACTATCGAAGCGTGACAGGATCCTCCCGAGATCGGGAAGTCAGCTGCATCGACGTCTCGATGGGTTAAGGAAAATTACGAAACGCTGTAGAATATCGCATAGTGATGTTTGGGGGAGGATAGCAATGAGCTCTGCAAGCACGGTGCTCCCACAGGCTGATGCCGCGTTCTCGGACAAATCGCGCAAGGCGATCTGGGCCGCGTCGATCGGCAACCTGCTGGAGTGGTACGACTTCGGCGTCTACGCTTATCTTGCGACCCTGATCGCCGCGAAGTTCTTCCCCAACACCGATGCGACCGCCTCGCTGCTTGCCGCTTTCGCCGCCTACGGCGTCGGCTTCCTCGCCCGCCCCCTTGGAGGCATCGTCATCGGCCGCCTCGGCGACACGCGCGGCCGCAAAGCCGCCCTCGTCCTCACCATCTTCATGATGGCTTTCGGCACCGTCGGCATCGGCGTTCTGCCGTCCTACGATTCCATCGGCATCTGGGCGCCAATCCTGCTGGTCCTCCTGCGCATCATTCAGGGCATCGCCGCCGGCGGCGAATGGGGCACCTCCACCGCCTTCATCGTCGAATGGGCGCCGCCCGCGCGCCGCGGCCTGTTCGGCTCCTTCCAGCAGGTCTCGACCGCCGGCGGCTCGCTGCTCGGCTCGGCGACGGCCGCGGTCCTGACCTCGTTGTTCAGCGATGCCGCCATGCTGGAGTGGGGCTGGCGCGTCCCGTTCCTGCTCGGCGCCGTCCTTCTCATCGTCGGCGTCTACATGCGCTGGAATGTCGATGAGACCCCCTCCTACGAAGCGAGCCGCGAGGCGGCCGCTGATGCTCCCGTCGTGTCGGGCTTTCCACTCGGCGCCCTCGCCTTCGGCTTCACCATCTTCTGGACCGTCGCCTACTACACGCTTCTTGCCTGGATGCCGAGTTTCACCCAACGCTTCGCCGGGCTGACTCCGTCCGAGGCGCTGTGGTCGAACACGATCGGCCTCGTCGCGATGGTCATCGCCATTCCGGTCTGGGGCGCGCTGTCCGACCGTGTCGGCCGCCGCCCGCTGCTCATGGCCAGCGCGCTCGGCATCGGCATCCTGGCCTGGCCGCTCTTCTCGTTGATGGCGCAGGGCGGCGGCTTTGCCCTGGTCCTACCGATCCAGATCCTCTTTGGCGTCCTGCTGGCACTCTATTCGGGTCCCGGCCCGGCTGCGATCTCGGAAATCTTCCCCACGCACCTGCGCTCGACATGGATGTCGGTGGGCTACACGCTGGCGGTCGCCGTGTTCGGCGGCTTCGCCCCCTTCATCGCCACCTGGCTCATTCGCGAGACCGGATCGCCAGTGTCTCCGACCTATCTCTACCTGGTTCCGGCGGCGATTGTCTCACTGCTTGTCATCCTGAGGCTGAAGGAAACTGCCGGCAGCAAGCTGCATTGACTGCAAGGCGTGCGGTCTCGCCAGCGGAGCCACGAAGACCCGCGGCGTCGCGGGGATGCGCTGATCTCCGGAGCGTCGCGAACACAGGAGTTCGACCATGCTGATCCGGTTTGACGGACGGACCGCCATCGTTGCCGGCGCAGCGCGGGGGATCGGCCGAGCCATCGCCCGTTCGCTGGCTTCGGACGGCGCGAGCGTCGTCGCCTGCGATCTTCTCATCGAGGAGTTGGAGGCGATTGCCGGCCCCGTCGAGGGCGGCGGCAAGATCGCCGCTGCGAAGGTCGATGTGAGCGACGAAACCGCCATCGCCGAGATCGTCAGGGCCGCCGGGACGCCGGACATCCTCGTCTACGTGGCGGGCGGCGTGCGCGGCCAGAAGCCCCGGCCTCTGGAGGAAATCAGTGCCGAGGACTTCGACGCCATCGTCGAGGCCAACCTGAAGGGGGCCTTCCTCTTCGCCAAGGCCGTCGCCCCCGCCATGAAGGCGAAAGGCAGCGGCCGCATCATCACGATTTCCAGCCGCGCGGGTCTTGCAACCAGCCTCACCGGCATCCAGAGCTATGCTGCCTCCAAGCACGGGCAGATCGGCCTGGTGAAGCAGCTCGCTCAGGAGCTCGGCCCCTTCGGCATCACGGTGAACTCGGTCGCCCCCGGCTTCATGGCCACGAGCCCGGACTATGAGCGGCAGTGGCAGAGCTGGACGCCGGAATTCCGGGAGACGTTCGTCCGGAACATCGCCATGCGCCGCATGGGCGAGCCGAAGGACATCGCCGACGCGGTGACTTTCCTCGCCTCCGACCGGGCCTCGTGGATCACCGGCCAGACGCTTGCCGTTACCGGCAGCCCGCTCGTGTGAGACGGCCCGCCCATCCTCCAGCCAAGACAGGAGACAGACCATGACCGATATCTCCAAGATGGAACCCTGGCAGTGGCCGGAGGAGCACTGGCGCGGCCTCGTCAAACAGGTCCGCGCCGGCCGCACATACAAGCCCAAGACGTGGAAGGACGGGACACGTTGCGCCTTCGCGCTCTCCTTCGATTCCGATCACGAGACCAACGAACTGCGCGACGGCGGCAAGTCCATCGGCCGCATGGCCTGGGGTCAATACGGCAACCGCGTCGGCGTGCCGAGCATCCTCAAGCTGCTCGCAAGGCACAGCGTGCCGGCGACCTTCTATGTCCCCGCTGTGGTGGCGCTGATCTATCCCGACGAGCAGCGCCGGGTGATCGCGGAAGGCCATGAGATCGGCATCCATTCCTGGATCCACGAGCTCAACTCCGTACTCCCCTACGACGCTGAGAAAGACCTGATGGTGCGCGCGTCCGACGTGCTCGAGAAAACCACCGGCGTCAGGCCCGTCGGCGCGCGCACGGCCTCGTGGGACTTCTCGCCGCACACGCTGCGCATTACCAAGGAGATAGGCCTTCTCTACGATTCCTCGCTCATGGCCGATGTCGACTGCTACGAGCTGTTGCTCGACGGTGAATCGACTGGGGTCATCGAGCTGCCGGTCGAGTGGATCCGCGACGACGCGCCCTATTTCATGATGATGCGCTTCCAGAACCTGCGGCCTTACACGCCGCCGGAGAGCGTCTTCGACATTTTCCGCCGCGAGTTCGAGGCAGCCTATGAGGAGGGTGGCATCTTCCAGCTTACCTGCCATCCGCACATCATTGGCTACCGCTCGCGCATCTGGATCATCGAAGAGTTGATCCGCCTCGCCAAGGCCAAGGGCGACGTCTGGTTCGCCACACATGCCGACGTCGCGCGCTTCGCCCGCGACAACGCAGCCGACTGAGTGGCCGGGGCGGTGACCAAGGTTGCCCTGGTAACAGGCGCGGGACGCGGTATCGGTCGCGCCTGCGCTCTCACGCTAGCCGGGAAGGGATTCGACATCGCGCTCGTCGACCTTCTCGCGCCGGAAATGACAAAGACGGCCGACGACATCCGCAGGCTCGGCGTCCGGGCGCTGACGTTCCAGGCGGACGTGAGCAGCTTCACGCGCGCACACGAGATCGTCGACGCGGTCGTCTCCGACCGCGGGCGGCTCGACGTCCTGGTCAACAATGCCGGCGCGCCTAGTCCGAAGCCGATCATCGAGATCAGCGAGGAGGAGTTCGACCGTGCCATCGCCGTCAACCTGAAGAGCTGCTTCAACTACATCCACGCTGCCGCGCCTGTCTTCCTGAACCAGGCAGAGGGCGGGCGCATCGTCTCGATCTCGTCGCTGAACGCGCTGTCGGGCGGCGTCACCAGCGCGGTGAGCAAGCACGCCTATGCGGCGGCCAAGGCCGGCATTCTCGGCCTGACGCGCTCACTCGCCAAGGAGCTCGGTCCCAAGGTGGCGGTCAATGCCGTCTGCCCGGGAATCATCGCGACCGAGTTGCTGCGCGACATGATCAGCCGGCGCGAGGAGGATCTCGTCTCCGGCATCGCCCTGGGGCGGGTGGGTACGCCGGAGGACGTGGCAAGCATCGTCAGTTATCTCGCCACCGACGCACACATGTTCATCACCGGCCAGCATTTCGTCGTCGACGGCTTCCAATGGAAGTGTTGACCTTGACAGCGGCGTTTCCGGATCCGTTTCGGCCTTTCTTGCCCGACGCGATGCGTCAACGGCCGCGAGTTCGCCATCGGTTTCGGTCACCTGGCCGGCGCTCCCTTGGGCAATGCCACCGGATCGAAGCCGAAGCGCGCCAGCGTAGCTTGCCCCTCTGGCGAGAGAATCGCGAAGACGAGCCGCGCCGCAGCAAGTTTGGCGGGGTTCAGTATCGCAAGTCCATACTCCGGTCCAACCGCAATGGCGGCCGGCACCTGGATGACCTGCACGTCCGGCAACACGCGCCGCCGCTCCGCTGTGCCGCTGCAGTAGGCGATCATGACGTTGATATCGCCGCGCTTGAATGCCGATCCAATCGGGTCGGGATCAGATGGATTGGCCTCTGCTGATCCGCCTACCACCTTCTTTGCTTTTGCATCCAGCACGGCAAAGGCACCTGGTTGCACCTTGTCGATCAGCCGAAACATCTCCCACGTATAATCGCCTGACGGATCGGCCGCCGGGGTCGATGTCCCGAGTCTGACGGCCGGGTCGGCAAGACGTGTCGCGAAGTTGGACGTCGTGAGTCCCGCGTCGGGTGTGGCGAAAGCGCAAAGGCGATTGCGTGTGAACATGATGACGTTCCCGGCACGACCGTCCTTCTGAAGCTTCGTCGGATGTCCCATATCCGCAGAGGTGAAGACATCGACGTTGTCACCGCCTTCGATCTTTTCGCGCATCAAGCCGGATGGACCAAAATTCGTTCGGATCGAGACCCCGCTTTGCTTGCTGAAGTCGGTGATGATCGCCGTCATCGCTGCGCGCAAACTGCCCGCGCCATATACGATCAATTCTTCACAGCGGGCCTGTGTACTGCCGAGAAGCACCGACGCCGCCGCGGCAAGTGCAAAGCACATCACCTTCATTCTGAAGACCTTCCGGTATTCCATCACGAGTTTGTATCGGGAAGGCGAAGGCGCGCCAGCAGGACACCTTCGCCTCGCCATCGCTCTAGCCGACGACCCTACCGGCCGACTTTGGCATCTCGTCGAGGATCAGTGTCTTGGTCTCCAGGAACGGCAGCAGCCCTTCCGTGCCGCCCTCGCGGCCGATGCCGGATTGCTTGAAGCCACCGAAGGCGATGCTGAAGTCGGTGCGGAACGAGTTGTGTCCGACTGTGCCCGATCGCAGCTCGCGCGCGGTTGCGTAGGCGCGCTCGACGTCGTTGGTGAACACCGAGGCATTCAGACCGTAGATCGTGTCGTTGGCAATCTCCACCGCTTTCGCCTCGTTCGCCGCCGGAATCACCGACAACACCGGGCCGAAGATCTCCTCGCGCGCGATGGTCGAGTGGTTGTCGACGTTGCCGAACACGGTCGGCTCAACGAAGAAGCCGCGATTGAGATGCGCCGGACGCCCGCCGCCGGTCGCAAGCTTGGCGCCTTCCGACTTGCCCTTCTCGATATAGCCTTCGACGCGGTCGCGCTGCCGCCGCATCGCCAGCGGACCCATCTCGCAGGCCGGATCGAACGGATCGCCGACCTTGACCTTTTCGAAGTTGGCACTGAGCGCGTCGACAAGCTCGTCATGCCGGCTGCGTGTCACGATGATGCGCGTGAGCGACGAGCAGACCTGGCCCGTAAGGTATGTTGCGCGCCCGGCGATTGTCTTGGCCGCCGTGCCGATGTCGTAGTCGTCGAGGATCACCGCCGCCGACTTGCCGCCGAGCTCCAGCGTGCAGCGGGCGATGCGATCGCCGCAGATCGAAGCGATCTTGCGACCCGCAGCGGTCGAACCCGTGAACGTCACCTTGTCGACGCCGGGGTGCCGCACCAGCATCTCTGACACCTCACGCTCGGCGGTGAGGATGTTCAACACGCCGGGTGGCAGGCCGACTTTTTCGCAAGCCTCCGCGATCAGGTAGGCCGCGCCGGGCGCCTCCGGCGATGCTTTGACGATGATCGTGCAGCCGGCGAGCAACGCCGGCGCGCACTTGTGCGCGATCAGGCCGGGAGGGCCGTTCCACGGAATGATGGCAGCGACGACGCCGACCGGCTCGCGCACCAGAAGCCCGACGTTGCCGCCGGCCTTCGGCGTATGGCGCTCCTGGAATGGATAGGTGTCGGCGAGATCCGCGTAGTAATCGTAGACGCTGCTGATCGTGGTCGTTCGCGACTTCGCCACGCTGTGCAACAGGCCGGACTCGGTCGTCCAGATGTCGGCGGCGTCTTCGGCCTTCTCGGCGAGCTCGGCGCCGATGGCGCGAATGTATTTTGCCCGTTCGGTGTGCGACATACGCGGCCACGGGCCGCGATCGAAGGCTTTTCGCGCGGCCTCCACCGCGCGGTTGATGTCGGCCTCCTGCGCCTCCGCGACGCTCGCATACAACTCCTCGGTGGCGGAGTTGATCACGTCGATCTTCTTCGTGCTCGACGGCTTGGTCCATTTGCCGTCGATGAAAAACTTATCGGGATTCTTGATGGGAGCGTGGGCGTTCATGGTCGCGTCTCTCCGGGGTTAGCACATCGGCAGGCCGCATTAGGCATGCGTCAAAGCTTGTTGCGTCTTGTTGCGCACTATCGTTATATACACCAAAATATATCGCTAGGCTAGCCGCTGCCGTTTCTCTGCGCGAAACGCCGCAAACACCGGGAGACGACCATGAGCGATGACATCACAAGGGTTTACCGCTGTACGAGTTGCAACGGCGCGCTCGCCCGCACGCCGGACGACGACGTACTCGCCCCGTCGATCGATTCGCGAGGCGTCGAAACCGAAGCTCGCGAATTCGTGTGCGACGAATGCTGGGCGCGGCTCGCAAGCGAGCACGAAAGGATTATGTCGGCGCAGGGTGCATTCCGGCGCAGAGCCTGACGGAGACAAGAAATGCAGATGACGCACTATCCCGAAATTCAGCTCTACATCGACGGCCGCTGGAAGAGCGCGCCGGGGCAGCCGGTGATCAATCCGGCCGACGAGACCGAGATCGGTGTCGTTCCGCACGCGACGACCCAGGACCTCGACGCCGCCCTGCAGGCCGCGGAAAAGGGCCTGCGCGTCTGGCGCCATACATCGCCTGCCGAGCGCACGCGCGTCATCCTGAAGGCCTCGCAGATCATCCGCGAGCGGGTCGACGACATGGCAAGGACCATGACACTTGAGCAGGGCAAGCCGCTGGACCAGGCTCGTCTCGAAATCATCCGCGGCTGCGAAATCATCGAGTGGGACGCCAACGAAGGCCGTCGCGTCTACGGTCGCGTCATTCCGGCCGAGGACGGCATGCGCCATACGGTCCTGCGTCAGCCGATCGGCGTGGTTGCCGCCTTCTCGCCTTGGAATTTCCCGATGAGCTCGCCGGCGCGCAAGGTGGCAGGCGCATTGTCGTCGGGCTGTGCGATCATCCTGAAGGCCTCCGAGGAGACTCCCGCGGGCGCCGTTCAGCTCGTTCGCGCCTTCCACGATGCGGGACTGCCGGCCGGCGTGCTCAACCTCGTGTTCGGGCAACCGGCCGAGATCTCGAGCTATCTGATCCCGAAGCCTGTGGTGCGTCTCGTGACGTTCACCGGCTCAATCCCCGTCGGCAAGCAGCTTGCGGAGATGACCGGACGCCACATGAAGCCTTCGATCATGGAGCTCGGCGGGCACGGGCCCGTGATCGTGTGTGACGACGTCGACCCGGTCGCAACCGCCGCCACCTCGGTGGTCGGCAAATCGCGCAATGCCGGGCAGGTGTGCGTCTCGCCGACGCGTTTCTTCGTGCAGCAAGATATCTACAAGCGCTTCACCGAGGCGTTTGCCGAGAAGGCCAAAGCGATCAAAGTCGGCGACGGGCTTGACCCGTCCACCCAGATGGGACCGCTCGCCAACGTGCGGCGGCTCGAAGCTATGGAAACGCTGGTTGCAAATGCGAAGAACAAAGGTGCGCGCGTCCTGGCCGGCGGAAGCCGGCTCGGCAACCGCGGCTACTTCTTTCCGCTGACGGTGCTGGCGGACGTCCCCGACGATGCGCGCGCCATGCAGCAGGAGCCGTTTGGGCCGCTGGCCCTGATCAACCCCGTTCGAACGCTCGATGAAGCCATCGACAAGGCGAACGCACTGCCTTACGGGCTCGCCGCCTATGCGTTCACGCGTTCTGCCGCGAACGCCGAGCGGATCGCGGCCGACGTGGAGGTTGGCAACCTGTCGATCAACCACTTCGTGGCGTCCAGCGCCGAAACACCGTTCGGCGGCGTCAAGGAAAGCGGTTACGGGCGCGAAGGCGGAACCGAAGGCCTCGCGTGCTACACGGTGGTGAAGAACGTTTCGCACCGCACCGCCTGATCAGCGCTGTTGTTTCGCACAGCAAGCGGTTACTGTCCAACGAACCCTTGCCGATCGAAACCCGACGATGACCAAGACCAAACTTCCGTCTCTCAGCTTGCGCATTGATCTCGATGCGGAGCGGCGCATCGGTCCCGGCAAGATCCAGCTGCTGGAGCAGATCAAGGAGCAGGGCTCGATCTCGGCCGCCAGCCGCGCCATGGACATGTCCTACAAGCGCGCCTGGGATCTCGTCGACGAGATCAATCGCATCTGCGGTCAGGCCGCCGTGGAGCGCCAGACGGGCGGCAAGCACGGCGGCGGCGCGATGCTGACGCCGTTCGGCCTCTCGCTCGTGCAAAGCTATCGCGATATCGAGCGGGCCGCGGCGGACGCGGCGAAGAAGCATCTGGTGTCGTTGCAGTCAGGCATGAAGTCGTCTCGCAAGGGCTGAGCCGTAGCCGGCTTCCCAATACGAGCTAGTTGGCAAGCTCGGCGGGCTCGCCTTCGACTCCGCTTGCCAGCGCTTCGCCAAGCTCGCTCTGCTGACGCGGTTCGATCGCAAAGCGCACGCGAAAGCCGTCCGGGGTTGCGAGCGTCACGATGCCGGAGGTGCGGTCAGTGGACCGCTCGAGCGACCAGGATGCCAGTGGATAGGTGTAGCGCAGGCTGTGGTCGCGATATTGCCGGCGCAGCGCCTCCTCAATCAGCTTGGGCAGGGTCATGGCCAACGCTCCCGCCTGTCCGACCGCGAGGGTAACGGCTGCCTGCTTGCCGTCGCCATCGGCGAAGCCCAGCACGATGGAGCCGTCTGCCGACACTTCACATCCCGTGAGCTCTTCAATACGGATATCAGCCAACGGCGCCTCCAGCTTCGTTATATACATTTAAATATATCGATGTGCTAACCATTGTCCAGGCCTCTGCCCGTTGCCGGGCGGCGGATCCTGATATACGCTTGAATATAGCGACCTTATGTGAGGAAACTCGCATGTTCGACGCCCAATGCGATCTCGCTGCCCTCGCCTACGCCGAAGACCAGAATCCGGACGAGGTGCTGCTGACGTTTTGCGACGATTTGAGGCGCAGCGGCTTTCGGCCCGTTGGTCTCGTCCAGCACGGCCATTGCCGCGGCCAACCGGCGGATGTGTCGACCCTCTTGATCCACACAAACGAGCAAATCCGCCTATTCCAGAATCTCGGCTCCTGCGCGGAGGGCTGCCGGCTCGACGTCGGCCAGCTGTTGACGGCTGGTGCGCGCGTCGCCACCGCCATCGATCACGGCGCCGATCTTGTCGTTGTAAATCGCTTCGGCCGGCTCGAGCGTGAGGGCAAAGGTCTCTCGTTCCTGATCGAAATGGCGATCGGCCTAGGCATTCCCACGGTCGTCGCCGTGCCGGCCAATCGCTTCAAGGAATGGATTAAATTTTCACAGGGAATGAGCGTAAAGCTGGCTTGCGATGCAGCATCGCTTCACCGCTGGTGGGAGTCCATGCTGCGCGGATCAAGCGTCATCGGGCGCGCGAGCGCTCGATGCTGGTCCTCTAACGCCCGAGCGAACTCCCTTGAATTGGGAGACTTCTGCCACGACCTCATCACCTAATTCTTGTCTAAGGCGCAGCCACTCTCCGGCTACGACACCGGTCGAATAAGGTAGGTGAAGCCGTACTTCTCGAAGATGGCCTTCGCTGCCGACGACTTCAGGAAGGCGAGATAGTCCGCGGCTTCCGGCTTCGCGCTCTTGGTGGCCGCCACCGGATAGATGATTGCGGGATGCGAGTCGGCCGGGAACGCTGCAACGATCTTCACGCCGGGATCGACCTTTGCGTCGGTTTCGTAGACGATGCCAAGCGGCGCCTCGTTGCGGGCAACCAGTGTCAACGCGGCGCGCACATTTTCCGCCATCGCGAACTTCGATGCTGCCGCATTCCACGATCCGAGCTTCTCCAGTGCTGCCTTGGCGTATTTGCCGACCGGCACGGACTGCACGTCGCCAGTGGCGATACGACCGTCGCCGGCAAGCTTTGCGAGATCAAACCCTTGCGCGATCGTCACATTGGTGACCGTGGAATCCTTCGGCGCGATCAGCACGAGCTTGTTGCCAAGCAGATTGACCCGCGTCGATGGATTAATGGTGCCTTTCTGCGTCGCGTAATCCATCCATTCAAGGTCCGCGGAGGCGAAGAAGTCGGCTGGTGCGCCCTGTTCGAGTTGACGCGCCAGTGCGGAGCTCGCAGCATAGCTGGCAGCGACTTTCACGCCGGTCTTCGTCGTGAACGCCGTGTTGATGTCATCTAGCGCGTTCTTCATCGAAGCCGCTGCGAAGATCGTGAGGTTTTTCTCCTGCGCAAAGGCCGGCTGACCGAGCACAGTCAGCGTCAATGCGAGGATAAATGACAGGCGAGACAACAAGGGCATGGCGATGCTCCATCAAGGATCACGCTGCGGCTCACCACAGCGGCAAACAGGCGGGGATGCGATGGGGGCGGAAGCGCCGTTCCGCGAGCAAAGCCGACGCTTACGACGTGGCTTCGTATCGTGGGGCGGAAACTAGCAGAATGATCAGCGAGATCAAAGGGCAGGCCGCTGCGTGAGCCGTCATGCGCGGTTCTGGCGTGACCTCAACCCGTCTGAAAATCACCGGGTTGCGGCGGCGCGATCGGTGTGAACAGGGTGCGGTCGGGCTTGAGATCGAGCAGCGGCGTGCCGTCGAGGCAATCCATACCGCGCACGAGCAGCACGTTGCCGTCCCTCGAGATGAGATGCGCAACGCTGGTGCCTATCGGGTTCGGCCGCACCGGCGAGCGCAGGGCGAACGTGCCGCGCGTGGTGCCGTCGTTGGCGGGACTTTGCTGCACCAGATCGCGACGCGATTCATGCAGCCAGTAGAGCACTTCGATCCGCGCGAACTCGTCGATGCGATCGAGCGCCTGTAACCAACGCGGATCGACTTCGATCTGACAGATCGGGCCATCGGCGCGGCCCTGCCTCGGGCAATCGAGTCGGTTTGTCCATGGCGTGCGGATGCGACCGATGAAAATCAATCCGGCATCACTGGTGGTCGGCAGTTCGATCGCAACCTCGTTCTGCCGGATCTCGTTCAAGCGAACCATCGGACGCCTCACTTGCTCGGGATAACCGGCATTTGCGGCAGCTCCGAGCCGAACGGCGCCCCTCGCCGTTGCAGAGGTCAGCAGCGCGCGCTCACGCTCGATCCCTATTTGAACTTGTCGCAGCCGCTCGGTTCCTGTGCCACGGCCGCGGAGCCGGCGCACAGCGCTGCCACCAACACCACCGCCCGGGCCATCATCAATCTACCGCGATCATCACGTCGGAGGCCTTGATCACGACGGTTGCCTTGCCACCGGCCTTCAGGCCGAGCTCGTCAACCGCGGCGTTTGTGATCGAGGAGGTTATGATCTTGCCGCCGCCAATGTCGACGCGCACATGCGATGTCGTTGCGCCCTTTGTGACGTCGACGATCGTTCCGACGATCTGATTTCTAGCGCTAATCCGCATACTCAATCTCCTCAGTTATCGCGTGTCGCAAAACAAGACGCGTTTGAGATCGTATCGTCGCCGGAGGATCGTGGCCATCTCAATTGCCCAACTCACTGTCGTCATTTGGCAGCAAACCGGCTTCTTATCGTGCCCGACCCCGCATAGGAGAACCTATCGTTTCTCATTCGTGCTAGTGTGCTGTCTTCCGGAAGCATACGAAATGGTGGCTAAAAGGATTGCGGACGCTTCGCATCCGGTGAGCGATTCAATGCGGATATCGATCAAGCATGTCTCCACTTATGCGCTATATCTAACAAAATATATCGAATCGGGGAGCGTTGTCCAGAACCTGCGGGCGGCGTCGCATCGCCAGGTAGGCCTTGATAGGAGACCTGCTAGAGCCATCCAACTTGGGACCGATTGAGAGTGACGTCGCATCTACGCTTCCGGTGGCACCACCACGCCGGTGCGGCTGGTGATCAGACCGTAGTGCTCGATCCGGCGGTGGCGAGCGAAATCGAAGATCGTCCTCTTGCCGAACAGCGTGGCGTCGAGATCGCAGGGATAGACCAGTAGTTCGTCTTCTTCCGTTCGAGCCTCGACGACGATTTCCCCCTGAGGATCGACGATCAGGCTCCCGCCGATCAAGGGGAAGCCATCTTCGATACCGGCTTTCGCGACGGATACGACCCAGGTCGAATTCTGGTAGGCGCCGGCTTGCGCCGACAACCTATTGTGGAACAGGCGCTTCTCGGGCCCCTCCTCGCTCTTTTGCGCATTGAACGAAGGTGTGTTGTAGCCGATGAGTACCATCTCAACGCCTTGCAACCCCATCACCCGATAGGTCTCCGGCCAGCGGCGGTCGTTGCAGATTGCCATGCCGACGATGCCATCGAGCGTGCGCCACACATTGAAGCCGAGATCGCCCGGCTCGAAGTAGCGTTTCTCCAGGTGCTGGAAGGCACGCTCGGTATCAAACTCGGAATGGCCCGGCAGATGAACCTTGCGGTATTTCCCGACAATTCTTGCCGACTTATCGGTGAGGATGCACGTGTTGAAGTGATGTCCGTCCGAAAGCTCTGCGTAGCCAAAGCTCATCGCCATCTGATGTCGAGCGGCCCGCTCGAACAGCGGCTTCGTCGCCGCGTTGGGCATTTCGCGCTCGAACCATGCGTCGACGTCGGCTTGATCCTGCATGTACCAGCGCGGAAAGAACGTCGTTAACGCCAGCTCCGGATAGACGATCAGATCGACGCCCTTGGACTTCGCCTCATCCATGAGCGCGATCATGCGCTTGACGACCGCTTCGCGGCGGTCGGCCTTCTGAATCGGACCAAGCTGGGCCGCTGCAACATTGATGACGCGCATGGATAGCTTCCTCGGTGCCTGCCAGAAGACGCTGCATTTGCATTGAACAAGTGGTGGCGGATCTCGGCATACTTTTACGCTCAGCCGAAGTGAGCCGTTAGATTTTTGGCCCATTTCACGTCAATTCGGAGGCCGAAGCGCCGCACGACCGCCCTGCCATTCGGCTGGCCGTCATTGACGATCAACCAAACGTCATTGTGTTCGCCTATAATTTTGACTATGCTATTCAGCTCTGCTGCAAGCGCTACTAAATTTATCGTTGTGACCAGGCCCGTCTGCTTAGGCGGGCCGTCGCCGTTTCAGGGGCCTTGGCAATGAGTCGCTCCAATCGGATTGACCATATCCGCATCACCTCGCATCCAGCTCCCGGTGCGAAGCACCCCTTCCCGATCCGCTGGGGAGCAGCAAGCGCGCGCGAGCGCGGACCTGTGATCGGCACCGTCTCGCGCCCGCAAGATCGCAATGTCATTGGAACACATGGCGGCTCATATTCAATCTATCGCGCGCTTGCCGTGTCTTCAGGAGCGCTTGATCCGATCAGGCGCCCGGATCTTACCAACACCCATCCCGCTGCAACAATCGGTCCATTTTCGCAATGGTTCGATCCGCAGCGGATCATTTCGCTGGATCCGTGGGGACATCTCGCCGCGGAAAGTTTTGCAACGGAAATCGCTGAAGGCGTCGATATTCGTCCAAGCATTGCCATTACCCGCGCGCGTCTTGATCTGCCTGAGCTGCAGGCAGCGGTTGAGGCCGGTCGGCTCCAGCATGATGGCGAGGTCGTGCACAAGAACGGAGGCATCGCCGTCGTCAAGATCGCGATCGACCCGGTGTGGTATCTACCAGGCATGGCCGCGCGCTTTGCGACGACTGAGAACAACCTGCGTCGCCAGCTGTTCGAGCAGACCGCCGGCATGTTTCCCGAACTGGTGACGCGGCCTGACCTGCACGTTTTTCTGCCGCCGATAGGCGGCACGACGGCCTACCTGTTCGGCGACGTCAGCAAACTGCCGGACCACAGCGTCAAGATCACCTGCCGCGTGCATGACGAATGCAACGGGTCCGACGTGTTCGGCTCGGATATCTGCACCTGCCGTCCATATCTCATCCACGGCATCGAGGAATGCGCGCGCGCCGGACAAACTGGCGGACTCGGAATTGTCATCTACAACCGCAAGGAAGGCCGCGCACTTGGCGAAGTCACAAAGTTTCTAGTCTACAATGCGCGCAAACGTCAGGAAGGCGGCGATGCCGCGACCCAGTATTTCGAGCGCACCGAATGTGTCGCCGGCGTGCAGGATGCCCGATTTCAGCAACTGATGCCGGATGTGGTGCATTGGCTCGGCCTCAAACGCATCGATCGCTTCGTGTCCATGAGCGACATGAAGCACGATGCATTGACGGGCCAGGGCATCGAGATCGTCGAACGCGTGCCAATCCCCGACGATCTTGTGCCGGCCGACGCACATGTTGAGATCGCGGCGAAGAAGGCCGCCGGCTATTACACGATCGATCCAGAGCAAGACCCGACCAACCCGGTCGGACGTTCGCTCGAAAAATACTGAGAGGGGCGACTTGGGAGGGACGACAGTGCCCCCGGACAATCCGGAAACAGCAGCCGCTCTCTCCTTGCTGAACGCCCGAGCGGTACGCGAGCGCGCGCATCGCATGCTCGCGAGCGGGATCGAAGACAGGCTTCCAAGCTTCCGTGTCGATCTCGACCGGATGGATCGGGCCGTTGAGCTGGTGCTGGACACGACGCGCAACGCGCACCCCTCCTTCGATATACCCTTCCATTCGCGCTGGCGGCACTTCGTCGCCAATGGCGATAATTGCTGGACCACAATCGCAGAGCAGACCGGATGGCCCGATCGCTCCGCCCGGGCTCGCACCGAATTCGACCTAGCACTGGTCAGCGTATTGCTCGACGCGGGTGCCGGTCCATCGTGGCATTATCGCGATCCCAGAACCGGATCGGCCGTCGGCCGTTCAGAGGGACTGGCACTGGCCAGCCTTGCAATGTTCACCGGCGGCGTGTTCTCAGCCGATCCGCGCGAACCGTTGCGTATAGATGCCAGCGTCCTTGCGAACTTCTCGGTTGCCGCGCTTGAGCACGGGATGCAGGTCACCGACGCCAATCCGTTGCTCGGTCTTCCCGGGCGCGTTGACCTTTTGCGCCGCCTCGGCCGGCTCGTGGCCTCGAAACCGGACGTATTCGGCAGCCACGATACCCCGCGGCCCGGCGGCCTGTTCGACCGACTGGCGATGCTGGCACAGGACCGACGGCTTCCCGCACCGACGATTCTAACCGAACTGCTGCGACATCTCGGACCGATCTGGCCATCGCGACTGACCCTCGGCGGCATAGCCCTTGGTGACTGCTGGCGGCATCCGGCGCTGACGACCGAGGACGCGACCAGCGGCCTGATGCCGCTGCACAAGCTTTCGCAATGGCTGGCCTATTCGCTCATTGAACCGCTGCAAACCGCCGGCATCACGGTGACCGACATCGACGGCCTCACAGGCCTTGCAGAATATCGCAACGGCGGCCTGTTCATCGATATCGGAGTGCTCACGTTCCGCGATCCAGCGGATGCGCAGCGAGAACACGATGTCGGGTCAACGCTGGTCCTTGAGTGGCGCGCCCTGACGGTGGCGCTGCTCGATCGTGTCGCTGATGGCCTACGACGGCGACTCAAACTCGATGCCGAGTCGTTGCCATTGGCGAAGGTACTCGAGGGCGGGACCTGGGCTGCGGGCCGTCTGCTTGCCCGCGAACGCCGCGCTGACCTTTCGCCTCCAGTGAAGGTCATCAGCGACGGTACGGTATTTTAGGGCGCGGACTCATTTAGTGCGCAGCCAGCCATAGTCGGATGGATGCAAGTTACGCGGCATGATAACCGGCATTGTACAAAACGCTTTGGGTGAATTGGATTCAACCAACGGGACCAAAAACGATGTCGGATGCCCTCATGAATATCTCGCCGGTCGACGGCCGGTACGAGCGCTACACGAGGCCGCTGCGCCAGATCATGAGCGAATTCGGCCTCATTAAATACCGCGTCGAGGTCATGGTGCGCTACGTCCTGGCGCTCGGCGCGCACGCAGACATTCCGCTGCAACTCGACCAAGCCGAGGCTAGGGCGCTCGAAGGCATCATCCATGCATTCGTGCCGGAAGATGCCTTCTCCATCAAACAGCTCGAGACCAAGGGCTGGAACGGCATCCTCGCCACCAACCATGATGTGAAGTCTTGCGAGCTGTGGCTGCGATGGAAATTTGGGCAGATAGGCCTCGGTAGGCTCGTGGAATGGATCCATTTCGGATGCACATCGGAGGACGTCAACAACATCGCCTACGGGTTGATGCTCCGAGACGCCGTCGATGCGCTGATGGAGCCGCTCGAGCTCGCCGTGGCGTGGATCCAGGGTTCCGCGAAGCACTGCGCCCGCATGCCGATGCTCTCGCGGACGCACGGTCAGCCCGCCACACCGACCACGCTCGGCAAGGAGTTCGCGGTATTCGAGGAGCGCCTGCGCCGGCAGATGCAGCAGATCGACGCATTGAAGGTGTCGCTCAAACTCAATGGCGCCTCTGGCAATTACGCAGCGATGTACGCGGCGTTTCCGAATATCGAGTGGCCACAGTTCGCGCAGGCGTTCATCGAAAACGGCACGTATCTGCGCAAGGGCGCGCACGTCTCGTTCTCGTTCAATCCGCTCACCACACAGATCGAGCCGCACGATACCTACGCCGAGCTCTTCGCGATCATCATGCGCATCAACACCATCCTCGTGAATTTCACACAGGACATGTGGCGCTACATCAGCGACGACTGGATCGTGCAGAAGCCGGTGGCTGGCGAAATCGGTTCGTCCGCGATGCCGCACAAGGTCAATCCGATCAACTTCGAGAACGCGGAGGGCAATCTTCAGGTCGCCAACTGGCTCATGGAGGGTTGCTGCCGGAAGCTTCCGGTTTCCCGCATGCAGCGCGATCTCTCGGATTCGAGCGTCGAGCGCGTGTTCGGCACAATCTTCGGGCACTGCATCGTCGGATATGAGAATCTGCTCGCGGGGATGAAGAAGGTATCGCCGAACGCCGAGAAGATACGCATGGCGCTCGTCGAGCATCCAGAAGTGCTCGCCGAGGCGTACCAGACGATCCTGCGCAGCAGGGGCTACCCGAACGCCTACGATGCGCTCAAATCGTTCTCGCGCGGCGCGAAGATCACGCTCTCTGATCTGCACGCCTTCGTCGACGGGCTGGACCCTGAATTCGTCGACGCCGAGACGAAGCAGCGCATGAAAGAAATCATGCCGGATACATATTTCGGCCTCGCGCCGTTTCTCGTGCGTGCAGGTTGAGGCGGCGAAGCGGACGAAGCCTTCGTCGCCACGACAAGGGATTTATGGGTACACGGCCTAGATCACGATGAGATGAAATGCGTTCAGCGTCATTGCGAGCGAAGCGAAGCAATCCAGCGCGCGCCGGCAGGCGCGCCTCAAAGAAGAGCCTTTTGAGTGGCGCGCTTCGCGCGCGGCTGGATTGCTTCGTCGCCTTTGGCTCCTCGCAATGACCAATCGCTCGATTCAACTTCAACCCATCACGCTTTAGATCAGGAACAACAACATGGACGGCGTCACGATCGTTGACCATCCGCTGGTGCAGCACAAGCTGACCCTTCTGCGGAAGAAGGATATTTCGACCAAGTCCTTTCGCGAGCTCCTCAAGGAGATCGGGATGTTGCTCTGTTACGAAGTCACCCGCGATCTCCCGCTGGTCGAGACCGATATCGAGACGCCGCTTGCGCAGATGAAGTCACCGCAAATCGCCGGCAAGAAGCTGGTCTTCGCGCCAGTCCTTCGCGCCGGCACGACCTTTGCGGACGGCATGCTCGATCTCGTGCCGACCGCCCGGATCGCCCATATCGGCCTCTACCGCGAGCCGGAAACCTTCGTTGCCGTGGAATACTTCTTCAAGGCGCCGAGCGACCTGGACGAACGACTGGTGATCCTGATCTGCCCGGTGCTGGCGACGGCGAATGTTGCCGTGGCCGCGATCGACCGACTGAAAGAGCGCGGAGCGAACGACATACGCCTCGTGTCCCTGATCGGCGCGCCGGAGGGCCTCGAGCGGGTCCGTGGCATCCACCCGGACGTTCCGGTATGGCTCGCAGCGATCGACAAGGGACTGGACGAAAACGCCTTCATTCTGCCAGGCCTCGGCGACGCAGGGGACCGCGCCTACGGTACCAAGTAGGCGAACATTCGGCACCTTGGCGCATGCGCCAACCAGCGATTTACGGCACATCCGAATGCCCGCCTTTGCGGCGTGACGACAGAATCCAGCCCCAAACTCATCATGCTCTAAACGAACACGTAGTCCGATGACGAAAGATGGTTGACGCCAGCGATTGTCAACGTGTCTATCCCCGCCGCATGGTGAACGGTCCACTGGTCTCCGTCATTCGTGAGATAAGCGCCAGGGTCGTATCCGCTCAAGACCAATTTGTCGTGCTCAGCAGTCGAGCTCGCGCGCACATGAAAGTCGGCGATCCGGTCGTGACCATTTCCGGCGCCGAAGATGAAAGTGTCGTTGCCCGAACCTCCGTAAAGCAAGTCGTTGCCGGCGCCGCCATTGAGGGTGTCGTTACCGCGCGACCCGACCATCCGGTTTGCCAATACATTGCCGGTGCCGATGAACCCACCCTCCATCAGCGTGAGATTTTCAACGTTTTCCGGCAGCGTATACGAGACCGAGGCCTCGACACGGTCGATGCCGCCGCCCGCATTCTCGATGATATTCTTGTTCGAGCTGCCGATGGCGTAGGTATCGTCGCCTGTCCATCCAACGAGCTTATCGTCCCTTTGTACCGCCGTGAGCCTATCGTTCGCGGCGGTGCCGTAGACAACGCGCTCGCTGGCCGACCCGTTGATCCAGGATGTGACGGGGCGCCCGACGGGGAGTGAAGAGGGCAACAGAAAATTATCGCCAGTGAAATCCGATATCGCGGTGTGGCGAAAGACCAGCGTATCGTTGCTCGTCAGCGCGAGGTAAACGTCGTTGTCGACCTGGCGCATCGCCGCCTGGATGTCGTCGAAGGACGTGAATGCAAAGCCGGTCAATTGTACGATATCGTGATCCCCGGCCGATCCCGGAGAGAAGTCGGTGATGATGTCCGACCCGTTGCCCGTCTTGAACACGAATATATCCGCACCGTTTCCGCCGGTGAGGATGTCATTGCCGAGGCCACCCGTGATGACATTGGCTGCGGCGTTGCCGGTGATGATATTGGCCTGAGCGTTGCCGGTAGCATTAATTGCGGACGTGCCGGTGAGCGTCAGGTTCTCGACATCACCGGAAAGCCTGTAGGTCGCGGATGAGGACACGGTGTCCACGCCGCCAGCGTATTTCTCGACGACCTTCGCATCCCTTTCAGTCACGAGATAGGTGTCGTCGCCCGCACCACCGGTCATCTTATCGGCACCACCGGCGCCGCCGAGCAGATCGTTGCCTGCCGTGCCGGCCAACGCGTCGTCGCCCGAGCTTCCACGGATGGCATTGTCCGCCTCGCCGCTTGCCAAAAGCGCATAGTTCGCAAGCGTGTACTGTGGCAGTTGATAGGCCTTGATCGAATCGATGGAGATCGACGCCGTCGTCGTCGGGTCAGCGTCGCCGGCCCAGTACCCGCCCATTGCGAGATTGGCGAGCATGTACATCGCCGTGTTCATGTCGGAGGGGGTGGCGACCTGCCCAACCTGCACATTGTCCACGAAATAGGTCAACGTGTAGGGCGTCCATTCGACGGCAAATGTATGCTTGCCGGCGGCGAGGTCGGCAGTGTTTGCCCAATATCCCTGGCGCGTTGTGTCGGAAGAAACGAAGGCCCAATGGGCCTGATCGGGATTGCGACCCAGGGCTTCAACGATATCGAGCTCGGTCGCCTTGCCGCGCGGGTCGAGCGGAAGCATCCAGAAGGCCGGCCAGGTTCCTCGCGTGCTGGAGAGCGTGGCCGTCATTTCGAAACGGCCGTAGGTCTGCACGAAGCTGTTCTGAGTCGTGATCAGCCCCGACGTGAACTCGTGGTCGCCGACATACGGCGCTGCGCTCGACGGAACCGGCGCTGCGGTGACGGTCAGGATGCCATCTTGTATCGAGAAGGGATTGAGACCCAGCGGCGCCGAAGCTCGGCTGCCGGGCAGCCCGACAAAGCTGGGGTCGACGTAGACTTGCTGTTCGCCTGACAGCGTATAGCTCGGTACTCCGCTCCACGCATAGCTCGTCCGCCAAGTCAAAGTTGGATCCTGGCCAGCGGACAGTGAATTGAACTCATCGCCAAACGTCTGAATCAGCCCGGCCGAAGGCGCGACTATGTTCAGATTCGCTGCCGTGAAATCCTGAATGCTGGTGTCCTGGAGCGTTATGGATTCACCGCTGCCGATCGTCAGCACGACATCGGTACCCACCTGCGTCATGGCGGCCATGACATCGGCCGCGGTCGCGAAGCCGGTTTCGTTGAGTTGGAGGACATCTCCACCGGCGCCGGCACCAGTCTTGAAGTCGGTAACGATTTCATTGCCGTTGCCAGCTCGGATGCGGAACGTGTCGGCACCGCCGCCGCCGGCGAGGACGTCGTTGCCCTTGCCGCCGTCGATCATGTTCCGGCCGGTATTGCCGATGATAATATTGTCGAGATCGTTTCCGGTGGCAGGCGAACTGAATGAGCTGACGCTGTCCCTCAGCGTCAGATTCTCGACATTCGGCGCGCTGACCAGGCTGTAGCCGTCGATCATCGCGTCAACAATCGTATCTATGCCTTCATCAGCAAGTTCGACCACCTTCGTATCGTGGACGGCCTTCGTATCCTGATCGTACATCAGGAAGTAAGTGTCGTCCCCTGCGCCGCCGATCAGGGTCACGTTGTCACCTAACGCCTGCAGCGGATCGTTCGTCGCGCCGCCGGTCGCCGTTTCCCCCGCCGGAACGGTGACCAAGTCAGAATTAGTTCTGCCACTTGGCGGCAGCGGGTTATCGAGAGCGACGTTTGCGGGGACCAGCGAGGCGAGCGTGACGTTCTGAAGCGTAAGGGTTTCGGTGGCGGATAGCGTTACAACGGTGTCGGAACCGACTTGTTTGGCGGCGGCCTGGAAGCTGGCGAACGTCCTGAAACCGTAGTTCTGCAGGCGCAGCACATCACCGCCGTCGCCGGCGGCAAAATCGCTGATGGTGTCCGAGCCAAATCCCTTCGAGATCGCGAAGATGTCGCTGCCGGCCAATCCCGTCAGCAGATCGTCCCCCGGGCCTCCAAACAGAATGTCACTGTCGGGGGTTCCAGTGAGTCTGCGCGCATCTGTCGTCACGATGGATTGTCCGCCGGATTGTTCGCCTGTCCTGAACGATTATCGATGACAGCCGTTCAATAATACTCGATGACAGCATTCAATATTTGGTTTGAACTTCCCGGCAATTTAACCCAATCGGCGCTTAGATACTTGCGTAGAAGATGAGCAGCTTCGAGCCGCCTGCGTCAGCGGCGCCATCGTCATCGCAATGTCGGACGCCTAAACAAATACGTAATCTGATGCCGTAAGATGCGTCACGCCAGCGATGCGCAGCATATCTGTGCCCGCCGCATGGTGAATAGTCCACTCGTCCCCCACATTTGTGAGGTAGGCGCCAGGAGCGTATCCTTGCAGAGTCAGCTTGTCTTGCTCAGCAGAGGAGCTTGTGGACGCATGAAAGTCGACGATTTGGTCGTGACCGCTCCCCACGCCGAAAATGAAGGTATCGTTGCCCGCTCCCCCAACGAGCCAATCGTCGCCGCCACCGCCATTAAGGACATCGTTGTCGCTCGATCCAACCATCCGGTTTGCCAATGCGTTACCGGTGCCGCTGAGCCCCCCCATCATCAGGGTGAGATTTTCGACGTTTGCCGGTAACGCATAAGATGCCCAGGCCTCAACGCTGTCGATGCCACCGCCCGCATTCTCAGTGATAACCTTGTTCGGGCTGCCGGTGACGTAAGTATCGTCACCCATCCATCCAACAAGCGTATCGTCCCGGTTTACCGACGTGATCCTATCGTTCGCGGCAGTGCCGTAGACAACGTGGTCGCCGGCCGTTCCGTCGACCCAGGAAGTAATTGCACCTCCCTTGGGCGGCGCAGAGGGCAGCTGGAAATCCTCGCTGGTGAAAGCTGAAACCGTGGTGTTGCGAAAAACCAGCGTATCGTTGTTGGTCAGCGCGAGGTAAACGTCATTGTCGACCTGGCGCATCGCCGCCTGGATGTCGCCGAAGGACGTGAATGCAAAGCCGGTCAATTGTACGATATCGTGATCCGCGGCTGATCCCGGAGAGAAATCGGTGATGATGTCCGAACCGTGGCCCGAATTGAACGCAAACGTATCCGCGCCGGTCCCGCCGGTGAGGATGTCATTGCCGAGCCCACCCGTGAGGACATTGGCCGCTGCGTTGCCGGTGATGATATTGGCCTGAGCGTTGCCGGTCCCATCGATTGCGGCGGTGCCGGTGAGCGTCAGATTCTCGACATAGTCGGAAAGCTTGTAGGTCGCGGACGAGGACACGGTGTCCACACCGCCGGCGTACTTCTCGACGACCTTCGCATTCGTTTCGGTTACGAGATAGGTGTCATCGCCAGTGCCGCCGGTCATCGTATCGGCGCCGCCAGCACCGCCGAGCAGGTCGTTGCCTGAAGTGCCGTCCAGCGTATCTGCGCTCGAGGTGCCCGCGATGGCATTTGCCGCCGCGCCGCTTGCCAAGAGCGTGTAATTCGCGAGCGTGTACTGTGGCAATTGATAGGCCCTGATCGAGTCGATGGAGATCGAGGTCGTCGTCGTGGGGGCAGCGTCGCCTGCCCAGCTCCCGCCCATGGCCAGATTGGCGAGCATGTACATAGCCGTGTTCATGTCGGAGGGAGTGGCAACCTGTCCGATCTCCACGTTGTCCACGAAATAGGTCAGAGTGTATGGCGTCCATTCGACCGCAAATGTGTGCTCGCCGGCCGCAAGGTCGGCGGTATTCGCCCAGTATCCCGCGCGCGCTGTCGTCGAGGAAACAAAGGCCCAGTGCGCCTGATCCGAATTGCGGCCCAAGGATTCAACGATATCGAGCTCGGTCGCCTTGCCTCGCGGGTCGAGCGGAAGCATCCAGAAGGCTGGCCACGCTCCTCTCGTGCTGGAGAGCGTGGCTGTCATCTCGAAACGGCCGTAGGTCTGAGCGAAACTGTTCTGCGTCGTGATCAGCCCCGACGAGAACTCGTGGTCGCCGACATACGGCGCAGCGCTCGACGGAATTGGCGCTGCGGTGATGACAAGGTGGCCATCCTGTATCGAGAAGGGATTGAGACCCAGCGGCGCGGACGCTCGGCTGCCGGGTAGCCCAGTGAACCCAGGATCGACGTAGACCTGCTGCTCGCCCACCAGCGTATAGCTCGCTTCTCCACCCCACGCATAGCTGGTCCGCCAGGTCAAAGTTGGATCCTGGCCGGCGGAAACTGAATTGAATTCATCGCCGAATGTCTGGATCAACCCGGTCGAAGGGACAACGATGTCCAGGTTCGCGGTTGTGAAGTCCTGAATGCTGGTGTCTTGTAGTGTTATGGATTCGCCGCTTCCAATCGTCAGCACGACATCGGTGCCGACCTGCGTCATGGCGGCCGTGACATCGCTCACGCTCGTGAAGCCGGTCTCGTTGAGCTGCAGGACATCCCCACCGACTCCCGTCTTGAAGTCGGTGATGGTATCATTTCCATTGCCGGCTCTGATACGGAATGTGTCTGCGCCGCCTTTGCCGGCGAGGACGTCGTTGCCCGTGCCGCCGTCGATCATGTTTTGGCCGGCATTGCCGATAATAATGTTGTGGAGATCGTTCCCGGTTGCCGGCGAGCTGAAGCTTTCACCCAGCGTAAGATTCTCAACGTTTGGGGCGTTGACCAGGCTGTAGCCGTCGACCATCGCAGCAAAAATTGTATCTCTGCCTTCGTCGGCTGCTTCGACGACGGTCGTATTGTGATTGTACGTAAAGTACGTGTCGTCTCCTGCACCGCCGATCAGGGTCACCCCATTGCCTGACGCCTGCATAGAGTCGTTCGTGGTGCCGCCGGTGTACGTCTCCCCCGCCGGAACGGCGACCCACGGAGAGTTAATTTTGCCACTTGGCGGCAGCGGATTATCGAGAGCGACGTTTTCGGCGACCAACGACGAGAGCGCGACGTTCTGAAGCGTGAGGGTTTCGGTGGCGGATAGCGTGACGACAGTGTCGGAACCGACCTGCTCGGCGGCGGCCTGGAAGCTGGCGAACGTCCTGAAGCCGTAGTTCTGCAAGCGTAACACATCGCCGCCGGCGCCTGCTGCAAAATCGCTGATGGTGTCGGAGCCATATCCCTTCGAGATCGCGAAGATGTCGCTGTCGGCCAATCCTGTCAGCAGATCGTTCCCCGTGCCCCCAAAGAGAATGTCTTTGCCAGGGGTTCCAACGAGTGTGCGTTCATATGTTGTCACGATGGTTCGTCCGCCCGATTGTTCGCCCGTTTTACAGAACGACTATCGATGACAGCGGTTCAATAATTATCGATGACAGCATTCAATATTTAATACGAACGTCCTGGCAATTTTAAACCCAATTGGCGCTGCACACGACTGCGTCAGCGTAGAGGCGTTCGCAGTCTGCAGCCTAACGAGGCAGATAGCGCGTGTCGCCACCTGTTTCGAGAAGCTTCACCAGCTTGACGCCACCCTGCAGCATGTCGGTCTGAATCGACGTGCGTACCCCTGCGGCGTCTCGTCGCTGCAGATTCTCAAGGACCCGCAGATGTTCATGCGGTCCGGGATAGGTCGGCGGCGCGTGCGGGTAATGGTAGTTCAAGAGCGGGCCGTTGCGCATCCAGATGTCGTCGAGGATCGCAAGCAGCTCCGGCATCTCCGCCGCCTCGTAAAGACGGTGATGAAAGTGCCAGTTGGCGCGCACGGCATCGGACCAGCGCCCTTCGCTCTCGGCCGCGACGAGTTCCTGATGGAATGCGGCCATCTGGGCAATGCCCTCGTTCGTGATCCTGGGCGTCGCGTTCTCCGCTGCGAGCCCTTCGAGAAAAAGGCGAATTGTGCGCAGCTCGAGATACTGCGCCAGCGACATATGGGCGACGATGATCGAGCGTCCATCGAGCAGCTCGAGCGCGCGTGCGCGCACCAGCTGCATCAGCGCCTCGCGGATCGGAGTCTCGGACACCTGCATCGCGGCCGCCAGCTCGCGGATCTTGAAACGGTGGCCCGGCCAGAAACGTCCCTCCATCAGCGCGTGACGGAGATTGTTGTAGACGATGCGCGTCAAGCTATCGCGCGCGACAGGCTCCATGGCGCCCGTTTGACCTGTTGCACTGTCCGCGATTGTCACGCTTGGCCACCTGTCTCTGATATCGAACCGAGTTCTTGTGTCGGGATGACGTCTTTCGATTGTCCAGAAGCGTCCGCGGCTCCTGCGCCGACCAGCGGCACTCATCGCCTAAATCCATGCCGTGCATCGCCGCCAACTTCGGCTTGCCAAGGTTGATATATCAAATATTATGTCGAAATAAATGGGGAAATAATGTTGCAGTCGGTTGAAACGCCCCACCGCTCCGTCGGCATCGACGTGAGATCGATCGTCAAGCGGTTCGACACCGTGACCGCGGTTGACGGGGTGTCGCTGGACGTTCAACCGGGCGAGTTCCTGGCGCTGCTTGGTCCCTCGGGCTCCGGCAAGACCACGATTCTGATGGCCATCGCCGGTTTCGAATATCCGGATTCCGGCAGCATCATCGTGGGCGGCGAGGATGTAACCTGGCAGCCGCCGAACAAGCGCAACCTCGGCATGGTCTTCCAGAAATATACCTTGTTTCCGCACATGTCGGTGCTGGAGAACATCGCGTTTCCCTTCAAGATGCGCGGTGTCGGTCGCGCGGAACGCGAAGAGCGGGCGCGTGCGGCGCTCAGCACGGTGCGGCTCGACGGGTTCGGCGACCGCAAACCTGCGCAATTGTCAGGCGGCCAGCAGCAGCGCGTCGCCATCGCGCGCGCCATCGCCTACAAGCCGCGGGTGCTGCTGATGGACGAGCCGCTCTCGGCGCTCGACAAGAATCTGCGCGAGGAGATGCAGGTCGAGACCAAGCATCTGCAGCGTGAAATCGGAGTGACCGTCGTCTTCGTCACCCATGATCAGACCGAGGCTCTGACAATGGCCGATCGGGTCGCCGTGCTCGACCACGGCCGCCTTCAGCAGATCGGTTCGCCGCACGATCTCTATGAAATGCCGCAAACCGCCTTCGTCGCCGGCTTCGTCGGGGAAACCAACTTCTGTCGCGGTCTTGCCCGCGACGCCGCGGGCGCGCGTGAACATGTCACTGTCACGCTCGACAGCGGACCGATCGTCGAAGCGACGGCGATGCAGGCGGTCGCTGCCGGTTCGCGCGTCAGACTGGCGGTGCGGCCGGAGCGGATTGCATTGGCGAATGCGGAGAACGCCACGCTGACGGCGCGCGTGACGGACGCGATCTACGCCGGCAATGCGACACGACTGATTCTGGAGGCGCCGGGTGGCCTGCAACTGCGCCTGAGACTTCCCGTCGGCGGCGAGCGCGTGGCCCCGCGCCTTGGCGAACTCGTCGGGCTGCGCTGGCAAGCCGAAGATGCGCGCGTCTTCGGTGACGCGCCGTGAGGCGGCCGAGCAGCTGGCTCCTCGGCGGACGGCAGTACAGCCCCGCCACAAGCCTGTTGCTCGCGAGCCCCTTCCTGCTGCTCCTCCTCGTCACCTTCATTCTGCCGCTCGGCGCGCTGCTGCATGAGAGCCTGTTCCTGCCGGCGCCGACGCTCATCCACTACGAGCGCGCGCTCGCAGAGCCGGTCTATCTGCGGGTCATGCTGCGCACGCTGCGCATCGCAGCCGCCGTCACAGTGCTCACCCTGCTGCTCGCCTGGCCGCTGGCTTGGGCGATGTCGCGCGCCGGCGGCGTCAAGTTCGCGGTCCTCGTCGCCGCCGTGCTCCTGCCACTCTGGACGTCGGTCCTAGTGCGGACCTATGCGTGGATGGTTCTGCTGCAGAAGAACGGCGTCATCAACCAGATGCTGATGTCGCTGGGGGCGATCGACCAGCCACTCACCCTGCTCTACACCGAGGCGGCAGTCGTCATTGCCATGAGCCATGTGCTGCTGCCCTTCATGGTGTTGCCGATCTATTCCGCGTTGCGTGGAATTCCGGATGACTACAGCCGCGCCGCCCAGATGCTCGGCGCCTCCGAATGGGCGACCTTCCGGGAGGTCATCTTTCCGCTTTCGCTGCCCGGCGTGACGTCAGGCTGTCTCATGGTGTTCCTGCTGGCGCTCGGCTTCTTCGTTACGCCCGCGCTGATCGGCGGCCCGCAGCAAATGATGATCGCCACGCTGGTGTCGCAGCAGGTGCGTGAAATGCTGGACTGGCCGTTCGCCGGCGCACTCGTCGGCGTGATGCTTGCCTTCGTGCTGTTGCTCGCCATCGTCTTCAAGCGAGCCGTGCGGCTCGACCGCTTCGTGGGGGCGTCATGAAGGCGGCTGCGCAGAAGGGCCGGCCAAACCGGCGGGCGAGCCGGGCGGCGCTGGCCGCAGTCGCCTACGGCGTCACCATCTTCCTGCTGCTGCCGACATTGGTCATTGCGCCGATGTCGGTTGGCCCGGAACGTTACTTGCGCTTTCCGCCGAACGGTTTCTCGATGCGCTGGTACGCTGCGTATTTCAGCGATCAGGATTGGATCAACGCGACCCTGTTCAGCATCGAAGCCGGCGTGATTGCAACGATGAGCGCGACCGCGATCGGCACAATGCTCGCGCTGGCCCTGGCGCGGGGCCGGCTTCCGGGCAAGGGGCTGATCGAGCTCCTGGTGATCGGGCCGGTCATCGTGCCGCATGTTGCGCTCGCCGTTGCCATGTTCCTCGTGTTTGAACAGCTGCGGCTGACCGGCACGCTCATCGGCTTTGCGATGGCGCATACGATCCTGGCGCTGCCCTTCGTCGTCTTCACCGTGCTGGCGGCCTTGTACCGCTTCGATCCCGATCTGGAGCGCGCGGCGCTCTCATGCGGCGCAAGTCCGTTCAGGGCCTTCCGCCATGTCACGCTGCCCATCATCGCGCCTGGCGTGATCTCTGCGGCTCTGTTCGCCTTCATCATCTCCTTCGACGAGGCCGTGGTATCGTTCTTCATCTCCGACCTCGATCGCAAGACGCTGCCGCGCAAGATGTTCGAAGACATCGACTACAACATTTCGCCGACACTGGCCGCCGTCGCGACCATGCTCACGCTGGTCACCATCGTCGCGCTCATCGCCAGCCATATCGTCAGCAACAGAATGGAACGGCGCACGACCGCCGACGGCGCATGATCCAGTCTTTATGAGGACAACATAGAGGGAGCCCTCGCGATGAGCCTTGACCCTACCGGACGGCGCCTTGAAACAACCCGTCGACGTTTCGTTGCCGGCGCGCTCGGCGCCGCGACCCTCGCCATCGGCGGACGCGCCGCAGCTCAGTCCAAGGAAGTCGTCATCGCGACCACCGGCGGACTGATGGAACGCAGTTTACAGGAACATTTCTACAAGCGCTTTGAAGCGGAGAGCGGCGTCAGGGTGCGCGCGGTGCCGATCGAACTGCCTGACCAGTGGGCACGGGCGCGCGCCGGCCAGCGCAGCGGCAATGTCCTTTTCGACGTCGTCACCGCGACACCGCCGGACCTGATACAGCACGCTGACCTCCTGCAGCCGCTCGATTGCGCCGGCATGCCCGGCATCGTTGCCAGCGCGCTGCCGAAGTCCTGCTTTTCGCACGGCATTATCCGTACTGCCGGCGGCATGGCCCTGACCTGGAGCAAGAAGGCATTTCCGCAAGGTGGGCCACAATCCTGGGCCGACTTTTTCGACGTGAAGGCGTTTCCCGGCGCGCGCTCCCTGCCGGACACGGGCGATCGCGAATGGTGGGTGCCGCTCGCGGCGCTGCTCGCCGACGGCGTCCCACCCGACAAGGCGTTTCCGATGGACGTGGATCGCGCCTACAAGAAGCTCGACACGATCAAGCCGCATGTGGCCGCCTGGTGGAAGAGCGGCGACAACGCCATGCAGATCATGCGCGGCGGCGACGCCGTGATGACCATGGTCTATTCCAGTCGCGCGGTGCCGCTCGCCAAGAGTAGCGAGTTCGACTTCACCTGGAATCAGGCGATCCGTGATGTCGGCAACTGGGCCGTGCTCAAGGGCGGTCCAAATACACAGAACGGCGTCAAGTTTCTCGACTTCTTCGTGCAGAATGCCAAGGAGCATGTCGCCTTCAGCGAGAAGGTTTCGTTCGATTCCAACAATCGCGAGGCGTCCGACCTCGTCCCGGTCGAGGAACGCCGTTACCGCCCCTCATGGCCCGACAACTGGTCCAAGCTGGTCATCGCCGATTACGAATGGGTCGCCGCGAACCGCAATCCGCTGCGCGAGCGCTGGGTCAGCTGGCTGACGAAGTGAGCGCGTCTTCGCCTTCCCGCCGGCCTGCAATGCAATCGCGCCGGCCGCATCGCCGAGGTGTCTCGAATGCTCGTGAACTATCCGGAAGCGGCGCACTGGCCGATCGATCCGACCCGACAGGATCTCGTCGAGGAAATGCGTGCGAACCCCCGAGGTCCGCATAGCGACGATCTCCGCAAGCTGCTTCACCGCATGCGCTGGACGGGCGTCGGCAAGCGCTATGTCGTGATCGTGCTCGAGCCCAATCGTCGCTGGATGCTGGGCCGATTGCCGGGCCGCCGCGGCGCGCCGGTCGAAACCTTTCCGAACCGCATCTTCACCAGCCTCGCCGCCGCAGAATGGGCCGTGTTCGCCATGCGCTGGGAAGCGCTGACCGGACAGCGGCTCGACGATGGAATACCTGCATGATGAAAGACACCACTTCCGTTCTCGGCTACGCTTGGCCGCTCGTGGTCTCGCCCGGTGAGACGATCGCCTTTCATCTTTCCAGCGCGACGCTGACAGAGGCTGAGGCGCGGATCGTCCGCGTGCGTTGCGGCGATCCGGATCCTGCCGGACCCGGCTTGAAGACGACGAGACTTCAAACGCGGATCGACGGCAGAGTCGCGCTGCGCCATCAGTCGATTCATCCAGGATCCGCGGCGATCATACCAGACGCGCCGATCCTGTCGGGCCCGAGTTTTTCGACCGGCTGCTTCCTCTGGCCGACCGCGCCACTTGCCGGGCCACAGACGATCCTGTCGCGGTGGCGCGAGGATCTCGGCAGGGGCTGGCGTCTGGGACTCGATGCCGAAGGTCATTTGCTCTTCGAAATTGCGGGGGCAGCAGGAGCCGCGAGCTTGCGCGCGGCGCGTCCGCTGATCGAACGCGAATGGATCTTCGTCGCGGCGAGCTATGATGGCGCGACCGGCGCGTTGACGCTCGTTCAGCGCAGCCTCGACGCTCAGGCGGGGCGCGACACCAGCGGCGCTTACCAGACGACAGGACCCGCCGGCCTCGCTTGGCCAACCGAAACCGCGCTCGTCTTCGCAGCGCATGCGCGCGAGGCAGGTCCCGCTCCGCTCACCGCTGCACATTTCGACGGCAAGATCGACCGACCAAGGTTGTACGGCGCCGCGTTTGGTGAGGCCGCGCTGCGGCTCGCCTGCGAGGCGACCAGGCCGTCAGCGGCCGACCCCGCCCTGATCGGGGCCTGGGACTTCTCGGCGGAGATATCCAGCGATGTCGTCCGCGACCTTTCCACCAATCGCCTCGACGGCCGGCTGCGCCAGTTGCCGATGCGGGCCATGACCGGTGCGAATTGGGACGGCTCTGCAGTGCAGTGGACCGAGAAGCCCGAGTTCTACGGCGCGATCCATTTCCACAGCGACGACATGGCCGATTGCGACTGGTCGCCGGACGTCGCCATGACCGTACCGACAAACTGGCGCAGCGGATTTTATGCGCTGTGCCTGACCGCCCGTGACGGCAGCGATGATCCGGTCGAAAGCTATGTCTCGTTCTTCGTTCGGGCGCCCCTCGGCCAGGCAAAGTGCCGGCTGGCGCTTGTCGCCAGCACGGCGACTTTTCTCGCCTACGCCAATAGCGCGCTCAGGCTTGACCAGGTCCATGCCGAGGCGATGCTCGAGGGCGTGATCGCGCTGTCGCGCGACGACGTCTACCTGCAGGAACATCGCGAACTGGGACTATCGACCTACGACACCCACAGCGACGGCAGCGGCTGGTGTTACTCGACCGCCAAGCGACCGATCCTCAACATGCGTCCGCTCGGCAACACCTTCAATTACGTCAACGACACCCACATCATCGATTGGCTGGAGCACAATGGCTTCGACTACGACGTGATCACTGATTGCGACATCGACCGCCACGGCGCGCAACTTCTGAGCTCGTACGCCTGCGTCATCAACGGCTCACACCCGGAGTATTTCAGCCGCAACATGCTCGAGGCCTTCGATACCTATCAGCGTGGCGGGGGCCGACACATCTATCTCGGCGGCAATGGCTTCTACTGGCGGATCGGGTTCCACCCGACCAAGCCGCACCAGATGGAGATCCGGCGCGGCATGAACGGCTTGCGCACCTGGGAAGGCGAGGCAGGCGAGAACGGGCTGTCGTTCACCGGTGAACCTTCCGGACTCTGGCGCTCGAACGGGCGCCCGCCGCAGCGGCTTGTCGGTGTCGGCTTCGATGCGCAGGTGTTCACACGCTCCTATCCCTATCAATGGCTGGCGGACGCTCACGATCCGCGCGTCGCCTGGCTGATCAAGGAGATCGATCTGGCGAAGCCACTCGGCGATTTCGGACTGCGCGGCGATGGCGCCGCCGGCCTCGAGGTCGACCGCGTCGAAACCACGCTCGGCTCGCCGCCATACCTGCTGCGCCTCGCCACAGCGGATCAACTGGACTATGGCGGCGTACCGACCGTGGAGGAATTGCGGACACTGCATCGCGGCGCGATGGGCGACCAGAACGCGATGGTGCGCGCTGACCTCGTCTTCTTTCCGACAGCTGCGGGAGGAGCGGTGTTTGCGACCGGTTCGATCGCCTGGGCTTGCGCCCTCTCCTGCAAGGCTTACGAGAATTCCGTCAGTCGCGTGACCGGCAATGTCCTGCGCCGCTTCCTCGACCCGGCGCCGTTCTCAGGCTTCGACAACTGAGAAGAAACCCAGGCGCCGCAGCGGACGCCTGAATCAAGGAGGATGCGATACCTGTCCATGCCCGCGATATTATTTCTCGAGGCCGAAGGGATCGTCGACTGAATGGGCTGGCTCGGTAAACCAGCGGGCGCCGGTTTCGGTGATGACCATGTGATCTTCAAGACGCACGCCGAATTCGCCATAAATGCAGATGGTCGGCTCGTTTGAAAACGTCATGCCGGGCCTCAACACGGTCTTGTCGCCCTTCACGAGATAAGGCCACTCGTGGACATCCAGGCCGACGCCGTGACCGGTCCGGTGCGGCAGGCCGGGCGTCGCATAACCTGGCCCGAAACCTCCTCCGGCAATGACTCCGCGCGCGGCCGCGTCGATGTCCTCACAGCGGTTGCCGGGTTTGGCGGCGGCGAAGCCTGCGGCCTGGGCCGCCTTCTCCAGATTCCAGACCTCGCGCTGACGTCGGGTCGGCTCGCCGAAAACGTAGGAGCGCGTGATGTCGGAGAGATAGCCATCGATCGGCGCTCCTGTATCGATCAGGATCATGTCGCCGTCCTTGAGCGTCTGCGGATAGGGCACACCGTGCGGATAGGCCGACGCCTCGCCGAACAGCACCGCGTTGAAAGGCGGATCGCCTTCAGAACCGAGTTTGCGGTGCGCCGCGGTGAGGAATGCCTGCACCTCGGTGGTGGTGATGCCTTCGCGCATGATACGCGCAGCGGCCTTATGTGCTTCGAGCGTGATGTTCTTGGCTGTCTGCATCAACGCCAGCTCGTGCTCGGACTTGATCATGCGACAACCGGCGGTCACGTCGATCGCGTTGATGAAGGTGTAGGCGTTGCCCGCGCGGCGCAGTCCGTCAAACGTGAAGAACGGGGTCGCTTCATCAATGGCGATCGTGCCGCTTCGATAGCCGAGTGCGCGCACGGCCTCGGTTACGGTCGCGGTGGGATCTTCATCCTCTTCCCAGACGGCGATCTTGTCGCCGAACGAGAGCATGGTCTTCAGCTTCTCGACCTCGAATGCCGGTGAGATGTAGACGATATCGCCCTTGGCCGGCAGGACAGCGCTGTGCATGCGCTCGGTGCGGCGGAACTTCAAACCGGTGAAATAGGTCATGCTCGACGAAACGTCGAGATAGAGCGCGTCGATACCCTTCTCCTGCATGATCGCCTGGGCGCGGGCAATGCGTCGCAGCCGCTCATCGACACCGATGGGCGGTACGTCCCCGCGCATGTTCCTCATGGCAGCGAGTTCGGCCTCCGCCGTCGATCCGCCGACACCAACCGTCATGATATTTCCTTTCAATTGCCGCGCCGGAACCGGCGCTGGACCGCCTTGCCTGGCGGCACGCTCGGCCATGGCATAGTCGGCGACGAGGTTGGCGACAAGGTCCATCTACATCGACGAGATCGCTCTCTCGCGGCGCTATTCGACACAGTTTTCAGGCGGCGGCTGGCGCGAGCTCGGCAACGGCAGCAAGCCCGGCATCGGCGGCCGCAAGCGCTTCCTCGATCTCGGCTTCACCATGCGCGGAACAGAGAAACATGTTGTGACGCGGGTGGAAATAAACGCCTTGCGCGAGTGCGGTCCGGCAGAACAGCTCGCCCTTGCGGAAGTCGGCATCATCGTCGAACAGGATCATCGGCATCTGCACCGGCCCGGTCTGTCGCAGGCCGACGCCGTGACGTCCGGCGAGGTTGTCGATGCCGACGCGCAGCTTCTGTCCCATCGCCGCCAAATGCTCGACGATCCCATCACGGCGCAGCACGGTCAGCGTCGCTGCAGCCGCCGCCATCGGCACCGCGCCACACCAGAACGAGCCGGTGACGAAGACTTGCGCCGCGGCCTGCTTCAACCACTCGCGGCCTGTCACAACGGCAAGCGGATATCCGTTGGCAATCGCCTTGCTCCAGGCGGCAAGATCGGGACGAACGCCGAGATGCTCCCAGCTTCCGGCGAGATCGAGCCGGAAGCCGGCCCGAACCTCGTCCAGAATGAGCGCGGCACCCTTTGCGTCGCAGACGGCGCGCACAGCCTCCGCGAAAGCGCGCGTGGGAAGCTCCTGATCGCGCCCAAGGTCGTGGCGGAAGGCCGAGACAATGACGCCCGCGAGATCGTCGCCTGCCCTTTCGGCTGCCGCGCACAGGCTGTGAAGATCATTGTACTCGTAGAGCTCGATGTGCGCACGATCCTCGGCGGTCACGCCAAGGAGCGAGGGCGAGCACCATGGCACCGCGCCATGATAGGCGCCGCGCGCCGCGAGCAGCTTGCGGCGCGCGGTTGCGGCACGCGCGATCGTCACGCAGGTCGTCGTCGCATCCGTGCCATTCTTCTGAAACTGCGCCCAGTCGGCGTGGGCAATGGTGTCGACGAGCCCCTCAGCGAGCTCGACCATCACCTCTGCCGGTCCATTCATGCAATCGCCAAGTCGAGCCTGACGCGCGACGGCGGCCTCCACCTCCGGATGATGGTGACCAAGCAGGTTCGGTCCCCAGCTGCACATGAAGTCGAGATACGAGCGGCCATCGACATCCCACAGCCGGCAGTTTTCTGCCCGCGCGAAAAACTGCGGATAGCCCTCGGGCAGCCGGTTGGCATGCAGGTGGCCCCACATCCCGCCGGGAACGACGCGGCTTGCCCGCGCCCGAAGGTCGGCATCTAACGAGTTCGCGGGCGTCGTCATGTCCGCCTCCTGCCCAGTTTGATATATCATATACTGATTCACCGGCAAGTTTGGCCTTCTCCTCGTGGGCATCCCGGGCAGCGACTGCAAGCCAGGCAGATCTCGCAAGCGCTTGGAGAGCGTTCGCGACTCTTCCTCGACGCTCAATTCAAGCTCGCTTACTCAATGGTTTTCGATGCGTCACTCGACCGCTTCAGCCGATCGCGGCGCCCGAGGTGGCATTACCGCGATGAGCCGTTCCACGGGTATTCGAGCTGCATCGCCACGGCATCAGCGGTCCGGGCTCCATAACGGGTCATGATCTGCTGAAGCGCGTGATGCAGCGCTTGTGCCGGCGGCTGATCATCATTTCCCTGAAGCAATTGATCCGCTGGCCACCGCGCGGCAACCCGATCAGGGATGATGCGAACGCCGTTCCGCGTCGTGATGGGATCAGCGGCTGCGGCGAACGTCAGCGCCTCTGATCGATAGGTTCGCGACCACGCATCCGCCACCAGCGCCAGCGAAACCTCGTCCATGCCGGGCATAAGCTTAATGCCGAACTCCTCGCGCTTCCAAAACGCGAGCACATTGCCAAGAACCGTCACCGCAAACGGGCGGTTGAACCGAAACGCTTCACTGGCGTGACGCGCGTCCCAGTGTGTAACACCAAGCTCACGCGCGACCGTCTCGGCCTTCTCCCTGCCGGCGATCGCCTCGATAAGCGTGAGCATGGCCGGCATGGAGGCGGTGATGCCCGTGGTCGTCGCGACCCGGTCGTCGACGACCATTCGGCGATTTGCGACGTAACGGATCGTGGGATGCGCCTCGAGCATGCCATCGAGATAATACCAGTGCGTGGTCGCCCGCTTTCCGTCGAGCAACCCGGTTTCGCTCACCACCTTGGCGCCCGCGCACACGCTGATGATCGTCGCGCCCTTGGCCGCCTGCGCACGGATCCATTCAAGTGCCGCCGGATCATTCTCCGGCTCCATCGCCGGCACAACCACGTAGTCTGCACCGTCCGGATGGCGTGCGTCGAACTCTGCGGCGGTCGCATCCGGCTGCACCGTCAGCGCGGGATAGAGCTTGACTGGTCCGTTCTTCGTCGCCACCGCGACGACATCGGCAACGTCGGCGCGTCGCAAGATGCCGGTTGGCATGAGATAGTCGGTGACCTCGGTGGCATTGTTGATGCCGATGATCGCGATGACCGGGCGTGCGCGCTTACCTGGTTTCAGCGCCGCAAGCGTTGCGGCGGCCTCATCGCGCGGGATCGGTGGCGCGACGGCCGCCGCCGGCTTCGGCGGAAGCATGGCGATCCAGGCACCGAAGCCGGCCAGCGAGAGAACTGCGACGCCCAACAGGCCGCAAACGACAAGTCGGAGTTTCATAAAGGCTGCTGCTCTCCAAAGCGTCGTCACCCGCCGCCCGTGCCGAGCTTAAGCAGATCGCTTCAGCTCGCAAGTTGCAAGATGTCCGCGCGCGCTTTCGCGAGCGCCGCTTCCTTGGCTTCCTGGCCGAAAGCAACGCCTTCAGCGCGGACAACGGTGACGTCGTTGAGGCCGATGAACGAGAGCACGCTCTTCAGATAGGACTCGTGATGTTCGAGCGCGGCGACCGGCGTGCCCGGCGTGTACACATTGCCGCGCGACGAGGCGATGATGACCTTCTTGTTCGGCGGAAGCAGGCTCTTGACTTCGCCAGCGTCGGTATACTTGAAGGTCTTGCCTGCGACGACGATGCGGTCGATCCAGGCCTTGAGCTGCGAGGGGATGGTGAAATTGTACATCGGCGCACCGATGACGATGACGTCAGCGGCGAACAGTTCGTCGAGATAGGCGCTGCCAGTGGCGAGATCTGCTCCCAGCACCTTGTCCTCGACCGCACCGCCCTGCCAGGCCGCCATATGCGCGCCCGAAAGATGCAGCGCCTTGTCGTTCGCAAGATCGCGGTAGATGACCTGGATGCCGGGATGAAGCGCGGTCTCACGCGCGACGATCTCCGAGGACAGGGTGCGGCTGACCGAGTGCGGGCCAAGAATGCTTGAATCGATATGCAGAAGCTTCATCGGGTTTGATCTCCAGAAGGTGAACCGGCGCGGGAGATCTAATGTTTGCGAGGCTTCTGGATAGCCGTTATATTTCGATGATATCCATCGGATAATCAGATAGATCGGTTCCACGATGCTGGACGGCGTTTCCCTCGATCAACTGCGTACCTTCATCGCGGCCGTCGAAGAAGGGAGTTTCTCCGCCGCGGCCCGCAAGCTGCGCCGGGCCCAATCGGTGGTCAGCGATCTGGTCAGTAATCTCGAGAGCCAGATTGGTGTCCCGCTGTTCGACCGGTCGGGCCGATACCCGAAGCTCACCCAGGCCGGCGCCATCCTGCTCGCCGACGCGCGCAACGTGGTGTCCGGCGTCGATGCGCTGAAATCGCGCGCAAAAGGAATGGCTGCGGGATTGGAGCCGGAACTGTCCGCGGTCATCGACGTGTGCTTTCCGATTCAGGCGATCACCGAAGCTGCCAAGGAATTTCGGCACTTGTTTCCGCAGACGCCGCTCAGGCTTTATGTCGAGGCGCTTGGTGGCGTATGCCAACCCATTCTCGATGGCCGCGCCAGTCTCGGCGTCATCGGAACGCTGCCGCTGATACCGCCGTCATTCGCCAGCGAGAAAATCGCGAGTGTGGAATTCCGGCTGGTCGCATCGCGCGAGCATCCGCTTGCCGAATTCTCGGGCGTGATCCCCAAGGCCGAACTCGCGCGGCACGTGCAGCTCGTGTTGACCGACCGATCCGATCTGACAGCCGGACGGGAATTCGGCGTGCTCTCGCCTCTCACATGGCGGCTGGCCGACTTGTTCGCCAAGCAAGCCTTTCTCCTGAACGGGCTGGGCTGGGGCGGCATGCCGTTGCACGCAGTCGAGAAAGACATCGCCGACGGCAGGCTCGTATCCCTGCAGGTCGAGGACATTCCACCGGACGGCCTGTTTTTGCCGATGTCAGCGATCTATCCGGTATCCGCTCCGCCGGGTCCCGCCGGCCGCTGGCTCATCGAACGCCTGAAGCAGTGCGGCAAGCTCGCGCCGCAACGCGCGAATGACGATCCAATTCACATCGCAGAGCAATGTCGGATGGCGTCCGCTCTGTAGAACGGCTGCGGCAACGCGACTGCAAGCCTGCTGGCTCACGACACGAGGCTTTTATAAGGTTCCTGGACTTCGATCGCGGGCGGTCGATGAGCCCGTCACCGTCGCTTCTTCGCGCCCTGGTCAGCCGATTTCGTTCGCTTCGCCGAGATCCAACCTCCCCCGATGCTTTCGTGAAGGGAAGTGATCGAGTCCTTCTCGAGCGAAAAGTGGAGCTGAAAGCGTTCGGGGGACGCGAGCATGTCCAGATGCTCGATCGGATGACCCTGCTCGTCGCGCAGAATGCGTATCATCCGCACCAACGGCTCGCCGATCATGACGTTGAGGCGCTGGGCCACTAGCGGGTCGGCCAAGGTTGCGGTGACGATCTGATGTCCGCTGGCAAGCTGCACGCCTGCCGCCTTGATGAGCTCGAAGAGTGCTTCCTTCTCCATATCCTTGCGCGTGAAGGTCCTTGCGACCCGATCGGCAACGAACGTGGTGAGATGAAAGATCGGCACCCCCTCTCTGAGGCGCACGCGGACGGCCCGCTGAATCTTTCCGCCCGGTTCGATGCCGAACAGATCGGCGATCTCCGCCGGCGGAAACACCTGGTCAAACTCGACCACGCGAGCTTCGGTCGTCTGGCCGACGATGCTCGACTGCCGATTGATCTGCGTCAACGTCAGCCCCAGCGGAGCTGCCGTCGCCGAAATATCACCCACGAACGTGCCGCGACCCTGCCTCCGCTCGATGAGGCTGTCGCGCGCCAGCGCGTCCAGAGCGCGACGGATGGTAATGCGCGAAACGCCGAAATCGGCTGACAGCATCTCCTCCGTCGGGAACAGATCACCCTGCTTGTATCGTCCCGATCGCAACAATTCGCGCAACGTAAGGTAGACCTGGTGATGCAGGGGCAGACCTTGCTCGCGCACAAGCGTCGGAGAGTTGGATTTCATCGTCTGGTTCTGAGAGGAGGCGAACGGACCATATACCAGTCAGATTCGCTGATGCAATCGCCGGTCGATGGCCAGCATCGCCGCATTCATGGCCCAGGCGAATATGCTGATCAGCAAGGCGATGGCCATGATCGTTCGCACGTCATGCACGTCGATAGCGGACATCAGCAGGAATCCAAGCCCCCTCTTCGAGGCGAACAATTCGCCCAGCATCGTTCCAAGCAAGGCGAGCGAGAGCCCGATCCTGATGCCCGACACGATCTCGGGAATCGTCGCCGGCACGACGATATGAAGAATGGATTGAGCGGGCGAGAGGCCCATCGCGCGGCCGGCGCGAAGCCACGTTCGATTGACCTGACGCACCGCGTTCAGCGTGAAGATCGTGACCGGAATGATCCCGTGCATCGCGCCAAACGCAATCTTCGCCTCGATGCCAAGACCGAAGAGCAGCAGGACGACCGGATAGAGCGTTACCTTAGGTATCGAATAGAGCGCGACAAAAATCGGCTCGAACACCTCGCCGGTCAGCCGGTGAGCTCCGAGGGCAATCCCCATCAAAAGTCCGCCAAGAACTGCGACGATGGCCGCAACGCTGTAAGCGGTCGCCGTCTCCCGGAAGTGCGGCCAGAAGCGCGATTGTCCAGTGAGCTGCACGGCGTGCCTGACCGTTTCGATCGGCGTGGTCATCACGTCGCTGCCACCCCACAACGCCAGCGCCTGCCAGCTGGCAATGATGGCGAGCAGGACCAGCAGACCATCGCCCCACCGGAGCAGCACCGACGGCTGAATAGCCTCATTGGATCTCATCGCATCCCCCGTCGGGTCAGCAAACGGCGTTCTCCAACGAGAAGCGTGGTGTTCACCAGCGTGACTAGCCCGATCGCAATCAGAATCAGTCCGTACATCCGGCGGTTCTGGAAGTTATCATAGGCAAACGAGATCGCATGTCCGAGGCCCGCGGTCGACAGGATGAACTCGCCCGCGACCACACCGATGAAGGCGTAGGAAAATGCCAGCTTGATACCCGACAGGAGATGCGGAAACGCCGCCGGCAATCGCACGAGCATCATCTCGCTCCACCGGTTCAGCCGGAGGACAGCCGCGGTGCGAAGCAACACCCGCGGAACGTGATCAAGACCATCAAGTGTCGCGATGATCATGGCCATGATGCCGAGCAGGCTCGCAAGCACGATCAAGGGGCCCAAGCCTAGTCCGAAGACGACGATCAGCAACGGATAGAATGCCAGATGGGGGATGGCATAATAGGCCGCCAATAGCGGCGCGAGCGTGCGCCTCAGCCGCGGCAGGCCATGAATGATGAGCCCGGCGAAAAATCCGCCGACGATGGCAATGATCGTCGCGATGACAACTGCCGTCAGCGTCAGGCGCAGATCATGGGCGATCTCACCTGTGGTGAGAATTTCATAGACGGAGGCCAGCATCGCGCTCGGCGGAACGACCGCCGAGGGCGGCACCGCTCCGGTTCGGCAGGCGATTTCAAGCGCAAGCACAGCCGCCAGAATCACCGCGATGCGAATAAGGCCCGCCTTGCCCATCAGGCCGCCTTGCCGGCTAAGGACGACCGGCTAGCGGCGTGTTGCCCCATGGCGCGCATCGACTCTGAGCGCAACAGCGCCCACAGCCGCGAGCTGACCGCGCCGAACTCCGGCAGCTCGGCGAGCGTCGAGTCGCGATCCTTCGCCCAGCCGGTCTCGACGATCGAGATGAAGGTGCCGGGGCGCGCGCTCATGACCCCGATGCGATCGGACAACAGGTTCGCCTCGTCGAGAGCATGCGTAATCAGCATGATCGTCGCTCCGGTTTCCCGCCACAGCCGCAGCAGCTCATCACCCATGAGCAGGCGGGTCTGCTGATCGAGTGCGCCGAACGGCTCATCCAGCAGGATCAAGCGCGGCTGCATCACCAGTGTGCGGGCAATGCAGACACGCTGCCGCATGCCTCCTGAAAGCTGGCTTGGATAGGCCTTGGTGAACGCAGCAAGTCCCATGAAGCTCAACGCATAGTCGACGCGGCGCCGGATCTCTGCGGCATCGACCCCTCGCCGCCGCAGTCCGAATGCCACGTTGTCCCACACCGTCAGCCACGGGAACGAGGCGTCCTCCTGAAAGACGACGCCGATGCCGTCCGGCACGGTGCCATCGAGCGGCGATCCCTCGAAAATCACCTGCCCGCGGGTCGGGCGCGTCAATCCGGACATGACGTCGAGCATGGTCGACTTGCCGCATCCGGAGGGACCGACGACGCTGAAGAATTCGCCCGGGCGAATCGCAAAGCTGATCGGGCCAAGCGCATGCACCGGATCCTGCTTGCCGCGTGCAGGAAACACCTGTTCGACATCACGAAATGATACGTGCTCGTTTGTCATCGACGGCAATCCGATGCTAGCGGCCAGCTTCTTTGCGGAGATCGGCGGGAAGCAGGCTCTCGGTCGCGACGGCCTTCCAGTCGACAGGCAGCTTCAGCAGATCGACCGACGCGAGCCCTTCCGCAGCATTGTTCATGTTGCTGTAGTTCAGCTCACCCCTGCTCCACCACTTCGGCGCCAGCTCCATCGTTCCTTTCATCGCGCTCAGCATCAGCTCGGGAGACATGTTGTAGGCCTTGGCAATCAGCTTCGAGGCCTCTTCCGGATTGGCATAGATGAAATCCACCCCACGCTGCCGCGCCCTGATGACGGCTCTGAGCTCGGCGTCACGCTTCTGTATGTTCTCAAGCGTCGCAACTCCGACCGTTTGCGTCGACGGCGGGACTTTCTCGCTGAACCAGTTCATCTTGTGATACCGCATGCCCTGCTTCGTTTTCGTGGAGTAGATGGGCTCCGGCAGCGTCGCCACATCGACCTGATTGTGCTCAAGCGCGGTGATCCCCGCGCCGATGTCACCGGCCGCAACCATCTTGACCTGATCGGGCGGGATGTTGTGCGATTTCAGCGCCGCAAGGACTCCGCTCTCGGAGACTGACTTCGGACGGCTGAAGGCAAATCTCTTGCCCTTGAGATCCGCGGGCTTCTCGAACTTGTCATTCTCGCGCGAGACCCAGAAGCTGGCGGAGCCTTCCGTCCCTCCGGAAATGATCTTTATCGGGAAGCCTTCCTTGATGGCGGCAAGGGCTGCAGGCAGCGCCACCTCCGCAAACAGCGTTTCGCCGGCCATGAGGTTGCGCACGCTGGTGCCGCCGCCCTTCGACGAGAGGATGCCGTCGAGCTTGACCCCCTCTTCCTGGAAATAGCCCTTCTCCTGCGCCACGGCGTAGGGGGCGCCGTAAAGCAGGGCAGACCAATGCGTGACAACGATTTCCGAAGCGGCCGCCGGGCAAATGCTGACAAGCCCGGCAAGCACCGTGGCTGCGAAGGTACGATGCGCCATTTAAATCCTCCCCGCATCAGTATTTTTATCTTTGTTAGACATCATGTTGTTATCATGTTATAATGACTTAGTCAAAAGATAATAGGGAGCGACGACGTGGCAGACCCCAAGAAGGCATCCTTGCGCAGCGTGATCGCGCGAAAAGAGCTCGTGATAGCGCCAGGTGTGATCGACATGATCACCGCGCGACTGGCGGATAAGATGGGTTTCCACGCGCTGTACATGACGGGATATGGCGTCACCGCCTCTTCGCTCGGCCTGCCCGACGCCGGACTGGCGACCTATTCGGACATGCTCTCCCGCGTGCGGACTATTTGCGAAGGGACGAGCACGCCGCTCATCGCCGACGCAGACACCGGCTATGGCGGCTTGATCAATGTTCGGCACACGGTCCGCGGCTACGAAGCCGCCGGCGCTCAAGGCATCCAGATCGAGGACCAGGAGATGCCGAAGAAGTGCGGGCACACTCCGGGACGCCGCGTCATTCCTGCCGAAGAAATGGTGTTGAAGGTCAAGGTGGCGGTGGATAGCCGTCGCAGCGAGGACACATTGATCATCGCGCGAACCGATGCGCGCACGACGCTCGGCCTGGACGAAGCGCTGCGCCGCGGCGAAGCTTACGCCGAGGCCGGCGCGGATATCATTTTTGTCGAATCGCCCGAGAGCGAAGATGAGCTCGCAAAAATCGCCCGTTCAATCAGCAAGCCCGTCCTCGCCAACATGGTTCAGTTCGGCCGCACGCCCCTGCTGACGGAAAAGCAGCTCAGGGACATGGGCTTCGCCGTCGCCATCTATCCCGGGATCGCCCTAGGCGCCGTCGCCGAGGCCGCTCGCAGGGCTTATCTGTTTCTGAAGCAGCACGGCACGTCCAAGGACATCGACGTGCCGATGTACGAGCCGCGAACGTCCGGGCAAAGCCTGCACGAGCTGATGGGATTCCCGGACATCTGGGCGTTTGAAAAGCGCTGGCAAATGCCGGACGTTCGACAAACGGCAGCCGAATAGTCTGCCGGCCGTTCTTCCGAACGTGAACACAGGTCGGCAACAGCACTGAATCTGCCTGCACGGGAGGCCCAATTGCTTGCTCAAAGCATGTTCGAAAAGATCTGGCGGCGGCACGTGGTGGTCGATCGGGATGACGGCTACGCGCTGATCTATATCGATCGTCATCTGATGCATGACGGCTCGGGAGCGGGTTTTGCCAGGCTGCGCGAACGCGGCCTTCCTTTGCGAAGGTCGGATCGCGCGGCAGCAACACCGGATCATTACGTGCCAAGCCGGGCCGGTCCACAGACCGACCCTCATTTTGCGCAAACCCTCGAGCAGATGCGAAGGAACACAGCCGCTGCTCACGTCACGATGTTCGGCCTGGGGGATATCCGCCAAGGTATCGCTCACGTCGTCGGACCCGAGCAAGGATTGACCCAGCCCGGCCTGACATTGGTCTGCGGCGACTCTCACACCTCCACGCACGGCGCCCTCGGCGCGCTGGCCTTCGGCATCGGATCCTCCGAAGTCTTTCACGTGATGGCCACGCAATGCCTGTGGCAGCGCAAGCCGAAGGCCATGCGGATTTCGGTCGAGGGCTCGCTCGCCAGCGGCGTTACGGCCAAGGACGTGATCCTGGCGATCATCGCAAAGATCGGCGCGGCCGGCGCGGTTGGCCACGTCGTCGAATACGCGGGCAGCGCCATTCGAAGCCTCTCCATCGAAGGACGGCTGACGGTCTGCAACATGTCGATCGAGGCTGGCGCCCGCGCCGGAATGATCGCGCCGGACGACACGACGATCGCGTATCTGCAAGGCAGGCCATTCGCCCCAGCGGGCGAAAACTGGGACAAGGCGGTCGCATTCTGGCGCTCCCTGAGGAGCGACGAGGAAGCAACCTTCGACCGCGAGGTCACGCTCAAGGCCGAGGACATCGCGCCGATGGTGACCTGGGGCACGAGCCCGGAAGACGCGCTTCCCATCACCGGGCGGATTCCTGATCCGGCATCGGAAAGCGATACGCTGCGCAAGGAGGCCATGCGACGCGCCCTCGACTATATGGGGCTCGTTCCAGGCACGCCGCTGCAGGAGCTTGCTGTTGACCACGTGTTCATTGGCTCGTGCACCAACAGCCGGATCGAAGATCTGCGAGCGGCCGCATCCGTCGTCAAAGGGCGCAAGGCCCGCGTTTCCTCCTGGGTCGTGGCCGGCTCGGGGCTCATCAAGCAACAGGCCGAAGCCGAGGGCATCAACAAGATTTTCCAGGACGCCGGTTTCGAATGGCGTGAACCGGGGTGCTCAATGTGTGTCGGCATGAACGGCGATATTGGTCAGCCCGGGCAGCGCATCGCTTCGACCTCCAATCGCAACTTCGTCGGACGGCAGGGGCGCGGCGTCAGAACACACCTGATGAGTCCGGCAATGGCGGCAGCAGCGGCAATCTGCGGCCACTTTAGTGATGTGCGCCGTCTGACGGCCTAGGAGCAACGAGCAATGGTCCCTTTCACCTCCTTAAGTGCCGTGGCCGTTCCACTCGATCAGCCGAACATCGACACCGATCAGATCATTCCGGCGCGATACCTGGGCCGCCCGCGCGCGGCGCAGGTCGATGCCATGTTTCACGATCTGCGCTTCAATCCTGACGGCAGCAGCAGGGGCGAATTCATCTTGAACAAACCGGCGTTTGCCGGCGCAAAGATCGTCGTCGCCGCCAGAAATTTCGGTTGCGGCTCATCGCGCGAGAACGCGGTGACGGTGATGCTCGACAATGGTTTTCGCGCCTTCATTGCCCCGAGCTTCGGCGATATCTTCTTCAACAACTGCCTGCAGAACGGCGCCCTTCCCGTGAAGCTCGACGAAGCGCGGGTTGCCGCCATTCGGCAGATGCTGCATCAATCACCCAGCCGGACCATCTCGATCGACCTGGCAACACAGAGCGTCACCGGCCCGGACGGCCAAACCGATCGTTTCGACATCGATCCGTTCCGCAAGGACTGCCTGCTGAAGGGCGTCGACGACGTCGACCTGACCCTCACCTACCGGAATGAGATCGAACGCTTCGAGGCCGCTCAACGGCAGGAGCTGCCCTGGCTCTGATCACCATTACTGCTCTGCTCTCCTGCACACGCCACGTTTTTCCTGTGGCGTGCCCGGTAGAGAACATGTTGTTCAAGGACATGAACTACGCTGGAAAGCCGAACAGCTTCGCAGGGTTGCGAACAAGGATGTTCTCCAGCGTCGCCTGATCGGGCGCGTAACGATACATCAGCTCGAGCAGATCGGCATCATTGGGCGGCTGGACCACCGAAACCGGATGCGGCCAGTCGCTCGCCCACACGCAGCGATCGGGAGCGGCCTCGATATAGATGCGAGCAATCGGGATGACGTCATCCCAGGGCGGGCCTGCCTTGGACGTCTTCTCACCGAGCGACAGCATCACCCAGAAATTGCCCTTCGACAGCAGCTCCAGCATCTTGCGGAGGTTGGGATCGTCTTTGCCTCGCGCGGGATCCGGCCGTGCCATGTGATCGATCAGCACCGGGACATCAAGCGACTGGTACTTCTCGACGCTCGAGACAATTCCGTCCTTCTCCGGCTGGATTTTCGCGTACCAGCCAAGCTCGCGAATGCGCGCGATTGCACGTGCAAAATCCTTGTCCGAAAGCACGGCGCCGAGTTCCTGGCGAAAGCTGAAGCGTGCTCCCCTCACCCCGGCCTCGTGCAGCTTCACCAGATAGGCATCGTCGGCCTCGGCAAACACCAATGCATTGGCGCAACCCCGGTAGTTCGGTCCCATGGCCGCAAGAGCGTCGAGCACGACCGCATGATCGGCGCCATAGGTCGTGGTCTGCACGATTACGCCGCGCTCGATGCCGAGCGTCTTGTGCATCCGCAGCGCCGCCTCCCAGGTCGCGCTCGGCATCTGGTAGGCGGCGCCCGGACGAACGGGATACTTCTCGAGCGACCCGAGCACGTGAAACTGACTGTCGACGGTCCCCGCCGGCGGCAGTTTCGAAGGGCGACGCGGATTGGGATCGAACGGAAGATAAGTCGGCACGGGAAGATCCTTTTCAGTCGATCACGGCGGTGAAATCGCACTGCACCAGCGCGCCGCCTTCCATATCCATCTGCAGCGAATGGCGCGCAGGACGTGAATGCTCGTCCGGAAACATCTTCAGCCATTCGACATTCACTGGCCCGCGCTGCGAGCGGTCTTTGAGCCACACCGTCATCTTGATGATGTCGTCGGTGGTCCCCCCCGCGGCTTCCACAGTGGCCTTCATATGCGCAAACATGTTGGCACACTGCGCCTCGAGGCTCTCCGGCATGCCGCCGCTGGCAGCATCGCGACCGAGAATGACCGCGGACATCACGAGATTGCCGATGCGGCAGGCGTTCGGAATGGGATTGGCGTGCTTGAAGCCGCCGATATGAATGCTTTTGCGTCTCGCCGCAGTCGTCATGACGCTCCTCGATCAGATGAATTGGCAGGATACGGAGCCGAATGCTCCGTAATCTGCATGGAATGTATCACCACGGCGAATGTCGACCGGGCGGGTGAACGAACCGGCCAGCACGATCTCGCCGGCTGCGAGATGCTCGTCGTGGGGCGTCAGGCGATTGGCAAGCCAGGCGATGCCCGTCGCCGGATGATTGAGCACGGCCGCAGCGAGCCCTGTCTCCTCGATCTGGCCATTGCGGAACAATAGCGCGCCGATCCAGCGCATATCGGCTTCGAGCGGTCGGAACGGTCTGCCACCTACCACCAGGGCGGCGTTCGCGGCGTTGTCCGAAATCGTGTCCATGACCTTGCGGGCCTGCCCGGTCTCAGGATCGACGCGGTGCATGCGGGTTTCGAGGATTTCAAGCGCGGGCGTGACGTAATCGGTTGCATTGAGGACGTCGAAGATCGAGCAGTCCGGCCCGCGCAGCGGCGCCTTCAGCACGAAGGCAAGTTCGACCTCGATGCGCGGTGCGTGAAAGCGGTCGAACGGCACCGTGCTCGCGTCGGGATAGAACATGTCCGCGAACAGGACGCCGTAGTCCGGCTCGTCGATACCGACAGCACTTTGCATGGCCCTGGAGGTCAGGCCGATCTTGTGGCCGCGGATGACACGACCGCGGTCAAGCTGCAGACGCGTCCAGGATCGCTGGATCGCGTAGGCGTCCTCGATCGTCATCCCAGGATGCTCACGCGTGAACATCCCGATCAGCCGTTTGCTCCGTTCTGCCTCGTCGAGCCGCTCTGCCAGACGGTTGATGGTGGATTGGTCGAGCATGCCGTCAGCCTTCCGCAACGACCGTGTTGCGAAGCACGCCGATTTGCGACGATTCCACCTCGACGACGTCTCCCGGCTTCAGCCAGCGCGGCGGATCAAAACGCGCGCCAGCGCCGGTCGGCGTGCCGGTCACGATCATGTCTCCGGCTTTCAGCGTCGCGAACGTCGAAAGATAGGCAATCAGGACATCGAACGGGAACATCAAACGCTCGGTGCTGTCCTGCTGACGCACCTCGCCGTTCACACGGGTGATGATATCGTGCGGCCCCTTCGGATCGCATTCATCCGCCGTCACGACCCACGGCCCGATGCTGCCCGAGCGGTCGAAATTCTTGCCCTGCGTCACGTTGAACTTGCCGTGGTGCAGCCAGTCGCGGACGCTGCCCTCGTTGCAGAGCGTCATTCCGAAAATGTGCGACCATGCCTGCTCGCGCGCAATGTGGCGTCCCTCCTTACCTATTACGATGACAAGCTCACCTTCGTAATCGAGCTGCTCCGACACCTTCGGCTTTTCGATCGGCTGTCCGGATCCGACAACCGATCCGATGTTGCGGACAAACAGGCTCGGATATTTCGGCAAGTCAGAGTTGTCCTTGTATTCGGCGTTGCGGTCCTTGTAGTTCACACCGATGCACCAGAGCTTTTCCGGGGCAAGAATCGGCGGCAGCAACGTCAGTCGCTCCAGCGCATGATCCGGCTTTTGATCCGCGATTGCCTTCCGGCCGGCCGCAAGCCCGTCACGTGCGATCAGAGCCTGCAGATCCGGAAAGTCGCGTCCGATCCGCGCCGTCAGGTCGACAACGCCGCCGTCCGTGACTGCCCCATAGCGGGGTTCGCCGTCCACAAGATAGCTCAGAAGTCGCATCGTCTTTGGTCCTCAAGAATGTTCAGGCCGCCGCGTGATGGCGATGGCGTTCGGTGTCCACAGGGGTCGCTACTCGATCGACTTCGGGGTCTGGAACACCGTCCGCAACGTCACGATTTCGCCGAGCCGGGCATAGCGAGGACCTGCAATGCGGGCGATCGGATCAAGCGCCTCGGTTTCGATCTTGCCGTTTCCGTAGAGCCCTTCGCGTATGTGAAACATCACGACTTCGCCGACGATGAGCCGGCTGCGAGCCTCGCCGAACTCAAAACATTGCTGAAACCGGCATTCCATCGCGACCGGCGGCGCGACCAGCCGCGGGACCTTGATGCACTCGCTGGGTGCGGTTTCGAGGTTGAGCTGCTCGACCTCGCTGACCTCGGCCGGATGCTCCACCGAGCTCTCGTGCACCGCGTTCATCAGCGGCGCATCGGCGATGTGAATGACGTACTCCTTCGTATCGAGAATGTTGTGAGCCGTATCCTTATAGACGCCAGCCTTGCGGCCGACGCTGATTGCGAGCATTGGCGGCTTCGGCGAGACGAACGTAAAGGCGCTGAACGGCGCAAGGTTGAGTACGCCCGTCGCTGAAAGACTGGTGACCCAGGCAATCGGACGCGGCACCACGACGCCGGTGATCAGCCTGTAAACCTGTTCGGCGCCCATATCTGAGGGATCTATGCGCATACCCGTCCCCGTCCCGTGCGTGCCTCGCTTTAAGGGATCACTCGGCCTTGATGTTGGCCCTGCGGACCACGGGGATCCACTTGGCGTCCTCTCGTTCGAGATAGGCGCTGAATTCCGTGGGCGTCATCGCAACGGCCTGCGCGCCGAGCGCGTCAAACTTCTCGACCACTTCCGGATCTTTCAGAATCGCGGCCAGGCTGTCGTAGAGCTTCTTCACGATTTCAGGTGACGTCCCTGCCGGCGCGAACACGCCCGTGAAGGTCTGCGCATCAAAATTCTTGAAGCCGAGTTCGGCGAAGGTCGGCACGTCCGGCAGCGACGGCAACCTTGCAGTGCTGGTGACGGCGAGCGCGCGCACAGTGCCGGCCTTGATCTGCGGCAGTGCGACGGATAGCTGATCAAAGGCGAACTGTACGTGCCCGCCAATCAGATCGTTGGTTGCAGGCGCGTTGCCGCGGTATTGAACGGTGAGCCACTGCAGGCCGAGTTCAGCCTGCGCCAGCTCGCTGAGCAGGTGATTGGTCGTGCCCGGCCCCGGCGACGCCATCGTCAGCTTGCCCGGCTCCCGGCGCGCCAGTTCGAAAAGCTCTTTCAACGATCCGGCCTTTACAGACGGGTGAACCTCGAGCACCAGCGGGGTCATCGAGATGGTCGTGATCGGCAGGAAATCCCGTTTCCACTGATAGGCGTCGCGCTTGTTGATTTCCGGAGCGAACAGCACCGGGCCGTTCGCGCCAATGAACAGCGTGTAGCCGTCCTTCGGCGCCTTCGCGAACGCTTCGCCGGCAACGAGCCCGCCGGCGCCCGGCTTGTTCTCGACGATGAATGGCTGGCCGAACTGCTGCTGCAGTTTGTCCGCGACAATACGTGCGGCGCTATCGACATTTCCGCCGGCCGGGTATGGCACGATCAGCCGGACGATCCGCGTGGGCCACTGCTCTGCTACCGCCGGGCTGGCGAATGCGGCGAACGCAGCGATTGCAACGGCGAGAAATCTCATCATGTCTCCCACAACCCTTTTTTGACGGGTGCAGATCCATCATTTTTGTTCGACCGAGCGGCTTTGCGCGCCGCTGGTGCATCGACCTGCGGCGCGATCATTCGATTCCGGGGCTTTACCTGTCGATCGAATTGTGCGGTTTTTGTCCACATTGTGGACGGCAAAGCCGTCTGCAACAAGTGAGAAGCCATGGGCCATATGAGCAAAAGGCGTCAGGCCATGAAGTCAGATGACAAAGTTCAGCCGCCACGGAAAGGCGCGCAGACGATCCGGCGCGCGCTCGCGGTCTTGCGCATCCTTGCGGCGGGCCGCGAGGCGGGATTGCCGCTCGCCGAAGTCGTTCAGGCGACCGGACTAACTCGCCCCACGGTGCACCGTCTCGTCCATGTGCTGATCGAAGAAGGCATCGTGGAGCGGAACGAAAAGACCGGACGCTATGCGGTCGGCCGACAAGTGCCCGAGTTGGCGCTCGCGCGTTCGACGCGCTTCCCGTTGGCTGCGGCGGCAGATGACGTTCTCAGCCGGACATCGCGGGCGGTCGGTGACACGCTGTTCCTGACGGTGCGCACCGGCAACGACACGCTCTGTGTCGACCGCCGGATCGGCTCCTATCCCATCCAGGTGTTGTCCATCGAGGTCGGCGCTCGACGACCGCTGGGCGTCAGCAGTGCTGGCGTCGCAATTCTGGCGGCAATGCCCGCTCACGAGGCGAGAAAGATCGTGACCGCCAACGAAGTGAGGTTCGCGCCCTACAGGACCGACGCAGCGACGGTTCTCACGCAGATCGCCGTTGCCCGACGGAGGGGCTATAACCTGCGCGAGGTCGGACTGGTGCAGGAAACGAAATCGATCTCCACCTGGATCAAGACCGCGGACAACCGTCCGATCGCCGCGTTGACGGTTTCCGCGGTACGTGTGCGTCTCGGCCCACGTCGCGAGCACGAGGTTGCCGAAATCCTGCTGGAGGCGGCTCACGCGATCGAGCGCGCTGCGCGCTAAGCGCTACGTGTATCTCTCGCCCAACAAGGGACGACTTCGACAGCCTCAGTAGGCCCGGGCGAAATCGCCTTCCTGCTTGATATCGCTGAAGGCCGGAAAGCGCGCCGTCCAGGCATTGGCGTTGGCCTTTGTCAGCGCATTGAGCCCTTCCAGCACAGCGACACCGTCCTGCCGCAGGCTGGCTGCAACCGCGTTACGATCGGGGAAGTGCCTGCGCACGGCCTCGAGCCAGATGGTGCGACCAGCCAGAAATCCGCCGGCACCGGCAGCGTAGGCAAAGTCCAGCACGCGCTCGAACTTTTCGCGCGCTGCCCCACCCGATAGCAGCACCCAGGGAATTCCCTGCTCGCGGCAAATATCACCAATGGCGTCGAACTCTTTCTGTGCGGCGCGCGCTGCGGCGCTGCCATCCCGTGGAGGCAAACTGGCGGCGGCCAGCGGGCTTTCAAGTTTCAACAAGTCGACGGCATATTCGGGTTTGGCGAACTCCCGTACGCTCTCAATCACCAGTTCGGGTAGCTTGCCCGGCGACTCCACATAGTCCGGCGTATGGTTGGCACTGCCGAGGAATGGATAGACCAGCAATTCGAGCACGTACGGGACGTCGTAACGGGCGCACTCCTGACCAATCTCGCGCACGAACCGTCTCTGATGCTCATTGACGCTCGCATCGGCATCGGGCCGGTACCAGGCCAGTACCTTCACCGCGTCACCGCCCATCGCCCGGATCTTCTCAACGCTCCAGTTCGCGATGGCTTTCGACCTGCGGCCGCCCTGCGTCTCCTCGACCCGATGCTCTTCGAGCGTCATGATCAGGCCGCAACGTGCGGGCAGCACGTCGATGGCTGCAGGCACCGCAAAATTGGGATCGAACAGCATCGAGCTGCAATACGGCGCCAGCGCCTCGACGAGCAGGCGCTTGGCTGCCGTCACGTCTGAATACTGGACCTGATCCCTGGTGATGTTTTTTGCCTGCGCAATGGCTTCGAACAGCGGCGGACGCTGATCGAGCGCAACCATACGAAAGTGACCATCCGCGTCGGCAAGGCGTGCGAGGCCGCGGTTCTTTCCAATTGTTCTCACTGACTCTTCCTTATGAATGCAAGACAGTCGTCGATGGTAGGAATTCCGGCGCGTCCGCCCGAATGCGTGCATTTCATCGCCGCGGTCGCGGCGGCGAATGCCATGGCGTCTCGCACCTCGAGGCCGGCGCCGATCGCAAAGGCGTAGGCCCCGTGGAAAACGTCCCCTGCACCGGTGGTATCGACGACATCGACCGGAAACGCCGCCTGCCTTTGCTCTCGGCCATTCTCAAGCCAGCTCACGCCGTCCTGCCCGCGCGTCACTGCGACGACGCGACAATGGAAGCGCGCGAGGCTCGCCAATGACGCGCCGCTGGCTGAACCAGCGAAGGCTGCGAGCGCCGGTTCGGAAAACACGGCGTGGTCCGTGAGCGGAAGCAGGCGCTCGAACACCTCCGCATCGGCGACGTCGCCGTCAAGAACCGTCGGGACACCGAGCGCGCGCGCTTTGCTGAACAGCGTCGCCGCGCCCTCGACCCAGCGCGGGTCGGCGAGCACGGCAGAGGCGTCGGCAACCTCCTCAAGCGGAAGCCAGCCCGCCTGTTCGGGATAGGAACCACGGAAGTTGACGATCTGGCGCTCACCGGATTTGTCGACGATCACGCCAGAGACGGACGAACGGCCATCTGCGAACAAGCGGAAGTTCGCGACATCGATGCGTTCGCCGGTAAGCGCCGATCGCATCTCGTGCCCCGCCGCATCGTCCCCGCCGCGCCCCCAGAAGGCGACGGCACCGCCGAGCCGGGCAATGGCCACCGCGGCGTTGGCCGCCATGCCGCCGCCGACCATCGAATAGTCCAAGCTCTTGATCTTTTCGCTTTCACCGGAAAACAGCCGGTCGACGCGCCAGACCTGATCGAGAGCCGACAGGCCGAGGCAGATCACGCGGACATGTCCCGCCTGCGTGGCAAGGTCGTCCAGGGACAATTCTTTCTCGCGCCCGTTCCGCTGATTCACCGCAGCACCCTGCCATCGGTGCCGTCGAAGAGATGCGTCTTTCCGGGCTGCGGGCGCAGGTTGAGACGATCGCCGACTTTCGGCCGCAGCGACGGATCGACCCGCGCGATGGCTGACACACCTGCAAGATCGAAATGAACCAGCGTATCCGAACCAAGCGGCTCGACCAACTTGATAATCGCTGCAATACCGTCAGCGGCCTCGCCCGTCACCGCGAAATGCTCGGGGCGGATCCCAAGCACGCCATTGCCCGCCTGGTGCAACAAACCTTGGCACTCTACGTCGAGCGGGGCCGTCGTGCCGTCCTGCGAAAAGACAATCCGGTCCCCGTGCAACTCCAGCGGAAAAAAGTTCATGGCAGGCGAACCGATGAAGCCTGCAACGAACTTGTTGGCCGGCCGCTCATAGACCGCTTCCGGTGTGTCGTATTGCTGAACGGTGCCGCTTTGCATCACCACGATCCGGTCGGCCATCGTCATGGCTTCGACCTGATCGTGCGTGACGAACACCATGGTCGTCTTGAGCTGCTGCGACAACGCCTTGATCTCGGCTCGCACCTGGCCACGCAGCTTGGCATCGAGGTTCGACAGCGGCTCATCGAACAGGAAGGCTTTGGGGTTGCGCACGATTGCACGCCCCATTGCCACGCGTTGGCGCTGGCCGCCCGACAGCTCCTTGGGCTTGCGATCAAGATAGGATTCGATGTGCAGGAGGGCCGCAGCGCGTCTCACGCGCGCGTCGATCTCCGCCTTGGACGTGCCGCGCAACTCGAGCGCGAAGGACATGTTTTCGTATACGCGCATATGCGGATAGAGCGCGTAGTCCTGGAACACCATGGCGATGTCGCGCTGCGCGGCCGGAACGCTGTTGACGCGCTTATCGGCGATATAAAGATCGCCCGACGTGATGGGCTCAAGGCCGGCGATGATCCTGAGCAGGGTCGACTTGCCGCAGCCGGAAGGGCCGACGAACACGACGAACTCGTGATCCGCGATCTCGAGGTCGAGATTGGGAATGACGGTGTAGTTGCCGTACCGCTTGATCAAGCTGCGAATGGAGATCGATGCCACAATATTAATCCAGCGCGAGAACAGGCTTGATCAATTCGCCGCGGGCGAACCGCGCAAAATTCTCCGGCAGAGCCGTCAGGCCGAACTCGCCATCGACGAGAACGCGATACTCCTCCTTGAACTGGCGCAGCAGCGCGACGTTCGGCTCGAAATCGGCGATCGGAAAATAGAAGGTGCGGATCATGTAGAAATCCTTGCGCCGAAACACTTTGCCTTCCTCGATGGTCCAGGGTGCCGCGTTCTCGCCGACGAGCACCAAGGCGCCGCGCGGCAGCACCAGCTCGATGCCGAGATTGCGCGCCGCATGCGCGCCCGAGCACTCCATGATCAGCGCAAAGCGCATCGAGGTATCGCCAACCGGATGCGCCTTGGCGCCAAAGGATTGGGCGATTGCCAGCCGCGCCGTGTTCGGATCGGCCACGTAGATGTCGCTGTAGCCAAGGCTGCGCAGCGCCAGCACCACACCCAGTCCGACTGGTCCGGCGCCCATCACCAGAACTGGGCCAGCCTCCTCCGGCGGAACAACGCGGCTGACGAAGCGTACCGCGTGTCCGGATGTGCCAATCACATCGAGCAACAGCGGCGCCAATCGATCTTCGATATCGTCGGGGACCGGCAGCAGACAGTTCTCCGGCACCGGCACATATTCGGCATAGCCACCCGGCCGGTTCCAGCCGATCAGGCTCGAGACCTCGAGACACATCTGTGTATCGCCACGTCGGCACGCGGCGCAATGCCCGCAGTGCAGCGGGATGTAAACGGCGCAGCGATGTCCGTGCAGGCGATGACCGGGCTGTTCGACCACACCAAAGATCTCGTGACCGGCGGTGAATTCTGCACCCTTGTGCCAGAGCTTGAAGTCCGACCCGCAGAGCGCCGTTCGCGAAACCCGCACCAGCACTTCGCCCGCCGCAACATCCGGAATCGCGACGCGCTCGATCGTGATGCGCTCGCCGCCGTGAAACACTGCCGCCTGCATGTTCGAATTGGGGAGTGGAGAGACGCTCATCGAAACACCTAACCCTTCACTGCGCCGAGCGTCAGTCCGGAGACCAGCCAGCGCTGAACCAGCATCGCGAGGATGAGCGGAGGCAGTGCGATCAGGGTTGCTGCCGCCATCAGCGCTCCCCACTGCGTCGATCCTTCGCCGATGAAATTGAATGCGGCCGCAATCAGCGTCTTGCTGTCGCCATTCGACAGAACCAGCGCGAACAGGAAGTAGTTCCAGGAGAACACAAAGGCGAGAATGGCGGCGACCGCGATGCCGGAGGCCACCAGCGGCAAGGCGATCCGCCAGAGAATGCGCGTCACACTGCAGCCGTCAACTTGCGCGGCCTCGAAAATGCTTCGCGGAATGGCGTCGAACGAGGGCAGCAGGATCCATATGATGATCGGCAGCGTGATGACAGCGTGACTGAGAATAAGTGCGCTGTAGGAGCCGATCATGCCGACCTGACGGAACATGACATACCACGGCAACAGGAATAGCGTTCCGGGCGCCATGCGCGCCGCCAACGTCAATATGGCCGGCCAGGAAATCCGCGTCCAGGATACGGCGAAGGCGGCGGGAATTCCGAACAGCAACCCAAGTCCGGTCGATCCGATCGTCACGATCAGGCTGTTGATTGCGTAATCGAGGAAAGGTGTCGTTTCGGTCAACTGCACATAGTTCTCGAGCGTCGGCGAGAACAGCAGCGTCGGCGGATAGGCGGTCACCTCGAACGACGGCTTCAATGAGGACAGCACCATCCAGACGGTCGGCGCCAGGATGATGACCCCGGCGACGATGAGCTGAAGCAGGTTCAGCCGCCGGATCCAGATATCGACTGTGGGTGCTTCCGTCACTGATTTACCTCACCAGGCGACAGCGTTGCGCAAGCGGTTGAACGCAAGTACCGCTCCGAACACGATCGCGGTCAGCGTCAGCATCAACGCACTCGCATAGCCGATGTTGAAGAACTCGAAACCGACGCGGAAGCCGTAGATGTTGAGCGTGTTCGACGCGTTGCCAGGGCCGCCCTGGGTCGTGATGTAGATGATGTCGAAGAATCGCAACAGGTCCACACTGCGCAGAATGGCCGCAGTGACGATTGTCGGCAGCAACAGCGGCAGTGTGATGCGATGAAAGGTCTTGAATGCCGACGCGCCGTCGATCTGGGCGGCCTCATATACGCTTGGCGGCAACGATTGCAGACCGCCAAGCACGATCAGCGCGACAAATGGCGTCCATTGCCAGGTGTCGATCAAGGCCACGGTTGGGATGACCCAGGTCGGCGATGCCAGCCACTCCGACGGCGGCAGGCCAAGGAATTGGAGGATGTAATTGGCCGCGCCGAGCGACGGATCCAGGATCACGAGCCACATCATGCCGGCAACGACGGGCGGCATCATGAACGGTGAAATGAACAGCGAGCGCACGATCCCCGGCAAGCGCTTGGCGTGAAACAAGGCAAGCGCCAGCCAGACGCCGAGCACGACCTGCAGAACGAGCGAAAGGACATAGAGCGCGAATGTCACCCACAGCCCGTGCCAGAACTCACGATCGGCAACCAACTTCGAATAGTTGTCCAGGCCGACGAAGGACTGCCGGCCCGTGGACGAGAAGCTCTGAAATCCAAGCCAAACCGTGTAGACGACGGGGAACGCAATCATTGCGGCAGTGAAGATCACTGCCGGCGCCGAGAGCGCCGCCAACTCCAGTCTCTGCCGATCCTGCGTCAATGCGGCAGCAGCCCCGGACATGCCTGTGCTTCTTTCACCATCGCTCTGGCCCTGAACTGGGGCATCGGCGGCAGACGCCATACAGCCAACGCCTCACTGCTATTTCTGCGCGATCAGCGCATCGAGCGCCTTGTCCGCATCGGCGCAAGCCTGGTCGATGGGCTTTTGCTTCAGGATCAGGTCCTGCACCGCCTGCCCGATGAACTCGCGCGATTCAGGGTTGGCCACGATCGGGTAACCGACTTCCGAGGAGCCTTTTGTCGCCAGCACGTCGAGCGCAGCCTGCCATTGCTTTCGCACCGGCTCCTCCTCGATCCATTTGCGGTATTCCGGATCGTTGGCGACCGCCGGGCGCGGCGGTGCGATGCCCTGCAGCGCCATGCGCTTCTGAATCTCCGGGCTCGTCGCCCACTGCACGAAGTACCATCCGGCATCCGGCTGTTTTGAGTGAGCGGAGACGGCCATGCCCCAGCCGATGGCGGTCGGCACCTGTCCGGCCTCTCCCGCCGGGAACGGCGCCAGGCCAGTGTCCTTAAGTCGCGCGCCGCCTTCCATCACGGTGCGCAACTCATTGGAGGATTCGAACGACATCGCCGCACGGCCACTGCGATAGAGCGCCGATATCTGCTGGAAGCTGTAATTGACCACGCCGGGTGGACCGAAGTCTCGCAGCAACCGGCTATAGCTCTCCAGCGCCTCCTTGCCCTTTGGCGAGCAAAGGTTCGATTTGCCATCAACGATGTAGCTACCGCCGACGTTGTGCAACACGTTGCTGAACGTGTAGGCGACCGCCGGCTTCAGCCCGCGCGAGACGAAAGGCGTAACCGCGCTGTCGCACGACTTGATCTTCTGTGCCGCGGCTTCGAGGTCCTTGATGGTGGCCGGCGCCTCGATCCCGCATTTCTTGAAGATGTCGGTACGGTAATAGAGGATAGGCCCCTCGATGTTCATCGGCATGCTGGTCAGCTTGCCATTGAAGGTACCTGCCTTGCGCAGGGCCTGGCTCAGGCCGGCAAGGTCGTAATCCTTCGCCGCCTGATCCTTCGACATCGCCGATAGATCAGCATACCAACCCGCGGCGGCGAACTGCTCGCCCTCTCGCGACGGCAACGTCATGAACACATCGACCTCGTCGCTGCGCGCGTTCATCACGGTGACCAGGCGCTGGCGCATCTGCTGCTCCTGGTAGCTGTCCACCTTGAGCGTCATGCCGGTGAGCTTTTCGAAATCGCTCTTGTAGGTCAGAAGCGCCTGCGCGACCGGATTGTTGTTGACCAGAAAGGTGACGGTCTTGCCCTGGAATTTCTTCCAGTCGAAATCGGCTGCGCGCGCGCTCGGAGTGGCAGTGCCGACCGCAACAAGCGTCAAGGCCGCGCATGCCGCAAACATCCTGGCCATCATGGACTCCTCCCCCCCGATCCGGCAGCGGCCTTTTTGAAACCGTTTACATCCTAAGCACCGAGCTGGCGCTGTCAAGCAAGTAGACAAAATGCCGTGCAAGGTGCAGAATGATCGGAGATTACGCCCACGCGCTTGCGCGCAGTTTGTAACGTTACATTGGCCAAATGAGCTTGCTCACTGCGAGGTCGTCGAAACAAGGCATTCGCGCGGTTGCCGAGCGAGCCGGAGTCTCGATTGCGACCGTCTCACGCGCGATCAACAAGCCGGAATCCGTCAGCGCATCACTGCGGGCGCGCATTGCACAGGCGATCGATGCGGTCGGCTACATTCCGCACGCACCGGCCCGGATCCTTTCGTCGCGCCGCTCGCGCACGCTCGGGGCAATCGTGCCGACGATCGACAACACGATGTTTGCGCGCGGCATCGCATCGCTGCAGAGCTATCTTTCGTCCGTAGGCTACATGCTGTTCCTGACGACGACCGGCTACGACCTCGACGTCGAACTACAGCAGGCGCGCAATCTCGTCAGCCGCGGCGTCGACGGGCTCGTGCTGCGCGGCGACTGCCATCACGACGCTCTGCGCAAGATGCTCGCCGACAATGCCGTGCCCTTCATCAACGTCGGAATCTACCGGCCCGATCGGCCCTACCCTTGCGTCGGCACGAACAACGAAGCCGCGGCCTACCGCGCCGCGATGCATGTCATCGAGCTCGGTCATCGCCGGATCGGGATTGTCTCCGCTCTCCAGCGCAACAATGACCGCGCGAGCGCCCGCGTTGCCGGATTCCGCCGAGCGCTCGCCGACAGCAGCATCACGCTACCCCCGCAATGGCACGTCGAAGTGCCATATGCATTGGACGATGCGCGCGAAGCCGCTCGCTATCTCCTCAGCCTCGAAGAGCGGCCGACTGCGGTGGTATGCGGCAACGACGTCATAGCTTACGGCGTACTGCTGGAAGCGGAACGGAGCGGGTTTTCCGTGCCGCGCGATCTCTCGGTGGTCGGTTTCGATGACCTCGACTGGAGCCGGCATCTGCGGCCGAGCCTGACCACCATTCACGTTCCGACAGGAGAAACCTGGCAGCGGGCCGGCGAATTCCTGGTCCGTCACCTCGCCGGCGAACAAACGATCATGCATCACGAAGTCTATCACTCCCTGGTGGTGCGAGAGTCGACTGCGCCACCGTCACGATCCGCCAAGTGAGACAAGCAATGCCGATAGACCGTCCGTTTTCGCTTACCCCTGGATTTCATGCCGTCGTGATCGGCGGCGCCGGCGACATCGGCGCCGCCATCGCCAATCTGTTCTGCGATCTCGGCGCGGCAGTCACGGCAACCGGCGTCGACGAGGCCGACATCGCGAGAACGCTGCTCAAGCCGCGGCCAGGATTGCAGCTCGCTCCGCTCGACGTCACCGACGACAAGGCTGTCGCCTCTTTCGCGCTCAAGCATGAACGCGTCGATGCACTGATCAACTGCGCGGGTATCCTCGCCCGTGACAAGGAATACGAAATCGAGATGTTTGCGAAGGTCCTCGATGTCAACCTGACGGGAACGTTTCGGACCTGTCTCGCCTTTCGTCCGGCACTGGCAAACAGCAAAGGCTCGATCGTCAACATCGCGTCGATGAATGCGACGCTGGCGCTGCCGCGGATCCCGGCCTATTGCGCCAGCAAAGGCGGTGTCGTCATGCTGACCAAGGCGCTGGCGTTGGCCTGGGCGGAAGAAGGAATTCGCGTCAACGCGGTCGCTCCGGGATACATCGAGACGGCCATCAATGCCGCCGGACGTTCGGATCAGGCGCACTACCAGCGCATCGCCGACCGCACCGCCTTCAAGCGCTGGGGCCAGCCGGAGGACGTTGCCGGGGCCGTCGTGTTTCTGTGCATGCCCGCCTCCCAGTATGCGACAGGCACGGTTGTGGCCGTCGACGGCGGGTTTCTTGCAGGGTGAGACCCGCTCCTGCAGATCGCGTGAGCCTGAACGACGGCTCCCGTGCACTGTGCACGACAGCCCTCGCTACTGAACGGATGAGCCGCGCCGAACAGCTTGCGACAGTTAACTAGCGCCGTCCCTGCGCACGCGCCTCGTTGCTTTGCGGCGGCGGTCCGCCGAACAGCAGCCGTGACGGGTTCTTGTCGATGTTGCGGAACGCAATGCTGATGTCGCCGAGTGTCCTGCGCGCGTCGGACACCAGCACCGAGATCTCCTTGGTCCCGGTCGCGGTGAGCTTGTTGACGCCGCTGGAAATCTCCGCCGTGCGCGTGTCGAGATTGTCGGTCAGCTCCTTGAACGAGGCGATCGCCGCCTGCAGCTCGCCCTTGCCATCCTTGTTGACCATCATCTCCAGCCCGGTCATCACGCTGTCGATACGCTTGGAGTTCTCCGCCAGCGTCGCCGAGAAAGCCTCGATGCCCTTCACCGCGTTGCGGATCGACTCCTGATTGTCGGTCACGAGCCGGTTGACGTTCTGCAGCACCGCGCGTGCGGCTTCGGTAAAGTCCTGGCTCGAGCCGGGATCGGCGTGCAGCGTCAGTACGCCATCGGCGTCCGGCTCCACCTCAGGCGCATTGACATCGCCGCCCTTCATTGAAATCGCGGCAATGCCGGTCAGGCCCTGAAACTCCAGACCGATCCGGGTGTCCTTGCGAACCGGCGCCTTGCGCTCGACCTTGATGATGGCGACGACGGTGTGCGGATCGTCGATCTTGACCGAGTCGACTTCGCCGATCCGGATGCCGTTGAAGTTCACATTCGCGCCCGTGCGCAATCCCGTTACGGCGCCATCGAAGACGATGCGGTAGCCGATGCGGGTCTTGGCCGTGCCGACATTCTGAAACCAGACCACGAAGCCGAAGGCAGCCAGCAGCACCAGCAGCGTGAAGCCGCCGATCAGCGCATAATTTGCCCGTGTCTCCATGCGTTTTTCTCCGGAACCTAACCTGCCGCCGCGCGGCCGCGTTTGCCGTGGAAATAGGATTTCAACCAAGGATGCTGGGAGGCTTCCATGTCCTTCGTCGTGCCGATGGCAATGACCTTGCGATCCCCCAGCACCGCAATCCGGTCGCACGACGTATAAAGCGTGTCGAGATCATGGGTTACCATGAAAACCGTCAGGCCCAAAGTGCGCTGCAGCGTGCGCACGAGCTCGTCGAAGGCCGCAGCCCCGATCGGATCCAACCCTGCGGTCGGCTCGTCGAGAAAGACGATCTCAGGATCGAGGGCCAGAGCGCGCGCAAGGCCGACGCGCTTGATCATGCCGCCTGACAGTTCCGAGGGATAGCGATCGACCGCCTCTGTCTTCAACCCGACCATGGACAGCTTGGCAACGGTGATCTCATCGAGCAGCCGCTGCGACACGTCGAGATATTCGCGGATCGGGAACTGGATGTTCTGCCGTACCGTCAGTGACGAGAACAGCGCGCCCTGCTGAAATAGGATGCCCCACCGCCGCTCAACATTGCGTCGGGCAGCGCCGTCGACCGCGCCGAGATCGATCCCCATCACCTCGATGCGTCCGGCGCGCTTCGGCATCAGCCCGATGATGGCGCGCATCAGCACCGATTTGCCCGCGCCCGACGGACCGACGAAGCCGAGAATCTCGCCCTTCCTGACCTCGAGATTGAGCTCCTCCAAGATCAGCCTCTCGCCGAAACCGACCGTGAGATCGGACACGCGAATGATATGGTCGTTCGCCGGCGCCATCCTACAATCCGATCGACGCGAAGAAGATCGCGAAAATGCCGTCGAGCACGATCACGAAGAAGATCGATTGCACCACCGAAGCGGTCGTGTGCTGCCCAAGCGACTCCGCCGAACCCTCCACTGCAAGTCCCTGCACGCAGGCAATGGTACCGATGACAAATGCCATGAACGGCGCCTTGATCATTCCAACGATAAAGTGATCGATGGTGATCACCTCGCGGAGGCGACCGAGAAATGCGTCCGGCGGCAGACCGCCATAGAGCCAGGCCACCAGCCCGCCGCCGAACAGCCCGGCAATCACCCCGAGAAAGGTGAGCATCGGCAGCGCGATGATCAAAGCCAGCAGCCGGGGCACGATCAGGACTTCAGTCGGATCGAAACCCATGGTGCGCAACGCGTCGATCTCCTCGCGCATCTTCATCGAGCCGAGCTCAGCCGTATACGAGCTTCCGGAACGACCCGCGACCATGATCGCGACGATCAAGACGCCGAGCTCGCGCAGGGTCAGGACGCCGAGCATGTCGACGACGAAGACGCCGGCACCAAATTTCGAGAAGTGGAAAATACCCTGCTGCGAGATGATGCTGCCGACAAGAAACGTAACGATCAGGATGATCGGGACCGCGCGCCAGCACACGTGTTCCAGGTGATGCACCATCGAGGTCAGGCGGAAGTGGCTCGGATGGCGGATCACCTGATAGCCGGCATAGACGATGGCGCCGGTCATCTCCGTCAATCCCTTCAGCGTCGCGCTGATCTCGCTGAAGAGTTCAACCATCGCACGGCCTACCCGCTCGAGAACCAGCACGGGGGTGAGGCGGGAAGCCTTTAGTTCCTCCGGTCCCTGCACCCGGCTGACCTCGTCGACCAGCGGTGAATAGGTGTCGGACAATCCGGTGAACTTCGGCTCGGCGCCGGCCTTGGAGAAACTTCGACGCATGCGTTCGATGAACCAGGCGCCGAATGTATCAAGCTGGGACACGCGCGAGAGGTCGATCAGGATGCCACGGCGGCCGGCGGCCAAAAGTTCCGCATTGCCGACCATCTGCTCCAGATCGGCAGCATGATGCGCCGTCCACGGGCCAGTGGCCTGTAGCGCGATACCATCAGGATAGACGACCTGTTCGAGTGTAGGTCCGCCGCTCATGCCGCGTTTTTAACCCCTGCCTCGCGGATCCGACCCGTCTTCGGATGCCGCCCCACTGCCATCAGGGCGGCTTGCGATGCCGGCTCTAAGAGCCATACTTACCGTCATCCCGCAACCCTTAAGCCGACTCTGCGGCAGCGAATTTCTTGAATGACTTCAGCAACATCTCTGGCGCTCTCGGTCCGAATCGAGCGCTGGCCGATCGCAGGCTCCTTCACCATCGCACGCGGTGCGAAGACGGAAGCTGTGGTCGTTGTCGCGGAGGTCAGCGACGGCGTGCACGTCGGACGCGGTGAATGTGTCCCCTACCCGCGCTATGGCGAAACACCGGAAGCGACGGAAGCTGCACTGCGCGCGATGAGCAGCGCGCTGATGCGCGGAATGAACATCGAGGCGTTGCAGGCGGCAATGCCTGCAGGCGCGGCACGGAATGCGCTCGACTGCGCGCTGTGGGATCATCGCGCCAAGACGAGCGGCGCGCGCGTCTGGGAATTGCTGAAACGCGGCGAACCAAAACCGCTGACGACCGCCTACACGATCTCGCTCGGCACGCCTGAAGCGATGGCGGAAGCGACCGCCAGCGCGGCACACCGTCCGCTGCTGAAGATCAAGCTTGGCGGCGATGGCGACGAACAGCGCATCGCCGCGGTACGCAGGGCCGCTCCCACCGCCGAGCTGATCGTCGACGCCAATGAGTCATGGCGGAACGACAACATCGCCCGCAATCTCGATGCATGCGCGGACGCAGGCGTGACGCTGGTCGAGCAGCCGCTGCCGGCGGGCGAAGATGCCGCGCTGGCGACGGTCCGCCGCCCGATTGCTGTGTGCGCCGACGAGAGCGTGCACGATCGCGCCTCGCTCGCGGAGCTTCGCGATCGCTACGACGCCATCAACATCAAGCTCGACAAGACCGGTGGATTGACAGAAGCGCTGGCGCTCGCCGATGCCGCACGCGCGCTTCGCTTCGAGATCATGGTCGGTTGCATGGTCTCGACATCGTTGGCGATGGCGCCGGCGATGCTCGTGGCGCAAGCCGCCTGCGTGGTCGATCTCGACGGTCCGCTGCTGCTGGCAAGAGATCGCGATCACGGTTTGCGCTATGACGGCAGCGAGGTGCATCCGCCATCGGCAGAGCTCTGGGGCTAGTGTCCCGAATAGTGTGACGCCATGGCTGTTCTGATCGCCTGCCGCGAGGTCACGATCACAATCGTGCCGGCCAGAGCCATTGCCGCCATGCCGTAGTAGATCGACTGACCGACGCTGGCGAACGCCCAGCCGCAGGCGATCCCAGTCGAGGCCATGACAATCCCGGTCGCCGTCGCGATAAAGCCTTGGGCATTGGCCATGATGCGGCCAGGCACGAGACTGGCCAACAGGCCCATCGTGCCGAGATGTGTCGCACCGAACGACAGCGCGTGCAGCGCCTGAGCTCCGGCGAGCACGGCAAGGGGCGGCTCCTGCGTCATGATCAGCCAGCGCAGCGCTGCCCCTGCGCCGCCGATTGCGATCAGCGCGGCGGGCGAGAGACCGAGGCGCGGCGACACCGCGAACAGCACGATCTCGACCACCACGCAGAAGGCCCACAACAACGAGATGGTCGTGCTGGTCATCCCGGCATCCTGCCAGGAGATTGCGGAGAAGGTGTAGTAGGCCGAATGACTGCCCTGGATCAGCGCCGCAGCGCCGAGGATGGCAAGAAATGCCGGCGTCCGTAGAAGGGCGCCAGGCTTTGAGACCTGCAGCGCGCCGGGCATGGCGGGACCGGCGGGCATGAGCCAGAAGCTCGACAGGGCGCACAGGCCGGCAACGCCAGCGATCGCCCAGATCAGATTGATGTTGCCGAATCGGCTGCCGAGAAGACCTGCGGCCAGGGCCGCGGCGACGTAGCCGACCGATCCCCACAGCCGAATCGGGCCATAATCGCACCGATGGTAAGCGACGCCACGCAGGGCAAAGGCGTCGGCGAGCGGAACGGCTGCAGTCCAGGCCCAAGCGAGCAGCCACAGCACGATGGCGATGGTCACTGCGCTGCGCATCGCGCCGAGTGCCAGGAAGCCCGCAAATGTCACGCACACCGTGCAGATGAGCGCACCACGCAACAGGTCATGCCGCCCGGCCCAGGCGGTGATGATCGGAACCGCCAGCAGGCGGGCGGCCGTCGGCACCGCCACCACAACGCCGATCAGGGCTGGCTCGAGCCCGACGGCCTGGAGCCATAGCGGGAAGAACGGCATATAGGCGCCGCTCAGCGCAAAAATCGCCGCATAGAACACCGACAGCCTCCAAGCGAACCTCCGGCCTTCGATGGGGATTGCGGACGTCTCGGACATCAATTCAATTGCGATTCGCTGAAGATCATGGTGATCGTTAGCGTAAGGCGCGGTGATTTGCGCCATGAGAATTCAATGGCCGACGACGCCTTCGCATTGTCTCCGATTCACGCCCGCCCCTCGCTGCCGACGGACGCGGACTACCACGCAATCCATGAGGCGTTCATGGAGACGGCGCGCGGTCGCTGGTTCCTGACCGAATACGCCAAGCGCAACCGCAACGCCGATACGCGCATGGTGCTCGAGGCGGTCGAGCGCATCGAAACAACTCTCGCAAGCCAGAGGCAGGCGCAGGCCGAAGCTGTTGCGCAGGCCGAAGCAAATGCCCAGGCGGACGCTCAAGCCTTGAGCGAACCCGAGCCTGCGGTCGATCTCTGGCCGGACCTGGCCAAGGCATTCACCAAGGTGCGGATCGAGATCGCTCAAAGACTATTGCGCGAAAGCAATGAGCAGGCGTTCGAAGCAATCCGCCGCGGCGTGGAGACGATCAAGAGCATCTCATGGGCGCTGCGCGAGCGCGGCTTCGATTCGCGCATCTGCGACATGTTCGACGCCCAGGTAAACGCGATCACGGACGGTTATACCGGCGTGCTTGCTGAACGCTCCGTCGCCGGCGATATCGAAGTGGAGGTCCTCGCCGCGTTCGACGGCCTGATGCAGCACGTCGAAGCCACGACGAGGGGCGAAGACGCCGAGACCGACGCGCTGGACATGGTGGTCGACGCCATCGCCGACGCGATGAGCGAAGACGACGGCGCGTTCGCGATGTCCTTCGACGACGACGCGACGGCCGACGCGGCGCCCTCCTCGCTTGATGAGCCGCAGGCGACCATCGTCGAACCGGCCCCGGCCGAGGTTGCGGCCTATCCCGACGCGGCGTTTCACGAAATCTATGGAGACGACAGCGACATCGAGATCGTCGATGCCGCGCCCGTCGGCGAGCCGGCATCACCGACCGAACCGGAAATCAACCGACAGCGCCTCTATGAGGCAAAGCTCGAGCCTTACAGGTTTTCGACCGCGACCGCACCGGCGCGCGCGCAACACGTCTCTCTGGCCGACGACATCGAGATCATCGATGTCGCAAGCGCGGAGGCGGAGCGGGTAAATGCGGCCGCAGCTGATGAGCGCTGTTCGAAGATCGCGGATGTCGCGCCGCTGCCGGTCAGCGAGACGCCGGTCAGCGAGACAAAGGCCGTTCCGATCCGAAGCCTCGGCGAGGCCTTGATCGTCAACGGCGTGATCCAGAATCCGACCGCCGCGCGACCCGATGCGCTCGCACCGTTCCGTCGCATGAGCCAGGCCGAGAAGGTCGCGTTTTTTACCTGAGCCGCGATCACCGATAGCGTTAGCGCTCGCTCACCCGAGCAGGTTCGCAAACAGCTCCGCATCGACGTTACCGCCCGACAGAACGATCGCGACCGTCTTACCTTTCGCATCGAGCCGTCCGGCGAGCAGCGCCGCGAGTGCGACCGCACCACCCGGCTCGACCACGAGCTTGAGCTCACGGAACGCGAACTTCATCGCCTCGGCGACCTCGGCATCGGAAACCTCCGCGCCGGAGGTCACGAGTTGCCGGTTGATCGAGAACGTCAGCTCGCCCGGAATGGGAGCCATCAGCGCATCGCAGACGGTTCGTCCCGCCGCGTGGTGCGACTGGCGCTGACCGGCGGCGAACGACAGCGCGTGATCATTGAACCCTTCGGGCTCCGCCGTCATGATCATGCTTTGCGGAAACCGCGCCTTGATACCGATGGCGACGCCGGCGGTCAGACCGCCACCGGAGGCAGGAGCTGCGACGACGTCCGGCACGGCGCCGCGCGCAGCCATGTCGTCGGCGATCTCGCGGCCGGCGGTGCCCTGGCCGGCAATGATTTTTGGATCATCGAAAGGCGGGACCAGCGTCGCACCGCTTTTCATGCAGATCTCGCGCGCAATCGCCTCGCGGTCCTCCCGGTCCCGATCGTACAGGACCACCGTGGCGCCGTAGCCCTTCGTGCGCTCCTGCTTGGTCTTCGGCGAGTCGGCCGGCATCACGATCGTCGCCGGGATGCTGAACAGTTGCGCCGCGGCAGCGACCCCTTGCGCGTGATTGCCCGAGGAAAATGCCACCACGCCCGCGCTCCGCGAGGCCTCCGGAATCGATGAAAGCTTGTTGTAGGCGCCGCGGAACTTGAATGAACCGGTTCGCTGCAGCACCTCGGGCTTGAGAAACACCTGCGCACCTGTCCTCTCGTCGAGCGCCGGCGAGGTCAAGAGCGGGGTACGGACCGCGAACTTTTCGATGGCCCGGCTGGCGGCGGCGATGTCCGCAGGCGTCACAGCAAGCGAATTCAGGTCAATGCTGGTCATCCGCCTTGGTTAGCGCGGCCCGCCTCGGTAAGGCAAGCGTCAGGCCGGCGTGCGGGTCGTTACCGAGAGCGGCGAATCGCCGGCATCCGCACGACCGCTGGCGGCAATCAGGATATTTTTCAAGAACGCCTGCGCGGAAGCTTCCCAGCTGCGCTCGAGTGCAAAGGCGCGGCAATCCTCCCGCGACAGCTTCAATGCCGCGAGGCAGGCCTGTCGCAGGTCGTCGTTCAGAACGCCGACCGGCGCATGGCCAATCACGTCTCGCGGCCCGGTCACCGGGAAGGCTGCGACGGGAACGCCGCTTGCAAGCGCTTCCAGCAGCACAAGACCGAACGTATCGGTCTTGCTCGGAAACACAAAGACATCGGCTGCGGCATAAGTCTCGGCAAGTCTTTCGCCGAATTGTTCACCGAGGAAAGCCACGTCCCGGTAGCGGCGCTGCAGGCTTGCGCGCTGTGGTCCGTCGCCGACGACAACCTTGGTGCCCGGCAGATCCAGATCCAGAAACGCCTCGAGATTTTTTTCGACCGCGAGTCGTCCAACCGAGAGAAAGACCGGACGTGGCAGGCCGAGGTCAGAGGCACGCGGCCGAAACAGCTTGGCATCGACCCCGCGCGGCCAGACCCGCACATTGCCAAAGCCGCGCTCGCTGAGCTCCTGCGCCAGCGGCGCAGTCGCTGCCATCACCGAACCGCTGAGACTATGAAACCATCGCAGCATCGCCCAGACCCACGCCTCGGGGATCGGCAGCCGTGCCGACACATATTCGGGGAACCGCGTATGAAAGCTCGAGCTGAGGGCAAGGCTGCGCGCGCGGCAATATTGCCGCACCAGCATTCCGATTGGCCCCTCGGTCGCAATGTGGATCGCGTCGGGCTTGGCTTCCTCGATCAACCGCGCGATTCTGCCCGGAGGAGGCAGCGCCAGGCGAATGCCGGGATAACCGGGCATCGCGACGGTGCGGAACGACTGTGGAGTGAGAAACACCATCTCGACGCCGAGCGTTCTGGTCGCCTGCGACATCATCGTCAGGGTTTGCACGACCCCGTTGACCTGCGGATGCCAGGCGTCGGTCGCGACCAGAATTTTCATCAGGCGGCACGCGCCGCAAGCGGGGCAGGCAATGCGACCGGCGGCGAGGCGTTCGCCCAGTTGATGATTTCGAATCGGCCGTCATCGTGCTCCACGACAGCCGTGCAGCTTTCCACCCAGTCGCCGCAGTTGATGTAGCGGATACCGTGTTCATCGCGGATGGTCGCGAAGTGGATGTGGCCGCAGATCACACCCTGAGCGTCGCAGCGACGTGCCTCAGCGGCAAGCGTGCGCTCGAACGCACCGATGTAGTTGACCGCATTCTTCACCTTCAGCTTCGCCCACTGCGACAGTGACCAGTACGGTCGACCGAACATGCGGCGGAACATGTTGACGAAGCGGTTCATCTGGATCGCGAAATCGTAAGCGCGATCGCCGAGATGAGCGAGCCAGCGCGCGTTCTGCACCACGAGGTCGAAGATGTCGCCATGGATGATCAGATAGCGCCGGCCGTCGGCACCTTGATGCGTCGTCTGCTCGACCACCTCGATGCCGCCGAAGTGCGTGCCATAATAGTTGCGCAGGAACTCATCGTGGTTGCCGGGAATGTAGATGATGCGGCAACCCTTGCGGCCCTTGCGCAGCAGCTTCTGCACCACATCGTTGTGCGCCTGCGGCCAATACCAGCCGGCTTTCAGCGCCCAGCCATCGACGATATCGCCGACCAGGTAGATCGTGTCTGCATCATGAAATTTAAGGAAGTCGAGAAGACGGTCCGCCTGACATCCGCGCGTTCCAAGGTGGACGTCCGAAATGAAAAGCGTACGAAAGCGCCGTTCAGGCTCGCTTTCGGTCATCCCGTCATTCTCCAAGATTCGTCCATCCCGAGCCGCAGGTAACAGAGTCGGGTGACGGTGCGATGACGCTCAAAGCGTCGCCGGAACCCGCTCGAAGCTGACCAGCGTGTAAATGCCGAACGGCTTGATCTTGCGCCGCTCGACCAGCGCCGCCTCGCTGTTGGCGGCAGCCCAAGCCTGCAGCCGCGCGAACGGAAACTCCGGCCGAAGTCCAAGCTTGCGGGTCTTTTTTGCGGCCCAGCGCTCGACCGCAGCAGCCCACCCGCGCTCGGAATAAAGATGGTTAACGAGAATGATCCGCCCGCCCGGCTTCACCACCCGGTGGCATTCGGAGAGCACCTGTTCGGGATTCTCCACCAGGGTGATGACGAATTGCGCCACGACGCAGTCGAACGTCGCGTCCGCAAAGGTCATCTTATGCGCGTCCATCTTGAGGACCTGCCTGACGAACGGATAACGCCCGGTCGCGAGCTTCGAGCGGGCCTTCTGCAGCATCGGCTCGGAAAGATCGATGCCGGTCACCGACGTCGTTTTGTCATAGTCGTCAAACGAAAGACCCGTGCCGACCCCGACCTCGAGAATGTTGCCACCGACTTCGCGCGCGGCCTGCGCCGCCGCCCTGCGACCCTTCACCATCACCGGTCCGCAAACGGCGTCGTAAATCGGCGCCCAGCGTGCATAAGCAGTTTCAACGACCTGCCGTTCGAGATCGGCGCTCATGGGCCGGGATGCTCCTGTGGACATGAAGCCATTTCAGAAACGGCGCATATCAACGGGGCGTGACGATTCGACGACAGGTCCGGAGGGCAACCCGGCCCTCACCCGTCAACGCGGCGCATGAGCGGTTCGCCCGCCCGAATGCGAGCGCTCTCGCGCACGTTATCGCAGAATGCAAAACCCTCCGGCGCGAGCACGATGATGGTCGATCCGTGTTCGAACCAGCCGAGCTCATCGCCCTTCCGCACACTTACGTCGCATGGAAAGATCTTTATCCCCGGCTCTCGCGCCTTCAGAAGGAGATCCAGGAAATGCAGGCGGATGCTCGCCACCAGCACCGCAGCAACTGCGACCAGCGTGACCGTCTCCCCGGTCGGCAAGCGGCTTCGAATGACAGCGCGTTCGTTCTTGCAAAACAGCCGTTCGATCCGCTTCAAGGCGATCGGATTGACGTTCCAGCAGTCGCCGTAAATGGAGGTGACCTGGTCGATCGTGCAATCATGCGGCGCATGAAAGCGGTGGTACATGCCCGCAGTGAGACGCAGCGTGATGAACTGTCCATTTCGGTGTGCGGCCGCTGACGTTTGATCGCCAAGCAGGTCATCAAGCGAATAAGGCGCGCCCTTGATTTGAAACAGTTCGATATCGGCGATCGTCCCGTGTGCGCCGATGATCGCATCGGACGGGCTGACCACGATCGACGGATCGGGATCAGGCGGCCGCAGGCCTGGCCGGAGTTCGCGGGTGAAGCAGTCGTGCAGACTCGTGAAGCGGGTCTTCTTCGCCTCGCTCAGGTCGAGCTCGGTGAACAGGCCCAGGCAGCCGATCGACGCATCGCGGATCAAGGGCTGCTCGATCTTGCTGAACCAGCCCATGAACCGCGTCAGTGCCGACCGCGGAATCCGGTTGGTCAGAAGAAAATTCAGGTCCTCCTGCTGCGTCAGGACCGAGATCAGGTTCCGGATTGTCATGAATCTGTCAGCACGGCTGATTAGCGCTCATCAACATGGATTCGCCCCTTCTGATTCTCTCCGCCGCGGCGATCGCCGCCATCGCAATCTTCGTCCTGCCAAGGGCGCACGCGCGCTTGCTGCTGTCGCAAGCCAAGCACCGCTCGCTGGCCGGACACTCGAAACTGTCGCGCCGGATCGCGCGGCTCGTTCCCTTCTATGAGTTCGACACCGACGAGTTTTTCAACTCGGACGGAGCCCCGCCGGAGATCGCCGGCCGGCGCCGGAATGCATTCTTTGAGCTCGCACGGCAATGCCGGGAACGCTTCGCCAAGGGACGGCAGATGACCGCGGATGTCTCCAAGGCCATCTCCGACCTGCAATTCGTCGAGACCTACCGGGTGCCCTTCCAGTACAGCCGGCTGGTGCGCGAGCATCTGGGTGCCGGCACCTTTGTCGAATCGTCGGCGGGCGTGACGCTCACCGATCTTGACGGCAATGTCTTTTACGACCTGACCGGCTCGTACGGCGTCAACATCTTCGGCTACGACTTCTATAAGGACTGCATTGCCGGCGCCGAGGCCCGCGCCAGGGCGCTCGGACCAGTGCTTGGATCCTACCACCCGGTCATTGCTGCCAATGTCGCCAGGCTGAAGACGATCTCTCAGCTGGACGAGGTCTCGTTTCACATGTCCGGAACCGAGGCCGTGATGCAGGCGGTGCGGCTTGCGCGCTACCATACCGGCCGCACGCACCTCGTGCGTTTTGCCGGTGCCTATCACGGCTGGTGGGGCGACGTGCAACCGGGCGTCGGCAACCCCGTCTCCCCGCATGAAACTTACACGCTGGCCGACATGTCGGAGCGCACGCTCAAAGTCTTGAGGACGCGCCGCGACATCGCCTGCGTTCTGGTCAATCCGTCGCAGGCGCTGCATCCCAACATCAATCCACCGTCGGACTCGGCGCTTGTGGACAGTTCGCGTTCCGGCGCGTTCGATCGCGGCGCCTATGCGCAGTGGCTCAAGCAGCTGCGCGATGTTTGCACCGAGCGCAACATCGTTCTGATCTTCGACGAGGTATTCGTCGGCTTCCGTCTCGCACTGGGCGGCGCCCAGGAGTATTTCGGCGTGCGCGCCGACCTCGTCACCTACGGCAAGAGCCTCGCCGGTGGACTGCCTGTCGGTGCCGTCTGCGGGCGCAGCGACCTGATGCGCCGCTTTCGCGACGATCGACCCGCCGATGTCTGCTTCGCACGCGGCACTTTCAACTCCCACCCCTACGTGATGTTGGCGATGGACGAGTTCCTGACCCGGCTCGAAGCCCCTCAGCTGCGCGAGATCTACGCCAGCCTCGACGACACGTGGGATGCGAGGGCACGCCAGCTGAACGAGCGGCTGGCGGCGAAGAACCTGCCGGTGCGGGTCTGCAACATGCAGTCGATCTGGCTCGTCACCTACACCGAGCCGTCGCGTTACAACTGGATGCTCCAGTATTATCTGCGACTGGAGAACCTTGCGCTCAGCTGGATCGGCACAGGCCGCTTCATCTTCAGCCTGAACTACACCGATGCGGATTTCGCAGCCGTTGCCGATCATTTTGTCGCCGCGACTGAGAAGATGCAGCGCGACGGCTGGTGGTGGCGCGATGCGACCGTCACCAATAAGGGCATACGCCGGCAGATCCTGAAGGAAATGTTTGCGCGGAGACGGTCGCATCGCAACGCGACCGTCCCGCAATTGCAACCGCAAGCCTCACGCGCGACGCTGGACCGGGGTGTGCTCTAGAATATCGAGACCCGGATCGATCAATTCGCCGCGCAACAGAAAGAGCGGCGCCTTGTGATATAGCTTCAGATCGTGGAACGGATCGGTCAGGATTTTGGTCATCCAGACCAGACCAGTCTGTACGTCGCGGATGAAGAACAACTGCACGGTGCGGAACAGAAGACCGCCAATGCCGACCGCGAGCCAGATCTTCGCCACGTGGCGGATGAAATCACCGGTGGTGACCCACGGCTCGACGAGACCGAAAAGGTCCGGATCGATGAACAGCACGACCGGCGAGAACGCCCAGATCAGCATCAACACGACCTTGCGCCGCAGGTTGTAGCCGACCTTGATGTCTTCCTTGTGCTCGTGGGTCGCCTCGTTGATATGATCGTACTCCTTCGGCTCGAAGAAGAAGTGACCGGCCTGCCGCGTGGTCATCGAGACCAGCCAGCCAATGAGCGTCGCCAGCAACGGATCGAAGAAGATCAGCCCGTAGGCAATCAGGAAACTGGCGGCACTGACGAAGTGCAGGCTCTGATTGATGCGACTGTGATGATAGTAGCGATGATCGTCCCAGCGTTGGGTTCGCAATGCCGTCAAAAAGCCGTTCATTGTTGTCCTCTGGTTTGAGCGCGCGCCTGCATACAGCAGTTCGATATCCGATTCATGACAACATGATTGTGACATGCCGATTTGGCACAGCGCGCCGGCGACAGACTGGCGCGCTAGTGTCGTGGTTCAGAAATTGGCTCCACCGCTTGCCGCGACTCCGAGGAGCGAATTTCTGAACCAGAAACGACACTGGCATTATGATTTTGCCAGTGTCCTGATCGAATCCGAAGTTCGCTCTGAGAGTGCCGCGAAGCATTGCGAACTTCGGATTCGGGACACTGGTGCGCCGTCGTCAGCCGATCACGCCTACCTTGCGGAAGCGGATGAGGGAGAAGTGGCCCAGCGGCGGCACGGCGCGGCGTTCGATAAACACCATACCGTGCGCTCGATTGGCCTCGACCCATTGCGCATAGCGTGACCATGCAAACTCGGTGCGGAAGCCGAGCGGACGGACGACCGGCATCAGTCCCTTTTCGATTTTGTAGCGAAGGCCTTTGTCGGCGCTGACCCGGCTCAGCAGGATCAGCTCGCCGCCCGGCTTAAGAACCCGCGCGAACTCGTCGAGGCAGGCTTCGGGGTTGGGGACCGCGGTCACGACGTATTGGGCCATCACCACGTCGAACGAGCCATCGGGAAACTCCAGATGCTCGGCGTCCATCACCGCAAGACCCTCGACATTCGTGAGGTGCAGCCGGTCCACCCGCCGCTGCGCCTTGCGAAGCATGGCTTCGGAAATATCGATGCCGAACACGCCGATGTTCGACGCATACTGTGGCAGTGAGATGCCGGTTCCGACGCCGACCTCGAGCACCCGGCCGCCGATCCTGTTGGTTGCCAGGATTGCGGCCCGTCGTCCCTTGCCAAACACCTTGCCGAAGACAAGATCATAGACGGGAGCCCAGCGATCGTAGGCCCGTTCAACATCCTGCTTTTTGAAATCCAGTTGTGCTGCGCCGTTGAGCTTCATGATTATCCGTTAGAGTTCGACTGTCCTGACGTGTTGAGTGCACCGCAGTGAGGGTCCCGGCCGCAACGCAGTGACGTTGCACATGAACTGCCTCGCGCTGTTTTCCCAGGAATATTGAAGCGCGAAGCTGCGGCACCTTTCGCGCGACATGTTCAGCGCCCGCAGGCAGGCATTTCGCAGATCGTGGTCCAGCGCCCCGATCGGATGATCGGCAATCACATCCATCGGGCCCGTCACCGGGAACGCGGCAACCGGCGTGCCACAGGCGAGTGCTTCGAGCTGAACGACACCGAAAGTGTCGGTCAGACTCGGGAAGACAAACACATCCGCCGCCGCGATATGCGACGACAGATCCTGGCCGCTCCTTTCACCGAGGAACACGGCATCCGGATATTGCTGCTGCAACTTTGCCTTCTGCGGACCATCGCCTATCACCACCTTGGAGCCAGGTAGATCGAGCGAGAGGAAGGCCTCGAGGTTCTTTTCGACGGCAACGCGTCCGACGCTCATGAAAACAGGTCTCGGCAGGCCGAGTTCCGCCGGACGGTCAGGCGTGAAGAGCCTCGTGTCGACTCCGCGGGTCCAGTTGCAGAGGTTGGTGAAACCCCGCCGGCTCAACTCGCTCCTGAGCGACGGCGTCGCGACCATGGTCGCCGCAGCGGCCGCGTGGAACCGCCGCAGCACAGCATACCCCCACGCGACCGGCACGATCGAGCGCACCGCGATGTATTCAGGAAAGCGTGTCGTGTAGGAGGTCGTGAAGGCCAGTCCGCGACGCCGGCAATAGGCGCGCACCGCCCACCCGATCGGTCCTTCCGTCGCAATGTGAATGGCATCCGGGGCGGCCGCCTCGATCCGATCAGCGATCTTGCGCCGGCTCGGCAGGGCCACTCGCAACCCGGGATAGGTCGGAACGGCGACGGTTCGAAATCCGTCCGGTGTCAGAAAGCGAATGTCTGCGCCAAGCGCCGAGGCGCTGCGGGCCAATGAGGTCAGCGTCCGAACCACGCCGTTAACCTGCGGATGCCAGGCGTCGGTCGCAATCAGGATCCGCATGAATGTCGATCCATTGGCCGTCTATTTGATTCCATTTCCCGAGGTTTAGCGAAGTATGTTTCAATCATGTGACTGTCGGCCCGGCTCGCGACAGCAGCCTGGTTTCTCGTCATTGATTGTCATTGGCGGAACGTGCCGATCGCGGTGTCGGCTTGGTTTTGTGAAAAAGCGATGACGCCTGCCGCAAGGCGCGGTCGGGTTCGGCCTAAAGGCCTCCCCTTGCATCCAGCACGGCCTTCACCGATACGTCGGCCCAGCGTCCGGCCCGCGCCCGAAAGCCGGAATAGGACTCTACGATCCTGCGCGCGATCTCGTTCTTGGCTGCGATCTCGCCCATCACGTCCTTCGCATGACCGCGCGCGGTTTCGATCATCGCTGCGGGAAAGATCCTGATCTTGACCCCGTGACGTTCGGTCAGCGCCGCCAGCGCCTCGACATTCAACCGCTCCATTTCATTCAACGCATAGGCGGCCTCGGCCGCGCAGGCGTGGGTGACGATCGCCTTCTGCAGTGAATCCAGCGTCTCCCACGTCCGGAGGGCAATGATGCACTCGCCAGTGCCATTCGGCTTGTTGAAACCTGGTGCGTAGTAGTTCGACGCAAGACGGTAAAGGCCGAGCGCGATATCAGAGCCGGGACCCACGAATTCCGCTCCGTCGACGAGCCCGGATTGAAGCCCGGTGATGATCTCGCCGGGCGACGTCGTCAGCGGCACCGCGCCGAGCCGCCGATAGACCTCGCCGCCGAGCCCGAGCGAGCGGATTTTCATGCCCTTCAGCGCCGCGAGGTCAGCGATCTCGTTGCGGAACCAGCCGCCCATGCAGACGCCGGTGTTGCCCGCCATGAACGGCTTGACGCCGAACGGTGCGTACAGCTCGTCCCAGAGCGCCTGCCCGCCACCGGCGTCGATCCAGCCGGTGTGCTCCGCCGGCGTCAGGCCGAATGGCACCGTCGTGAAAAAGGCCGACGCCGGCTGCTTTCCTTGCCAGAAAAACGACGCCGTATGCGCCAGCTCGGCCACGCCGGACGAGACGGCGTCCAGCGTCTCCAGCGCTGGCACGATCTCGCCCGCCGCATGCACGGCGATCTGCATACGTCCGCCGGAGAGCGTCGCGATGCGTTCGGCGATCCGTTCAGCCGACATGCCTGGACCAGGCAGCCGCTTCGGCCATGACGTCACCATCCGCCAGCGCAACGTTTGCGCGCGCGCGACGCTCGGCATCGCGACCGCACCCGTGACGGCGGCACTGGCACCGATCAGCTTCCGCCGCGACAGTTCGCTCATGATGCCCCTTATCGTCCGCGTGAATTCTCGAACGCGTGAAAATGATGGACCGGCCCGTGGCCCTTGCCAACCCGCAAGCGATCGGCCGCGGCAATCGCTGCGCTGACATAGGCCTTGGCGATGCGCACGGCGTCCTCGCGTGATTGGCCCTTGGCAAGACCGGCTGCGACCGCGGACGAAAGTGTGCAACCCGTACCGTGCGTGTTTTCCGTCCTGATGCGCGGAGCCGACAGCCGAAGCGCGGAATCTGCCGTCACGAGGTAGTCCGTGCTTTCCGGCCCCTGGCCGTGTCCACCCTTGATCAGCACTGCCTGACAGCCGAGCGTGAGCAGCTTCCTGCCCTGGGCTTCGACCTCGGCCTCGCTCGCTGCAACCGGCACATCGAGCAGCGCCGCGGCTTCCGGCAGGTTCGGCGTGATAATCTGCACGCAGGGAATGAGCTGCGTGCGAAGCAGATCTATTGCGTCCGGCGCCAGCAGCTTGTCGCCCGACGAGGCCACCATCACCGGATCGAGCACGACATGTGCAGGCTTCCAGCGCGTCAAACCCTTGACGATCGCCGCGATCGCATCGGGCTGCGAAACCATGCCGATCTTCACGGCCTTGATATCGAGGTCATCGAACACCGCATCGATCTGGGCAGTGATGAAATCAGGCGGTGTGTCGTGAATGCCGGTGACGCCTTGCGTGTTTTGTGCGGTCAATGCCGTGATCACCGACGCGCCGTAAACGCCCAACGCGGAGAATGTCTTCAGGTCTGCCTGAATGCCCGCGCCGCCGCCGGAGTCGGATCCGGCGATGGTCAGAGCGATCGGAATTTCCGGTTCGTTGCTCATGCTTCAGCCCAGCCGTCCTGCAAAATCGTCTCCCGGGTCATTCCGTGCAGCACATCGAGGATGGCGAACGCAAGACTGCCGGGCCCGTCCGAGCGGTCGGCCGCCAATTCGCCGGCGAGCCCGAACACCATCATCGCCGATGCCGTTGCCAGCCAGCGATCCCGATCGACGGCGAGCGACGCCGCAACGAACGCGGAGCCGGCGCACCCCATGGCCGTGACCAGGCCCATCAACTCGTCGCCGTTGTGCAAGCTCACAAGTCGTACGCCGTCGGTGACGATGTCGACCTCACCGGACAACGCGACGATCGACTCGTTCGCTTTCGCGAATTTGCGCGCACCATCTGACGAAGGCGCTTCGCCCGTCAATGCCGCCAATTCCGCCGCATTGAGCCGGATCACCGCCGGCCTGCGCGCGATCAGCGTGCGCGCGAATTCCAGCCGTGGCGGCGACCGGTCGACGAACACGGGATCGAGCACCCACGGCAGGCGCTTGGATACGGCAGCATCAACTGCGATGGCGATCGCCTCGCGTCGTTCGCCGTCGAGCGTGCCCAGATTCACCAGGAGATTGTCGGCGCTCGCCACAAATCCCGCAATCTCGTCCACCGACGTCGTCACTGACGGCGTCGCGCCTGCCGCCAGTAGCGTGTTGGCAGTAAACGCCTGCGCCACAGTGTTGGTGATGCAATGCACGCGGGGCGGCTTTGCGCGAAGCCGCACAGGAAGCGCTGCGGCATACTCGATAACAGCAGAAACAACGTCAGGAACAACGTCCGACATCTCAAACTCCCTCCGCCGGAATGACCCGGATCAGGTTCGATGGGTTGGCGTATTCGCCTCTCAGCCCGTTCCCGCGCTCAAAGCCCGGTGGGCACCCCGATGAGATCAATCACTTATCTAGCGCCTCTGACCGGCGTCAGCAAGTGAGCTTGCCAGCCTCGTGCCGGCACTTTGAAACTCCTGCACCACCTGCAGCGAGCTCGCACCAGGGAATTTCAAATCGAAAAGCGGCACGAGCTTGATAAATTTGCTAGTGTCCCTCTTGGTTCTAACGTTCGCCGAGGTTGCCGCAAGGTGATGCGAACGTTAGAACCGAAGCACTAGTGCGGTGAAACGGAGCACTAGCCGGTTTTTGCTGGATTGCAGCACGATGGTCTCCGGAGGTCTTGGGCAATGGTACCTTTCTTTGTGCAGATCAAGTGCGAGCTCGGGCGGGCCTATGACGTCGCCGACGCACTCGCACGTGCGGAGATCGCCTCGGAGATTTATTCCACCGCAGGCAATTACGATTTGCTGGTGAAGTTCTACGTGGAGAGCGGCACCGATATCGGCCACTTCGTCAACGAAAAGGTGCAGGTCATTCCCGGCATCAAGGACACCTACACGATCATCACTTTCAAGGCGTTTTGAGGCCGATCCGCATTATCCTCTGGGTGCGGCGATCTCCTGCTCCGCCTTCGGCCGCTTCAGACCAAGCTGCCGCTCGCGCCAGACGACGAACAGGCCGGCGCCTGCGACGATGACCGCACCGACAGCAACAAGCGTCGCGGGCACTTCGCCGAAGAACAGATAGCCGAGCAGAAAACCCCAGATCATCGACGAATAGTCGAACGACACCAGAAAGGACGCCGGCGCGTAATGGTGGCTGCTGGTCGAGATGATATGCGCTGCCCCGCCGGCGATACCGGCGCCGATCAGGCATCCGAGTTCGATTCCGTTCGGCGCGATCCAGCCGAACGGCAGCGTTACCAGCCCGCCGATGGCGATGAACAGCGAGAAGTAGATGACGATAGACGACGTCGTTTCAGTTCGCGTGAGCCGGCGCACCTGGATCACGGCGATCGCGGAAAAGACCGCATTGCATATCGCCAGGGCGAGACCGGTCGCTAGCACCGGCGTCATCGCCGCGTGCTTGGACACGTCCAAATAGGGGATCAGCATCACGATCACGCCGGAGAAGCCGACGATCACCGCCGACCAGCGGTAGATGTGCACGACCTCCTTCAGGAAGATCGCCGCCAGCACCACCACGATCAGCGGGGTCACGAACGAGATGGCCGTCACGTCGACGATCGGCAATCGTGCCAGCGCCGCGAAATAGCAGAAGGCCGAGGCGATGCTGAGTGTGCCACGCTGCACGTGCCCACCGAACCGCTTCGTCTGCCAGCAGCGTGACAGCTCGCCAAGCGCAGCGTAGAAGATCAGGATCGGGACGAACGCAAAAATCGCGCGAAAGAAGATCACCTGGCCGACCGGGAAGCGGTCGCCGAGGTAGCGCACCTGCACCGCCATGGTTGCAAACAGGAACGCCGCACTCAGCTTCATGACGGCGGCAGTGACGAAATCTCTCTGGGAATAGTGGATCATCGCGCGCGCTGTGCGCGGAACTCTCGCGCAAATCGGGAGTGCCTAACAAACACGCTGACGCGGCCGCGAAAAGCACGCAAAACGCATGCCCGCATGCGGACCAAATGCCACGGCGCTCGATGGGCCGAAAACCTGAAGATCAGGATTTTCCAGGGCGTTTCGGGCCTTCGATGGACGGGAGGGATTTCAGATAGACCGCGATCGCCATCCGATCGTCAGCACTGAGCTGCGCCATATTGGCGATCACGCGCGTCATCAACCCGCCGGCCGAATCACCCTCCGGCGTCTGTCCCGTTTCAAGGTAGTAGGCAATGTCCTTGTCTGACCACGACGACAAGCCCTTCGCGGTGATATTCGGGATCCAGCCCTCGCCTTCCGGGTTCGGTCCACCGGCGAAGCGTTGCGAGGCGATGATCCCGCCAAGCGCGTTGCGCGGGCTATGGCACTCGGCGCAATGGCCCGGCCCGTTCACCAGATACGCGCCGCGGTTCCACTGCTCTGATTTCGATGCGTCGGCCGTAAACGGCCTGTCATCAAAGAAGAGCAGCTTCCAGACGCCGATGTTCCGGCGGATGTCGAACGGAAACCGCAGTTCGTGATCGCGCACTTTGCCGGCTGCCTGTGGCAAAGTCTTGAGATAAGCGAACAGATCACGCACATCTGCGAGCTTCATCTTCGCGTAGGACGTGTAAGGAAACGCGGGAAAGTAGTGCGTTGCTGACGGCGACGTGCCCCTCAGCATCGCCGTAACGAAATCGGCTTCCGACCAGCGGCCGATGCCGTCCACCGGATTGGGTGAGACGTTCGGCACGTAGAACGTGCCGAACGGCGAGGCCAGTGCCATCCCGCCCCCAAGCAAGGTGGGATCATCTTTACTGGTCGCATGGCAGGACGCGCAGCCACCGGCGTTGAACATCGTCTTGCCGTTCGCGATATCGGGCGCATAGGCAGGCAGCGTACTGGCCGGGACCGTCGTAGGTTGTGTTACGACCCAGTAGATGCCGACTGCGGCGACTGCGGTCGCAAGCACGAGCGCCAGAAATTTCTTGAGCATCGTCCTGCGTCTCACAAGGTTCAAGCCATCGTCAAAATTGGTGGCACGAAAAGCAAATCGGCTCGAGACGAATCAAAAAGGCGGGACCGCACCGCGATCCCGCCGATTTCAAAACAGAGAGCCTATCTCTTGACCCGATAGTCGTTGTGGCAGCCGCCGCAATTCTTTGCCACGTCGTTGAACGCCGCCTTGAAGCTGTCCAGATCCGTGACCTTGGCTTCCGCAGCTTTCGCGTCCGCTCCCATCTTCGCAAACCTTGCGTCGAAATCCGCCTTGGCCTCCCAGATTCGCGCGTGCGCGGCCGTGTCACCTTCCTTCGAATCCGGCGGGAACAAGGCGGGTGCCTTTGCCGCAGTGTCCTGATAGCTCGCAAAAACCCCCTTCGCCTTTGTCAGATCGAACGGCTCTTCGCCCTTGACCATCTTCGACGCGATCGCCGTTTGACCTCCAGTGGCCTTCATCAGCGCCTTTCGGGCGGCGATTGCATCCTGCTGGGCAATCACTGTCGACGCACCGAACGCCACAGCGGCGACGGCAATCAGGACTCGAATCATCAATATTCCCTCCGTTTTCGCGGCTCACCCCGCACGCAAACCCGGCACGACCCCTCGCCGTCCGGTGTCGGCACTCCGCCAACACCAGCTAGCGAACTTTATTCCAATTCTAAATTCACGATCCCGGTATTCGCCCCTCACAGCCGGTGCCGGCGCTCATGCTCGCGAATCGCAACCCAGACCCGCTCCGGGGTCGCCGGCATGTCGACCGAGTCGATGCGATATTCCCGCCACAGCGCATCGATCACGGCGTTCATCACCGCCGGGCACGCGCCGATGGTGCCTGCCTCACCCGCGCCCTTCACCCCCAACGGATTTGTCGTGCACGGGACGTTGTGCGTCTCGAATGCGAAGGATGGCGTGTCGTCCGCACGCGGCAGCGCGTAGTCCATCAACGTGCCGGTGACGAGCTGTCCGTCGTTCGGATCATAGACCGCCTGCTCCATCAGCGCCTGGCCGATGCCCTGCGCGGCACCGCCATGAATCTGACCGGCGAGCAGCAACGGATTGAGCGTTACACCGAAATCGTCGACGATCACATAGTCGACGATGCGCGTCGCGCCGGTGGCCGGATCGATCTCGACCTCGGCGATGTGCGTGCCGTTCGGGTAAGTCCCGGCCGCCGAACCGAAGCTCTCGCTTGCGGAGAGCTTTTCCGCGTCGCCATTCGCGCGCTTCGCCACGTCAGCGAAGGAAATCGTGCGATCCGTGCCGGCAATTTGCAGGCGCCCGTCGCTGATTTCGATGTCCGCGGAACTTGCCTCAAGCGCTGCCGCGGCAAGCTCCTTCAGATTTTCGCCGAGTTTCTTGGTAGCGCGCTCGACCGACACGCCGCCGATCGGGATAGAGCTCGAGCCGCCGGTGCCTGCGCCCGTGGCGATCAAGTCCGTATCGCCCTGGATGACGTTGACGCGCTCGGGCGGCACGCCGAACTGCTGCGCGACAAGCTGGGCGTACGCTGTCTGGTGTCCCTGCCCGGTCGATTGCGAACCGATCAACACGGTGACGTTGCCGTCCTCGCCGAGCTTGACGACCGCAGTTTCCGGTCCAACGACGCCGCAGATTTCGACATAGGAAGCCATGCCGATACCGCGGATGAAACCCTTCTTCTTCGCCTCCTTTGCGCGTTTCGGAAATCCCTTCCAATCGATCCTGTCCTGCGCGAGCTTCAGATGCACGACGAACTCGCCCGAGTCGTAAACCTTGCCGGTCGGCGTCGTGTACGGCATCGCCTTTGACGGGATGAAGTTCTTCTTGCGCACTGCGTCGGGGGCCATGTCCAGCTTGCGAGCGCATGCATCCACGAGCCGCTCGATCACATAGGCCGCTTCCGGCCGGCCCGCGCCGCGATAGGCATCGACGGGCACGCTGTTGGTGAAAATCGCACGCACGCGACAATGGAACGCCGGGATCTCATAAAGGCCCGGCAGCATGCCCGCTCCACCGTAGGGGATGTACGGCCCGAACATCGACAGATAGGCGCCCATGTCCGCGAGCATGTCGACGTCCATCGCCAAAAACTTCCCCTCGGCATCGAGCGCCATGCGTGCGTGGGTGACGTTGTCGCGGCCGTGGCTGTCGCCCAGGAAGTGATCGGCGCGATCGGCGACCCACTTCACGTTCTTCTTCAGCTTCCGCGCGGCGAAGGCGGCAAGGAAGTATTCGCGATACGGAAAGATCTTGGTGCCGAAGCCTCCCCCGACGTCCGGGGTAATGACGCGAACCTTTTCCGGCGGCAGACCGAGGATCTGGCAGAGGAGATCGCGCTGGCGGTGGCTGCCCTGGCTGCCGAGCGTGACGGTGAGATGGTCGCGCTTGGCGTCGTATTCGGCAACGACGCCACGCGTCTCCATGTAGTTCGTCACCAGCCGCTGATTGACAATACTGACTTCGGCGACGGCGTGCGCGTTGGCGAAGATCGCATCGACCTTCGCCTTGTCGCCGATCGGTTTGTCGTAGAGCACGTTAGCGGGAAAGTCCTCCCAGATGACGGGAGCGCCGTCCTTTGCGGCAGCGCTGACGCCGGTGACAGACGGCAAAGTCTGCCAGTCGATATCGAGCGCCTCGGCCGCATCACGCGCCTGCTCAACGCTGTCGGCGACAACAAACGCGACCGCGTCGCCGACGTGGCGGGCCTCATCCTTCGCGAGGATCGGATAGTCCGGCACCTTGAACGGAGCGTCGGGAAAGTTGAAAAGGCACGGCAGAAGACCGAGCTCCGCCACGTCCTCCGCCGTCAGCACGGCGGCGATGCCAGGCATTGCCTTGGCCGCCGACGCATCAATCTTGAATTTGGCGTGCGCGTGCGGCGAGCGCACGATCACCGCATGCAGAAGCTTCTCGGGGGCGTGATCGCTGGTGTAGCGGCCCCTGCCGCGAATGAGGCTGTCGTCCTCTTTACGGACAACGCTTTGCCCGACGCCGAATTTGATTGTCATCTTGTGTCCGCTTGCAATCTGGAGGGCCCGTTTAGGATCGCTCTAATGTAGGTCGATTTCGGGGCGGAGCAAACTGGGCAAAAGCGAAGATCAACACTCGACTAACGAATAAGCAAGGTCATCCAGCGGCGGCCAAATAAGGCGATAATGGCCACGACGTAGGTGACGGCACCAACGATGACCAGCAGGGCAAGCGTGAGCTCCTCCCGCCCAGCAGAAACGTTCGACAAAAGCTGTGGCGCACCAAACCTCGCGGTGGCCCACAGTGCGGCCGTCAGCAGCAGTGCCGCGACGGCGAACTTCAGGATCACAAGCTGCATGGAGCGGTCGAACGTCAGGTACTTGGCGCGAGCCGCCAGCCAAAGCACAATCAGCAGATTGACCCATGCGCCGATAGCCGTCGCAAGCGCCAGCCCCGCCTGCGCGAGCGTACCGACCAGGGCCACCTTTGCAGCAATATTGACGCCGACACCGATCAACGCGGCCTTCGCCGGCGTGGCCGTATCCTTCCGGGCAAGGAACGACGCGACCGCGCTGCGGAGCAGCACGAACGGCAGCAGGCCGACCGCGTAGGCCGCAAGGGTCGATGCAGCGTTGGCTGCGTCCGCTGGCGAGAACGCTCCGCGCACAAACAGCGCACGCATGATGGTATCGGGCACCACGAGGAATGCGACCAGGAACGGCATCGTCAGCAGCAGCGTCAGGTTAAACACCCGCCGCTGCGCGTTTGCCGCGCCCTGCTCATCTCCGGCCGCGAGCAGTTTCGACATCGCCGGCAGCAGCACCGTGCCCGCGGCGACGCCGATGACGCCGATCGGCAGCTGGTTGAGACGATCCGCGTAATAGAGCGCCGCAAGCGCGCCGGTCGCCAGAAACGAACCAATGATCGTGTCTGCAAAGGCCGCAATCTGCGGCCCCATGGAGCCGATCGTCGCGGGGGCCAGCGAGCGAAAGAAGCTGCGGACATCCGCGTCGAACTGCGGCCAGGTCAGTCGCGGAAGCGCACCTTGCCGGCCGACGTCGACTGCCAGCAACAACACCTCAAGCACGCCTGCGACCAGCACGCCCCACGCCGCCGCGTGTCCTGCAGTCGGGAAGAATGCAGCCAGCGCCAGCGCCACCATGATCGACAGGTTGAGCAGGATCGGCGCTGCCGCAGCGGTCGCATACCGGTTCATCACGTTGAGGATCGCGCCGTAGAGGGTGACCACAGTGATGAGCAGCAGATACGGAAATGTGATCCGCGTCAGTTCGATGGCGAGCGACCGCCGCTCTGGATCATCGGAGAATCCTGGCGCCAGCAGGGTGATCAGTTGCGGCATGAAAACAAGTGCCAGCACGAGCAACAGCGCCTGGACAATCAGCAGCATGGTGAAGATGCGGTCTGCAAATCGCTTTGCGCCCGCCTCGCCTGCCCCGCCGCGCAAGTGCGCGTAGGCCGGCACAAACGCCGCATTGAACGCGCCCTCGGCGAAGATCGCCCTGAAATGATTGGGCAGCCGCTGTGCGACGACGAAGGCATCCGCCAGCGGCCCCGCGCCGAGAATCGCCGCCATCACGATGTCGCGCGCGAACCCCGCGATGCGCGACAGGAGCGTGAAGCCGCCGAAGGTGAAAATGCCGCGGAACATCGGCTGGTTCTACAGGAACGCCGCAAAGCGCAAAACGGTCAAGATATGCCGCACGCGCGATGCGCACAGCAAGATGCGCCGGCTATGCAATTGCCGCGCGTCGCGGCTCGACCTGCAGATTCGGCTTGTCGCGCTTCGATGACGAGGACTCCAGGCATTGGATTGCAATCTCAAGGCTCGCCACGCCCTCGTCACCAGTAACGGCGGGGCTGGCGCCGGAACGGACCGCGCCGACAAATGCAGCCAGCTCACTGCGCAGCGGCTCCTCATAGCCGACCGACAAATGCCGCATGGAGTAGCTACCGTCAGGCTGAAAACCGAAACACTCGGTGACCTGCCGCGTCAGCAGATCGCCCATCACGTACTTGCCGCGCGTCGCAACAGTGACGTTACGAGCCTTGAACGGCGTCAGCCAGTTGGTGTTGATATGCGCGAGTACACCCGAGGCAGTGCGGAATTGCAGCAGGGCGATGTCCTCGCGTTCGGCGACCGCGCTGGAAAGCTGCGGCTGCACCTCGACGATCTCGGATTCGGTGAACCAGCGGATCAGGTCGATGTCGTGCACGGCGAGATCGATCACCACGCCGACGTTCGACATCCGCGGTGGGAACGGTCCGACGCGGGTGATCGCGATCGAGAGAATTTCCTCGCCCTTGATCGCCTGCTTGACCGTCTCGACCGCCGGATTGAAGCGTTCGACATGGCCGACCATCAAAGTGACATTGGCTCTTCGCGCGGCCGCGACGATCTCGTGCCCCTCTTCAACGGTCGAGGCGATCGGCTTCTCGACCATGACATGAACCTTCTGCGCGATGCAGGCGAGCGCAATCTCGTGGTGCAGGTGAGTCGGCGCAGCGATGGTCACCGCATCGACGCCTTCGCGCAAGAGATCCTCGAAAGTTGCGAAGGTCCGGCAGCCGATCAGATCAGTGGCGCGACTGCGATGGGCGTCGAGTGGATCGGCGATGCCGACCAGCGTGACATCCGACAATCCGCCGAACACCCGGGCATGGTTGCTGCCCATCACGCCCGCGCCGATCACACCGACGCGCAAGTTCTTGCCGATCCCAACCGAAGTCTTACCCGCCAACGCCATCCGCTGTCCCTGCAGCCGAACCCCAAGACTTGAACCTCAAGACTTGAACTCAAGACCTGAACTCCAAGTCGGGCTGAAACCCCAAGCCGGGCTGAAAGGCGCACCTCACAACCGACTCTGTACCGTTTAGCACGCCAGCCCACCGGCCGCTAATTGCGACCGGTGCCCGTCCAAACACCTTTTGATTCAGACAATTACATCGAGGCAGATGACGCGCGACTCACTCAGCCGCGTGCAGCTTGTCCGACGGCGGCAGCGTGATTCCCGCCGCGAGCGCGTCGTCGCGGAACGCCTTGACCGCGCCGAGGGCCAGCTCTGCGCCGGTCTGGGTGCCGAGACCGGGCAGCTTGTTCAGGACATCCGCCGGGGCGGTGATGATGTGGCATCCCATGTCATGGGCTTCGACCACGTTGAACACTTCACGTGTAGAGGCCCAGATGATTTCGACATTTTGCGTCGCGCGGGCACGTGCAACCGCATCGGCGACGATCGGCCGATAGTCGATGCCGACATCACCGAGGCGACCAGCAAAGACGGAGACGCAGGCGGGCGCGCCGCCCTCCAGCGCGGTGACCGCCTCCGCCACCTGTTCGGACGTGAAGATCGCCGTCATGTTGATCTTGATGCCGTCCCGCGACAGCGTCCGCACCGCGTCGAACATCGGCTCGCCGCGCGTCGTCGACACCGGGATCTTGGCGTAGACGTTCTTGCCCCAGGACGAGATCAGGCGTGCTTGCGCGACCATCTCCGGGATGTCGTCGGAAATCACTTCGAACGAGATGTGCCGGTCGGGAACCGCGGCGACCAGTTCCCGTGCATAGGCCACGTAATCCGTCACGCCGGCCTTTTTCAACAGCGACGGATTGGTCGTGAAACCGGAAATCCAGGCGTTGCGGGCCATGGCGACGATCTGCGCCTTGTCGGCGCCGTCGGTGAAAAGCTTGACTTTCAAGGATTCCAGACGGGGAACCATGGGTTTGTCTCCGTTATTCATTTCCCTTACTCGCTCGCCGGGACCACCGCAACGCCCCTGACCGGCGCCGGCCGACACATTCTCCGGCCCATACGACAATCGTTAAATTCGAGCCCTTGCCAGACCGTTGCCGAAACCATACCAAAGCAACACCTTCGCGCTCAACCGGCCGAGATTCCCGGTCCTGCTCACCTCCCGCAAGACGTCAACGGCATGCGCAAGCTCTTCTTCCTTGCTCTCAAGATCGCGATCTCCGCAGGACTGCTATACCTTGCGCTGAGCGGTGTGAATTTTCCGGCGATTCAGGCGCGCCTTGGCTCGATCGATCTGGGCTGGATTGCGACGGCGGTCGCGGCGACCGTCATCCAGCTCGGCGTCGCCGCCTTGCGCTGGCGCGAAATCGCCAACGCCTGTGGTGCGCACCTTTCGACCCACGCCGCGCTGCGTTTCACTCTCGTCGGCGCGTTCTTCAACCAGACATTGCCGTCGACGATCGGCGGCGACGGGGTTCGCCTTTGGCTCCTGCAGCGGCACGGTACGACCTGGCAGGCGGCAACCTATTCGGTGCTGGTCGATCGCGCGGTCGGCCTGATCGTGCTGGCGGCGATCGTCGTCATCAGCCTGCCATGGAGCTTGCGGCTCATCGAAAACGAGCATGGGCGCCTGGCACTGGCCCTGCTCGATTTCGCAGCGATCGCAGGCTGCATCGTCTTTCTCGTGTTTGGACGACTGTCATGGCGATGGATCCAGGACATCTGGCCGGCACGGCACCTCCAGGGATGTGCGAAGCTCGCAAGCCACGTCATGTTCGACCGGCGGATCGGCCCGCGGGTTCTGCTTCTGTCGCTGCTCAATCATCTCCTTTCGGTCGCGATTGCGACCTGCGCCGCGCTGGCGATCGCAGCGCCGGTGTCGTTCGGGGAGATGCTGCTGCTGATCCCGCCGGTCAACCTCATCACCATGGTGCCGATCTCGATCGCCGGATGGGGCGTACGTGAGCAGGCGATGCAAGCTGCCTTCAGTCATGCCGGACTCAGCACTGCGGACGGCGTCACCATCTCGCTCCTGTTCGGCGCGATCTACTTCATCGTCGGCGCAGCGGGCGGGCTGGCCTGGTTGCTGAGCTCGGAGAAGTCGGCGAAAGGCGCGGCGGCGATGGACGATGAGGATGGTGTGCCCGAGCCGCAGCCGAAGCCGCAAGCGTGAGTTATCCGCCGCCCTGCTTGGCGCGGTCGACAAGCGAAGTGGTGCTGAAGCCGGGAACAAAGTCGACGAGGAGCACCTCGCCGCCAATCGCGTCCATCACCTCATGGCCCACCACCTGGTCCCGGGGGTAGTCGCCACCCTTCACCAGCACATTCGGCTTGATCTGCTCGATCAGGCGCAGCGGCGTGTCCTCTTCGAACATCACCACGAGATCGACCGCCTCGAGGGCGGCGAGCACCTCGGCACGCGCGCGCTCAGTCTGCAGCGGCCGCTCCGCGCCCTTGAGCCGGCGCACCGACGCGTCGGAATTGATCGCAACGACGAGCCGGTCGCAGGCAGCGCGGGCATCGGTGATCACCTTGATATGCCCGGGATGGAGGATATCGAAACAGCCATTGGTGAAGCCGACCCGCATGCCCTGCTTGCGCCATTGCTTCACCCGCGCCTCGAGCGTCTCGGCGGTGAGCGCAATCTTTTCCTCGATCACGAGCGAGGCATGCGGCAAGACGCGCGCGCGCAGTTCGGGCAAAGAAACCGTCGCTGTTCCCTGCTTGCCGACCACCACCGAAGCCGCCGCGTTCGCGTAGCGCAAGGCCGTTTCCCAATCCGTCCCCGTCGCCATGACGACGGCAAAGGTTGCGACGGCCGTATCGCCGGGACCCGACACATCGATCACCGGCCCCGGATATGCGGGGACGTGCACGGCGCTGCCGTCCGCGCGGACAAGGCTGGCGCCATGTTCGCTGCGTTTGACCAGCAGCCCCTTGCCCTGGAACAGCTTGATGGCCTGGAAGCCGGCCTCGGCGACCTCCACATCGCTGCCGACATGGCGACGCGTCGCCTCTGCCAGTTCCTTGCGGTTCGGCGTCACGATCGTCGCACCGCGATAGATCGATAGATCCGGATTTTTCGGATCGACGACCACCGGCTTGCCGGCCTTGATCGCCGCATCGATGACCTCGCGGATCACCCGCGGTGTCAGTACACCCTTCGCGTAGTCGGACAGGACGACGACGTTGGCGTGCGGTATCGCGTCGAGGGCCTTGTCGATCAATTCCTGTTCGACATCGGGCTGGGCCGCGTGCGCGAATTCCCAGTCGGCTCGCAGCAGATGCGTCGAGAAATGCTCTGACACGAAGCGCATCTTGCGTGTGGTCGGCCGCGAAGGATCAACCACCAGCTTTGGCTCAATCGAACGCTCATGTGCGAGCCTTGCTGCGATGATGTGGGCCGCGTCGTCCCGGCCGATCAACGCGACGAAGATGCATTTTGCTCCGAGCGAAGCGATATTGCGCGCCATGTTGCCGGCGCCGCCGATCATGATGTCGGTATGGTTGACGGCCAGCACCGGCGCTGGCGCCTCGGGCGAAATGCGCGAGACTTCGCCGTACACGAATTCGTCGAGCATCAGGTCACCGACGCACAGCACCGTCTGACGCGCGATATCGGAAGCAACTTGATCGAAGCTGAACATGTCGCGATTGCCCTTAGCGATACGGATCGGGCTTGTCGAGAAACCCGGTCACGTATTGCCGGACGGCGTCTTCGAGTGAAGTGAAACCGCCGTTGTAACCTGCAGCAAGCAGTCGTTCCATCCTGGCCTGCGTGAAATACTGATAGCCGGCACGCATGTTGTCCGGCATCTCGACATATTCGATGTTCGGCTTCGTGCCCAAGGCAGCATAGCCGGCCAGGATCAGCTCGCGAAAACTGCGCGCCGTTCCCGTTCCGACATTGAAGATGCCGCTGGCGCTCGGCGTCGCAAGCAGCCATTGCACCACCCGCACCACGTCGTCGACATAGATGAAGTCGCGCCGCTGGTCACCGTCGGCAATGCCTTCCCGGTAGGATTTGTATAACTGTACGGGCCGTCCCGCCTTGACGTCGGCAAAGCGCTTGGCGAGCACGTTGATCATCGTGCCCTTGTGGTATTCGTTCGGCCCGAACACGTTGAAAAACTTCAGCCCGGCCCAATGCGGCGGCATTTTCTCGTGTCTTGCAACGCGCTCGGAGACCAGGAGATCGAACAGGTTCTTGCTCCAGCCGTAGAGGTTCAGCGGGCGCAGGGCCTTCAGCGTCGGCACCGACCAGTCATCGTCAAACCCATGCGAGGCGTCGCCGTAGGTCGCAGCCGACGACGCGTAGATGAAGGGCGTACCGGTCGCCGTGCACCAGTCGAGCAACCGGGTCGGCAGGATGAAATTGGTCTGCATGACGAGGTCGCCGTCGATCGCAGTCGTCTCCGAGATCGCGCCGAGGTGGATAATGGCATCGAGTTTGCGGCCCTCGAGCCATTGCAGCAGTTCCGCCGGACCGACGAAAACTGCGATCTGGCGCTTGGCCAGGTTGCGCCACTTGCCGTCGGTTCCAAGATGGTCGCACACGGCGATATCGGCGCGTCCCGCGTCATTGAGCGCGGCAACCACGTTCGATCCAATAAAGCCGGCCCCGCCGGTCACCAGCAGCATGATAGTTTAGGTCCCCGAATTTGCGCGCAACCATTGCCCCAGACCCGGCGGGCGGGCAACCTTCGAAGGCGGATCAAGCGCAGCTAAAGACATGGACACTGGACGCGCCGGTCCGAAGCCGCTAAGGCGCACAAGCTGGCACGCGCCGCATCGGCAAAGGCAAGCCTTTGATACAATGAGCGAAATTCTCAGAGAACCAAATCGGACGGACATCAGCCCGATCCTGCTCATTCCCTATATGTGGATCGGCGATTTCGTTCGCTGCCACACCGTCGTGCGCGTGCTGAAGGGGCGCTGGCCCGACCGGCCGATCGACGTGCTCACCGACAAAACCTGCGCGCCGTTGGTCGATTACATGCCCGGTGTCCGCAAAGGCATTGTCTGGGATCTGCCGCGACGCCGACTCGCGCTAGGGGCCCAGTTCGCGCTGGCCGCCGAGTTGCGCAAGGAGAGCTACGGCAGCGCGCTGGTCATGTCACGCAAGTGGAAAGCGGCGCTCGCGCCGACGCTCGCCGGTATTCCCGAACGAACCGGTTTCATCGGTGAAGCCCGCTTTGGGCTCGTCAACGACTGGCGACGCGGCGAAAAGGACCTGCCGCGTATGGTCGATCAATGCGCAGCCCTCGCGTTACCCGCGAACGCTCGCCTTCCGCACGAATGGCCGATGCCGCAACTCGTCGTCAGTCGGGACGATGTCGCTGCATGGCGATTTGCCAACAAGCTCGGCGACCGACCGGCGATCACACTTGCGCCAGGTGCGGTGGGTCCCTCCAAGCGCTGGAGCTATTTTCCGGAAGCTGCGCGGACCCTGGCAGACATTGGCTTCGACGTGTGGGTGGTCGGCGGTCCCGGCGAAAAGCAGATTGCAGCCGAGATCGTTCAGGCCGGCGGTGCGCGCGTGCGCGATCTCACCGGCAATGATCTTCGCAACGCAATCCTCGCGCTCGCCGCCTCACCGCTGGCGATCTCGAACGATTCCGGCCTGCTGCATGTGGCGGCGGCGATCGGCACGCCGGCGGTCGGCATTTTCGGCCCGACCAGTCCGGATCTCTGGAAGCCGCTGAACCCGATCGCGGCAGTGATCCAGAGCCGAACCGACGTGCCATGTCGCCCCTGCCACAAGCCTGTCTGCCGAATGCAGCATCACGCCTGCATGCGGGACATTCCGACGTCTGAGGTAATCGAGGTCGCGCAGCGCGCGCTGGCCGGAGCCGGACTGCTTGCAACGGCTGCGAGGCAGGCGCCGTGACCTCCGCAACAAGACCCGCGGCCTTCCTCGATCGTGACGGCGTGATAAATCACAATGACGACGGCTATATCGGCACGCGCGATCGCTTTCGCTGGATGACCGGGGCAGCGGAGGCCATTCGTCAACTCAACGACGCCGGATATTGGGTCTTCGTCGTCTCCAACCAGTCGGGTGTCGCGCGCGGATTCTTCACGGAAAATGATGTCCGCGGCCTGCATCGCTGGATGATCGCCGAACTTGGCCGTCAGGGCGCGCGCGTCGACGACATTCGCTATTGTCCCTACCTCGCCGAGGCCACGGTCGCGGCCTATCGCAAGGACAGCGATTGGCGAAAGCCAAAGCCCGGCATGATTCTCGACCTGATGCGGAACTGGCCCGTGGAACGCGCGAAGAGCTTTCTGATCGGTGATGGTGCAACCGACCTTGCGGCGGCGGAAGCCGCCGGCATCACAGGTTATTTGTTCGAGGGCGGCGATCTCGCAGCGTTCGTCGCCGGATGTCTCAAGGCGTGTACGACCGGCGAGCGTTGACGAACTGTCGGTGTCGGCCTTGCAATGACGCGATCTAAAGCAGTTGCTCCACGCCAGCTATGACCTCGCTCGCCACCGGCGCTCGCTCCACGCCGGTGACGATGACGATACGCCCTGCCCCGACCGGTCCGGTCAATCCAGGATCGGACGACACATAAATGCCCGCGAGCGGTACCTGATAGGCTGCTGCGAGGTGCAGAAGTCCCGTGTCGACACCGACGACGAGGGATGCCGCGGCAATAACCTTCGCCGTCGCATCGAGCGGCTGGCGTTCCAGCACGCGGCTGTCGGGAATCGCGGCGCACAGCCGCTCGGCTCTCAGTTTTTCGACCCCATCACCCCAGGGCAGCACGCATTCGAAACCTTTGCCATGCAGCCAGCGGCCGAGTTCGATCCAGCACTCCTCAGGCCATTCCTTCGCGACACGTGACGTCCCGTGCAGCAGCATCGCATAGCGATCGGACGACTTCGCCGCACCAATGAGGCCATAGTCGATGGCTGCTGTGGGCTGATAGCCGAGCGAGAGCCCGGTCAGCTTGCGATTTCGCTCCACGGCATGCAGCGCACGAGAAACCCTGTGCCTCACGTCATAGAACCGTGACGCCAACGGCTCCTTGATGCTCTGCGCATCGTAGCCGTGGCGTTGCCCCTGCGCGGCGCGGGCCAGGATCGCCGAGCGGATCAGGCCCTGCGCATCGATCACCCTATTGAAGATCGCCGGACGCAACCGCGCCCGGAACGCCCTGATCTCCCGCCATGTTTCGCGCTTGAGGAACTGCTTGCGCCACCGGCGCGTCGCAACAGGAATAACCGCATCGACGGCCGGATGCAGGCCGACCAGCGGGGCGAATGCTTCCTCCACTACCCAGACGATCTGCGCGTCCGGGAAGCGCTGCCGAGCATCGGTCACCGCGGGCATGTGGTGGACGACATCGCCAAGCGACGAGGTCTTGATGAAGAGAATACTGTCCATCGCTAGTGTCCCGATTCTAACGTTCGCATCACTTTGCGGCAACCTCGTCTGCAGAAGTTAGAATCAAGGGGCGCCAGCAACTTCATGAAGCGAGTGCGCTTTTTGGATTTGAGCTTTGCACGCATGACTCAGCCGGCAAGGATGGTACGAACGTCAAATCCAGCTCACTCGCGAGAACTTGCTCATCCATTTGACCAAATTCAGAATTCAGCAACCATACCGGATGCAAAACTCCTCTGCGACGCCTGATCTGCCACTGCTCATAACGACCATTCCACATTTGACCGCGACAGTCGGGCGAGGCAACCAAGGAACAGTCACTTCATGACCGTGCTCGTGACAGGCGGCGCCGGCTACATCGGCAGCCAGATGGTGCATGCGCTGGTGGACGCGGGCGAAACCGTCGCCGTGGTCGACGATCTTTCCACCGGCTTCTCACATTTCATCCCAGAGGGCGTGCCGCTCTATATCGGCGACGCCGGCGATGAGAACCTGGTCGAAGGCGTGATCCGTTCGCACGATATCGAATCGATCATTCACTTTGCTGGTTCCATCATCGTACCGGACTCGCTGCGCGATCCGCTTGGCTACTACCGCAACAATACCGTTTCGTCGCGAAACATCCTGGCGAGCGCCGTCAAATGTGGCGTGAAGAAATTCATCTTCTCGTCGACTGCCGCCGTTTACGGCAATCCGGAGCGGACGCCGGTGCCGGAGGACGCGCCGACGCGGCCACTGTCGCCCTACGGCACCTCGAAGCTCATGACCGAGATCATGCTGCGCGATACGGCGATCGCTCACGACCTGCACTATGTCGTGCTGCGATACTTCAACGTCGCCGGCGCCGACCCGAGGCTGCGCTGCGGCATTGCCGTGCCGGGTGCAACTCATCTGTTGAAAGTCGCGGTCGAGGCCGCGACCGGCCAGCGCAGCAAGCTCGACATCTTCGGCACCGACTATCCGACACCGGACGGCACCTGTATCCGTGATTTCATCCATGTCAGCGACCTGGCGCAGGCGCATCGCGCCGCACTCGCTTACCTGCGTGGCGGCGGCCGCTCCGACACACTGAACTGCGGCTATGGACACGGATATTCGATTCGCGAAGTCATCGAGGCCGTCCGTCGGGTTTCGGGCCGGACCTTTGCCGTCGATGAAGCGCCGCGCCGGCCGGGCGACATCATGACGATGATTGCCGATACGCGGAGGCTCCGCGCAACCCTCGACTGGACGCCGCAGTTTGACAATCTTGACACGATCGCCGCGCACGCGCTGGCGTGGGAAGAAAAACTGCTGCGCGAACGCGCGACCGCACAACGCGACGTTGTTCCGGCCTGACGCCTATTTGAGGGTTTATCCGTCTGTTTTGACTTGAAAATTCGCTGCCAAGCGGGCAATGAGGCCGCATGCTCGGGCGTTCAATCGGCCCGCAAGGCAGGATGCGGACAATTTCCAGTTCGAACGACAGCAAGCTTTCGATCACGCAGGACCCGCATGGCGCGGCCCTGTTGATTCGGCGGTTGATCAAGGAGCAGGGCGCAACCTACTGGCGGCGCTACCTGCTCTCCTTCGTCCTGATGTCGATCGCGGCCGGGGCGACCGCGCTTACGACCTACCTTCTGAAGGACGTGATCAACGCGGCGTATGAACAGCGCGATTTCAAGACCATTCTCTGGCTGTCGGCGGCGATCGCGGCGATCTTCACGATCCGCGGGGCCGCGACCTACGGCCATTCGGTGAATCTGTCGCGAGTAGCCAACGCAATCCTTGCGCGCAATCAGCGTCAGCTGTTCGCCAAGCTGATGCGCGAGAACATCGGCTTCTTCTCCGATCGCCATTCATCCGAGTTCATCGCGCGGATGACCATGGGTGCAAGCGCGATCGCGCAAGTGCTCAACCTGTTGATCACCTCGATCGGTCGCGATCTGTTGACGCTGATCGGCCTTGTGATTGTGATGGTCGTGCAGGATCCGCTGATGGCGCTGATCGGCCTCCTGGTCGCGCCGCCTGCACTGCTCGTGCTGCGCAAGCTGATGCGACGCATGCGCGGCCTTGCCGGCAACCAGTTCACGGGCAACGCGAACATCCAGGAAACGATGCTGGAATCGCTGCAGGGCATCCGCACGGTCAAGGCGTTCACGCTTGAACAGACGATGCAGCATCGCATCGACAGCGACATCTCCGCGGTCGAAGCCAACGCCAACAAGATGGCGCGGGTTTCCAATCGCTCCAGCCCGCTGATGGAGACGCTCGGCGGCCTCGCCATCTGCGCGACGCTGATCTACTCCAGCTACCGGATCGTCGAGCAAGGCGCTACCCCCGGCCAGTTCATGTCCTTCCTGGCTGCGTTCCTGCTTGCCTACGAGCCTGCGAAACGGCTCGCCCGGCTCAATATCGATCTCAATGCGGCTCTTGTTGGCGCGCGCAAGCTGATCGAGATCGTCGACAGCCCCTCGACCGAGCCGGACGACAACGACAAGCCTGCGCTTGTCCTCAAAGACGCGCGCGTCGAATTGCGTGACGTGACGTTTGCCTATCGGCCGGGCGAGACGGTGCTCGATCGCCTGAGCCTCGTCGCCGAGCCGGGCAAGGTGACGGCTCTGGTCGGTCCGTCGGGCGGCGGCAAATCGACGGTGCTCAACCTGGTGCTGCGGCTCTACGAGGCGCCGAGCGGCTCGATCCTCATCGATGGGCACAACATCGCACAGGTTTCGCGACGCAGCCTGAGGCAGCAGACCGCGTATGTCGGACAGGACGTGTTTCTGTTCCGCGGCACCATCCGCGAAAACATTGCGTTCGGAAAACCAGGCGCGACCGACGCGGAAATCGTCGCGGCCGCTAATGCGGCCTGCGCGCACGACTTCATCATGAGCTTCCCGCTCGGCTACGATACGCCGGTCGGCGAGCACGGCACTCAGCTGTCAGGTGGTCAGCGGCAGCGGATCGCGATTGCGCGTGCGCTGATCAAGAATGCGCCGATCATCCTGCTCGACGAAGCAACGGCCGCACTCGATTCGGAGTCCGAGCGGCAGGTGCAGGAGGCGATCGAACACCTGTGCCAGGACCGGACGACGCTGGTCATCGCTCATCGTCTGCATACGATCATGCATTCAGACACCATTCATGTGATCGAGGGCGGACAGGTGGTCGAATCCGGCAGCCATGACGACTTGCTCCGCCGCAATGGGCGCTACGCCTCGTTCTTCCGTCTGCAGTATCGCGATATCCGCCCGCTGGCGCTCGCTTCAAGCGGCGCCTAAGGTGGCCTTGCCTTCATCTTCATCCCGAGATCATCCATGAGCACATCGTTCGTCATCGCGCCGCCGGCGCAGCCGCAAATTCCCGTCGCCGGCACCACGCAGGCATTTCCGGTGCGCCGCATCTGGTGTGTCGGGCGCAACTATCTCGAACACATCCGCGAACTCGGAAATGACGAGCGCCAGCCACCGTTCTTTTTCGCCAAGCATGCTGACATGGTCGCAGCGGACGGAGCCGTGATCCCCTATCCGCCACTGACCAAGGACATGCACCACGAGGTTGAGCTGGTCGTCGCGCTGAAGAGCGGCGGCGCGGACATCGATCCTTCGCGCGCCCTCGATCACGTCTACGGGTATGGGGTCGGCGTCGACCTGACGCGTCGAGACTTACAGATGGCTTCGCGCAAGAAGGAGCAGCCTTGGGAGATCGGCAAATCGTTCGATCAGGGCGCTCCTTGCGGGGCGCTCCGACCGGCAGCCGAGATCGGCCATCCGGACAAGGCCCGCATCTGGCTCAAGGTGAACGGCGAGATGCGGCAGGACGGCGATATCGCGCAGATGATCTGGAACACTGCCGAGATCATCGCAAAGCTCTCGCAACAGGTGTCGGTGGGCGCTGGCGACGTCATCATGACCGGCACCCCTGCCGGCGTCGCCGCTCTCGCTAAAGGCGACGCGGTCGCCTGCGGCATCGACGGTATCGGCACGCTGAACTTTTCGATCAAATAGCCGACAGTCCTCGCGAACGCGAAGACCGCGCTTATGTTGTCGATGCAGGCTAGTGTCCCGAATCCGAAGTTCGCTATACTTTGCAGCGAGCTCAGAGCGAACTTCGGATTCGATCGGGACACTAGCAAGTTTATGATTCTAGTGTCGACGGAGTTGCGGCAACGATGGTGCGAATTTCTGATCCACGACACTAGCGTGGCGTTTCGGGTATCAGCTCGCGGATCGGCACGAACACCGGCATCCGCACCGAACGGCGAAGACGGTCGCCGCCATCGATGACCGCCGTGTGGCCCGTGATGTAGGCCGCGTATGGCGAGCAGAGGTAGGTCGCGAGCCAGCCGAGTTCATGCGTGCGGCCGACGCGCAGTGCCGGTATTCGGTTCCACTCGGCCTCGTATCCGTCCGGCCGGTTCGCACGCATTGACGCAGTATGGTCGTCGTGCGGAAACAGACCGGGCGATATCGCATTGACGCGAATGCCGTCCGGCGCCCACTCCACGGCAAGCGTTTCGGTCAGGCTCGCCACGCCTGCCTTTGCCGCGGCACTGTGCGAATGTCCCGGCGCACCGCCGTCGATGTAGGTCACGAGGATGTTCAGGATGGATCCTGGTGCGCCGCGGGCGACGCAGCGGCGGGCAAACTCCTGGCTGCACAGGAAGGCGCCGGTCAGCACGATATCAACCACAGCTTTCCAGCCGTTGGGACTGAGCCGCTCTGCCGGAATCGGAAAGTTGCCGGCCGCGTTGTTGATCAGCACGTCCACCGGACCCGCGGCCTGGGTGATCTGATCGAACGCGGCAGCCACCTGGGCCGCGTCGCGAACGTCCAGCGCCACGTCGACAGCGCGCCCACCCGCCTCCTCCACCGCGCGCACACCGTTGGCACGGTGCTCTGCGCTACGGCTTGCAATAGCGACGGTGGCGCCAAGGCGTGCGAACTCAGTCGCCATTGCCTTGCCCAATCCCGTCCCGCCGCCGGTCACCATCACCACTTTGCCGACGTAAGTTCCGGACGGAAGCATCGTCCGTCCCTTCTGCGGCGGCTCCGGAAGCCCGCTCATCCAACCCTCCTCCCGATGTCCGTGCCTGTATCGACACACATTTGATCCGCTGTGACAGCGCTCATGGTGCCATGCGCTTCGAGAATAGTATACATGTATACTATATGCTACGGGAGGGAACAACGGGCCGGCGAGAACCTTCGAGAAGTCGCGCACCCTGATGCCGGTGCGCGGTTTCCTCTTCGAGTTAGACCTCTTGGCTTCTTCTTCAATGCGGAGCGCTTGCAGATCGCCACGAGTTCATTGCGCTGGTTGGCGCAACTCGGCCACTACTTAAGAGTCCCAGGCGGCCAACCTTACCGGTTGCTTGAATTGCCACACCCGCAATCGCGCAAATAGGCTATGCTTGTCGGACGGACGGACTAGCAGAGCCGGTTTGATCATGACCGCCGACGCCGCCAAGCGCTTGCTCGAGATTGCCAAGGTGATAGGGCCCGATCCGCAAGGCCGCATCTTTGTCGAACGCGTCCATGCGGTGTTCCGGAATGAAGGCGGCCAAGCTTACGACTATCGCGCGGGCATCGGACGGCTGAAGCGCGACGGGCTGATCGATATGCACGACAGCGGCACGTTCTTTCGGATGTCCCCTGATGGATCTGCCGAGGTGGCGAAATCGTGAGGCCGCGGCACGACGGACTTCCCGCAGATCGGCCGCTCGTGAGCCGCTCTACTTGCTTGCTTCCGCGAGTTTTCGCCGAAGCTCCCGCGTCTCTTCAAATCGGCTCGTGACGTCGCGCATGATGGCGACAAATCCCATGAGGTCGTCAGCTTTTGACTTCAATGGGACTATGGTGAACTCCACTGAAAGATTCCTGCCATCGCTAGCGATGGCAGGAACTGCCAATAGATCGCCCTTTCCATACCGACTATCCCCGCCTTCCATGACATAGCGGTACCCGTTCCAGTGGCGCTTCCTCAATCGTTCCGGAATAATAATGTCCAACGATTGGCCTACGGCGTGCGCGCTGGCGTAACCGAAGATCCGCTCGGCCCCCGGATTCCAGAATACGATCCTCCCGTCCTTATCCGAAGCAACGATCGCATCGGATTCCATCGAAAGGATTGCCCTTCTAACAACGTCCTCGACATCCATTTGTCTGGTCTGACCTTGCGGTGATTGGCGCATCACGGGACGCCCCAAAGTTTTCGACGAGCCTCAAAGTTGCGTGCTCCCGCACACGCTCCGCTTGGACTGGTCGGTTCGGCGGCCTTGCGCCTCACGAGGTATGGATCTTCGTGCTCCAGGCTCGTCTCGCTACGCCGCCAGCGCCTTTTCCACCGCGGCCGCTACCTGGAACAGCTTCCGGTCGTTGCCATGGCGTGCAAACAGCATCAGCCCGCACGGCAACGAGTTGCCCAGCTTCAAGGGCAGGCTGATTGCACACAGGTCGAAGAAGTTCGCGATCGAGGTGTTGCGAAGGAGCAGCGCGTTACGAGCCGCGAAGCCGTCTGGTGTGGCGACCTCATCCATCGTCGGCGCAACGATCGGCGTCGTCGGCAGCGCCAGCACGTCGAGATCGTTGAACGCGGCCTGCATGCGCGAAATCCCCGCCTCGCGGTCGCGCATGTTCTGGATGTAGTCGGCAGCGCTCATCGGCGCCGCTCGCATGATCCGCGCGCGGACGAACGGATCGACGCCGTCGCCGGCTTCGCTCAGGAGCGTGCGATGGATCGCATACGCCTCCGGCGGCGCTATCCCGCCGCGCTCGTTGACGCCAACCATCATGCTCAGGTCGAGCGTTACATCCACGCGCTTTGCGTTTCCAAGCTTGCCGAGCGCCCTCTCGAACGCGGGCGCGACGATGCGGTCCATGTTCTCCAGGACCAGGCCCTGGACGAGACCGATACGGATGCTGCCCAGGTCAGCGGCCTGCAGCGGCTCAGGTCGTTCGGCAGCGAGGCCGGCATCGGCGCGGTAGCAGTCGGCGACGCTGCGCGCCATCGGCCCGATCGAGTCGAGCGCGAACGACAGCGGATAGGCCCCTTCTCTCGTGATGCGCTTCGCAGTCGGCTTGTAGCCGACGATGCCACAGAGCGCTGCGGGGATGCGCGTCGAGCCGCCGGTGTCGGTGCCAATGGTGATCTCGCCGATGCCATCGGCGCAGGCGACCGCGCCGCCTGAGGACGAGCCACCGGGTATGCGCTTGCGGTCCGCCGGATTACCCGGCGTGCCGAAATGCGGATTGGCGCCAACACCTGAAAACGCGAACTCGGTCATGTTGGTCTTGGCGACGATCACGGCGCCCGCCTCTCGCAGGCGGGCGATGGTCGGCGCGTCAGCGACGGCAGGACTACCGCGCTTTGCGAGCACGGCCGAACCGGCCCGCGTCACCTCGCCGGCCACGTCGAACAGGTCCTTGATCGTGACCACCGCGCCGTCGAGCGGGCCCAGCGGCCGGCCGGATCTTGCGCGCGCATCGGCCGCGTCGGCGGCAGCGCGCGCAGCGTCGGCATAGACGGTGAGGCAGGATCGCGCGCCTTCGCCTGTCGGGTCGGCGATGCGGGCCAGGGCAAGTTCGGTTCGTTCGCGGGAGCTCGTCATGCGCGGCAGGATCGCAACTCCGCGCGCACGGCGCAATGGCCCTGCTCGTCAAAGCGGGTCGACGCATCGCTTGTCCATGGCGGCGAGATGTATGTGATCTATCTCACATACGCGCCCTCAAGACTTCGTCATTCTAGCGTCGGGATGGAGAGGGCAAATGAAAGAACTGGCAATACTCGCCGCGGTCTGGCTGGGGATGTTCTTCGCGCTAAGTCGCGTAGCGCGTTATTCGACGCCTTGGGCGATGGTCGGCGCCTGCGCCGCGGCTGGCTTCGTTGGGATCTACGTGTTCTGGATTGACTGGAACCCGCCCCTCCACTGACCCTGCACCGTCGGACACCGCCGAAAGTCGAAACGGCTAACCTGTGCGACGGCCGGCAGTGTTCAAGCAGCCCTGATCGCTTGAGCCCGCTGGATTGCGCGTGCCGCAAGGCTTGCGGACAGCGACACCACCAGCGCCGGTCCGCGCGGCGCAGCCGCCTTTGCGCGGGCGCGTCTTTCGACATCATCCGCAAGCCGCTGCAGCAGGCTGATGATCGCCTTGTTGGTTTCGCGCGCGGCGAGACGCCGATAGCGCAACGCCTTGGCAAACGGGCTCATCGTTCGGCTCCTTCACTCGTCGTCGCACACGAGTCTGCGGCAGAGCAGAAGGCCACTCGCCGCGCCCGTTCCGTCTTCTTCTGTGTCGGGCCTAGACCAATGGTTCAAAACGCGGCACGAGGATGTGATCGACCCGCACAGAAAGTGACGGCTAGCCGCAACGGCGGGCATTGGTGATGACGGTGTACGGGCAAAGCGAAACGGCGCACGCCGACATGGCCTTCACGAATAGTGCATCACGCCGTCGTTGAGCTTGCCGAACCGCAGCGAAACGATGTCGAGCGCATAGTTCTGATAGAGTTTCCATGGGCGCTTCGAGCCCTGCTTCGGAAACTTTGCCAGCGAGCGCTGCACGTAGCCGGACGTGAAGTCGAGCCAGGGCGCCTCGGTTACCGAAGGATCGGTTTGCCGCGGCACGCAACTCCGGTAGCCGCGCTTGTCCATGAAATTGAGGAGGCGGCAGACGTACTCGCAGGTGAGATCGCATTTCAGCGTCCACGATGCGTTGGTGTAGCCTGTCGCGGTCGCGAAATTCGGAATGTCCGAATACATCATGCCCTTGTAGCTCATCAGTTGCGACGGCTCGACCGCCTTGCCGTCAACGCTGAGTGACATGCCACCCATGACCTGCAGGTTGAGCCCGGTCGCGGTGACGATCATGTCGGCTTCGAGCTCGGAGCCGTCCTTCAACCGGATGCCTTTTTCGGTGAACGTGTCGATGTGGTTTGTCACCACCGAAGCGCGGCCCTCGCGAATGGAGCGGAACAAGTCGCCATCCGGCACCAGGCACAAACGCTGTTGCCATGGATTATAGCGCGGCGTGAAATGCGTCTTGACGTCGTAATCCTTGCCCAGCGCCATGCGCACGCCCCCCAGGATCAGTTGCTTGGCCCGTTCCGGTTTGCGGCGGCAAAGCTGAAAAAAGTACATGCCGAACAGGACATTGCGCCAGCGGATCAGGTGGTAGGCAAGCCGCGGGCCGAGCCGCGCGCGCACCTTGTTCGCTACGGGGTCCGATGCGGGCCGCGCGACCACATAAGTGGGCGACCGCTGCAGCATCGTCACATGCGCGGCAGTCTTCGCCATTTCCGGCACCAGCGTCACCGCCGTCGCACCCGATCCGATCACGACGACACGCTTGCCGACATAGTCGATGTCTTCGGTCCACCTCTGCGGATGGACGACGCGGCCCTTGAAGCTGCCGACGCCTGCGAACTCGGGCGTGTAGCCTTGCTCGTAGCTGTAGTAGCCGCTGCACAGGAACAGGAAATTACAGGTGAAGCGGACGATCTCGTTCGCCTCACCTTGCTCCGCCTCCACTGTCCAGCGCGCATCCTTGGATGACCACGACGCGAGCTTGACCTTGTGATGGAAGCGGATGTGCGGCTCGATGCCGTTATCGCTCGCGGTCTGGCGGATGTAGTTCAGGATCGTCGGGCCTGCCGCGATCGCCTTCTCCTCCGTCCACGGCTTGAACGAATAGCCGAGGGTGAACATGTCCGAGTCGGAACGGATACCGGGATAGCGGAACAGATCCCACGTGCCGCCGATCGACGCACGGCCTTCCAGGATCAGATAGCTCTTGTCAGGGCATTTCTTTTGCAGGTGATACGCGGCGCCGATGCCGGAAAGTCCTGCGCCGACGATCAACACATCGACATGCTTATTTGCCATCTCGTTTGCCATGGCAGCCTCCCTGCCCGAGCATTCGACTGCGTGGGCGGCAATTGCAACTCGCATTTGGCGGGCGCCATTCCCGCGCGTCGCGCAGGCCGAACGACAGATATAGCTCTTGATTCCACTATAGTGGAAACTAAGATACCTATATGAGAACGCCCGTGCCCGACATCGACCAGCGGATTGGCGCACGCATCCGCGAACTGCGCGGCGCCAAAGGACTGACGCTTGACCGTCTTGCGGAGCAGGCCGACGTCAGCCGGGCGATGCTATCGCGGATCGAGCGCGGTGAATCGAGTCCGACCGCGCAGCTCATGAACAAGGTCTGCGTCGGCCTCGGCATCACCCTCTCGACGCTTCTCGCCGAGCCCGCAGCGCCGGCAAGTCCGGTCGCCAGGCGCGGGGCCCAGCCGACCTGGCGCGATCCAGCGACCCGCTACCAGCGTCGCAATGTGTCGCCTGCAGGATCGTCCGTCGACATCATCGAGATCGAGTTTCCGCCGCGCCGCAGCGTCAACTTCGACAACATGGGCATGCCAGGCTTCGAACAGCATGTCTGGGTGCTGGACGGCGTGCTGGAGATGGAGGTCGGCGACGAGAGCTTCCGGCTCGCCGAAGGCGATTGCCTGAAAATGCATACCGACCGGCCGATCCTGTTTCGCAATCCGACCAGGCGGCAGATCCGCTACGCGGTGATCATCAATCGTGGAGCATCCCGATGAGCGATCGGGAAGACGACACCAATGCCGCGACCACGGGGCACAACGGCGGCCCCCCGCTCGATGACGAGCACGTGCCGGAATGGGGTCGCGACGGCATCGGCAACTACTTCTATTGGAAAGGCGCTTACAACAAGGTGCGCAAGAACGTCTCACGCGGCGTCGCGATGTTTCGCGTGGAGAAGGCGCAGCGGCTGGGCCTGACTTATGAAGAATACACGCTCGAGATTCTCGAGCGCGGACGCCATCTGCAGGTGGAGGACGTCGAGCGCATCGCCGCCATCAAGAGGAAGCGGCGGGATTAGGGCTTCGCCATTGCGAGCGAAGCGAAGCAATCCAGCCGGCAGTTGCCGCACTGGATTGCTTCGTCGCTGCGCTCCTCGCAATGACGCGATTGGCCCTCAATACCGATAGTGATCCGGCTTGAACGGGCCCTGCTGTGCGACGCCGATGTATTCGGCCTGGTCCGGGCGCAGCTTCGTCAGCTTGACGCCGAGCTTCTCAAGATGAAGTGCTGCGACCTTCTCGTCGAGGAACTTCGGCAGCGTGTAGACCTTCTTCTCGTACTTGCCCGGATTCGCCCACAGCTCGATCTGCGCCAGCGTCTGGTTCGAGAACGATGACGACATGACGAAGCTCGGGTGTCCCATGGCGTTGCCGAGGTTCACCAGCCGGCCTTCCGACAGGAGAATAATGCGGTTGCCCTTGGGAAACTCGATCTCATCCACCTGCGGCTTGATGTTGCTCCACTTGAAGTTCTTCAGGCCCGCGACCTGAATTTCGTTGTCGAAGTGGCCGATGTTGCAGACGATGGCGCGGTCCTTCATTCCGCGCATGTGGTCAACGGTGATGATGTCGCGGTTGCCGGTGGCGGTGACGTAGATGTCGGCACGCGGCAGCGCGTCCTCGATCGTCGCGACCTCATAGCCTTCCATCGATGCCTGCAGCGCGCAGATCGGGTCGACTTCCGAGACAATGACGCGGGCGCCCGCCTGCCGGAGCGACGCGGCCGAACCCTTGCCGACGTCGCCGAAGCCGGCAACGAAGGCGACCTTGCCGGCGAGCATCACGTCGGTGCCGCGGCGGATCGCGTCGACCAGCGACTCGCGACAGCCATAGAGGTTGTCGAACTTCGACTTGGTCACTGAGTCGTTGACGTTGATCGCCGGGAACAGCAGCTTGCCCTGCTCGGCGAGCTTGTAGAGGCGGTGCACGCCGGTGGTGGTTTCTTCCGAAACGCCACGGATCGCCTTTGCGATCTCGGCGAACCAGCCCTTCGGCTTCTCCTTCAGGAGTTTCTTCAACAGCGCGTAGAAGACTTCCTCTTCTTCCGATTCCGGCTTGTCGAGGAAGGCGGTATCACCCTGCTCGGCGCGCAGCCCGTGATGCACCAGCATCGTCGCGTCGCCACCGTCATCGAGGATCATGTTCGGCGTGCCGCCGCCGTGCCAGTCGAACAGCTTCGCCGTGAAGTCCCAATACTCGACTAGGCTCTCGCCCTTGTAGGCGAACACCGGCGTGCCGGCCGCAGCGATCGCGGCCGCCGCATGATCCTGGGTCGAGAAGATGTTGCAGGAGACCCAGCGCACGTCGGCGCCGAGCGCCTTCAGCGTTTCGATCAGGACTGCAGTCTGGATCGTCATGTGCAGCGAACCGGCGATACGCGCGCCCTTCAGTGGCTGCTTCGGCCCGTATTCGCTGCGGATCGCCATCAGGCCGGGCATCTCGGTCTCGGCGAGATCGATCTCCTTGCGGCCGAAAGTGGCAAGCGAGATGTCCTTGACGATGTAGTCCTTGGTGGCGGCGGTCATTGGATAGGTCCTTTATCTTCCGAGCTATAAGCCGCCCCCTGACCGGAGAGGCTCAGTCTGGTCGAGCACCTCGTTCGGGACGAGGAGTCGCAGGTTCAGATCGTCTCTGCGTTCGTCATGCCGCGCGTGCTTGACGCGAGCATGACGCTCAAGGGACGCAGGGCCCTTTTGAGATGGCCGGGCTGAGCCCGGCCATGCCATGCCATCAATCGACGTATTGGATCACACCGAACGCTTGAGGGCGTCGGTAAGGTCTGTCTTCTCCCACGAGAAGCCGCCATCGGCGTCCGGCGTGCGGCCGAAATGACCATAAGCGGAGGTGCGCGCGTAGATCGGCTTGTTGAGATCGAGATGCTTGCGAATGCCGCGCGGCGTGAGATCGAACGCCTCGCCCGCCGCCTTTTCAAGCTGCGCTTCGGTCACCTTGCCGGTGCCATGGGTGTCGACGTAGATCGACAATGGCTTCGCGACGCCGATTGCGTAGGCGAGCTGGATGGTGCAGCGATCGGCGAGACCGGCTGCAACCACATTCTTGGCGAGATAACGCGCAGCGTACGCGGCCGAGCGGTCCACCTTGGTCGGATCCTTGCCGGAGAAGGCGCCACCGCCATGCGGAGCTGCGCCGCCGTACGTATCGACGATGATCTTCCGCCCCGTAAGGCCGGCGTCGCCGTCCGGACCGCCGATGAAGAACTTGCCGGTCGGATTGACGTGCCACACGGTCTTGCCGTTGATCCAGCCTTCAGGCAGCGCCTGGCGCACATAAGGCTCGACAATCTCGCGCACCTGTTTCGACGACAGGTCCTCGATGAGATGCTGATGGGAGACGACGATCTGCGTCACGCCGATTGGCTTGCCGTTCTCGTACTGCACGGTGACCTGGCTCTTGGAGTCGGGACCGAGCACCTTTTCCTTGCCGGAGTGGCGCGCTTCGGAGATCAGGCGCAGGATCTTGTGCGCATAGAAGATCGGCGCCGGCATCAGGTCCGGCGTTTCGTTGCAGGCATAACCGAACATGATGCCCTGGTCGCCCGCACCCTCTTCCTTGTTGGTGCCGGGCTGGTCGGCATCGACACCCTGGGCGATATCGGCGGATTGCGGATGCAGCAGGATTTTCACATCGGCCTTCTGCCAATGAAAGCCGTCCTGCTCGTAGCCGATGTCCTTGATCGCCGCCCGCGCAACCGCTTCGACATGATCCATGGTCACGGTCGATGGACCGCGCGTCTCGCCCGCGATCACCACCTGGTTCGTGGTGCAGAGCGTCTCGCATGCGGCGCGGATCGACCACGGGTCGACGCCGGCCTTCGGTCCCTCGCGGTAGAACAGATCGACAATCTCGTCGGAGATGCGGTCGGACACCTTGTCAGGATGACCTTCCGAGACTGATTCACTCGTGAACAGGTAAGACGCGCGCATCAACTCTTTCCTCTCAGGCTCGATCTTCAATCCGTGTGATGTGATGTGATCCATCAATCCCGCCGCCGCGAGATGACGTAGGATTCGTCGTAGAACCAAAGTCCGTTGTGCTTGCGCAACACGTCCTTTGTCGCATCGAGATAACGACCGCTTTGTGTCACTTCAGTCAAACGCTCATCCTCAATCTGGGCGACATACACCGCCGCGTTCCACGCTGCAAACGCGGTCGAGGTTCCGATTGGGCCGGTCACCTCGTTGGGCAGCGCTTCCATGTCGTACCGGAAGATTGAACGATGGTCGGCGTAAGCGTTGAAATTAAGGTCACGTCCGGCCGAACCGAGTTCGTATTTCACGGCACGCAACAGCTCATGCCGGCTGATCGAGAAAGGATTTTCTCCTGGCCAGATAGCTTCGACGATCTCCATGCCCGGATCGTGACCATGCGAGTGAATGCCGATCAGCCGCCCGCCCGCCCGCAGCGCCCGTGCCAACGGCGCGATGATCCGCTTGGCACGAAAAGTTTCGGAGGATCTCGCCCGATAAGGCTGTGAGGCGATGATCAGGTCGAAATTCGCCTCGGCGCGGCCCGGCTTCGGTATGACGGGATCGAGCATGAAGCGATGATCGTCACGGTAGAACACCAGAGCGACCGGGCGCTCGTAAACAGGCATGCCCGAGCGCTCGGAAACGTTGGCGCGCCAGTTTTCCTCAAGAAACGGCTGGAGTTCGGCGATCTGCGTCTCGAATTCCGCAGAAGAGGAACCGCTCAAGGGCACTTCACGCCAGACGAGGCTCGAAGCTGCGGCCGGCGACCGCGGACTGAGCCATGGGGCCTCCGCATACGCCATGTTGGTCAGGACGAAGACCGTAGCCGGGTGTTCGTAGAGGCGATCGGGCAGTTTTTGCAGCACCAGCTTGACGTCTTCGACGCTGATTTCCTTACCGGCGATGTAGAACGGCATGTGGGGAAACCGGCCGTGCATGCTGCGCATCACTCGCGCCAGCACTGTGCCGTCGCCCACTCCCGCATCGAACAGCCGGACCGCCGGCGGACGGGGGTGAATGCTGGCAAGTTCGAGGCCAACCCGCTCGGCAATCACCCGCTTTTCCGAGCAAGTGTGGACAAAAAGCAGGTATTTCTGGCGGTTCTCGAAGAAGCGGAAATTGCCACGCGGGTCCCGCCGCTCTAGAGGGGGGTCCGGTGGGCGAGCAACCGGCAGGCCTGTGATGCCCGCGGAGGTCTGGCCCATATAGGCGCGGATCCGTTCCAGCGTGTCGATGGTAATCCGCTTGCCGTCGCGCAGCCGCTGCGCAAGCTTGCCGTCATTGACCGCGCGCCGGCCGAACGTGGATTCCGCCATGCCTTCGCGGCGGCAGAAGTCCGAAATTTCGGCGATGAGCGCGTCGTTTTTCACAGGGTTGGGCCGGGTGGGCAGAATTTCTTCGTCCCAAAGCCATAGCATGGATGGCCCACCTGGGAAATAGGTTCCAGTTAATAAATAAATGTTTGTCCGCTTCCCGGCCGCGCCCGCATGCGGGGGCTGGCCAACCCTCTCTCTAATAGTCCCAATGCATACCGACGCCGGTCTCGGTGCCGCCGTCGGCACCGGTCGCACCTTGGATGCGAATGCTCTTGGTGACATCGATATCGATCGTCGCCTTGCTGGAGCCGGGCGAGGTCCCTTGCCGCACACCGAGATAGATCCGGTCGTTCAGACGCTTGGCGACCCCGACCTGCCCGCCGTTTCCATCCGTGCCCACGTCCAGGCTGTCGACGCCCAGCGAACGACGCACGTTTTCGGTGATGCCCGGGCCACCGCCTGAGAATTGAGCAATCGTCTGCGCCACCTGCACCGCTTGCCCTGCGGTGAGGCTTCCTGCTGACTTGTTGAACAGTAGACGCGCCAGAACCTCATCCTGCGGCAATTCGGGAGATGAGGCGAAACTGATTTGTGGCTGCGATGCGAGCCCCGAAACCATGACCTTCGTCGTGACATCGGCGCTCTTCGTCTCGGCGATGAAGTCGAGGTTCGGATCGAGCGTGCCGCTGAACATCACCTTGCCGCGGGTGAAATCGAGCCGGCGACCGAGCACGTCAAAGCGGCCGCGCCGCATCTCGAAACTGCCAACCGACACCGGCGCTGTGCTCGTGCCCTTCAATGTCAGGCTGCCGCCCAGTTCGGATTCCATCCCCATGCCGCGGACGAACACGTTGTTCGACGCGTTGATGGCGACATCGAGATCGGCAACGAACGTGGTGTCAGCGGCGACCTTGCGGTCACGGGCGGCTGTCTTTTTGGTACCGGTTCTCGCGGCGGTTTGGTTCGGCCCGCCATTCATGTGACGTACGTCCAGCATGCCGGCACTGCCGGGAAGCTTGTCCGGAATGTTGATATCGAGGCTCTTCACCTCGAAGCGGCCCGCAAGGCGTGGCCGGCTTGCAAAAGGACCGGAAATCGCAAGCTGACCGTCGACAACCAGACGCATGAGCTCGCTGGAGACCAGTCCCGCGTTCTGAAGCGTAATCTCCAACTTGCCAGGGAAGCTGCGTGCAGGATCGATCCCGACATTGCCGTTGACGGCGATGTTGCCGCCATTGCGTGGCCGCGCCGTCAGCGAGGTCGTCAGCGATCGGCCCGTCGCGGTTATCACGCCCTCAATGGCGTCGAGTGCAACGCCATTTGTCGTGTCGTCGAAACGCGCTCCGGAGATGCGGACGGTCCCGTTTGGCAGCGGATCCGCCACCGTACCTTTCACCTGGAGATCGATGATCGCAGTGCCCGAAGCGCGGGCGCCGGACGCAGCGAGCACGGCATTGGCAATGCCGAGCGCAACGCTGCCCTTCACGTTCAGGTCGATTGCTTGCGCATCCATCGGGACTGAACCGGTCACCGCGACACCCGACAGCGAAGGTCCGGAAGCACGGACATCGAGCCCGACCTGCCCCGAGGACAGCACGCCCTTTGCCTTCACCTCGAGAGGTCCGACGCCTGAGCGCATGAGATCGGGCATGCTGAAGCGCGACACCGCCAGATCATAACTGCCATTGAGCTTCGCAGCCGGGCCGGAGAATCTGGCCACACCGCTCAGCGTCCCCGATAAATCAAGCTTCGGATCAGCGAGCCCTGCGAGCGCCAGCGGCAGATTGCGCAGCTCCATATCAAGGTTGATAGCCTCGCCGGCTTTGCCGCGAATGACAGCGCTGCCGCTGCCGGCGGCGAGCACGAGGCGATCGATCGCAAGCGCGCCTTCGGTAAAGGTGACAGTCGCCGGTGCGGACAAGGCAAGCCGGGTGCCGCCCTTGGTGGCGCGGAAGCTGTCGAGCCGCAGTTCAGTGGCGTCCACGCCCGCGGTGAGCCGCGCAGTCGCGGCGAGCGCCGCACCCTGCGCATGGATGTCGAGCTTCAGGTCGCTCCCGCCGTTATCCGTACCATTCGCAAGAAGAACCAGCTTGTCGACACGCAGGCCCTCGGCTTGCAGGCCGGATACCTCGGCCTTGCCATTTGGCCTCGGGCGGCCAGTGGCGTCGTCGATGGAGAAATCAATACGGGCGATATCGAGTACGTTGCCACCCGCCTGCACCTTGTCGGCAAAGGCGTTGACGGAGACGTGCTGCTTGTTGTCCTTGGCGGTGAAGACAAGGTTTGCCTCGCCCGCACCGGCAAGTTCGGTCAACGCAAGCGCGGAGAGATCGGCGAGATTGCGCGCCGCGGCGCCGACCCGACCGTCAATGAGTCCTTCTGAGCTGACGTTGAGGCCACCTCTTGCCGTAACAGAGCCTATCGCCAGATCGAGATCGCGCAACGAGCGGCTGCCGTCGGCGTTGACGGCGATATTGGCCGCAGCATTTGCAGGCTTACCTCCGACCTGCCCTTCAAGTCGCGCCGTCGCCACCGGGGTGCGGGTGAGGTCGCGCGCGTCGACGTGCAGCGCAAGGCCCTCGACCGGTTGGCCCATCGCGCTGCCCTGCGGCACCGCCAGCCGGCCTTTCACAGCAAGCGCGTCCAGCGTGCCCGCAAAGACTGCTTCCACTTCGGCGCGACCTTTAAGCCGCGGATCGACGCGCCCGAGATCGGGCACGAGCGCGCGCGCGGAAAGGTCAGATGCCTCGTGACCGACGCGCCCATTCACGTTCAAATTCAGTCCCGAGGACTCCAGCGTCAGGCGATCGACGGCGACCGCGCCGTCAGCTCCGTAGGCGACAGCGCCGGCCAGCGATACGTCGCCACCGAGCAGGCCCTCCAGAGCGGCGAGAGCGCTGGTCAACCCTTCGACACGCCCCTCCACCTTGCACGCGAGGCCACCCTTGCGGTCGGAGACGGTGACCGCGTGCACGTCGACCCCGCGCGCGCCGTATCCGGCGGCGCCGAACTCCGCGGCGGCCACTCGCACGTCGAAGGTCGGCGCGGCAAATGCGCCGCGCAGCGTGCCTTCGAGACGCAGGTTGCTCCAGCTCGGTCCGGGAAGCAGCGTCGAGAAGCGGGCGGCGTCGCCGCCGGTTATGCTGAAGGCAAGATCGGCAGTACCGGCTGGCCGGTCCACGAAGCCCGTCACGCCAGCGCCGAAGCCGGTGGTACGGACGCTAAGCGTTTCGATCGCGACACGCATCTCGTTGTCGATCAGCGCCGCGGCAGCGACTTCTGAGACGCCTTCGAACAGGGGCGCAAGATTTGCGGGCAGCAGATGCTGCACGTCAGCGTTGATGCCAAGCGCAACCCGATGGCGCGCTTCGTGGCGTCGGATCGTCGCCGTGCCGCCGATGCTGCCTGCAGAGCCGGCCGTGAAGTTGATCGTGCCGTCCCAATGATCGAGCGGACCGCGGCCCTTGATTTCGGCCTGCATCGCCGGAAGCCCGTCCAGCTGCGAGAGTTGAGCCACAAGACCACCCTCGGGCTCAGCCGCCTGCACATCGATTTCGAGCGTATTCGTCTCGGGCACAAAACCGAGCGTACCCTTTACGCTCCCCTCCGCATCGCGGCGGTTCAGCGCGAAAGAGAGCGAGAGGCCCCGCGCAGGCTCCATCAATCGCGCCGAGGCGGTGAAGCCGAGTTGCACCGCCTGTCCGACCAATGGCTCGGCGATGTCGATTTCGCCCACCGCGAAGCGGTCGAGCACCAGCCGCATCGCCAGCCTTGTGCCGCGATCATCGGCGCCATCGGCTGCGGGCGCAGCCGGGAGGCTTGGTCTGCGGGCAACGAACACTTTCGACGCCTCAAGCGTCTCCACTGCAAGCGTGCCGCGGATCAACGCGAAAGGATGCCAGGCGAAGCGGAGCCCTTCGATCCGCGCAAACTCGCCTTCCCCGTCGGCAAGCGTCACCGCTCCGACCCGCATACTGGTGGGAATGACACCTTCGATATTCGCAACCGTGACCGTGAGCCCGTCTCCCGAGGCGAGCGTGCCGGCAAGCGACGCAAGCTGCCGCTTGCCGGGGCCGGTCTGCAGCACGGCGAAGACAACCGCGAACAGAATAAGCAAGGCTGCCGCGGTGTAGCCGAGCCAACGCAGTCGCGAGCGCTTGGGGCGTGAGATGCGCATCAGAAGGCTTGCCCCAGGCTGACATAGATGCCGTAGCGCGCATCGTCTTTCTGCCGATTGAGAGGAACCGCGAAATCGAGGCGGATCGGACCAAGCGCGGTATAATAGCGAAGACCTATGCCGGCCGAATAGCGCAATCCGTCGAAGTCAGGAACCTCCGAAGCGAAGGCTGCGCCAGCATCGACAAAAGGTACGATGCCGATCGTGTCGGTGACCTTCACCCGCATCTCGGCCGAAGCGCTGACGAAGCTCATACCGCCGATGATGCGGCCGAATGCATCACGCGGGCTCGCCGACTGGTAATTGAAGCCGCGCAGCGACCCGCCGCCGCCGACATAGAATCTGCGCTGGGGCGGAATGTCGAGCAGATCCGCACCGACGATGCTACCCGCCGCCACCCTGCCCGCAAGGATATAACGCTTGTCTTCGTCGAAGGCATGATAAGCGGAGAAAGCCGCCTTCATCATCAGGGGCCCGGCGCCGCTGTTGCCGAGATAAGCGAACGGCTCGATCGTGGCGTTGAGGCGGATGCCACGCGACGGATCGAACGGACTGTCGGTCGTGTCATAGGCTACGTCCACCGGAATGCCGGCGATGAAGTAATCGTTGCTGCCGCTCCAGTCCTGCAAATGCGACTGTTCGAGATCGAGGCCCACCTGCACCGAGAGCTGGTCGCTGAAGCGATGACGCACGCCGCCGAGGAAGGTAACGGCATCGCGCACATAGGCGTCAGTGACTTCGCGCAGCACAGCCGTCTGGACGATGAGGTCGTCAGCCGGGGTGAAGATGCCGGGCTTCAAAAAGGTGGCGGCCGCTCTGTAGCCGAAAGGGTTTGCATCGGGCACCGCGTCCGGCGTGCGGCCGAACCAGGAGACCTGAGCATCGAGCCTTAGCGTCTCGCCGCCGCCGAACAGATTGCGGTGGCCCCAATAGGCATTCACCACCGAGCCTTCCGTGCTCGAATACTTGGCGCCGCCGCCGAAATAGCGCGGATCGCGCTCGGTCACGTCGATATAGATCGGCAACTGCCCGTTAGTGTCGAGCGCATCTGCTTGGCGGATACGCACGCTGGCGATACCTTCATATTCGCTGAGACGCTTGCGCAGCTTGGCGAGCCGTTCGGGCGAATAAGGCTCGCCGGGACGGATGCCGACACGCTCCTCGATGAAGCCGGGTTTCAGCCGCTGCGCGCCTGAGACCGTGAAGGTGCCGAACGTCGCCACCGGCCCTTCGTGCACCAAAAACGTTACGTTCAGCGTCTTGGTGGCATGGTCCGCCACGACGTCCTTGGCAGCGATGTGAGCAAAGGGCTTGCCGCGGTCGCGCAACGCTTTGACGATGACGCGCTCGGCACCGGCAATGTCGCTCGCACGCGCGATCTCGCCTGTCACCAGCCGCATTTGCGTTGGCCTTGGCGCTTCGGGAACCGGCCAGCGACCGGCTGCGTCGAGCACACGCACGCTGCCGAACTTGAAAACCGGCCCAGGGTCCACCGCCACAGTTACCGGCACTGGACCGGCCTGACGTGCGACGTTCACTGCATCGAATGCCGCCGGGTCGTCGGGTGAGTGTCCGGCGACCTTGATCGTCACCGTGCCGCCATAGCGTCCTTCGGCATAAAGTGCTGCGACGATGCGGTCTCGATCGACCACGGCACGTCGCATCAGGCCCGCGACGCTGCCAGGCGCTTGACGCTTCAAACTCTCCAGATTGGAAGCGTCGGTGATTGCAGAACGAATAGAACGCTCCCCGCCCGCGACGTCGAACGTGATCTTGTAAGGAGTCGTTTCGGGCGTCGAGGGTTCGCCGGGGGTTCTGTCCGGATTGAACCACCCGGTAACCCGGTCGAGGAAACTCGACTCATCGGCGTGCGCATGCGAGCAAGCGAGTACCAACGCCGCGACGATGCGGGCGCCGGCCTTCGCCGCGACGCTCAGATTTGCGACCCTTGATCGCCTTGCCGGGGCTGCCACCACCGCGCCCCGGCGTCAATGTAATCGCTTGGTCTGACACCACCCATTGCGGGGAGAGTTGACGCGTTGAAGCGTTGATTGTTGTTGTTCCCCCATCGACCACCCGTTCCGTCGAAGACTCCACCACAGGAAATTCCTGCAAGCCGATTCCGTTCCCTTGCCGGGCCGAAACATGAGCTCTGGCGACACCATGCGGCCTGTTCGCACGAGATGCAAATTTCTTGCGCTTCAAGCGCATGAACGCGATCGAGATTTTGGCGAACCTGTGATCGTCAATAGCCTCGCCTGGACGCAAAGCTGGAACCGCTACCGTGCCCGTCCTGTCGGCTATTGCCTAAGCGCGCCGAGCGCGGCAGTTGCCAGCCGCAATGCCTCCTCGAAGCGGCTCAATTCGATTCGCGCAACTTGCTGGATGGCCACAACTTCTTCCCGTGACTTGTTCTTCAAATAGGCGAAGCGGGGCAATGCCAAAATGTCTTCGCCCGCGGGTATTTCGCCATCCCTCATCGCAAGTTTCCGTTCGATACCCTTCAAGGTTAGCTGATTGCGCTGCACACCCTTCCTGGCGTGTTCCACATAGTGCGCCAGCTCTTCGGTGGACATTGTGCGATCTCCTCCCATCAAACGAGAAAACTCCTCATCGCTCAGAGGGTCGTCGACGAACTCCGTGCACAAATCGATACACTCGTCACAGATGAACACGGCCGGCCCAGAAACCAGCTTGCGCACGTCGTGCTGACTCTTACCGCAGAAGGAACAGTAGAGAGTCTTTCTGGCGGACGAACTTGCGCGCTGGGCTGCGTCGATCTTGGCCGACAAAATGTTCCAATTATCGAAACCGAATGCCTTCGCGATGAACTCAAGAGATTCACTGTGGGTGGTTTCAACCGCCTTAGCCTTCAAGGCATCGCGCAGGGACTGCGCCATCATCTTCGCATCGCGGAAATCGCGCATGACAACACCTCTTTCATCGACGAACGGAAAAGATCGGAGCCCGCGTTGCCGACCCGTTCGCCAATGGCGAGGGTGTGCGAAGAGAAATCGATACGTTCACCATCCCGTAAGGGCGCAGGCGGCGGGTGTATCTACCCATCGTTGAAACATGGCGCACTGCTGCACGTCGTGTCAAACGAAAATGATGGCACTCCGAAGCGCTGTCAGTCCAACATGACGATCACGTCCCCGCGCTTAACCGTGCCTTCGGTCAGCACCGCACAATAAATCCCCGCCCGGGTATCATGCGCCTTCGCCACGTGGCGCAGCACGTTCGCGGTCTCCTTTCCCGTGTCCGGGTCGAGCGAAATGACCTTGCATCGCGGATCGCGATCCAGTACCGCGACCGTCGCGCGCTCGCCAATCCGCAACTGCTTACCGACGAACGCATTCTCGGCGAAGCCTGTTTCTGTGGCCAGATCCGCATAGATGTTGGCGCGAAAGCGTCTTGGATCCAACACCATGCCGATCTCGTCGCTTAGTTGGGCCACTGTCGCGAGCGAGATCAGCGAGACTGGGCGGCAGTCGGTCAGCGCGCGGTCGGAGCGGACCAGCGAAAGCTGGCCGGGTTCGGCATTGGCAGGCGTAAGCATCTCACGCAACGCCGGATCGTCGATCGCAAGCACGGCGCCGGACGGCGTCTGCACGTCGAGACTTAGGCGTTCGAGCGGTGCTGGATAGAGTGGCGTGACGCCGGGCCCGAGCTTCTCGGCAGCCGCCTGATTCAGCGGCCGCGCCGCAAGCTCCGCGTCCCGAAAGCTGGGGCGATAGAGCAGCATCTCCGCCTTCGTGCGCGCTGTGAGATAAGGAAACCCAGCGGGGCCCGCGGCATTCAGGAACGCGCAGTGACGATCTCCGAACACCCCCGCATAACCAACGAACGCTTCTTCGACAGGTTCGCCGGCCATGCTCTTGACCGGATAGCGCCAAAGGCTTTCAACCGCACCGACAATGGTCATAATGCGCACAATGACGCAGCAGTTGACCTCACGCCTTGCCCCACACGTCGTTCGCAACATCAACGGCAAGCCGCAGCTTCGCCCACTGTTCGTCCTCGGTGAGGATGTTGCCCTCCTCTGTCGAAGCGAAGCCACATTGCGGCGACAGGGCCATCTGGTCGTAAGCGACAAATTTTGACGCCTCGTCGAGGCGACGCTTGATGTCGTCCTTTTTCTCCAGTTCGCCGCTCTTTGAGGTGATAAGTCCCACTACGACGATCTTGTTACCCTTCGGCAGGAACCGCAGCGGCTCGAAACCACCCGCACGTTCGGTATCGTATTCGAGGAAATAGCCGTCGTAATTCACATCGCGCAGCAAGGTTTCAGCCACCGGCTCGTAGCCACCCGACGCGATCCAGGTGGAACGGAAGTTGCCACGGCAGACATGCGTGGTGATGGTCATGTCAGCGGGACGCTCGGCGATCGCGTAGTTGATGACCCGCGCATAGGTTTGCGCGAGGCCGGTCGGGTCGTCGCCGCGCGAGCGCATCTTTTCGAGCTCCTCCTTCGAGCAGAGATACGACCACACCGTGTCGTCGAGCTGCAGGTAGCGGCACCCGGCGTCATAGAATGCCTTGATGGCCTTGCGCCAGACCTTCCCGAGATCCACGAAATATTCGTCCATCGTGGGATACACGTCGGTCGAGATCGCCTTCCGCCCGCCACGAAAATGCAGCACCGCAGGCGACGGGATGGTCATCTTTGCCATGACATGCGCCTGATCGCAGCACGTCTTGAGAAACTTGAAGTGGGCGAGCATGGGGTGATCGGCGGGAAAATCCAGCTTGCCCTTCACACGAATGCCCTCGCCGCGCGTCGTCACGCCTGCGAACTGAATGCCTTCGGTCTCGTACATCTCGCAGCCGTCGAGATGCCGCAGGAAATCGAAATGCCACCAGGAGCGGCGGAATTCACCGTCTGTCGCAAGCTTCAAGCCAACCGAGGCTTGCCTGTGCACGATTTTCTCGATCTCGGAATCTTCGATCTTACGCAGTTCGTCGACCTTGATCGCGCCCTTCTCGAACTTTGCGCGCGCCTCCTTGATGCGGTCGGAACGCAACAGGCTGCCGACTTCGTCTGCTCGGAACGGTGGCTTCGTACGTAGCATGGCGATCACTCCCTGGACGTTTTCCTTCGCACGACTTGGTTGCATTGTGCGTCATTCCGGAACGCGAGCAAAGCACAGACGCAAAATGATTGCAGCCATCGAAAGGGCGACCCGCTCAGCCGCCGCCTGACACTCCCAGATATCTGTCGAGCAGCACCTGGTCATCCTTCAGAGCGTCGCTGGATGCGGCATGAACGATTGCGCCGCGCTCCAGAATAACGGCGCGCCCGGCAAGACCCAGGATCTTCTTGGGGTTCTGCTCGACGATGATGGCGCAGGTCCCCTCGCTGCGCAGGATACCCCTCAATGCAGCAACCAGTTCCTCTACGATGATAGGCGCCAGGCCTTCCAGTGGCTCATCGAGCAACAGCAGCTTGGGATTCAGCGCAAGCGCCCGGCCAATCGCAAGCATCTGCTGCTCGCCGCCGGAGAGCTGGTTGCCAAAATTCGTCCGCCGTTCGGCAAGCCGCGGAAACATGGCGTAGACCCTGTCGATTGTCCACGGGCCCGGCTGCGCGACCGCCGTCATATTCTCTTCAACGGTGAGCGAGGCGAAGATGTTGCGCTCTTGCGGGACCCAGCCGATGCCTTCCCGCGCGCGCTGGTCGGCGCGCAGCCGCGTGATATCCTTCCCCTCGAGCAGGATGCGTCCGGCAAAACGGCGCGTCACTCCGACGATGGAATTGATCAACGTGGTCTTGCCGGTTCCGTTGCGACCAAGCAGCGCCAGGCCCTCGCCCCGATCAAGCGTCAGTGACAGCTGTGGCAGCACTACGGCTTCCCCGTATCCGGCACGCAGGCTCTCGATGACCAACATCTCAGGCATCTGCGGCCTCGCCCAGATAAACGGCCTTCACCCGCGGATCCCGGGCCACCTCACTTGGCGATCCTTCGACGAACAGCGCACCGTTGACCAGCACCGAGATGCGGTCCGCAAAAGAAAACACCAGATCCATGTCATGCTCGATCAGCAGCACCGACACGTCCCGCGGCAGGCTCGCTACTGCCGCGAGGATATCCTGCCGTTCAGCTTCCGGCACACCGGCGGCCGGCTCGTCCAGCAGCAGCACGCGCGGCTTTGCGGCTATGGCGAGTGCAATCTCGAGCAGACGCTGCTTGCCGTAAGGCAGCGTCGCCGTGCGCGCATTCATCACCTCCGTCAGATGGAAGCGCTGCAGCAGCAGCCCGATCTCGTCGGCTGCCGTCGCATCGCGCCCGAGCGAACTCCACCAGTGCATGCCCTCACCGCGCTGCTCCGATACGGCCAGCGCGATCGTTTCCAGCGGCGTAAGGTCGGCAAACAGCTGGTTGATCTGGAATGTACGGGACAGACCCATCAATGCACGACGATATGCCGGCAGCGCCGTGATGTCGGAGCCCTCCAGCAGGATGCGTCCGGCGTTGGGGCGTAGCACGCCGGTCAACAGGTTGATCACGGTGGTCTTGCCCGCACCGTTCGGACCGATCAGCGCATGGCGCGCGTCGCGTTCTACCTTCAGCGACAGATCGCGTGTCGCCGTCAGCCCGCCGAAGGTCTTGACCAATCCTTGCGTTTCAAGCGCCAGTGTCATGGGGTCTTCTCCCCTGCGACGGCTGCGCTCTTGCGTGCGTCAAGTATCGTCTTGATGCGTTCCGGGCCCCACCTGGTCCACCGATGCAGCCGCTCGCGGCCGATCAAGACCAAAACCACCAGAATGAGTCCGATCCAGAACTGCCAGTATTGCGGCGTCCAGGTCGCCAGCACGTCTTGCAGCAACTTGAAGACGACGGCGCCGATCAGCCCGCCGTACAGATAGCCAGTACCGCCGATCACCAGCACCAGCAGCAGGTCGGCGGAACGCTCAAACGAGAACACGTCGAGCGATGCAAGCGCGGTGGATTGCGTCGACAGTGCGCCGGCAAGGCCCGCATAGAACGCCGCGATGGTGTAGATGGCGGTCAGCCGGCGATTGACCGGAATGCCGATCGCCGCCGCACGTAGCGGATTGTTGCGGATCGCGCGCAGCGACAGGCCGAACGGCGAATGGACGATACGCCGCGCGAGAAGGAACATCAGGAACAGCACGACCAGGCAGTAGATAAAGCTGGTCTTGCCGAAAAGGTCGAACTCGAACAGACCCAGCACCGGTTGCATGACGATGCCCTGGAGGCCGTCGAAGCCTCCGGTAATGTCAGAAAACCGGTTGGCAAGCTCGCGCAGCAACAACGCAATGCCGAGCGTCACCATCAGCCGCGTCAGGTCTGCGCCGCGCATGACAAGAAATGACGTGACGAAGCCGAGCACCATGGCAGCAAGGCCGGCAACCAGCAGCGCCAGCACCGGCTCATCGATAATGTGATGCAGCGCAAGCAGCCCCGCCGTGTACGCCCCGACGCCGAAGAAGGCGGCGTGGCCGAGCGAGACGATACCGGCGTAACCCAGGATCAGGTCCAGCGACAGCACGAACAGCGCAAGCCAGGCGATCTCGGTCAGGATCAGGTAGCGGTGCGGGAACAGCAGGATCGCCATCAGTGCCAACGTCCAGAACAACATCTCGCCCCAGCGCCAGCGCGACAGATCGTAGAGGCTGCCGACAATGCCGGTGCGTTCGCGCCAGGGCATCTCATACCAAGGCATCTCAGCGCACCGCCGTTTTGCCGAACAGCCCGTTCGGACGCAGGATCAGAATCACGATCATCATGGTGTAGATGACGAATGCACCGAGCTTCGGCACGTAGTATTTGCCGGCGACATCGCCGATGCCGAGCAGCAGCGAGGCAAGAAACGGTCCTGTGATGCTGGAAGAACCGCCGACGGTGACGACGATCAGGAAGTAGATCATGAACTTCAGCGGAAAATGAGGATCGAGCCCCAAGATTTCCGCGCCCAGTGCGCCGCCGAGTCCGGCAAGGCCCGAGCCGAAGGCGAAGGTCAGCGCGAACACCCACGGCACATTGATGCCGAGACCGACCGCCGCACGCGGATCATCAACCGCCGCGCGCAGCTGGCTGCCGAACCGAGTGCGAGCGAGCGTCAGTTGCAGCAGCACCGTCAAAATCCCGCAGATGACGATGATCATCAGACGATAGCGGCCGATACCGACGCCAAACAGGTCGATCTGACCCTGTAGGACCTGTGGCAGGTTGATGAAGACCTGCGAGGAGCCCATCACGTAGTCGACTGCGGCCACCGACATGAAGACGAGACCGACAGTGAACAGCACCTGGTCGAGGTGGTTGCGATGGTAAAGGTGGCGGTAGAGCAGACGCTCCAGCACGAAGCCGATCGCAGCGCTGACAACGAACGCCATCGGCAGGCCCGCAAAAAACGGCAAGCCATAGCGATTGACCAGCATCGCGCAGACATAGCCGCCTGCCATCGCGAACGCGCCGTGCGCGAGGTTGACGAAATTCATCAGCCCGAGCGTCACCGCAAGCCCGCATGCCAGAACGAACAGCAGCATGCCGTAGGCCACGCCGTCGAAGAGGATGGTCAGGAAGGTGGTCAACGTCGTCTTTCCTGTGCCCCCTCAGAGATCGCAGCGAACTCGAAGCGCTCCCTCTCCCCGTTCGGGAGGAGGAACAGGCCGAGCCTGTGGCTGCCTCTTACACAAATACGATGGCCCGCCGAAATGATGAACCGTTGCCTCCGGCATCACTTCTTGATCTTGCCGGAATCCTTCACAGCCTCGAAGGTCGCAAACTCTACGTTGTAGAGCTCGCCGTCCACCTTCTTCACCTCGCGAATGTAGATATTCTGGACGATGTCACGCGTCTCGGGATCGATCGAGATCGGCCCGCGCGGACTCTCCCACGCCATCCCCTTCATCGCTTGAATCAGCGCGTCGCCGTCGGTCTTGCCGCCGGTCTTCTTCAACGCCTCGTAGATGAGGTGGATCCCGTCGTAGCCACCGACCGCCATGAAGCCCGGCCGCTGGTTGAACGCCTTCTTATAGGCCGCGACGAAATCCTTGTTCTTCTGCGAAGGATGCGCCGCAGAATAAAGGTGCGCGGTCACCGCCCCCAGCGCAGCGTCCCCCATGCCATTCAAAAGATCATCATCCATCACATCGCCGGGACCAATCACTTTGATGCCGGTCAGGCCTCGTTCGGTATACTGCTTCATGAAATTGCCACCCTGGCCCGCGGGAACGAACACGAACATGGCGTCGGGTTTGGCGTCCTTCATGCGCTGCAGGAATGGCGCAAAGTCCGGATTGGCGAGTGGCACCTTCACTTCCTCGACGACCTCCCCGCCGCCGGCCGTAAACTTCGGTTTGAAGAAGTTCAGCGCATCGGCGCCGGGCGCATAGTCGGAGACGAGAGCCGCCACCTTCTTGATGCCGTTCTTCGCCGCCCAGTCGGCGATGATTTCCGAGGACTGCGCCAGCGTGAACGAGGTGCGGACGATGTAGGGCGAGCGCTCGGTGATGATCGAAGTGCCAGCGGCCATGATGACCTGCGGCACCTTCGCCTGCGTAGCGAGCGGCGCCACCGCAAGCGCGGCAGGCGTCACGCCGAAACCGGCGAGAAAGTTCACCTTGTCGTTGACGATCAGCTCCTGGGCCAGGCGTTTCGAGTTGTCCGGAACGGCGCCGTCGTCCTTGACGATCACCTCGATCTTCTTGCCGGCGACGGTCGCGCCGTTCTGCTGCATGTAGAGCTTGATCGCGTTGTCGATCTGCTTGCCGGTCGAGGCCTGACCGCCGCTCAGCGGCACAATCAGCCCTATCTTGACCGTTTCCTGGGCCAGCGCCTGTGTACCAATGCTAGCGGCGAGTACCGCACCGGCCGCAACTTGCGCGATGGATTTCAGCTTGAGCACCATGACCGTCCCTCCCCGGATGTGTCGTTGCTGGTCTTTGCAAGACATCTAGCCGAAACAGGGCGCTGCGCACAATTTGAACGATGGGATACCGCCGAATGGCTGTCGGCCGGAGGTCATTTTGTGTCGCAAAATGCCCCCGGCCGGAGATCGTGGTGCTGGTCAAGTCGGCCGATGGCGCGGATCTGTCTTGCGGCTTCCACCATATTGACGAGGGCCGGCCTCACCTCTTCCCACTTGCGGGTTTTCAGCCCGCAATCCGGGTTGATCCAGAGCTGTGCGTCGCTCAAGCGCCCCCGCGCCAACGTCAGCAGTTCGGTCATTTCGGAGACGTCGGGAATACGCGGCGAATGAATGTCGTAGACGCCCGGCCCGATTTCGTTCGGGTAACGGTAGGTCTTGAACGCGTCGAGCAGTTCCATCTTCGAGCGCGAGGTCTCGATCGAGATGACATCCGCATCCATGGCGGCGATCGCGTCGATGATATCGTTGAACTCCGAGTAGCACATATGGGTGTGGATCTGCGTTTCGTCCGCGACGCCGCCCGAACAAAGCTGGAAGCTCTCGACCGCCCATTTGAGGTAGCTCATCCACTGCGACTGTCGCAGCGGCAAGCCCTCGCGCAGCGCCGCCTCGTCGATCTGGATCATTCGCGCGCCAGCCCGCTCGAGATCGAGGACTTCATCGCGGATCGCAAGCGCAACCTGGCGGCACACCTCGCTGCGCACCATGTCGTCGCGCACGAACGACCAGTTGAGGATCGTCACCGGCCCCGTGAGCATGGCCTTCATCGGCCTGTCCGTTAGCGACTGCGCATAATCCCACCACTCCACCGTCATCGGCTGAGGCCGCGACACATCGCCGAACAGGAGCGGCGGCCGCACGTAGCGTGAGCCGTAGGATTGCACCCATCCGTGCCTGGTGAATGCAAAGCCTGAAAGCTGCTCGCCGAAGTACTGGACCATGTCATTGCGCTCGAACTCGCCGTGAACGAGCACGTCGAGCCCGATCTTTTCCTGCCATTCCACCGCCTTCGCTGTCTCGGTCTGCAGGAATCTCTTGTAGGCGTCATCGCTCAATGCGCCCTTGGCGTGGGCCGCACGCGCCCTTCTCACCTCTGCCGTCTGCGGAAACGAGCCGATCGTCGTCGTCGGGAATTTCGGCAACCTGAACTGCTCGCACTGGACCTCCGCTCGGTGCGCAAACTGACTTCGACGCGCGCGCATGTCGTCGCTGACCGATGCTGCACGTCCGGTTACGGCCGGATCATGAATTTTGTGGGACCCCTTGCGAGCCGCGGCGGCGGCATCGGATACGGCCAGCGCCTGATATACGTGTTTCCGTCCGGAGCCGAGCGCAGCGCCGAGTGTTGCGAGCTCGGCGATCTTCTGGATCGCGAACGCCAGCCAGCTTTTCAAGTCAGGATCGAGGTCATCTTCCTGTTCGAGGTCGATCGGCACGTGCAGCAGCGAACACGACGGCGCAATCTGCACTCTCCCTGCTCCAAGCTGTGCTATCGCCGGTTCGATGCGATCGAGGAGCTGTGACAAATCGGTGCGCCAGATGTTGCGCCCATCGACGACGCCGAGCGACAACACGAGATCGCTGCGCATCCGCGACATGACCTCCCCTAGCTGCGCTGGCGCGCGCACGAGGTCGATATGCAGACCGGCGACAGGAAGATCGAGCGCGAGGCCGAGATTATCGCCCAGTTCGCCGAAATAGCTGGTCAGCATGACCTTGAGCTGCGGCACGCTCTCGTTGATGCGCTTGTAGGCGCGGCGCAGCGCCTGTCGCGTCGCATCGTCGAGATCCAGCACCAGGCATGGCTCGTCGAGCTGCACCCAGTCGGCTCCGTTCCTTTCAAGTTCGCGCAGCACCTCGACGTAAACCGGCAGGAGAGCATCGAGCAACGAGAGCGGGTCGAACGACACGTCCTTGCTCTTGCCGAGCTTGAGGAATGTCACAGGTCCGACCAGCACGGGCCGGGTCTGGTAGCCGAGGTGCCGCGCCTCTTCATGTTCTTCAATCGGTTTCCTGCTTGCGAGGCGGAACGTCTGCCCTTTGCGGAATTCCGGCACCATGTAGTGGTAGTTGGTGTCGAACCACTTGGTCATCTCCTGCGCCGGCACGCCGCGGCCATGATTATGATGGCAGTGCCCACAATCCGTTGCGCTCTCTCCTTGTGAGCCACGCGCCATCGCGAAGTAAGTTGCGAGCGGAACGGCGCCGCTGTCCCAACGGTAAATGTCTGGAATCGCGCCGACCATGACGCTGGTATCAAGCACGTGGTCGTAGAGCGAGAAATCGTTCGAAGGAATGACCGTGACGCCGAGCGCCTTCTGCCGTGCCCAGTTCGCCGCACGCAGCGCGCTCGCAGCTTCGAGCAATTCCGTCTCGCTCGACTTGCCTGCCCAATAGGTTTCGAGTGCGAATTTCAACTCGCGGCGTGGGCCGATTCGCGGCGTGCCGAGCGTTGCGACAGGAAGCGATGATAATGAAGGCATAGATGCAAACCCCAGTGATTTGGGGCAAAGGCCATGGCGGACGCATGCAATAGCCGTCGCGAATGCGACGTCTGCCAGCGCACCACCAGGACACCCCGCCCGAGTACGTTACCGTGTCGTGGCAGGTCTCCTGGCTCGCGGGTTGTCGCCTGCATCCGCCTTCCCGAAGCTTACGCTTCAGTGGCTGAAATCGATGCGCGGCTCGCCGCTGACAGTTGCGGGGACAGCGCCGGCATTGCATCGATCAAGCATGATCGGCGCGCACCGGCTTCCCTCTTCGCTCCTTGCATGTGCAAGGAGAACCACGACACGAACGACTATGGTCCGGTCAGAACCGCAGTCAACGAACGCAGCGCTGGAATGTTGCCCATCGGAATAATGACCGCCCATCGAGGAACCTCGCCCATGGGGAGTTCGCCAGGGGCCTTTGGGAAACATTCATGTGCGGGTTCGCCAACACCTGGTTGACATCTGGATGGCCTAGATACCAGATGTAGTTGTCACGGTTCTTCCGAGTCGCAAGATTTGGGAGCTAAGAGGGAAACCGGTCCAGCGCGCGCTTGACGCGCGAATCCGGTGCTGCCCCCGCAACTGTCGGCAGCGAGTTGCTTTCGAACACGTCACTAGATGCGCACGCATCGGGAAGACCGAAAGCCGCGGAGAGCTGCGAGCCAGGAGACCTGCCGCGACAATCTCACGTCCACGGGCGGGGTGTCCGGCGGTCGCGGCATGCTTCCGTCGCCATGCGACGGCGGCTTTCGCGCAGCGCCCTCCAGACCCAAGCCTCCGAACAAAGCGCGCTGAACCGACGCGCTTCAACGAAACATTTTGAGGTCGCCAATGCCTTTGCCTCTTTCGCACGAAGCCTCCGTCACGGCCCCGCCGACGCAGCTGCAAGCCGAGCCGCCCATGGCGTCCGCCAACGAGCTGCCGCTGCAGATCATCCGGCGCAACGGCACCGTCTCGCGCTTCGACGCCGCGAAGATCTCGATCGCGATGACGAAGGCATTTCTTGCGGTCGAAGGCCACACCGCCGCCGCTTCCCGCCGCGTGCACGAAAACGTCGCGCAACTCACCGCCGACGTGGGGGCCGCACTGACGCGACGGCTCGGCGACGGCCGTACCTTCCACATCGAGGATGTCCAGGATCAGGTCGAGCTTGCGCTGATGCGCAGCGAGCACCACAAGGTCGCGCGCGCCTATGTACTCTACCGCGAGGAGCGCGCCCGCGAACGCGCCGAGAAGCAGGCAGCAACCATCCCTTCCGCTGCGGTGACCGCCTCCACGCTGAATGTCGTCCTGCCCGGCGGCGCCAGGACGCCGCTCGACGGTGCGCGCCTGTCGCTGATCATTGACGAGGCCTGCGTCGGACTCGACGGCGTCAACGCTGCGGCCGTTCTCACCGAGACCCGACGCAATCTTTACGACGGCATCAGCCTGGACGAGCTGGCGCTCGCGCCCGTCATGGCGGCGCGCACGCTCATCGAGCAGGAGCCGAATTACACCTATGTCAGCGCGCGGCTGCTACTCGACAAGCTGCGTCGCGAAGTGCTGTCGTTCGTGCACAAGACGCCTGTCAGCGCCTCGCAGGCCGACATGGCGACGCGCTATGCCGAGTATTTTCCAGCGTGTATCGCCACCGGCATCGCCGCCGAGCTGCTTGATCCTGAGCTCGCGCGCTTCGACCTCGCGAGGCTTTCCGCCGCACTGAAGCCGGAGCGCGACCTGTCGTTCCAGTTCCTCGGGCTGCAGACTCTCTATGATCGCTACTTCCTGCATGTGCAGGGAGCGCGGATCGAGCTGCCTCAGGCCTTCTTCATGCGCGTGGCGATGGGTCTAGCCGCTCGCGAGATCGACCGCGAGGCCCGCGCGATCGAGTTCTACGATCTCATGTCGTCGTTCGATTTCATGGCCTCGACGCCGACGCTGTTCAATTCGGGTACGCTGCGGCCGCAGCTTTCGTCGTGCTTCCTCACCACGGTCGCCGACGATCTCGACGGCATCTTCAAGGCGATCAAGGACAACGCGCTGCTTGCGAAATATTCCGGTGGGCTCGGCAACGACTGGACGCCCGTGCGCGGCCTGGGCGCGCACATCAAGGGCACCAACGGCGAAAGCCAGGGCGTGATCCCGTTCCTGAAAGTGGCCAACGATACGGCAATCGCGGTCAACCAGGGCGGCAAGCGCAAAGGCGCGGTCTGTGGCTACCTTGAAACGTGGCACGTCGACATCGAGGAATTTCTCGACCTGCGCAAGAACACGGGCGACGAGCGGCGGCGCACCCATGACATGAACACGGCAAACTGGGTGCCGGACCTTTTCATGCAGCGCGTCGAGCAGGACGGCGACTGGACGCTGCTATCGCCGGACGAAGCGCCGGACCTGCATGATCTCTATGGCAACGCATTTGCCGAGCGTTACGCCCATTATGAGACGAAGGCGGCGAAGGGCGAAATGCGGGTCTTCAAGAAGGTGCGTGCGCTCGACCTCTGGCGACGCATGCTGACAATGCTGTTCGAGACCGGCCATCCGTGGATCACGTTCAAGGACCCCTGCAACCTACGCTCGCCGCAACAGCACGCCGGCGTCATCCATTCCTCCAACCTGTGCACCGAGATCACGCTGAACACGTCGGCCGACGAGGTCGCCGTCTGCAATCTCGGCTCGGTCAACCTGCGCAACCATGTGACGCAGGCCGGCCTCGACCAGGACAAGATCAGGCGGACCGTGAGGGTCGCACTGCGCATGCTCGATAACGTGATCGACATCAATTTCTACACTGTCCCGGAGGCACGACGCTCGAACCTCCGCCACCGGCCGATCGGCCTCGGCATCATGGGCTTCCAGGACGCACTGCACGTGCAACGCATTGCCCTTGCCTCCGACGCCGCCGTGACCTTTGCCGACCGGAGCATGGAGGTGATCTCGTTCCATGCGATCTCGGCGTCGGTTGAGCTCGCGGTCGAACGCGGCCGCTATCCGAGCTTCGACGGATCGCTCTGGTCGAAAGGCGTGCTGCCGGTCGATTCGCTCGAGCTCGTCGCCGATGTACGTGGCGGCATGGAGCTCGACCGCACCACTTCGCTCGACTGGGCGGATCTGCGTCAGCGGGTGACTGTGACTGGTATGCGCAATTCGAACGTGATGGCGATCGCGCCGACTGCAACGATCTCCAACATCTGTGGCGTCGCCCAGTCGATCGAACCGAACTACCAGAACCTCTACGTGAAATCGAACATGTCGGGTGACTTCACCATCGTGAATGACTTCCTGGTGCGCGACCTGAAGGCGCGCGGACTATGGGATGAGGTGATGGTTTCGGACCTGAAGTATTTCGACGGCAGCGTCGGCCAGATCGATCGGGTGCCGGACGATCTCAAGGCGCTGTATGTCACCGCGTTCGAACTCGACGCGACCTGGCTGATCGAGGCTGCCGCACGGCGGCAGAAATGGATCGACCAGTCGCAGTCGCTCAACCTCTACATCGCCAACCCGTCCGGCAGGAAACTGGATGCGCTTTATCGTCTCGCCTGGAAGCGCGGGCTGAAGACCACCTACTACCTGCGCTCGCGCAGCGCGACCCATGTGGAAAAATCGACGCTGAAAGGCACCGACGGGAAGTTGAATGCGGTCTCGGCGGCGCGCGCCGACACGGCTGCGGCGACAGCACCGGACCTGACCGATGTGATCGCATGCGCGATCGACAATCCCGAATGCGAGGCGTGTCAATGAGCAGGGCGAACGAAAGCGCTATGCTCGACTGGACCGAGCCCGCACCCGCGCCGCCTGCGGCAGTTCGGCTCAACACAAACGCCCAGGCAGCCGAATCCGATCAGACAGGTCTCGGTGCCATCGACCGCGCCGGCAGCCGCGTTTCGGTGGACGAGAAGCGGATGATCAACTGCCGCGCCGACGTCAATCAGTTGCTGCCGCTCAAGTACAAGTGGGCGTGGGAAAAGTATATCGCCGGCTGCAACAACCACTGGATGCCGACGGAAGTTTCGATGCAGGCCGACATCGCGCTGTGGAAGTCACGCGACGGTCTCACCGACAACGAACGGCGTGCGATCAAGCGCAATCTAGGCTTCTTCGCAGCCTCTGAATCGCTGGTCGCCAACAACATCGTGCTGGCGATCTACCGCCACCTGACCAATCCGGAATGCCGGCAGTACCTGCTGCGGCAATCGTTCGAGGAGGCCGTCCACACCCATACTTTTCAGTACATCGTCGAAAGCCTCGGCCTCGATGAGGGCGAACTGTTCAATATGTATCGCGAAGTCCCCTCGATCACCGACAAGGCGGCCTGGGCGCTGAAGCACACGCAGAACCTCGACAATCCAGATTTCAAGACCGGTACGCCGGAACGAGATCAAGCGTTCCTGCGCGACCTTGTCGCGTTCTACGTGGTGTTCGAGGGCATGTGGTTCTACACCGGCTTTGCGCAGATCCTGTCGCTTGGCCGCCGCAACAAGATGGTCGGTATCGCCGAGCAATATCAGTACATCCTGCGCGATGAGTCCCTGCACCTGAATTTCGGCATCGACGTCATCAACCAGATCAGAATCGAGAATCCGCACCTGTGGACGCGCGCGTTCCAGGACGAGGTGCGCGGCATGATCAATGACGCGGCCGAACTCGAAGCGGCTTATGGCCGGGATACGATGCCGCGCGGCTTTCTCGGGCTGAACGCCGCGCTCTGCGAACGCTACATGCACTTCATCGCCAATCGCCGCTGTGCGCAACTTGGCCTGCCGCCGGTCTTTGCGGAGACCGAAAACCCGTTCCCATGGATGTCGGAAGCGATGGACCTGAAGAAGGAGAAGAACTTCTTCGAAACGCGGGTGATCGAGTATCAAAACGGCGGTGCGCTGACCTGGGAGTGACCGCTGCAGTTATCGCGACCGATCATGAGTTCGGAGAGATCGGCGCCACGCTCTCACCGTCGTCCCCGCGAAACCTCAGGCGTCCGCGATAAAATCGAAGCGCTGCGGCGTACCGGATGCCGCCTGCGCGGGGCATGACGGATGGAGGCCAACCTAAAAATCGTTAGCCGCCAGTGCGGGCTTGACACATCGGCTTAATCTATATGTTATGTTATAACATAACATATAGGAGAGATTTGGTGCATGCCCGGCTCCGCGCACTTCACAAGCTATTCGACCAGCACAAGAAAACTGCCCGTCACCGTGTTGTCCGGATTCCTCGGCTCTGGGAAGACGACGCTGATGAATCATGTGCTGAACAACCGGCAGGGCATGAAGGTCGCAGTTCTCGTCAACGACATGAGCGAGGTGAACATCGACGCCGACCTCATTCGCGATGGCGGTGCCAATCTCTCGCGGACTGACGAGAAGCTGGTGGAGATGACCAATGGCTGCATCTGCTGCACGCTGCGCGAGGACCTTCTGAACGAAGTGCGCGCCTTGGCGCAGGACGGCCGCTTCGACTACCTGCTGATCGAATCCACGGGCATTTCCGAGCCGCTCCCGGTCGCTGCGACCTTCGATTTCCGCGATGAGGATGGCGCGAGCCTTTCCGATGTCGCACGCCTCGATACAATGGTGACTGTCGTCGATGCGGTGAACCTCTTGAAGGACTATTCCTCCACCGATTTCCTGCGCCAGCGCGGCGAGTCGCTTGGCGACGACGACACCCGCTGTCTGGCCGACCTTCTGGTCGAGCAGATCGAATTTGCCGACGTGGTGGTGCTCAACAAGGTGCGTGACGCGTCCGCTGATCAGCTCGCCGCCGCGCGAAAAATCGTGCGCTCGCTCAATCCATCGGCGCGACTGATCGAGACCAGCTTTTCGCAGGTCCCGCTCGCCGACGTGCTGGACACCGGCCTGTTCGACTTCGAGAAGGCACAGCAGAACCCGCAGTGGTACAAGGAATTGTACGGCTTCGCGCAGCACACCCCGGAAACCGAGGAGTACGGCGTCAAGAGCTTCGTCTACCGTGCGCGGCGTCCGTTCGATCCGTCCAGGTTTCATCGCTTCCTGCAGGAGTCGTGGGCCGGTGTCATTCGCACGAAAGGGCACTTCTGGCTCGCGACACGGCCGCAATGGGTCGGCGAACTCAGCCAGGCAGGCGCCATTGTTCGCACCGAAGGACTTGGCTTCTGGTGGGCGAACATCCCCGAGAAGCAATGGCCGAACGATCCTGCTTGGCAGCAGTCGCTGAAGCGGAATTGGAATGACTTCTACGGCGATCGCCGCCAGGAGATCGTGTTCATCGGTACCGATATGGATGAAGACGCCATCCGCCGACGCCTTGACGAATGCCTCGTCACCGGCCCGCCGGGCATGCGTAAGAGCGCATGGGAGCGCCTGCCCGATCCGTTTCCCGTCTGGCGGCGCGCCAACGAGGTTGCGTGAGCGCCAGGTCAGGGTGGCGGCCAATCGCGATTGTGCTAACTGTATCCAAGTCTCGAACCTTGCATGAGCGCGACGATGACCTTTCTGCCCGACGCCCCTACCCTAATCGCCTACACCGTCGCCTGCTTCGTCCTCTATGTGACGCCTGGCCCCGACATGAGCTTGATGCTCGCCAAAACGATGCAAGGCGGGCGCAAGGCGGGCATGGCCAGCATGCTCGGCGCGTCCGCCGGTTGCCTCGTGCATTCAGTCGCCGCAGCACTCGGGCTCTCGGCGATCATTGCAGCATCCGCGACCCTGTTCACGGCAATGAAGATCATCGGCGCGCTCTATCTCCTGTGGCTCGCCTATGACGCCATCCGGCACGGCTCGGCGCTGCGCCTTGGCGCCGAAACGGGGGCCATGCCGTCTACCGCGCGGACGTTCTGGATGGCGGTCGGAACCAACCTCACCAATCCGAAGGTGGTGCTGTTCTTCATCACCTTCCTGCCCCAGTTCATCGCCGCCGGCGACGCGCACGCTGCCGGCAAACTGCTTTTCCTCGGCGTCTATTTCGTCGCCTTCGCGATCGTCATGGGATTTCTTCTCGTGCTCGTCGCCGAACGTTTCATCGAGGTGATGAAAGCAAGCCCGAAGGTAATGCGGGCGATCGACTACACATTCGCGGGCGTGTTTGGCTTTTTCGCCGTGCACGTGCTGCGCACGGAAGCGCGCTGAGCTTTTCGCCGGTCACGCCACGTGGCGCCGATATGCCTTGGCAAGTGGACTTAAGCCCAGCCACGCGTCCATCGAGCCGGCAATGGCGCGGTCGCCGGTGAGCTCGATCCTGCCGGCGTCGACTTCGACCCTCAGCGTCGCGTGCCCCATCCAGACCGACGTCATGCTGTAGAGCGAGCTGCGCACGTAAAGGTCAACTTCGTAGCCGGGATCAAAGCCGCAGAGATCGACCTTGCCGCCGTCGATCACGAGCCACCACGATTTTCTTCCGGCGCTGAGCTCCGGAAAAGTGAAGTTGATGGTGCAGCGGCGCGTCGGCAGCGGCTCGATCTTCAGGTTACGCCGCATGTCCCACATCAAGAGCGACGGATCCAGGTTCTTCAGCGTCACCGAAGATTCGACCCAGCGCTGGCCCCAGACCCCGAGCGACTCGACGACCTCGCGCAGCTCCTCGCCGGCATCGGTCAACCGGTAGTCGACAACGCCTGGCTGCGCGGTCGGTATCGCCACGATGACGCCCGCCTCCTCCAATTCTTTCAGCCGCTTCGACAGCAACGTCGGCGACATACGCGGCACTCCGCGCCTGAGATCGTTGAAGCGCGTCGACCCGCAGAGCAGTTCACGCAGCACCAGCGCCGTCCAGCGTGAACAGACGATCTCCGCCGCCATAGCAACAGGGCAAAACTGGCCATAGCTTCCACGGTCAACGTGGTCGGACAAGCAATACCTCACAAGAAAAAATCGGGGTTCAGGCAGTACAATAAGTGTACTGCAAACCGCCCTCTCCGTCACTTGAGGGTTCGCAAAATCGTAAATTTTGACCGGCGGGTGGTCCAAAGAGGGGCATTACGCGTCCCCTCGTCCTTGCAGGTCGTCCGAAAACAACCAGGCGTCGCGCAAATGGTGGCCGGACCGCGGCGCAGGTTTCAGCCGCGTTTCATTGCGGCGCCTTGGCGCAGTCCATTTCCTGAACTGGAGAGCGAGGTGGCCGCCTAACGATAATCGCGACCATTCCGCCAATGAGGGCGGTGGAGGAGACCATGAACACAATCACACCTGTCGACATGACGGCGGCCAAGCCGCGCACCGTACTTGACGTCGCCCGCGAACTCGGACCGATCTTCGCGCGGCGCGCCAGTGAAGTCAGCGATGAGGATCAGTTCGTCGCCGACAATTTTACGCTCTTGAGATCATCAGGACTGGTTGAGGCCGGCGTGCCGCAGGAGCTCGGCGGCAGCGGCGCCAGCATCGACGACCTGGCAGCAATGCTGCGCATGCTCGCCCGTCACTGCGGCTCGACCGCGCTCGCTTTCTCGATGCACACGCATCAGGTGGCGATTCCGGCGTGGCGCTGGACACACCAAAAGGTCGCGGCGGTCGAGCCGCTGCTGAAACGAGTGGCGGCTGAACGCATCGTGCTGTTGTCGAGCGGCGGTTCCGACTGGATCGCGGGCTCCGGCAAGGCTGAGAAGGTCGATGGCGGTTATCGCATCACTGCGCGAAAGATCTTCTCGTCCGGAGCACCGGCGGGCGACCTCATGATGACCGGCGCGGTTCTCGAAGAAGGCGGCAAGCCGCCGATAGTGCTGCATTTCGGCGTGCCGATGAATTCCCCCAAGGTGAAGGTGCTCGACACCTGGCGCACGCTCGGCATGCGCAGCACCGGCTCGCATGACGTCATGATCGACGGGCACGTCGTGCCCGACGCTGCCGTTGCGCTGAGCCGGAAAGCGGGCGAATGGCATCCGCTGTTCCAGATCATCGCAACCATTGCCTTCCCGCTGATCTACTCGGTCTATCTCGGCGTCGCAGAGGGCGCGCGCGACATCGCGCTCGACCTCGGTAAGCAAAGGCAGAACCAGCACACTCTCGAATTGGCGGGCAAGATGGAGACTGAACTCACCGCGGCGCGGCTTGCTTGCGACTGGATGCTGGACGCCATTCGCAAGAGCGCACCGTCCGCGGCGACGGTGAATCAGGTAATGACGGGCAAGGCGCTGGTGACGCGGCATGCCATCGCAGCCGTCGAACACGCGATGGAGCTTGCGGGCGGTGCGGGCTTCTATCGGGCCGCAGGTCTGGAGCGGCGCTTCCGCGACATCCAGGCGGCGCGCTACCATCCGCTGCAATCCGGGCCGCAGGCGCAGTACGCCGGCGCGATGGCGATGGGACTGCCGGTGGAACGCATCTTCTGAGCGCGACGTCTACGCGATCCGGGACCATTAATAGCGAAGTGTTCGCAGTCGGAACCATTCCGGCTGCGAACGGTTTGCCTCGTTCGGAGAACAAGCGAGGTCAACGATGTCGCGCGGCAAAACCGCCCTCAGAATTCCCCATGATGCCTATGTATTCGTCGGCGATGGCCGTAAGGCCCTCCTGTTCCGCAATGAAGGCGACGCCGCATCTCCGAAACTGAGAACCGAACACGTTTTCGAGAACGACAATCCTCCGACTCGCGAGCAAGGCACCGACCGGCCCGGCCGTGCTTTCGCGAGCGTCGGCACCCGCCGCAGCGCGATGGAGCAGACCGATTGGCACGAGCTCGACGAGCAACGCTTCGCGAGGGGCATTGCGGACACGCTTCAGGTACTGGTACGCGAAAAGAACATCGAGGCGCTGGTGATTGCAGCTCCACCGAAGATTCTCGCATGCCTGCGCCGATCGGTGCATCAGGAAGTCGAGAAGCGCGTGATCGCCGAAGTCGACAAGGACCTGACCAATCAGCCGGTTGAAGAGATCGAGAAGACCCTGACGGAAGCGTAACTCTGCATCGGCGACCTCTTTCCGCGGAGCCCGCGTCGACTCTGATTGCTCATCCACGCTTTTTCGATCCGCCAGGCGGACCGCGCTGTCCCCGGCAAGCATGGATCGGTTGCACAGACACGGCTTCCGAACCCCTTGCGCACCTATCGCAGACGCGGTTGAATCTGCTTGGCCTTGCTGCGCCTCGCTCCTGCCCAATCGCAGCGAAGATCAAGGGGAAACGCCATGAACGCGCCCGTCAAAGTCGACGCCTATCCGCTTCCTGCAGGGGACCTTGCAAAGCATGGGATCGCCGCAACGCAGATCGACCACCTCGACGCGCTGATTAAAGGGCATATCGGGCAACGTCGCTATCCCGGCGCGCAGATCGCGCTCGCCAGAAACGGCGAGTTGCTGTTGTTTCGCAGCTACGGCAAGACCACGGCCGGGACCGAAGCGCAGCCGGTGAACGATCGTACGCTGTTCCAGATGTTCTCGCAGACGAAGGTGTTCACCAGCGCCACCGTCTGGACGCTGATCGAGGAAGGCAAGCTGTCCTTCATGGACAAGGTGGCCGACCACCTCCCCGAATTCGCCGAACGCGGCAAGGCGGACATCACGCTGCACCAGGTCATGAGCCACACCGGCGGCTTCCCGTCGGGCAACATCACCGAGGCAGCGTGGTTCGACCACAAGCTGATGCGGAAAGAGGTCTGCGATTTCTCGCTCGACTGGACGCCCGGGACGCGCCTGCAATACCACCCGCGTGCGGCCCACCTCGTACAGGCGATGGTGATCGAGGCGGTGACCGGCAAGGACTATCGCGACGCGATCCGTGAGCGGGTCACTGAACCACTCGGCATCGCCGACGACGTCTTTGTCGGCGTGCCTGAGACGCAGGATTCCCGCTGCGTTATGATTTCGGGCGACAGTGAGTTGCGCGACAACCGCCGCGAGGTGCGAGCGGCCGGCCTTCCCGGCGGCGGTGGCTACGGCACTGCACGCGGCATCGTCGCGTTCTATCAGGCGCTGCTCAACAAAGGCACACTGCATGGCCGCCGCATCCTCTCTCCGCGGCTGATCGCCTATGTGGCGAGGAACCAGACCGGCGAGATGCCGGACGCGGCGATGGGCGGCATTCCGATGCATCGGGGCCTTGGGCCACACCTGCGTGGCGAAAGCGACCGTATCCGCGGTCTCGGCACGATCGGCGCGCCCAGCGTTTTCGGTCACGGCGGTGCCGGCTCGTCCTATTCCTGGGCGGACCCGACCAGCGGCGTCTCCTTCACCTACATGACCAACCACTTCGCGAACGAGCCTTTCCACTCGCTTCGGCTCGACCGCGTCGCCAACATCATTCATGCAGCGATCGACTGAGTCTGTGTCGGTTCGCGCGGCGCAGGGAATGACTGAGACAAGGGGAAAGCAATGAACAAACCTGAAATCATCGCCGGCGAGAAAGGCCCCCGCGACGCGGCTTGGGGCGCGGGCAGCGCCGCCGACGGCCCCTTGTGGCGGATCAAGGTGCTCGACCTTACGCATGCACGGGCCGGCCCGACCTGCGTTCGTCAACTGACTGACTGGGGCGCACGGGCGCTCAAGATCGAGCAACCGGGCGGTGGCGGCGATGCAGCGACCGACGACCGGCACGGGTTCGATTTCCAGAACCTGCACCGCAACAAGCGCAGCGTGACGTTGAACCTGAAGGACCCGGACGGCCTCGCCATTTTCAAAGAGTTGGCGAAGGAAGCCGATGTGATCGTCGAGAACTTCCGCCCCGCCGTGAAGGACCGGCTCGGCATCGACTACGAGACGATCCGCAAGATCAACCCGCGCCTGATATATGCCAGCCTTTCCGGCTTCGGCGACACTGGTCCCTATCGCGACCGGCCGGGCGTCGATCAGATTGCGCAGGGCATGGGCGGACTCATGTCGATTACGGGGTTGCCGGGACAAGGCCCGGTACGCGTCGGCATCCCGATCTGCGATCTCACCGCAGGGATATTCCTGTCGACGACAGTGCTGATGGCCCTGTACGAGCGCGAGCGCTCCGGCGAAGGCCAGTGGGTGAAGACCTCGCTGTTGTCGGCGATGATCCAGATGCTCGACTTCCAGGCGACCCGCTGGCTGATCGGCAAGGAAGTGCCGCCACAGGCCGGCAACGATCACCCGACCGGCATTCCGACCGGCGTGTTCAAGACCAAGGACGGCCACATCAACATCGCCGCATCCGGCAACAAGCTGTTCGTCCGCCTTTGCGATGCCCTCGGCAAGCCGGAGTGGAAGTCCGATCCGGTCTGGTCCAAGGCCAGCGAGCGACGCAAGAACAAGGAAAAGATGAACGCCATGATCGACGAGGTGACGGTCACGCGCACCTCGGAGGAGTGGGTGACGATCCTGAACGAAGCAGGTGTCCCGTCAGGCCCGATCTATTCGATCGATCAGATGTTCGCCGATCCGCAGGTCAAACAGCTCGGCCAAGTGAAGCCAGTCAAGCACAAGAAACTCAACGAGATCAATGTGGTTAGCCAAGCGGCTACGATGTCACGTACGCCATCGACGATCCGTCTTGCCGCCCCGGACGCCGGCGAGCACACGGAGGCCGTGCTGCAGGTTCTGGGCTACGACAAAGACCGCATCGCCGATCTGAAGAAGCGACACGTCGTCTAGGGTCCCCGGTTCCACACGTGGCTTGATTTTCGTGATGCCCGGCCTTGTGCCGGGCATCCACGTCTTTAAGTTCGCCTCAGCAGCAAAGAACGACGGATGGCCGAAACGACCGGCCATAGGCGAGGCATGCCCGAGAAACTTACCGGCTACCGCATCCTGATCCTCGAGACGCGCGAGGAGGCGCAGTTTTCCCGCCTGCTGAAGGAACAGGGCGCCGACGTGATGCAGTGTCCAATGTTCACCATCAACGATGCGCCCGATCCCGCGCCGGTCGAGGCATGGATCGGCCGCTTCATCGAACGGCCCTGCGACGACCTCGTGCTGATGACGGGCGAAGGTTTGCGGCGGTTGATGAAGGTGGTCAGGCGGCTCGACGTCGAGAAGCCGTTCGTTGCAGCGCTGGCAAGCGCGAGGAAATTCGCGCGCGGACCCAAACCGGTACGGGCATTGCGTGAAGTTGGGCTTGAAGCTCAGGTGATTACCGAGAAGCCGACTTCGGAAGGGATCGCCGAGACGCTGGCCGAACTCGACATGGCGGGACACCGTCTCGGCCTGCAGCTCTATCCGGAGAAGGACCATTCGATGCTGATCGATTTCATCGCCGCTCGCGGCGCCAGCGTCGATACTGTCCTGCCCTACGTTTATGACTCCCAAGCTGCGGAGGCGAACATCGTCACCGCGATCGATGAGATGGCGGCGGGCCGGATCGATGCGATTGCGCTGACCAGCTCGGGTCAGGTGCGCCGGCTCGTGGACACCGCGAAGGCGAAGGGCCTTGAAGGTCAGTTGCACCAGGCGCTGGACCGAACGCCGGTTGCCTCAGTCGGGCCCGTCGTGTCCGATGAGTTGAGGGCATTCGGCTTCAAAACCGATATCGCCCCGGACAACGGCGCCTTTTTCATGCGCCCGCTGATCGCCGCCATGGGAGCGACGCTTACCAAGTCGCAACCGAAAGCCCGCAGCGCCGGATAAGTCCGCAGCACGGCATGCGCTTGCTGTTTGACGCATAGGCCCCTGCCCTTGCGGCAGAGCCTCAACGCGCTGCAGCACTTCACCTGGAGCGCAGCGTAAGTTACTAATTTCAATCATCATTTCTGTTTTGCGGATTTCACCTCATACGCCATGACCGTCGCAGACCTTCAGGACAAATCGCTCGCCAATCTCGACATCAAGCCGCACCCGACGATCGCCGAGTGGGACGAGAAGGCCGAACGCATCGAGACCCCGCTCAGCAAGGGCCGCATCGTCTGGCGTAAGTGGGGATCCGGCCCACCGCTGGTGTTCTTCCACGGCGGATCGGGATCCTGGACCCATTGGATCAGGAACATCCCGGACCTGTCGCGCGAGTACACTGTGTATGCGGTCGACCTGCCGGGCATGGGCGATTCGGATCCGTTCTCCGACGACGATTTGAAACTGCTTGCGGGCGAGACCAATGACTTCCGCGACCCGCTTGATCCCAGCTGGCAACCGCCGCCGATCGCGATGGCGGCGCTCTCGCGCATTCTGGCCGGCGCACTGGAGACGATGATCCCGACCGAGGCGATCAACCTCGTCGGCTTCTCGTTCGGCGGCATGACCGCGGCGAATGTCACCGCCCGCATCCCGCAGCGGATTCGCCGCCTCGTGCTGTCCGGCGCAGCCGGCCTGGTGCAGCGCGATCCGACGATGAAGCCGCTGGCAACCTGGAGGTTCGCCGCGACCGAGGCCGAGCTTGCCAAGGTCCAGCGCCAGAATGTCGGCATCCTTATGTTGCACGATCCGAAGTCGATCGACGACCTCGCGGTCAACGTTCAGATGCGGAACGGCCTGCGCACGCTGTCGCGCAAGCCGCCGCGGCATTTCACGACCCTTGCTTCGCTGGAGCGGGCAAAGCCGAGCCTAGCCGCAATCTGGGGTCGGTTCGATGCCATCTCCGGCTGGCAGGTGGATCAGATCCGCGAGACCTTTCTTCAACTCGACCCGGGCTGCCAGTTCCACGTCGTCGAGAATGGCGGACACTGGGTCGCCTATGAACGAGCCGACGAGTTCAATCGCGTGCTGAAGACCATGTTGCGCCACGACTAGCGCCGGACTTCACGGCCGCTCGCACCTGCCCTTATTTGCTCGCTGATCGCGCTGACAATGGTGGCCCCGCTTGGGGCCGGCTCTGCCGGCGCGGATAGATCTATTCCAAGGTCTGTCCGCGGCAACGCTCGCGCGAGCGACACTGTCTAACCACACGATTCTGCCAGGGTGGCCGAAAGACGGCTTTCCGCCCTCACTAACGCCATGTTAATGCGATGCACAATCCAGCCGCCGCAGGGGCTCGCGCGCGGCATCACCTTTCTGCAAGGCAATTGGAATGGCACGAACATCGCGCACCGTCGCCGGCACCCTGGTCGTCCTGCTGGCGGCTGCGGGGGCCTATTATTTTGTGACCCATCGTGGCGGCCAGGCACCGCAGAAGGCAGCGCCGCCGCCACCGGATGTCACCGTGCTCGACATCAAGCGCGCCGACGTGCCGCTGGCGCCAGCCTATGCGGGCCGCGTTGCGGGCTTTCGCGCCGTTGAGATCCGCTCGCTGGTGAGCGGCACGATCATGCGGCGTGAATATGCGGAAGGCGCCCGGGTCAAGCAGGGCGATGTCCTGTTCCGGATCGATCCGCGGCCATATCAAGCCGCATACGACCGCTCTGTCGCCCTGCTCGCGCAGGCAAAGGCGACCGTGTTTCAGACGGAAGAGAACTTCAACCGCATTCAGGACCTCGCAACCAAGCAGGTCGCCACTCCGAAGCAACTCGACGACGCACGCGCAGCACGGGACCAGGCTCGCGCCTCGGTGCAGCAGGCGGAGGCCGATATCGAGACCGCCAAGCTCAACCTCGAGTTCACCGTCGTCAAGGCGCCGGTGTCGGGGCCGACGGCGCTGCTCTCACCACCCGAAGGCTCGATCGCGCAGGCGCAGCAAACCGTGCTGACGACGATCACCCAGCTTGATCCGGCCTATGTCAACTTCTCGACGACCGAGCAGGAGCTTCGCTCGTTCCGGATCCTCAACGAGGGGCTCGAACGCAGGCCGCTGCGCGAGGACGAGATCACCGTCTCGATCCAGTTCGGCGATGGCACGACGTATCCGCAGACGGGCAAGGTCATCATGTCATCGCAAAACGTCGACCTGCGGACCGGCACGGTGCAAATCCGTTCGGTGTTTCCGAATGAAGACGGCGTCCTGCTGCCGGGGCAGTTCGTGCGGCTGGTCTTGAAGGGAATCATTCTACCGAAAGCGATCGTCATTCCCCAGCAGTCCGTTTCGCAGGGCCCGCAAGGCACATTCGTCTACACCGTGAACTCGAGCGGCGCTGCCGAAGTTCGCCCGGTCAAGCTGGACCGTGAGATCGATCCCACAAGCTGGGTCGTTCGCGAGGGGCTCAATGAAGGCGACAAGGTGATCATCGACGGCATCATGCGCGTGCGCCCGGGCGCGCCGGTGAAGACCTCGCCTTACGTGCCGAGGAAAAACGGCGAACAGGCGGCCGCAGAGCCCGCGAAAGGCGCCGAAGCGGAGAAGAAGGCGAAAGACGGGGCCAGCGAGAAAAAGAAATGATCTCCAAATTCTTCATCGATCGGCCGATCTTCGCCGCCGTCATCTCGATCGTCATCGTGCTGGGTGGCCTGATCGCCATGCGCGTCCTGCCGATCGAGCAGTATCCCGAGATCGTTCCGCCCGAGGTCACGGTTCAGGCGACATATCCCGGCGCTTCGGCCGAGAGTATTGCCTCTACGGTTGCCGCTCCGCTCGAGCAGCAGGTCAACGGCGTCGAGAACATGCTCTACATGCGCTCGACTTCCACCGGCTCCGGCACGCTCACCCTGACGGTTACCTTCCAGATCGGCACCGATCCCGATCAGGCAACCATCAACGTCAACAACCGTGTCCAGCGCGCGCTGCCGCTGCTACCGCAGGAGGTGCAGCGTCTCGGCGTTCAAGTGCAGAAGCGCTCCTCCTCGATCCTGGAAGTGATCGCGATGTCGTCGCCGGGCGGTCGGTACGACACCATCTTCGTTTCCAACTATGCGCTGATCAACGTCATCGACGAGTTGCGGCGCACGCCGGGTGTGGGCGATGCCGTTCTGTTCGGAGCCTCCAACTACTCCATGCGCATCTGGCAGCGCCCGGACAGGCTTTCAGAGCTCGGCCTCACGCCCAGTGACATCGCCGCCGCTATCCGCGAGCAGAACAATCAGTTCTCCGCCGGCCGGTTCGGCGAGCAGCCGCAAAAGGAAAGGACGGAATTCACCTACCAGGTCTCGACGCAAGCCCGCTACAGCGACCCGAAGGAGTTCGAGAACATTATTCTGCGCACCGACGAGTTCGGCGGCGCCCTGCGCATCAAGGACGTCGCGCGTGTAGAGCTCGGCGCACAGGACTATTCACTCGACGCGACCTTCAACGGCCGCCCGGCGGTGCCGATCGGCGTCTTCCTGCAGCCCGGGGCCAACGCGATCCAGGTGACGAAGGAGGTCAAGGCCGCGATGGAGCGCCTTTCCAAGCGTTTCCCTGAGGATCTGACCTACGATATCCCGTTCGACACCACGCGCTTCGTCGAGGTTTCGATCGAGGAAGTCGTCATGACGTTCATCGAGGCGATCATCCTCGTCGTGCTGGTGATCTTCCTGTTCCTGCAGAACGTTCGCGCGACGATCATCCCGGTGCTGGCATTGCCGGTATCAATTGTCGGCACCTTCGCTGGCATGTACGCGCTGGGTTTCTCCATCAACCTCCTGACGCTGTTCGGCCTGGTGCTGGCGATCGGCATCGTCGTCGACGACGCGATCGTGGTGCTGGAGAACATCGAGCGCATCATGCGCACGGAGCGGCTGGAGCCGCGCGAGGCCGCGATCAAGGCGATGAACCAGGTCAGCGGGCCGATCGTCGCGATCGTGCTGACGCTGTGCGCCGTGTTCATTCCAGTGTCGTTCCTCGGTGGACTTGCCGGTCAACTTTACCGGCAGTTTGCGGTGACGATCTCGGTGTCGGTGGTGATCTCCGGCATCGTCGCGCTGACGCTGACGCCGGCGCTCGGCGCGATCTTCCTCCAGTTGCAGCATCGAGAGCCGGTCGCACCGTTCCGCGTCTTCAACCGTGTCTTCGACTGGATTACCGACCGGTTCAGCAGCATCGTCGCGTATTTCCTGAGGCACACCTTCCAGTCGCTGGCGCTCGTCGCCGTCATGCTGGGTTTGACCGGACTCTTGTTCATGCGCGTACCGAGCGGCCTGTTGCCGGATGAGGACCAGGGTTACAACCTGCTCGTGACCATGCTGCCCCCGGCCGCATCACTGGAACGCACCAGCGCCGTGGCGCAAAAGATCGTCGCCGGCGCGCGGGAAAATCCGGCGGTCGGAAACGTCTTCTCCATGGCTGGCTTCGACGTCCTGTCATTTGCGCAAAAAACCAGCGCGGGTGTCGCCTTCGTCACGCTGAAGGACTGGTCCGAGCGCACGAAGCCGTCCGAGGATGCGCGCGTCCTGGCGCAATCCTTCGGCGCGCTGAACGCGACCTTCCGCGACGGCATCATGTTCGGCATCAATCCGCCGCCGATCCAGGGCATCAGCATGACCGGCGGCTTCGAACTCTATCTGCAGGACCGCTCCGGCGGCTCGCTGCAGAACCTCGCACAGGCGGCGAACAAGGTCGTCGCCGCAGCCGCACAGCGGCCGGAGCTGACCGGCGTGCAGACGCTGTTCTCCACCGCCGTGCCGCAGTACCGGACCACGGTCGACCGCGACAAGGCAAAGACGCTCGGCGTGCCGATGACGACGATCTTCGATACCATGCAGAGCGCGTTCGGCAGCCTCTACGTGAACGACTTCCAGTTGTACGGCCGCACGTTCCGCGTCAGCCTCTCCTCCGAGGCCGATTTCCGACACTCGCCCGACGACATGCGGTTCCTCTACGTGCGCGCCGACACCGGCGCGATGGTGCCGCTCGACGCGCTGGTCAAGGTCGAGCGCATCATCGGCCCCGACACGGTGGAGCGCTTCAACATCTTCCCAGCCGCCAAGATCATGGGCAACCCGGCGCCCGGCTATTCGTCGGGTCAGGCGCTGGAGGCGATCCAAGACGTCGTCAACAAGGAGCTGCCGCCCGACTTCACCATCGGTTGGACAGGTTCGGCCTATCAGGAGGTCTCCACCGCGGGCACAGGCTATCAGGGCTTCCTGTTCGGCCTGCTGATGGTGTTCCTGATCCTGGCCGCGCAGTACGAGCGCTGGTCGCTGCCGCTGGCGGTGCTGACCGCAGTGCCGTTCGCATTGTTCGGAGCAATCGTCGCAATCTGGCTGCGCGGCATCGAGAACGATCTGTATTTCCAGATCGGCTTGATCACGCTGATCGGCCTTGCGGCCAAGAATGCGATCCTGATCGTCGAGTTCGCAGCGCAACGACACCACGAAGGCGCATCGATCTTCGACAGCGCGGTCGAAGCGGCGCGCCTGCGCTTCCGCCCGATCATCATGACGTCGCTGGCCTTCATCCTCGGCGTGCTGCCGCTGGCCATCTCGACCGGCGCAGGGTCCGCCGCACGCCACTCGATCGGCACCGGCGTAATCGGCGGCATGATCGCGGCAACCGCACTCGCCATCATCTTCGTCCCCCTGTTCTTCCGTCTCGTCACGCGGACGGTGGAATCACCGGAGGAGCAGCAGGGTGGCCGCCACACGGCGACAACGCCGGCGGAGTAAGCGCAACTCCATCCGTCGCAATGGCTGCTCACTCGTCGTGGCAGTCGAAGCGAAGTAATCCAGCCTGAGGTTGCGACAGCCGCGCTGGATTACTTCGTCGCCATAGGCGAGTGAAGCGACGCCGTTCTTCGAACGGCTATGCCTTGCAATGATGGAGCGTTGTCGCAAAGCAGCTCCCGGGTGTCGCTTCGCTCACCCGGGCTACGTGCCTCACCTCGCCTACCCGGCCTTCTTCTTCGTCTTCCGATAATCCGGCTCGCGCTTCTCGCGCATCGAGGCGGCTGCCTCTTTACGCTCTTCGCTGATCTGCTGCGGCCAGATGTAGTGCACGTAATCCATCTCGCGCTGCAGATATTCCATATGCATCGCCTTGTAGTGTCCGTACTTGATCGCCTTGATGTAGAGCTGGGGGATAGTCTTGATCATCTCCGCCCAGCGCTCGGCCGCGGCGAGCAGTTCGCTCTCAGGCACCACCTCGTTGACGATGCCGAACTGATAGGCGCGTTGCGCATCCATGAAGCGTCCGCCCTTGTAGGCAAGCATCATGAACTCGAGGCTGATCTTGAACGGCATCAGCGGCACATAGTCGATCGGAGCGATCGAAATGCCGGCACGCGCCTCGGGAAAGCCGAGCCGCGCATTCTCGGCCATGATCGTGAAATCACAACCACGCACGGCGAAAGCGTAGCCGCCACCCATGCAGTTGCCCTGCACTGCGGCGATCAGCGGCTTGAAGGTTTCAGTACCGTTGCGGGGATAGGCCTGATGCATCAGGTGCGGGATTTCGTTCTTCACTTCCCCCGGATTGAGGTCGAGGCCAACGCAAAAATCGCGCCCTTCGGCGCGCAGGATGCCGACGCGCGCGGAGTCGTCCTTCTCGAACTTCGGCCACACCTTGATCAATTCGTGCGAGAGTTCGTCGTTCAACGCGTTGCGTCGATGCGGTCGGTTCAGCGTGATATAGGCAATCTCATTCTTCACTTCGTATGTGAGGACGGGTTCGGCCACGATGGTCTCCTCTTCCACTGGCGCAGCGCCTCCGACAGCCCCCCAACTTGCAGGCAGGCGACCGCGCGGCGCGGCAGCATTGTTGCTGCGGCACCGTAGGCAAACAGCGTCGCTTGGAAACTCTTAGAGCCGTTCCGACTGCCGTTCGGAATGCGGTACGACCGGCGGCACGTTGGGAATCGTGTGCTCGACTTCCTCTTCCGGCGAGCGCCCGCCGCCCCACCGCTCGAGCAAATGCTGCGCAAACAATTGCACACGGAAAGGCAGGTGCCGATCAGGATAGACAAGGCGGACGGCATAGTCGTCTCCGCCGGGATCGACGCAGCGATATCTCGGCAGCAGCCTTACGAGCCTCCCTTGCGCGATTTCCGCGCCAATCATGTTCTCGCTGATACGAATGACACCAGTGCCCTTCAATGCAAGATCGCGCAGCAGCAGATAGGAATTGCACTCGATCACCGGACGCAATGGCTGCATCACCACTGCCCCGTCCTCCTGGCGAAAATGCCACGTTGTCGGCTCGTTGAGCGAATGGTTGAGGATGTCGAGGCGGTCGAGATCGCGCGGTGTTACCGGCACGAAATGACGCCCGAGATAGTCAGGCGACGCGCAGACGAAGCGGTGATAGTTCCGGATCCTGCGGCCGACGAAATTTCCCTCCGGCATCGGACCGGAATGAATGGCGATGTCGTAGCCTTCGGTGACGAGGCGCGCCGGCCGGTCGCTGATCGTGATCTGAAAATGAACGTCCGGGTAAGCGATACGAAATTCGCGGATCGTGTCGTTCAGATAGGTATGTCCGGTGTAGATGTGAGAGGCGACGCGGACGACGCCGCGTGGCACCCCCTCCAGCGACGACAGCTCGTCGATCAACTGGTCATGGCGGTTGAGGTTGTCGCGCGCCCAGGACAGGCAAGCCTGCCCGGCGTTGGTCAGCATCAGGTTGCGTGTGGTGCGCACGACGAGCCGACTGTTCAGCGTCTGCTCCAGCGCGGTGATCCGACGGCTTGCGAAGGACGGCGAGATGCCCTCCGCGCGCGCGGCAGCGGCGATGCTGCCAAGCTCGGCGACCTTCACGAACAATCGAAGCAGATCGAGATCGAACATCCAGTTCCCTCCGTGCGCCCCTCTCGTCGAACAGTCGCACCGGTATCCTGTTTCTGACGCCCGCCACGCGTCTTTCACGCGGGCGTCAGAAACGAAAAGGACACCACCGACCTTATTCCAGCGCGGTCCTCGGTTCTGACGTTCCGACGAAGCTGATTGCAGCAGGCCGGTCGAAACGTCAGAACAGCGCGCCAGTGCACCGTTTCGCTGTGTGGAACATAGCAGGACCGGTCGGCGACGCCAGCGTCATTGGCCCGTCGATGGCAAATAGGTGGTTGCAGCGCCAGCATAGCCGGTGGAAACAATAAAAAGCCGGCCAAAATGGCCGGCTTTTTCCGATCGTGGACACTGTCGCTCAGGACGCTTCGGAATCGAGCGCCACCACCTCGCGCTTCTTGCGGATCGTCGGCAACATCGGACTGAGCAGCAGGCCGACGGCGATGATCAGACAGGCCGCGGAGATCGGTCGCTGCAGGAACGTGGCGAGATCACCCTGCGACAGGATCAACGCCTTGCGCAGATTGTTCTCCAGCAGCGGCCCCAGCACGAAGGCCAGTACCAGCGGCGCGGGCTCGAAGCCGAACTTGCGCATGAAGTAGCCCGTGATGCCGAAGAAGATCATGACGTAGATGTCGAAGACATTGTTGCCCGAAGCGTACACACCGATGATCGTGAACAGGAGGATCAAAGGGAACAGCACGTTGTAGGGCAGCTTCAGCAGTCGTACCCACATTCCGATCAGCGGCAGATTGAGCACCAGCAGCATCAGGTTGCCGATGTACATGCTGGCGATGATGCCCCAGAACAATTTCGGGTTCTGCGCGATCATCAAAGGTCCTGGCTGGAGCCCGTGGATGATGAATGCGCCGAGCAGCAGCGCCATCACCACGTTCGGCGGGATACCCAGCGTCATCAATGGAATGAACGCGCCACCGGCAGCCGCGTTATTGGCGGCCTCCGGTCCGGCGACGCCCTCGATCACGCCTTTGCCGAAGCGTTCGGGGTAGGACGACAGCCGCTTTTCAAGCGCATAGGACGCGAAAGTGGACACCACCGCGCCGCCGCCCGGCAACACGCCCAGAAAGAAGCCGAGCACAGTGCCGCGGCCGATCGGCCCCGCGCTCCGCTTCCAGTCATCCTTGTTGGGGAACATGTTCGAAATGTTGGCCGAAACGACCTCGCGCTTCAGCGACTGCTCGGTGTTGTAGAGAACCTCCGCAACGCCGAACAGGCCCATAACCAGCGGAACGATGCCGATGCCGTCGATGAAGTGGATGCTGCCGAAAGTCAGGCGCGGCTGCGCATTGATGCTGTCGAGACCGACCAGTCCCAGAACCAGGCCGAGACAGGCCATCAGCAGCGCCTTGGCCATCGAGCCTTGCGTCAAGAAGGTCAGCATTACCAGGCCGAGAACCATCAGGCTGAAGTATTCGGCGGGGCCGAATGCAATGGCGATTTCGGCAAGCCGTGGCGCGATCAGCATCAGCAGGATGATCGCGAAGGTGCCGGCGATGAAAGACCCCAGCGCCGAGATGCCGAGCGCGGGTCCGGCGCGACCCTGCTTCGCCATCTGGTGGCCATCGATACATGTGACGACGGAGGCCGCCTCGCCGGGAATATTGACGAGGATCGACGTCGTCGATCCTCCGTACATGGCACCATAGTAGATGCCGGCCATCATGATGATGCCGGATTCGGGCGTGCCCGCGAGCGTCACCGGCAACAATAGTGACATTGCCGAAACCGGCCCGATGCCCGGCAGCACGCCGACCAGCGTGCCGATGAAGACGCCGATGAAGCAGTGAAGCAGATTGATCGGCTGAAGCGCGACGCCAAAGCCCTGCGCGACGAGATTGAGCGTTTCCATGGCCGGCCCCTATCCAATCCCGAAAGCGCCCGAGGGCAACTGAATGAGCAGCAGCTTCTGAAGCACATACCAGGCGACGAGCGGCACAAGAATCGCGATCGGGATCGCCCGCGACCACGCGACGGGATCGATGACGCGCAGAAGAGCAATCAGGAGGATGATGGTCGAGACCAGAAAGCCGAGCGTCTCGAACAGCAGCGTGAACGCAATAAGCAGCGCGATCACGATCAACGGCTTGGTCCAGAGCACGTTGCGCCAGAGCGACAGGAAGGTCGGACCGCCGTCCTTGATCGCGCTGTACAGGATGATCAGCGAGAACAGGATCATCAGCAGGCCGGCATAGAACATCACATAGCCGGAGCCGGGATCGTTGATCGAGCCGAGGCCAAGGGTGTAGCCCGACCAGACCACGAAAGCGCTTAGAGCCAGCCCCGCAAGACCGCTCCACAACTCGGTGTTATCGATTCTCACAACTCTTTCCCCTTCGCGCGCGACATCCCCGCACGTACGATCGTCACTCGTCAGTGGCGGACAAACGACGAGACACCGCCGTCATTCGTCCGCCCATGAGTTAGACGAGCGAGGTCGCCGGAAATAGTTCCGGCAGCCGGTCGTCAGTTGGTCTTCTTCCCCAGTCCGAGGCTGTCCACGACCTTGCGTTCGCTATCGGTCACTTCCTTGACGAACTTCACGTAGTCTTCCGTGTTCTTGTAGTTCGCCACCATGTCGTACTTGGCGAGCGTCGCCTTGATCGACGGGTCGTCGATCGCCTTTTTGAAAGCATCGTGCAGCACCTTCACAACCTTGGGGTCCATGCCCTTCGGGCCTGCGAGGCCAAACGGAGAATCGAACACGAATGGATAGCCGAGCTCCTTCAATGTCGGCACATTCGGGTAGTTGGGTGAGCGCTCCGCCGTCCAAAGCATCAGGAGTCGGAGCTTGCCCGCGTCGACCAGCGGCTTCCAGCCAGTCGAATCTGCCTGCAGCATCGTGTGTTGGCCCAGCACTGCAGCATTGGTCTCTGCACCGCCCTTGAACGGCACCATCGTCAGCTTGATGCCGTCCTTGGCCGCAACCTGCTCCATGCCGATATGTAGCGAGCCGCCTGCGCCTGGCGACGCGTAGGTCACCTTGCCGGGATTGGCTTTGGCGTAGTCGACGACGTCCTTCCAGGTCTTGAACGGCCCTTCCGCGCTCGCGGTCACACCGAAGGTGTAGCCGGTGAGATGAACGATGTAGGTGAAGTCCTTGTCTGCATCCCAAGTCGTCTGCTGCATCATCGGCAAGCGGAAGACGGTGATCGGAATTTGCGCGATGGTGTAGCCGTCGGGCTTGGCAGAAGCCGCCATCGTCGCCGGACCGACTGTTCCGTTGCCGCCCGCCTTGTTCTCGATGACAATCGGCTGGCCCAGATGCTTGCTCGCCACCTCCGCGATCGCGCGCAACGTGATGTCGGTCGAGCCGCCTGCCGGCCAGGGCACGATCAGCGTGACGGGTTTGGTCGGAAAATCCTGCGCGCGCGCTTCCACCGAAAGCAGCGTCGTCACCGACATCGCCGCCGCCAGCACCGATGCGACAATTCCGGACCTCAAGTACCTCGTCCTCATTCCATTCCCTCGTGTTGTGGTTCGTGGCATGAGCCCAAACCTTGTTCGCTTCGCATGTTCGGCACGCTGTACGTGGCCATTCGCCGCCCGGCAAGCCCGGTACCCGCTAGAAACGTTTCCAACAGCAAAACCGAAACGGGCCAGGAACCCCAGATTCATCTAATCCGTCTGGCGGAGAAGCTGTCAACCTGTTCCGCAGTGCAAAACGAGGGCGCAAGTGTCGCGCGAGCTCCTTGCCAGAGCTCGCGCGGGGAACAAGCTATTTTTTCGCAAGTCCTAGCTTGGTCAGCGACTCGCGCTCGGCGACCATGTAATCGGCGACAAACTTGGTATAGGTCGCGGCATCCATCCAGTTCGGTATCATATCGTACTTGTCGAGCGCGTCCTTGAACGTCTTGTCATCCATTGCCTTCTTGAACGCGTCCTGAAGCTTCGCCACGACCTTCGGATCCATGCCTTTCGGCCCCGCAACGCCCCAGGGTGAATCGAACACATATGGATAGCCGAGTTGCTTCAACGTCGGCACGCCAGGCAGTTTCGCATTGGGCTCGGCCGTCCACACGTTCACGAACTTCAATCTGCCCGCTTCTGCAAGCGGCTTGGCGTCGAGGCCGGTTGCTCCGCACAGCGTGTGATTGCCCGCCACCGCGAGATTGACCTCGTTCGTGCTCTTGAACGGCACCTCGGTGAACTTGACGCCCGATGCAGCCGCCATCAGCTCCATGCCGATGTTCGGCGACGTGCCATGGCCCGGTGACGCATACGTCAACTTGCCAGGATTGGTCTTCGCGTACTCGATCACGTCCTTCCAGTTGCCGAGCTTGCTCTCGGCGGAGCAGTAGGCGGCGAACACGTAGCCTGCGATATTGGCGATGTAGGTAAAATCCTTCACCGGATCGTAGGTCGCACCTTGCATGATCGGATAGCGGAAGATGCTGATCGGAATCTGCGCGATGGTGTAGCCATCCGGCTTGGCCGATGCAGCCATGGTTGCGCCACCGACCGTGCCGCCACCGCCCGCCTTGTTCTCGACGACGATCGGCTGACCGAGATGCTTGGACGCAGCATCCGCAAGCGCGCGAATGGTGATATCGGTCGCGCCGCCCGCGGCCCACGGGACGATGAAGGTGATAGGTCGCGTTGGAAAGTCCTGCGCCACAGCCGCTGCCGGGGCCAGAGACAGCGCCACGAGCACGCCCCTCAAAAGTTTCGAACTGAGCATTTTTCCTCACTTTGAATTTTCGTCACGATCAACGCGCGGGCGCTCACCTTACAGGGGCCCGTTTGGTAACGATTCCACAACGACCATCATGCCGGCGGGAAACAGAACGGCAAGAGCCGCTGGGGTGCTCCTGCCGCCTGTCTTTTCTCAGTCCTTTCGTTCCAGGCCGATGCGCTTGAGCAGCGCCTCCTCGAGCTTGATCTGCTCGGCCACGGCGGCGTTGTAGTCGGCCGTGTTCTTGTAGTTCGGCACCATGTCGAACCGCGCAAGCGTGTCGATCACCGGCTGCTCTTGCAACGCTTTCCTGAAGGCGTCGTGAATCTTCGCCACCACTTTCGGATCCATGCCCTTCGGTCCGGCAAGGCCCCAAGGAGAGTCGATGACATAGGGGTAGCCAAGATCCTGCAGCGTCGGAATCTCGGGCAGGAACGAGACGCGTTTGGCAGTCCAGACATTGAGAAAGCGTGCCTTGCCGGCATCGACCAGCGGCTTGATGCTGGTGCCGCTAGCGCCGAGCATTACGTGACCCCCGGCGACCGCAGCATTCACTTCGGCTGCGCCCTTGAACGGCACATGCGTGAACTTTACGCCCGACTTCTCCGCAAGCATCTCCATGCCGAGATGCAACGAGGTCCCCGAGCCGGTCGAGCCATAGGTGATCTTGCCTGGGTTGGCCTTTGCATAGGCGATCACGTCTTCCCAGGTCTTGAACGGCGTGTCAGCCCCGGCAAACACCGCGAACACGTAGCCCGTCAGATGGATAATGTAGGTGAAATCGTCGGCCTTCCACGTCGTCTTCTGCATCAACGGCAGGCGATAGACGGTGATCGGCATTTGCGCGAGCGTGTAACCGTCGGGCTTGGCACTTGCAGCCATCGTCGCAGGACCGACCGTGCCGCCGCCACCAGCCTTGTTCTCAATGACAATCGGCTGGCCGAGATGCTTGGCAGCAGCCTCCGCCATCGCGCGCATGGTGATGTCGGTGGGGCCGCCAGCGGGCCAGGGCACGATCAGATTGATCGGCTTGGAGGGATAATCCTGGGCAGACGCCGCACCCGCCAGAACCATGAGACCGAGGGACGCCAGAATAGCTTTCAGACGCGGGTAGTTCATTTTTCCTCTCAGATGAAAGCAGCGAGACCGTCACTTGCGCGGCGGCCGCGGCTCGGTGGATCACGTTATTGTCCGTGACTCTCGTGCTTCGAAGCGTTCGGCTTTTCGTTATAAGATTGACCGTCCGCTTGCGATGAATCTGTATCGTCTTCCTTTCCTTCCATGCCGCTGCTCCGGCAGCGCCGCAGCTCTCTTGCGACCATTGCCGAACGCTCTCGCTACTTCTTCAGAAGTCCAATGCGTTCAAGCAAAGCGCTCTCCAGCTTGATCTGCTCATCGACGGCCAGCTTGTAATCCGCCGAGTTCTTGTAGTTCGGTACCATCTCAAATCGGTCCAGCGTTTCGATCACGGCCGGATCCTCGATCGCCTTCTTGAACGCGTCGTGCAGTTTGACGACGACCTTCGGATCCATGCCTTTCGGACCGGCGATGCCAAAAGGCGAGTCGATCACGAACGGATATCCGAGTTCTTGCAGTGTCGGAACATCGGGAAAAGACTTCTGCCGCTTCGCGGTCCAGACATTCAGGAATCGCGCTTTGCCGGCATCAACGATCTGTTTCGAAGAGGCGCCCCCGGCACCAACCATCACGTGACCGCCGGCGACCGCGGCGTGCAGCTCGGCCGCCCCCTTGAACGGCACATGCGTCAGCTTGATGCCGGCCTTCTCTGCAACCTGCTCTGTGCCGAGGTGCGGCGATCCTCCGGTCCCCGACGAGCCGTAGGTCACCTTGCCCGGATTGGCTTTCGCGTAGTCAACGACATCCTGCCAAGTCTTGAACGGTGTCGTAGCGCTCGCAATGTGGGCAAACACGTAGCCGGTGAGATGAATGATGTAAGTGAAATCATCTGCCTTCCATGTGGTCTGCTGCATCAGCGGCAGCCGATAGACCGTGATTGGCATCTGCGCGATCGTGTAGCCATCGGGCTTTGCGGTCGCAGCCATGGTCGCAGGACCAACTGTGCCGGCGCCGCCCGCCTTGTTCTCGACAATAACCGGCTGGCCGAGGTGCTTCGCCGCGGCCTCACCAAGCGCGCGCATTGCGAGATCGGTCGGACCTCCCGCCGGGAACGGCACGATCAGTGTGATCGGCCTCGTCGGAAAGTTCTGTGCAACGGCATGGAATGGAAACGTAAGCCCGATAGTACCGGCGACAGCCACGGCAAGTGAACGGAGCAATCCCGCCATCCGCGTAACCTCCCTCTTGGAGGCTTGACCTTGATCGGTGCGCCCCTCTGTTTGACAGCATCAAACCAGAGTTCAGCGGCAGGGCAGAAGCAGAATTTTCCGCACCACGGCGGACATTTGCGACGGAAAGTCGTGCAGAACAGGTTCCGAATGTTGACGGTGTAGCGCATCAAACAACGTGCGCGCGTAAACGATCCCGCACTCGCGCTTGACGGCAAGCGCATCATGTATCATACTAAGTTACATGAAACGTGACAGCCGACTTTCAGCCACGCTGCATGCCTTGTTGCACATGGCCGGGCATACACGGCCGATGACATCCGCAGAACTCGCCGAGTGCATGAACACGAATGCCGTTGTCGTGCGTCGGACCATGGCAGGGTTGCGCGACGCGGGCCTCGTCCGCTCCGAGAAGGGACACGGCGGCGGGTGGGAAATCGCCTGTGACCTTTCGCAGGTTACCCTGAAGGATATTTACGATGCGCTTGGTGCGCCGACCTTGCTGGCGATCGGCGTGCACCTCGAGCACCCCTCATGTCTTGTCGAACGAGCCGTCAACCGGACGCTGACCGGCGCCTTTCAGGAAGCGGAGGCGTTGCTTATCGAGAAGCTTGCCGACGTCACGCTCGCCAAGCTTGTGGACGAATTCCGTGCGGGTCTCACGAACCAGCGAAACTCAAAAGGGAGACTTGCATGACCTTCGATGCGGTAATCATCGGTGGAAGCTATGCCGGCCTCTCCGCGGCGTTGCAGCTTGCCCGCGCACGGCGGAACGTGCTGGTGATCGACGGAGGCAGTCGGCGCAATCGCTTTGCCAAAGCCTCACACGGATTTCTGGCACAGGACGGACGCGCGCCCGGCGCGATCGCCGCTACGGCGCGCACGCAATTGATGGCTTATCCGACCGTCACCTGGATCGACGCGTACGCCGCGGCATCGCGCCTGATCGGGAGCGATTTCTCGGTCGAAACAGACAACGGCGAAAGCCACGCCGCCAAACGCCTGATCCTGGCCACAGGCGTCGCAGATCATCTGCCGGACATTCCCGGTCTGGCCGAGCGCTGGGGCCACAGCGTATTTCATTGCCCTTATTGCCATGGCTACGAGCTGGGCGCCGGACCGGTCGGCGTGCTCGCCAGCTCCGCGCTGTCGATGCATCACGCACTCATGCTGCCCGACTGGGGCCCCACGACGCTGTTCGTGAACGAAGCGTTTGCGCCGGACGCGACTCAGCTCGATCAACTGCGCAGGCGCGAGGTGACGCTGGAGTACGAACCGATCACGAAGATCAGCGGCAAAGCCGATATCGAACTCAAGGATGGTCGCGTCATTGCACTGAACGGCCTGTTCACGCTGACGCGAACCGATATGGCTAGCCCCCTCGCCGAGCAGCTCGGCTGCACGTTCGAACAAGGCCCCTTGGGTCCGTTCATCCAGACCAATATGGTCAAGGAGACGACCGTACCGGGTGTCTTCGCCTGCGGCGATGCGGCGCGCGCGGCAGGATCGGTTGCGCTCGCAGTCGGCGACGGCGCACTTGCCGGCGCTTCCGCGCATCAGTCGCTGATCTTCGCGACCTGTGAGGCAAGCGGTTACCGCCACGCGGACAAGCTCTTCAGCCCCGTTTCGTTCATAACGTGCGTTCAATTCAAGTCGAAGTTCGGCCGTCATGCCCGCGAAAGCGGACATCCAGTATTCCAGAGCGGCCGCAAATAGATTTCGAGCGCTTCGGAATGCTGGGTCCCCGCCTTCGCGAGGACGACACTGAAAATGTAAAGAAGGCCTCCCGTGCAGCGGAAGGCCTTCTTTCCGAATGCGGGAGATCTGGCGCCGCTACTTCTTTGCGAGGCCGATGTCGGTCAGCGCCTTGCGTTCCGACACCATGAAGTCCTGCACGAACTTCGTGTAGTCGGCGCTGTCGAGATAGTTCGGCACCATCTCGTACTTTTCAAACGTCGCGAGCACGGACGGATCCTCGAGCGCCCTCTTGAAGGCGTCGTGAAGCTTGGCCACCACCTTCGGGTCCATGCCTTTCGGTCCGGCGAGGCCGAACGGCGAATCGAACACGAATGGAAGACCGACTTCCTTCAGCGTCGGCACATCCGGCAAAAGCTTCACGCGATTTCCTGCCCAGATCGTCAGAAAGCGGAGCTTGCCTGCGTCAGCCAGCGGCTTTGCGCTGAGGCCGCTGGCGCCGAGCATGGTGTGGTTGCCGGCGACGGCGACGTTGACCTCGGATGCGCCCTTGAACGGCACGTGGGTCAGCTTGATGCCCTCCTTCGCCGCCATCTGCTCCATGCCGATGTGCAGTGATGTGCCGGCGCCCGGCGTGGCATAACTGACTTTGCCCGGGTTTTTCTTCGCGAACGCGACGACGTCGCTCCAGGTTTTGAAGCCAGACTCCTCGCTGGCGAAGGTTGCGAACACGTAGCCGGTGAGATGGACGATGTAGGTGAAATCCTTCAAGGGATCCCAGGTCGTCTCCTGCATGATTGGCAGGCGGTATACGCCGATCGGAATCTGCGCGATCGTGTAGCCGTCGGGCTTCGCGGTCGCAGCCATGGTCGCAGGACCCAACGCACCGCCGCCACCTGCCTTGTTCTCGACGATGATCGGCTGGCCGAGATGCTTGGATGCAACTTCGGCGATGGCGCGCATGGCGACGTCGGTCGGCCCACCTGCGGTCCACGGAATAATGAGGGTCACCGGCTTGACGGGATAGTCCTGCGCATATGCAGGGACGGCGAGCGCGCCAAGGAGCGTGGCCGCGCCAAGCGCCGTCAGGAGTTGACGTCGAATCATTGATTTTCCTTTTCTTTTTTGCCGGATCGCGGCGGCGCGAGGTAACCGCCCGGCGTTGCGCCGCGCAAGCGCCGGAACCGCAGCAGAGACGTGCAGGTCCCGACGTGCACGGCCTCTCGGCAGGCGAGTCTGCGCCAATTCATCGGCCGAAAAGGAAATGAAACGATCGCCACTTGGCGATTGGCAGCGAAAATATTTCAACCGGCCTGCTGGCAACCGCCATTGGCGAGCCGCCGGGCTGAATGCGCGGCGCCACGGCCAGACCCTGGCCGTGGCGCCGTGGCACAACCGATAAACCGAGTTCTAGGCGGCCTGTCTTGTGCGCCGGGCGAGTTGCCTTAGCGCGTCGTCCTCAACCGGCTCGATCGGCGAGAAGTCGCGATGCGCGATGAACTCCGGTCGGGTCGGCGTGCGGATGTAATTCGAGACCGCATTCAGCGTCAGATACACGATCTTGCGCGGATAAGGCGTGATGTTTCCTGCGGACCCGTGCACCAGATTGCCGTGAAACATCAGCACGCCACCAGGCTTGCCTGTCGGCGCGACGATTCCACCTTCGCGCACCAGCCGGGTCACCGTCTCTTCATCGAGCGTCCATAACGGATAGGAGGTGGTCTCCCTGTCGTGGGAAGCTTTCAAATCACCTGCCGTCTGGCTCTTCGGCACGAGCAGCAGCGGCCCGTTGATGTGCATGACCTCATCAAGAAAGACCGAAATGTTCATTGCGCGCGGCTCGGGCATCCCGTCGTCCCGCTTCCAGGTGCCGTAGTCCTGGTGCCACTGCCAGACCTCGCCGGTGAAGGCCGACTTCGCATTGATCTTGAACTGATGGGTGTAGAGCTTCTCGCCAAAGATCTGCTCGACAGGCTCGATCAGGCGCGGATGCGCGCCAAGAAGACGAAAAGGCTCGCTGTAAGTGTGGGCAGCGAAGGCGGTCCGGGGCGCTCCGCTCTTCTCGCGCCAGACCTCCGGACGATCCTGCCGATAGATCGCTTCGGCTTCAGCCTTGAGCAACTCCGTCTCCTCGGCATCGAACACGTCCGGCAGGAAGAGCCAGCCTTCGGTGTGGAAACTTTCGATTTGTTCTGCAGTCAGTTTCATCGCGTTTCCTCCTTGTGGTTTGTCGGGCTTCCTCGTCTGTCAGGCCGCTTCGCTGGCCCTTAGATGCGCCTCTGTCATTCGGCCGGCCGCGAGCGCATGCGATTTCGCGGCATGCTCGGCGCCGTCCGGATCGCCGGCGAAAACGCGTTCGACGATCGCTCTGTGCTCCTCCCAGACGGTCACCGGATAGCCAGGCTGCGACAACACACACGCCATGGACCTCCGCATGTGCGGCCACTGCGGACCGACCGTGTGCTCGATCACGGGATTGCCGGAAAGTTCGTAGAGGGCCCGGTGGAACGCAACGTCCAGCTCGATCAACCGCGGCAGTGGGGTTTCAGGCGTAATCTCGGTTCCGCTCCGCAGGGCATCCTCCAGCTTGCGACGCGAGGCGCGATCCAGGCGCGAACAGGCCGCGAGCCTCGCGGCGAGGCCATCGAGCGCACCGCGCACCTCGTACAGGCGCAGGATATGATCGGGATCGAGCGGCGCTACCCGGAAGCCTTTGCGACCGGCCTCCATCACCAGCCCCTGCCGGTGCAGCAGATGGAGGGCGTGGCTGATCGGCTGGCGCGAGACCGAGAGGCGCTCCGCCAGTTCGCCCTGCCGGATGCGGCATCCAGGCGCAAGCGTGTGATCAGCGATAGCATCCAGAAGCCGCTGATAAACCTGCGCAATCAGACTTGGCGTCTCTTCGAGAGGCAGCATCAGGCTTAGGCCCTGTCCGAATACGGAATTCCGAATTCTAATACTGAGTAGCCTGGAGGTCAATTGAGCCGGCTTACGCGGCAGGTACTGCGCCCGGCGCCTGGACTGAAAACGGTCGGCCGGACTAAGGCACCGGCGCGTGGGCGAGATAGGCTAGCCGTTTCGCCTCGCGACGCGCCTTCGTCACCGTGTCGAGCACGAGACCGATGGAGAAGCTCATCACGCCGATGAGCATGAGGCCAGTCGCCAGCAGGGCCGTCGGAAAGCGTGGCACAAGCCCCGTGGCCACGAATTCGGCGATCACTGGAACGCCGAGCCAAAGGCTTGCCAAGGCAAAACCGACGGCGATCGTGCCGAACACTTGAAACGGATGCTCGTCCTTCACCAGCCGCGAGATCAGGAAGAGAATCCGCAGGCCGTCGCGCCAGGTGCTGAGCTTGCTGGATGAGCCCTCCGGGCGAACGCCGTAGATCGTCGGCATCTCGGCGGCGGGCATGCGCAGTTCCAGCGCGTGGATCGTCAGCTCGGTTTCAATCTCAAAGCCCTGCGACTCGGCCGGAAACGATTTGACGAAACGTCGCGAGAGGATCTTGTAACCCGACAGCATGTCGCTGAACCGGTGACCGAAGATCCATTGCACGAGATCGCTCAGCAGCCGGTTGCCGAAACGGTGTCCGGCGCGATAGGCGTTGGCGCGTTTGTCGATCCGCGCGCCGTTGACGAAATCAAGTGACTGCTCGCGCATCGTCGCGATCAACGCTGGTGCTACTTCGAGATCATACGTGTTATCGCCGTCGACCATGACATAGATGTCGGCATCGATGTCGGCGAACATGCGCCGGACTACGTTGCCCTTGCCTTGATAACGTTCGTTGGCGACAATCGCGCCCGCCGCCCGTGCGATCTTTGCCGTGTCGTCAAGTGAGTTGTTGTCGTAGACATAGACTGCGGCGCCGGGCAGCGCGGCTTTCGCCCGAGCAACCACGGCAGCGATCGTCGGCGCTTCGTTGTAGCAGGGAACGATCACGGCAATGCGCAGCGAAGCCTGATGTTCGCTGCTCGCCTCACTATCGGCCTTCAAATCGGCGCATGTCATCGTCGCAACCGTACACGATTTCGGCGCACCCAGCGACGGCAGCCCAAATGCGATGAATTTCAAGTTAAAGTTTTAGCGCCGCGATCGCGACCCATCTCCACCCGCCGAGGCCCCGGTCCGTCGGTGCAGCGAGTGGCACGATTCACTTGGCGCCCCCGAGGCGGGTAGCGTTTTAGAAAGTCGATCGAAGTACCCGGGATCGCGCAGCGACCCCGGGTGTCTTATCAGAAAGGTAGTCCACAAGCCTGACGGATGGCGACCTGAACCGGCGACGGCGGCAGGGCCGGATCAAACTCGCCTCTCGGCATAAGCGGTGGCTGCGCCATGAAGCGTGGACGTTTTCCACGGTGCGGTTGGGCCGCATGGACAAGGAACGGATGGCACAAATAGACCGTGCCCGCCGCACCGGTCGCAAGTTCAACCTCGCAATCCTCCGTCGACGCGAAACCGTTGGCGGAGAGCTGCCTGAGCGTCGCGCCCGCGTCGCCATAGGGCAGCAACTCTCGCGCGATGATGGCGTGCGAACGTTTGCGTATCCGCGTCGGCGCGTCATCGGGCCCCACATCCGAGAACAGGAAAAGCATGAGCAATGCCCGTCCACGGCTCGTCACGTTGGCGCGCCACGACATGAAATCCGGATCGTCGTCGCCAAAGCTCATGTCCACATGCAAGCCATCATCGCCTGGCGCATCTTGTGAAGGGAACCGGATAGGAAACGTCCCAAGACCTCTTGGCGCAACCCATCGATCCTTGCCGACGAGTTGATCGTAGGCACGGTGCAGAAGCCCTGTGTTGGCCGCCTCTATGAACGGGGGCGATGCCTTAGACCCAACTCGGACAACGGGTTGAATCCAGTTCTCGGGGTGGTCTGGCGACAGACCAATGTCCGCCCACAATTCATCTCTGCATCGCTTGGCAACGTCGGTGCAGAAGGCGGTTTCGACTTTGACAAAACCGTCGGCGATAAACGCCTGGACCTGATGCAAGGTCAGCCCGATATGCTCGGTTCTATGCATGACACATTCTCCATTTCGGCCACCGCTTCAGCGGCTCCATGCTTGATCTGATTGGCGCGGATACGCCGGACGACTTGGGTCGTCAGATCAGCGGGAAGAATGTGGACATGAACATCATGCTGGAAACGTATACTGAAGATGAGAGCGGAATCAAGATCTGCAGGATTCGAGCGAAGCGCGCCGTTCTTCGAACCGCAATAGGCGAGCGAAGCGACGCCGTTCTTCGAACGGCTATGGCGCGGAGACGACGAGATGGATCACGATCCTCGTCGAGGCTTCAGGCGCGGTGATAGTCGCGGTACCAGGCGACGAATCGGCGAATCCCCTCCTCGATCGAGGTCTTCGGACGAAAGCCGATCTCACGCGCTAGGTCGGTAACGTCGGCATAGGTTTCAGGCACGTCACCCGGCTGCATCGGCAGAAATTCCTTGTGCGCCGTCCGTCCAAGCTCACGTTCAAACAACGCGACGACCGTCATCAGATCTTCCGGCTTGTTGTTGCCGATGTTATAGACGCGCCACGGCGCGGCGCTGGTTCCCGGGTCGCTGGCCGCGCCACCAGCTTGCGGTACGTGCTCTACCAGCCGTTCGATCGCCTCGACCACATCGTCGATATAGGTGAAATCACGCCGCATGTCGCCGTTGTTGAACAACCGGATCGGTCGGCCGTTCGTGATCGCATCGGCAAAAAGATACATCGCCATGTCCGGCCGGCCCCAGGGCCCGTAGACGGTGAAGAAGCGCAGGCCCGTGCAAGGCAGCCGGTAGAGGTGGCTGTAGGCATGGGCCATCAGTTCGTTCGCCTTCTTGGTTGCGGCGTAGAGGCTGATCGGATGGTCGACGCTATCATGAATCGAAAACGGCACCTTTGTGTTGGCGCCGTACACCGAGGATGACGATGCGTAGAGCAGATGCCCGCAGCCGTTGTGACGACAGGCCTCGAGCACATTGAGGAAGCCGTCCAGGTTTGCGCTGGCATAGTCGTGCGGGTGCTCGATCGAGTAGCGCACGCCTGCCTGGGCGGCGAGATGGATCACGCGCTTGAAGCGGTGCTGCGCAAACAGGCTGAAGAGACTTCCGCGGTCGGCAAGGTCGATCTTCTCGAACGCGAAGTTCTCATGATTGCGAAGAATATCGAGCCGCGCGTCCTTCAAAGAAGGGTCATAATAGGCGTTGATGCTGTCGAGACCGACGACGGCGCGTCCCTGCTGCAGCAGCCGCTGCGCGACGTGAAAGCCGATGAAGCCGGCCGCGCCGGTGACCAGAACGGCATCCTGCGTCATGGGGCGATCCTACTGGTGCTACTGTGGTTACAGGGCGATGCCTTCCCGCGATCGAGACGGCGACCGATAAGCTGAAGATCAGCGCTGCGCCGCCTTGCCGAGCGCATGCACGATGGACTGCATGGTCATCTCATCAAGATAGGGATGCATCGGCAGGCTCAGCACGCGCCGGCTGACTTTTTCCGACACACGAAGCGTGCCTGCGAGGCGGACGGCCGACTTGTAGGCGGGTTGCTCATGCAACGGGATCGGATAATGGACAGCGGTCGGAACTCCGACCTCCTTCAACGACTGGACGATTTCCTCTCGCCGGTCGGTCTGGATTGTGAACTGCGCCCAGACGCAGGTGCGATCGTTGCGAACGATCGGCGCCTGGATGCCTGGAATCTCCGCGACCATGTCGCGATAGATCCGGCCGATCCGGATGCGCTCGTCGACCTCCCAGTCGAACGTGTCGAGCTTGGCGAGGATGACCGCGCACTGCAGCGTGTCCATCCGCCCGCCGACACCGATCCGGGTGTGGTAGTAGCGGCTCTCCTGACCATGCACCCGCAGTTCGCGCATGGTCTCGGCGAGCTTGCTATCGGAGACGAAGATCGCGCCGCCGTCGCCATAGCAACCGAGCGGTTTGCTCGGAAAGAAGCTGGTGCAGCCGATTGCGGAGACGTTGCAGCTCTTGCGCGAGCGGTACTCGGCGCCGAAGCTTTGCGCAGCATCCTCGATAACAGCAAGGCCATGTTTCGCGGCGACCGTGTTGATCTCGTCCATATCGGCGGTCTGCCCATACAGCGACACCGGCATGATCGCCTTGGTTCGTGGTGTGATCGCCGCCTCGATCAACTCGGCATCGATGTTGCAGGTATCGGGCTCGACGTCGACGAATACGGGCGTCGCACCGAGCAGGACGATCATCTCCGCTGTCGCGACAAACGTGAACGGCGTGGTGATGACCTCGTCCCCCGGGCCGACGCCCAGTGCCATCAGCGCGATCAAGAGCGCATCGGTTCCAGAGCCAACGCTCACGCAGTGATTGGCGCCTGTATACGCTTCGAGCCGCCGCTCCATCTCGCTCACTTCGGGGCCCAGAATGAACTGGCCGTGGTCGAGCACCTTCTGGATCCGTTCGTTGACCGGCGCGCGGATTGACCGCAGTTGCGCCTTCAGATCGATGAACTCGATGGCCATGGTTTTCAGATTCCCCAAGATCGATGCACGGCCGACGAAATCCTTACCCGGCGGCGTGCGCCCTGCCCTCATCAACTGCAACATGGGCGCGACGATTTCCGGAGAATTAGCCTCCCCGCGACCAAACATCAATATTGCCGCAGCCTATCCGGGATGCGGCCAAAATGCGGATTTTGCGGGGAACTAGCGCGTTTATTGCACCGCTGAAACAAAGAGTGCTTCGTGGCGCTTCGGCCAGACTGCGCTCAGCCTATCAGAGAGCCGACCGAATTGGTTCGACCGGAGGATTGGCTTCGCTTCGTTGCCGAAATTCCGGTATCGCACCTTGCAGGATGGCACGCACGCGGTCGTGGTCCTGAGCCCGCTCCGCATCACGTAATGCCTCAATCCATCGCTGCACAGACGCCATCAAGGGCTCGTCAGGCTTCGCCGCAGTAATCCCCTCGATTCCGATCGTAGTCGGCGGCTCATCCGGCGTGAACAGGATTTCGTGCAGCCGCTCGCCCGGCCGGATGCCGGTATAGACGATCTCGATATCCTCTCCGGGAATGAGCCCGGAGAGCCGAATCAGCCGCTCGGCGAGATCGGCGATGCGAACCGGCTGGCCCATGTTGAGCACATAGACCGAGACATCGTGCGTCGCTGCGCTCAGCGCGTGGCTGGCCGACGTGATGACGAGATCGCAGGCTTCGCGGATGGTCATGAAGTAGCGCACCATGTCAGGATGCGTCACCGTCACCGGCCCGCCCGCTTCGATCTGCGCCTTAAATTTGGGCACCACCGACCCGTTCGACGCAAGCACGTTGCCGAAGCGGACGGAGATCAACCGCATCTGCCGCGCGGAGGCGGTGCGGGCAAGCTCATGATCTCTCGCCTGACAGTACATCTCCGCGAAGCGCTTGGTGAGGCCGAGCATCGAAACGGGTTCGATCGCCTTGTCGGTGGAGATCATCACCATCGCGCGGGCGCCGGCGGCCAACGAGGCATCGGCGACATTGATCGTGCCGAAGATGTTGGTTTTGACGCCCTCGCCAAAATCGCGTTCGAGGATCGGCACATGCTTCAAGGCGGCTGCGTGAAACACGATGTCGGGCTTGAACTCACCAAGCAGCGCAACGACCCGCTCACGTTCGCGGATATCGGCGATGCGGCCGTCGATCGCCACGCCGTTCCGGCGGCTGCTCAGGGTCTCCATCACCGCATACAGCGCCGGCTCGGAGTGCTCCAGGATCATCAGCCGCGCCGCGCCGAACGCCACGATGCGATTGCAGATCTCGGCGCCGATCGATCCGCCGCCGCCTGTGACGACGATCGATTTTCCTTTTACAAGATCCTCGAGCCGACCGTAGTCGATCTTCACCGTCGGGCGCAGCAGCAAATCTTCGACGGCGACCGGCGTCAGACGCGGCTGCTCGTAACTGTCTTCGAGCGACGGCAGACGGCTGACGATCAAACCTGCACTGCGCGCCTCGCGGATGACGTGTTCAGGCCGGCTTTCGTCGCGAAAAGATGACGGCATCATGACAATTCGCTCGACGGCTTTTCCCCGCCGGGAGAGCAAGGCCACAGCTTCCTTGATGTCGTCCAGGCCGCCGATGACCGGCAAGCCTCTGATCATCTGGCCGCGATCGGCCAGCGAAGGCGACAGCAGCGCCATCGGCCAGATTTGCCGAACCGCGCCGCTCTCAATGCTTCGGATCAAGAGCTCCGCGTCGGCCGCATTGCCCAACAGCAGCACCGGCGTGGCGTTGGCGGACAGCGCCCGCGTTCGCGTTCGCGCCGTCCGATAGTAACGGTAAATCAACCGCGAACCGCTGAGCAGCGCGATCTCGAGCAGCCAGTAGATGACGATGGTGGTTTTGCCGAAATAGAAGCTTCCATAGACGTTCGGCGCGACGAAAATGTAATCAAGTACCAACAGCGCTATGCTGAGAATACTCGATACTTTCACGATATTGAGGATTTCGGGCAGCGACGTGAACCGCCACTTGGTGGTGGTCAATCGGAAGACGTAGCAAACCACCACGCTGAAAACGACGAAGTACGGCAGAATAACCAGCAGTAAGGGCAAACGCTCAGGGAAGTCCGTTTCGCCAAATCTGAGCAGAAAGCTCAGATACACGGCAGCGGCGGTCGCAAGCGCGTCATGCAGCCCTATCAGAAGACTGCGCTTGGTCAGGCCCCGAAAAAACTTCATCCTACTCCGGCCCGAGTTGTTCGCTGCCTGTCCCCGATCGCCAGCGGCACGCGATCTCACTGCTGAGAAATTTCCTTAACAAAAGCAAAGAACTAATACAACGGCGCGACCAGGATCGTCGCAATCTCGCCACCGCGAGCGGGACGGAAGGTCGCGAACACGACTATTGCGGCGTCCAGCCCAACGAACGAAGGCGGTCTGTACTCACGACCAGTGGCTCGCCGATCCGTCTCCAGACGCTCCGCAGGCCGAATGTTACAAACAGGGCTTTCAGCAGCGAGGGTGGAACATAGATCAGACCGGGCCGCCTCCCCGACAATTTGCGGGAGCGGACGACCATTTCGCTGACGGTCAGCGGAAGCGGGTCGGCAACGAGATAAACCTCGTTGCGCGCTTGTTCACTCGTCAGCACGGCCAGCACGGCCCGGCTGAAATTGCCGACGGAGAGAACGGATCGGCGCGCGGTGAGGCCCGAAATCGGTAACGGTATCGGCATGCGAGCCAATCTTTCAAGCGCAGCCGGATTTCCCTTTGCGCCCTCCCCGTAGATGACGACCGGCCGCAGGATCGTATAGGGAACGCCGCTGTCGCGCACCGCCCTTTCCGCTTCAAGTTTCGAGCGGCCATACGCGCTCACCGGACTTGGATCATCCGCTTCGCTCAGCACCTTTGCGGCCGTGTTTCCTGTCTGCGCGGCAATCGAAGACACGAGAATGATTCGTTCAACCGAGCCCGTGGCGGCAGCCTCTGCAAGCCGTGCAGTTCCGCGATGATTGATCACGTCATGTCGCGGGTCATCAACCGCGCCATGAGCGAGGCCAGCGAGATGAACGACGACGTCGCCGGAACCAAGAATATCCTCCCATGCGGGGCGAGGATCAGCGAGATCGGGCATCCGCGCCGTGGTTACGTTCTTTCGATCAAGAGCGTTGCCGGGCGCGCGACTAAGCGCAAGTACCTTGAAATCCATCGCCGCAAGGCACGAAACCAGATGACTGCCCGCAAAGCCGCTGGCACCCGTGACCACCACCCGCGTCGGTTTTGTCATCAGACCCTGCAAAGGGTTTCAGCGAAGGCGATACGCCACAATTCGCCCGTCGCCTTCGCCCTTGAACGTCGCGACGATCTTTGCCTGGTCGATCCCCGGCATGGACGGGGACACCTCGCTATGGATATGCAACAGAAGGTAATCCGCACCCGGCAGACTGTCCTTCAAGCCTTCCGTAACGCGGAACCTGATCTCGCGCTCGTACGCCCTGCCCGAAAAATACGCGAGCCGCCCCTCATTGGTCAGAATTCCGGTGCCGACAGGCAGTTCGTCCCGAATCCAGTAACCAGCATCACGCATATAGGACAGATTTGAAACCTTCGGAACAGCCAACATGAAGGGAATGACGATTGCTCCGACCGCCGCATACAGCACAAGCTTTTCGCGGCGACCGCCGAATGAAGCATTGTGCGCGGCGGCCTCCAACGCGAACACAGCCGGAATTCCCCCGACGAGGGCGAAGGCCATTGCGTACCGCCAATCCAGGAACAATGCGAACGCCATGAACGTCAGCAGCAGCGGCAGCTGCCACCAGGCGAACCAACCAACGAAGCGCGTAGCGAACTCAGGCAGCAGCCGCCGTGGCAGGAATGCAAAAATCGCCAGCACTGCGATCGGCATCGTCAAGGCGCGCAGCAGGACGTCAAGAGTGATGGCCCAGACGATGCCTGCGTATGCAAGCGCACCGACGTTTCGTCCGGGCGGCAACATCTTCTCAAGCTGTCCGCTCAGCACGTGCATATGCTTGAACAGATTCTCGATCTGGCCTGACCAACCGCCGACGACCCCGGTTACCGAACTCGTCGAAAACGCATTCGTGCCGGTCCAGAGCGAATAGCCAGGGACGAACAAACCACAGACAAGCAGGACGACGGCAACAACGGCCGCCTTGGCGGCGAACGAAGAGCTCCGGTCAAAGAAATAGAAGGCAGGCACGATCAAGAACAGGAAGGCGCCCTCCAGCCTGAAAAGCGTCGCGAGAGCGATCGCACCTGCGATGCCCAATTTCCGCATGATGCTTGGAGACTGGCGGTCGACGACCAGAAGATAAAGCGCGAGAAGGAAGAACGCGAAGAACCCATGATCACGGATGATCAAGGGGCGCAGCTGCATGAGCTTCGGGTGCATCAAAATGAACAGTGCCGCCCAAAGGACAATTCGGCGGCTGTCGCCGGCCAGCCTTCCCACAAGCGCGACAAAGATGACGGCAGTTGCGGCATCCAGCAAGGCATTAACGGTATGAGCTGCCGCAAGGGCCGACGCGCCCGTCAGGGCGATCACAAAAGCAACGCTCGCGCTATAGAATGGCCATCGATAGACTTCTGCCCCTTCGCTCCATTGGCCGTTCGCAAACAGCTCGGCCGCGCGCAGGTAATGCACAGCGTCCGGATTCGGAACGAACTGGGCGTAGGCTCCCCAAACCGACAGAACCAGGCTTGCCGAAACCAAAACCGCATAAACTTGGCTGTCGGTTTCGGCCCCCGCAAGCGACAACAGCTTCATAGATTATTGGGCTCCTTCAATATGATCTTCGCGCATCATAAAGTAACATGCAATGAGAGTTTGGCCGCACGATTGGCATGTTGTCACAATCGCCATATGACGTTCTCAACAGCCTTGCCAAACCATTGACTGCCTGCGCAAGCCCGTCCATCTCCCGACTTGATTGGCGCAGTATTCCTGACCTAGAGATCGTTTGGATTCCTCTCCGCCGAGCCTCCTGCGGCAGGCTCTGAACGACGCCGGCGCTGCCCCCTCGGGGCGGCGGATTCGATCTAAAATGCACGACCCCACCCTCATGACGACCGTTGCCTTTTCGCTTGCGGCGTTTCTGTCGGCCGCAATCATCTTCGCGATGCTTCCGCTGCTGCGGCGTCACGCGATGGCTCTGCCGCAGGCGCGGTCGTCGCATCAGGTCCCGACGCCACAAGGGGCAGGTGTGGGGGTCGTGATCGCGGCCATCACCGCCACAAGTTTCGCGCTTGGCATCTGGGCGCCACAAGATATCGAACACATCGGCCTGGTAATTGCCGCAACGGTATTGATTGCCGTCGTCGGAGCTATCGACGATCTGGCGCCGGCCCGGATCGTCCCACGACTGCTGCTACAGTTACTCGCCGTCGTCATCGCCCTCGCGGCGTTACCGGACGAGGCCCGGTTGACCCCCGCCCTGCCGCTCTGGGCCGAGCGGGCGGCGCTTGCGCTTGCCGCGTTGTGGTTCGTCAACCTCGTCAATTTCATGGACGGATTGGACTGGATGACTGCTGCCGAGGTCATTCCTGTCGCCTCGACCCTGGTTCTGCTTGGGACGAGCGGTCATCTCTCCGTGCCCGCGACCATTCTTGCCGCCGCGCTGGTCGGAGCCTTCGTCGGCTTCGCGCCTTTCAACCGCCCGGTTGCACAAATCTTTCTTGGCGACGTCGGAAGCCTGCCGACCGGCCTCCTGCTCGGCTGGTGTTTGCTTGATCTCGCTATGCACGGCCAGCTTTTGGCTGCGCTGCTGTTGCCGATGTACTATGTGGCCGATGCCACCGTGACTCTGCTTGGGCGAATGATGCGCGGCGAAAAATTCTGGCTAGCCCATCGCAGTCATTTCTATCAGCGCGCGACCGACAACGGCCTGTCGGTTATGCAGGTCGTCACGCGCGTTTTTCTCCTGAATCTCCTGCTCGCGCTGCTTGCGGTAGCTTCGACCGCAGTACCTGCAACGTCGGTCCAGCTCGCGCTCGCATTTGCGGGCCTTGCGGCTGTTACACTGGTCTTGCGCAGGTTTGCCCGGCCGCCCACCTGACGCTTGGTTGCCGCCAAAGCGCCACTATCGCCGCTTTTGGCGCCGCCGTGCCTCGTGACCGCACGATGCAATTTCATCTCGAGTATCAACGCAACGAGAGGCTTACAGAGGCTTGACCTCCGACAGAGGCTCGTCCAGACCAATGCTGCAACGCACGTTGTGTAGACGGGCGGGGGCCGCGGGCGCTGGAGCGACAGTTGATGACTGCAATGACCGAAGCGGACGAAGGCGAAGACATCGTTGCCGGACTGGAGGTGTGGGCCACTGAACAGGCGTTGCCGCTCTGGGCCGATACCGGGTGGGACAAGCAGCATGGCGGGTTCTTCGAACGCCTGAGCAAAGATGGTGCACCGGATCACGACGTAGCCCGCCGAACGCTGGTGCAGGCGCGGCAGATCTACTGCTACGCCAAGGCATCGCAATTCGGTTGGCACCCGGACGCAAAGGAGATCGCCCTGAAGGGGCTCGACTACCTGCTCGCCAAGGCGCGTAGTCCAGACGGTGCGCCTGGATATGTGCACACCCTCGGCCCAGACGGCGCTACGGCAGACCCCAGCCGGGATACCTACGATCATGCGTTCGTGTTGCTGGCGTTGGCGACTGTTCATCAGATCAAGCCGGACGCGCAGATCCGCAGCGAGATCGACCAGACACTGATCTTCCTGGATCAGCGGCTTCGTTCACCACACGGTGGTTTCAATGAAGCGCTGCCGGCGTCGCTGCCGCGGCGGCAAAACCCGCATATGCACATGCTCGAGGCAATGATCGCCCTGTTCGATGCGACCGGCGAGGCCGTGTTCCAGAATCGGGCGGGTGACATGTTCGGGCTGTTTGCCGGGAACTTCTACGATCAGCGGACGCAGACCCTTAGCGAGTATTTCGAGGACGACTGGTCGAAGATCCCACCCGTTGTCGTCGAGCCGGGCCACCTCGCCGAATGGACGTGGCTGCTGAAGGGATTTGAACGCATCACAGGCTGTCCGACGGCACGCTTCCGCACAGCGTTGCTTGCGTCCGCCCTGCGCTATCGGGACCCCGGCGGCCTTCTCGTCGACGAAGGCAATGACCAGGGTCAAATTACGCGCGCGACGCGACGATGCTGGCCGCAAACCGAAATTGCGAAGGCGTGGATCGCGCAAGCTGAAGATGGCGACGAGAGCGCAAAGCCCGAAGCGCGCGCAGCACTTGCCAGGCTCAAGAAGCACTATCTCGATCATCCCATACCGGGCGGCTGGTACGACAAGTTCGACGCTGATGGGCGCTCGCTGGTCGAAACCATTCCTGCATCGACGTTCTACCACGTGCTTTGCGCGATATCCGAGGCACGACAGGTTCTGTCATGAGCGGCGCCGAAGCGTTTGTGCTATGCTACCTGTTGCCTGACCGGTAACGCTCGGCAAATTTTAGATCCCTACGTCCCGCCTCCGGAAACACGATGGTCCTCCGTTCTCTGAAGCGAGCCGTGTTCAAGTCGCCTGCGACTCGCGTCGCGCTGGAGCAGCTTGCGCGAACATTCTCGAATGGCCGCGGACGCGGAGTGGAGCCAGGCAGCTCATCGGGGTTGGGAAGTTTCAAGGCGTGGCTCGGCTCGGTCCAGACGGGCACGGTGCTGGAGCTCGGCACCCGCCGTGTCGCGGGTGATCCGCCAACCGTCCGACGAACTTGGGTCGCGCCGAGCGTTCGCTACGTCGCCTGCGATTACATGTCCGGACTTGATGTCGATGCCGTTGTCGATGCTGAGCGATTATCGAAGACATTCGAAGCGGGCAGCATCGACGCAGTGATTGCCTGCTCCGTGTTCGAACATATCAGACGTCCGTGGCTTGCCGCGGAGCAGATCGGGAAGGTCCTCCGTCCAGGCGGACGGGTCTATGTGCAGACGCACCAATGCTATCCGATTCATGCTCACCCCTATGACTATTGGCGCTTCAGTCGCGAGGCGATGGAAACGCTATTTGCTCAGGAGTTCGGCTTCAAGAACCAGGCAAGCTGGTACGAATACCCGGCAAGTATCCTGTCGGAACGAAATCCCCTGGCTGTTGCGCATGAAGCCTTTCTCAACGTCAACCTCGTTGCGGAGAAGGACGGTGAGAACGCTGCCGGGCACGAGCCGCAGCCGACGCGTTCCGCTTAACCTGCCAGCCGTCCCGTTGCTCCGCGAACGCCGTCGTAGAGCCCTCGGGAAATCATTGCAAAGCGCTCGCCTCGCGCTCCGGGTATGATGATCAGGATCGCCACCAATACGATCGTGCGTTTGAGCACGATCAAGCGCCACCGCAACGGGATGTAGCTTCGCCGCAACAGGAGCAGGCCGTTGCGCGCTATGTAGTAATAGCGGAACGACTTGTGAAAGGAAAAGCTGCGCCAGCGAAACGGAAACCAGAACCTCACCCGGCGCTCACCCAGCGAATGTGTCATCATCGCGTCGCACACGCCGATCAGCTTGTAGCCGGCCGCACGCGCTCTGAAGCACCATTCGGTGTCGACGTAATCGATGAAAAACTGCTCGTCGATGGGGCCGATCGTCTCCACGCCTGCGAGCGGGACGAGCGTGCCGGATGAAATGAGAAAGTCGGCCTCGACAACCTCCGCACCCTGCTCGCACGGACGCTGCATCAGATCGAACGTGCCGACCTGCACAAAGCCGGAGTATAGTCCCGTCAGATGGTCGAAGTATCGCGGGCCGACGCCGGCAACCTGTTCACCCTCGGCGGCGAGCTGTTCGTAGGCCGCCCGAAGCTTCGCCACCATGCCGGTGCCTGCCTGACTGTCCTGATCAAGCAACAACGCAAATCTGGAACCTGCTTCGCGGGCCAGGGACATTCCGATGTTGTGGGCGGCACCCAGACCAAGATTCTCGGCTTGAAAAGCAACCCCGGCCATCTCGGCATACTGGGCAACTTGCCGCTCGATCAGCGCTTTCTCTTCGGCCCCGGATGCGTTGTCGACCACAAGGATGCGCCCGACCTGGCCGGCAATCGCCTGCAGCGTTGCGGCGAAAGCTTCGGCGGGTGGATTGTATGTGACAATGACTGCAGTTACGTCGTCGCAGCGCTGGCCGCTTTTTTCGTCGACGTCGCTCATATCTGCCCTTGGACCAGCTTCATCAGATACTGGCCATAGGTGCTCTTGGCGATGTCGCCTGCCAATTTCTCCAGCTGTGCTGCACCGATCCATCCGAGACGAAACGCAACCTCCTCCGGGCAGCAGATCTTGAAGCCCTGACGCTTTTCAAGTGTGCGCACGAACTCGGCAGCCTCGAGGAGACTGTCAGGCGTGCCCGTGTCGAGCCATGCAAAACCGCGCTTCATCGTCTCGACGTGCAAACATTCTTTCTCGAGATAAATCCGGTTCAGGTCGGTGATTTCCAGTTCGCCGCGCGCCGACGGCCGCAACCTTGCAGCATAGTCGACCGCATTCTCGTCATAGAAATAAAGCCCGGTCACCGCCCAGTGCGAGCGCGGCTCCTTCGGCTTTTCTTCGATCGAGATGACGCGCCCCTCATCACTGAAGTCGACGACACCGTAACGTTCCGGATCGCTGACATGGTAGGCAAAGATGCTCGCGCCGCTTTCGCGCGCGCAAGCACTCTTGAGCAGCCGATCGAGGTCATGCCCGTAAAAAAGATTGTCGCCAAGCACCAGCGCCGAACGCTGGCCTGCAACGAAATCCGCGCCGATGATGTAGGCCTGCGCGAGCCCGTCTGGACTTGGCTGCACGGCGTAGCTGAACGAAACACCCCACTTCGAGCCGTCGCCGAGCAACCGGCGGAACACAGGCAGATCGTCCGGGGTGGAAATGATCAGTATCTCACGAATGCCCGCAAGCATTAGAACCGATAGGGGATAATAGATCAGCGGCTTGTCATAGATCGGCAGCAGTTGCTTCGATGCGGCAAGCGTCATCGGATGCAGGCGGGTACCGCTGCCACCGGCCAAGATGATTCCTTTCGTCACTCCGTTCATGCGCTGAACTCCTGTATGACAAGGCGCTCGACGCATGCCGGCAGCGACCGTTGCCAGTGCGGAAGCTCCACACCATGCACCTTGGCGAGCTTGGCCCCATCCAGCCGCGAGTTCGCCGGCCGGCGCGCCGGGGTCGGATACTCGGCGGTGGTTATTCGCCTGACGTTTGCCGCCGGCCCGTCAACCTGCCGTGCGACTGCGAAGATCGCCTCGGCAAATTGGGCCCAAGTCGTGTGCCCCGCCGCAGCCAGGTGAAAAACGCCATACAGCGCCTGATCGTGCGGCCGTGCGTGGAGATTACGCGCGACCGCGAGAATGCCATCCGCCAGATCGAGCGCATTGCCCGGCGTACCATGCTGGTCGTCCACCACGGAGATCTCGTCGCGCTGTCGTGCGAGGTTCAACATGGTCCGGACAAAATTCTTGCCAAAGGGACTATAGACCCATGCCATGCGCAGCACCACATGGCGTGGATTGGCGGCGGCCACGACCTGCTCGCCCGCAAGCTTGCTCGAACCATAGACGCCAAGCGGCGCGGTCTGATCGTCCTCCCGGTAGGCCCGTTCGAGTCGTCCGTCGAAGACATAGTCCGTGGACAGCTGGATGACGGGAATGCCGAGCCGGGCCGTCGCAGCGGCCACCGCGGCTGCTCCCGCCGCGTTAATGGTGAACGCGGCCTCGCGATCATCTTCCGCCGCATCGACCGCGGTATACGCCGCTGCGTTCACCACGACGTCAGGCCGCAGGGCATCGAGCACGGAAGCTATTCCATCCGGATGAAGCAGATCGATCTCGGGGCGTGCAACGGTCAGCAGGGTGTCGTAGGTGCCTTGCACGCGCTCCATCAACGACTGGACGATCTGGCCGTTACGGCCAGTGACAGCGAGCCTCATCGGATTACTCGAAATAGGCTGGCAGATCGCGGAAGCGCGGCAGGTCGCGATCCTTGTCGGAAAGCACGACATCGGCCGCCGCGACGGGCCAGTTCACACCAAGGTCAGGATCGTTCCATACGATACCCAAGTCATGTGCCGGCGAATAGTATCCGGTCACCTTGTAGAGCACCCGCGTATCAGGTTCGAGCGTGCAGAAGCCATGCGCGAAACCGATCGGAACGAGGAGCTGGGCGCCAGTTTCACTCGACAGTTCGCGCGCGATCCATCGGCCATACGTCGCTGACGACCGCCGCAGATCAACGGCGACATCTAGGATCCGCCCGCTCAGCACGCGCACCAGCTTGTCCTGCGCAAACGGGTGAGCCTGAAAGTGAAGCCCACGAATCGTCCCCGGTCGCAGCGACAGGGATTCGTTGTCCTGGACAAAGCGCAGGGGTATCCCATGCTCTTGGAAGCGCTTCTCGTTATAGGTCTCGCAGAACGAGCCGCGCGTGTCGACGAACGACTTCGGCGTGACCAGCTTGACGGCCGGAATTTCGGTTGGCTCAACGGTGAGCATAGATACTCTCGCGCGCTGCTATGAACGTTAGACTGCGACGCCGAGGCGTTCTCCCCGGTAGACGCCCGAACGCACTCGCTCCCACCAGGCGCGATTGTCAAGATACCAGCGAACCGTCTGGCGCAGCCCTGACTCGAAATCGTAACGCGCACGCCAGCCGAGCTCGGCCTCGATCTTGCCGGCGTCGATCGCGTAACGCGCGTCGTGGCCTGGACGATCGGTCACATAGTTGATCAGCAAGCTGCGGTCACGAATTCGCGGATCCGGGGCGAGTTCGTCCACCAAGGCGCAGATCGCTTTCACGACGTCGATGTTCGCGCGCTCATTCTTGCCGCCGATGTTGTAGTTCTCGCCTGTCCTGCCGCGGGTCGCCACGTGCAGCAACGCATCGGCATGATCCTCAACATGAAGCCAGTCGCGGACGTTGTCGCCCTTGCCATAGACCGGCAATGGCTTGCCTTCGAGCGCGTTGATGATCATCAGCGGAATAAGCTTTTCCGGAAAATGATACGGGCCATAGTTGTTCGAGCAGTTGCTCAGCACCGTTGGCAAGCCGTAGGTGTGATACCAGGCGCGAACGAGGTGGTCCGAGGCCGCTTTCGAGGCGGAGTACGGTGAATTGGGCTTGTAGGCCGTATCTTCGCGGAACAGTCCCGTCGGGCCAAGTGAACCATACACCTCGTCGGTCGAGATGTGGTGGAAGCGAAACGACTGCCTGCGCTGCTCCGGCAGCTCGCGCCAGAAGTCTAGCGCGGCCTGGAGCAACACGTATGTTCCGACAACATTGGTCTGGATAAATTCGCCGGGGCCATCGATCGACCGGTCGACGTGGCTTTCGGCCGCGAGGTGCATGATGACATCCGGCGAATAGTCGCTCATGACGCTGCGGACCGCCGCCGCATCGGTGATGTCGGTGCGCTTGAATGCAAACCGCGGCTCAGATGAGACGGGCTTCAGAGAATCGAGATTTCCTGCATAGGTCAGCTTATCGAGCACCAGCACTTGGTGGCCCGTCTTCCTAATCAGGTGACGAACAACAGCCGAACCAATGAAGCCGGCGCCCCCGGTTACCAGAAATCTGCGTGCTTCTCCCGCCATTGCGGACCCGCCCCGTTCAGCCGCGACCTTGCCCTCTCTTGAAGCAATGTCTTTGATGTTGCAAGCGAAATTTGGCTGGGGCGTTGGCAGGCGACGCTGTTGACGTCAGATCCTGCCCAAAATCGCAGCGAGATAGAGGTCGAAGTTTCCCTGCACGGTCTGACGACAAACTCCGGCACGATAGATGTTCCACAAGCGAGGCCCCAAGGGCGAGCGTCGCGCCTCGGCGAACCGATCAAGAATTTGGAGATTTTCAGACGGCATCATGTGACCGAGCGTGCGCAGCAGATCGATATTGATCTCGTTCCAGTCCGCAAACTTGCCGTCCCAGACCATGCGCAGCCGTGCCAATCGGGAGCGCAAACCGCGATTGCTGCCGAGCACGTTGGCGCCGTGCTGACGGTACCTGATACTTGGATGCGGATCATAGCGAACCGTTCCGCCGACTGCGGTGACGATTTGATAGGTATTCCAGTCGTGGAATGAGAATTCTTTGTGACCGACCGTTTCGAACAGGCGTTTGACGGCGCTATTGAACACCATCGTGTTGGCACCGCCGATGCTTTGGGCCAGCGCATTCCTGAAACTCGGAGGTCGGCGAAAGAGCTGCGAGCGACCGATCAGCGCACCTGCGTCATCGATCAGTTCCGTCCGCGAGAGGTAAAGCGCGGGCACGTTGCTCGGCACCGACGCCATCCAGCCGACCGCCTCGGCGAGCTTGTGGGGGAGCCAAACGTCATCCTGATCGCTGAACGCGAAGAAATTGGCTTTCAGCGATTTATCAGCCGCCAACGCCATGAAATTGCGCGCCAGCCCGCTTCGTGGACCGGTGCGCACATGTACGTCCTGTTCGACCTCTTTCGAGAATTGATCAACGAGTTGCAGGGTCGCGTCCTGCGAACCATCGTCAGACACATGGAGCGACCAGTCCTGCCAGCTCTGCAGCGCAAATGACCGCAATTGCTCGCGAAGATGACGCGCGCCGTTGTAGGTACCAAGGAGGATCGCGACATGCCCGGAGAGAGATGGCGGCGAAGTCGTAATTGAAGTCTTCCTGCTAGGCTGCGGTCGCGCGTGACTTTAGGAACAAAATGTCGAGGTAGCCACTCTCCGCGAGCCTTTTCTGAAGGCCGCTGCGATCGATCGGCGTTGTCGCGCCGCTCGCGTCCAACTCATTACTCTTGTAGCCGAAGCTCTCCAGATGATCGAGCAAGGCGGCTGAAGACGTTCCGAACTCGCGCAACTGTGCCTCGTCGATCTCTATCAGCAAGGCAGGCGACTTGTCGGCGAGGATCGACGACGCTCCGGACAAGACGATCATCTCGGCGCCCTGGACATCGATTTTTACAAGCGTCAGAGGCCGGTCCGGGCAAAGCTGCAGCAAATCATCGAGCCTGACCGACGCGACCTCGACGCCGTCGCCGTCCAGCGCGATGCGATGGTCGCCCGGATGAACTTCGTTGCGTTTCAGGCGAAGCACGCCTTTTTCACCTGCGGCGACGGCGTTGATCCGCTTGACACGATCCCGCTCGGACAGTCGTCGCTCCAAAACCTCAAAGTTTTCGAGATCCGGCTCGATGGCGATGACAAAGCCATCCTTGCCGACCCAGTCGGCGAAGCGGGTCGTGAAGAACCCGACGTTCGCGCCCACATCGATGACAAGCGAGCCAGGCGAGACGATTCGAGACAGTGCTGCGACCGCGCCCTTTTCGAGGTGCAGCTTGTAACGCTCATAGGCGAGGCCGAAGATACTGCGAATTCCCGGCAGTCGCATGGCGCCGGAGCGAACCAGCAACGCATGCGCGCCAAGACCAGTCCGCTGCAACAGATTGGCGAATGTGTCCTGCCGCATACTCATGGTCGCTTCTCCAGCTCTACAAAGAGTCGGAACCCAAAAAAATGGCGCAAGGCACGTGGCAGACTACTCTCCAGTCGCAGAATTGGCGTCAGCGCAGCCTCGGGCACGAGGCTCCACCGCTTGAAGCCACCGCTTAACGGATAGGCGAACAAACTTAGCCAGTCGACCTCGCGAATCTTCAACCGCGGGACCTTCCGTTCGAGTTCGGCGACGTGCTCCGGATGATCGAACAGCAACGTGGGAATCGCCTGGTTGGAATCGAATGGATCGCGCACAGTGTCGATCGGCAGCTCGGCAAACGGATCGACCGCCATGTCCGCAGGCTCTTCGTGCACGAATTTATAGAACGGATAGGCGACAGTCGACATCCCCGGTTCGATCATCACCAGCCTGCCTCCCGGCTGCAGGACGCGGGCCGCCTCCTGCAAGAAAGAGACGGGTCTTGCAAGGTGATGGAGGACGTCCAGCATCACGATCCCGGAGAAATGTTCGTCACGAAACGGCAGCTGGTGAGCGTCGCACGCAACGTCGATCCCCGGAAACGGAAGGATGTCGATCGAGATCACGTCCTTCCGGATATCCTTGATGTTCGCCGTGCCACCGCCGATATCCAGGATGGGACCGGTGCCGCAGCGCTGCAGCAACCGCTGATGATAGTCAGCGTAAATCCGGCGCAAGACCGGCTTTTCGTCCCATATGCGCCGGTATTCTACCGGACGGCGATCGAATTTCTGGTCTTCCGCTTTTCCGGCAGCGTCCAACATCAGACGGCTTTCAGTTTGCGAAAAGCAAACAGCACCATTCGCAACAGCAGCAACCCGTCGCGGAAACGCGAAATCTGAGTCGAGCCATAGGTGCGCGCGGCATAATGGATCGGCACTTCGATAATCCTGAGATTCTGCTTCGCGGCGCCGAGGATGAGATCGAAATCTCCGAACGGATCGAAGTCACCGAAGTAGCTGCGCCCTGCTGCTATCCGCTTGTAGGCCGACCGCTTTAGCACCTTGGTGCCACAAAGCGTATCGGTGAATCTTTGGTTGACCAGATAGCTGAAGGCCGCGGCAAAGAAATGGTTTGCGATGAAATTCAGCGGTCGCATCGCTTCGCCTTCCATGGGATAGACGAGCCGCGTCCCGTTGACGAACTCTCCCTTGCCCGACGCGACCGCTGCATAGAATTTTGGCAGCGACTCTGGCGGCACCGTCAGGTCGGCATCGAGGATCATCAGAATATCGCCGGAGGCCTCATCGAAGCCTTTGCGAACGGCGTCGCCCTTTCCCTTCCCAGACTGCTTGAAAACCTTGATGTCGAAATCGGCAGCGTACGCATCCTTGACGCGCAGACATTCTTCGTAGGTTCCGTCGCTTGAATTGCCTTCGACGAAGATGATTTCGACGTGTTTGCCAAATCGCGGCAGACGCCGCACTGCGTTCTCAATGTTTCCTTTCTCGTTGCGGCAAGGAATGAGAACGGTGGTTGACAACTCCTCGGCAGCCATGGCGCGCCGCGAACGCGTGACGACGTAGGTGCGCAGACACAAACGGTCCAGCAGCGGCAAGGGCGCGACGTATCGATTGACCAAGGAGCCAAGACCGAACAGCCGACGCGGGATCAGCTGTCTTGCATCGCGACGGATCGTTTCAAATTCGGCGAGGTCGAGGATGTTCTCGAAGTCGACATGCGAAAGGAAGTTGATCTCCGGTTGTGGCATGCGCATGCCAACCCTGGTCCCGAGGTTCAATAGCGGGCCCCAGATCTGGGAAAAGTAGGAGATGACGATGCGAGTGTCGCGCGTGCAAAGCCTGTGCAATCGGGACAACGTGGTCTCGATATCGCCCAGCAGTCCGATCGTATCGGACAGCACAATGAAGTCGAAGGGCCCTTGCAGGCCGGCGATAAAAGCATCGTCCTCGATGTCGCCGACCCGGAACTCGAGATAGGGATATTTCTTGCTGGCGAGTTCGACCATCTTCTCGCTCAGATCGATGCCCAGGCCGTAGCTTGGCTCGACAGCCGCCAGGAGATCGCCAGTGCCGCACCCCAGATCGAGAACCCGCGAGCCACGCGGAATCAGGAACTTCATGAAGTCGCGATCAGCACCATAATAGGCGTCGTTCCGCTCGATCCACTTGTCCCGGTCGGGTGCGACGCGATCGGCATGCGCGCGGATTTCTTCACGGCGGCGTTGTGCTCGCACCTGAACGGGGGAGACATAAGTTTCAGTCATGTTGGAAACGATTGGATCTTAGAGTAGAGCCACAGAGGCCCCGGCGCCCCAGGAAAGCCGTTCGTTAGCATAAGAGAGTTTACCATGCTACCCGCCTTTGCCCGCCTCGAACCGGTGCAGAACGTCACCCCTGACTGCACCCGCATCTACCTGTCCGCCTGAAAACATCGATAATGATCAACGTGTTATGCATAACCCCGCACAACCCTTGACCGCCAGGCGAATCGTTTGCCTCGCCTCCCTCGCCGTGGCGGTCGTGGCGTTCTGGTCGCTGCGCACCCTCTATTGGTCGCAGGTGCATGAAGCCCCTTTCTCGGACCTGCTCGACTACGTGCTTGTCGGCAGAAACATCCACACAAACTTTTTCTGGGGAAGGAGCGCGGACTATCCGACCTACTATGCGCCCATCACACCCGCGTTCATTGCCGCTTCGCTGGAGCTCGGCGGAGAGCGGCACTTCGAACTTGCCTTTCGCCTGTTCGTTCAGACGGTCGCATTTGCCGGCGCCCTCCTCCTCGGACGAGAAATCGCCAAGACCACCCGGCAGCCGCTCCTCGGTATCGCGCTGGTCCTGGTCGTCGCCTTTTGTCGACCTTCCATCTTCTGGAGCTATAAGCTCGGCACCGAGGCCGTCAGCGAAGCGCTGCTGTTGCTGACCGCGGCGCTTGCGCTTTGCGCAGTTCGCACCGGACGATGGCTGCCGGCATTGCTTTCCGGCGTGGTTGGACTGGCCCTGGCACTGAACCGACCGCAGTTTTTCCCTGCGGTTTTTCTTATGGGCTTCGTGCTTGCCGCGAGCCATGCCCTCAGCGCAGGGTGGAGATCGCAAGACTACCGCACGATCATCGCGCGATTTTCACGGCAGTTCGCCTGCTTTGGAATAGGGACGCTCCTTGTCTGGACGCCGTGGGTAGCGCGGAACTACGCCGTGACCCACGATCTGGTGTTGATCGGCACAAGCAGCGCCGAGTCATTTCTCTGGGAATCCGGCGGGGCATCGATCGGCAAGACCCCATACCAGAGCCTGACCTTAAGCGATGGTTCCGTCATTACCGAGTTCGGCCTGCCGGCGCTGCGGCGCCGTGTCGCTCACCTGCGGACCGATGCCGAGCGCAACAAGGAGATGCAGCTCGTGGCGAATGCCTGGCTCCGCGAGAACTGGCGCGAGATGCCGGCGCTGATTGCGCGGCGGCTCGCCGTCTTTGCGACGACAACAGGCGCGAGCGGTCTGACGACCGTGCCGCGCGAGCGCCTGTTCGTTCCGACCAGCAGATTGCCGGCCGGACTCGCGCATGCTCTCAATTCCGTACTGCTCGATAAATCGGCAGCTACGAGTGCGCTTGCTATCGTAGGCGTGATCATGGCGGTCCTGGTCTTGCGCGGCGCCGGATTGATCCTGGCAATTCTTGCAGTGGCACCGGTGCTGATGGCCTCCCTCGTGATCAGTATCGAACGGGCGGTCGAATCGCTGATTTCCCTTCAGTTATGGCTGGCGCTCTTTGCGGTCGTCTCGCTCGTCACGGTCAGTTTGAAAGCCATGCGGCCGAAGATCCGGCCCCCGCATGCGGAAAGCACGCAAAAGGCTAGCTGAGGCCGTCAAAATGGCATAGTTCATGCGCTGGTAGCGGTATCGCGAGTTAGTGCTTGCGACTGTGACGAGTGAGAGTCTGGAGAACCAATGTCAGCGTCAGCGAAGGTCGCTCTAATTACCGGGATCACGGGACAGGACGGCGCCTATCTTGCGGAATTCCTGCTGGCCAAGGGTTACATCGTTCACGGCATCAAGCGGCGGTCATCGTCGTTCAATACAGGGCGGGTCGACCATCTCTACGCGGATCCGCACATTCCCGACACCAAGTTCTTCATGCACTATGGCGATCTCACCGACGCCACGAACCTGATACGCATCATTCAGGAGGTTCAGCCCGACGAGATCTACAACCTCGCGGCGCAGAGCCACGTCATGGTGTCGTTCGAGACGCCGGAATATACGGCGAATTCGGATGCGCTCGGCCCCCTCAGAATTCTCGAAGCTATCCGCATCCTTGGACTCGAAGGCAAGACGAGATTCTATCAAGCGTCCACATCGGAACTCTATGGGCGCGTGCAGGAGATTCCCCAGCGTGAGACTACGCCCTTCTATCCGCGCAGTCCTTATGCTGCGGCGAAGCTGTACGGCTATTGGATCACGGTAAATTACAGGGAAGCCTACGGGATGCACGCGTCGAACGGCATCCTGTTCAATCACGAAAGCCCGCAACGTGGCGAGACCTTCGTCACCCGCAAGATCACGCGCGCTGTCGCTGCAATCGAGCTCGGGATGCAGGATGTGCTTTATCTTGGCAATCTCGACGCCAAGCGCGACTGGGGCCATGCCCGTGACTATGTCGAAGGCATGTGGCTGATCCTGCAGCAGCCGACCGCGGACGACTATGTGCTGGCGACCGGCGAGACCTATTCAGTCCGCCAGTTCGTTGAGCGCGCGTTTACGCGCGTGAACCGGCAGATCGTCTGGTCTGGTGCCGGCGTCGAGGAGATCGGCCGAGATATGAAATCCGGCAAAACGATGGTCAGAATCGACCCGCGCTATTTCCGGCCCACAGAGGTCGATCTGCTCATTGGCGATCCGACAAAGGCCCGAACGAAACTCGGTTGGAAGCACCGCATTTCCTTCGAACAACTTGTCGATGAGATGGTCGACGCAGACCTGAAGGAAATGCATCGAGAAGCGCATCGCCACAATCGTCGCGACTGACCGGGCCTGCCACTGCGGCAGCGGCACGCAGCCTATCCGATCGCGTCCTGCAGCACCTTGGTCCAGGATGCGAGGTATCGGTCGTGATTGAACACATCCAACGCCTTGCGTCGGGCGGCAGCGGCCATTGGCACTGTCCGGCTGCGATCGCGGAACAGATAATTGAGGAAATCCGCGAGTTCCTCGGGCGTGTCTGCATAATAGCCGTCGACCCCCTGCTCGATGAACATGTCGACGTCATGGTTGCGCAGGCACACAGGAATGACGCCTGTCATCATTGCCTCACCCCGCGCGCGCGGCATCGGCGATCGCAGCGTCGTGTTCAGGTAGCAGGTGAACCGGCGAATTCTGTCGACGTATGAGCGGAACTGACGCGTCGCAAAGGCATTCGTGTGCCGCATCTCGAGGGCAGCGCCCGGATGCCGCGCACTCCCAATGCGGATGCCGGGGTCAAGCCGCTGCTCGACGATCGCGTGCTCCCAGGCGCCACGGTAGTGCGGGCGATACCGGTCCGGCTCCAACGCGAGAATATCCCGATCATGCGGGCCAGCCGGAAATTCCTGCGGGTCGAAACCCTGCCAGATGACCGTGCTATCCTGAAATCCCCACTCGTGCGCAGCCTGGTGCGAGTTGCAGATGACCTTTACGCGCGCCGCGGCGAGCGTTTCGACCAGCCGAATACGCTCATCCTCATGGACAATGAATTCGGTCTTTCGGAACGGATCGGCACCATACTGTCCGACGAACTGCGTCGTACCGTGGCAAACAGCCACCTTCGGCAGGTTCTGGGCGAGCAGCCACTGGAACGGCTCCCCCCATACGAATGGAATCACGCCATTGGTCAGCTGCGGAGCCAACACATTCTCATCGAAATGCAGGATCGCGACATCGTAGTGACGAATATCGATCGCCGTGGCCGGCACCAGCCTGGCGTTCGCAGGCAGCGGTCTCTGGTCGAGTTGCCACGCATCGACCATTCCATTGCCAAGTCCCGTCGCCAGGGTGAACTCGTGCGGGAGCTTGTAAAGCTCGTACTGATGCGGAACGTGCCAGCGGTAGGTGAGAATACGCAGGGGCCGAGCCCCGCGCCTATATCCGGCTAATAGCGGCTCAAGGCGCGTGCGCGAAGCGGAAAAATAGCCGTCCAGCGCCAGGCGGTCGGCATTCGGTGTCAAACCTGCCCTTTCTGCCCAATCTGCCAGCCGACCATATGTTTCGGTCCCCCAGCGCCGCGCTGTCAGATCGAGACCAGCATGTTTTTCAAACAGTCGCGCGAAGTTGCGCATCGATCCGAGGATCTTGCGATGCTCTGGCATTGACGACTCGTGTGAGCAATGCACGGCGAATGCGAGGCTGGTGAAGCGTATCGTCGCCCCCTTGGCGTACAGCCGATATCCCATTTCGACGTCCTCCCATCCGAAGCCCGAATCGGGGCGGGACGAATAGGAGAAATCGACATCGAACAGTGGCTCGGTAAGGTGCCGCCGCTTCACCGAGAAATTTCGCGTGATGCAATTCAGGAAACCATCGGCTTGTACCGGATCCTGCGGCTCGGCTTCGATCTTCAACGCGCCCGGAGACGCTTCAAGCGAACTTACCAGCTTCGGTCCATCGCGACCGTTGGTTTCGATGTTGAGCGGACCGATGACTGCGTCAACGTCCTCGAACCAGTGCTCGAAAACATGCGCGGCGACGAAATCGCGATTCATCAGACAATCGCAATCCATAACAATGACGATGTCCGCATCAACCGCGGCAATCCCTCTGTTGCGCGAGGCACAGTTCCCAGCGTTCTCGGGATTGTCGATGACCTCGATTCGTCGATTGTTCCGACCGGATCGTCTCAACGTCGAAGCGTAATTCCGTGCGATCTCGGCATCTCCGCCGGGCGAGACATCGTTCACAAGCGTGATGATAATTTCGCCGGGATAGCTCTGTCGCACGGCATGATCGAGAAATGTCTCGATAACATCGGCCTTGTTGTAAAGCACGGACACGATCGCAACGCGCGGCATGCGCCTTCCGCGAATATCGGCCAGCATGCGCCTCATCAAGGCTTCGCTGACATGCGATTTCTCCGCCGAACCATCCAAACGCCAAGCCGTCTGATCGATAGTCTTTGTGAGGCTCGGCACTTCACCGTCGGCCAGGACGAAGTGGCACCTGCGAGCATGACTCTTGGCCAATTGCTGGCGGACGGCGAGATGCCCGGCATATGAAAGTGACGGATCGTTTGACAGATCTGGCCATTTTTGAGACTGGAAGAACAGCGTCAGTGTTCCCCTGCGGTGCAACTCAAAGCACAGTGAATCGTACGCAGCGGTACCACTGCCATCAGGAGAAACATCGACGAACAGGGCGCAGTCGGCCTCGGCGACCAGGCTCCATTGGCGGGTGAGCTCGCCTTGGTCGACCAATGTGAGCCGCTGGCTGGGAAAGCGCCGATGCAAGGCTGCCACGACAGCACCGTCCAACCGTGACGAATCGCAGATTGCGACGATCTTGACCGCAGTGTCCGATCCGGGTGACGGCTCTCGGTACACGAACGTGCGTCGATTCGAATATCCTAGAAATTCCTGACGGAGTTCGTGCCGCCCAGGCGACGTCTGCATGACCTGCACGGAAATGCAATTGGCACCGTTTCCATCCGCAGATGAAAGTCGGACGAAGTACTTCGCGCCCGGAACGAGTTCGAGCCCGACACCGTCGATGATGGTCGGATACCCCCCGGATGCGAGGATATCCTCAGCCGAGACCTGTCCTCGCGCGATCGTCTGACCCGAGGCATCGAGCAGTTCGCACCACAATCCGGCAAGCCCCGGCTTGCCGCTGATCTTACAATGGAGCGAGATCCGGTCGATTCTTGCTCGCGCGGCGACAAGCTCGAATTGCAGCGGGCGGTTGCGGCGGACGTTCTGCCAATTGAGCATCAGCTCCATTAGCGACGTCACCGGAGAGCTGCTCCAGTAGCAAGAACCGTCCGACCATTCGACGCGATAGCGCGCGATGATATCGCCGGTCATTCCACCTGTCTCGATCTGCATCCTAGTCGCTCGCTCGCGCTGCACCCGTCATAGTGCCACGTTATCAATCTGCTTGCCTCGCCCTTCTTTCCCAATTATCAAATGTTCGCAATAGCTTGTTTGGAACTTGCGCGTTTGAGAGGTTGATCCGTCATCGCAGCCCCACGGCAACGGCCTCTGGTCCGATACGGCAAGTGAGCGACGCCCAATCACAGACCGAGGCGCGTTCCAAGGACTTGCAGGGGGCTTCTGGCGAAACCGTTGCGCGACAAGTTCAAGAGACGTTTGCTTGACATCAATACAATGAGCAGTCGCGCAACAGCGCGTCGTTTGCGTCCTCGCACAAATGGCATAACTGAATTTAACGTTTCAACGTATAAGGGCATCAGTTCTTCGCCCGTCCCATGCAAGACGGAGCGCAGCGCATCGCTCATGATCGCGGGCCAGAAACGAGGAACGAACACGTCGCGGGTGAAATAACGCGCCATGTCAGCTCGATCCGGGTACGATTCACGAAGCTTGTTAAGGAACAATATTCGTGAGCGAGCCATCTTTGGCGAATAGGATGTGGAGCCCGGATAGATCCGCCATTGCGTCAGCGGCCTGTCAATGAACACAGCATCGAACCCGGCGGAAAACATCCGCAGGAACAGATCATCGTCTTCATAGCCGGTCAGACGTTCGTCAAATCCTCCCACTGCATCGAAAGCCGCTCGAGAGATCAACGATGCTCCGGGCAACACAAACATGTCCTGGTTCAGGCATGACAAGAGTGTTCGTTTCGGGTGTTCATTCGAAGAGCGCTGGTCATAGAGAAATCTGCGAACCTGAATGCGGCCATCGTCATCAATCTGGTCCAGATCAGCATAGGAGTACCCCAGAGGCGTTGGGTGAAACCGCAGAAATGGCTTTTCAAGTTCTTCCAGATGGTGCGGATACCAAATGTCGTCCTGATCCAGGAAGGCTATCAGTTCTCCCGTTGAACGTTGAATGCCTGCGTTTCTCGCCGATCCCTGACCGCCGTTTTCCTTCGAGAGAAGGGTGAGAGGAGTTTCTTTCGAAAGTCCCTTGACGATCGAAGGCCCCTCGTCCGCCGAACCGTCATCGACAACTATGATTTCGTCTGCGTTGCGCCGCTGATTGGCGACACTGCGAATTGCGGCCTCAATGTATGGCGCACCGTTGAAGAGCGGGATAACTACCGAAATGCGCATCTAGGTCGCCGCTTGCGTCGCCTTGTCCACCAATCTGATGAAATCCTGCGGCTTGCGGCCGAAGGGAAAACCCCTGCCCGATAGACCGCGGTGAAAATCGCGATGTGCAATAGCAAGGACGGGGGCGCAAGGCGCGATACAGCGCAGCTGTCCTACCCCCATGCAAGAATCCCATCGTCATTCATCGTGTGTCCCCGCGCAAGGGAAATCCCGCCTTAGTTGAATTTTAGCGCACTTGCTACTCATCGGCAACCTGGGCACATTGCCTGTGGATTTTCATGCCACAGTTTTGCTGCGGTTGATCGCTGCGGCGTTGCCGGGACTGTTGAAGCCAAGCGCCGATCGCGGTCGTCTAGCTGGCGCGGACAATTTTGCAAATTTTTGGCCCAAGGTTAGCTTAGCGAGATGACAGCGGACTTAGAGAAACGTAAGCAGATTGGGGATCGGTTCTTATCCGGTTCCGGCGTTGAATTTGGTCCTGGAACAGCCCCCAGCCATTATAGGAATGTCAAAAATCTGACGTTCGCTGACAAGCGGACTCCGGCAGAAATCGAGGCGCTATTCGGCTCGAAGATCGGATACAAGGTTCTGTCAGTGGAGCAGGCGCTGGCGAGCTTTGTTCGAAGTGCCGATTTCGTCGTAGCGCACCATGTCATCGAGCATATCGCCAACCCGATCCGGGCACTTTCTGGCTGGTTGGAGATGATCAGGGACGAAGGGAACCTGTTTCTTTCTCTGCCAAATGAGAAGAACGGCTGCGAGGCGCAGCGGCTGCCGACACCGTTTTCGCACGTTCTGGATGACTATGTTTTTGATAGGGATGAGGACCATTTCGATTCCAAACTGCACGTGCCCCACTTCATCAATCAGTGGGAGCACTTTCAGCCTGGCGGCTTTCACTACTCGAAGGATCGCAATCTAAAGCACTACGTTGAAGCCAGCCTCTCCGAGGCCAGGCGTAACGGACATGATCTTCATTGGCATACCTATACATTGGAAGTCATCTCAGCGGTGGTCGAAGCGGCGGCCTGGTTCGCTGACAGGTCTGTCGAATGGCTTCATCGCGAAGACAACGAAGGCGCTTCGTATCTGGTTGCCAGTATCGGCACCCCGACGGCGATGCCTCCTTTTATAAAGGATGAGGTACGTCGGTTGGATCACGCGCTGTCCGTGCTTCGCCGGACCTGATAAGCAATAGCTAGACGATCACAGTTGGGAATCGGGGCACCTCCGAATGGCTACCGCCGAAACGTTTACCGACCAGCTTGCCTCGCATTTCTTTCTCAATTAACAAACGTTCGCAATAGCTTATTTGGAACTTGCGCATGTGCGGAATTGCCGGCCTTCTGTTGCCGCAAAGGAAGCCGTTCGGGCCACCGGAGGCCGAGGCAATTGTGCGGACGATGATGGGCTCGATCCGTCATCGCGGGCCCGATGGCGACGGGCTCTGGTCCGATCCTGACGGGCGCTGCGTTCTTGGCCAGCAACGCCTGGCGATCATCGACACATCGACTGCAGGCCTGCAGCCCTTCGTCAGCGGCGATGGCCGCTGGTGGATAACCTTCAACGGCGAGATCTATAATTTCAACGAGCTCCGCCCGCGTCTGGCACAAGCCGGCGTCAACCTTCGCGGTCGCACCGACACGGAAGTGTTGATCGAGAGTGTTGCACTCTGGGGCGCGAGCGCGCTGGAACGATTGGACGGCATGTTTGCGTTTGCCGCGTTCGACACCCGAACCGGCGAAACCATCCTCGCCCGTGACCCCTTTGGCGAGAAGCCGCTCTACTACATGGCCCTGCCCGCCGGCAGCATCGCCTTCGCGTCCGAGCTTCAGGCGCTGGAGAAGGTACCCGGCTTCGACAACCGCATCAGTCTCGATGCCGTTGCCGAAGTCCTGTCCTTCCAGTACATCGGCGCGCCGCGAACGATCTATGAGAACGTGCACAAGCTCCAGCCCGGCCACTGGATGAAGCTCTCCGCCGACGGCACCACCGAAACACGACGCTACTTTCAGTTTTCTCCCGGCCAGGACCTGTTCGCCAACCGATCCATCACCGATCTGGCGGACGAACTGGAAGACATTCTCGTGCGCAGCCTGGACCGGCGCATGATCGCCGACGTTCCCCTCGGCGCCTTTCTCTCGGGCGGCGTGGATTCCTCGACGACCTGCGCGCTGATACGACGGCGCCTCAACCGGCCGCTCAAAACCTATTCGATCGGCTTTCGCGGCGCGCCGGAGAGCGAGCATGAGATCGCCGGCAAGTTCGCCGCACATCTGGGCACCGAACATCACGAGGAACTGCTCGAGCCGCAGGGCGCCGACTTCCTGCACCACATTGGCGGCATTCTCGACGAGCCGAACGCGGACTCCTCGTGCTTTCCAACCTATCTGCTGTCGCGCTTCGCCCGCCGGCACGTGACGGTCGCCATCTCCGGTGATGGCGGCGACGAGATGTTCGGCGGTTACGGCCGCTACTTTGCGACGCTCGATGAGGCGCGGCAGCGCGGCGGAAATCCCGGTCGATCCTACTATGGCGAGCGCATTCTGGTCGCCACCGAACCGCATGTGAAGGAGCTTCTCGGTTTTGTTCCCGAGCGCTTCGCGCAGCATCTTGCCGAGCTTCGCGCAGGCATAGGCGGATCAGGTGTGCTCGCAGCCATGCGCCGCTCCGACGTCGACAACTACATGCCCGGCGCGGTGCTGCCGAAGGTCGACCGCATGAGCATGCAGCATTCCCTCGAAGTGCGCACGCCGTTCCTCAATGTCGAGCTTGCTCGTTTCGCCGAGCGGCTCCCCGACGAGATGCTGGTGCGCAATGGCAAAGGGAAGCTGATCCTTCGGGAAATCGCTTACAGGTATTTGCCGCGTGAACTGATCGATCTGCCGAAGCAGGGCTTCGGGCTGCCGATGTCCGACTGGGCGAAGAACAGTCTGCTGGGCGTCGCCTCTGAACTTTTGGAAGGCGCGGACTGCCGGCTTGCCGAAGGTATCGGTCGCGGCGGCATCGACCGCTTCCTTGCGCGGCAGCGCGGCTCTGGTGGCTTCTCCGCTTACCAGGTCTGGGCCGCGGCAATGCTGGAATCATGGCTCCGGAAACACCCCGTAACATGGCCTTCGATCACGCGACCGGAAACACGCTCTATCGCCTCCAGGAGAGATGCCCTGCTGGCCCATGCCGCCGGAAGGGGCACCTGGATCGTCTCGAGACATGCAAGCTCTCTTGACGACGCGATAAATGAACTCTCCGGCCCGATGCGCCACCAGTTTCTTGCGATTTTTGCCAAGGGCGATCGAACCGATACAACGTCGATGACACTTCCGCTTCCAAACTGGACGGACGACCTTCGCCCAGAAGATATCGTTCGCCTTAGACCTCTGGCAGGCGCAAGTATCATTTTTGCCGACGCCGCGGAGCGTGATCAGATTGACTATCACGCGCTGGCACGCATGCTGACACTCGGCGTTATGCGGATCCTGGTCAAGAATCCGTATTCGACGCAGAAGGTCGATGAGATCATCATCCAGTCGCATCGACGGGACAGGGTTGGGCTCCGGATCCTTCGGCTCTGGCATCGCAAGCTCGCCGTATTTGCAAAAGGCCGCATCGCCCGCCACGGGCTGCGGATCGAGCCCCTGGGTCAAGCAGACAAGTTTCGCCACACCACCCCTTATGTCAGTGAGCTTCCCGTGCAGCGCGATCAGGAGTTGGCGGAACGCTATGCCGTGTTTGAAGGTACACGGCAGCTACCGCCGCTTCAGTATGCGCATGCCGACATTGCCGAGCGCGGTGGCGGACGATACTCGATCTACAACAACAGACTTCATGTCTCCACAGTAACGCGGACGCGTCGCTTGACGCGACCGTTCTGGATCGTACCGATAAACGAAGAGACCGAAGCCCATCTGAACTTTGTTCCAGCTCGAAGGGAAAGCTCAGCGGAGACACAAGAACAGGCGGCAACCAGGCTTCAGGAGTATTTCCTACCCACCGACGGAAAAGACTTTCGGCTGAGAACCGGCGATCGCATCGTCGTGTTTACGCATGCCCTTCCGCCCGGCGGCGCGGAGCGTCAATGGGTTTACCTCGCCCAATCACTTGCGATGGCCGGATACAACGTCACGTTCGTCACGTACGAGTCACTGGAAGGTCCAAGCGGTCACTATCTGCCGCTGCTGCAGCGATCTGGAATTGCCATCGTCGATGCTGCAAGCATGACCATTCACAAGACGGCTGCGAGTCAGCCGGATATTCCGCTTCTTGAAGAGATGCTGGAGGTCTGCCCCTTCAACGATCCAAGCGCTTTTCCCCAAGTGATCAGCGCTTTCAGCATGATCAGTCCGAAAGTCGTCTTCTCGCAGTTGGATCATCCAAACATCGTGGCGGGATTCGCAGCAAGACTTCTCAACATACCGCGGATCGTGCTCTCCTTCCGCAACTACAATCCGACGAACTTCCCCTATATCGACAACAGTTCGTTCCTGCCGAGCTATCGCCTGCTGGCAAAATCCGGCGCTACACGGTTCACGTCTAATCACACAGGCTCTGGTGACGACTACGCGGACTGGATCGGAATCGATCGCCAACGCGTCATCGCAATTCCGAATGCCGTTGATCCTGACGAGTTTCCTCAGCCCCCCAAGGATGCCGTCGAACAAACGAGGGCGGCCCTTGGACTGTCACCGGAAGATCCCATCATTCTCGGCGTCTTCAGGCTATCCGCTGAGAAGGATCCGCTCGGCTTCGTCGATACGGTGCATCACGTGATCCGAAAGCTCCCGACAACGAAAGTGCTCGTCACCGGCGTCGGGCCACTTCAGACCGAAATGGAGGAGCGCCTTCGAAAATACGGGATTGCTGAGAAGGTAAAATTCCTCGGCCGTCGAGATGACGTCAACGTGCTGATGACCATCGCGACGTTGCTGCTGCTGACTTCGACTAAGGAAGGAATGCCGAACGTTGTCGTTGAGGCGCAGCTCATGGAGATCCCCGTGGTCGCGACAAGCACTGGGGCGACCTCGGAGATCGTCGCCGATGGACAAACCGGGTATCTCAGACCCGTCGGCGACTTTGAGGGGCTCGCGCAGGCATGCCTCACTCTGCTTGCTGATCGGTGCAAGGCGGTAGCGATGGGGAAGGCTGGCCGTGAACGAACAGTTCGGCGCTATCCGAAGTCCGCGCTCGCAGAACGGTATACAAAAGCGCTGACTTAGGTCGGCTTTCGGGCAATCAGCAGCTGGTATATCCGACCATTCGTATTGGGATCGCTGTTGTCCGTCGTGGAGAAATAGACCGACGCCCCCCAATGCGAGAACCGGCCGCAGCCATGGGCATCAATGTTGTCATGCGCAGCATGGGGAAGTGGCAACTGGCGCCCGTTCTCAAACACGAAAACGGGTGAACTGCGCTCGCCTCCCCCGGAATGGTCGGCCAGTTCCGACAGATGCGGAACATGAAACTCCCACATGTGACCCCGGCGACGAACGAATGGAGGATTCATGACGACACTCTCTGCCGCGACGACATAATTTGCCGCAGATTCCGCAGAAACTATGCTTTCCACGCGCCGCGGTAGCTCGCAGCTGTCCGGATGCCGTGCCGTTCCGTCGACAAGCTGATCGTTTGAGAGGAAGAAATAATCCTGGCGATCAGCACGCTGCGGCAACGCACTCAGATGGCCGACAAGCCTGTCACCGCTCGCCTTGAGCGGTCCGGGAATACGGACCCCGAAGCGGCGCGCAAACGAGTTGCCGCCAGGCATTGGCGTATTCACGTACGTTCCCGCGGGGCTCTCGCGATGAAACACGAACTCGTTGCAGCCGTAGCCATCGCTGCAATCAAAAAGCTTCGTTAGCCTGAAACCGTCAAAGGCATACCGGTCGACAATCCGTTCGATGGTAGCCCGCTCGTAGGGATAGCCTCCAATCCAGTCGATCCAATCGTGCCAGCGGCTCATCCCTCTCGTCGAAATCTTGTCGTACTCACGCCACGTCCTCAGCCAGTCACTGGTTGTGCCGTTTCTTCTGTGACTTGCAAGATGCGCGCGCTCCTCTTTTGCCACGATCGAAAGCGCGTACAACAGGGCAAGAGGTTTAGGCAGACTGTTGTAGTGGCGCTTGACCTCTGCCCAACGGTCCGTGATCGATCCCTGATCGTTGTAGATCGCGATGTAGAGCTTGCCGCCGATCGGGACGAGTGGTTTCACATTGTCGAGGGCGTCCCACATCCTTCCGGTATGATGTAGGACACCCCATGAATAAACAATGTCGAACGTGCCGAGCTTCGCAAGATAGGCGGTGTCGAGCACGGATCCCTGCTCCACTCGCCAATTCTCATCGTTCGGGAAGAAGCGGCGCCGCAGCTCTTGCGTACAACCGACGGAATCGGTGTCGTAGTCGAATGAAAAAACTCTCGCGCCAAGCCGCCGTGCCGCCAGGCTGAACAACCCGCTCCCGCTACCGATATCCAGGAACGTCTTGCCGTCGAGGCGTTCAACCTCGAGAAAAGCGGACAGCGACTTCTGGGCGAGTGCAATGCGATCCTCGTTCAGCCGCGACAGAAAGTCGGCCCAGTTCTTGCCGAACGCGAACCGCTGCCCTTGGTCGATCTCTGCTCTGTGTTGCTCGACGATGGTCATAAGACTCCCTGGCCCCAAAACTCGATGAACTCATGCCCAGCGGCGGACCGGCTCATCAATTGGTTCAGCGATCGCCTCGACCGTTGTACTGGCCAACCCACGTCGCCCATTGATGCACTCCAAGATCGGTGACCAATCCTGTCTCTGTCGCCCACGCAACCCAGTTCCTCACCCCTACCTCCTTATCGGCGGCATCAGCGACCGCAACCAGGAAGTCATCAAGCACGATGATGCAGTCCTGGGACAGGAACTTTCCATATATGTCCATATCGCGTCTGGTTCTGCCGTCCGAATCTATGAACAGCAGGTCAATCTTGCGCCCGTTCAGAAGGCGCTCTACCTGCGCAACAACTTCGGGTGCATCTGACCAGCCTTCGACAAGGTTGACGATTGGTTCGACGTTGAACTTCTTGATGTTGCGCTTCAGATCGCGCAAAATGTCGTCTGTGGGATAGTCTGGATGCGTCGGGTGAGCTCCGCCCACCTCCACCGTGATCTGTGGTCCTCCTCCCGACTGTTGCAGGGCCTTAGCGATCGAGATCGTAGCGCCTCCCAGGTAAGCACCAAGCTCCAATACCGCCCCCTGGGATCGTCGTGCGAAATAACCAAGAAGCGACAATGTCTCCTGATGCAGCATCGAAAAAGATTTGAGCTCGCCCATCTCGGTAGCGTGCGGGCTGTCGCTCCAATGCATCGCATAGTCGTTAACGAAGACACGGGAGAGTCTACGATCTGCAGTTTTTGCAGAGCGATCCGACGCCTCGTAGAATGCGCGCCAATCGCGCGGCTCTTGATTGGGGGGTAAGATTCTTTCAGACATCTATCGACTATCTCTTGTTGTCGATCCGCAGCATCAATTGTTTATGGATCATTTTTTACGGTAAAGCCACTGAACCGCGAGCGTCGACAAATCGTGCAGGTCCATGTCGCCAAAGCGCCCGGCAAAGCTACGTCGTCCTTCGGCCGTGACACCGGCGGTCGCTGTCGATGGATCTTTTGTCCACACCAAACCGCCCGGCGTGAGCATATACCAGTTGCCATCGACAAACTCAAAGCCGTGCCGCTCAAAGAGTGCGGCGAAATCAGAAGCGCGAAGCCGGTTTTCCGTCGGATGCACAGCGTATTCGTCTTCCGTCATTGTAAGGAAGTCCAGCGGGCGCGAGAAGTCCCGGTGGTCGCGCAGGTCGATGGAGTGGTAGACAAATCCTCCCTTCGCGCAAAGCTGCGCCATTCTTTCGAAGACCGCTTCAGGCTTCATCACATGCTCCATGACGGATGTCGATGTGATGAACTCGAATGGACCGGTCGCGCGGATGTCCTCAAATGGAATGCTGGGATGGATTTCGAGCCCGCGCAAAACATATGTGTCTTCGTCAGCGGGTAGGAGCACTTTCTCCCAACGTGAGTCGAGCTCCGGCGCAACCTGATTGCAGCAAACGCGCAAGTCTGAGATCAGCTGACGGGGAAAGCGCTCCCTTATTGGCATTACCTCGTTGGCAACATAGCGCTCAACACCCTCAAGCAGAAAGCGGAGCGCGGTGTAAGGCACGGCACCGCTGCCGATCTCAAGCACGGTCTTGGGGGTGGACAATCCGGCTCGCCGTATCCAATGCGAGATGCCGTGATAGTAACGGAAGAAATTAGCGAACACCGTATTGTTCGCAGCTGCATTGGCCGCAACCGCGCTCAGCAAAAGCTCATCATCCTGCGTTATGCGCTGCTGCAGCGTCTTGAGCAACGAACCATCCTTGGACGCGTTGAGCGCAACCAAACTGTAGTTGCGTCCATTCGTTTCGCAATTCGATCCGTCGGATGCCGAGAAGTAAACCGAGCTTTGCCAGACGGAGAAGCGACCTCCGCCATAGTCGCGAATATGCTGATGCACGCTGTCTCCGGGTCCGAGTTCCTGGTCGTTTTCCTGAAGTAGGAACAGAACATCATCACGTCCGACCAGGGACTTCAGATCGGGCGGAATATCGGCCACGTATGCGCGCCCGCCATCGCCACGAAACGGTTGGCGCAAGAGGAACGGTCCCAACATCTGTCAATCACCTGCCGTTGCCAGCGCGCCACGAACCGGCCGGTCGCGCATCTTATCAAGATCCTGATCTATCCTCGATACCGGCCGACCCAGGTTCCCCAGCCATAGACCCCAAAGCTCTCGAACTTCTTTGCTGCGACCTGCGCATCGACAACTGCGCGCACCCGGTGCTCCTTGTCCTCGGCGCCGGGCGCTGCGTAATCGTCAAATACCAAAACGCATCCGGGTGCGAGCAACGGAGCAAAGGTTTCCACATCCCGATCGACTGCGCCATCCGCGTCGATGAACAGCAGGTCGATCTTGCCTTCGCCGATCAGCCTGAACGCCTCGCCGACGACATCAGGCGCGTCCGACTTGCCAACGAGAATAGAAACGAAAGCCTGCAGGCCTTCAGCAGCGAGATTCTTGTTAAGGTCTGCCACAATATTCGATGACGGGTAGAACGGATGCTCCCGGTAGGTCCCCCCTATTTCCTGCTCGACGCCGCCGTGCTCGATGCTCACATACGTCGCCCCACCCCGATCGCGCACACCCGATCCTATCGCAAGGGACGATCCGCCAATGTAAGGCCCGATCTCAAGGATTGCCTGCCGGCTAGCCCTGGCCAGCAGACGCAACAGCATCAGAACATCCACGTGTAGCATCGAGATGTTTTTGACCGCGAGCATCTTCGCATAATAGGGGTGGCGTTCGATGCCGCGCAGGTAGGCATCGAGTTCCTCCTTTTCGATGGTGGGTTCCCTTTTCAAGGCACCAACGTCATAAGCAAGGTAATCGTGTGGCGTTGGATTCGCGGGAAAGGACAAAATTCAGCTCTCGTCGATAGGAATGAACCGACCGTGCTTACCTGAATTGAAAGCGATTTCAAAGGCAGGCAACTGAATCTGAAGCGGAAATGCCACCGGACTGACCGAAGCTGGCCATTTGCTGGACAGAAACGCGCTCACACCCTAAGAGACACCCGGACGCTCGGGCGTCACGATATTTGGCAACAGAAACCAACATGCTGGCTCCAGGCCTCGAGACAATCGCCTGCAATCTTTGCGGCTCGCGTTCGACGAAACTAGTATTCACGACCAAAGACTATCGCTTTCTGGTCGACGATCGCGACTTCAGTGTTGTCCGATGCACCGGCTGCGGACTTGTCTATGTAAATCCTCGACCTGACGAGCGAGACATTCACCGATACTACAACAACGAATTCTACAACGCGGACGAAAGCCCGGCAAAGGCGCTCGCCAGCGTGAAGGATCGCATTCTTGGCATGGCCGCGCATCTGGACAGGTATCCTAAGGGACGGCTGCTCGACATCGGTTGCTACCGCGGCGAATTCATCTACCACATGAACGAACTTGGTTGGGATGCACACGGGATCGAATTTTCAAGTCGCCCCCCCAACCTTTTCGGCCAGAGCATATTCTACGGAGATATCGCCAACGCTCCGTTCGCGGAGCAGTCGTTTGACGTTGTCACAATCTGGGCCGTTTTTGAACACGTGTACGATCCGAGGCATGTGCTGAAGCAGGCGCATCGGCTGCTTCGCCCTGGCGGCACGCTAATTATTTTGGTGCCAAACTATAACAGCCTGCCGGCGCGCTTCATGTACCACGATGATGTCCCACGGCACGTCACGATGTTCACGCCGAAAACTCTGGGCCAGTTGCTCGAGCAGGAAGGATTTACCGCAAAATCCTGGGAATGTGGACAAGACGTTTATGGAGGCTCAACCAGGGGCTGGCTGAACTTCCTCGTGAAGCGGCTCGCTGGTGAGCCGATGGGCGACATTCAGGCGCAGAATCGAAGCGTCGAGCGCTGGCACGAATTTTCGCGCTGCATTGCCGGCAAGGAGCGACCCATCATGAAAAAGATCGATGATTTCGATATCTGGCTCGCGCCACGCCTTGACCGCTTGCTCGACCGGTTGATGCTGGGCTTCATTATGACGGTTCATTCCCAAAAAAGGGTAGCCCCTTAGCGACGCCCGCCGTTCAGGTTTGATGATCCGCAGGGACGATGACGTAGTAATCGCGGCCGTTGCTGTTTGGGTCCGAATTATCACTCGCTGAAAGATAAAGTTCGCGCCGCCAATGCGAATAAGCGCCGCGTCCCATGCTCTTGATGCGGCTGTGGGCGCTGTGTGCAGGTGTCTGCAGTTTCCCGTCCTCAAAGAGAGCGAGGCGAGATCGTATGTGAGCATTCACGTCATCGCCAAGCGGCACCTCGGCGGGCAGATTGCACGACCAACAGTTCCCGCCTTGATGCGTAAACGGCCCGATGGCAATACGAAGGGGGATACCCTCCCGTTCCCGCTGCCCCTCAAGAAGACGATAGGGCAGAAACCACGCTGGGGTATTGGTTCGGACCGGCTGGACCGTATCAGGAGCGTCATACATTGGCTGCACAGGTCTTACGTCGCCTGTTGAGTGTTCGGTCTTCCGCGCCACGAAAACGCAAAGCATCGCTCGCGAGTCCAGCGTTCCGCACAATCCTTCGGCGAACGCGCCGACCGGACAGGGAAAGATTTCCCATATGCGGCTATCGCCCTGGTCGGCAGAGAACAGTAATGCCCGGCTTTCCAAGATTTCGAAGCAAGCCGCCGTGTAGTATCGGTGCAGAAGAATAGGACTGATCTGATAAAATCCGTGATCGACCCAGTTGTGCACCGGGACGACATGCACCACCAACCCTCGCGGCCGAAGCATGCGTGTGATTGACGACAGCGCATTCGGCAAATGAAAGACATGTTCGAGCGTACCGCCGTTCAGCACACAGTCGTATCTCTCTATGAGGTCATGCGGCAGTCGATCGTCGTTCAGGTCGAAGACATGATCGGCGCCTTCAAAATCGCTGACATCGAGACTTTGCAGAGCAGAGAAGCCGCATGCGGCAAAGAACTCGTTCGGGGTCGCCGCTTCATCATCTGGCTGCAACCGCTGACCTGCCGCCAGATTGAACGCGCGTCGGGTAAAACCGATATCCTGTACGCCTAAGGTGAGAACACTTCCCTGTGCAGCGAGCGCTTCGAACAGCTCATGCAACGTTACCGCGATGTTGATATGAAGTCCCACGCAACAACTCCATCAGAAGACCGTCATACAGCTGCGCCAAGCATCCGCACGTCCAAATTGACGACCGAACTCGAGAAGATGGACGGCGTTGGAGCTACGACAAACTCCATGCAGTCGAAGCGAACGTCCTGCTTCGTGCTGTCTGGATTTGCAACCGCCGCCGTTATAAAGAAGTTGCCTGACGAGAGGTTGGCGCGAAATGCGATCCGGATTTCGCGTAGTTGTCCGGCCTCGATCGGCGGTATGGGTCCGCTATGCCCACTCGCCGTATCCCACCCAAACACTTCATTGCCGCGACCATCACGCACCAAGAAACCGACATTGACTCCCACTGTAGATCGCTTTGCCCGAAGACGGAGAACAAGGCGGTAAGTTTCAAGCGACTGCAAAAGCTTCACAGGGCACTTATCGTTGTTTTCGATCCAGACATCGGTAATCTCGATCTCGCGAAGACCGTATCGACGCTCGCGCGTGTCCTGATGGCTCGACGGCGCGGCCTTATCCACGCGCGTTTCGGATGAAGCGGCTTCCGTGAAACCGGCATCAAGGTCCAGCTCAGTTCCCTTTGTATCGCGCACAGCGTCAACTGCGTCTTCCGATTGAAGCGACGGCGCCGCCGCAGACTCTTCTCGCCGCTTCGGTGGCGCGAACAAGAGTTCGTGGTAAATTTTACCAACGGTGTTTGGGTCGCCATCCTCGAGCACTCTTCCCTGCTCTAGCAAGATCGCCCGGTCACAAATCGCTACGATCTGTGCGATGTTGTGACTGACGAGCAGAATCGATTTGCCCCGTTCCTTGAACTGCCGGATCCGGTCGAACGACTTGAGCTGGAAACGCGCATCGCCGACGCCGAGCGCTTCGTCAATGATCAGGATATCCGGGTCGACGCATGTAGCAACGGCGAACGTCAGTCGCGCCTGCATGCCGCTGGAGTATGTTCGAAACGGATGATCAATGAAGTCCCGCAACTCGGCGAAGTCGACGATCTCGTCGAACCGACGCTCGATCTCCCGGCGCGGCAGACCCAGGCAAAGCCCGCCGAGAAAGACATTCTCCCGGCCCGTATAATCGGGATGGAAACCCGTCCCCAGTTCAAGAATCGCGGCAATGCGACCATCGGTGCGCACGTGGCCACTGGATGCATCGAGCGTCCCCGCAACGATACGCAGCAAAGTGCTCTTGCCGGCGCCGTTCCGGCCCAACAAGCCGACAACGGACCCTTTCGGCACGTCGAACGAGATGTCGGTCAGCGCCTGGAACTCGTAATGACGGGCTCGTCCAGTCAGCCCCTCAAGCAACAAATCGCGCGGATGGTTCCATACGCGATAGACCTTGTTGAGCGATCGCAAGGAGATTGCAGGCTGCGTCACAGAGCATTTCCGAAAGTCGGGCGCAACGAACGAAAGACGCGCCAACCAAGGACAAGAAAGATGATGGCTAGCACCGGGCAAATGATCCAGGAGGCATAGTGCACGATTCTGCCCTCGAATAGCGCATCACGAAAACACCAAATCAAATGGCTGAAAGGGCTGAAGTTGAATCCCCTCTCCAGCCACGCCGGAACCGACGCCGGTGCATAGAGGATGGGATGCAGGAACAGGCCGATCGAGAGCAGAAGCGCCACGACATCCTTGATGTCGCGAAGAAAAACACCAATGCCTGCGAGCACATAGGTCAGTCCGGTCATCATGACCACAAAATAGACGACGCAGATCGGCAGCAGCACGAACATGCCGAAGGGGGTCGCGTGGCCGACCGCAACAGACAGGGCGACGACGACGCCGCAGCAGAGTGCCAGCGTCGGCAGGCCCGCGATGACAATCTTGAGCGGCAGGATCTCGCTCGGAAACACGATCTGCTTGACGAGGTTCGCGCTTTGAAGCACCGCGGTCGGAGCGCGTCCCATGACCTCGCCGATTGCAACCCAGACTGCCATGCCCGACAGCACGAACGCGGCATAAGATCCGCCGGTATCCTCAGGATTGAGCCGGATGCGAAAGATGAACAGGAAGGCAAGAACGTTCGCAGCGAAGATTGCCAGCGGCGCTCCGACCGCCCAGGCCAGCCCCAGTGCGTTGCCGGAGTAGCGATCCTTCAGCTCGCGCTTGGCCATTTCCCAGATAAGCGCCGGATGCTGGCGCAGCATGCCGGCGATTTCAGCGACCGCCAGGGCGTTCCCACGCATGTTGAGGGATCGGGCAATCACGCTCATGAATCAACCGCACCTGCTTGGCTTTTTGTGACGCTGCATTAACAGCCCCCAAGCGGCATTTCCACCCGCCAATGATTGCGCCAAGCCGCAACCTTGATGAACTGAAATCGCCACCCGAGCAATGTAGGTCTGTATGCCTATCATGGCGACAGGATGGATATCCCCGGGCATCGTCAGTCCACCGGTTGCAAGGCTCGAACCAGTGCGCTATCGGAGGAGATTCAGGGACTTCCGATGGAAAAATACCATCTTCACGGCAAGCGTGTTTGGGTGGCAGGCCACAGAGGCATGGTCGGCAGCGCCGTCATGCGCGCATTGGCGGGCACTGGAGCGGACGTCCTGACTGTGGACAGGAATGCCCTCGATCTGCGGCGCCAGGCTGACGTCGAAGCCTGGATCGGCAGGTATCGCCCTCAGGTCGTGATCCTGGCTGCCGCCAAGGTCGGCGGCATCGTAGCGAACTCAAGATATCCTGCCGACTTCCTTTACGACAACCTGGCGATTCAGCTGGCCGTCATGGGCGCGGCCGCGCGGTTTGGTGTCGAGAAACTCACCTTCCTCGGCTCGAGTTGCATTTACCCCAAGTTTGCCGAACAGCCGATCGTCGAGGAGGCACTGCTCACGGGCTCGCTGGAGCCGACCAACGAATGGTATGCCATTGCAAAGATCGCGGGCCTGAAGATGACGGAAGCGTTCCGGCAGCAGCACGGTCTGGACTTCATCTCCCTCATGCCGACGAACCTCTACGGACCGAACGACAATTTCGATCTTGAGAGCAGCCATGTGATTCCCGCCCTGATGCGCAAGGCGCATGAGGCCAAGCTTTCCAGTGCCCCGGCGATGACTGTCTGGGGCTCGGGTACACCTCGGCGTGAGTTCCTTCACGTCGACGATCTTGCCAGCGCGGTGGTCTTCCTGACCGAGCGCTACTCCGAGGCGATGCACATCAACGTCGGAACCGGCGTCGACATCACCATCCGGGATTTGGCGACGCTGGTTTGCGAAATCGTCGGCTACAAGGGACGGCTCGAATTCGACGCATCCCGTCCGGATGGTACGCCCTTGAAATGTACCGATGTCTCACGGCTGAAATCGCACGGCTGGACTCCGAGCATCGGATTGCGCGAAGGCCTTGTAAAAACCTATCAATGGTATCTGGATAACAGCCATACTGCGCCTCGACGGGTGCTCTCGTCTCAAATCGTATGAGTGCGACAGTGGTCGACACAAGGAACACCAGTGTATTGGCGGCGCGCCGGGCTGATGCAGCCGAAGCCCCGAGCGCTCTCCCGCCCCGCTTGAGAGACGCGGTTGCCGTCTTCGGATCCAGCTCTCAGATCCTGCTTGTCGGCGCCTCAGACATGAGCTGGCCCTCCCTCCTGGGCGAACTCGCACCCGGCAGTCACCTCGTGACAATGGCCGCCGATCCATCCGAGGGCAGCATTTCGTTTGAGAAGGCACGCCAGGGCGGCGCCGACTGGGACCTGATCGTCGATGCAGGCGCCCCGCCGCCTGGTCATCGACGCATCGACGTATTGCTGGCGCTGCTGCCGCGCCTGAGGCCGAAGGGCCTCTATTTGCTGATCGAGCCGGCCGACATTGCATCCGGCAAGGAAGACGGCGACCTCCTGAATTTGCTTTACACGCTATCGGACATGCTCAATGGCAGACGGTTGCCGCCCGCGGGGCAACCTGCGGTCAGCTCCGAGCATCTCAACACAGGCAAAGTCGTTCTTGACAATCTGCATGATCGCGTAAACGCTTTGGTCGGCTCAATCGAGATTGTGAGTTCGGGCGCCATTCTGCGGCGAGCGGCAGCAAGTGTGGGTGCCCCGCCACCTAACCTCGAATTATCGTTTAGCGACCTGAAGCCTTACGTCGGTTTATCCGGTGCGCCTGCCGGTACAGATGGCCAATGTACGCAGACAAAGATCACCGCACTCAACGCCGAGCTACAACGCTTGTCTGTGTTATCGGAAAGACAAAGCGCAGATATTGTCGCGCTTGAGAAAGAACGCATCCGGCTCACAAATCGCAGGTTGTTCAGACTCACCGCTTTCGTCGGAAATGTGACAGGTGCTCCTCGCGGCATCAGGCAGAGGACCGCGCATCTCGCCATTGCGGTGCTACGGCGAGCTCTCGCCATACCAAGAGTACGAACGCTGGCATACAGGCTAAGGAACGTGGTTTCCCGCTAGCCGACGACTTTGCCAAAGAACCCACATGTCACCATGCCAGGCGAGTTACCAGCGGGTAAGTCTGGAACGCGACAGATGTCGACGCGTTCAACCGCATGGCGAGCCTTCGTACCATGCTGCTGATCATTGTCGGCGTTGCGGACTGGCTGATGGGTTGGACCCGGCTTATGAACTATTGCTTGCGGCAAGAGCGGCATCGATAGGCTTGCTGACCTAGCTTTCTCCAGTTTCCGACGAGCAACGGTGCGGACTACGGGCTTATTCCGGAGCAACTTACTGTCAAGCGCAGCATCTGCGCCAGCCAGCCGAAAGTGATGCCACTTTGATACGCGACTGCCAGTGCAAAGACGACGAGAACCGCATGCTCGATGGCCCGCAACGAAAGAGGCACCGCTCTAATAATGAAAACCATGACGCTGATCACCAGCGATTGACGCCATGAGAAATCGAGCATCGTCAAAGAAGAGAAGGCAATCATCGCCGTCCAGAGTGCCCTGGCTTTGAGCTGCTGGGCCAGCCAATCGGGGAACAGAATGGCACTGAGAAAAATCCTTTCCTGAAGGTCTTCCGAATCCATCTACCTCTCCCCACCGACGGTTAGCATGGTGGCATCCACGCGGAAATTCAGCAAGAGGCGGGACTCTGGAACACGCGCGCCATCAAAAGAACATGCACGCCTTCGTGGCGCGCGGCGTGAAGTCGCTTCGCGCCCCACTAACCGGGCGAAGTCTTAACTGGTGCCGCATGTTGCCGCTATTCGGGAAATTCCAAGTCAACTCGAACGGGTGCCCTTAAAAGTGCGTCTGGGTTTACGACAACGACGTAAATGCGTCGAACGCAGTAATTTTTGCTCTGCGCTTCGAAGTATTCAGTTCTATACCTTTTGAACAGCTCCGTTGCGAAGCCTCGCCACTCAAGCGCGCGGGCCTGTGCGTCCCAAGCACGGAACGTTCCGTCGTAAATCTGCAGATGGCAATCGCTTAGAAGTATCACATCGTAATGATCTTCAATGTCTTTCATAGACGGTGGCCGATATTCCCTCATTTTCGGACCGTCCAAATATGGGAAATTAAAGAACGTCTGCACAAACTTATACGGCATATCCCAGATCGGCGGCAGGGTGACGTAGCTACTTGCGTAGGAGCCAACCCGGCTCCCTGGTTTGACGTTAGCTCTGATCCAATTTTTCGGCTCGATGCGAGTGGCCTGTATCGACGCTGAAGCGTTCGAAGCCTCTTTTGCGGATGCGATGTAGTTGGGTATTGCCGCAGATAGACCTATTAGGGGGAAAAGTACGGCGACAATTTTCCACTTGCCCAAAAGCTGCGCGAGCGCCGCGAAAGCAAGCAAGTATAGCGGAAAGAAAGAGAACGCAAAGCGGTCGTACTTCTGTTGAAACAAGCCGATCAACGAAAGAACGATGAGCGGGACAGCTATAGGCAAAAGCCAAGGTTTGCGGGCAGACACTGCGACAACTACCGCTGAGGCGAGAGCGACAGCGACGTTAAAGGTCGACCCCCATTGTTTGATTGGGTAAGTCCAGAAATAGTAAGCCCAGTCCGATGTGCCAACGAGCGTGTCCCAGGCCTTGAGGTCCAGGTATTTCGCAAACACGATGTCGAAGAAATCTGGCAGATGGAATAGGTATCGTATCCATAGAAGGACGCTTACAGCGGCGCCAACCGAGAGCGCCACGAGAACGTGGCGAATGCTCCACCAGCGTCGGTACAGAGCAATAATCACGGCGGGCGCTGCGGTAACGCACAAAGCTATGGACGATATCTTCGTTGCGATCAGTATTGCCATAACGGCTGCAAGCGTCGCAGCGAGATATGTTGATGTCGGGCGAGATGCGATGACCAAGCTGAGCAGAATCATCGCGTTCAGCATCAGCATGATGAGGTGGTCCATGCGAAGCAGGGTTGCGCTGAGCAGGCCCGGGCTGGCGGCATAGATGATCGCGAGTGAAAAAGCCAGAAGCGCGTTGCGCGAGAGAAACCACGCGGAAAAGAACAGTGTCAGGGCGCTGCAGGTCCACACGGCTGCATTGATAAGTCGGAACGCGAAAACCATACTTCCTTCGTCGGTCGCAAAACCGTTCAGCGGAAAACTGAGGATGGCGTAGAGGACGCTGTAGCCGTCGAAGTAGGGAGGATAGCCTGCGTTCGGTGGTACAAGAACGAAGTTCGCATGCCGCGCCAGCAGCATCTCTTTGAACTGTGAGGCCCAAGTCGTGAGGTTTCCGACGTCGCCTTCAAAGATGTAGGGATTGAAGTCGATGAACGGGTAGATCCCCCAGGGGAGAATGAGCAGCAGGGCTATGGCCCAAGGCTGCCAAGCTTTAAACGCAGGCGCCCTCGCGTCTGCGTCGATGCTGATAAACATTCCTATGTCCTGCTTTAGGTGATGCGAAAAGCAGCTTGTTCGTGCTCAAAACAGCGGAAAGCCGGCCAGTAGGGCACCAGCCAAAAGCAGGGCCATCGCCGTGATGCCGGCGACGGCCACCAATATGTAAGACATTGTAGGTATTTCCTCCCTGCCCGGGAGGGAACTTAGCCGAAGGGAACGCGACACGCAATCGCCACAATTGATGAGGTCCAAGGGCTAAGGCCTGTGGATTGGTACCGCCGGGCGCCGACTAGACCTTCAGCGCTGTGAGCAGGGCAATCGATAGGATCAGCAGGACGGCGTGCCGCGCTTGCTGCCTTTCGAGCGCGAACAGCACCGCACAGTAGACGACTCCAAGCCACGCACCGGCGCGAACGACTCGTTCGAGCGAGTCCGAGAAGTCGCGATTAACGAGGAATTCGACATCTCGCTCTAAAATCGCGGCGGCGGTTGTTGCAAGCAATACGAGAAAGACGGCGCTCCGCAAAAAGCGGATCGCGAGATTATGACTGTTCATATTTTCCTCTGCCCGCCGGCAAGATAACTCGACGGACGCGCGGCAAGCAACCGTGATGCATTACCGCTCGCGACTACGGCATCCCCGCCCAGATCAAATCATCCACATCACTGGAGAAATCGAATGGCTTCGGACGAGTTCGCCCGAACGCTCCCGGCCCGTCATCAAAGCCCTGATCGGAGCCAACAAGGCGAAGCTTGAGGCCGGCAACACGTGAGCAACAATCGCGAACATTTCGAACAAACCAGCACACACCAACCGCAGAGCGTAGAACGTGATTTCTCTGATGCAAATTCGAAAGGCAACCGCTATCTTCTGTCGAACCCCGCGCGCCGCAGCAGTGGCGATCCCGCTACCATCATTATCATGTTGCGCAGGACAGATTGTTGTCAGCCGGCAGTCGCGGACGAAAAGCACATGATAGGGGCGCCAGATTTCAATCTTGCCAATCGTTGAACTAGGAATCGTTCCCGTCGTTCGGCAGCTGCTGCAAGTATGCTCGTCGCGCCGCACGTGGGGCATCCTCGCTGCTATTCTCCTAGGTCTTGCCCTCGCTGCCCTGTCCCTTGAATTTGGTGTCTGGAAGAAGACCGAGACGTATCGAGGCCCGTTCCAAACTGAAACGAAGGAAAGTCGCCTCGTCGTTCTTTCCGTCGCCACTAGCGTGAGACCGCGTTCATTGCTCGGGGCACCGGGCGATTCCATGGAGCGTGGGCGCGCATCAGATCTGAGACTCTCAGTCGCTGGCCAAGAATGGAATGAGGCCCATGTCCCTCATGACCGGCTGCGGGCCGGGTTCACCGGGGGTTTCAGTCACTGGAATACCCATTTGTATTTCTGGCTTCCGTCGGACCTCGCTAACGACGGCACAACATCGATATCGATTTCCTATTCGGTCCGCGCTCACCCTTATATCGTTCTTGGCCTTGTCGTCCTTGCGGCCGCAGCGTGCACAGGCGTTTTGATCATCGAGCGCCGCGCAGACCGGTTGCGGTTCGAACGAATGTCAGTGCGCGTGGTCGATTTCGCATTTGTTGTGCTCTGGATCGCAAGCCTTGGATTCTGCCTCATAGCAGTGGGTTACGCAGGCACGATCATCTGGGGACTGGCCAGCGGCGACGCGCTCCCGACCGCGACCATTATTCGGAGGTGGCCGACTTTGGCACATGCCTGGGACTTGGCGCTCTTCTCAAGCCACGCCATGTTCGTGCTTGCCGCGGCCGGTTGTGTCCTTGAATGGATCGTATCCGCTGCGACGGCCGCGCGCACGCGATATAGCTGCCATCTGAAAAGCTTTTCATTGTTCTGGACGTGGGCGTTCTGGCCCGTGCTCTTGCTCCTGCTGCTGTTTCTGCTTTCTGGAGGAGGATGGAGCGGCCGGTACACGCCGCTCGACATGCACTACATGAGCCTTGGCGGTCTGGTGCCCTACTCCGACGCTCGGGTTTACTATGCCGCGCCGTTCGAAGGCATCTATGAGGGAGCATGGAATGCAATAGCAGCACAGCGTCCGTTTGCAGCCGCAGCACGCTCGGTGGTGCTGTTTCTCGGTGCTTATTCTTATACGGGGTCACTCGTTGTTCAAGCGCTGCTGGTTACCGTTGCAATCGTGTTCTGCGCTCGCTCGATCGCTAAACGGTACGGCATCTGGATCACGCTTGCATTCACGGGTCTTGCTCTCGGGTTGGCTCGCCCCTTCCTTACGACAATGATGACCGAGTCGTTGGGCTTGATGTGGGGATTGCTCGCGCTCGCGCTTTTCGTGCGCTGCTTCCGATTGGCGTCGCTGCACTTCGCCTTTCTCGGGTATGCTGCGCTTTGCATCGGCTTGCTGACGCGTATGGGCAGCATGTTCACGATACTTGCAGTGCCAGCCTGGATCGCCATGAGATTTGGCCATTCGAATCGGCAGCGTCTCTATCTGCTGGGGGTCGCGGCGATCATAGGCATTGCGGTTTTGGGCATAAACTTCTTACTCGCCTTTAGCTTTACGCCGAACGCCGGCGACACTGGAGGTAATTTTTCCTACACGATCTGCGGATTGAGTCGGGGAACAAACTGGGCGGAATGCGCTAATACGTTCTCTGCACAGCTGGCCGCGGCTTCTGGAGATCGCGTTGCTCAGAACGCATTGCTCTGGAACGAGGCGCTGAAGGCAATTCACGCGCAACCCGCTGTCCTCCTCGGAACGCTCTACTCTACGATGGTCGCGTATTTCGAGAACATCCCGCGCTTTTTTGTCGTCCAGTACACAACCCTGTTCTGGCCTCCCACGTCGGTTATCCAGACTATCCTTGTGATGCTATTGCCAGGTTGGCTCTATTTTTTCAGTCGGCGCGATCGCTTGCCCGAGACGACATTCCTCCTGACATTGCTTGCCAGCGTAGTGTTGTCCTCGGCCTTCGTCTTCAGAGATGATGGTGGGCGCGTCTTGACCGTCACGCACGTATTCATCGCGATGATGCTTGCGCTGGGACTATCCACACCGATGATGCCCTCCGCCAACCTTCCACGCCCAGTTGTGCGTTGGCAAAACGCCGCCCTCGGCCTTTCTGTCATCGTCATACTCTTGCTTGTTGTCCCCCTCGGCGCTCGCCTCCTCTTGGGAGCGGGAGAGAAGGAAATCGCAATCCAGAACGAGCACTCACAAGGCAATGTTCACCTAGTGCTGCCGACACCCGCTCTGACAGGATTTGTCGTCCAACCGGAGCAGACGGACTTGCGGCAGGACATTCCATCGATGCACGTGAGCACGCTGGAAGCAATCTTCCGTCAAACGGGCATTGAGAAAGACCTTGGACCATACATTGCGGACATCGTAGAACGACTTCCGGTTGCGCTGGTCTATGGGGTGCGTATCGACGCTCCCAACTCCATCAACCAGTACATCGTTTCTGCAGACGTTCTGAAGGCAGCAGCCGTACGAGTGTGGAAATTCGAGCTTGTCGACGGAGCTGGCAATGGGCACGTTCATATTGTCAGAAAGGCTATTCCGATCCGATGAGCCAACTTTAGACAAAGAGACACCCCGTTAGGTATGCGTTTGCATTGCTGTCATCTCGCCAGCTGACAATGGTCGCGTGCGCGGCACAACGTTGGTAGGACGCTCCATGGAAATGCGTGTCAGACGGCTGACCTAGCCACCTACGCAGGTAAATTCGCAGCAACCGTCGCTCGCGTTACACACAGGATATTCACAGGAGTTCGTTTTTTCCGAAATAATTGTTGCCTTCATTCCTATCCGCAATACGATGCATCTCGTCCCGCTTCAATGAGAGGGCGCGTCGCGATCGTCTTTGAGATGCGGAGCGGGATGCGGTGGCCGTTACGATGCCGGGCCTTGGAAAGCGCCGGAGAAATCCGTGTGATGCCCAAAGCCAGTTGACGCCGGTACGACGGACGGACGGTCCAAGTGCATGCCCGGGCGACAGTTCGCACGAACCGGGCGAAGCCAGCGAAAGTGGCGAGGCCTGGGGGCATGCAGCAAACCGTGCAAGAACCATCGTGTGCGGAACGCCGGCTTGAGGCTCGCGTCCGTGGTGACCACCACTCACGTGCTTTCTCTTACTGCACGTGGGGCTGCGGGTGCAGCTAAACGCCCAAGCGTTCCGCACGCCCTCTTAAGGCGAAGGAAGCAAAAGAAGACCGGCGATCCCAGGCCGGACTGAACAGGGGGCGATGCCGTGTGTCTGCTGTTTGACAATTGAATCAAGAATGCGGCGGCCGGACGCATCCAAATGCGCATCGGAGTTGCTCCGTGCACAATCCCAAACGTCGAAGTCACGCGGAATGCAGCGACTGAATGAGCACGCAAACTAATGACGCATCGGTTCTCGCCTTAACAATGCCAATTCGGGATTGGAGGTTCGGCGCCGAACAATGCGGAATCCCGTCGGGGCGGTTGCTGCAAAGTGGAGATTGCGGCGCCTCTCGCTGCCGCACTGGAGCGCGGAGCGTATGATGGCGAAGAAAAAGGCACTCATTTTTGGCATATCCGGGCAGGATGGAGCGTACCTCTCCCAACACCTCCTTGCTCAAGGATATGAAGTGCACGGCACCTCCCGGGATAAGGAACTGACGAGCTTCGCAAACCTCCGCAGACTTGGAATCATCGAGCAGGTTGGTCTCCATTCAGCCAGCCTGACCGACTTTCGCAGCATTCTTCAGGTGATCTCGGATGTCGGTCCGTCGGAAATTTACAACCTGGCAGGGCAGTCCTCGGTTGGATTGTCCTTTGGACAGCCCGTCGAGACTTTGGATTCGACGATTTTCGGCCCGCTCAACATTCTTGAATGCATGAGGCTCCTGAAGCTTGACACCAAGCTCTACAATGCATGCTCGAGCGAATGCTTCGGTAATACCAAAGACATCGCCGATGAAACCACGCCATTCGAGCCGAGAAGCCCCTACGGAGTCGGCAAGGCGACGGCGTTCTGGACTGTCGCAAACTACCGCGAGGCTTATGGTCAGTTCGCCTGCTCCGGCATCCTGTTCAATCATGAATCTCCGCTGCGGCCGCGCCGCTTCGTCACGCAGAAGATCGTCTCTGGGGCAGCCGATATCGCCGACCGCAAGATTGACCGGCTCGTCCTCGGAAACCTCGCAGTGGCCCGAGATTTCGGATGGGCGCCCGAGTATGTGGAGGCAATGGCTTTGATGCTGCGCAATGACGAGCCAAAGGATTTTGTGATCGCGACCGGTGAAACAAACACGCTTGAGACCTTCGTTCGCGAAGTTTTCTCATACTTCAGTCTGGATTGGCGCAAGCATGTCGAGGTTGACCCCGCCTTGCGCCGGCCAACGGACATTGACTGGAGCGCCGGAAATCCTCGCCGGGCCAAACGCGAACTTGGTTGGAGCGCGAAGGTTCGAATGAAGGACATCGTGCTTCGCCTGGCCGAAGCCGAGGTGAAAAGAAGGCATGCCGTTGACGTCTAGCCCGTTGTGCTTTGATCGTTTGCCCTTGAAACCGGCCCGATTTGACGGCATATCGACCAAGAAACTGGCGCTGGGGCTTCGTTGAGTGAGTGACAAGCTGCACGAGCACGAATTCGAAGGGATTGTGCGTAGTGCGCCGCTTTGCTCGATTGACGTTGTGATCCGGGACCCGGCAGGCGCCGTGATGCTGGGTCTTCGCAAGAATAATCCGGCTCACGGTTTTTATTTCGTTCCGGGAGGCAGAATACGGAAAGGTGAAACGCTTTCCGATGCCTTCGAAAGAATCCTGGCAACTGAAACATCACTCACATCGACTATCAAAGAAGCGCGTCTGATCGGTGTCTACGAACACTTCTATGAGACAAACTGGAAGAACGCACCGGGGTTCGGCACACACTATATATGCCTAGCCTACGAGCTTTACCTTCCGGAAAGGATTGACGTAACCGCCGACACGCAACACTCGGAACTCATCTGGGCATCCCCCAGCGAGTTCGACCGTTTGCGAATTCATCCCTATTCACTTGCGTATCTGGCTACCGGAACGCCAAGAAAAACTCAGAACGAGAAGCAGCAGTGACTTTCAACAAGAGAGTGATCATTCACGCCGCCGCCGCAGCAATTAGCCTTGCAGCCAGCGTCTCCACAAGCGTTGCACAGACCGATTTTCCCACGCGGCCCATTCGCATCGTCATTCCTTATGCGCCGGGGAGCGTCACCGATGTTTTCGCTCGCATCGTCGGCGACAAGATGGCGCCGGCGCTTGGTGGAACGATTGTGGTGGAATCGAAATCCGGCGCCAACGGCACCATCGCGGCAGAAGAAGTGGCCCGCGCCGAACCCGACGGTTACACGTGGCTGTTGGCGACGACGTTCTTCACCGCAAGCCCAGGCCTTTATCCGAACCTTCGTTGGCATCCGGCCAAGGACTTCGTTGGCGTCGGACAGATATGCAAGGCTCCGAACTTCTTTGTGGTGCCAACCTCTGTGCCCGCGACCAACGTCGCCGAATTCGTCAAGCTGGCGAAGGAGAAGCCGGGCACGCTGAACTACGCCCACCCCGGCAAAGGCTCGACGACGCATCTCGGTTTCGAATTATTCAAACGCCTTGCAGGCATCGATGTGACCGGCATCGGCTATCGCGGTTTTCCGCAGATGGTGCCGGATCTCGCCAACGGCCTGATCACCTCGACATTCCTCTCGGCCAACCAGACCTTGGCGCAGGTTCAGTCCGGCGCGATCCGCATTATCGGCGCCATCAACGACGGCGGCCGCTCGAAATACTTCCCCGATGCACCCACTCTCGCCGAGCAAGGTTTTGCAGAGGCGCAGGTTACGCCGTGGTTCGGCATCGTCGTTCCTGCCAACACGCCGCGGCCTGTGGTCGAGAAGATCGCGCAGGCGCTCAGCACAGCGCTCGCAAACGAAGACGTGCAGAAAAAACTCGATGTGGCCGGCTGCGAGCCAAAGCCGGCACCGCTCAAGACGTTCGACGATATCATCGCCAAGGACGTCGGTCTTTGGACCAAGGTCATCAAGGATGCAAACATCAGCGTGGAGTGAGACTTAACTGCGCTCTCCCAGGTCCCAATAAAGCCCGGCCATGATCGCCAGTCCCTCGCGCGCGATCGAGCGCGGAAGATGCTCGTTCGGCGCATGCTGCGCACAGGCTGGATAGGAGTGTGGGATCCAGAGTGTCGGCATCTTCAAAATATCAGCGAAGCAATCGTTCGGCAGCGTGCCGCCGAAATTGGGCAATACGGTCGGCTTCTTGCCGGTCGTCGCCAGGATCGAGGTAACCGCCCAGTCGACCCAAGGGTTGTCTGGTGCAAGCCGCGTCGCCCTGTACACATCCTCCTGCACCTGCCGAACATCAACCATTCCAAATCCGTGCTTAAGAAGATGCGCGCGAACGGCCGGGATGACCTGAGCCGGTTCGACGCCGTCGACGAAGCGAAGCTGCATCCGGGCCCAGGCGCGTGAGGGAATAGCGTTCACAGGCGATGCAGGATTGCCCGCTTCAAATGCCAGCACTTCCAGCGAACTCCAGCCAAACACCCGCTCAGCCGGTGTGAGTCCGGGCTCCCCCCACCAGGCATTGATTTCAGGGCCGTCGTCATCGCTTTCCAGGACGCAATCCCCCAATGCCTGACGCACGGATTGCGGCATATGCGGAGGCTTAAGTTCGTCCACGCGAACCTGCCCTGTCGGGCCGACCAGAGAACCGATCGCATGGGCCAGCTGGATCGCAGGATTTGCCAACGCGCCGCCCCAGTTGCCCGAGTGATATTCCCTCTCGCGCGCCTTGAGCACGAGGTCGAACGGCAGACTTCCGCGCGACCCCAGAAAGATGGTCGGCAGAGACTCCTTCAAGCGCGGTCCGTCGGAGGCGATAAGCAGGTCTGCCGCGAGTCTTGCGCGTTCATCCGCGCAGATCTGGCGCAAACCCGGCGATCCCCGCTCCTCGCCCATCTCGAACAGGAACTTCGCGTTGAAGCCGAGCCGTCCTCGCGTCTCCAGCACCGCCTGCAGAGCTGCCAGGTTGATCGTGTGCTGGCCCTTGTTATCGGCGGTGCCGCGGCCGTAGAATCGACCGTCCATTTCGGTCATGGTCCACGGCGACAAACCCGGTTCCCAGGCCTGGTCCATCCCGTCGACAACATCGCCATGGCCGTACCCGAGGACAGTCGGCAGCGCATCATTCTCCAGCCGCTGGGCGAACAGGAACGGCGGCGCCCCCTCCCGCCGTTCGATATCGACCGAAAATCCGAGGCCGTCGAGGAACGGCGCGATCTCGTCCCTCAGATATGCTTCGATTTCGCCAGCGCGCTCCTTGTTCTTGCTCTCGGTCCGAAATGCCACGCGCCGTGCCAGGTCAGCTGTCAGTGTCCCGGAATCGAAATATCGCGTTGCGCGTGCGATCGCGTCTTGCCTGGTCATTGACGGTCCGAGGTTGTTCGCTTTGGAACGAGTTTGACACCCCGTTCGCGCTTCGTCGAGTGGCGGGCCGCTGTCGACGACCTGGATCGTGCGCCAGAAGCGCGATTAACGCGTTGCGAGGCCGCGCCGGAGGGTCTCAATGAACTCTGTCTCGACCGCTTCGAGGTCGACCGCATCCTGCTCGCTGAGCCACTGCATGACGACGCCGCGCATCTGGGCCAGGATCAGAATCGCCTGCGCCTGCGGGTTCACATCCTTCCGGATTTCGCCGCGCTGGATACCGATCGCAATGTGCTCGGCCAGCGCCGCCCGCTTCGCCCGCGACATCCTCGCGATGGGCTCCTTCAGCGAATGATTGGTCAAAACCCCCGCGAGCACGATCGACAACGCGCGGACATTGGTGCGGTACTTTGGCGCGACCGAAAAGAAGAAACGGATGATGCTGACGACCGTTGCAAGCCCCGGCTCGACCTTTTCCTTCAGCCGCTCCTGCAGGATCGGATGCTCGGCAACATAGAGAGCAACACGGATCGTCAATTCGTCCTTGTCCCCGAAGTAATGCCTCGGCAGTCCGCGACTATAGCCCGCCGTTTCACCGACTTCGGCAAGAGTGAAGCGTTCGAGCCCCTTGACGGCGATGATCTTCGCTGCCGCCGCCAGCAGCTTGCGCTCAGCTTCCTCGCGTCGCTCGACATGTGTCGAGGGCTCGCGTGAACGTGCCAGCTGTGTCGTCGCCGACGCCATGGCTATTCGGCAGCCTCCTGCTGAATCTCTTCCGCGCGTTGGAGCGGCGGCAACACCACCGACTTCGGTCCGGAAAAATCCAGAGTGCCGTCGTCGACCTTGCCGCGGAGCAGTGTCCTGCGGTCCCAGAAATAATTCTGCTCCGTAAACCACGGGAAGTCGGCGCCCATCCTCGGCACACGTCCGGCCGCGCGCTTGATATAGCCGGAGATGAAACGGTTCGGGCGGCCTGGTTTAGCAAATACCGCGTTGTCCGCGCGCGGCGTCACCTGCCTCGCGCCGGTCTCATCCATGTGCTTAAGCAAGCGGCAGGCGTAGTCCGCGACCAGGTCCACCTTCAGTGTCCATGACGCGTTGAAGTAACCCGTGAAGTAGATCAGGTTCGGCATGTTCGAGTACATGAAGCCCTTGAACATGATCAGCTTGCCCGGCACGATTGCCTGGTCGTCGACGATATATTTGACACCGCCGAGCGCCTGCAGCACGAGGCCGGTCGCGGTGATGATGATGTCGGCATCAAGGCGCCTGCCGCTTTTGAGCTGAATGCCGGCGGCGTCGAAGCGCTCGACTTGGTCGGTGACCATGGTCACCTTTTTCGAACGGATGGCCGTGAACATATCGCCGTCAGGAACACGACAAATGCGCTGCTGACCCGGCCAGTAATCCGGCGTGAAGTGCTTTGGATCGCAATCCGGTCCGGCCTGGGTCACGGCGAGATCCACGAGCATCTTCTTCATGCCCTTCGGGTCCTTGGCGAACCGCTTCGCCCGCAGGCGCCCCGTAATGATCGTGCGCCACCGCGTCGCGGAATAAGCAAGCTGTGCCGGCAGGAAGCGCTTCAGAAACGTATTGAAGGCATCTTCGGACGGGCGGCTCACAACATAGGTCGGCGAGCGCTGCAGCTGGGTGACATGCGCTGCCTTCTCGGCCAGCGATGGCGCAAGCGTCACGGCCGTGGCGCCGGAGCCGACGATGACGATGCGCTTGCCGGCATAGTCGAGGTCTTCAGGCCAAAACTGCGGATGCACCAGCGTGCCTTTGTAGTCGCGATAGCCCGGCCACTCGGGCAGATAGCCCTGATGGTGGTCGTAGTAGCCCGCGCAGGAAAAGATGAACGAGCACTGCAACTGGCTCCGCCGGCCGTCGGCCTGTTCGACGTCGAGCGTCCACAACGAATCGCGCGACGACCATTTCGCCGTGATCACCTTGTGCTGGTAGCGGATGCGGCGCTCGATATCGTTCTCCGCAGCGGTCTCTTTGATGTAATCGATGATCGCGGGACCTTCGCTGATCGCCTTTGGATGCTTCCAGGGCTTGAACGCATATCCCATGGTGTGCATGTCGCTGTCGGAGCGGATGCCCGGATAGCGGAACAGCTCCCAGGTGCCGCCCATGCGTGGCTTGGTCTCGAGGATCGCGAACGACTTATGCGGCAGTCGCGTCGTCAGGTAGCGCGCTGCACCGATGCCGGAAAGCCCCGCGCCGATAATGATGACGTCAAACCGCTCAGTCGTCATAACTATTCCTCGCCCCGAAAATATTTGCTCGCTAGCAAGCAAATTTCGGGCCGGAAGTCAAACATTGGCGTGGACGCAGCGGTCCGTCACACGGAATTATTCGACTGCACCACTTTTCCGCAGCGCCTCGATCTCGACCGCCTCGAAGCCGGATTCGCGAAGGATTTCATTGTTATGCTCGCCAAGCTCGGGCGCTCGCGCCACCTTGCGCTGCACGGCAAAACCGAAGCGCAACGGTTTGCGACGGTTTTCGGCACCTGGGGATCTCTGTCGGCACGAACAGGCCTGTGTGCTCGGCCTGCTCGTCCTCAAGCACATCGGCCACACGATTGATCGGCTCTGCAGCAACACCGATCCGCACGAACCATCGGTAAAGTGACCATCTTGGAAATAGGGCCATAAAGCCAAGGAAATAATGTGAAGGAGTGTACAGCTGCTCAATAGGGCAGGCGTCGGCCTATGCGGCCTTATGACCGCTGTCGCCCCCAAGCGGACCCATCGGCGGCGTCAACAGCGACCGAACTGACTTGGCGAGCGCGGTGCCGCCCCCCTTGCATGCCGTACCAAGTCATCGCTTGACGGCGAATAACTCATCATATATTTGATGATCATATATTTGATGATATATGCACGATGCCCACAGCACCGACGCCTACGGAAAAGAGCACAAAGATTCCCCTGCGGCTTGCGCCGATGCCGTTGGCCCGCCGGTTCCTGCAGATCTGCACAACTGCTATGGCGGAGTCGCTCGAAGGCGAGGAGCTCACACCGCTGCAATATGGTGTGCTGGCATATGTCTGGGGCGAGCCCGATGTTGATCAGATTGGACTTGCCGCGCGCCTCGGCGTTGATCGCACCAATGCGAGCCTGCTCGTTGACCGGCTTGAAGCGAAAGGGCTGATCGCCCGCCGCGTGAGCGAGACGGACCGGCGGGTTCGTCAGCTCAGGCTGACGCCGCGTGGCGATGCCCTGCACAAGCGTCTCGCGCCATTGGTGCGCCGCGGCCAGGACCAACTACTCTCCACGCTCCACGCCGCCGAGCGCGACGCATTCATGCAAATGCTGATCCGCGTGATCGGCGCGAACGAGGAACTCGCACGTCCCGGCACAGGTCGAAAGAAGAGATCGTCAGTCGTTGCCTGAGGAGGCTTCCATGCTCGGTGGTACTCGAAAGCTCATGGCGTCATTGCTCGTCGTATTTGCCCTTTGCGGGGCAGGCCAGTCCAGCCTTGCGCAAGACTGGCCACAGCAAACCGTTCGTATTGTCGTGCCGTTCCCTGCCGGGAGCGGGATTGACGCTGCAGCGCGGATCATCAGCGATAGTTTGGCCAAGCGCTGGAAACAGCCGGTGGTGATTGAGAACAAGCCCGGCAGTGAAACGACCATCGGCGCGGGCACGTTTGCTGCCACCCGCGACGGGCACACGCTACTCTACACGACATTCGGGACCCTGTCGGTCGCGCCACTTACAGTCGAGAAGCTACCCTTCGATCCGGAGGCGGACCTGGTCCCTCTTGTACCAACGGTTTCGGTGGTCGTCGCTATCTCGGTGACGACCAGCCTGGCAGTGCAAACGCTCGCCGAGCTGGAGGCCGTCATTCGAGCCAGGAAGGGCCAGTTGGCATGGGCCTCCAGCCCGACGCTGCCGCGCTACGTGTTTGCCACCTTTCTCAAGCAGCGCGGCCTGGAGATGAACTACGTCGCCTACCGCGACGCCTCCCAGCCACAAATGGATCTCGGCGAAGGCCGCATTCATGCTTTCATCGCGGCGATACCGACCTCCGCCGCATCGGTCGCTGCCGGAAAGGCACGCTTCATTGCGACGACCGAGCCTCGGCGCACGACGATCCTGCCTGACGTGCCCAGTGCAGCGGAGTCCGGATATGGCGAATTCACCTTTGTGGGTGGCGCCGGGCTTTTCGGGTGGAGGGACATGCCACACGCAATCCGTGAACGCGTCGTCTCCAGTGTCAATGCGGTGTTGTCTGACCCTGCCGTCACCGAGAAGCTGAAAGCAGCTGGACAGCAGGTGATTGGCGGCGGTCCTGAGGCGCTCAGGGAGCTCGTCGAGCAGCAAAGAGCGCGAGTGCTCGAAATCTCGAGGTCGATCGACTTGAAGTCGGCCCGATAGTTGGGAGGCGTGCCATGTCAGCGTGCGCGGCCGTCACGGACCGTCTGCTCGATCTCATAGGAGGACACCGGGTAACTGCCACTATCTGTGCAGCGGTAGAGGTCGGCGTGATCGACGCACTCGCTGCTGGACCGCGGGCTGCGTCAGACATTGCAGCCGACTGCCCGGCGCACGAGGCCTCGATCAAGCGATTGCTCACAGCTCTGGTGGGGCTCGGCATATGCGGATGCGTTGAGGGCGGTCAATACCAGCTGACCGAAATGGGCGCCTATCTCGCTCAACGCTCTGAGTCTTCCTTGGGTGACTGGGCCCGATTCGAAGGAAAAATGCTGGTGCGCCCGTGGATTGGCTTAAGTGACTCCGTGCGCACCGGCCGAACATCTGCCGAGATCGCAGGATCGGAAGGCGGACGATACGAGGAAATCCGCCGCGATCCGCAAGCGGCATCGTTGTTTGATGCAGCGATGGTGAGCATGACGCGCCTCGTCGCGCGGGATGTGCTGGCTGCATACAATTTCGGCGACGCCGGCAGGATCTTGGACATAGGCGGCGGCACTGGGACGCTACTCATCGCTATCCTCGGCGCCTATCCCGCTACGATCGGCTGCGTGCTGGACCTTCAGCGCTGCGAGGCTGGCGCCTGGAAAGCGATAGCCGACGCACGCCTGGGGCCGAGGGCGGACTTCCTAGCGGCAGACTTCTTTGTTGGTTTACCGTCGGGGTTCGACACCTTCCTGCTCAAGAGCGTGCTCCACAATTGGGACGACGCGCACTGCGCCGTGCTCCTCGCCAACTGCCGGCGCGCGTTGGGTCGTTCGGGCCGCGTCCTCGTCATCGAGCGCTTGTTGGAACAGTTCCAGGATGCCTCCTCCAGCCACGCTTCAACGGCACTGAACGACCTCAACATGCTGCGCGGACCCGGTGGTCGCGAAAGAAGCGAACAAGCTTACCGAAAGCTGATGACCGACGCAGGCCTTCGCGTGGCGCGCGTCATGCCAGCAGGACGGTATCACCTCGTCATCGCGGAACCACAGAGCATTCCCCAGACAGCGGTGTATGCAAGTGGTGCAGAAGAGCCACCCGCTGGGCGACGCAGGAACGGCTGAATCCCACCTTCAAAGATGTGGCTGAGCGTCTCCGCTCTCTGATGCGACATCTTCATAGGACGGGCCGCACCGCCGTTGATCTGGCGCCGCAAATCATCGCCCGGTGCTCTACGCCTATGAGAGCATTCCCTCCGCGTTGAGTTTGGATCAAATCGAGACCGTCCTGAAATCTGCGCGGAAACACCAGTCACCAATGGGCCTGCGGGACTATGTCATCCTGCAGCTCCTGTCGACATACGGGCTGCGCGTCGTTGAGACCACGCGCTTGCGGCTGGACGACGTCGACTGACGCGCAGAGACCTTGCGCGTCCGCCATTTCAAAACCGGCGCGCACTCGCTCTTGTCGCTGATGGAGTCGGTGGGCGAGGCGCTCATCAAAATTACTTGCGACACGGGCGCCCGAAAACCGACGCGCGGGAAATCTTCATCGCTCCGCTGTCTGGCGCCGGCGATTGGAACGACGATTTGATCACGCTGTTCAAACGGATGCCGCAGGCGCCGATCGCAGCCGTCGGCCGACTGGCCGCCGCCCGGTTCGCGCGCTGGTCTATCCATTGCAACCGGCTCGGTAGGCAGTGAAACCCATCGTGCTAGCGCGGCAGTTGGATCCGTCCGACCGACATCACGGCTAAACGCTGATAGGCGATATATTAAGATTCAGATCAGCCTCCGGCCTGCGCCGGATCCGAGGACGAGCGTCATGTAGAGACGATGCACCCTGGCAACACGACAAAGGATTGTCCGAGAAAGTCGCGAGTCATTTGAGTAGAGTCGAAGCCGATTGAGGCAGGAACCAAGAACCTGCGGGCGCATGAGTCAGATCAGTTCCGGAGTTGCGTGTGTCCGCCCCCTCGATCATCCCCGCATCTAACCGCACCGTTTATATGGTTGAGGATGAGCTCGGTAATCTCGGGCGCGTCTTCGCGGAGACGGATACCGACCATTCAGATCGGGAAATGACGCTTAGCGATCTCTATGGCGGGCAGTACAATGATCCCGTTCGCGTCGTGGCGTTCAACACAGACGAAGGCTGGTCGCGCGATGTCTCGCGAGAGTTCGCAGCCGAGATTCGGCGCAGAGCCGATCGTGAGCACCGGGAGCTGGCCATTCCGCTCGCGGATTTTGTGGAGTTTTACACCTGCGCTGCGCCGCCGGTAGAATGAGCCCCTGATGCCCGACAGTGCCAAGACGCGCGGAAAGCGCGTGACCGCTCCCGTGGTTCGTTCTCATCCCCGGCAACATTAGCACCGGTAGCCCTTGAGCGATCGCAATCCGCGCCTTGTCGGCGCCGCTCCAGCGCCGCTGTCGGCCGACGTCGGTAAAACACGTCGATCCGCGAACCGGCTCCGGTGATAGCGCGCTATTGCTCAGTGTCCATTCATCGCGCTGGGCGGCATTCTCCTGCTTATGGATTGGTGACCGGTTCCTTCGCGTCGACCTGAGGTCCCGCCGATATCATTCGAATGGTGGATGCATCGCGATGGCCTGCGACAGATGCTGACCGGGCGGCGCCACCCGTGCCGTTGACCCAGCGCCGACTAACCCAGGAGAATGCATGATGAAGAAGATAGGAAAATTCGTAAAATACGTGGAGGATCCGACAAAATTGGTCACAAAAGTGGCCCAACGATTAGACCCTTCGGATTATGCGAAGGTGCCCG